>NZ_CP163380.1:0-2051949 GCF_041026655.1 Streptococcus sp. CP1998
GTGTCACAAGAAGAGCAATTTTGGTCTCGTTTTTTAGAATTAGCTCAATTACAACTAAAAGATAGTGCCTATGATTTTTTTGTCGCTGATTCAAAATTAGTCAAAATCGATGGAGAGACTGCTACCATTTATCTTGATGGAAATTATAAAGAATTATTTTGGGAAACAAATCTAAAAAATGCTTTGATCACAGCCAGCTTTGAAGTCTACAATACAGATTTGAAGTTCCATTTCGTTTTTGAAGATACCGAAGAAATTCCTAGCAATCATAGCAGTGAGAATAGGAGATTATCTTCAGGTAGCTTAACAACCGAACCGTTGCCTAAAATTGATACAGGTCTGAAATCAAAGTACACCTTTGATAATTTTGTGCAAGGGGATGGAAATATTTGGGCGAAAGCGCTTGCAGTTTCTGAAAATCTTGCAACAACTTACAACCCTCTCTTTATCTATGGTGGACCAGGGCTTGGAAAGACTCACCTATTGAACGCAATTGGAAATCAAATCCTAGAAAATATTCCAAATGCACGGGTTAAGTATGTTCCAGCAGAAACCTTTATTAATGAATTTTTAGAACACCTTCGATTAGGAGAAATGAAGACTTTCAAGAATACCTATCGAAGTTTAGATCTTTTATTGATTGATGATATCCAGTCACTTGGTGGTAAAAAAGTCACGACTCAAGAGGAATTTTTTAATACATTTAATGCCCTTCATAGCGACAACAAACAGATTGTTCTAACAAGCGATCGAAGTCCGGATCATTTAGATAGTCTTGAAGAGCGGTTGGTTACTCGTTTCAAATGGGGACTAACTCAAAATATAACACCGCCTGATTTTGAAACTCGGATTGCCATCTTACGAAATAAAATTGAAGATCTAGACTATATTTTTCCTAATGACACATTAGAATATCTAGCTGGTCAGTTTGATTCAAATGTCCGAGACTTAGAAGGTGCCTTAAATGATATTTCTTTAATGGCGAAGGTTAAGAAACTAAAAGAAATTACGATCGATGTTGCAGCTGAAGCTATTCGAGCTCGTAAAAACGATAATAGCAAGACGCTTGTTATTCCCATTGAAAAAATTCAGGAAGCAGTTGGAGCCTTCTATGGAGTCAGTGTAAAAGAGATCAAAGGTTCTCGAAGAGTTCAGAATATTGTCCTAGCACGACAAGTGGCTATGTATCTTTCAAGAGAGATGACGGACAACTCACTGCCTCGAATCGGAAAAGAATTCGGTGGGAAAGACCACACGACTGTCATTCATGCCTATGAAAAAATCAAAAGTATGGTCGATACAGATGATAATCTTCGACTCGAAATTCAAAGTATCAAGAAAAAATTAAATTAATCTGTGGATAACTTTCTCTAAACTTCTAGGGATTATGCACAATTTTTAAACAAGTAACTTTTCAAGTCATAGACAGGATTCTGAGAGTTTTCCACAACTTCCACACAACCTACTATTACTATTAACTTACTAATCATAAAATAAATAAAAGGAATGACCATGATAAATTTTTCTATTAACAAAACTTTATTTTTACAAGCACTAAATACTACAAAAAGAGCGATCAGTTCAAAAAATGCTATCCCAATCCTTTCCACGATTAAAATTGATGTAACTCCAGAAGGAGTTGCCTTATCTGGATCGAATGGCCAAATTTCGATTGAAAACTTTATTTCTATCAAAGATGAAAATGCTGGTTTATTAGTGACCTCTCCAGGTTCTATTTTATTGGAAGCAACTTTCTTTATTAATGTGGTTTCAAGTTTACCAGATGTTACTTTAGATTTTAAAGAGATTGAACAAAAACAGGTTCTTTTAACAAGTGGAAAATCAGAAATTACACTTAAAGGAAAAGATGCAGATCAATATCCACGTATTCAAGAAATTGCTGCAAGTAATCCATTAGTTTTGGAAACAAAATTATTAAAACAATTAATTAATGAAACGGCATTTGCAGCAAGTGTACAAGAAAGTCGGCCAATTTTGACAGGTGTTCACTTTGTTCTATCGGATAATAAAGAGCTAAAAACAGTAGCAACAGACTCTCACCGTATGAGTCAAAAAGTGATTACACTGGATAAAAATGGAGACAACTTTGATGTTGTCATCCCAAGTCGCTCTCTTCGTGAATTCACCTCTGTTTTTTCTGATGATATTGAAACAGTTGAAGTTTTCTTTGCTAACAATCAAATTCTATTTAGAAGTGAACACATTAGTTTCTATACCCGTTTGCTAGAAGGAAATTATCCTGATACAGACCGTCTCATTCCAATAGAATTCAATACAGAGGCAACCTTCAATGTAGCCAACCTTCGATTTGCAATGGAGCGTGCTCGTCTTCTTTCAAATGCGACTCAAAACGGAACGGTTAAATTAGAGTTCAAAAATGGAGTGGTTTCTTCCCACGTTCATTCACCAGAAGTTGGGCGAGTAAATGAAGAGATCGATACGAGCGCCGTTTCAGGAGAGGATCTGTCCATTAGCTTTAATCCAACTTATTTGATTGAGGCGCTCAAAGCTATTGACAGTGAACAAGTTGTTATTCGTTTTATTTCTTCTGTTAGACCGTTTACATTGGTTCCAGAAGGAAATGAACAAGGGTTCATTCAATTGATTACGCCAGTTCGCACAAATTAACAAAGGTGAATCATGTATACGTTAGGTGATTTTGTAGAAATGAAAAAGCCTCACGCTTGTGTGATTAAAGAAACAGGCAAGAAGGCAAATCGTTGGGAAATTACGCGACTTGGTGCAGACATAAAAATCAAATGTAGCAATTGTGATCATGTGGTCATGATGAGTCGCCATGATTTTGAACAAAAAATGAAGAAAGTACTATAAAAGGTTCAGTCACATATGTGACTGAACCTTTTCGATTATTTTAATTCTTCAAATTTTCCATTTTTAACTTCTTTGAAACCAATAGATTTAAAAGATTTTAAGATACTTTCATAGCTAATATAGTCAATTTTGCTACTTTTTTGTTCAGTGATTAATTTTTTTTCTTGCAATACTTTTAAATCTGCTTTTGTATAATCAATAGTCGTTTTTTCTACAAAATATTCATCTTTATATTCTGCGGAATGAGAGTACCCTTTTACATCTTTGAATTCTTCATCGTAACTAGCAATGAGATTTTTTATTTCATCCTTTGACACACCAGCTCCTTTGTAATAAACTGTACTTACAGAATCAGTACTGATTAGTTTATCTCCCTGATGTTTTATGGTAATACGAACGTCTGATTTTCTATCTTGATTAATACTTTGAATATAAGTTTTTTCTACTGATTTTCCACAAGCACCCAATAGCAAGAGAGAAAAAATCGCAACAAAAGAAAGAAGAATAGATTTCCAATTTAGTTTTTTCATAATAAAACTCCTTTATCATTAATAGTTTGATTATAACATATTTTTTTATTTAGTAAAGGTTACACTTTAGTAATAATTCAGAATTTCTTTTCATCACTTGTCTTTTGAATTATGTTATAATGAAAAAGATTGAAATTTGAACGGAGAAAAAGAAAAATGGCATTAACAGCAGGTATCGTTGGCTTACCAAATGTTGGTAAATCAACCCTTTTTAACGCAATTACAAAGGCCGGAGCAGAGGCCGCAAACTATCCCTTTGCAACTATTGATCCTAATGTCGGAATGGTAGAAGTTCCAGATGAACGACTTCAAAAATTAACTGAAATGATTACTCCTAAGAAGACAGTTCCTACAACGTTTGAATTTACAGATATTGCTGGGATTGTGAAAGGGGCTTCTAAAGGAGAAGGACTTGGGAATAAATTCTTGGCTAACATCCGTGAAGTAGATGCCATTGTCCATGTGGTACGTGCTTTTGATGATGAAAATGTCATGCGGGAGCAAGGTCGTGAAGATGCCTTTGTCGATCCACTGGCAGATATTGATACCATCAATTTAGAATTAATTTTAGCCGACTTAGAGTCTGTTAATAAACGTTATGCGCGTGTAGAAAAAATTGCTCGCACACAAAAAGATAAAGATTCTGTTGCTGAATTTAATGTTCTACAAAAAATCAAACCAGTTCTTGAAGATGGTAAATCAGCTCGTACCATTGAATTCACAGAGGAAGAACAAAAAGTGGTGAAGGGACTTTTCCTTTTGACTACCAAACCAGTTCTTTATGTAGCAAATGTGGATGAAGATGTTGTTGCAGATCCAGATTCTATCGAGTATGTGAAGCAAATTCGTGACTTTGCGGCAACAGAAAATGCGGAAGTAGTTGTGATTTCTGCGCGTGCTGAGGAAGAAATTTCTGAACTGGATGATGCAGATAAACAAGAATTTTTAGAGGCGATTGGCCTAACAGAGTCTGGAGTTGATAAACTTACGCGTGCAGCTTACCATTTATTGGGACTTGGTACTTATTTCACAGCTGGTGAAAAAGAAGTGCGTGCTTGGACTTTCAAACGTGGCATGAAAGCTCCTCAAGCAGCTGGAATCATCCACTCTGATTTTGAAAAAGGATTTATTCGTGCTGTGACCATGTCCTATGATGATTTGGTTAAATACGGTTCTGAAAAGGCTGTAAAAGAAGCAGGACGTTTGCGCGAAGAAGGAAAAGAATATGTTGTCCAAGATGGGGACATCATGGAATTCCGTTTTAATGTATAAGAGAGTTAAAAAGATGTAAAGGTTGGAAAAAATATTTCCAACCCTTTTAGTGTTTTGAAAGGAAAGAGATGACGAAATTAATTGTTGGATTGGGAAATCCAGGTGATAAGTATGTTGAAACCAAACACAATGTAGGCTTTATGTTAGTTGATCAAATGGCAAAGTCTTTAAATCTTACTTTCTCCCATGATAAGCTTTTTCAAGCTGATATCGCCTCAACATTTTTGAATGGCGAAAAGGTCTATTTTGTAAAGCCAACCACTTTCATGAATGAAAGTGGAAAAGCAGTCCATGCCCTTCTGACTTATTATGGTCTGGATATTGAAGATCTTTTGGTTATTTACGATGATTTAGATATGGAAGTTGGCAAGATTCGTCTTCGAGCTAAAGGATCAGCTGGAGGTCATAACGGAATCAAATCGATTATCAATCATATTGGAACTCAGACTTTTTATCGAATTAAGATTGGAATTGGAAGACCTAAGCAGGGCATGTCAGTTGTTCATCATGTCTTAGGAAAATTTGATAAAGACGATTACATCACTATTCTACAAACAATCGATCGAGTAGAAGAAGCGGTTAACGATTACTTGGTAGAAGAAAATTTTGAAAGAAGCATGCAGAAATACAACGGGTAAGTAGATGAATGTAATTGATTTAGTGAGTCAAAACTCCAACCTTCTATCCTGGCAACAAGGTTTGCAGAAAACTAATAGGGAATTGATCTTAGGATTGTCTGCGACTACAAAGGCTATTGTAATGGCTTCAGCCTTTGATTCTATTGAAAAAGCAGTCCTCATCACTTCCAGTTATAACGAAGCGGAACGATTGGCCAGTGATTTTATTGCTTTACTTGGAGAGGAAAAAGTCCATACATTTTTGGGAGATGATAACCCTTTAGCAGAATTTGTTTTTGCTTCACAAGAAAGGCAATTTGCACGATTAGAGGCTTTGAACTTTTTATGTCAAAAGGATCGTCAAGGTATCCTTGTGACCAATGTGAGTGGTATAAAACTACTATTACCTTCTCCTAAAGTTTTTGCATCTAGCATTTTTCAATTGAAGGTTGGTCAAGAAATAGACTTAACTACTATGAGTGAAACATTACAGAAGATTGGCTATCAAAAGGTAAGCCAAGTTTTGCAACAGGGAGAGTTTAGTCTACGAGGAGATATTTTAGATATCTTTGAGATCGACCAACTCCAACCTTATCGGATTGAATTTTTCGGAGATGAGATTGATGGAATCCGAATCTTTGACCCAGAAAGTCAGCGTTCTGTTGAAAATGTTGAAGAAGTTCAACTGAAGGCAGTGAGTGATCTATTATTGCAAGAGGAAGATTTTATCCGTGGTCAGCAGCAAATAGAACAATTGCAAGAACAGAGCGCGAATGAAGAATTTAAATCTTATCTAGCAGAAATTCTGGGAGATATTTCTCAAAGGAAACTCCATCCGGATCTTAGAAAATTTATTAGTTTCTTTTATGAGAGACAATATACCCTATTCGATTATCTCCCTAAACACACTCCTGTCTTTCTGGATGATTATCAAAAAATAGCAGATCAAATAGCGAGATTTGAACTAGATACAGCTAATCTCTTGACGGAAGATTTACATAAAAATAGAACTTCTTCTCGCCAAGTGTATTTTGCAGACACCAGTACAACATTACGAAAATATACGCCTGCAACTTATTTTTCAAACTTTCAAAAAGGATTGGGAAATCTGAAGTTTGATCATTTATATCAATTCAATCAATATCCCATGCAGGAGTTTTTTGGACAATTTGATTTACTAAAAGAGGAAATTGAACGGTATCGAAAATCAAACTATACTGTTATTGTCCAAGCAACTTCTCATCACAATCTTCAACAGCTCCATAAAAATTTAGAAGAGTATGGGATTCGATTGGATTATATTGATGGAGATGCGATCATTCCTCAAGCTAGTCAATTAGTTGTTGGAGAATTAGCTCACGGTTTTCAATTTGTTGATGAAAAAATTGTCTACATTACAGAATCAGAGATTTATCAGAAAAAGATCAAACGAAAGATTCGCAGGCAAAATATTTCCAATGCAGAACGTCTAAAAAATTATAATGAACTAGAAAAAGGGGACTATGTTGTTCACCAAGTTCATGGTATTGGTCAATATTTGGGAATTGAAACGATTGAAATTTCGGGTGTCCATCGTGATTATGTTTCAATTCAATATCAAAATGGAGATCGCATTTCGATTCCTGTCGATCAGATTCAGATGTTGTCCAAATACGTTGCAAGTGATGGAAAAACGCCAAAAATTAATAAGTTAAACGATGGGCGTTTCCAAAAAACGAAGCAAAGGGTTCAGACACAGGTGGAGGACATTGCGGATGATTTGATAAAACTCTATGCGGAGCGT
Source organism: Streptococcus sp. CP1998 (assembly GCF_041026655.1). Classification (NCBI taxonomy): domain Bacteria; kingdom Bacillati; phylum Bacillota; class Bacilli; order Lactobacillales; family Streptococcaceae; genus Streptococcus; species Streptococcus sp. CP1998. The sequence continues at coordinate 7,056 of NZ_CP163380.1, forward strand.
AGTCAATTAGAAGGCTTTGCTTATTCTTCAGATGATGAAAATCAAGAGGCTTTTGAACAAGATTTTCCATATATTGAAACAGATGATCAATTACGTTCCATTGAAGAAATCAAAAAAGATATGGAATCAAATCGTCCGATGGACCGATTGCTGGTTGGAGACGTCGGTTTTGGGAAAACAGAGGTCGCTATGCGAGCAGCCTTTAAGGCAGTAAATGATCATAAACAAGTAGCAGTGCTGGTTCCTACCACTGTTCTTGCCCAACAACATTATGCCAATTTTAAGGAGCGTTTTGAATCTTTTGCAGTAGAGGTTGCTGTTTTAAGTCGTTTCCAGAGTAAGGCAGAGCAGAAAGAAACGCTTGAAAAGTTGAAAAAAGGACGAGTGGATATTATTATTGGAACTCACCGGCTCTTGTCCAAAGATGTTGTTTTTTCAGACTTAGGTTTAATTGTGATCGATGAAGAACAACGTTTTGGAGTGAAGCATAAAGAAACCTTGAAAGAATTGAAAAAAAAGGTGGATGTGCTTACCTTGACAGCTACCCCTATACCTCGAACTCTTCACATGTCTATGCTAGGAATTCGAGATTTGTCTGTCATTGAAACACCTCCGACCAATCGATATCCTGTGCAAACTTTTGTACTAGAGACCAATCCAACTATTATTCGAGATGCTGTGTTGCGGGAGATGGATCGTGGAGGTCAAGTGTACTATCTTTATAACAAGGTAGATACGATTGAGCAAAAAGTATCCGAGTTAAAAGAGTTGATTCCAGAGGCTTCGATTGGCTTTGTTCATGGCCAAATGAGTGAAGTTCGCTTAGAAAATACCTTGTTGGATTTCATTAATGGCGAATACGATGTCTTAGTGACGACAACCATTATTGAGACAGGTGTGGATATTCCAAATGCCAATACACTCTTTATTGAAAATGCGGATCATATGGGACTTTCAACGCTTTATCAACTAAGAGGTCGTGTAGGAAGAAGCAATCGAATTGCTTATGCTTATTTGATGTATCGTCCAGACAAATCTCTTACAGAAGTGTCTGAAAAACGTTTAGAAGCTATTAAAGGTTTTACTGAGTTGGGGTCTGGATTTAAAATTGCTATGCGAGATCTATCGATCCGTGGAGCAGGGAATATCCTTGGAGCTTCTCAATCTGGTTTCATCGATTCAGTTGGTTTTGAAATGTATTCTCAATTGTTAGAAGAAGCTATTGCTAAGAAACAAGGTCAAGAGCATCGCAGGCAAAAGAGCAATGCAGAGTTGAACCTTCAAATAGATGCATATTTACCTAATGAATATATTTCAGATCAACGTCAAAAAATTGAAATTTACAAACAAATTCGTGAAATAAATTCTGCGACGGACTATGAATACTTGCAAGATGAATTGATTGATCGTTTTGGAGAATACCCAGATGTTGTCGCCTACCTACTTGAAATTGGTTTAGTGAAAGCTTACTTGGATCAAGTCTTTGTCCGTCTTGTTGAGAGAAAACAACAAAAAGTGACAGTGAAATTTGAACCTATTGCCAAACAACTGTTTTTAACACAGGATTATTTCAAAGCTCTATCAATGACACAGTTAAAGGCACAGATTGCAGAAGAAAAAGGATTGATTGAAGTGATCTTTGACATTCGAAATAAGAAAGATTTTGAAATTTTAGAAGCTCTGAAGCAATTTGGTCAAACCTTATTGGAAATTAAACAGGAAAAAGAAGAGAACTAGCAGTTCTTAGCTCATTTTTCGCATTTTATGTATAAAAAATGATACAATACTATGTTAGAGGTGACAGTATGAGATTAGATAAATATTTAAAAGTTTCTCGCATTATTAAGCGTCGTCCTGTTGCAAAGGAAGTTGCAGATAAAGGGCGAATCAAAGTCAATGGAGTATTAGCCAAAAGTTCAACGGATTTGAAAGTGAATGATCAAATTGAAGTTCGTTTTGGAAATAAAGTATTGACGGTTAAAGTCTTGGAAATGTTGGATAGTACAAAAAAAGAAGATGCATCCAAAATGTACGAAATAATTAGTGAAACAAGGATAGAAGAAGATGCCTAAAAATATCGTTCAAATGAACAATAAATATATCAAAGACGAAAGCCAGCGAAAACGTTTTTTAGAAGAAGAAAGAAAAAAACGCAATCGTTTTATGGGACTCGTCTTGATATTGGTCATGTTACTGTTTATTCTTCCAACATATAATTTAGCCCAGAGCTATCAATCACTACAAGATAAAAAAGAACAATACAAACAGTTGGAAAAAGAGTATAAAGAAACAAGTGAACAAAAAGAATACCAACAAGACATCGCTAAAAAATTAAAAGACGATGATTATGCAACAAAATATGCACGCGCTAAGTATTCTTTTTCAAAAGATGGTGAATATGTTTATACCATCCCAGATTTACTCCCACAATAACCGATGGAAAATATCTTACAAACAGTTAAACAATTTCTTGAATTTTCGGATGAAAAATTAGAGGAATTAAAAAAGAAAAACCAAATGATCAAACTTCAAAAGGATGAAAATGAAAGGAATACAGGTGTCTAAACGATTTCTGCTCCTATTGTTAGTTCCAATTTTATTTATTGGGTCTCAAGCAGCGAGTATTGAGCAGTCTGAGTCTTCTCAGACAATGGCTCATCCATCAGAACTTTATTTTTCTTCAATTCCAGCGAACCCTAATGTCTATCGCAAAATTTCTGTTTTTTCTGATCCTCAGTTGAAAAAAGCAAAAGGAGAAATTCTCCCCAACACACCGTTTACAATCGAACAACTCTTTGTAAATGATGAAGGGAAAGCTGTTTTTAAAATAGCAGATAAAGGATATGTATTAGCAGATTCTTCTGTCATTTTTTCTGATGTTGTGCAAGAAACACAAGAAAAAAAACAAGACATGTGGCTAAAACCTGGTTTTAAAGTGTATGACCGACCCTTAATAAATGGTGCAAAAGAAAAAAATACACCTCTTTCTCCTTATACAAAAGTGACAGTCTTACGTACAGCTAAGACTTTACGAGATGAGTTTGTGGAGATTGAAGGTCAGGGCTGGGTGAACAAAGCATTCGTTACTGAAAAAGATAATCGAATGGAAAAAGTCCAGGACTTGTTAAATAGTAAATACAATTCTCCTTCGTATGGAATCTATGTAAAACAATTAACGACTGGAAATACTGCTGGAATCAATCCGCAAAAAGAAATGTATTCTGCTAGTGTCACAAAATTACCATACTTGTACTATGTCCAAGAACAGCTTAATAAAAAAGCCATTTCTCCAACTACAACCTACAAATATATTCCAGAAGTCAATGATTTTAAAGGTGGCTATGAACCAGAAGGAAGTGGTAGCCTTTCAAAAACACCAGATGGAAAAGAATACAGTGTTCAAGAGTTGGTAGATAAAATTGCAAAAGAATCAGATAATGTTGGACATAATATCTTGAATTATTATGTCACTCATCAATCAGATCAAGACTTCCAAAAAATTTTGGATAAAATTGCAAAGAAACATTGGGATGTTGAAAAAAGAGAAGCATCCGCTGAAATGGCTGGCAATGTCATGGAGGCTATCTATCAACAAAATGGCCCTATTATTGATGCACTCTCCTCGACAAAATATGATGATCAACGGATTGCGCGTGACATTCCAGTAAAAGTTGCTCATAAAATTGGAGATGCCTATGATTTTAGACATGATGTTGCGATTGTATACACAAATTCACCCTATGTAATAGCCATTTTTACAGATCATTCGAATTATGATACGATTTCCAACATTTCAAAAGATATCTATGAGGTATTGAAATAATGGAAAAGCGATTTTTAGAGTTTTGTGAAAAACAAGATCTATTTACTCCCCATCGCCGTGTTTTGGTTGCCTTATCTGGTGGATTGGATTCAATGAATCTGTATGAACTTTTATATAAGAATAAAGAACGATTGAAAATCCATCTGGTACTCGCTCATGTCAATCATGGACAAAGACCAGAATCAGATTTAGAAGAAAGTGAACTTCGAACGCTAGCTGATAGGCGAGAGACACGTATTCATGTGGCTCACTATTCGGGTGATTTTACAGAAGCAAAAGCTCGTACCTTTCGTTATGATTTTTTTAAACAGATTATGGAGAAAGAGGATTGCACCGCTTTAGTAACAGGTCATCATGCAAACGATCAAGCTGAAACAACTTTCATGCGCTTGATACGAGGAACTAAATTACGTCACTTAAGTGGCATTTCTGTACGCCAACCATTTGGCAAGGGTGAGCTAATCCGTCCTTTGTTAACTTTTACCAAAGATGAGTTGATGAAAATCCCTCACTTTGAAGATAGTAGCAATGACTCACAGGATTATTTTCGCAATCGTGTACGCCATCAATACCTTCCAGAATTTGAAAAAGAAAATCCTCAAATACAAGCAAGTCTTCGTTATTTAGCAGAGGAAGTGACTCATTGGCACCAAGCATTGAAAGAATTGACTAGCGAGTTAACCATTCAAGATTTAGCTTCTTTTAGAACGTATTCTGATTCTGTACAATCATTCTTATTAGAAGAGTATCTGGCACAATTTCCAGATTTGCAACTTGGTAGGGTACAGTTTCAAGAATTATTAAATTTACTGCGAAAAAAAAGAAATTGCGTTCATTATTTAAAGTCGAATTATGAACTACATCAAGAATATGATTTCTTTGAAATACAAAAAATCAGTCAAAAGTCTGATGACCACCCCCTCCCGCTTTTGTTAGAATTTGGGAATATCTTTGAAATTGCAAATTATAAACTATCTTTTGGACAACCATTAGTAGGGGAAAATGTAAAAATTCTTTCTGTTTCACGCGAAAGCCCCATCTTAATTAGAGGGAGAAAGGAAGGAGATCAGCTGCTTATTAATGGCCACCATCAAAAATTAAGACGGTGGTTTATCAACCAGAAAATTCCAATTTCTCTTCGGGAAAAGGCTCTCATTATAGAACAAAATCATAATATTCTTTCTGTAGTGGGATTGGTAACGAGTGATTTGAGTCAACCCTCAAAAAGTGGTATAATGAAAGATAGTCTTTATATTCAAAAAATAGATAGGTAAAAACATGTTAGAAAAAGATATAAAAAAAGTATTGGTTTCACATGATGAAATTGTAGAAGCAGCAAAGAAATTGGGTGAAACCCTAACAAAAGAGTACCAAGGAAAAAATCCAATTTTTGTTGGGATTTTGAAAGGCTCTGTTCCATTTATGGCAGAGTTGATCAATCACGTGGATACACATATTGAATTGGATTTTATGCTGGTTTCAAGTTATCATGGTGGGACAGCAAGCTCAGGTATTATTAATATTATCAAGGATATCGACCAAGATATTACTGGTAGAGATATTTTATTTGTAGAAGATATTATCGATACAGGTAAAACCCTCAAGAGTCTAAAAGAACTCTTTGAAGAACGAAATGCGGCATCTGTAAAGATTGCTACCTTACTGGATAAACCTGAGGGACGTTTGGTTGAGATTGAAGCAGATTACACCTGCTTTACGATTCCAAATGAGTTTGTTGTAGGATATGGTTTAGACTATGATGAAAATTATCGTAACCTACCCTATGTTGGTGTATTAAAAGAGGAAGTGTACTCAAAATAGAGGAGACTAGATGAATAACAGAAAAAATAACGGTTTTGTTCGAAATCCATTTCTGTATTTGTTGATTATTGTAGCAGCTGTGACAGGATTCCAGTACTTTTTTGCGGGTAATGGAGTTGGTCAAAGTCAGCAAATCAACTACACAGAATTGGTCAAAGAAATTAAAAATGATAATGTCAAAACGATCAGTTACCAACCAAATGGTAGTGTGATTGAAATTGCAGGGACCTATAATAAAGCAAAAGAATCAAAAGAAGATACAGGAATTCAATTTTTTACCCCAAGTGTTCAAAAAGTATCTCGCTTTACTAGTGTCATCCTTCCATCTGATATCACCGTCAATGAATTACAAAAATTAGCAGCTGACCACAAAGCAGAAATCACCATCAAGCGTGAGAGCTCAAGTGGAATGTGGATAACAATTCTCACTTCAATTGTTCCATTTGTTATCGTCATGTTCTTCTTCTTCTCAATGATGAACCAAGGCGGTGGCGGAGGTGCCCGCGGTGCCATGAACTTTGGTCGTAATAAAGCCCGTGCTGCTAATAAAGAAGATATAAAAGTTCGTTTTTCAGATGTAGCAGGGGCTGAAGAAGAAAAACAAGAACTTGTTGAAGTTGTTGAATTTTTAAAAGATCCAAAACGCTTTACTAAATTAGGTGCAAGAATCCCAGCAGGAGTGCTTCTTGAAGGCCCTCCGGGAACTGGTAAAACACTTTTAGCAAAAGCAGTAGCTGGTGAAGCTGGGGTGCCATTCTTCAGTATCTCTGGTTCTGACTTCGTTGAAATGTTTGTCGGAGTCGGTGCTAGCCGGGTTCGTTCACTTTTTGAAGATGCTAAAAAAGCAGCACCAGCCATTATCTTTATCGATGAAATTGATGCTGTTGGGCGCCAACGTGGTGTAGGTCTTGGTGGCGGAAATGATGAACGTGAGCAAACCCTCAACCAACTCTTGATTGAGATGGATGGTTTTGAAGGTAACGAAGGAATCATTGTTATCGCAGCAACAAACCGTTCGGATGTCCTTGACCCTGCCCTTCTTCGTCCTGGCCGTTTTGACCGTAAAGTATTAGTTGGACGTCCAGATGTGAAAGGTCGTGAGGCGATTCTTCGTGTTCACGCTAAGAATAAGCCACTTGCTCAAGACGTCGACTTGAAATTGGTTGCTCAACAGACACCAGGATTTGTCGGTGCTGATCTCGAAAATGTTTTGAACGAAGCGACCTTGGTTGCAAGACGTCGAAATAAAAAAGTAATTGATGTTGCAGATATCGATGAAGCAGAAGATCGTGTTATTGCAGGTCCATCTAAGAAAGATCGGACGATTTCACAAAAAGAACGTGAAATGGTTGCTTATCACGAAGCTGGTCATACGATCGTTGGTCTGGTCTTATCAAATGCTCGTGTGGTTCATAAAGTTACCATTGTTCCACGTGGTCGCGCAGGCGGTTACATGATTGCCCTTCCTAAAGAAGATCAAATGTTACTTTCTAAAGAAGACATGAAAGAACAATTAGCAGGGCTCATGGGAGGACGTGTTGCCGAAGAAATTATTTTTAATTCGCAAACAACAGGTGCTTCAAATGACTTCGAACAAGCAACCCAAATGGCGCGTGCGATGATAACAGAATATGGTATGAGTGAAAAACTTGGACCTGTTCAATATGAAGGAAATCATGCAATGTTTGGTGCTCAAAGCCCACAAAAAATGATTTCAGAACAAACGGCTTACGAAATTGACGAAGAAGTTCGTGGTCTGTTGAATGAAGCCCGTAATAAAGCTGCGGAAATTATTCAAGGAAATAGAGAGACGCATAAACTGATTGCTGAAGCTCTATTAAAATATGAAACCTTGGATAGTGTTCAAATTAAATCATTATACGAAACAGGAAAAATGCCCGAAAATTCAGAGCATGAATTAGAAGAAGAAGCAAAACCTTTATCATATGATGAAATTAAGTCAAAATTAGAAGAAAACAACTAATTTAAAAGAAGGAAAATATTTCCTTCTTTTTTTATAAAAAAAGTGTTGACAGAGTAAAAATATTCTGTATAATAGAATATGTTGTAAAAATGGTCCGTTGGTCAAGGGGTTAAGACACCGCCTTTTCACGGCGGTAACACGGGTTCGAATCCCGTACGGACTATCGATAAACTGTCACCAAGTGGCAGTTTTTTTGTGTATTTGGACAAAATAGTTAAAAATAATAACCAAATAGTTAAAAAAACGTGCAGAATAGAAAAAAAGTCCAATGGGCTTCTTTATTTTTATAAAATACAGATAAAAGTAAAGGAGAGCTTATGGAATTTAATAAAATGTATCAAAAAGTAAAATATATCGTAAGAAAATGTGAAAAAGAATATTATATTCAATTATGGGAAAAAGACGATTGGGAACAGGAAGGTCAGCTAACTCTATTTGAACTTTATCAAAAAAATCCTGAAATAGAAACAAATGAAGAGTTGCTTTATACATATTTTAAAACAAAATTTAGAAATCATATTAAAGATAAAATAAGACAACAGGAAAGTGATAAAAGAAAAATTAATAGACTTCCATATATTGAAATTGGAGAAATTAGCCACAGAATTTCATCAAGAAAAATATATTTAGATGAACTGGTTGTTTTAAGAGATTCTTTAAAACGTTTTAAAGAAAAATTAACAGTAAAAGAAAAAGAACAATATGAAGCATTACTAGCAAACAGAAGATGTCTAGGAAAAACAAAAATGAAAAAGAAATTAGAGGACTATTTAAAGGATTTTAAAAATTCAATTTAAAAACTGAAAGTTAAGAGTGTTTAAATGAACTTTCAAGAAAGTAAAAATTTTTGAAAAAAAGTATTGACAGTAGGGGAAGGTCATGATATACTAATATAGTTGTCGCGCGAGAGCGACAAAGGCCTTTGAAAACTGAACAAGACGAACCAATGTGCAGGGCACTATAACTGAGGTTATAGTAACTGAACAATAAAGAAACAATAAATCTGTCAGTGACAGAATGAGTTTAAGACAAACAATTATTTTAATGAGAGTTTGATCCTGGCTCAGGATGAACGCTGGCGGCGTGCCTAATACATGCAAGTAGAACGCTGAAGGAGGAGCTTGCTCTTCTGGAAGAGTTGCGAACGGGTGAGTAACGCGTAGGTAACCTGCCTCTTAGCGGGGGATAACTATTGGAAACGATAGCTAATACCGCATAAAAGTCGACATTGCATGATGTTGACTTGAAAGGTGCAACTGCATCACTAAGAGATGGACCTGCGTTGTATTAGCTAGTTGGTGAGGTAACGGCTCACCAAGGCGACGATACATAGCCGACCTGAGAGGGTGATCGGCCACACTGGGACTGAGACACGGCCCAGACTCCTACGGGAGGCGCAGTAGGGAATCTTCGGCAATGGGGGCAACCCTGACCGAGCAACGCCGCGTGAGTGAAGAAGGTTTTCGGATCGTAAAGCTCTGTTGTAAGAGAAGAACGAGTGTGAGAGTGGAAAGTTCACGCTGTGACGGTATCTTACCAGAAAGGGACGGCTAACTACGTGCCAGCGTACGCGGTAATACGTAGGTCCCGAGCGTTATCCGGATTTATTGGGCGTAAAGCGAGCGCAGGCGGTTAGATAAGTCTGAAGTTAAAGGCTGTGGCTTAACCATAGTACGCTTTGGAAACTGTTTAACTTGAGTGCAGAAGGGGAGAGTGGAATTCCATGTGTAGCGGTGAAATGCGTAGATATATGGAGGAACACCGGTGGCGAAAGCGGCTCTCTGGTCTGTAACTGACGCTGAGGCTCGAAAGCGTGGGGAGCAAACAGGATTAGATACCCTGGTAGTCCACGCCGTAAACGATGAGTGCTAGGTGTTGGGTCCTTTCCGGGACTCAGTGCCGCAGCCTAACGCATTAAGCACTCCGCCTGGGGAGTACGACCGCAAGGTTGAAACTCAAAGGAATTGACGGGGGCCCGCACAAGCGGTGGAGCATGTGGTTTAATTCGAAGCAACGCGAAGAACCTTACCAGGTCTTGACATCCCTCTGACCGCTCTAGAGATAGAGTTTTCCTTCGGGACAGAGGTGACAGGTGGTGCATGGTTGTCGTCAGCTCGTGTCGTGAGATGTTGGGTTAAGTCCCGCAACGAGCGCAACCCCTATTGTTAGTTGCCATCATTGAGTTGGGCACTCTAGCGAGACTGCCGGTAATAAACCGGAGGAAGGTGGGGATGACGTCAAATCATCATGCCCCTTATGACCTGGGCTACACACGTGCTACAATGGCTGGTACAACGAGTCGCGAGTCGGTGACGGCAAGCTAATCTCTTAAAGCCAGTCTCAGTTCGGATTGTAGGTCGCAACTCGCCTACATGAAGTCGGAATCGCTAGTAATCGCGGATCAGCACGCCGCGGTGAATACGTTCCCGGGCCTTGTACACACCGCCCGTCACACCACGAGAGTTTGTAACACCCGAAGTCGGTGAGGTAACCATTTGGAGCCAGCCGCCTAAGGTGGGATAGATGATTGGGGTGAAGTCGTAACAAGGTAGCCGTATCGGAAGGTGCGGCTGGATCACCTCCTTTCTAAGGAAAAGGAAACCTGTACGTTGGTCTTGTTTAGTTTTGAGAGGTCTTGTGGGGCCTTAGCTCAGCTGGGAGAGCGCCTGCTTTGCACGCAGGAGGTCAGCGGTTCGATCCCGCTAGGCTCCATTAACACTATAAGGGTGTTAAGATTGAACATTGAAAATTGAATATCTATATCAAATAGTAACAAGAAAATAAACCGAAACGCTGTAAATATTTAAAGAGTTTAGGTCGCAAGACCAAAAATAAGGTTAAGTTAATAAGGGCGCACGGTGGATGCCTTGGCACTAGAAGCCGAAGAAGGACGTGACAAACGACGAAATGCTTTGGGGAGCTGTAAGTAAGCGACGATCCAGAGATGTCCGAATGGGGGAACCCACTAGCTAATGGCTAGTACTCCTATCTGTTAAGGATAGGTAGAGGAAGACGCAGTGAACTGAAACATCTAAGTAGCGCAGGAAGAGAAAGCAAAAGCGATTGCCTGAGTAGCGGCGAGCGAAACGGCAGGAGGGCAAACCGAAGAGTTTACTCTTCGGGGTTGTAGGACTGCAACGTGGACTTAAAGATTATAGAAGAATGACATGGGAAGGTCAGCCAAAGAGAGTAAGAGCCTCGTATTCGAAATAGTCTTTATACCTAGCAGTATCCTGAGTACGGCGGGACACGAGAAATCCCGTCGGAATCTGGGAGGACCATCTCCCAACCCTAAATACTCTCTAGTGACCGATAGTGAACCAGTACCGTGAGGGAAAGGTGAAAAGCACCCCGGGAGGGGAGTGAAATAGAACCTGAAACCGTGTGCCTACAACAAGTTCGAGCCCGTTAATGGGTGAGAGCGTGCCTTTTGTAGAATGAACCGGCGAGTTACGATATGATGCGAGGTTAAGTTGAAGAGACGGAGCCGTAGGGAAACCGAGTCTGAATAGGGCGCAATAGTATTATGTCGTAGACCCGAAACCATGTGACCTACCCATGAGCAGGTTGAAGGTGAGGTAAAACTCACTGGAGGACCGAACCAGGGCACGTTGAAAAGTGCTTGGATGACTTGTGGGTAGCGGAGAAATTCCAAACGAACTTGGAGATAGCTGGTTCTCTCCGAAATAGCTTTAGGGCTAGCGTCGACATTAAGATTCTTGGAGGTAGAGCACTGTTTGGGTGAGGGGTCCATCCCGGATTACCAATCTCAGATAAACTCCGAATGCCAATGAATTATGGTCGGCAGTCAGACTGCGAGTGCTAAGATCCGTAGTCGAAAGGGAAACAGCCCAGACCACCAGCTAAGGTCCCAAAATAATTGTTAAGTGGAAAAGGATGTGGGGTTGCACAGACAACTAGGATGTTAGCTTAGAAGCGACTATTCATTCAAAGAGTGCGTAATAGCTCACTAGTCGAGTGACCCTGCGCCGAAAATGTACCGGGGCTAAAACAATTTACCGAAGCTGTGGATACCTTTATAGGTATGGTAGGAGAGCGTTCTATGTGTGGAGAAGGTGTACCGTGAGGAGCGCTGGAACGCATAGAAGTGAGAATGCCGGTATGAGTAGCGAAAGACAGGTGAGAATCCTGTCCACCGTAAGACTAAGGTTTCCAGGGGAAGGCTCGTCCGCCCTGGGTTAGTCGGGACCTAAGGAGAGACCGAAAGGTGTATCCGATGGACAACAGGTTGATATTCCTGTACTAGAGTATGTAGTGAAGGAGGGACGCAGTAGGCTAACTAAAGCGTGCGACTGGAAGTGCACGTCTAAGCAGTGAGGTGTGAATTGAGTTAAATGCTTAATTCTATAACATTGAGCTGTGATGGGGAGCGAAGTTTAGTAGCGAAGTTAGTGACGTCACACTGCCAAGAAAAGCTTCTAGCGTTAATCATACTCTACCCGTACCGCAAACCGACACAGGTAGTCGAGGCGAGTAGCCTCAGGTGAGCGAGAGAACTCTCGTTAAGGAACTCGGCAAAATGACCCCGTAACTTCGGGAGAAGGGGTGCTGGCTTAAAGTCAGCCGCAGTGAATAGGCCCAAGCAACTGTTTATCAAAAACACAGCTCTCTGCTAAATCGTAAGATGATGTATAGGGGGTGACGCCTGCCCGGTGCTGGAAGGTTAAGAGGAGTGCTTAGAGGTAACTCGAAGGTATGAATTGAAGCCCCAGTAAACGGCGGCCGTAACTATAACGGTCCTAAGGTAGCGAAATTCCTTGTCGGGTAAGTTCCGACCCGCACGAAAGGCGTAATGATTTGGGCACTGTCTCAACGAGAGACTCGGTGAAATTTTAGTACCTGTGAAGATGCAGGTTACCCGCGACAGGACGGAAAGACCCCATGGAGCTTTACTGCAGTTTGATATTGAGTGTCTGTACCACATGTACAGGATAGGTAGGAGCCATTGATATCGGGACGCCAGTTTCGATGGAGGCGTTGTTGGGATACTACCCTTGTGTTATGGCCACTCTAACCCGGTAGGTTAATCATCTACGGAGACAGTGTCTGACGGGCAGTTTGACTGGGGCGGTCGCCTCCTAAAAGGTAACGGAGGCGCCCAAAGGTTCCCTCAGAATGGTTGGAAATCATTCGCAGAGTGTAAAGGTATAAGGGAGCTTGACTGCGAGAGCTACAACTCGAGCAGGGACGAAAGTCGGGCTTAGTGATCCGGTGGTTCCGTATGGAAGGGCCATCGCTCAACGGATAAAAGCTACCCTGGGGATAACAGGCTTATCTCCCCCAAGAGTTCACATCGACGGGGAGGTTTGGCACCTCGATGTCGGCTCGTCGCATCCTGGGGCTGTAGTCGGTCCCAAGGGTTGGGCTGTTCGCCCATTAAAGCGGCACGCGAGCTGGGTTCAGAACGTCGTGAGACAGTTCGGTCCCTATCCGTCGCGGGCGTAGGAAATTTGAGAGGATCTGCTCCTAGTACGAGAGGACCAGAGTGGACTTACCGCTGGTGTACCAGTTGTCTCGCCAGAGGCATCGCTGGGTAGCTATGTAGGGAAGGGATAAACGCTGAAAGCATCTAAGTGTGAAACCCACCTCAAGATGAGATTTCCCATGATTTTATATCAGTAAGAGCCCTGAGAGAAGATCAGGTAGATAGGTTAGGAGTGGAAGTTGTGTGAGCAATGGAGCGGACTAATACTAATAGCTCGAGGACTTATCCAAAGAGTCAGAAGATATTGACAACGAAAGGTTAACTTGTTAGAATATAGATGTTCAATTTTGAATGTTTAATCATTCAGAGTTAAGTGACGATAGCCTAGGAGATACACCTGTACCCATGCCGAACACAGCAGTTAAGCCCTAGAACGCCGGAAGTAGTTGGGGGTTGCCCCCTGTGAGATAAGGTAGTCGCTTAGCAAGAGATTGAGCCTAGTAGATACTAGGCTCATTTGGGAGTTTAGCTTAGTTGGAATTGAGAGGCAATCGAGATTCCAATCGGCGGATAAGAGAAACGCAGTTTCTGACCGTTGGCTGAGTTAAACGACCATAAGGGAGTTTAGCTCAGCTGGGAGAGCATCTGCCTTACAAGCAGAGGGTCAGCGGTTCGATCCCGTTAACTCCCATAGGTCCCGTAGTGTAGCGGTTATCACGTCGCCCTGTCACGGCGAAGATCGCGGGTTCGATTCCCGTCGGGACCGTTAAGATAATGAAAATTATTTTAAGACTCGTTAGCTCAGTTGGTAGAGCAATTGACTTTTAATCAATGGGTCACTGGTTCGAGCCCAGTACGGGTCATATTTTGCGGGTTTGGCGGAATTGGCAGACGCACCAGATTTAGGATCTGGCGCTTTACGGCGTGGGGGTTCAAGTCCCTTAACCCGCATAAGAGAATAATAATGAGCCGGCTTAGCTCAGTTGGTAGAGCATCTGATTTGTAATCAGAGGGTCGCGTGTTCAAGTCATGTAGCCGGCATTTTTTTATATAAAGAAAGCAATGCGAACGTAGTTCAGTGGTAGAACACCACCTTGCCAAGGTGGGGGTCGCGGGTTCGAATCCCGTCGTTCGCTTGAGGAGGCCGGGGTGGCGGAACTGGCAGACGCACAGGACTTAAAATCCTGCGATTGGTAACGATCGTACCGGTTCGATTCCGGTCCTCGGCATAGACAAAGGTTGAAAGAAGCACCCTTAGCTCAACTGGATAGAGTACCTGACTACGAATCAGGCGGTTAGAGGTTCGACTCCTCTAGGGTGCATGGTCGGAAGGCTATGTAAGAATTAAATAGGAATGAGCACCCTTAGCTCAACTGGATAGAGTACCTGACTACGAATCAGGCGGTTAGAGGTTCGACTCCTCTAGGGTGCATAAAGCGGTAGCTTTAGATCGGGAAGTAGCTCAGCTTGGTAGAGTACTTGGTTTGGGACCAAGGTGTCGCAGGTTCGAATCCTGTCTTCCCGATATTATGGCGGTGTAGCTCAGCTGGCTAGAGCGTCCGGTTCATACCCGGGAGGTCGGGGGTTCGATCCCCTTCGCCGCTATATTGTTGATCTTGTTGGACCTTTAGCTCAGCTGGTTAGAGCTCTCGGCTCATAACCGAGTGGTCGTAGGTTCAAGTCCTACAAGGTCCATTGTTATCTTGGAGGATTACCCAAGTCCGGCTGAAGGGAACGGTCTTGAAAACCGTCAGGCGTGTAAAAGCGTGCGTGGGTTCGAATCCCACATCCTCCTTAATATTAACGCGGGATGGAGCAGCTCGGTAGCTCGTCGGGCTCATAACCCGAAGGTCGTAGGTTCAAATCCTGCTCCCGCAATTTGGCTCGGTAGCTCAGTTGGTAGAGCAATGGATTGAAGCTCCATGTGTCGGCGGTTCGATTCCGTCTCGCGCCATTTCTTTTAATAATAAGCGGGTGTAGTTTAGTGGTAAAACTACAGCCTTCCAAGCTGTTGTCGCGAGTTCGATTCTCGTCACCCGCTTTGAACATAAGTTCATTACCAAGTTTTTAACTTGGGCGCGTAGCTCAGGTGGTTAGAGCGCACGCCTGATAAGCGTGAGGTCGGTGGTTCGAGTCCACTCGTGCCCATTTTGGAGAATTACTCAAGTGGCTGAAGAGGACGGTTTGCTAAATCGTTAGGTCGGGTAACTGGCGCGGGGGTTCGAATCCCCCATTCTCCGTATAATTTCGAAGTTTGAGATGTCATCTCAAACTATTTTTTATATTTTTGAAGGTTTCGTCTATGTTCTTGAATCGTTTCTTTAAAATTTTTAGTTTTGTGTTTGTTTTAACTGTTTCAGGAATTTTATTTCTTTTTCCATCTGTTAGAACTTCGATTGTTTTAAAATCTTCTGATCTATTATCTATAGTTGATAAGGCCGTATCGGTACCATTTGTTGTTGTGGAATCTAAGGCAAAAGATTTAAAGAATTTATCTGAATTAAATGATGAAAACCGTTCGTTAAAATCACGTCTTTATCAAAAGGATATTGACCAGTCAAAACTTAGCCGTTTGGAATCAGAAAATATAGAATTAAAGGACTTGATGTCAATCAAGAATTCTGTATCGGGTTCTAAACAAGTCGTTAGTGAGATTATTGACCGTAATTATGGTTCGTGGGATCAGGAATTTGTTATTGATAAAGGTAGTTCAGATGGAATTTCTGATTCTATGTTTGTTCTTTCATCTGGTGGCGTCATTGGTGTGGTAGAAAGTATAGAGAAAAATTCTAGTAAAGTGAAATTATTAGTCGAAGATACTATTTCTTCACAACACCTGACGTTTAAAATTGAGAGTCAAGGACAATCTATTTTTGCTTTATTATATGGTTATGATGAGAAGACAGGTGAGTTTCGGTTGTTGCAAATTGGAGATCCAGTTGAAATAAAAAAAGGATCTCTGGTTTCAACAAGTGGTTTAGGAAAATATAAGAGTAGTGACTTACCTCTTGGTACAGTAACTTCTACTCAAAAGGCATCTGATCAGTTAGGGCAAGAAATTCGTGTGAAACCAAAGGCTAATTTAGATGTCAATCGTTATGTACTATTGATTGGAGAGTAGTATGAAAGTCATACGTAAGTACTATTTTTTATCTTTAATCTTATTCTTATCTTTATTTGTTGATGGGCAAATCTCTTTTCTTGTTTCTCGTTTTAGTTCAAACTCCTTTGAACCCACTTCGTTTTTATTTCTATATGGTTTTATGTTATTGAGCCTCTATTTCTCTGAGATAGCTTGTATTTGGTGGGGAATCCTTTTTGGTTTTTGTTTTGATGTGTATTTTTTACACACTATAGGAATTGCCTTCTTAATCTTCCCTTTATTACAGGTGATTTTTTATCGGTGTAATCAGATTATTTTGGTCAATCGATTGACTCGTTTTTTTACATTTTTATTAACGATTCTATTATTTCAGATTTTAACCAATCTTCTTTTGTTTCTTTTTATCGGTATAAAATTCAACTGGATTACACTAATTATTTACCAAATTGTCCCAAGTTTAATTTTGAATATGCTTCTCTTAATAGTATTACAGCCGTTACTTGAAAAGATTTATTTATAAACTCGCAATAAAAATGTAACAATAGCGTAATATAAATTTTTAAAAAATTTGTTATACTAGTTAGTGTCTTATTAGAAAGGGAAAATTTATCTAATGAAGAAAAAATTATTTGCCACAATCTTATTGAGTACAGTTGCTTTATCACAAGGTGCTGTCGTAGCTGGTGTATCAGCCGACTCGACAGATGATAAGATTGCTGCTCAAGATAACAAAATCAATAGTATTAATCAACAACAACAAAGTGCACAAGCTCAGGTAGATCAAATTCAAGGTCAAGTATCTGAAATTAAAAAACAACAAGAAAATCTTCAAGCTGAAAATGATCGTTTAAATGAAGAATCTGAACGATTGTCAGCTGAGATCGATGAGTTGTCAAAAAATATTGTTGCTCGTCAAGAATCACTTGCAAATCAAGCGCGTAGTGCTCAAACAACTGGAACTGCAACAAGCTATATTAATGCGATTGTTAGCTCTGGATCTTTGACAGAAGCTATCTCACGTATTTCTGCTATGAATGAAATTGCAGATGCTAACAACAAAATGTTGCAAGAGCAAAAACGTGATAAAGAAGATATTGCACAAAAACAAAAAGAAAACAACGACGCTATCAATACTGTTATTGCAAACAAACAGCAATTAGAAGATGATGCGCAAGCTTTGTCAACAAAAGAAGCTGAGTTGAAAGTCGCACAATTAAACTTGGCTGCCGAAAAATCAACTGCTGAAAACGAAAAGAATGCTTTGTTGCAACAAAAAGCTGAAGCTGAAAAAGCAAGAAGAAGCAGCAGCTGAAGCGACTTATCGTGCAAAACAAAAAGAACAACAAGCAACTGTAAAGGCTTCTGCTAATACAACTCTTCAAGCACAAGTTCAGGTAGCACTCAAACACCAGTGCAACACCAGTATGCACAAACTCAAGCACTCAACCTGCTGTTAAAACTCAAGCTGCACCAGTAGCAACTACTTCTCGTCCAACTTATAGTTCATCTGCATCATCTTATCCAGTTGGTGAATGTACATGGGGTGCGAAGACATTGGCTCCATGGGCAGGTGATTACTGGGGTAATGGTGGACAATGGCAAGTGGCAGCAGAGCAGGATTCCGTACAGGATCTCAACCACAAGTTGGTGCTATTGCGTGTTGGAATGATGGTGGATATGGACACGTAGCAGTTGTTACAGCCGTTCAATCTACAACAAGCATCCAAGTCTCTGAGTCTAACTATAATGGTATCCGTAGTATTGGTAACTACCGTGGTTGGTTTAACCCAACAACAGCACAAGGTACTGTTACTTATATCTATCCAAACTAAGAATTATACTGAAGCAGAACATTTGTTCTGCTTCTTTTTATGTGACTTTCAGTCCGTCTCGCTCCGTTAGGTGCGAGACAAAAAAACTACCCGCTATGCGGGTGCGTATCGAAGGTTATTTGAGAGAATTTAGGTAGGGATAGATTTTGTAATTTCCATAAATTAATATTTGAATATTTGCTTAAAAAGCGATAAAATGATTACAGGAGAAATTTGTGCTGACTGTACAATATGGTTTTAGATTTTACTGGAGGAAATCATGTCATTTTCTGATTTAATGCTCTTTGCTTTGTCGTCAAATCAAGAATTGGCTCAACGTGTGTCTCGCGAAATGGGATTACCGCTTGGAAAGTCAACGGTTCGTCAATTTTCTGATGGAGAAATTCAGGTTAATATTGAAGAATCAATCCGTGGGAAAGATGTTTATATTTTGCAATCCACTAGCTCACCGGTTAATGATAATCTGATGGAAATTTTGATTATGGTAGATGCCTTGAAACGGGCTAGTGCACAATCTATTAATGTGGTGATGCCGTATTACGGCTATGCTCGTCAAGACCGGAAAGCTCGGGCTCGTGAACCAATCACTTCTAAGTTGGTAGCTAATATGCTTGAGGTTGCTGGAGTTGATCGTCTGTTGACAATTGATTTGCACGCTGCTCAAATTCAAGGTTTCTTTGATATTCCTGTTGACCACTTGATGGGTGCGCCTTTGATCGCAGACTATTTCGAACGTCGCGGGATGATTGGAAAAGACTATGTTGTTGTCAGTCCAGACCATGGTGGTGTGACTCGTGCTCGGAAATTAGCTGAATTTTTGAAGACTCCGATTGCGATTATTGATAAACGCCGGAGTGTCGATAAGATGAATACGAGTGAAGTCATGAACATCATTGGAAATGTTGAAGGCAAAACGTGTATCTTGATTGATGATATGATTGATACAGCTGGTACAATCTGTCATGCGGCGGATGCCCTTGCTGAAGCAGGAGCTGTAGAGGTTTATGCAAGCTGTACGCACCCAGTTTTATCAGGCCCAGCGATGGACAACATTCAAAAATCAGCCATTAAGAGGTTGGTGGTATTGGATACGATTTATCTACCGGAAGATCGCTTGATTGATAAGATTGAGCAAATTTCGATTGCGAAACTTCTAGCTGAGGCTATTGTTCGCATTCATGAAAATCGTCCTCTTTCTCCTCTGTTTGAAATCGGAAATGCCAAAAAATGTTAACAATAAGGAGGCTGGAAAACAGCCTCTTTTGTGTAGGAGGAAATACAAATGGAAATCAGAAACTGGTGGCAAAATCTAAAAAAAGAAAAGAAACGGGAAAAACTGGTTCAAGCAGCTAAAAAACTAGAAGCAAAGGCGGATCCTCGCTTGCCCAAGAAACGATTGCCTAAAAATGGAGTGGTGAAATAAAGTAATAGAAAAATGATGATTCAAAATAAATAAGATGACTTGCAATGACTAGTCATTAAGTTAAATAAGGATGCCTCTAACAATCATTCTATAGTTAAAAATATAACTAAACCGTGGTTTTAGATACTAAAATTAAAAAAACTTAAAAAAATTTAAAAAAAAACAGAAAAACTCTTGACAGAGGCAGAATATCCTAGTATACTTATCATAGTTACGAAGTAACGAATATTTTAAATTATAAAAGGGGTAAAACAATGAAAAAAGTTTTATTATCATCAGTAGCGACTCTTGCTGTATTTGCAGAAGCAGCTCCAGCATTCGCACAAGAAACAGTTTCTCCAGATGAAGCAGCAAAACTTCGTGCTGAACTTTTCAACAACCAACCTGCAGCAGGAACTCCAAAAGTTGAAAAGGGAACTTCTGAAGCATCAAACAGCTTTACTCGTACAAATAAAGAAGATCGTGCTAAAGATCCAGCATTTGTAGGTAAAAAAGATATCACTTCACAAGATCACTATACTGGTGAAAACTACACCTACGGTGGTGATTTGCAAGCTATCCCACGTAACCCATACTTCAGCCAAGGTATCCAACTTTGGGGTAAAACTCAAACTGTAACTGCTAAAGCTCAGTTGGGTGCTCAAACTATCGAAGTAGTTAACCCACATGATGGAACTAAATGGTTGGTAGATGTTGACGTTGAAGCTCATGCTGATACTCCAAGTGGATTCTATATCACTGCTAACTACCGTAACTTGCGTCAAGTAGCTGGTGCTAAAGCAGCAGATGCTAAAGCAGATAAAAAAGAAAATGGTAAAGATAACGGTGCTGTAGCTGGAGCTAAATCTTCATCTTCATCTGCAAAAGCTGGTGAAAAATCACTTCCAAAAACTAGCGCAGTTAAATAATTTCTAATTAATTAGCTCATAAAAATATCACTGAGTCCTTGGGCTCAGTGTTATTTTTTAGAAAAAATCATTTTGAGGAGATCAATTGAATGAAAAGAGCTGGAGAAAAAAAATCAAATAAATTAGGTGTCATAATTGCTGCCCTTGTGGCAGTTGTTGTGGTCGTATGTGGCTTCCTATTCTTCAATCCATTTGGTGGAAAGGCCTCTCATACAGCAAAGAAGGCTGGAACTTCTGGAAGTAGTTCTTCTACACAAGCTGTGAAATATGAACCTAGTCAAGAAGAAAAAGATTATTTAAAGAATCGTTTTGCTCAGTTAACTGCTGTTAACCCTGAGGCGATTGCTTATGTTTATGCTCCAGGTACAGAGTTGGATGAACCTGTCGTTCAAACAGGAGATAATGCAACATACTTGGATAAGACTTTTGATGGTGGAAATGAACCCTATATGGGTACTGTCTTTATGGATACGGATAATAAGAAAGATTTTAGTGATCGTTTGACTTGGTTATTTGGTCATGCTCGTGGTAGTAAGGTTGGTGATCATCGTATGTTTAACGATGTCAACTACTATGACAAGCAAGAATACTTTGATCAACATCCGTATGTTGTCATTGAGACACCTGAGCGCAAGTATTATTATGAAGCGATGTGCTTGGTGATTGTCCCTGAAACAACTGCTTTCTATCGTACTAGCTTTGAAGACGACAAAGACTTTACGACTCAGTTGAAGAAGGTCTATGAAGATGGTCAAACCAAGAACCCTAATATTAAGATCAAGGCATCTGATAAATACTTGGTCTTGTCAACTTGTCGTGAAGAGGATGAAACCATTCGTTCTAACCTCTACCTTCGTCAAATTCCTGATTCAGAAATGAAGGATTTTGTAGCGAAACATGCTGATCAATTGACATATGTGGCAACACGTGGTCAACAATAATGACTTGAAAGACTTAGCATTGCTAAGTCTTTTTTGTATGGAAGGATTGTTGCAATGTCCTTTGATGTTGAGCAAAAGATGGGGATCTGGCTTGTTCTTTTGCGATGGGGTCCTATTTATAGTATAATGAATATAAGTGTTTTTGGAGGTGTTCTATGGATTTAACGAAACGTTTTAATAAAAATCTGAATCGGATTGAAGTTTCTTTGATTCGTCAGTTCGATCAATCAATTTCTTCCATTCCTGGTGTCTTGCGTTTGACGTTGGGGGAACCGGATTTTACAACTCCTGAACATATAAAAGAAGCCGGAAAGGCTGCCATTGATGCGAATTTTAGCCATTACACTGGGATGAGTGGTTTGCTGGCTTTGCGTGAGGCTGCGAGTCAGTTTGTGGCTGATAAATATGGTATTCACTATCGTCCTGAAGATGAAATATTGGTGACGATCGGTGCAACAGAAGCCCTATCTGCAACCTTGACAGCGATCTTGGAACCTGGAGATGTGGTACTTCTTCCAGCACCGGCCTACCCTGGTTATGAACCCATTATAAATTTGGTGGGAGCAGATGTTGTCGAAATTGACACGACAGCGGATCGTTTTGTCCTGACGCCTGAAAAGTTGGAAAAGGCTATTCTAGAGCAGGGTGAAAAATTGAAGGCTGTTATCCTTAACTATCCAGCTAATCCAACTGGTGTTACTTATTCGCGTGAGCAGATGGCGGAATTGGCTACTGTCTTGAAAAAATATGAAGTGTTTGTCATCTGTGATGAAGTGTATTCAGAGCTGACTTATACAGGGGAAGCACATGTTTCCATGGCAGAATTTATCCCTGAGCAGACCATTGTGATTAATGGATTGTCTAAGTCTCATGCCATGACAGGCTGGCGGCTTGGCTTTATCTTTGCGCCTGCTGCATTGACAGCCCAACTCATCAAGAGTCATCAGTATTTGGTAACAGCCGCTGGAACCATGAACCAGTATCTTGCGATCGAAGCTTTGACGGAAGGTCGGGATGATGCGGAGCCAATGAAGAAGGAATATGTGAAGCGTCGTGATTATATTATTGAACAGATGTCCGCGCTTGGGTTTGAGATGATTAAGCCAGATGGAGCTTTTTATATTTTTGCTAAAATCCCAGCTGGTTATAATCAAGATTCCTTTGCTTTCTTGCAGGATTTTGCGCGTGAAAAAGCGGTTGCTTTCATTCCTGGTGCTGCTTTTGGTCAATATGGTGAAGGCTATGTGCGTTTGTCGTATGCAGCCAGCATGGAGGTTATCAAGGAAGCTATGAAACGCTTGAAGGAGTATATGGAAGAACATGCTGGAGTCAATTGAGACCCGGGGAATTGTCCTGTATAATCGGGAGTTTCGTGAGGATGACAAGCTGGTCAAAATCTTCACAGAGAAGTCAGGGAAGCGGATGTTTTTTGTGAAACATGCGGGAAAATCACGGTTGAATCCCATGTTGCAACCTTTGGTAACGGCAGATATGTTGTTGAAAATCAATGATGATGGGTTGAGTTATATTGATGATTTTCAAGATGTGCAGATTTATAAGAAAATTAATGCAGATCTTTTTGCTCTTTCTTATGCGACCTATGTTCTGGCGCTTGCGGATGCAAGTATTCAGGATAATCAGGTGGATCCAGCCCTGTTTGCTTTTTTGGAAAAGACCTTGTCTTTGATGGAAGAAGGACTGGATTATGAGGTTTTGACCAATATTTTTGAGATTCAGATTCTATCACGATTTGGAGTTATCTTGAATCTGCATGAATGCTGTTTCTGTCATCGGGTTGGACTTCCTTTTGATTACTCTTTTCGCTATAGTGGGGTCCTTTGTCCGGATCATTATGATCAGGATGAAAGACGCGCTCACTGGCATCCGAATGTTCTCTATTTATTGGATCAGTTTCAAGCAGTACGATTCAGTGAGTTAGAGACGATTTCCCTACAAGCGGAGATGAAAGCAGCTCTGCGTCAGGCAATTGATCAGTTGTATGAGGAGTATGTAGGGATCCATTTAAAAGCTAAAAAGTTTATCGATTCCTTGAGTGATTGGGGAGCGATTATGAAAGATTCATCTGGAGGTGAAACATGAAAAAAATTGCAGTAGATGCAATGGGGGGCGATAATGCACCTCAAGCCTTGGTAGAAGGTGTGAATCAAGCCATTCGTGATTTTGATGATATTGAGATTGTCTTGTATGGCGATGAGGCAAAAATCAAAGACTATTTGACCGCAACCGAACGTGTCTCGATTGTGCATACGGAAGAAAAAATCGATTCAGATGATGAGCCAACGCGTGCTATTCGTCGGAAAAAACAGGCTTCTATGGTCTTAGCTGCCAAGGATGTGAAGGCTGGTGAGGTCGATGCCATGCTATCTGCGGGAAATACAGGTGCGCTATTGGCGGCTGGTTTCTTTATCGTTGGCCGCATCAAAGGGGTGGAACGCCCTGGCTTGATGTCGACACTTCCAACGGTTGATGGTCGTGGCTATGATATGCTAGACTTGGGTGCCAATGCGGAAAATACACCAGAGCACTTGCATCAGTATGCTGTGATGGGATCCTATTATGCTGAAAATGTTCGTGGGATTCAAAAACCACGCGTGGGTCTATTGAACAATGGGACAGAAGCTAGTAAGGGAGATCCTTTGCGCAAGGAAACTTACCAATTGTTATCTGAGGATGAGTCGATTCATTTTGTTGGAAACGTGGAAGCGCGTGACTTGATGGATGGCGTTGCTGATGTTGTTGTGGCGGATGGGTTCACGGGAAATGCTGTATTGAAAACCATGGAAGGAACAGCTTTTGGGATCTTGAAGCAGCTGAAACAAGCAATTGCTACTGGAAACTGGAAGGCAAAATTGGGGGCTTTTCTGCTCAAGGACCGTTTGAAATCATTGAAGCAAACCTTAGATTTCTCAGATGTTGGAGGAGCGGTCTTGTTTGGCCTTCAAGCACCTGTTGTTAAAACGCATGGTTCGAGTGATGCCAAAGCTGTCTATAGCACGATTCGTCAGATTCGGACCATGTTAGAGACAGATGTTGTTGGAAAATCAGTGAAGGAATTGTCGAAGGAAGGGTAATGTATGAGTAAACAAAACGAAATTTTAGCTACTGTTGAGAAATTTCTCAAAGACCGCAAGGGACCAGATTTTCAAGTATCTTCGGAATCTGACTTACGTAAGGATTTACAGGCGGATTCTGTTGAATTGATGGAATTTATTATCAATCTTGAGGATGAATACCAAATTGAGATTCCAGACAAGGCTATTGATGACTTTAACACAGTAGGAGATGTTGCCGACTATATCGAGAAACGAACT
The DNA here is from genome assembly GCF_041026655.1 of Streptococcus sp. CP1998. NCBI lineage: Bacteria > Bacillati > Bacillota > Bacilli > Lactobacillales > Streptococcaceae > Streptococcus > Streptococcus sp. CP1998. Next base: position 31,669 of record NZ_CP163380.1, read on the forward strand.
GCTGGTCACTAATGAAAAAGGGATCGTTCAGAGATTATTCTGGATGGTCTTTTTTTCTGTCCTTTTTATTCGGATTCTGCTTATATTGTACGGAATTTTATTGAAAATACACTTTTTATGTGATAGAATGAAGGTGATAAAATACGAAAGGCGAACAAAGTCATGACCAATCAACTGATTTATACTGGAAAAGCTAAGGATATCTATACTACTGAGGACGAACATGTGATTAAGTCGGTCTATAAGGACCAAGCCACTATGCTAAATGGGGCTCGTAAGGAGACGATTAAAGGGAAAGGTGTGCTAAACAATCAGATTTCGTCTCTTATTTTTGAAAAATTGAATGTCATGGGTGTAGCAACGCACTTTATCGAACGTATTTCTGATACAGAACAACTCAACAAGAAAGTAAAAATTATTCCTTTGGAAGTTGTTCTTCGTAATGTGACTGCGGGTTCTTTCTCAAAACGGTTTGGCGTGGAAGAAGGTTTGAACTTGGAAACTCCAATCGTTGAATTTTACTACAAGAACGATGAGTTGGATGATCCATTCATCAATGATGAGCATGTGAAGTTCCTGGATATTGCCAATGATGAACAAATTGCTTATATCAAGGAAGAAACGCGTCGTATCAATGAATTGCTGAAAGATTGGTTTGCACAAATTGGTCTTCGCTTGATTGACTTCAAATTGGAATTTGGTTTTGATAAGGATGGTAAGATCATCTTGGCAGACGAATTCTCTCCAGATAACTGCCGCCTTTGGGATGCGGAAGGTCATCACATGGACAAGGATGTTTTTCGTAGAGATCTGGGCAGTTTAACGGATGTATATAAAGTTGTTTTAGAAAAATTACAGGGCTTGAAGTAAAGTTCTACTTGGTCGTCACTACAATCTTTAAGTAGAAATAGATAAAGGAAATAAAATGGATAAACGTATTTTCGTTGAGAAAAAAGCTGATTTTCGTGTGAAATCTGACTCTTTAGTAAAAGAATTACAGCATAATCTTCAGTTGAAAACTTTGAAGGATCTTCGGATTGTTCAGGTTTACGATGTCTTTGATTTGGCAGAAGATTTGTTTGCGCGTGCGGAAAAACATATCTTCTCTGAGCAAGTGACTGATACTGTTTTAGATGAAGCTGCGGTTCAGGCTGATCTTGAGAAATATGCTTTCTTTGCGATCGAAAGCTTGCCTGGTCAATTTGACCAACGTGCAGCATCTTCACAAGAAGCTTTGCTTTTGCTTGGTAGTTCAAATGATGTAACAGTGAACACAGCACAACTTTACTTGGTTAACAAGGATATTGATGCGAATGAGTTGGAAGCTGTCAAAAACTACCTTTTGAACCCAGTGGATTCTCGTTTCAAAGATATCACTGTTGGCATTGCGAAACAGGATTTCTCTGAGTCTGACAAGACCATTCCAAGCTTGGATTTCTTTGAAACTTATACGGCAGAAGATTTTGCTAAGTACAAGGCAGAGCAAGGATTGGCCATGGAAGTGGATGACCTTCTCTTCATTCAAGATTACTTCAAGTCTATTGGACGGGTACCAACTGAGACTGAGTTGAAGGTTTTGGATACTTACTGGTCTGACCACTGCCGTCATACAACTTTCGAAACTGAGTTGAAAACCATCGACTTCTCAGCTTCTAAATTTGAAAAACAATTGCAAGCGACTTATGACAAGTATATTGCCATGCGTGATGAGTTGGGACGTACAGAAAAACCTCAAACCTTGATGGATATGGCGACTATTTTTGGCCGTTATGAGCGTGCCAATGGTCGTTTGGATGACATGGAAGTGTCTGATGAAATCAATGCTTGCTCAGTTGAAATTGAAGTGGATGTCAATGGTGTGAAAGAACCATGGCTTCTCATGTTCAAGAACGAAACTCACAACCACCCAACTGAGATTGAACCATTTGGTGGAGCGGCTACTTGTATCGGTGGTGCCATTCGTGACCCATTGTCAGGGCGTTCCTACGTTTACCAAGCTATGCGTATCTCGGGTGCTGGCGATATCACAGCTCCAATTTCAGAAACTCGCGCTGGTAAATTGCCACAACAAGTGATTTCTAAAACAGCAGCTCACGGTTATTCTTCATACGGTAACCAAATCGGTTTGGCAACAACTTATGTTCGTGAATACTTCCACCCAGGTTTCGTTGCTAAGCGTATGGAGCTAGGTGCAGTTGTAGGTGCGGCTCCTAAGGAAAATGTTATCCGTGAAAAGCCTGAAGCTGGCGATGTGATTATCTTGCTTGGTGGTAAGACTGGACGTGACGGTGTCGGCGGTGCGACAGGTTCTTCTAAAGTTCAAACGGTTGAATCTGTTGAAACAGCTGGTGCTGAGGTCCAAAAAGGGAATGCCATCGAAGAGCGTAAGATTCAACGTCTTTTCCGTAATGGAGAAGTGACACGTCTGATCAAAAAATCAAATGACTTTGGTGCCGGTGGTGTCTGTGTGGCTATTGGTGAATTGGCAGATGGTCTTGAAATTGATCTAGACAAAGTGCCATTGAAATACCAAGGTTTGAATGGCACAGAAATTGCCATCTCTGAATCTCAAGAGCGTATGGCTGTAGTGGTTCGTCCAGAAGATGTGGATGCCTTCATTGCAGCATGTAACAAAGAAAATATTGATGCTGTTGTCGTTGCGACAGTGACGGAGAAACCAAATCTTGTCATGCACTGGAATGGTGAAACCATCGTTGATTTGGAACGTCGTTTCCTTGATACAAACGGTGTACGTGTGGTTGTAGATGCTAAGGTGGTTGACAAGGATGTCAAGCTTCCAGAAGAACGTCAAACATCTGCTGAAACACTTGAAGCGGATACTCTTGAAGTCTTGGCTGACCTGAACCATGCCAGTCAAAAAGGTTTACAAACCATCTTTGATAGCTCAGTTGGTCGTTCAACAGTTAATCACCCACTCGGTGGTCGCTACCAAATCACACCAACAGAAGCTTCTGTACAGAAATTGCCAGTTCAACACGGCGTGACAACAACTGCTTCTGTTATGGCACAAGGATTCAACCCTTATGTAGCAGAATGGTCTCCATATCATGGTGCTGCCTATGCAGTCATCGAAGCAACTGCTCGTTTGGTTGCCGCTGGTGCAAACTGGTCTAAGGCTCGTTTCTCTTATCAAGAATACTTCGAGCGGATGGATAAACAAGCAGAGCGTTTTGGTCAACCAGTAGCTGCTCTCCTTGGATCAATCGAAGCTCAGATTCAACTTGGTTTGCCATCTATCGGTGGGAAAGACTCGATGTCTGGTACCTTTGAAGAATTAACCGTACCACCAACCTTGGTTGCTTTTGGGGTCACAACTGCAGATAGCCGTAAGGTTCTTTCTCCAGAATTCAAAGCTGCTGGTGAAAATATTTACTACATTCCTGGTCAAGCTTTGGCACAAGAAATTGACTTCGATCTTATTAAATCTAACTTTACTCAATTTGAAGCTATCCAAGCTGATCACAAAGTGACAGCTGCATCAGCTGTTAAATATGGTGGTGTGGTTGAAGCTCTTGCCCTTGCAACATTTGGGAACCATATTGGAGCTAACGTCGAATTAGCTAACCTTGACACTAGCTTGACAGCTCAATTAGGTGGATTCGTCTTCACATCGCCTGAAGAAATTGCAGGTGTTGCCAAGATTGGACAAACAGTGACTGATTTTACACTCACTGTCAACGGTGTAACGCTTGATGGACACAAACTTGACAGTGCCTTCCAAGGTAAATTGGAAGAGGTTTACCCAACGGAATTTGCACAGGCAACGGAGTTGGAAGAAGTACCTGCTGTATCATCAGATGCTGTGATCAAAGCAAAAGAAACAGTTGAAACACCAGTGGTTTACATCCCAGTATTCCCAGGGACTAACTCTGAGTACGATTCAGCTAAGGCCTTCGAAAAAGAAGGTGCCAAAGTCAACTTGGTACCATTTGTCACACTAAATGAAGAAGCAATTGTCAAGTCTGTTGACACCATGGTTGACAACATCGAAAAAGCCAACATTATCTTCTTTGCAGGTGGCTTCTCAGCAGCCGATGAACCAGATGGATCAGCTAAATTCATCGTGAACATCTTGCTGAATGAAAAAGTGCGTGCAGCTATCGATCACTTCATTGAACGCGGTGGTTTGATTATTGGTATCTGTAATGGATTCCAAGCCCTTGTTAAATCAGGTCTTCTTCCATACGGTAACTTTGAAGATGCAAGCAGCACGAGTCCAACCCTCTTCTACAATGATGCCAACCAACACGTGGCTAAGATGGTTGAAACACGTATTGCCAACACGAATTCACCATGGCTTGCCGGAGTAGAAGTTGGTGACATCCATGCCATCCCAGTATCACACGGTGAAGGTAAATTTGTCGTGACAGCTGAGGAATTCGCAGAGCTTCGTGACAATGGTCAAATCTTTACCCAATATGTTGACTTCGAAGGTAAACCAAGCATGGATTCAAAATACAATCCTAATGGATCTGTAAATGCTATCGAAGGTATCACAAGTAAGAACGGTCAAATTATTGGTAAGATGGGTCACTCAGAACGTTTCGAAGATGGTCTCTTCCAAAATATTCCAGGAAATAAAGACCAACATCTCTTTGCATCAGCGGTTAAATACTTTACTGGAAAATAAAAGGTATACAAAATGACATACGAAGTTAAATCTCTTAATGAAGAATGTGGTATTTTTGGTATCTGGGGACACCCAGATGCTGCAAAACTGACTTATTTCGGATTACACAGTCTTCAACACCGTGGTCAAGAAGGGGCGGGGATCCTTTCGAATAATGCGGGTCAATTAAAACGGTATCGTGATACGGGTCTTCTCTCAGAAGTGTTTCGGAATCCTGCTAACTTGGATAAGTTGACAGGGACGGGAGCGATTGGACATGTTCGCTATGCGACAGCTGGGGAAGCTTCGGTGGATAACATCCAGCCCTTCCTCTTTCGCTTTCATGATACCCAGTTTGGACTGGCCCACAACGGGAATTTGACCAATGCCAAGTCCCTTAAACGGGAGTTGGAAAATAACGGGGCGATCTTTAGCTCAACTTCTGATTCAGAAATCTTGGCCCACTTAATTCGTCGAAGCCACAACCCATCCTTCATGGGTAAGGTGAAAGAAGCCTTGAATACGGTGAAAGGTGGATTTGCTTACCTTCTCATGCTGGAAGATAAGCTGATTGCGGCCTTGGATCCAAATGGTTTCCGTCCTCTTTCGATTGGGAAAATGGCCAATGGCGCTATCGTGGTTTCATCTGAAACCTGTGCCTTTGAAGTGGTTGGTGCTGAGTGGATCCGCGATGTGAATCCAGGTGAAGTCGTGATTATCGATGATAATGGTATTACTTACGATAACTATACAACGGACACCCAATTGGCTGTTTGCTCGATGGAGTATATCTACTTTGCTCGCCCAGACTCCAATATCCAAGGGGTCAATGTCCATACAGCCCGTAAACGTATGGGAGCTCAATTGGCACGTGAATTCAAACATGAAGCAGATATTGTGGTCGGTGTACCTAATTCATCACTTAGCGCAGCCATGGGATTTGCTGAAGAATCTGGCCTACCAAATGAAATGGGCTTGATTAAAAACCAATATACCCAACGGACCTTTATTCAACCAACACAAGAACTACGGGAGCAAGGGGTTCGGATGAAGCTCTCTGCCGTATCCGGTGTAGTGAAAGGCAAACGCGTTGTCATGATTGATGATTCTATCGTACGTGGGACAACATCACGTCGGATTGTGAAGTTATTGAAAGAAGCAGGGGCTACAGAAGTCCATGTGGCAATCGCAAGCCCAGCTCTGGCTTATCCATGTTTCTACGGGATCGATATTCAAACACGTAAGGAATTGATTGCTGCCAATCATACAGTAGAGGAAACACGCGATATCATTGGTGCAGATAGCTTGACATACTTGTCAATCGATGGCTTGATTGATTCTATTGGAATTGATACAGATGCCCCCAATGGCGGTCTTTGTGTGGCTTACTTTGATGGAAAATATCCAACGCCTTTGTATGACTACGAAGAACGCTATGTGGAAAGTTTGAAAGAACATACTTCTTTCTATTAAGAGCAGTGCAAAAGAAAAGGAATGAAACAAATGACAAATAAAAATGCGTATGCTCCACGTCTCACTACTGACTAAAAGCTAAAGCATTTGTCAGTAGACGCTTTGCCCTATGGGACCAAAGCTAGAGACCTGACTAGTATTTTTAGATAAAAAAATTGTTTATCTAAAAATACGTCGCACTCTTTCTCAAAAAAAGAAAAGGATTAAAAAATGACAAATAAGAATGCATACGCTCAATCTGGCGTAGACGTTGAAGCAGGTTATGAAGTTGTTGAACGAATCAAAAAACACGTGGCTCGTACGGAACGTGCAGGTGTCATGGGAGCTCTTGGTGGCTTCGGTGGCATGTTTGACCTTTCAAAAACAGGTGTCAAAGAACCTGTTTTGATCTCAGGTACAGATGGTGTCGGTACTAAACTCATGCTTGCTATTAAGTACGACAAACACGATACCATCGGTCAAGATTGTGTCGCTATGTGTGTTAACGATATCATCGCTGCAGGTGCTGAGCCCCTTTACTTCCTTGACTACGTAGCAACTGGTAAAAATGAACCAGCTAAATTAGAGCAAGTCGTTGCTGGTGTTGCTGAAGGTTGTGTGCAAGCTGGTGCAGCCCTTATTGGTGGTGAAACTGCTGAAATGCCTGGTATGTATGGTGAAGATGACTATGACTTGGCTGGGTTTGCTGTCGGTGTTGCAGAAAAATCTCAAATCATTGACGGTTCAAAAGTAGCTGAAGGGGATGTGATTCTTGGACTTGCTTCAAGCGGCATCCATTCAAATGGTTACTCACTTGTTCGTCGTGTCTTTGCAGATTACACAGGTGAAGAAGTTCTCCCAGAATTGGAAGGGAAGAAACTTAAAGACGTTCTTTTGGAACCAACTCGTATCTACGTCAAAGCAGCTTTGCCACTCATCAAAGAAGAATTGGTCAACGGAATTGCCCACATCACAGGTGGTGGTTTCATCGAAAATGTACCACGTATGTTCTCAGATGACTTGGCTGCTGAAATTGACGAAAGCAAAGTCCCAGTTCTTCCAATTTTCAAAGCTCTTGAAAAATATGGTGAAATTAAACATGAAGAAATGTTTGAAATTTTCAACATGGGGATTGGTCTCATGCTTGCAGTGAAACCAGAAAATGTGGAACGTGTCAAAGAACTTCTTGACGAACCTGTTTATGAAATCGGTCGTATTGTGAAGAAAGATGGCGCAAGTGTGGTGATTAAATAATGGCTAAAAGGATTGCTGTATTTGCCTCTGGCAACGGCTCAAACTTCCAGGTGATTGCAGAACAATTTCCAGTAGAATTTGTTTTTTCAGACCATCGGGATGCCTATGTTTTAGAACGTGCCAAGAATCTTGGTGTGGCTAGTCATGCCTTTGAACTCAAGGAATTTGACAATAAAGTAGCTTATGAAGAAGCGATTGTTCACCTCTTGGATGAACACCAAATTGACTTGGTTTGCTTGGCGGGTTATATGAAAATTGTTGGACCAACCTTGCTAGCAGCTTATGAAGGCCGTATCATCAATATTCACCCGGCTTATCTCCCTGAATTTCCAGGTGCTCATGGTATTGAGGATGCTTGGAATGCAGGTGTTGCTGAGAGCGGTGTGACTATCCATTGGGTGGATTCTGGTGTTGATACCGGTAAGGTTATTCAGCAAGTCCGTGTATCGCGCCTTGAAGGGGATACCCTTGATACTTTCGAAACGCGCATCCACGAAACAGAGTACAAGCTCTATCCAGAAGTCTTGGAACGTTTGGGAGTAGCACGAAAATAAGGAAACCATTGATCGGAAAGAACATTTTCGACTGTAGCAGATAAAGAACTTTTTTAAAAAAGGAAAAGAAAGAAAATGACTAAACGCGCACTAATTAGTGTTTCAGACAAAACGGGCATCGTTGAATATGCCCAAGAACTCAAAAAACTCGGTTGGGACATCATCTCAACAGGTGGTACTAAAGTTACCCTTGACAATGCTGGGGTGGATACTATCGCCATTGATGATGTGACTGGTTTCCCAGAAATGATGGATGGTCGTGTGAAGACTCTTCATCCAAATATCCACGGTGGTCTTCTTGCTCGTCGTGATCTCGATAGTCACCTAGAGGCTGCTAAGGACAACAAGATTGAATTGATCGATCTTGTGGTGGTCAACCTTTACCCATTCAAGGAAACCATCCTTAAGCCAGACGTGACTTACGCGGATGCGGTAGAAAACATCGATATTGGCGGGCCATCTATGCTTCGTTCGGCAGCTAAAAACCACGCTAGCGTAACAGTTGTGGTAGATCCTGCTGACTATACTGTGGTTCTGGACGAATTGGCAGCCAACGGCGAAACAAGTTACGAAACTCGCCAACGTTTGGCGACTAAAGTATTTCGCCATACGGCGACCTATGATGCTTTGATCGCAGAATACTTCACTGCTCAAGTAGGTGAAGAAAAACCTGAAAAACTCACTTTGACGTATGACCTTAAGCAACCAATGCGTTACGGTGAAAATCCTCAACAAGACGCAGATTTCTACCAAAAAGCTCTGCCAACGGATTACTCCATCGCTTCAGCGAAACAGTTGAACGGGAAAGAATTGTCCTTCAACAATATCCGTGACGCTGATGCGGCTATCCGGATCATCCGTGATTTCAAAGACCGTCCAACTGTTGTGGCTCTTAAACACATGAACCCATGTGGGATTGGTCAAGCTGACGACATCGAAACTGCTTGGGACTACGCTTATGAGTCTGATCCAGTATCCATCTTCGGTGGGATCGTGGTTCTCAACCGTGAGGTAGATGCTGCGACAGCTAAGAAGATGCATGGTGTTTTCCTTGAAATCATCATTGCACCAAGCTACACAGACGAAGCGCTTGAAATCTTGACAACCAAGAAGAAAAACTTGCGGATCCTTGCCTTGCCATTTGACGCTCAAGATGCTAGTGAAGTGGAAGCAGAATACACTGGTGTTGTTGGTGGTCTCCTCGTTCAAAACCAAGACGTTGTGAAAGAAAGCCCAGCTGACTGGCAAGTGGTGACGAAACGCCAACCAACTGAGACAGAAGCGACAGCTCTTGAGTTTGCTTGGAAAGCGATCAAGTATGTCAAATCAAATGGGATCATCGTAACTAATGACCACATGACACTTGGTGTTGGCCCAGGTCAAACCAACCGTGTGGCATCTGTCCGTATCGCTATTGATCAGGCTAAAGACCGTCTTGACGGCGCTGTTCTTGCTTCAGATGCCTTCTTCCCATTTGCAGATAATGTGGAAGAAATCGCTAAAGCAGGGATTAAAGCGATCATCCAGCCAGGTGGATCAGTTCGTGACCAAGAGTCAATCGAAGCGGCTGATAAATACGGCTTGACCATGATCTTCACAGGAGTGAGACATTTTAGACATTAATCAAAAAGGCTGGGCAAAAAATGTCCATCCTTTGATGTTTGATAGGAATAACTGCAAGACGCAGTGGTTGATTGGTATCTTTTTTCGCTTTTTAAGCTCCAAAGATAACCTAATCAACTGTGCGGGGGTGGGAAGACGAACTCCTTTTAAATAGTCTGAGTTCTTTCCCACTCCCTTTCTGCTGGTTATGAAGACCTTAATCTGGGTAGATATAGGTGACGGTTCCCCAGATGGGGTTGGTCGGATCGAACCAACCACGGAAGTTGTCGATATAGCGATGGCCGTTGTAGTTAGCCTCTTGGATCTGAATTTTTTGGTCATGTTCAACGTCTGTAACTAATGCGACATGGCCATATCCCCCATTGTCCCAACAGGCGATAGCGCCGACCTCTGGAGTGTCTCCTGTCCGGAATCCAGCAGCGCGTGCACTAGCTGCCCACATGCCGCCATTTCCCCACCAGTTGTGGGCCCAAGGGGCTAATTCTTTAGCTCCCCAGGTACACTCACCGATGGGGTAGGTGTTTCCTGGATGTGTCGCGAGTGGCGTGAGCTTTGGCTTTGTTTTTTCCACTTGAAAGGTAGTGGGGAATAGCCCTTTTAGTTGTCCCTGGCTTTTCTGGTAGACGTGGAGATGAAATAGCCCGCTTCCCTTGTGTTTTTGAGCCTGAAAGCGCAGTTGGAAATGTCCAGGTGCGATCTTCTTTGCGGGATACCAGACTAAATCATCCTGCCCATTTTCTTCTGACCAGATGGGGAATACAATCTCGTCAACGTCTTCGAACAACTTTAGGTCTACCTCAAATTCTTGTGAGGAGTTAGGTGTGATCGTGATTTTGGGATGGGAGGAGGCGAGGTCTTTTTGCTGGACGCTGGTCGTGAGAGGGTAAAGACCGGTTAGCTGTTCATTTGCCTCCACTCCATAGACATGGACATGATAAAGTCCGGCTTGATCAGAATGGTTGGTCAATGGCACTTGTAGGTCAAATCCCTTGTCACTGCGTTCCACAGGATACCAAATCAGGTCATCTTGGCCATTTTGGTCAGACCAGACGGGAACTTGGATCTTTTGATACTTATCCGGGACGTTTCCAAGATGAATCATCAGCTGCCCTTTTTCGGCATAGATAGCATTGGTCGCTTGATCTGCATGAGCAATAGAGGCTTGCATCCCCCATGTCGCACAAGTCAGTACGACAAATTTTTTGATCGTTTGCATAATACTCCTTTTCGTCAATTAGTAGGTCTCACCTATACTATTCGGAAAAAAATGAGAAATAGGAGAAAATAGCAAAAAATGTTTGGATTCTACTGAAAATAGGAGACTTTTGCTGAAATCATTAGAATAAAACGAACGATTATGATATAATTTAATAAAATAATTCGCAAAAGAGGTTCGAGATGAAACTTTTGGTTGTTGGATCTGGCGGTCGTGAGCATGCGATTGCCAAGAAATTGTTGGAGTCTAAAGACGTTGAGCAGGTTTTTGTGGCTCCTGGTAATGACGGGATGCGATTAGACGGTTTGGATTTGATCAATATCGGAATTTCCGAACATTCTAAGCTGATTGACTTCGCAAAAGCGAATGATGTTGCTTGGACCTTCATTGGTCCAGATGATGCTCTTGCGGCTGGCATCGTAGATGATTTCATTGCAGCTGGTCTCAAGGCTTTTGGTCCGACCAAGGCTGCAGCTGAGCTTGAGTGGTCTAAGGATTTTGCTAAGGAAATCATGGTCAAATACGACGTTCCGACAGCAGCCTATGGCACATTTTCAGATTTCGAGAAAGCCAAGTCCTACATCGAAGAAAAAGGTGCTCCAATCGTCGTCAAGGCAGACGGGCTGGCCCTTGGGAAAGGTGTCGTCGTTGCGGAGACCGTTGAGCAAGCCGTTGAAGCCGCTCACGAGATGCTTTTGGACAATAAATTTGGTGATTCAGGTGCGCGTGTAGTCATCGAGGAATTTCTTGACGGGGAAGAGTTTTCTCTCTTTGCCTTTGTCAATGGGGACAAGTTCTACATCATGCCAACAGCTCAGGACCACAAACGTGCCTACGATGGTGACAAGGGTCCGAACACTGGTGGAATGGGTGCCTATGCGCCAGTTCCTCACTTGCCACAGAGCGTGGTTGACACAGCGGTTGACACCATTGTCAAACCAGTTCTTGAAGGCATGATCAAAGAAGGGCGTCCGTACCTAGGTGTCCTTTACGCGGGGCTAATCTTGACAGCTGATGGACCGAAAGTCATCGAGTTCAACTCACGCTTTGGAGATCCAGAAACGCAAATCATCTTGCCTCGTTTGACATCTGACTTTGCACAAAATATCACCGATATTTTGGATGGCAAAGAGCCAGCCATCACTTGGACGGACAAGGGTGTGACACTTGGCGTGGTTGTAGCCTCAAACGGCTACCCACTCGCTTATGAGAAGGGTGTCAAACTTCCAGCCAAGACAGAGGGGGACATCATCACTTACTATGCTGGTGCCAAATTCGCTGAAAATGGCCAAGACCTTCTCTCAAACGGCGGACGTGTTTACATGCTTGTCACAACAGCAGCCACCGTCAAAGACGGCCAAAACATCATCTATAACGAACTCAATAAACAAAACACAGAAGGCTTGTTCTACCGAAACGATATCGGTAGCAAGGCGATAAAAGATTAACAGATACTAATTTTGTCATGGCGAGCGAAAGCGAGCCAAACTAAGATAATGGTCGTTTGATTTGCAAGCGTTAGCGAGCTAGTATAGGCTAATCGTTGCAGTAGTGGAACTCCTAGTAGCAGAGCTACTAGGAGCGGAAAACTGGAGACTCAGGCTCCAGTTTTAGTAATGGAACGCTACAGGCGGTCGCTTACGTCCGCACTACAATAGACGATTATCGAAAAAGGAGAAAAAATGAAACCAGTAATTTCCATTATTATGGGCTCAAAATCTGACTGGGCAACCATGCAAAAAGCTGCTGAAGTCCTCGATAACTTCGGCGTCGCTTACGAAAAGAAAGTTGTTTCCGCCCATAGGACGCCTGACCTCATGTTCAAACACGCCGAAGAAGCACGTAGCCGTGGCATCAAGGTCATCATCGCAGGTGCGGGTGGCGCGACTCACTTGCCAGGGATGGTCGCGGCTAAAACGACCCTTCCGGTTATCGGCGTACCCGTCAAATCACGTGCCCTTAGCGGTGTAGATTCACTTTATTCCATCGTTCAGATGCCAGGTGGAGTGCCTGTCGCAACTATGGCGATCGGTGAAGCAGGTGCGACTAACGCGGCCCTCTTTGCCCTCCGCCTTCTTTCGGTAGAGGACCAGGCTATTGCGACAGCGTTAGCGGATTTCGCAGAAGAACAAGGAAAAATCGCAGAGGAGTCTACAAATGAGCTCAACTAAAACCATTGGGATTATCGGTGGTGGCCAGCTCGGTCAGATGATAGCAATCTCAGCTATCTACATGGGGCACAAGGTTATCGCACTGGATCCAGCAGCTGATTGCCCAGCCTCTCGTGTGGCGGAAATCATCGTAGCTCCTTACGACGACGTGGATGCCCTTCGTCAGTTGGCAGATCGCTGTGATGTTCTCACTTATGAATTTGAAAATGTGGATGCTGACGGTTTGGATGCCGTTATCAAAGATGGACAACTCCCACAAGGGACAGACCTGCTTCGCATCTCCCAAAATCGCATTTTTGAGAAGGACTTTCTTTCCAACAAGGCACAAGTCACTGTGGCTCCTTACAAGGTCGTGACCTCAAGCAAAGACTTGTCAGATATCGACCTCTCGAAAAACTATGTTCTCAAGACGGCGACCGGTGGTTACGATGGCCATGGTCAGAAGGTCATTCGTTCAGAAGAAGATTTGGAAGAAGCCTATGCGCTAGCTGACTCGGCAGACTGTGTCTTGGAAGAATTTGTCAACTTTGATCTTGAAATTTCGGTCATCGTGTCTGGAAATGGCAAGGACGTGACGGTTTTCCCCGTTCAGGAAAATATCCACCGCAACAACATTCTTTCAAAAACCATTGTGCCCGCTCGCATTTCAGAAAGTCTAGCTGAAAAAGCCAAAGCCATGGCAGTACGCATCGCTGAACAACTGAACTTGTCTGGTACTCTTTGCGTGGAAATGTTTGCGACAGCTGATGACATCATTGTCAACGAAATCGCGCCACGTCCCCACAATTCAGGGCACTACTCAATCGAAGCTTGCGACTTTTCACAGTTTGATACCCATATTCTAGGTGTTCTCGGAGCACCACTTCCTGCTATTCACCTCCATGCACCAGCTGTCATGCTCAATGTCCTCGGCCAACACGTCGAAGCAGCTGAGCGTTATGTGACAGAAAATCCAAGCGCTCACCTCCACTTATATGGTAAACTAGAAGCAAAGCACAACCGAAAAATGGGACATGTGACTTTGTTTAGTAATGAACCAGACGAGGTTGAAGAGTTTGGGAAAGGAATTGATTTTTAAAATGGTAGAAGAATTCGATGATGTATTCGAAGATGATATCACTACTCTAACATTTACTTATGCGGACGATGTAGAGATTCCAGAAATTCCTGATGCAGAAGGGATTCATGTTGTAGAGATAACAAATAATCAATTAGTTATAAAGCATATCCGCGATGATGATGAGGTCTATGATTATATAAAGAGTTTTGGATTAACAAGTCGTCCTATAAAACTTTCGATTGAATTTTGTGTTTACGAAGATTCTGAGGAAGAATAGTATTTAAATTGAATGGGGAGAATATAGGATTCAACTCATCGTCAACTCATTTGTTAAACAAGAGAAGCCTGATAACTACTGAAGGAAAGGGATTGATTTTTAAGTGAAAATAGCGATTCTAGGACTTGGAGTCATCGGGACCGCTTATGCCTACGCCTTTCAAAAAGCAGGCCATCAAGTGGAACACGTACTGAGAGATAGTAAGAAAAGCACAGCTCCGAAGGAGTTGTCGGTTGATCTACTAGATGGTCGCTATCAATCCAAGGGTGAAAACAAACACGACACCTATGAGGTTCATGTGGCGGAAGCTGATTCGGAATATGATTTTATTTTTCTGAGTGTGCGTCATGGGTTTGTCAAAGAAGCTGTGGAGACCTTGCGAAAAAATAATATCAAAGGCACCCTCGTTTTCTTCTGTAATTTCTGGGATACTCGAAAAGAGGTCCAAGAGTGGGCAGGGGATTACGACTATATTCTGGCCTTTCCGACAGCGGGCGGTCACATGCAGGAGGACCATTTAGATGGTGTCTTGTTCGACCATTTAATGCTAGAAGGTGAGCAAAAAGCACACATTTCTAACTATGGTGATCTGACGACTTTACTGACTTCTGCAGATTTGAAGTGGGAAGTGCCTCATGATATGGTCGAGTGGATTTGGATTCACATGGCAATTAATGCAGGTGTCACTTCGACAGCTGCGCGTTCAGGAAATCTGGAAAACCCAGAAGAACTGGCTTTGAACTTGATGAATAGTTCATCGGAATTGTCATTGGCCATCAAGGCCATTCGAGAAGCCTTGAAAGTCGTAGAAGCTCGTGGAGTGAATTTGAAGCTTTACAAAGCAGAACTCTTACCTTATAAAATCCCGGCTTGGATAGCAGGAAAAGCCATGAAAGTCATGTTTGCGAAAAATGAGCTGACCCGAAAAATCATGACCTTACACAATGATAAACAGGACATCTTCTATTGTTGTCAAAGTGTTTATCTGACTGGTCAAGAATTAGGTGTGAAGATGCCTATTCTGGAAGCAAATATGAAGGGCATTTCGCTTTAGGAGGTTTTATGATTCAAATTATTGTCAACGCATTTATCGAAAAAGAGAAGACAGGAGCAGTCGTCGAAGTCTTGTATGCTAGTAGCGATCACGAAAAAGTGAAAGCTAAGTATGAAGAGCTGACTGCTCAATATCCTGCAAACTATTTAGCCATCTATGATCTGCCGATGGATACGGATTTGAATACACTCGATCACTATCCATCTGTGTGGATTGGAAAAGAAGAATTTGAATAAAACGACTGTTGGTTGCTAACTGATGTAAAACATCAAAAGAAAGGAAAATAAAAACATGATCGAACGTTACTCTCGCCCTGAAATGGCGAACATTTGGACTGAAGAAAATAAATACCGTGCTTGGCTTGAGGTGGAAATCTTGGCTGATGAAGCATGGGCTGAATTGGGAGAAATTCCTAAGGAAGATGTGGCTTTGATTCGTGAAAAAGCGGACTTTGACATCGACCGTATTTTGGAAATCGAGCAGCAAACACGTCACGATGTGGTTGCCTTCACACGTGCGGTTTCTGAAACGCTTGGCGAAGAGCGTAAGTGGGTTCACTATGGTTTGACTTCTACTGACGTGGTCGATACGGCCTATGGTTACCTCTACAAACAAGCCAACGACATCATCCGAAAGGACCTTGAAAACTTCCTTAACATCATCGCTGACAAAGCGAAAGAACACAAGTTCACAATCATGATGGGTCGTACCCACGGTGTGCACGCTGAACCTACAACTTTTGGTTTGAAATTGGCCACTTGGTACAGCGAAATGAAACGGAACATCGAGCGTTTTGAGCATGCAGCTGCTGGAGTGGAAGCTGGTAAGATTTCTGGTGCGGTTGGTAACTTTGCCAACATCCCACCATTCGTTGAAAAATACGTCTGCGACAAATTGGGTATCCGTGCTCAAGAAATCTCTACACAAGTGCTTCCTCGTGACCTTCACGCTGAGTACTTTGCAGTTCTTGCGAGCATCGCAACTTCTATCGAGCGGATGGCAACTGAAATTCGTGGTCTTCAAAAATCAGAACAACGTGAAGTGGAAGAGTTCTTTGCTAAAGGTCAAAAAGGATCTTCAGCAATGCCTCACAAACGGAACCCAATCGGTTCTGAAAACATGACAGGTCTTGCGCGTGTTATCCGTGGTCACATGGTCACAGCCTATGAAAACGTAGCCCTTTGGCATGAACGTGACATCTCTCACTCATCAGCTGAGCGCATCATTGCACCAGATACAACCATCTTGATTGACTACATGCTCAACCGTTTTGGAAACATCGTTAAGAACTTGACAGTCTTCCCAGAAAACATGATCCGCAACATGAACTCTACATTTGGTTTGATCTTCAGCCAACGTGCTATGTTGACTTTGATTGAAAAAGGCATGACGCGTGAGCAAGCTTACGACCTTGTTCAACCAAAGACTGCCCAATCATGGGATAACCAAGTAGACTTCAAGCCACTTCTTGAAGCAGATCCAGAAGTAACTTCACGTCTCACTCAAGAAGAAATCGACGAAATCTTCAACCCAACTTACTACACCAAACGGGTGGATGAAATCTTCGAACGCATCGGTTTGGGTGACTAATCGCAACGAAAAAGGGAATTTGAAAAATAGACGAAAAGAAGCAGAGGAATCTGCTTCTTTTTTAAACTTTTTATAGCTAAACTATCACTAATTATATATATTTTTAAAGAGGTCTTTAGAAATCGTTTTCAACATGCTATACTGGAGCTATAAAAAAGACCGAGATGTCTCAGTCTTTTTGGTTCTTAGTGATCGCGGTCACAGGAGATGAACTTGATCTTGTAGTAGTCACCGCGTTTATAGGTTTCCGTGTATTCAAGGATTTGGCCAGTCGCTTCTAGCTTGGTCGTCTTCACTTGTTTGACTGTTGGGAAATTTTCGTCGATCTTCAATACCTTAGCAATCTTGCTTGGTGTAGGAAAGACGATTTCGTTGACTTCTTCGAAGTGCTCGTCATTCATATGAATGTGGTAGTCTTCTTTGAAGCGATCATAGATAGAGCTGTAGTATTCCAAATTTGGATAGTTTGGATTGATGTATTGTTCGGGAACATAGGTTTGGTGGAAGATATAGGTATCATCCCCTGTATGGCGAGTCCGTTCGATTTTATAATAGAATTGCGTTGGGTTGAGGCCTAGTTTGTCTAGGATGCTCAAGGTATTTCCACGTTTAATAGAGAGAACTTTGACTTTGGCCTTTTGGATTGGGAAGGTTTCAACATCTGAAAATTCTACCAGTTTGTGTTTTCGAGCACGAGAAACAAAGGTTCCCTTTCCTTGCTGACGGACAATGTAGCCATCGGCGGCGAGGTCGTTCAAAGCACGGACAACGGTGATAGAGCTGACATCATAAATTTTGATGAGTTCAGCTTCCGTATAAAATTTATCTCCATTTTCAAATTTTCCTGAGATAATTTGCTGCTTCAAATCATCTTTGATGTGTTGGTACTTTGGAATTGCCATAGTGCTACCTCTCTTTAGATTTCTCTTATTTAACCCTATTTTAACATATTTTTTATAAAAGTGTTGACATTTTTCAAATAATTTATTATATTAATAAATGAAAAGGGTTACATATAAGAAAGGGGGGCGTTTATGGGAGTTTTTGAGATTCGCGATGCTTTCTATTTAAAAGGTCAACCCTTTAAGATTTTATCCGGAGCAATCCATTATTTCCGTATTGACCCAGCAGACTGGTATCATTCCTTGTATAATCTAAAAGCTTTGGGTTTTAACACGGTTGAGACCTATGTTCCTTGGAATGCGCATGAACCCCGCAAAGGGCAGTTTGACTTTAGTGGCCGATTGGATCTAGAGCGTTTCATTCAAACAGCCCAGTCCCTAGGACTTTACATGATTGTAAGGCCGTCGCCCTTTATCTGTGCAGAGTGGGAATTTGGTGGATTGCCAGCTTGGCTCTTAGAAGAAGACCTGCGAATCCGCTCATCAGACCCAGCCTTTATCGAAGCGGTGGATCGTTATTATGATCGCTTGCTTGGGTTGTTGACACCCTACCAAGTGGATCGGGGTGGTCCAATCCTTATGATGCAGGTGGAAAATGAGTACGGCTCTTATGGAGAAGATAAGGATTATCTTCGTGCCATTCGGGATTTGATGAAGGAAAAAGGCGTGACCTGTCCTCTCTTTACATCAGATGGTCCATGGCGAGCAACGCTAAGAGCAGGAACCTTGATCGAAGAAGACCTCTTCGTGACAGGAAACTTCGGTTCCAAAGCAGCCTATAACTTTGGTCAAATGAAAGAATTCTTTGACGAATACGGCAAGAGTTGGCCCTTGATGTGTATGGAATTCTGGGATGGCTGGTTTACCCGCTGGAAAGAACCTGTGATTCAAAGGGACCCAGAGGAGTTGGCTGAAGCTGTCCATGAGGTCTTGGAGTTTGGCTCCATTAATCTCTACATGTTTCATGGCGGAACCAATTTTGGCTTCATGAATGGTTGTTCAGCTCGGGGGACGCTTGATTTGCCACAGGTGACGTCCTATGACTATGGGGCTTTGCTCAATGAGCAGGGCAATCCGACGGAGAAGTATTATGCCATTCAAAAGATGATGGCGACCTATTATCCTGAATACCCACAGCAAGAACCACTTATCAAAGAGTGTTTACCAGAACAAACCTTGCAATTGGCGGCCAAGACTAGTCTTTTTGGGAATCTGGATAATTTGACTCAAGTCGAGACCAGCCTTTATCCCGAAAAGATGGAAGAGTTGGGGCAAACCACAGGTTATCTCCTATATGAGACAGACCTTGAGTTGGATGCGGAAGAAGAAAGACTGCGCATCATTGATGGTCGAGATCGGGTACAGATTTACCTGAATGATCAACATGTAGCAACGCAATACCAAACAGAGATCGGTGAAGATCTTTTTATCAAAGGAAAAAAGAAAGCGGTTACGAATTTAAAAATCTTGCTTGAGAATATGGGACGTGTCAACTATGGGCACAAGCTCTTGGCTGATAGCCAGCACAAGGGCATTCGCACAGGTGTCTGTGTGGATTTGCATTTCCACCTGCATTGGAAGCAGTACCCACTGGATTTACAAGATCTCAGTCAGCTCGATTTTTCAAAGGAATGGCAGGCAGGTGCTCCAGCATTTTACCGATATGATTTTCAGCTGGACCACACCCTTGACACTTATCTGGATATGACAGGATTTGGGAAAGGGGTCGTCTTTGTCAACGGCCACAACCTTGGTCGCTTCTGGGAGGTCGGACCGACCACTTCACTTTACGTGCCTCATGGTTTCCTCAAAGAAGGAACCAATAGCCTGATCGTCTTTGAGACAGAAGGGCGTTACCAAGAGACACTTGAACTTGTTCAACAACCTACATTTATCACAGTAAAGGGGGAAAACTTATGACTATTGTAGGATGCCGTATCGATGGACGTTTGATCCACGGGCAGGTAGCCAATCTTTGGACTACCAAACTAAATGTTTCACGTATCATGGTGATCGATGATGAAGTCGCTCAAAATGATATCGAAAAAAGTGGCTTGAAACTAGCGACACCACCTGGTGTTAAGCTTAGTATCTTGCCAGTCGCAAAGGCTGCGGAAAATATCTTGGCTGGAAAATATGATAGCCAACGACTCTTTATCGTAGCTCGCAAACCAGATCGTTTCCTTCGTTTGATCGAAGCAGGCGTTCAGCTTGAAACGCTGAATGTCGGCAATATGTCTCAATCTGATGAGACACGTGCGATTACCCGCTCGATCAATGTGGTGGATGCGGATGTGGAAGACTTCAACAAGATCCACGAAAAAGGTGTAAAGATTACGTCTCAAATGGTGCCAAACGACACTGCAGAAGACTTTATGAAGTTATTAAAGTAAAAGAAAATTTTTAGGAGGAAATTGTCATGATACAATGGTGGCAAATTTTACTACTTACTTTGTACTCAGCTTATCAAATCTGTGATGAGTTGACGATTGTTTCATCAGCAGGCTCACCAGTCTTTGCTGGTTTCATTACAGGACTTGTTATGGGGGATTTAGGAACAGGTCTCTTTATCGGAGCGTCTCTCCAATTGACAGTGCTCGGTGTAGGTACTTTCGGTGGAGCTTCTCGTATTGACGCCACTTCTGGTGCCGTTCTTGCAACTGCCTTTTCAGTAGCGCAAGGTATTAAACCAGAAATTGCGATTTCAACTATTGCCGTTCCCGTAGCTGCTCTCTTGACCTATGCAGATATCCTTGGCCGTATGAGTACTACTGCCTTTGCACACCGTATTGATGCGGCGATCGAACGCTTTGATTATAAAGGAATTGAACGCAACTACCTTCTTGGTGCTGTTCCTTGGGCTCTCTCTCGTGCCCTTCCAGTCTTCTTGGCTCTTGCCTTTGGTGGTGCTTTTGTCCAATCTGTTGTTGACTTTGTTGCAAAATATCAATGGTTCGCAAACGGCTTGACTCTTGCAGGACGTATGCTTCCTGGTCTTGGATTTGCGATCTTGCTTCACTACTTGCCTGTGAAACGTCACCTTCACTATCTTGCCCTTGGTTTTGGCTTGACAGCGATGTTGACAGTGCTTTACAGCAATGTTCAAAGTGTTGGTGCTGCAATTTCTGCTATGCTTGGAACAGATGCGTTTGCAAAACTTCCAAAAGAACAAATGGTTGCCTTCACAAACAACTTCAAATCTGTATCTATGATCGGGGTTGCCATCATCGGTATCTTCCTTGCAGTGCAACACTTTAAAAACAGCCAACGTACAGTTGTAGCTGCTCCAGCAAGCAATGTAGAAAGCGGGGAAATTGAAGATGACGAATTCTAATAACTACAAACTCACTAAAGAGGATTTTAAACAAATCAACAAACGTAGCCTCTTCACCTTCCAATTAGGTTGGAACTACGAACGGATGCAGGCTTCTGGTTACCTTTACATGCTTCTTCCACAATTGCGGAAAATGTATGGAGATGGCACACCTGAATTGAAAGAAATGATGAAATTGCATACGCAATTCTTCAATACTTCTCCATTCTTCCACACCATTATCACTGGTTTTGATTTGGCTTTGGAAGAAAAAGATGGTGTCAACTCTAAAGATGCGGTTAACGGGATCAAGACAGGTCTCATGGGACCATTTGCCCCTCTTGGAGACTCTATCTTTGGATCTTTGGTTCCAGCTATTATGGGATCTATTGCAGCAACCATCGCGTCACAAGGTCAACCATGGGGTATCTTCCTTTGGATTGCTGTGGCAGTTGCTTATGATATCTTCCGTTGGAAACAGTTGGAATTCGCTTATAAAGAAGGTACCAACTTAATCAACAACATGCAAAGTACCTTGACAGCTTTGATCGAAGCAGCTTCTGTACTTGGTATCTTCATGGTCGGTGCCTTGATTGCAACGATGATCAATGTGGATGTAACCTGGATGCCACACATCGGGGACAAAGCCATCGATATCCAAGACATGCTCAATTTGATCTTCCCACGCTTGGTTCCAGCTATTATCACAGGTGTGATTTACTGGTTGCTTGGACGTAAAGGAATGAACTCAACTAAAGCTATCTTGTTGATTATCGTCGCAGCGATTGCCTTCTCTGCCTTTGGTCATTTCTGCTTCGGCATGCAGTAATGGAGTAGGGTATGGCAAAAGAGTTAGTACTGGTCAGCCATGGTCGCTTTTGTGAAGAGCTTAAAGCTAGCACAGAGATGATTATGGGGCCACAAGAATCCATCCATACGGTTGCACTCTTACCAGAAGAAGGGCCAGAAGACTTTACCGCTAAATTTGAAGCAACAGTCCAAGGTCTAGAAGACTATATTGTATTTGCCGATCTCTTGGGAGGAACTCCTTGCAACACTGTGAGTCGCTTGATCCTTGAAGGACGTGCGATTGACTTATACGCAGGGATGAATCTTCCGATGGTCATCGAATTCATCAATAGTAGCCTGACTGGTAATGAAGGGGACTACCCTGAACGTGCAAAAGAAAGTATTGTCAAGGTCAATGACCTCTTGTCAAACCTTGATGATGATGAAGATGAGTAGGTTGGTATGGGAGTCTGGGAGCATCATCTCAGGCTCCTTTCCCATTTATCAACGTTAGATTGTAGAAAGGAACAACAGTTTCTATGTTAGACTATACAAAAGAAGACTTGCAGGAGCTAGGAGCAGAGATCACCACTCGTGAGATCTACCAACAACCAAGTGTTTGGAAAGAAACGGCTCGCTTGTACCAAGAAAGAAAAGCGGAAATAAAAACTTTCTTAGAAAAAATTGGGCAAGAGCATGACTATATCAAGGTCATCTTGACAGGGGCAGGGACCTCAGCCTATGTGGGAGATACCTTGGTTCCTTACTTGCAGGAAGTGCATGATGAACGCCACTGGAATTTTCAATCCATTGCGACGACGGATATCGTAGCTCATCCTCAAACCTATTTGAAAAAAGAGGTTCCGACAGTTTTAGTATCCTTTGCCCGGAGTGGCAATTCGCCAGAAAGTGTCGCAACCGTGCAGTTGACTCAAGATCTGGTCGATGAGCTCTATCAGATCACCATTACCTGTGCCGAAGAAGGGAAGCTGGCCCAGCAAGCCCACGGAGATGAGCGCAATCTCTTGCTCCTTCAACCAAAAGAAACCAACGATGCTGGCTTTGCGATGACCTCTAGCTTCACCTCTATGCTTTTAACAGCTCTCTTGGTCTTTGATCCAAGCGAGGAAGAGATCAAGGAAAAACGAGTAGAAGAGCTGATTCATCTGTCAGAGCAAATCTTGGAGAAGGACCGTGAGGTCAAAGAAGTGGTCGATCTAGACTTCGAGCGCGTGATCTATCTGGGGGCAGGACCTTTCTTTGGCCTAGCCCATGAAGCCCAGCTCAAGATTTTGGAATTAACAGCAGGCAAAATCGCAACCATGTATGAGAGTCCTGTCGGATTCCGTCACGGTCCGAAATCCCTCATCAATGACCAGACCCTGGTATTGGTCTTTGGATCCATTGATTCTTACACTCGTCAGTATGATCTAGACTTGGTTCGAGAAGTTGCAGGGGATCAAATTGCTCGTCAAGTTGTCCTTTTGACCGACCAAGCTGCAGGGATTGAGCATGTACGGGAAGTGTTAGTAGAAGCTTCTGCAGACTCCCTAGATATCTACCGTGCCTTCCCTTACATTATCTACGGTCAATTGATTTCTCTCTTGACTTCGCTCAAGGTGCAAAATCGCCCAGATACGCCTTCACCAACTGGTACCGTCAATCGGGTTGTGCAAGGGGTGATCATTCATCCATTTCATAAAGAATAGCCACTAATTTTCTATAAAAAGTGGAGTGTTTCTTCTTGTGAAACTGATACAATGGAGAAAAACAGTGAGAGGAGAAGGTTTGTGAAACAGTATCAAGAAAGCGTGTTTGGAGAATGGCAGAATCAAGAGGTTCGGGCTTATCGCTTTGAAAATGACCTAGGCTACCAATTATCTGTCATGACCTATGGGGCGACGATCTTAGAATATGTGACGCCTGATAAAGAAGACCAGTTTACTAATATTATTCTAGGCTTTGATCGCTTTGAGGACTATGTGGGCAATAGCCCTAAATATGGGGCTAGTATTGGCCCGGTAGCGGGACGGATCGCAGGATCCAGCTTTGAGCTCAATGGTCAAAGCTATCACTTGGAAGCCAATAATGGTACCAACTGCAACCACAGTGGACCAACGGGTTGGGATAGCGCTTTGTTTAGCGTGGAGTCGGTAACGGATCAGGAAATTACCCTGTACACAGAGCGTGCAGATGGTACCGGCGGTTTCCCTGGAAATCTCAAGATCTGGGTAACATATGGTTTGACGGAAGATGGTGAACTTGAGATTGCCTATCGGGTAGAAACGGATCAAGATACCTTGGTCAACCCGACCAACCACAGTTATTTCAACCTATCAGGCAACTTCACCCAGCCGATCAATGACCATGTCTTTCAGATCAACCATCAAGGGCTTTATCCTATTCATCCCGATGGCGTCCCTCTCCAGACCGTGGATAGAGAAAGTCCGGTTGTTCAGCATCTCTATCAAGCTATGCTCTTGGAGGATCTTTTTAAGGACTCTGATCCGCAAATTCGCCTGGTAGAAGGATTAGATCATCCATTTGCTCTTTCAGAAGGGCATGAAAATGCTGGTTTTCTTTACCATCAGCCATCTGGACGTTTTTTGACCTTTAAGTCAGAAGCCCCAGCCTTGGTAGTTTATTCAGCGAATTTCGTAGACGAAACTGTTCATCTGCAAGGCCAACCAATGGTTCAGCACAATGGCTTGGCTCTAGAATTCCAAACAGTGCCAGATGCCATTCACAGTGACCAAGCTGAAAAGGTCATCTTGAGAGCAGGTCAAGTCTTCACCAGCAAGACTAGCTATCATGCCATCGCTAAAAAATAAGGAGGAAAGGGGAGTGGTCAAACAAGGATGTGAAATTCTTGCTTGAGACCTCCTCTTTTTCTCGAAAAAAAAGTTCTAGAAAAACTATAAGGAAAGTTTAAGCTTCCTATTGTATACTAATACCATCATCAAAAACCTCCTAACTTTGAATGATAAAACTCCTAAAACTTTTTCATAATAATCTCCCTATAAGAGCCACCAAAACCGGTGGCTTTTTCTGCGTACCTTAGCAAACGTTAGTGAGCTTAGGTACGTTGACGCAGTTCGAACGCTAGTGAGAACTAGGATCTTTAAAAAATTGAATGAGGTGAACTCAGAGAGTTCAACCGAATTTAGAGATATTGATGCAGTTTGAGCGGAGCGAAAACTGCGTTCCATAATAAAGATTAAGATGGGGAACTACGTTCCTTCCTGACCGAACCAAAGGTAACGAAGTATTTTAACAGAGCGTAAGATCCTAAATTAATTTTTTTGCACACAAAAAAAGCTCCTTGAGAAATTCTCAAGGAGCAGTGGAATGACTACTTGCTCGTTGTATCAGACACTTTTTTGAATTTTGCTGAAATAATCGTATTTAGATTATTCTGTCCATCCCGTTGTTCAATCGTCAACGTTAAAATATCTCCATCAATAGAGTATTTATATGTAGTTTCTTTAGCGACAGGTCCAATGGACATGGTTGCAAGTTGCACAATATTTATAGCTTCTGGGAAGATAATCGTTTGGTTTGCTGTATCTAATTTACCGTTCTTCAATACAGAATGAATTTTGGCATTATCTCTATCAAATTCATAAGTTGTATTGGGCAAGTCTTTAGCGCCATCCTGTAGATTGACTGATAATTTAGTAAATTGATTTTTAATATAATCGTCTTTTGTTTGAGTCAATTTAGATGCATCTTTTTGTTTTAAGTAATCGTAGAACATTCCAAAACCATCTGCTAGAGATACAGTATAGTCGAATTCAACAGATGTACCTGTAATGTTCAACGTTGGTTTTAAATCTTTCCATGCCTCAGGATAGATAAGCTTGATAGCCGAATCATCATTGTCAAAATCTTTATAGGCTAAGCTACGTTCAAGAGCTGGTCTGAAGTTGATGGCTTGCCATTTTCCTTCAATTGGAACGGGTTTTTTTTGAGTAGTGCTACCTTTGCGTTTGAAGTGTAATTCATAGTGAACTGGAAGATTATTCTTTTTCGCTTTTCCGTCAATTGTTACGTAAAGCATGTCGTCTTTTAATTTGTAGTGATATGTGTTTGGCGAAACGCGATTTTTACCGAATGAGAAGAAGAATGAGTTCGTTACTGAAATTCCTTCATCAAAGGTCATTGTTTTGGCATCTTGATCAATAGAACCTGTTGCTTCGTAGCTAAACACGCCAGTATCTTTATTCATGCTGACTTTGTATTTCTTAAAGTCGCCTGCAAATCCTTCATGAGAGTCATATACGATTTTTTTGAACTCTTCTTCAGTCTTGCCTCTAGCGTCTGTTGTGATAGTGTAGAAAGCCTTAATAAAGTTATCAATGTTATAGTCGTATTTAATCGTTGCCGTATTGTCTTCAATCTTCATGTCCATTTTGAAGTCTTTAACAGCTTCAAGTGTACGTGCGAAGTAGATTCCATGGAGGGTATAGGCTCCGATGGCTTGCGATAAAGCGTCGACTGTATCGACTAATTCCCAATCACCGTCAATCGTTTCCACTTTTGGTGCTTCTGTTTGAGTGGCACGTTGAGACTTGCTTTGTTTTTGAGAACAAGAAGCTAGTAGGAAGACTGAGAATAGAGCAACTAATGCTAAAAATAATTTTTTATAATGTCTAATCATCGCTAGACCTCCTTAAAATAGATTGTTACCTTACGATTATATTATACGTGTAATATTATTGTTTTGCAAGGGCTTCCAAACGAATCACAATTTTGGTCTGTAACTTGACCGTTTATTCAAAATAAGAAACGGAAAGATTGTATGTAGCAGAGTAGCCGATAGATGAGATTCTCAAAGGGCAGTGAGTTATTTAATTAGTTTTAGGATCTGAAACTTTCTTGAATTTCATTGGATAAACAAGATGAGCACCAGTTTCATCGTACGTTTTCTCGGCGTAAATTGTAAGGATGTCACCATTCAATTCGTAGTGATAAGTAATTGAAACGAAGACGTATTACTCTAAAATGACTTTGTTCATCTTTACCTTCAGCATAAAGTGTTATTTGGTTACCTTTTGTCTTGCCATCTAATGAGTTTCTTAACAAATAGAATATGATTTTAAATCATCCTAAGGAATCATTTTTTGCTATAATAGACTGTATGAGTAGAATTTTAGACAATGAAATCATGGGCGATGAAGAGGCCGTTGAACGGACGTTGCGCCCGCAATATTTACATGAATATATCGGTCAAGATAAGGTCAAGGACCAGCTGAAAATCTTTATTGAGGCAGCCAAGCTTCGGGATGAGGCGCTGGATCATGTCCTTCTTTTTGGCCCTCCGGGGCTTGGGAAAACCACCATGGCCTTTGTCATTGCCAATGAACTGGGTGTCAATCTCAAGCAGACTTCTGGTCCTGTCATCGAAAAGGCTGGTGACTTGGTAGCCATCCTCAATGATCTAGAGCCGGGGGATGTCCTCTTTATCGATGAGATCCACCGTCTTCCTATGTCAGTCGAAGAAGTGCTTTATAGCGCCATGGAAGATTTCTACATCGATATTATGATTGGCGCTGGCGAGACCAGCCGAAGTGTCCATCTGGATCTTCCTCCTTTCACTTTGATTGGGGCGACAACGCGAGCTGGTATGCTGTCCAATCCCTTGCGTGCTCGCTTCGGAATTACGGGGCACATGGAATACTATGAGCAAGATGATTTGACAGAGATTGTCGAGCGGACAGCCGAGATCTTTGAGATGGAGATTACCCACGAAGCTGCTGAAGAGCTTTCTCTTCGTAGTCGTGGGACTCCTCGGATTGCCAACCGGTTGCTGAAACGGGTGCGCGATTTTGCCCAGATTATGGGCGACGGCTTGATTGACGATACCATTACGGACAAGGCCCTCTCTATGCTGGATGTGGACCATGAAGGACTGGACTATGTCGATCAAAAGATCCTGCGTACCATGATTGAAATGTACGGCGGTGGCCCGGTCGGGCTTGGGACTCTATCGGTCAATATTGCCGAAGAGCGCGAGACCGTAGAAGATATGTATGAGCCTTACTTGATTCAAAAAGGCTTTATCATGCGGACCCGGACAGGGCGCGTGGCGACTCGCAAGGCTTACGAACACCTGGGTTATCCCTACAATGGAGACTAGAAGAAGATGCTGACGGAAGAAGCAATAGTAGAACAGATCCAAGCGGATCCGGAGATGATGACTGTCTTGGCTATTATTCGAGATCTCAACTTGGCAGATGCCTGGTTAGCGGCGGGCGCGGTGCGCAATTTCATCTGGAACCGGCTCTCTGGAAAACCAGGGTTTGATGCGACGACCGATATGGATCTGGTCTTTTATGACCCTGAGATCAGCTATGAGGAGACTCAGCAGATCGAGCAGGACTTAAAGAAGACCTATCCTCAGTACGCTTGGGAAGTCAAAAATCAGGTCTATATGCACCAGCATAGTCCTGGGACGGCTCCTTATCGCAGTGCCTGTGATGCGGTTTCCAAATACCCCGAGCAGTGTACAGCTCTTGCAGTTCGCTTAAGGAAAGATGGTCGGTTAGAGCTCTTTCTCCCTTATGGGACAAAGGATATCGAAGACTTCATCGTTCAGCCGACTCCGCATTTTTTAGCCAGCCCAGAGCGTTTAGCGGTTTATACAGAGCGGATGAAAAAGAAAAATTGGCAGAGTAAATGGCCTCCATTAGAGGTTCGTTTTCCAAAATAGAGAAACAGATCAGATTTGAAAAAGGAATCTGATTTTTCTTTAAAATGATGGAGCCCCTTTGTCATCTTTCTGTCACATTTTTGTTATAATAGTAATAGTATGCTGGTTTTCCATAGTGGAAAGCGAAGAGCTCAGCTAGGTTGGGCAGCCCGAACAAGGAGTTAGGTGGAATCATGAAAAAAATCGTCTTTGTCTGCTTAGGAAATATTTGTCGGAGCCCCATGGCGGAGTTTGTCATGAAAGACTTGACGGATCAGTATGAGATTGAAAGTCGGGCCACCTCGAGCTGGGAACATGGCAATCCCATCCATCGGGGAACCCAGAAAATCTTTCAACGACACCAGGTCCCATATGATCCAGCCAAGACGTCCTTACAGATCAAGGAAGAGGATTTTTACAACTTTGATTTGATCCTAGGGATGGACGAAAACAATGTAGCAGATCTGAAGCAAATGGCTCCTGCAGGAACAGAACACAAGATTCATCTTTTTGCTGCTGAAAGTGTGCCAGATCCGTGGTATACCGGTGATTTTGAGGAGACCTATTCCAGAGTCCTGAGCGGCTGTAAGGCTTGGTTAGATCAGTTAGCAACTTCTTAAGAGTTTGATATGTGAGAGAATACAGAATATGAAAGAATTTTATGAGACCTATAAGGTCTATCTGACGCGAAAAAATTTAGAAATAGCAGCATTAGTCGTGATTATTCTATCTGCTTTGATGGTTTTCCTTTCAGCCATTCCAGGTCAGGGCGTCTTGACCTTGGATAAGGGTGCGATCCGTTACGACGGAAGTTTGGTCCGTGGCAAGATGAATGGCAAGGGAACCGTCACCTTTAAAAATGGGGATACCTATACAGGTAACCTCGTCAACGGCTCTTTTAGTGGTTATGGCAAGTTCAAGTCCAAGGATGGTTGGACCTATGAAGGACAGTTTGTCAATGGTCAGCCGGAGGGCAAAGGAACCTTAACGACAGAAGCTAACGTCGTATACAAAGGAACATTCAAGCAGGGGATTTATCAAAATGCGCATTAAATGGTTTTCACTAGTCCGCGTCACAGGACTCTTATTGGTATTGCTCTACCATTTCTTCCAGAAGTCCTTTCCTGGAGGTTTCATTGGAGTAGATATTTTCTTCACCTTCTCAGGATTCTTGATTACAGCGCTCTTGATTGATGAATTTGTGCGCAAGCAAGGAATTGACTACCTGGCTTTCTTGAAGCGACGTTTTTATAGGATTGTACCGCCACTTGTCTTTATGGTTTTGATCGTGATGCCCTTTACCTTTATGGTCCAACGTGACTATATGGCTGGTATTGGGACTCAGATTGCGGCGGTCTTTGGTTTTGTGACTAATTTCTTTGAGATGGCAACGGGTGGTAGTTACGAAAGTAACTTCATTCCGCATCTCTTCCTTCATACGTGGAGCTTGGCCCTAGAAGTGCATTATTATGTGCTCTGGGCACTTTTGGCGTGGTTCTTAGCTAAGTGGGCTAAGACGGTTGGACAATACCGAGGTATGCTCTTTTTCGCATCCAGCGGGCTCTTTCTCTTTACCTTCTTGTCTATGTTCATCCGCGCCTTTCTGACAGCTAATTTCTCTACCATCTATTTCTCTAGTTTCACTCACATCTTCCCCTTCTTTGCGGGATCGTGTCTAGCAACGGTGACAGGGATTGCTGATGTCAGCCCGAACTTTACAAAGCTGGTGCAGTCGTGGAGCATGAAAAAGACATTATCGGTCTTGGGGGGAAGCTTTGCCTTCTTGTTTGTACTCAGCCTTTTCTTACCATTTGATAGCTTGTGGACCTATCTATTCGGCTTTCTAGCGGCGACAATCGCAGCTGGTGCCATGATACTTTCGGCCCGCATTCTCCATGAGAAGACTCCGAATAAAAAAGAGCCGGTCATCCTCAATTTTCTTGCGGATACCAGTTATGGCGTTTACCTTTTCCACTGGCCTTTCTTTATCATCTTCTCTCAACATTTGGGAAATGTGATGGCAGCATTTGTGACGACGATTGTTTCCTTGATTTTAACGGCTCTCTCCTTCTATATTTTGGAGCCAACCATTGCAGGCAAGGAGCCTCGTGTCTTTGGCATGAAGATGGATCTCAGCTTTTTGACCAAGCCAATCTTTTACCTCATGATTCCTCTGGCTCTCTTGATGATCGGGATCTCTGCCTTTGCACCAACCGTCGGAGCTTTTGATGAGAGTTTGGTAGTGAGTGGCCTCAATCAAGCAGATAGCAAAATGCAAGTCACACGGACGCAGGTGGAGAATGCTACTGCAACAGACTATAATGTCTCAAATGGTGTGACCATGATCGGTGATTCGGTTAACTTGCGAGCGCAGGACTACTTGACTAAAGCCATTCCTGGTATCCAGATCGATGCGGTGGTGAGCCGTCAGTTGGAAAATGGAATGAAGGTCTTTGAGACTGATATCTCCAATAAAGTTCTCCTAAAAAATGTGGTCATTGCCCTAGGAACCAATACCGTGAGCAACTACAAAGAGTTGCTGGATCAGTATGTTGAAAAACTTCCAAAAGGCCGTCGCTTGATCCTTGTGACACCATATGATGGTCGCTATGCCAACGATCAGTCCAGTGAATCGGTTCAAACGCGTCTTTATGAGTTGGAGCTTGCTAAGAAATACGACTTCATCACGATTGCGGACTGGTACCAAGTAGCAATTGAAAATCCAAATATTTGGGTGGGAACAGACTCTGTTCACTTCAATATGGAAACCAATGGTGGAGAACTCTATGCTCAAACCGTCAAAGAAGCTCTTGATAAGGGTGAAAAAGGTCCAGTCAAGAAGTAAAAACGCTTCTCTGAAACTGAAACAAAACAAATCCTAACAAAATAAAACAAAAAGCAACTTTTTACTTGTAAAAAGTTGCTTTTTTTAGTAAGATTAAGAAAACGCTTACAAAAATTGATTGAAAACATCTCTTTGTGAAGAAAAAAATTTTTTAATTATTTTTTCACAATTTTGCTAGATAATTGCTTTCACAGCGATATAATTGATAAAACTTTCACAAACTTCAAAAAATTCTTTGTGAAAGTTGCTTGGAAGTGTTTACAAAAATCTCAAAATAGAGTACAATTATATTGTGAAATAATTAACAAATCGAAATTTCTTACACTATTCTTGAAAATTTCCGAAAACATGAAAAAGTTCTAGAAAAGGATAAGGGTTTCAAACATTGGAGGAAAGCATCAAATGGCTGATAAAAAAACTCTCTCACCTGAAGAAAAGAAACTCGCTGCTGAAAAACACGTAGACGAGTTGGTGCAAAAAGCGCTAGTGGCGCTTGAAGAAATGCGCAAATTGAACCAGGAGCAAGTCGACTACATTGTAGCGAAAGCATCTGTAGCTGCTCTTGACGCACACGGTGAGCTCGCTCTTCATGCTTATGAAGAAACTGGTCGTGGAGTCTTTGAAGACAAGGCGACGAAGAACTTGTTCGCTTGTGAACACGTTGTAAACAACATGCGTCACACCAAGACAGTTGGTGTCATTCAAGAAGATGACGTCACTGGTTTAACGCTGATTGCAGAGCCAGTCGGAGTTGTCTGCGGGATCACTCCTACAACCAACCCTACTTCAACAGCAATCTTTAAAGCATTGATTTCCTTGAAGACACGGAACCCTATCGTCTTTGCCTTCCACCCATCTGCTCAAGAATCATCTGCTCATGCGGCACGAATCGTACGCGATGCAGCAATTGCAGCTGGAGCACCTGAGAACTGTGTGCAATGGATTACCCAACCTTCTATGGAAGCAACCAGTGCCCTTATGAACCATGAAGGAGTTGCTACGATCCTTGCGACCGGTGGTAACGCCATGGTAAAAGCTGCTTATTCTTGTGGAAAACCAGCTCTTGGGGTAGGTGCCGGAAACGTTCCTGCTTACGTTGAAAAATCAGCCAATATCCGCCAAGCAGCACACGATATCGTCATGTCTAAATCATTTGACAACGGTATGGTCTGTGCCTCTGAACAAGCGGTTATCATCGATAAAGAAATCTACGATGAGTTTGTTGAAGAATTCAAATCTTACCACACTTACTTTGTCAACAAAAAAGAAAAAGCCCTTCTTGAAGAGTTCTGCTTCGGCGTAAAAGCCAACAGCAAGAACTGTGCGGGTGCGAAATTGAATGCGGACATCGTTGGGAAACCAGCAGCATGGATCGCTGAACAAGCTGGTTTCTCTGTTCCAGAAGGAACCAATATCCTTGCGGCAGAATGTAAAGAAGTTGGCGAAAAAGAACCGTTGACTCGTGAAAAATTGTCACCAGTCATCGCTGTTTTGAAATCTGAAAGCCGTGAAGACGGAATTAACAAAGCTCGCCAAATGGTTGAATTCAACGGTCTTGGTCACTCAGCAGCCATCCATACTGCTGATGAAGAATTGACCAAAGAATTTGGTAAAGCGGTCAAAGCTATTCGTGTTATCTGCAACTCTCCTTCGACTTTCGGTGGTATCGGGGATGTTTACAATGCCTTCTTGCCATCATTGACACTTGGATGTGGTTCTTACGGACGCAACTCTGTTGGGGACAACGTTAGTGCCATCAACCTCTTGAATATCAAAAAAGTCGGACGCCGGAGAAATAACATGCAATGGATGAAACTTCCTTCAAAAACATACTTTGAACGTGATTCAATTGAATACCTACAAAAATGTCGTGACGTTGAACGTGTCATGATCGTTACAGACCACGCTATGGTAGAGCTTGGTTTCCTTGATCGTATCATCGAACAGCTTGACCTTCGTCGCAACAAGGTGGTTTACCAAATCTTTGCAGACGTTGAACCAGATCCAGATATCACAACTGTTGAACGTGGTACAGAGATCATGCGTGCCTTCAAACCAGATACCATCGTTGCTCTCGGTGGTGGATCTCCAATGGATGCGGCCAAAGTAATGTGGCTCTTCTATGAACAACCAGAAGTTGACTTCCGTGACTTGGTTCAAAAATTCATGGATATCCGTAAACGTGCCTTCAAGTTCCCATTGCTTGGTAAAAAGACGAAATTCATCGCGATCCCAACAACATCTGGTACAGGATCTGAAGTAACACCATTTGCCGTTATCTCTGATAAAGCCAACAACCGTAAATACCCAATCGCAGACTACTCATTGACGCCAACAGTTGCCATCGTAGACCCTGCCTTGGTATTGACAGTTCCTGGATCTGTTGCAGCAGACACTGGTATGGACGTCTTGACGCACGCAACAGAAGCTTACGTATCACAAATGGCTAGCGACTTCACAGATGGTCTTGCCCTTCAAGCTATTAAACTTGTCTTTGAAAACTTGGAAAGCTCAGTCAAGAATGCGGACTTCCATTCACGCGAAAAGATGCACAATGCTTCAACGATCGCAGGTATGGCCTTCGCCAATGCCTTCCTCGGTATTTCTCACTCCATGGCCCACAAGATCGGTGCGCAATTCCACACCATCCACGGACGGACCAATGCGATCTTGCTTCCATACGTTATCCGCTACAACGGTACACGCCCAGCCAAGACAGCAACATGGCCTAAGTACAACTACTACCGTGCAGATGAAAAATACCAAGATATCGCTCGTATGCTAGGACTTCCATGCTCTACTCCAGAAGAAGCCGTTGAAGCTTACGCAAAAGCTGTATACGAACTCGGTGAACGCTGTGGTATTGAAATGAACTTCAAAGCACAAGGAATCGATGAAAAAGAATGGAAGAAACATTCTCGTGAATTGGCCTTCCTTGCTTACGAAGATCAATGTTCACCAGCCAACCCACGTCTTCCAATGGTAGACCATATGCAAGAAATCATCGAAGATGCATACTATGGTTACAAGGAACGTCCAGGACGTCGTAAATAAGACGCCAACGAACAACTGATGTTTATCAGCTATCCCTCACTCGTAAGAGTGGGGGATTTTTGCTATTTGGGTCCAAAACCCGTTTTTTTCATAAAAAATTAGACTTTTTTTCAGAAATTGTGTTATTTTTATAGCATTCCGAGCTATTTTATGTTACCCTATAGTGTATGAATCTGCCTGTAGCTGAAGGGTTATGATCCTTTTTCAGTTATAGGAAACGAAAAAACAAATGCAAGAAAGGAGGCCATCTCAAATGGAGTTAGAAGGTGACGTGCAAGGAAGACAAGATCAGGCACAGAAAATTATTGAAATGCCCCAACGAGATCGGGAAACTTCCACTTCAGAAAATCAGCCATCATCTGCTTCGGTGGTCTCCATGTATGGGCAGGAAAGGCCAAGCATTTCTAGCCTCCATCAGCAACTGGCAGGCGCGTCTGGAACCCAGACTATTCAATTGCGGGAGGAATTGGTGCTTGCGGTAGCGCAGAATGCTTCAGCGCAAGCAACTGTCTTTGAGGCAGAAGTCAAGGATAAGCTGGAAGAGGCTAAGGAGACGGTTTTCCATAAGGTTGCTGAGGTGTCTCAAATGGCCCACAGCATGGCCCAATTTTTAACAGACGCAGAAGTGGAGCAACTATTAGGAGAGTTCTCCATGGATACTTGTTGGGACCAAGCGGTAGAGGCGGAGAACCTTGCCCAAGCAAAGGCTTATTCCACTCGCTTGTCAGACTTGGCAGGTCAACTGGAGGCTGCATCAGCCCAATTGGTGGACTTGGACAAGGGACAAGCGACGGCCTTTGATTTTTCATAAGTAGGAGAAAAAGATGTTAGAGATCCTGGGAGAGGACAGAGAACGAATTGAGGAGCTCCATCGAGAGATTAAAAAGGAGCAAGAGCGGATTGCGATCAGAAGTTTGATTGCAACGCAGAAAGCCTTGATGATGTTGGAAGGGATGAGTTTGCAGGTAACCTTGGGCGGTCAATCCGAAAAGATGCGCTCTTTTGCTACAACGACCCTAGTTAGTGATTTGAAAGACGGATTTACAGGAGGAGCAGCGGACGCGGTAGAAACAGCACTGAAATCAGTGAAGAAGCCGATTTTATTGAGTCCGATTAAGGGAGGTATGTGATGTACCATTCAGGAAATAGTGAATTAGAACAACTAGAAGATCGACATCACCGCTTCAATCAAAAGCTTAGCGAGCTGGAGTGGGATTATGCGGATATGCGTATGGATGTCCGCCAACATACAGAAAATTTAGTGGACTGGCTAAGTGCCCTGCATTTTCAAGCGCCAAGTGCGGAGGCTCAAAGTGGCTTGGAGCGTTTATTTGCTTTGCAAGAAGAGTTTGAGGCAGAACTCAAGCGCTATGAAGAGCGTTTAGAAGAAGAGCGTGAGCGCGAACAGCAAGATTACTATAAGCAGCGTCAACAATTAGAAAAAGGTGATTGAAACATTCCTCTGGTAGAGATAAGAGGAATGTTTTTGTTTGCTCAAAAACCTTTTAAAAATGTGCTCATAAATTCTTGCAAGCGCTTACTTAGTATGTTATAATATTCACAAAGAAAATAAAATGGTTTTATCAAACCAACAAAAAAGAGTCGCTTATGAAAGCTGCAACTTATGTATCTGCAGGCAATCTGCAACTGCTGGATCAAGCTCACCACCCACCACTTCAAACTCTCAGAAGTTGAAAAAGCCTATGATGTCTTTAAACACGCAGGTGAAAACCATGCACTCAAGGTCATTATCGAAAATGATATCAGTGAATGAAGTGGAAACTAATATTTGTTCATAGTTTTTTTAGACGGGCCAGAGATATTCTGGTCCTATTTCAACTCCAAATAGCCGATGATTCCTTGCAAAATAAATTTGTTGTCTTATAATATAAGTATAGAAAACGATTACATAAAGAGAAAGGTGTGATCTTATGAAACGGTTTTGTTATCATCGTGAATTCTGGATGGACTTCCATTTCTGGATCTTGGTCTTGCTTATAGCGGCTGTAGCGTTGACGATGCAGGCTCCGCTTTCGGTAGTTAGCCTAGCTTATCTTGCTTTTGTTGGGGTTTTGATCCTTCTTCAGGTCTTTCAACCGCCTGTATCGACACGTCAGTACCCAGAAGGTAGCTACCATTTCAATTGGACCTTCTATCGCGATACTAGACTGTATATCGATCTCTTTTTACTAGCAGGTCTCTTGGCAGGCCCAATTGCCTCATCGGATATGGTTTATTGGATCTTGCTTGGAGCCGTCGTCGGCTCTATTGGTT
Source organism: Streptococcus sp. CP1998 (assembly GCF_041026655.1). Taxonomy (NCBI): domain Bacteria; kingdom Bacillati; phylum Bacillota; class Bacilli; order Lactobacillales; family Streptococcaceae; genus Streptococcus; species Streptococcus sp. CP1998. Next base: position 68,418 of record NZ_CP163380.1, read on the forward strand.
TTGTATTTGTCGTAAAGGAAAAAGCGACTCAAAAGATAGCTTAGGAAATCGCCATGTGTTAGATCTCTGAAACTAGTTTCAGAGATCTTTTTATTTTTCCTTAAAATGTGAAACTATAATCCGATTGCAAGAACAATATTGTAAGCGCTTTAAAAATAGATTATAATCAATTTACAAGTACTCGAGTTGCCTTATTATCAAAGGAGAAGGAGTTATGTCAAAGATTACAAAAGATGAACTGATTGAACAAATCAAAGACGGCATCATTGTTTCTTGTCAAGCTCTCCCTCATGAACCGCTCTATACAGAAGCAGGAGGAGTCATTCCTCTCTTAGTCAAAGCGGCTGAGCAGGGTGGAGCTGTAGGAATCCGAGCCAATAGTGTCCGGGATATCAAGGAAATCAAGGAAGTGACCAAGTTACCGATCATTGGGATTATCAAACGCGATTACCCACCCGAAGAACCCTTTATCACGGCTACTATGAAAGAAGTCGATGAGTTGGCAGTTTTGGATATCGCGGTCATTGCTCTTGATTGTACCAAACGGCCGCGTCATGATGGGCTTTCGATTAGTGACTTTATCCATCAAGTCAAAGAGAAATATCCAGACCAACTCTTGATGGCTGATATTTCGACTCTGGAAGAAGGATTGACTGCTGTCGAAGCAGGAGTGGACTTTGTCGGAACAACCCTTTCGGGCTATACGGACTACAGTCCAAAGGTTGATGGTCCAGATTTTGAACTGATCCATCGCCTCTGCCAAGCAGGAGTGGATGTCATCGCAGAAGGTAAGATCCACTATCCGGATCAGGCCAAGAAAATCCATGATCTCGGGGTTCGCGGCATCGTTGTAGGTGGTGCCATTACTCGACCAAAAGAGATTACAGAGCGCTTTGTCGCAGCCTTAAAATGAGAAAACAAAACAGTAGATTGAAGGAGGAGGAGACCGAATAGAGAGTAGTCGAATCTGAAACAAGAATAGGCGTCCTCATTGAGGATAACCCCCTGTAAGAGTAATCTTACCGCAATTGTGAGGAGAAATCACATGAAAATGAAAAAAGTATTGTGCTCGTTGGCGGCTGGTGCGACTCTTCTAGCACTCGCAGCTTGTGGCTCTGGCGGAGGATCAAAATCAGAATCTTCTGGAGGAAATTCTGGTAAAACAGAAATTACCTGGTGGGCATTCCCAGTCTTTACTCAAGAAAAAGCAGAAGATGGTGTCGGAACCTACGAAAAATCTATTATCGAAGCCTTTGAAAAAGCAAATCCAGATATTAAAGTGAAGTTGGAAACCATTGACTTCAAATCTGGTCCTGAAAAAATCACGACAGCAATCGAAGCTGGAACTGCTCCAGATGTGCTCTTTGATGCACCAGGGCGGATCATCCAATACGGTAAAAATGGAAAGTTGGCAGACTTGAACGATTTGTTCACTGATGATTTCGTAAAAGATGTCAACAACGACAATATCATCCAAGCTAGTAAAGCTGGAGACACTGCTTACATGTATCCAATCAGTTCTGCACCATTCTACATGGCCATGAACAAGAAAATGTTGGAAGATGCTGGGGTTCTAGACCTTGTCAAAGAAGGCTGGACAACTGATGATTTTGAAAAAGTCTTGAAAGCCTTAAAAGATAAAGGTTACACACCAGGATCCCTCTTCAGTAATGGTCAAGGTGGAGACCAAGGAACTCGTGCTTTCATTGCCAACCTTTACGGTGGTTCTGTTACAGATGAAAAAGTAACTAAATATACAACAGATGATCCTAAATTCGTCAAAGGTTTGGACAAGGCGTCTAAATGGATCAATGATGGCTTGATGATGAATGGTTCTCAATTCGATGGTACGGCAGACATCCAAAACTTTGCGAATGGTCAAACTTCTTATACCATCTTGTGGGCGCCTTCACAAAAAGGTATTCAAGCTAAATTATTGGATGCAAGCAAGGTTGAAGTAGTAGAAGTGCCATTCCCATCTGACTCAGGCAAGCCAAAATTGGAATACCTTGTCAATGGATTTGCAGTCTTCAATAATAAAGATGAAAAGAAAATTGCTGCTGCTAAGAAATTTGTACAGTTCATCGCAGACGACAAAGAATGGGGTCCAAAAGATGTTGTGCGTACAGGAGCCTTCCCAGTTCGTAGTTCATTTGGTAAGTTGTACGATGACAAACGGATGGAAACCATCAGCACATGGACAAAATACTACTCACCATACTACAACACGATCGACGGTTTTGCAGAAATGCGGACCCTATGGTTCCCAATGTTGCAATCTGTTTCAAACGGGGATGAAAAAGCAGAACCAGCTTTGAAGACCTTTACTGAAAAAGCAAACGAAACGATCAAGAAAAAATAGATCATCTATGAAACTCAAATGATCCTTTCATAGAAATAAGAAAGCACAGGCCCCCTCGATTTCTTATCTTCATGTGTAGATGGAAAGAGGGGGCCTTCGTGTTTTCGCTCTCCTAATTATCATATGTAGGAAGGGGCAGTGCCATCCGTTCCACATAGGAATCAAGGAAAAAATAGAAAAAGAACATCAGGAGGTGCCTTATTGTGAAGGTAAACAAAATCCGAATGAGGGAGACACTCGTTTCCTACGCATTCTTAGCACCCGTTTTAATCTTTTTTACGGTCTTTGTCCTAGCACCCATGATTATGGGCTTTGTGACAAGTTTCTTCAATTATTCTATGACATCCTTTAAGTTTGTCGGTTTAGAAAATTATTCCCGCATGTTTGCGGATAAGGTCTTTGTGAAGTCCTTGATCAATACTGTCATCATCGTTATCGGCTCGGTTCCGATCGTCGTATTGTTCTCCTTGTTTGTGGCTTCTCAGACCTACCATCAAAATGCGATTGCGCGTTCCTTCTACCGTTTCGTCTTCTTCCTTCCAGTTGTTACAGGGAGTGTAGCGGTAACAGTTGTATGGAAATGGATCTATGATCCACTATCAGGGATTTTGAACTTTGTATTGAAATCTGGACATGTCATCAACCAAAACATTTCTTGGTTGGGGGACAAACACTGGGCTTTGATGGCCATCATCATTATTTTGTTGACCACTTCAGTTGGTCAACCGATCATCCTCTACATCGCTGCTATGGGAAATATTGATAATTCCCTCGTAGAAGCCGCGCGTGTGGATGGTGCGACAGAATTTCAAGTTTTCTGGAAGATCAAATGGCCAAGCTTGTTGCCAACAACCTTGTACATTGCGATCATTACGACCATTAACTCTTTCCAATGTTTCGCCTTGATCCAATTGTTGACATCAGGTGGTCCTAACTACTCAACGAGTACCCTTATGTACTACCTCTATGAAAAAGCCTTTAAACTCTCTGAATACGGTTATGCCAACACCATGGGTGTCTTCCTTGCGGTGATGATTGCCATTATCAGTTTTGCGCAATTCAAGATTCTCGGAAACGACGTAGAATACTAAAAAAAGGAGCCTCAGATGAAACCAACACAAAAGAAACCCATCACTGCCTTTACAGTGATTTCAACGATCATTTTGCTCCTTTTGACAGTCTTGTTCATTTTCCCATTTTATTGGATTTTGACAGGGGCCTTTAAGTCTCAGCCAGATACCATTATGATCCCACCTCAATGGTGGCCAAAGACACCAACCATGGAGAACTTCCAACAGTTGATGGTACAAAACCCAGCCCTACAATGGTTATGGAATAGTGTCTTCATCTCCCTTGCAACCATGCTTTTGGTGTGTATGACCTCTTCTTTGGCAGGTTATGTCTTGGCTAAGAAACGCTTCTATGGGCAACGAATTCTCTTTGCCATCTTCATTGCAGCTATGGCCCTTCCAAAACAAGTTGTCTTAGTTCCATTAGTACGGATTGTTAACTTTATGGGGATCCATGATACCCTTGCAGCGGTTATTCTACCATTGGTTGGATGGCCATTCGGGGTCTTCTTGATGAAGCAATTTAGTGAAAACATCCCAACAGAACTTTTAGAGTCTGCTAAGATCGATGGTTGTGGAGAGTTGCGGACTTTCTGGAGCGTTGCCTTCCCAATTGTCAAGCCGGGATTTGCAGCTCTTGCCATCTTTACCTTCATCAACACCTGGAACGACTACTTTATGCAATTGGTGATGCTGACCTCTCGTCAAAACTTGACTATTTCACTAGGGGTTGCGACCATGCAGGCCGAAATGGCCACCAACTATGGCTTGATCATGGCTGGGGCAGCCCTAGCTGCAGTGCCAATCGTTACGGTCTTCCTCGTTTTCCAAAAATCCTTTACACAAGGGATTACCATGGGAGCTGTCAAAGGATAAGTCGTCTGCTTGGACAAACGATAGTTGTGTACAGATCGGTTTGCTAGGCTGAGACGTATCGAAAGGATGAGAATATGATATTTGATGATTTAAAAAACATCACCTTTTACAAAGGAATCCACCCCAATCTGGATCAGGCCATTGACTTTCTCTATGAGCATCGGAAGGATTCTTTTGAATTGGGGAGATACGATATTGATGGGGATAAGGTCTTCCTCGTCGTTCAAGAAAATACCCTCAACAAAGCAGAAAATGATCGCTTTGAACACCACAAAAGATATGCCGATTTGCATTTATTGATAGAAGGGCATGAGTTTTCGAGTTATGGATTTCGTGTGACAGGTGAGGCGCTCGCATTTGACGAAGCATCGGACATCGGTTTTGTCCATTGCCAGGAGTCTTATCCGCTTCATCTAGGCTATCATAATTTTGCGATTTTCTTTCCAGGGGAGCCCCACCAGCCCAATGGCTATGCAGGGCAAGAAGATATCGTGAAAAAATATCTATTTAAAATTGCGATCGATTGATCACGTTAGAAAGGAGTGCCTATGTCATCTAAGGGGGCAGGATTGATCAAAACCGTTTTTAACACGGACAATGTAGTGATGCGTATCAGTGAGAAGGTTCTCGACTTGGTAACCGTTAATCTTTTATTTGTGCTAAGTTGTTTACCAGTTCTCACGATTGGAATTGCGAAAATTAGTTTGTATCAGACCTTATTTGCCATTAAGCACCAGCGTCGAGTTCCGGTGATTCGTAGTTATGCGAAGGCTTTTCGGGACAATTGGAAAATAGGCTTGCAACTAGGAAGTTTAGAACTGATTGTTGCAGGTATTTGTCTCTTTGATTTATTCTTATTTTGGGGGCAAACTTCCCTAGCTTTCCAAGCTTTGAAAACCATTTGTTTAGGCCTCTTTCTCTTTCTTGTGTTGATCTTATTGGCTGCTTATCCGATTGCGGCCCGCTACCAATTGGATTGGAAAGAGTGTTTGCAAAAAGCCATGATTGTGACAGGCTTACATTTTCCTTGGTTCTTTGTTATGGGAAGTGCTCTCTTGCTTCTATGTATGGCTCTTGCAAGCTCAGTTTTAGCTTTCCTATTGGGGCTCATGATCTTTTTCTTGTTCGGCTTTTCAAGCTTAGCTTTTGCACAAGTTGGATTAATGGAAAAGATTTTCGCCCAGTACCAAGAATAAATTGAATTTATTAGTGACAAAAGGAGAAAAAATGTCAGATTTAAAGAAATATGAAGGAGTCATTCCCGCTTTTTACGCCTGCTATGATGACCAAGGAGAAATTAGCCCGGAGCGGGTACGTGCACTGGTAGAATATTTTATCGCGAAAGGTGTGCAGGGCTTGTATGTCAACGGATCCTCTGGCGAATGTATCTACCAGAGCGTGGCCGATCGCAAGCTGATCTTGGAAGAAGTGATGGCAGTAGCTAAAGGGAAATTGACCATCATTGCTCACGTAGCCTGCAACAATACTAAGGATAGCGTGGAATTGGCACGACATGCAGAAGAACTAGGAGTGGATGCCATTGCGGCCATTCCGCCGATCTATTTCCGCTTGCCGGAATACAGTGTTGCTCACTACTGGAATACCATTAGCGAAGCAGCACCCCATACAGACTTTGTCATCTACAATATCCCGCAATTGGCTGGGGTAGCTTTGACACCGAGTCTTTACAAGGAAATGTTGAAAAATCCACGGGTGATTGGGGTCAAGAATTCTTCGATGCCTGTTCAGGACATTCAAACCTTTGCTTCTTTAGGAGGCGACGGGCACATTGTCTTTAATGGCCCAGATGAACAATTCTTAGGTGGCCGTCTCATGGGAGCGCATGCAGGGATCGGTGGTACCTATGGTGCGATGCCAGAACTCTTCTTGAAGCTCAATCAGCTGATTGCTGAGAAAGACTTGGAGACTGCGCGTGCCTTGCAGTTTGCTATCAATGACATTATCGGAGTCTTGACGTCTGCTCATGGCAATATGTATGCGGTCATCAAAGCGGTTTTGCGCATCAATGAAGGTTTGGACTTGGGATCTGTTCGCTCCCCTTTGACGCCAGTAGTAGAAGCGGATCAAGAAGTGATTCAACGTGCTGCTCAACTCATTCAGGACACAAAAGCCAGATTCCTTTGATCAAAGGAGGTCTAGATGAATCCATATGTTGTAATTGATATCGGAGGGACCAGTATCAAGTATGGTCTAGCCGATGCAAAAGGGCAACTCCTGGAGACCCATGAAATGCCAACGGAGGCCCAAAAAGGAGGACCTCACATTCTTAACACAACAAAGGAAATCGTAGCCCGTTATTTGAAGAAGCATCCTTTGGCAGGGGTTGCGATTTCTTCGGCTGGAATGGTTGATCCTGATAAGGGAGAAATCTTTTATGCTGGCCCACAAATTCCCAACTATGCAGGCACCCAATTCAAAAAGGAAATCGAAGAGACCTTTCAGATCCCTTGCGAGATTGAAAATGATGTCAACTGTGCCGGTCTCGCAGAGGTCACTACAGGTCATGCAAAAGGATCGAACAATGCTGTTTGCTTGACAATTGGGACAGGGATCGGCGGTTGCCTCTTGCTCGATGGTCAGGTCTTTCATGGCTTTAGCAATTCAGCCTGTGAGGTTGGCTATCTTCATTTGCCAGACGGTGCCTTTCAGGATCTAGCTTCAACGACGGCTTTAGTCGAGTATGTGGCAGAACATCATGGTGATCCTGTGGAACAGTGGAATGGTCGCCGTATCTTCAAGCAGGCAACTGAAGGAGATAAAATTTGTATGGCTGGAATTGATCGGATGGTGACCTATCTTGGAAAAGGACTGGCCAATATCGCCTATGTGGTCAATCCAGAGGTCATCGTTCTTGGAGGGGGGATTATGGCCCAGGAAGCGATCCTGAAACCTAAAATCTATCAAACGCTGTGTGCCGAACTGGTTCCTAGCCTAGCAGATAAGATCCGTTTGGAATTTGCCCACCACCAAAACGCTGCGGGTATGTTGGGGGCCTACTACCACTTTAGACAAAAACATGGAACATAAAACAAGTCGCGCTGGCGACTTGTTTTTGCTTCATCAAAAAAAGCATGAAAGATGAAGAAAACCTGATATTTTATGCTTTTTAAATAGGGAGACCATATTAAGATTTTCGAGAACGTTGAGCAGAAAGCTTTTTATTTTCCCAGTAGCTATTAAAGACAATTTCCTTTTGTTCTCGGCTTTTATTAAGGAAATGAGCATAGATCAAATCGACCACAATGAGGAGTGGTAAAATAGCGGAGATTCGATCGATATAGGTATTACTAGGAAGAGGTGCGGCCGGTAACACTTCTGTGAATCCTTGGTGGATGGCAGCCGGGTTAGCGGTCACAAGAACCGTTTTAGCCCCTTTTTCTTTGGCGTCCAGAAGACTGTCTGTAATGGAATTGGTGCCTCCTGACAATGAGAAACCGATGACTAAACAAGAGGAATCGAGAATACTGGTCGTCCAAGCAAAGCCATCTTGATCAGTCAGGGCTTCACAAACGACACCCAGTCGCATAAAGCGCAATTTCATTTCTCGGGCGACTAAACCGGAACTACCAATCCCGAAGAAATAGACTCGGTCTACATGATCGATTAGTTCAGCTACCCGATCTAATTGGGAATCTTTTACCAGGCTTTCAGTGACGTTACTGATATGGTGGTAGCGTTGCAAGACACTGAGAGTGAGTTCGTCATGCTCTTGTACCTGTTTTTGATTTTTGGTTTCTTCGTTAAAGTGATAGACAAATTCCCGATAGCCAGTGAAGCCACATTTTTGAGAGAAACGCGTTAAAGCTGCCTTTGAGACATGGAGTAGCTCAGTTACACGAGAAGAGGACAGGGAGTGCTGTCGTGCTTCGGATGATAAAAAATATTGGGCAATGTCGCGTTCCATATCCGTTAACTCAGCTTCATGGCTGGCGATAATGGTGCGTAAATCTTGATCTTGTTTCACAGCAATCCTCCTTTCTCACAGGATGAAATAACAGGATGCTCCTATAATATATTACACATTATAACATGGGGACCCGCTTTATTCAAGTAAAAGCAAGTAAGAAATACTGAAACTAGGAACAGGATATAAGAAAAGAAGAGAACGCTACCAATCTTGACAGTAGGGGCTTGCTGGTTGTCCACAATTTTCTGAAAATTCCCAGTTGGGCCTGAACAAACGATATGAATTGTGGTATAATTTAAGATAATTGTACTGTTGTTGGAAGAACAATAGTTGAATAAGGAGGTGTGACGATGTCGAATGCAACACTCGAGATGATGCAAGAGATCGAGCAAGCTGCTCAGGGCGTGATCGTAGGTTATGAAGCTCAAGTTGAACAAATCCGAACGGATTCACGCGATCGCCTTGCAACAGTGGCACAGCATTACGATGAGGAAACCAAGCAATTGGTCACAGAGGCAGAAAAAAACGCCCAGGAAAGACTCGTCCGTTTAACGAAAGATCTGGAAGAAACGGTTGCGCGCAATGATGCTAAGGTACAACAGGCGATGACCGATAAGCGAGCTGGGTTAGTTGAAGCCATTGTAGAAAAGGTGGTAGCAAGCTATGGCCGTTAGTCAGATGCAAAAACTGTCCCTCATCTTGTCCAAAGATGACTTGGACAGTCTCCTACTAGCGCTACAGTCTGAAGCAAAAATCCAGATTTATGACCTAAGTGAACAGGAAGAGTGGCAGGCTGCCTTTGAGGCAAATACCTTGTCTCAACCCTTGACAGAGGACAATCGTCAAGCCCTGGTAGAGCTGCAAAAACGTCAAGAACAAGTTGAAAAAATGATTCAGACTCTGGAGCCTTACATGCCTGAGAAGAAGGCCCTGCAAGCTCTAAAGGAAGAACCCTTAAGCTTGTCTTTTGATGACTTGCAGGCTCACGGGATGATTCGAGATGAGGATCTTCTATTGACCAAGTTGAAACGCCAATTGCGCGTGTTAGACAAGGCTCGTCAGAAGATTGCGGATGCAAAGGCAGAGATAGAGCGCTTAGAAAAATGGCGACCGTTAGAGGTGACGCCAGCTGCCCTCGCTAATTTTCACTATGTGCATGGCTTGATTGGGACCATCCCAAATAGCGATACAGACGCTGTTCGTTCTTCCTTAAAAGCTCATCCTGAGCTGGAGCTAGAAGAAGTCTTTACGTCTGAAACCGAACACGGCTATGTCATCTTGTATCGCTCGGGAGATCGTGTAGCTGTTCAGGAGCTTCTAGAAGACCATGGGTTCAAAGAATTGGACTATGAAGAAGAGCAGGTCCCGGCCGCCTACTTGGATCGCCTAGAAGGGGAAATCAAAGAGCAAGAAGCTGTAGTTGCAGCAACCCTAGCAGAGTTGCAAAACTCCCAGAAGGAGTTGGACCAGCTCAAGTACCAGATGGATTACTTGCTGAGTTTGGGAGCTCGTGAGGAAGCCAAGTCGCTTCTTGCCAGCACGCAAAGCTTGGTAGCCCTAGAGGGTTGGATTGAAACATCCCAAGTAGCCTCATTGCGAGACTTCTTGCAAGAAGGTTTTGGTTCTCGGGTCTTACTAGAGACGCGCGATGTAACGGAAAAAGATTGGGATGACGTTCCGATCCAGTTGCGAAATAATGCCTTGGTAGAGCCCTTTGAATTAGTCACAGAGATGTACGCCCTGCCTAAGTATTACGAGAAAGATCCGACACCGATCGTTTCTCTCTTCTACTTTGTTTTCTTTGGCATGATGGTCGCAGATATCGGTTATGGACTGTTGCTAACGGTAGCGACAGGCTTTGCCCTTAAAGCCTTCAAGCTCAAGCCTAGTACAGCCAAGAACCTTCGTTTCTTCAGTCTCCTCGGGATTTCAGTTGCCCTTTGGGGTGTGGTCTATGGCTCTTTCTTTGGATTTGAGATGCCTTTTGCCCTGATCAGTACGACCAGTAACGCCATGACCATCCTGATCCTCTCAGTGGTCTTTGGTTTTGTCACTGTCTTAGTGGGCCTGTTCCTAGGGGGAATGAAAAATGTTCGCCTCAAAGACTACACCGAAGCCTATAATGCGGGCTTTGCTTGGGTCTTGATCCTACTTGGTTTAATGCTTCTAGCAGTAGGCAATATCTTGCCAGGGATGAGCATTTTAGTTCCGATTGGCAAGTGGTTAGCTATTTTGAATGCCATTGGGATCTTGATTGTTTCCATTGTCAGCGCCAAGAAGTTGTCCGGTTTAGCCTCTGGTCTCTTTAACCTCTACAATGTTAGTGGCTATGTCGGAGACTTGGTCAGCTTCACCCGTTTGATGGCCTTGGGCTTGTCTGGAGCTAGTATCGGTTCGGCCTTTAACCTTATTGTCAATCTCTTCCCACCGCTTGGACGGTTTACGGTAGGGCTTGTGCTCTTTATCGTCCTACATGCCATTAATATGTTCCTGTCCTTCTTGTCAGGATATGTGCATGGAGCCCGTTTGATCTTTGTGGAGTTCTTCGGTAAGTTCTACGAAGGAGGAGGCAAGCCATTTCGTCCTCTCAAACCTTCTGAACGCTATATTAAAACAAAAAAATAAGTATTATCTTTAATAAATAGGAGTATATTCATGGAATCTTTAGCATCATATTTTTCAGCCCATGGGGGCGCCTTCTTTGCAGCATTTGGTGTGGCGATCGCCGTTGCACTTAGTGGAATGGGATCTGCCCTTGGGGTTGGTAAAACGGGTCAAGCAAGAGACTCTTGAAAGAACAACCTGAAAAATTTGCCCAAGCCTTGATTTTGCAATTGTTGCCAGGTACACAAGGTTTGTACGGTTTCGTTATCGGGATCTTGATCTGGTTGCAAATTAAGCCAGATATGCCACTTGAAACAGGGGTTGCTTACTTCTTTACAGCTCTTCCAGTTGCGATTGTTGGTTATTTCTCAGCCAAACACCAAGGAAATGTTGCGACAGCAGGGATGCAAATCTTGGCCAAACGCCCTGAAGACATGATGAAAGGGGTTATTCTTGCGGCCATGGTTGAAACCTACGCCATCTTAGCTTTCGTTGTGTCCTTCCTATTGACCCTACGCGTCGGCTAAGAGCTAGCTTTGATGGATTCGCCTTGCGAGGCGAAAAACACAAGACGCATGCAATAGGAGAAAAAACGATATGGATGAACAAACCCAATTAAAGGATTCGATCTTGGCCCAAGCCCACGAAAAAGGCCGTAAATTCTTAGAAGAGGCCAAGGAAACCATCCTAAAAGAAGAGACTGCGCAAGAAGAGCGTTTGATTCAAGATAAACTCAATCAACGCTCCGAGCAGCTCAAGCGGATTCAACGTCAATTGCAACGTGAAACCCAACAAATCGAAAATAAAAAACGCCAATCAACCCTTGTCACCAAGCAACGAGTCTTAAAGGATCTCTTTGCGGATGCTTATGAAGCGATGGTGGCTTGGCCCCTTGAAAGGGAAATGCAGTTTGTAGATGCAGTCTTAGAGCGCTATCAGGGACAAGTTGTGACCCTGACCTTCGGGGCGGTGAGCGCTGCTAAATTTGATTCAGCAGCTCTCGAGAGATTGAAGCAGACGCATCAGAATGTGACGGTTGCAGATGCAACAATCCCAGCTCAAGCAGGCTTTATCCTGTCGGTTGGGAAGATTGATGACAACTATCTCTACCGTGATTTGGTGGATTCCATTTGGGAGCAAGAAAGCTACCAGATGGCAGCCAGCATTTTCACAGATGAAGAGAACTAGGAGGTTGCAATGAGCGAACGGACCTATTCTCAAGTCAATACAGGAATCAGCGTACGTGAGGCTAGTTTTGTCAGTCCCAGTCAGTTTGAGCAGTTGCTTGCAAGTCCCTCCAGCGAGAGTCGAGAAGGCTTGCTACAAGGGACGCCTTATGCTTTAGACAGCCACGAGATCAAGGATTTATCAGCCCTTGAAGCCCGCCTGATGGCAGCCTTGTTGGCAGAATACCAATGGGCTTTTGAGGTAAGCCCTCAGTCAGACCTGGTTAGCCTTTTTACCTTGAAGTACACCTATCACAATCTCAAGGTTTATCTAAAACACAAGGCGACAGAGCGCAAGTTGGGGCACTTATTGATCCCTATCGGTCCTTATTCTCTCGATGTGCTCGAACATTTGGTGGCGACCTTTTCTGCGGAGCATTGTCCGGCCTTTATGGCGGAAGAAGTGGCTGCAACCTGGCAAGAATTCCAAGACTATCAGGACTTGCGGGTTCTCGAAATCGGGATGGACTTAGCTTATTTTAAACACCTGAGATACTTAGGGGACAGTCTAGATCATCCGATTCTGAAGCAGTTGGTGGACGTGACCATTGACTTTTACAATGCGATTACAGTTAAGCGGGCCATGGATCAGCAAAAACCGCACAGCTTTATGCACCAATTACTCTCAGATGAAGGGAGCCTCAGTGCCTATCAGGTGATCGACCTGCTAGAATCCGGTCAGTGGTTGACCTGGTTTTATCAAGTTAATCCACTGGACTACGATCTCGCCTTAGAGACTTATGAAGAAAAGATGCGCACTGGTCAACTAAAGACCGTAGAGTTGGAGTATTTAGAGAGTTTGGTGAAATTCAGTCTTCTAGATGCTGGCCGTTTTGAAGTCGATGGACCACTCCCTCTTGTTCGTTATCTTTACGGAAAAGAGTTAGAGGTGACCAACCTTCGTTTGGTCCTCTCTGGTTTGGACAATGGTTTTCCGCTAGCAGACATCAAAGAAAGGATGAGACCGATTTATGGACAAACAGACCTATAAGATCGCCGTTGTGGGCAATCGGGACGCCATCCTTCCTTTTCGCCTGATTGGCTTTCAAACCTATCCGGTCACAGAGCCGCAAGAAGCGATCAATACCTTGCGAAAACTCAGTCGGGAAAACTTCGGGATTATCTACCTGACAGAGGATATTGCTCAGGCCATTCCAGATACAGTGGCTTTTTACGACCAGCAGCTGACACCGGCTCTGATTCTTATCCCGACCCATAGAGGGACTACAGGACTGGGCCAACAGCGGATTCGTGATAATGTCGAAAAAGCAGTAGGACAGGATATTTTATGAGAACAAATGAATTTGGCCAAGCGATTGGCGATGCACTGCCGGATTTTACACCAGGGCGCTTGCCAGCTATTGAGCGGATCGAGGGTCGCTATACTGTGATCGAACGCCTCTCAAAAGAAAAACATGGAGCAGATCTTTATCAGGTCTACGGGCCGGACTCTCCAGCAGCGATGTGGACCTTTCTGTTCAAAGGCCCTGCCCGCAATGAGGAGGAGTGGGACCACTTATTAGATGATCTCATGACAGCCCAAGGTCGCTTTTACTATGCGATTGTAGACAAAGATTCAGGCAAGGCTTTGGGGACTTTCTCTCTCATGCGGATCGATCAAGCCAACCGGGTGATCGAAGTCGGAGCAGTGACCTACTCACCAGCGCTCCAAAAAACACGCATGGCTACGGAAGCCCAGTATCTGTTAGCGCGTTACGTGTTTGAAGATTTAGGCTACCGCCGCTATGAGTGGAAATGCGATGCCTTAAACCAAGCATCTCGCAAAGCAGCTGAGCGCTTAGGGTTCACATATGAAGGCTGTTTCCGTCAGGCTGTTGTTTATAAAGGTCGTACCCGTGATACAGACTGGTTGTCCATCATTGACCAAGAATGGCCAGCTATCAAACAGCGCTTCGAAGCCTGGTTGGATCCAAGCAATTTCGATGCCAATGGCCAACAAAAGCAAGCTCTAAGAGAGATAGTACAAAAGTAAAACAAAGAAACAAAGGATTCCCAGGAGGAATACATGACTCAAGGAAAAATTATCAAAGTTTCCGGTCCCTTGGTGGTTGCATCAGGGATGCAGGAGGCCAATATCCAAGACATTTGCCGGGTCGGCGATCTTGGTTTGATTGGCGAAATTATTGAGATGCGGCGGGACGAAGCCTCTATCCAAGTATATGAAGAAACGTCTGGAGTCGGTCCAGGAGAACCAGTGGTAACAACCGGAGCCCCCCTTTCTGTTGAATTGGGGCCAGGCTTGATCTCTCAGATGTTTGACGGGATCCAACGCCCCTTGGAACGCTTCCAAGAAGTGACTGCCAGTGACTTCCTCGTTCGTGGGGTGCAAGTTCCAAATCTAGATCGGGACACCAAATGGGCCTTCGAACCAAGTGTGACTGAAGGGACAGAAGTGGTCGCTGGAGACATCGTCGGTACGGTCCAGGAGACCAATATGGTGGAACACCGCATCATGGTGCCTTTTGGTGTGAGTGGACGTGTGACCAAGATCGCAGCAGGTTCTTACACAGTGGAAGAGCCGGTCTATGAGATTGAGCAGGCAGATGGTAGCCTCTTTACGGGAACCCTGATGCAAAAATGGCCGGTTCGTCGAGGCCGTCCCTTTGCACAAAAACTCATTCCAGTAGAGCCTTTGATCACCGGTCAACGGGTCATCGATACCTTCTTCCCTGTGACAAAAGGTGGAGCTGCAGCTGTTCCTGGTCCTTTCGGAGCTGGGAAAACAGTTGTGCAACACCAGGTGGCCAAGTTTGCCAATGTAGACATTGTAATTTACGTTGGTTGTGGGGAACGTGGAAATGAAATGACGGACGTTCTGAATGAATTTCCAGAATTGATCGATCCAACGACTGGTCAATCCATCATGCAACGGACCGTTCTGATCGCCAACACTTCGAACATGCCAGTAGCGGCGCGGGAAGCTTCCATCTACACAGGGATTACCATTGCCGAATACTTCCGCGATATGGGCTACTCCGTTGCCATCATGGCGGACTCTACTTCTCGTTGGGCAGAAGCTCTCCGTGAAATGTCTGGTCGTCTAGAAGAAATGCCAGGGGATGAAGGCTACCCAGCCTATCTTGGTAGCCGGATCGCCGAATACTACGAGCGTGCAGGTCGGGTCAAGACACTCGGAACCACTGCGCGTGAGGGTTCGATTACTGCCATCGGTGCCGTTTCTCCTCCAGGTGGAGACATTTCAGAGCCGGTAACGCAAAATACCTTGCGGATTGTCAAGGTCTTCTGGGGATTAGATGCTCAATTGGCCCAACGTCGTCACTTCCCAGCCATCAACTGGTTGAGTTCTTATTCGCTTTACCAAGATGAAGTCGGTCGCTATATCGATCTACATGAACAAATCAGCTGGTCTGAAAAAGTGACCCGCGCTATGAACTTGCTTCAAAAGGAAAGTGAATTGCAAGAAATCGTCCGCTTGGTTGGTCTAGATTCCTTGTCTGAAAAAGACCGCTTGACCATGAATGCGGCTAAGATGATCCGTGAAGACTACCTGCAACAAAATGCCTTTGATGAGGTTGATACCTATACCTCTTTCAGCAAGCAGGTGGCCTTGTTGACCAACATTTTGACCTTTGACCAAGAAAGTCAAAAAGCACTAGAATTAGGGGCTTACTTCACAGAAATCATGGAAGGAACCGTGGCTCTTCGGGACCGCATTGCCCGGAGCAAGTTCATCCATGAGGATCAGTTGGCAACTATTCAAGCCCTGAAAGAAGAAATCGTAGAAACCCTACACCAAATCGTCGCAAAAGGAGGAGTAGACAATGAGCGTGATTAAAGAATACCGTACTGTCAGCGAAGTTGTTGGTCCCTTGATGATTGTCGATCAGGTCGAAGGGGTTCACTACAATGAACTAGTAGAAATCAAGCTTCATGACGGAACGACCCGTCAGGGACAAGTCCTCGAAGTCCAAGAAGACAAGGCTATGGTCCAGCTCTTTGAAGGATCTAGCGGGATCAACTTGGAAAAAGCCAAAGTCCGCTTTACCGGACGTCCCCTAGAACTTCCTGTGTCTGAAGACATGGTCGGACGCATCTTTAACGGGATGGGCAAGCCCATCGATGGCGGTCCAGAGATTATCCCAGAGAAGTACTTGGACATTGATGGACAAGCTATTAACCCTGTTTCGCGGGACTATCCGGATGAATTTATCCAGACAGGGATCTCAGCCATTGACCATTTGAATACCTTGGTTCGGGGCCAAAAACTCCCAGTATTCTCAGGTTCTGGTCTTCCTCACAAGGAGTTGGCGGCTCAGATTGCTCGTCAAGCGACGGTTCTTAATTCTGAAGAAAACTTCGCCGTGGTCTTTGCGGCTATGGGAATTACCTTTGAAGAAGCCGAGTTCTTTATGAACGACCTTCGGGAGACAGGTGCGATTGACCGCTCTGTCCTCTTCATCAACCTAGCCAATGACCCAGCTATCGAACGGATTGCCACCCCTCGGATCGCCTTGACAGCCGCCGAATATTTGGCCTATGAAAAAGACATGCACGTCTTGGTTATCATGACGGATATGACCAACTACTGTGAAGCCCTTCGGGAAGTATCCGCTGCCCGCCGGGAAGTTCCAGGTCGTCGGGGCTATCCAGGTTACCTCTATACTAACCTCTCAACCCTCTACGAACGTGCAGGACGCTTGGTTGGAAAGAAAGGATCTGTGACCCAGATTCCAATCCTCTCCATGCCAGAAGATGACATCACCCACCCCATCCCTGACTTGACAGGCTACATCACCGAAGGTCAGATTATTCTGTCCCGCGATCTCTACAATAGTGGTTACCGCCCACCGATCAATGTTCTTCCATCCCTTTCTCGTTTGAAGGACAAGGGTTCTGGTGAAGGCAAGACTCGGGAAGACCATGCGGCGACCATGAACCAGCTCTTTGCGGCCTACGCCCAAGGAAAACAAGCCAAAGAACTGGCTGTAGTACTTGGGGAGTCTGCCTTGTCAGATACGGACAAGCTCTATGTCAAATTTACCGATCGCTTTGAGCAGGAATACATCAATCAAGGTTTCACCACTAATCGTACGATTGAGGAAAGTTTGGATCTCGGTTGGGAACTCTTATCCATCCTTCCAAGAACAGAGCTTAAACGGATCAAGGATGAGATGATTGACAAGTATCTGCCAAACAAAGAGGATTAGCCTATGGCACGATTAAATGTAAAACCAACTCGGATGGAGCTTAATATTCTCAAAGAGCGCCTCAAGACAGCAACCCGGGGGCACAAGTTGCTTAAGGATAAGCGGGATGAACTCATGCGCCGTTTTATTGAAGCTGTGCGTGAGAATAATCGCCTGCGCCAAAAGGTGGAGGCTGCGCTGGTGGGCAATATGCAAGATTTCGTGATGGCCAAGTCCTTAGAGAGTGACCTTATGGTAGAAGAAATCTTTGCTGTTCCCACTCGAGAAGTAATACTCCATATCGAGGAAGAAAATGTCATGAGTGTGCGCGTGCCCAAGCTCCATGCCCGTATCGATAATCCGTACGGAGATGATGAAGGGGACGTGGTTTATAGCTACCTCGCCTCCAACAGTCAAATGGACAGCACCATTCAAGAAATGGGGAATCTACTCCCAGATTTGCTCAAGTTAGCGGAAATCGAAAAAAGCTGCCAACTCATGGCAGATGAAATCGAGAAAACCCGCCGTCGAGTGAATGGACTCGAGTATGCGACCATCCCAGACCTCAAAGAGACTATCTACTATATCGAAATGAAACTCGAAGAAGCCGAACGCGCCAACCTCGTCAGAATCATGAAGGTAAAATAAGATACAAAGCCGTTAAGCAACTCAAAGGAAAATAGGGAGCAGGACAGAAGCACTGTTGTATAGAATGCTTCGTTGTCCTGCCCCCACAAGGCTGATTAGGATTTTTCCGAGCTCTTAAAGCGAGAGAAAAATCCAATCAGCTACTGTGCCTTTGAAGTTAGTACTATTACAGTTTGCGTTTTTCACCCAGCATTTAGGGCGTGTTCAATTACTTTAAAAATACAAGAACCTCATCGAAGAACCGCTCCTTGATGAGGTTTTTTGCGCCCTCGAACTCTTCTTCCACCACCCTCTTTTTATGTTACTAGTTTGTAACAATGTGACAAGAAAGACGAAATGTTACAAGAAAAATACAGTTTTGTTAAATAGCCCAAAAGGACTTTTATTATTTTTTAATTGTGATAAGATAGAATAGTAGTTCATTTGTTCAAGAAAATCTTGAGCAAAAAACAAAGAAAAAAGAGGATAAAAGATGAAATTAAAAGTTAATACGAAAGCCTTGATCGCTTCAACAGTAGCTCTTGCAGTGATTCCATTTACAAAAGCCACTGCAGAAACACTTGAAGATTGGGTAGCTCGCTCAGTAGATGAAATCAAACATGATATCCAACAAAGCGGTGAAAACCAACAAACTTATACCATCAAATATGGTGATACATTGAGTTCGATCGCAGAAGCGCTTGGAATCGATGTTCATGTGTTGGCAAACTTGAACAACATCAGCAACATGGATTTGATCTACCCAGGTACTGTTTTGAAAACAACAGTAAATGATCAAAAAGAAGTAACTTCAGTTGAAATCCAAACTCCTCAAGCAGGTACGACAGATGCAACCGTTGCAAGTGCTGACTTGACAACAAACCAAGTGACAGTTGATGACCAAACAGTTGCTGTCAACGATTTGTCAAAACCAGTTAACGAAGACAACAAAGCTGTTCCAGTTGCTCCAGCAGCGGAAACTCAAGAAGCCCCAGCGGAAGCTCCAGTAGTTGAAGTACCAGCAGCAGAAACACCAGCACAACCAGCTGTTCCAGAAACACCAAACTACGGTGCTCCAGCTGTCAATGTTGAAGTTCAAAATCAAGAAGTAGCGCCAGCTGCTCCTCAATCTGCTCCAGTAGCGGAAACACCTGCTGAAACACCAGCTTCTGCTCCTGAAGCTCCAGCAGAGGAAGCTCCAGCACAACCAGTAGCAGAAACGGCTGCTACCCCTGAAGTGCAACCACTAGCATCAACTCCAACAGCTGCAAATGCCATTCCAACTGATCCACACCTTCAACCGCAAGCGGAAGCTTTCCGTCAAGAAATCGCTGCGAAATTCGGTATCACAAATATCGGTGGTTACCGTGAAGGGGATCCAGAAGACCATGGTAAAGGGCTTGCAGTAGACGTAATGGTTCCGACAAGTTCTGAACTTGGAGATCAAGTTGCCCAATATGCAATTGACAACATGGACCGTGCAGGTATCTCATACATCATCTGGAAACAACAATTCTACATGCCAGTCGACAACATTTACGGACCTGCTAACACATGGAACCAAATGCCAGACCGTGGTGGAGATACAGCAAACCACTACGATCACGTACATATCTCATTTAACGGATAATAAAACTTCGAACTAGGACAAGTGCCTAGTTCTTTTTTTGTATGCACAAAAAAGGCCGGAAGACGAATCTTCCAGCCAGACGATGGTTATAAAATATGATCAACTTTTTCCACCTGATAAAGGGCAATCGCCATGATAATGGTTAAGACCAGTAACATAAGAATGGCAGGTGTCCAAGAGTGGAAGAGAGATTTGCTATATCCAAAGAGGATGGGCCCAAAGGCTGCAAAGACGTAGCCTCCTGTTTGGGCAAGACCAGAAAGTTGAGCAGTTTTCTCAGGTGTGCTGGATTTCATGGAGAAAGCGACCATGAGGTAAGGGAAGAGCGAACTAACGGAACTTCCAATCAGGGCATTTAATACCAACCAGTAGAAGAAGTTGCTGGTCGGGATTAAGAGCATGGCTACCCCCAGAATCCCTGCTCCGACAACAATCGCAAGCATCAAGTGTCGATTGCGATCGGATAACCGTGTGGTTAAACTTGGGATCGTCAAGGAGAATGGGAGACTGATCAGGGTGAACACGGAGGCCAGTAGTCCAGATTCAACCTTTGAAAGGCCAGCTTGAACAGCCATGGTCGGAAGCCAGGTCATACTTGTGTAGAAAAGCAGTGACTGCAAGCCTCCAAAAATCATGATAGCCCAGACATATTTATTGGTATACCACTTGCTACTAGATTCTGTAGTGGCCGTCTTTTTTAGATGGTGGTTGTAGCGAATGTTAGGAATCCAGATGACCAAAGCAAGAGCACACAAGGCTGTCAAGATGTTGACCAAACCTTGCCAAGAAGTGGCTTTGGTGATCGGAACAGCGACAGAAGAGGCGATCGCTGTGGACATCCCCATAGAAGTGATGTACAAAGTGGTCAGAATGCCTAGTTGACGGGGTCTGTTCGCTTGAATCAGGCTTGGAAGCAGCACATTGAGAAAGGCGATGCCAGCTCCAATCAAGATGGTTCCCAGATAGAGGAAGGGGAGGTTGATAATCCGAATGGCAGATCCGATCGTAATCGCGATCAAAACTAGGAAAAAGAGGCGCTCAATCCCCAACTTTTTAGCAACTTGAATCGCAAAAGGTGAGAAAAGGGCAAAGGTGAGAAGTGGCAAGCTAGTCAATAGTCCCAGAGAGCTCACATCTACCCCCAAACCAGCAGCGATGTCAGACAAGACCGTCGGAAGCGTAGTAAATGGTGTTCGTAAAACAATCCCAAGCATAATGATGCCCGGGATGAATAGCATAGAATGTGTTTTTTTCATAAATCCTCCTCAGACAAAAATTCCCTTCATTATAACATAGATCGAGCATAAATTGGAGTATTTGTACAAATGAAGGAGAAGGAACGTAGT
This sequence comes from Streptococcus sp. CP1998, assembly GCF_041026655.1. Taxonomy (NCBI): domain Bacteria; kingdom Bacillati; phylum Bacillota; class Bacilli; order Lactobacillales; family Streptococcaceae; genus Streptococcus; species Streptococcus sp. CP1998. The sequence continues at coordinate 89,255 of NZ_CP163380.1, forward strand.
TCTCACTGTCGTTTGCTAAGGGAATAAGGAACGTAGTTTTCGCTTCGCTCAAACTGCATCAATATCTCTAAATTCGGTTGAACTCTCTGAGTTCACCTCGCTCAGTTTTATAAGGAACGTAGTTCTCACTATCGTTCGAACTGCGTCAACGTACCTAAGCTCACTAACGTTTGCTAAAGGAATAAGGAACGTAGTTTTCGCTTTGCTCAAACTGCATCAATATCTCTAAATTCGGTTGAACTCTCTGAGTTCAACCGAATTTAGAGATATAGAAAAGCCACCGGTTTTGGTGGCTCTTATAGGGAGATTATTATGAAAAAGTTTAGGATTTTCTATCAAACAAAGTTAGGAGGTCTTTATTTGATGGTTTTATTATAAGGCGGTTTGCTTAAAGAAAACTTAAGAAAAGACGCTGTTTATAAGAATCGGTCTTAAGTCTGACAAAATGCATTAATCATCATTCCAAACAGTAAAATTACTTATTCCATTCTAAAGATCGTAGTTCTCACTGCCGTTCGAACTGCATCACAACGTACCTAAGCTCACTAACGTTTGCTAAGGTACATAGAAAAAGCCACCGGTTTTGGTGGCTCTTATAGGGAGATTATTATGAAAAAGTTTAGGATTTTCTATCAAACAAAGTTAGGAGGTCTTCATTTGATGGTTTTATTATAAGGCTGATTTCTTAAAGAAAACTTAAGAAAAGACGCTGTTTATAAGAATCGGTCTTAGGTCTGATATTTTTTACAACAGAAACTATTTAGATTTTTTTCTAAATAGAGTTGACAAACCCATCCGAAAGTACTAGAATCTATTTAGAAAGAAATCTAAATAGATTGGAGAAGATAGAGAATGAATTTTGCGCAAACATTTAAAGCTTTATCGAATCCGATAAGAAGAAGTATCTTAGAACTGCTAAAGGCGGGGAAATTATCTGCTGGTGATATCGCTGGCCACTTTGATGTAGCAGGAGCGACCATTTCCCATCATTTAAGCCTCCTCAAGCAGGCAGATTTAATTCGAGAGGAAAAAGAGAAGAATTTTATCTACTATGAGCTCAATACTTCTGTCTTGGAGGATTTAATGGTCTGGCTCGTTGATTTGAAAGGAGACTCTACTGATGAAAACGAATAAAAAACTATTGCTATTAACTTCTATGGTGATCCTTTTCCCCATGCTTTGGGGGCTGATGATTTGGTCGCAATTGCCTAACCAAATCCCGATTCACTTCAATTTTGCTGGCCAGCCCAATAACTTCCAATCGAAACCCCTGGTTGTGTTTGGTCTTCCTATTTTCGATCTCATGGTGCATCTGTTTATGATCTTTATGATCGGTCGCGATTCTAAGAATAGCGCTATGAATGAAAAAATGCTAAAAGTAATCTACTGGTTGACTCCAGTCGTTTCCTTAAGTACCTTCTATCTCATCTATAGCAAGGCGCTAGGATCTACTACTAATCCATCAGTTTTTGTTTCGGTTCTGCTAGGGCTCATCTTTGTAATCATGGGCAATTACATGCCTAAGTTGAAAGTGAATCACACGGTTGGAATCCGCCTACCTTGGACCTTGCAGAGTGAAGATAACTGGCACAAAACTCATCGCTTGGCAGGGAAGTTGTGGGTGCTTGGTGGCTTGATCCTTCTTCTTGAAGCAGGCCTTCAATTCGCTCTTTCTTATGTACTGGTGCTGGTCATCCTCGCCATTGTGTTTATCCCTATGATGTACTCTTATCAATTAAGTCGGAAAAATCGTTAGTATAAAAAACAACCAGAGAAGAACTAGTTGGGAACTGATTCTTTTCCGGTTGTTTTTGCTTGTTTTCATAAGAATACGCTCTTATACCGATAGCAATTGAAAGTTAGTTTAATTCTTTGTAATATAAAGAAGATTGCATGGTATAAAGCTCTTCATAGTATTTGTTGGTTTTCATTAAAGCATCATGTTTATCAAATCCTTCAATCCTTCCATTTCTTAATAATAAAATTTTATCTGCTTGTCGGACGCTTGATAATCGATGTGTAATGAAAAATACGGTTTTTCCTTCCGTTAATTTTAAGAATTTCTCAAATAATTCATATTCGGTTCGGGCATCGAGTGCAGCGGTAGGCTCATCTAGAATCAGTATAGGTGAATGAGAGAAGAAAGCTCTTGCCAGCGCAACTTTTTGCCATTGACCTCCTGAAAGGTCACGGCTATGATCGAATTTTTTTCCAAGAATAGTATTTAGGTCTGATAGACTACTTTCAAACCCACTGTCCTCTAATGCCTTTAGGATTTGATCATCTGCATTTATCTCCTGTATATTCGAAATGCCCACATTCTCTCTAAGAGTAAGATCAAATTTAGAAAAATCCTGAAAAATAGCGGATACATTTTCCCTAAATTTCTCTGGGTCAAAGTTGCTAATTGAGATGTTATTGATCAATAATTCGCCTTCTTCGATATTGTAAAATCGGGTGAGTAATTTAATCAATGTGGTTTTTCCTGCGCCGTTTTCTCCAACGATAGCAATCTTTTCTCCCTTATTGACACTGAAGCTGATATGTTTTAAGGCATAGTTTTCATTAGTTGGATACTTAAATGATACGTCTACGAAATCTATTTTTTCAATACTTGATGGCACAGCAACTGTAGCACCCTTAGAGTCTGATGGCAGTGCAATAAATTTGAAAAATTTTTCCATATAAAGTAAGGTGTCGTACAGCAAACTAGAATCTTCAATCAATCTTGACATACTATTAATTGCATACACAATACTTGAAGAAAAAAGCATTACAGCTCCAATTCCCAATTGTCCTACTTTGATAGAATAGATGATATAGATAAAACTTCCTACACTCAATAGAGCAGTTAAAATCAAAAAAATGACAGAACTGTTAAATTTTTTTAACCTTGTCTTTTGAATATTTCTTTTTATACTGGAGAAAGATTGAGTATACTTCTTCATAAAGAAATTGTAGAGGTTGTATAGTCTCACATCTTTGATCGCCTCTGATGATAGCAAAACTTGACTGTAATATTCCAGTTTTCTTGATTCTTCACTGTTGGAAACAAGGACCTCAAAAGCTTGCTGTTGAAGGGAATAAGAAATCAACCCTTGTGGAACTAAAACCAGCAACATGAGCAAGGCAATGACTGGATGAAATGATGCAAATATAACCAGCATTGAAATAAACAGTATTGTATTTGAAATAATACTAGTCCCAAAGACCAATAAATTCACAGGTCTCCAACTGGCTTCTGAACTTAATAATTGAATATCATTATAGAAATTATTGTCTTCAAAATAGTCAATCGTCTGAATTTCCTCAGACTTTTTCATAATATCACAATTCAATGTATAGGTAAGATCATCTGTTAACTTGCCTTGAATCATTGTTGTTAATGGCGTAAATATATTATTTAAAAGGAAAGCTACACCCCATACTCCAAGCAATAAAAATAATAATTGTTGTGACAGGTTGTTCATTCTATTAATGAGTATATTCGCAATATACAATGATAACGAAGGCAATAATGCCTGAATCGGTATCGTGACAATCAAAATTAATACATTGAATGGTGATGTTTTCCACAGATAGAGTATACTTTTAACATACAATGCAAGGTAAGTTTTATATTCGCTAACTTTAACCATTTGTCCCCCCTCACTAATAAAACCACAAGCTCAAAGAAAATAGAGCTTAAGTGAACTTTGACAAAAATAGGTCATTTTTTGAAGTTCTTTATTATGCTATATCTTACTAATGATGATCTTTTTCAGGATTGCTCATAATATGTGTAAATATTTCTTTATATTTATATTTCAGATATTTTTCGTGTAGAATGAACAAAGCTACGTAAACAATCATAAAAACAATAGATAAATACAGCATATCAAATGTACTATGTCCAAAATAAGTTGCGGATTCATAAGATCCAATAGCTCCTAAGACCAACCAAGGAATATACTTGTAATACTTAGTTACCATAACACAGTCCCTCCTTTAATTAAACTAATGAGAATATCTAAAACTAAAAGTCATACCTGTACTTGTAGGATTATAATGATCTAAGGTCATCAAAGTGCTAAATTCTCAAACCAACTTCTACCGCCAATAAACGTGGAAGTTAATTTGTCAAAACAATGCTATTAAAAAATAAAAGGGAAAACTTTTTTGTTAAATAAGGTTATCGTTACTATTAACCAAATATAGTTTTTAGCCAATCAACTATAAGTGGTCTAAGTAATGGGATTAAGAATAGACCTACAATGATACCTAAAATAAATATTGGAAACATTTTTTTGAAGCTTCTTTTATTCATCTATGGACACATCCCTTCAATGAATGGAATCCCCACCATCGCCAAATATCTAACAAGTTGAAGAGTGGGAGTGATGCTATAAAGAATAAATAGTGATTTTTTTCACGTTTTTCACTTCATTCTTTAATATATATGATATACTAAACATATATCGAAATGTAAAAATGTCACATATATACACATAATTAGAGGTGGAACTGTTATGCGTTGGGATTACGGTACGATCTATAAAAAAATACGGAAATCAAAACATATTAGTCAAGAGGAAGTTTGCGCTGTAGTTTTACTAAATCTCAACGACTATAGATTAAAAATGTATACACTTCTATACAAATAGTAGAAAAGGACTCAGTCCTGTGCAATACAGAACTAAATCCTTTGGATAAATTATTAATCTAACTATTTGGGTGCACTTAACTTTCGGGATGTTTTGTCAGGAAATGAATATGTAACGTAATGAAAATCTGTGCTATTACCCTATTCTTCATTGACTAATTTTTAGGCTTACCACTTGATCAGCTTGTTTCCAAATGGTTGGATTATGTGTTGCAATAATGATCAAACGTTCCTTATTTTTTAATGTTAGGAGTAAGTCCATAATCTCCTGTGAGGTCTCAGGATCAAGAGCGGCAGTTAATTCATCTGCCAAAATTAGAGGAGGATCTTTTAAAATGATCTTTGCCAAGGCTACACGTTGTGCTTCTCCTCCAGAAAGCTCATATACTTTTTGATCTAGTTGAATATAAGATAGTCCTACTCTATCTAATACTTCTTCTTTAGTCTCTCTCTTTTTTTGTTTGTCTAATTTATGACCAATTAATCCCAAATCTAAATTTTCTGAAACAGTTTTATTATCGATAAGTCCAAAATTCTGGAAGAGATAACCGAGTTCATTTCTGAAATAGTTTGTTGGTTTAATCTTTCGTAAATCTTTTCCTTTATATTGAATACTTCCCTGATCATAAGGTTCTAGCTTGGCTACCATATTTAGTAAGGTTGTTTTGCCACAACCACTATTTCCGATAAGAGCATAGACTTTACCTGCATCAAAATTTAAGTTCAAATCACTAAATACCGTCCGGTCCCCAAAGGTTTTTGTTAGTTGATGGATTTTAATCATTTCTATGCTCCTTTCAATATAATACTAGCCATCCTATCTTCCTTACGAGAACGATGCATTAGTATTAAAATAGAATTCAAACCAAAGACGCAAGAGGTTAGAAAGACTACCCAAAGTTTATTTGTTAGCAAAAGACCAATAGCCCCTCCCAAAATGAAGATAACTATTTGCCAGATAAAAAATTTCTGGTGTAACTCAAAAAAATTTAACCCTGATATTTTCTTAATAAGAATAGTTTTACGAAATTCTTCAAAGTAGAGGATTGTCATTGTATTAAAGAGTAGAATTGAGGTAGCAATACCGAGAAAACCACCAGCAATGATTGTCAATATTTCAACTTGAATGTTGTGACTCATACCACGATAAACATAATAGGCAAGATCATACTGACTGATATATTTCTTTATTCCACCTTGTTCAACTAGTTTTTTAGTGGCATCCAAACCTTTAAAATACAGATAATCAGATGGATAAGTGAAGAAATCATTTCGATTTTTTCCAAAAGAGCTTGGTTTAAGGACAATAAGTATAGGATCACTTAGAAATTGTTGATACGAGATTGGTGTAGAATTATATACGAAACGCTTCTTATTGTTTGAAATATAGAAAACACGAGCTTTCATAGCCTGTTGAATTTTATTTCCCTTATCGTTTCGAATCGCTAGGAAATCTTCATAAATTTGACGCAATTTATCTTCTTGATCTTTTAATTTTTCAGGCAATAGTAGTCCAAATTCTCCTTCTCCAAGGCTATTAATGTTCTTCTTATCTTCTTCATTTAATTCTACATTCTGAATATCTAGATAATTAGGAGTCACATATAAGCTATTAGCATACGGATTGTAGTCATTTATCGACATTTTTCCCGTTAAGGGATGTGAAGACAGACCTTTTAGATCGAATGATGCAAGTGGATGCTGAACAAGCATTCCTCCATTCTGAATGCCAGTTTCTATGAAGTTTTTCCATTGTTCTTCCAACATTTTTCTACTATCCTGATTTCTAGCCTCTGCCCCAAACTCCCTATTTGTTGAAAGCAATACCCAATCTTTTTGATTTGACCATGCTGTATCTCCAGCCTGATGCAATTGCCAAATAGTTGAATAGATACTTGTTCTATAAATGGTAAGTACTATTAAAAGAAAAGCAACCAATTGCCCCAAGTAAAGAATACCCATAATCTGTTTCAAAGGTAACTTTCCTTTGAGTAAAGAAACCAAATGTACCGCTTTAATACTTAAAACATAAAGAAAGCTAAAGAGTATAGAAAGGAACAAAAGTAACAAATTATAAGTTATGTTAGCTGAAACAATAACTGGAACAGAAAATGGTGTGATATGGAATAGACTTACACCACAGATTCCAAGAAAAACCCCTGTAATTATCCCTAAAAGTAAATCTCCACAATCACTAATAATTGAGTTTCCAAAAATCTGAGTTAGGTGCAATCCAGAAATATATCGAATCCCAACTGTTCGCATTTCCTTGGTTTTTTGAATAACCATTAAGGCTATAAAAGTTAGTAGAAAAATGACCAAAACGAGTAATTGACTACCATTTCCCATATACGTAAATAAGCTAAGAAGAATATTTGGATATGAAACAAATGTTTGTGTGAAACCCAATGATTGAAGTTCATGATTTAATCTATCTAGAGTGAGATTCCCAGATAAAATATAATAATTGGACAGTAAGCCACTATTGTAAAAATCTTCTTCACTAGCTTTAACAAGGCCATTTGGGATATGGCCAGATCCATATATTGCATAGGAAAAATGAACCTTACCTTTATCATCTATTTTTTCAATTTGTTGACCAATCACACTGTCTGTTTCATTTGCTAATTGATCTAAACTGTATTTTACCTGATCTTTTGATACCTCTTTGTTCTGGGAAAGAATACCAATAGCTGGAAAACTATTGTGAATAACCACATATGAGGTTGAAAAACAAATCCAAAGTAGAAAACTTGTTATAAAGATATTTGAAAGGATGACAAAGAAGCGCTTCATACTTTACTCACTTTCTAAAATTTTCATGAATTGTAATATAATCTTTTCTATGAGCTATGAATTTTTTTAAATCCGTAATTAAAATATACTGTTTCACCAAAATTTCTATTTATAAAAGCTCTTGAGGTCTGATGAGAAGGAGCGTAAGCATATGATGATTTACTATCTCTTGCACGAGTTACGCTTGACCAGTGATATTTGTAATCATGGTAATAATTTGAAAATGCACCCCCAGTTATTTGGATTGTGAAAGCATTAATACAAAAAATAAATAGTGATTTTCTTTTGCATATCTGCGCCTCCTTCTTCTATATATATGATATACTAAACACATAACGAAGTGTAAAAATGTAACATTTATACACATAATTAGAGGTGAAGTTGTTATGCGTTGGGATTACGGTACGATCTATAAAAAAATACGGAAATCAAAACATATTAGTCAAGAGGAAGTTTGCCAGGGTTACATTTCAAGAGCGCATTTATCGCGTATTGAATCGAACCAAGTGGTACCTAGTTTTGAGTCGATGGAGCATCTTCTAAAGCAAGTTGGCCTAGATTTCGAAGAATTTCGATATATATGCCATTCTTACCACCGCTCCGATAGGGAAGAAATTATCTTATTAGCAGAAGATAACAATGCCTACCAATCAAATGATAAATTATTGGAACTGAAGAATAAGAGTGTAGCTTATTTAAGAAAACATCCTAATGATATTCCTGTGTTAAATATACTAAAGAGAGTAGAGGTCATTCTTTGTTTACGAGAATCTGGTCCAAATGAAAAGGCAAGAATGATGGCAACGGAAGCTTGGAACGAAATCAAAAATCAGGATGTCTGGTATCATAGTGACCTAAAATTAATTGTCGTTATTTTATTTACACTTCCACTAGAAACAGTGATTTCTATCTGTGATGAAGTTATAGATAGGCTGAATGATTACTCTGATTATACAGAGATTCTTCCCACCAAGTATAAATTACTCTCTAATTTAGCCAGTATTTTTCTGTGGAATGGTTTGATGGAGAAGTGTACTAGTATCAGTTATCTATTGTTAGATACGGCCAAAAAAAGTAAGCGATATGATTTTCTAGGAAATGCTAAAGTGACACTTGGAATTTGTTTAAGTGATAAAAAGCTAGTTGATGAAGGCTTGCAGTTACTCGAATTAACGGATGAAATAACGTTGTTGGAAGCATGTAGGTCAGATGTGAAGCGCTTTTTCAAGAAATGAGTTTCTAAATGGATTCAGTCATAAAACAGTTTGAAGATATAATCAACATGTTATTCTGTGCATGCTGAATGGATATTGGGTAAGGGATAGAAATCTATACATTATCCCATTAGATCAGCTAGTTAAGCAATAGAAAGAATGGTCATTTAATTTAATAAACAATAATTTTAAATTGCACCTCAAATGTTAGAGTTCATCTAATATTTGAGGTGATTTTAATATGAAATACAATTATTTTCAATTATCAAATAAAGAGATTTCCGTTCAGAAGACTTTGATAGCATAGTTTGAACCAATAAATACTGAGGAAAATATTTTGAGTTCATTTATCTAAGTATAAAATGTGTATATAAGAGACAATTTGACATTTGCTTTTTTATTTTGTGTATTATTATTCTAGAAAGAAAAAAAGATTTCAATTTTAAAATCGTTCGTTATCTTTTTATTGTAGATAAATAGGTAATGAAGTAATGCTTAAGTCAGGAGGTATAGGCTGATGAAGAAAAAAGATCTTGTCAAACAAAAATTTTTAACTTTTATCATCCTTGGTATTATCATTCTCTTATCAGCCTGCACTCTTGTAGGACCACAAAAAAAATCTCCTTCCGGTAGTACCAATGTGTCTAGGAAAATAGGATTCGAGGAAAGAAAGGCAGAAGATTTATTAAAAAATTCTATTTCTATCCCTTATCCAGATGCGAAAATCTTTACACCTACCGCGCTGTCAAATGATGGGATTGCTTATGGCGAGGCTGTTGACCAAGGACACGAAGATCAGAATTATCTTGCCAGTATGAATTTACATACCAAGGAATTTCAAAAGATAAAAGATGTTGAAAGGACATCCAATCTGACTCATGTAGCTGTTAGCTATGTAGATCATGATATTGTTGTTTTTGAAGAGTATGATCAACTCAATCAGACAGGGATCTACTATCTTTGGAAGATAAAAGACAAATCTTTAACGACACTGATCGATAGGAGACCTATTGGAACGGTTCCAGTTACTCAAGTAGCTCGATCCAACCAGAAACTCTTTATAAATTATGAAGTAGGCGATAGCCTATATCAAATTGAAGAATTTGACCTTGAAACAGGGACTCATCAGACGATTGAATCAGAAAATAGCGGTTTTCCGACTGTCTTTAAAGATCACTTGTATTATGTACAAATTGATAACACAGCTTTAACTACAAAAATTGTAGCCTACTCCTTAAATGATGGGCAGAAAAAAGTTATAGATCAAACAAAGGATGATCAACGCTATTATGTCGATTTATTGACGAACGGGCACAATCTCCTTTACTTGGTTGCAAATAATAAAGATGCTTCGTTTACCTTCGAAAATAAAAACCATAAAAAGATATTTTCTACTTCACAGGCAGAAACCTCCATATATCGCAATATTTATCTCACATATATGGGAGAAAGAAGAAATGAGGAGCGTGTTAAATCTCAATATTATTTGTGGGATTTGAGGCATCGGATTCATTATTTATATGATCATGGCCCCATTTTACTATCGGATAAAGGGATTCTATGGATTCAATTCAAAAAGAAAGATAGTGAGATTCCAAAAGGTGAAATCTATCGAAATGAAAACTCCGTAATGCGCTATCAAGAATGGTAGAAAGGAGAAAAATCATGAGAAAAGTTCATTTATTCCTTGTACTTCTGACTTTGCTTGGTTTATCTGGCTGTACAGAGACACCAAAAGAAAGCCAAACAAGTCCTTCCAGCTCTCGTAAGGTTACATCCTCCTCATCAACAACAGTTAGTGTAAAAACAAAGGAGCGTACAGAACCTAATCCTCCAATGCCAGCAGAGGTAGCAGAGCGATTAAAAATTAAGGAAGGCAATACGGAAGCCGGTGGTCAGGAAACATTGCCATCTTCAAAACAGGAACAAGCTTCATTGAAAGAGAATACGCAACCTTCTCAGTCGGTCAAAAAAGAAACATCGTCAAAAGAGAATCAAGGAATCCGAAAACTATTGCCTATTTCTTTAAAACTTCAAGAAGAATGGTATTTCTGTGCTCCTGCGACAGTCCATATGATGCTGGCTAGTCGAGGAGTTAGCGTCTCTCAACATCAATTAGCTAAGGAAATGGGGACTTATAATCCCTATGGGACGCATAATCGAGATGCCATTCGCGTCTTGAATCAGAATCTATTTGGCTATCCAGAACCAAGTGGAAACCAAGCAGGTTATCGACTGGTTACTGTAACAGATGCTCGTCCAGGTTCTGAAGATATCCGGCTCTTTAAAGAACGTGTTCGCAAAGATATTGATGATGGGTATCCTCTCTATTACACCTTCAATGTAGCACAAATCTATCCTGGAAAAAGTGGGGAACATAATGTGATTGGAGTAGGCTATGAATTGACAGCAGATGGTAAGGACATCTCAGCAATCTATTATCTAGACCCCGATACACATGTACAGGATCCAAACTATGGAGGCTTGAAGAAACTGACACCAGAGGAGTTATTAGCAGCCATGGTCACATGCGGTGAGAAAAATTATGCTTGGTGAGAAAGTGAGTCGTGAAATGGATAAAAGAAAAAAGTCGTTGAAAATCAATTTCAACGACTTTTTTAACTCTATTATTTAACTTCTGTAAGCGTAATATGTAATTTAGCAAGTTTCATGATGTACAGAAACGTTGATTTTATGGGCTTTTCAATCTTTCAATTATTGATGAAATAGAGTGATTTTGACCTTGCTTTAGTTTTAATCAGACAAAAATCAGATAAAACTTTAGTTCTTGGTCATAAAATCACCAAGGTTTTTAATTTTTTGTTTGATGATATGATATTGTTCAGATGATGTTCTAGGAAGAACATATTTTGTTGAACGTCCCTTGCCAATTACCTCTATATATTGCTTGCTTTGAAGAGTTTTTAAGTTTTCTCTGAACTTATATTCTGTCATCAGATTATTCTCAATAACATCGTTTTTGCTAATGCTTTCATTTTCGATTATGTACTTGAGAATAGCTCTTTCATCTTGTGTTACATCTTGGTATGAAGACAACAAGTCCACTTTCCAAATGGTTACGATAGTACTATCAAAAGTAGTTGAAACTTCGGGAATTTTCAATTTGTATTTTTCTGACACATCAAAGATTTTTGGACCGCCTGAGCCAGCCTTCTCAGACATTCCGATTCTTCTGAATAGCGATGAAATTGTACCGTTTCGTGTTTTTGACGTACCGCCATGTATAAACTCAGGAATAGAAATTTTCATTTTTCCTGGATTCTTAAATTCATAAAAATCATTATATGCGGTGATAACGATAGGTGAGTCAAAGTCATAGTAAGCGTGCATTAAGCAGTTTACTAGTGCTTCACGTATAGATTCAGATAAATCTTTTTTAAATGGTAAACGATGGGCAGATTTATCATTGAGTTCGAACCTATCGTTGGTAGTTGCAGTTAATTTCTTGTATGCTAAATTAAAAAAGTCATACATGTTCAAATCAGGGTACATCATGTCCCCTGTTGAAATCCTATCATTCCACCTAGTAGAAAGTGAGTTGTCCTTTTCAAAGTAGTCTAATTGAAATTTAGGATACCTAGATATTATGGAGTTGTATTTCCCGAAAAATAGTAACCCTCCTGCAGTCAACTTATAAGAGCCATCTGTTCTATCCTTCTTAAAAACACCAATTTCAGTTAAGAAGTCCCTAAGTGGCATATTGGTGTACTTAGTGTTCCCGCTTAATTCGATTAGGAGTTTTTTATACTCTTCGATTGATTCAATATTGAGGTCACTTTCGTCATAGTTAGTTAGGAGTTCGCCATCAATATCATCATGGGAGCTTGCCATGAGATACTTTAGCTCTTCTTTATCAAGTCTAACATCACCTTCCCCTAACCTTTTATAAGATTCTCTAAAATCATTTTTAAGATGGACAGGTTTTTGGTCACTACTGGCTTCTCTAATCGTTATTACCATAAGTTGACGATTTTTATCAGGAATATCAATGTACTCAATATCATTATCGGTTAGCAAATTACAACTTACTTTTTTTCTATTAGAGACTAGATTAAACAAGTCATTCCTAACTTTTTCAGGATTCATAACTCCCTGAAAAGGGTCTTCATTATTTTCATCTACTCCCAAGACAACTTTCCCACCATTGGTGTTTGCGAAAGCAGAATAGGTCTCCCAGAAAGAATCAGGAAGTGCATTTTTAGCTTTTTTGTACTCTAAATCATTGCCTTCAAATTTTAATTCCACACTTTTTCCTCCTAACTTAAAAAATCAAATTGCAGGGTATCACGCGAAAATCACGCGAAAAAAATTTTTGATAATACTCAATTTTGCTTGATTTTAAAGCATTTTTGAGCAGTGCGTTTTAAAAAGATATCGAAATTCACGCGAAAGTCACGCGAAAACCACGTGATTATTTCTCCGCCCAGTCAGTCCAGTCATCAAAGGTCGTATTATTGTAAAGTTCTATCAGTCGTGGTCTGACAGATTGGATAATTTCAACTAATTCATGCCCTTCATGAAATTGTGAAAAAGGCATACCAACTGTTGCTTGGGACATATCTGAAAGTAATTGCCTTGTTGCTTGGCTATCTGCAAGTGTATTGATTAGAAAACCGAGTAGGTAATTGGAATCATAGCTAACTTCTACACTTGCTGATGGCGAATCTTTAATCAGGCGTTCATAGCCCTTTTTAATTTCTTTTTTGATTTTATCTTTGGAAAGGATTTCTAGATTTCCGATAAAATCATATGAAGTATAGATTTGGTTAGCAAAGTAATCAGAAAGTTCGTTGATTTTAGTATCATCAAGTCCGTCTTGCTGGCTTAAGTAGGTTTTGGCTTCCTTCCTAATTGTGTCCCTCAGCGTATCATAAAGCATTTCAAAAAAGATATCATCTAGGTAGCCTTCTTTTGGGTATCCAAATTCATTTTCCCAGTCAGGATTTTCAAATGTTCCAATGGTTACTCCCCCACTTCTTGTGACCGATTGTATTGGATTTGTTTTTATTCTAAAAAGCTCTTCTTTTATTTTTAATGGAGTATCAGGATACTCATCTAGGAATGTGCCATAACCAAGTTTTCTAAGGTAAAGTTCAATATATTCTTCCAATTCTCCGTAGTAAAACCAACCTACGGGTTTTCCATAGATTTTTGACACTTTCTCTAAAACTTCAAGAGGAGCTAAGTTATCTCCTCTTACATATGCGTTAATCGTTGATTTTTTTAATCCAAGACGGTTTCCAAATTCAGTAAAAGACAAATTTAATTCATCTTTGACTTGTCTTAATCTTTGACCAACAGTCTTTTTATCAGGTTTAAGTATTTCAAACATAGGTTACCTCTCAGACTATTATAACACAGGTGTTTATAAAATCGTACATTTTTTGAGAAAAACGCTTGACTTCGTGTATGATATCGTATATAATTATTAATGAGCATTAAGGTTGCTCAAAAATTTTACACCAAACGTACATAAAATCGTACATGTGTGTTAGAGAGGAGCTAACCCAACAATCAAAAAAGAAAGGAGGGTACAAAAAATCCTTGAACAATCTGGTACATCGTTCAAGGACAGTAAATCTAATTGCTGTAATTATACCAGATATTTCGGATAAACGCTAGTTGAATGCAGAATCAGAAAAGAGGGTAATTATGAATTTAACAGGTATGGAACTACAAATGGTAGAGTGGGTAGCCTACTCACCAGATACACAAGAGAAAGTCTTAATCAAACCAGAGGACTGTAAAGATTTGAATGACAGAGAACTCTATCGCCTTATCAAGGATATGGGATTTGAGCGATTGATTGAATCTAGAGCTTTGCAGATTTTGAACGACTTTCTTAATCAGAAAATACAGGTAAACTAATGAGTAAATACGATTATCAAGAAGTTGTAGATAGGGTTGATGGTCTCAACTCAGTCTCAACATTGAAAAAGTGGCGGTTAAAGATTGAAAGTCTAACTGGTACTCAATTCAATGAAAGTAGAGTGAGAACGGGTCGAAAATCTTATTCTAAAGTTTATCTTTTTACAGAAGATGACCTAAATCATTTTCAAGCGATTGCTGATAAGAAGTCTTCGTTGGGGCTGGAAAGAGCAATTCTAAGTGTTTATGGGTTTTCTAAAGAAAATGATTATCAAAAACCTATTAGAGAACTTGTTGATGAGCTAGAGGTCTCCTTTAAGGAAATCCGAGAAGATTATCGAAGGAACCTAGCAAGGTTGAAACAGGAGTTAGAAGTGCTTCTGGATAGAATCCAGGCCTTAGAGAAAGAGAATGAAAAGAAATCATCTAAGAGACTTGGCTTCTTTCATCGATGAAGACGGTTCGCCACCCCACCACTGGGCGAGTGGTCAACACGGTAGCCCAGAGCAGGTGGGAAAGGTGGCAAACGGCTGAACTCGATTTGACATTTGCACCCCAGTCCCTATTAGGGGGTGCACACATACATAAAATGTGGTCAAATTCCTTGATACACAAGGGGTTCAGTGATTTGAAGTAAATTTCACGAAAAAACATTTATGAAGCCTATGATATCAACGGTTTACGATGGATTTCATGTAGGCGTAGCTTTTATGAATAGGAGAAAAAAACATGACAAAATTTAACTTAACAGACGAAACTATAAAAGTTGGCGACTTGAAATTGGATAAATCACAATTTGACATTCCAAAGAAAGTGACCATCCTTTCTTCACGAGTTGCACCAGTCTATAAAAATGTCAATGGCGAAAGCATTGCGACAGATGAAGTAGCTAAAATTACTTGCTCTGTACAAGATACAGACAAAATCCAAGCCTTGAAAGACCTGGGCTATTCCCCTGATGACCTCAAGGGTATTCGCTTGGAGATTGTAGACAATCTTAACAAGTTGGCTAAATCCGTTGAAAAGGATGAGCTGAACTCACTTGTAGTAGAACTTGTCAATCCAGAAGTCCACCTTGGTTGGCGAGCTAATAATAATGGTGGTGGAAATTGGGGAGGCTTAAAACTAGTGGCAACTGATATTAAATTTATTGGAGCCTAGACATGGATAACTCAGTGATGTTAGACTACTTAGCCGTAACGATTAAAGGCTTAGCTCCAGATGATGTCATTGAGAAAATCCTCATTCTTCCTAAAGATAAGTTTGTTCTCAATGAATGGGGGATAAACAAGTACCAAAGGCATTATGCCTTCTCAGAGATAAAGGTTTACTTCAATAAAGACTGGGAATCAAAAATGGGAGTTTTTATCGAACTGAGAGGGCAGGGGTGCCGTCAGTATGAAGAATACATGGAAAGCAATGTCAATAACTGGGTAACCCTAATGAAACGCATTTCTGAATGCCATAGTAATTTTACAAGACTAGATATCGCCAATGATATTTTTGATGGTAGTCTATCCGTCCCGCTTATTTATAGTTATTGTAAAAAGCAACTCTGCATATCAACCGCTAAAACCTTTGATTACCATGAAAAGAGTATTCTTGAAAATGGTGAAAAGGTTGGTGAAATGGTAACGATTGGTGTTAGAGGTACTCAGCAATGGTGCATCTATAATAAGCTATTAGAACAAAAACTGGATAAAGATTTACCAGAAATGCCCTCATCATGGACAAGAGCAGAGCTTAGATGTTGGCAAGAAAAGGCAAACTTACTGGCTCAACAGATAAAAAAAGGACGTCCCCTTAAAGAGATTTACTTTGAAGCGATTAATGGACACTATCGCTTTGTCAGTCCGAGAGATAAGGATTCCAACCGTTGGCGAAGAAAAAACGTAAAATGGTGGAATGACTACTTAGAAACACAAAAAAAGACGGTCTTAAGTGTAAAGCGGACAAAACCCACCCTAAAACGGTCTGAGCTATGGACAGAGAAACAAGTCTCACGAACACTTGGAAAACTCTATGTAGCAAAAGCAGAATCTTACGGACAAGAAAAGGCAGATGGCTATATTCAACACTTACTTGAGCTTGGGATATCCAAACTAACGGAAACAGATGAGACTGATATTCAGCAGTACAAACAAGAGCAACAAAACTCAGCTTATTGGGGTATAAGAAAAGACGACCTGTAGCAAACTACAAATCGCCTTTCCAAAAATAACTAACTTGATTATAACCAAAATAGAAGGAGAATTCAATGGCAACATTAAAAACAGAACATGATTTTGACTTGACCCGTAACTGGTACCGTAAATCCGTCTTTCTAGATGAACTCTGGCATGGCATGACCGTTGCAACGCTCAATAGCTATATTCGTCAGATGAAGGACAGCCCATACGCTTTCGGTATTAAAGGAACACATGGCAATGTCTTTATTCACTCAGAAGTCTTCGTGGCATGGTTTGACCACAAAATTGCCAATCAATATGTCGCAAAGATGGCGTAGGTAATACCTATGAGAGATAATAGTTCAAGAGTACTCATCATCAGTTCTTGGCGACCAGACCCTTATAAAGCAGGCAATGTCTTGGTGAAGTTCGCTATGCGATTTACCCACCCTATTACTAAAAAATCTCACAAGAAATACCTTTCTACAGGTGCTGGTAAAGGGTGGTTTACCACTAAGGCAAGACCAAGTAAAAAGACATCTTCTGGAAAAGAACGTCTTTTGGTCAGCGATATTAAAAACTCACAATTGATAACACAGGTCACGCAAGAACTGAATAAATTAGTTGATGACTATATCGCTGAGATAACAGGTATTAAGCCTAAGAAAGCCAAGAGACTTTTAACCCTAGAAGAAATCGCTAAGCCCTATGATGAAGATGGAAGTCTTTATGGTAAAGCCTTTAAAGCATGGTATGAAAGGGTCAAACCAGCCAATAATACTCTTAAAACAAGGGTTACTATCTATAACCGCTATTTAGTGCCTAATTTTGATACCAGAATGTCTATCACAAAATTTGCCTCTATGACAGATGAAATTTAAAATCTCATCAATGCTTCTTCCATGCACATGGCAAGAAACCTGCATATTTATCTTAAGATGGTTTTTGATTGGTCAGTCGAAAACGGACAGATTACTCTTACACAAGACCCGATTGCCAACAATAAGGTTAAAAGGCGAGTTCTGACAAAGAGTGAGGAGCAAAATGAGAAACGTGAAGATATTGCAGAAAAATACCTAGAAGCAAGTGAGGTTAACTACGTTCTCCGACTGATAGAAAGCTGGACTAACCGTCCTGATAATCAACTTATCGCAGATGTGTTGAGAATGATTTTTCTAACAGGTATGAGACCAAGTGAAGTTCTGGGTTTGAATGAGGATATGCTTGATTTTGAGGAGAAGTGGATAAAGGTTCATTGGCAGAGGGCAAGCAAAAATAAATCAGATGAGGTGATGGAAGCACTTAATCTTGACGAAAAGGAACGTTACCGAGCAGACCTTAAGACCAAGGAAAGTGTCCGAACGATTCCAATGAGTCCTGAGGTAGAGAAAATTTTGCGACATTATATAGACAGAAATAAGTTTCAAGCTCAATTTAACCCGACTTATCAAGACCTAGGCTATCTCTTTACCAGAACCTATATCAGAGCAGGTAATCGGCAAGGCTCTCCGCTTTATCATAATGAACTCTCACAATTCCTGAGAGGTGGTTCTAGTCAGTCAGCAAAATATAATAAAAAAGCTGGTAAACCCTATAAGGACATAGATAGCTTCCTAGACTTTGGCAGACCGATTCATGTAATCCCTCATATGTTCCGTCATAGCTTTATCTCCATTATGGCTAGCGAAGGCATAGACCTCTCCACCATTCGAGAATTTGTTGGACACTCGGAGGATTCCAAGGAGATTGAGCGTGTCTATCTCCATGTGATTAAAAAGCAAAAAGACACCATGAGAGGAGCTGTAGAAAGGCTGGAAAAGTTGATTAATAATAAGAACTAAGTGTGGAAAGGAGGATACTGCCTCCTTTTCTATTTGACATAGATATTTTTTTAGAATATAATTTAGTCTGAAATCAGACTAAAAGAGAGGTAAGGAATTATTTTGGAAACAGATTTTATAAAGCAATTATCAGTACAAGAGAAAGAATTCTCATCTCTTTATCGTGTCATGGCTAAGAATCTTGGGCTATCTGAGAGTAGCGTGTGGGTCTGTTATTTTTTATTAGTAAATAATGGTGATATCACTCAGCAGGACTTGGTTGAACAGATGATGTTCCCAAAACAAACCATTCACTCTTCGGTAAAAAAGTTGAGTGCTGACCAATATGTAAGGGTGACGCCACTACCAAGTTCTCGTAAGAGCAAGAAATTGTCCTTGACTGAAAAAGGCAAAACTTATATAGAGATGACCGTTGCTAAAATGGTGGAAGCAGAAAAAGAAGCAATAAGGGGCATGGGGCAAGAGGATATGCAAAAATATGTTGAACTTCAAGGAAAATATCTAACTCTTTTGAAGAATGAATTTACTAAAGCTGAGCTGTTAACTTTAACTGACGATATGGAGAATAATTGATGGAAACAGATAGTATTGAAATTTTTGGTGCTAAAGAGCACAATCTAAAAAACTTTGATGTGACGATTCCTAAGAATAAGCTAGTGGTTTTTGCAGGTGTTTCAGGTTCGGGGAAGTCTTCTCTTGTCTTTGATACGCTAGCAAGAGAAAGTAGTAGACAGTGGCAGGATAGTTATCCTCTCTTTTTACGGAACAAGCTACCTCACTATGAGCGTCCTCACGTAGACGAAATTAAAAATTTACCCCCATCTATCGTTGTCAATCAGAAAGCTTTAAGGACTAATACTCGTTCAACAGTCGGGACGGCTATGGACATTGCTCCGCTTATTCGTCTGCTGTTTTCACGGGTTGGTCAACCGAGTGCGGGTGGCTCAATGGCTTATTCTTTCAATCATCCTGCAGGGATGTGTCCTATTTGTACTGGGATTGGGAAGGTTTATCAGTTAATTGAGGATAAGATTTTTGATACCACAAAATCATTGAATGAAGGTGCTATTAATTTTAGTCAATTTTCGAGTGGCTGGCAGGCTTATCTTTACAAAAATAATCCTTTACTTGATGCAGATAAAAAGTTAGCTGATTTTTCTGAGGAAGAATGGCAGATTTTGCGAGAAGGAAGCGATGAAATAGTCAAGGTTGAATTTCGTTCTAATAATACGGGGAGTGTGGACCGTGTTGACTATGAAGGTGTAATTCCGCGTTTCTACCGCCTCTATCTGAAAAGGGATATTTCTAAGCTGAAAAAATCATTGCAAGAAGAAGTGCTATCTCTTGTCATTCAGGTACCTTGTGCCAGTTGTGAAGGCTCAGGACTAAACCCCAAGGCCTTAGCTTCTAAGATAAACGGGCATAATATTGTTGACTATATGAACTTATCAGTCAGTGAACTCTTGCCTTTACTTGAAGAAGTTGATAGTCCTTTAGGTCAATCATTAGTTGCACAAATCAAGTATGCTATTAAGCGGATGGAGACAGTTGGGATTGGTTATTTATCTTTGTCTCGGAAGACAGAAACCTTATCAGGTGGTGAGATACAACGGGTCAAGTTGGTGCGACACATTGGTTCCAGCCTAAGTAATGTCAACTACGTTTTTGATGAACCGACTGCAGGTCTGCACCCTCATGATGCCGAGAAAATCGGTCAGCTCTTGTTGGATTTAAGAGATAAGCACAACAATATTTTGGTTGTGGAACATAGCCGACAAATGTTAGCTTTAGCGGATGAAGTCATTGAATTGGGACCATTGGCTGGTCGGGAAGGCGGTAGGCTAATTTTTCAAGGAAGTCTTGTAGAGTTGCAAAAAGCTGACACCTTCACAACCCGTGTCCTAAAACAACCACTTAGACTGAATCAAGACCCACTAGCTTGGACAGAATATTTTGCCATCAAAGATGCTACTGCAAATAATCTTAAACAGGTTAATACAAAAATCCCTAAGGGAATCTTGACCGCAGTAACGGGTGTCGCGGGTTCAGGGAAGAGCTCTCTGATTGGTGTCGAATTTATCGAAAATTACCCAGATGCCATTATCATCGATCAAAAACCTATTGGTACCTCCATTCGTTCCACACCAGCAACTTACTTAGGAATAATGGATGAAATTCGAAAATTATTTGCCAAAGCCAACAATGTAACCCCTAGTTGGTTTAGCTATAATTCAAAAGGTGCTTGTCCAATTTGCAAGGGAACTGGAAAAATCGTTTATGACATGGCTTTTGCGGATTCAGTTGAGGTCGTTTGTGAGGAGTGCGGGGGTCACCGTTATAATCCTAAAGCGCTCAGCTATCGTTATCAGAATTTCACAATTGAAGAGATTTTGAATCTAACTGTCGAAGAAGCATTAACAGTTTTTTCTTCGAACGATAAGATTTGTCAATCTCTGTCAGTCATGAAGGAAGTTGGCTTAGATTATCTGACTTTAGGTCAGCCCACAAGTACCTTGTCAGGTGGAGAAGTGCAACGAGTTAAGTTAGCTAGTAAGTTACAAGAGTCAGGACAAATCTTTGTTCTCGACGAACCAAGCACAGGTCTGCATGGTAAGGATGTTGAACAACTGCTTAGTTTACTAAGACGCCTCGTCAATCAAGGGAATACGGTTGTGATGATTGAACATCGCTTAGAACTTATTGCTCAAGCTGATTGGATAATTGATTTAGGACCCGAGGGCGGAAAGAATGGGGGTTATATTTTATTCGAAGGCAAACCAAGAGATATTATCAGTTGTGAAGAGTCTCAAACGGGGAAATATTTGAAAGAAATTTTAAATTTCAGTTAAAATACGCCAATCGCTTCTAATCAGAAAAAAATCAGACAAAACCACATTATAAAAACACGAAAAAAGCCTAGAAACGTTGATTTCATAGGCTTTTGGTATATTGTCTTACTTAACCTCTGTAAACACAACGTGTTTGCGAAGTTTTGGTGAGTATTTCTTCAATTGAAGACGGTCTGGAGTGTTACGTTTGTTTTTAGAAGTAAGGTACAAGCGTTCACCAGATTCTTTGTGTTCAAGTGTAATATTTACGCGCATGGTATCTCCCTTCTATTATTCAGCTGATGCAGCTTTAGCGATCTTACGTCCTTTGTAGTATCCTTTAAGTGATACACGGTGTGAACGTGAGTAATCTCCAGTTGCTTCGTCAAAGTTTACAGATGGAGCTGTTACTTTGTAGTGCGTACGACGTTTGTTTTTCTTCGCTTTTGATGTGCGACGTGCAGGTACTGCCATTTCGTTTTTCTCCTTTTAAGATATAAATTCAATTAGGTTTGATTTTCATCAACTTTAACAGTATAACAAAACTTTTTTGTAAAGTAAAGTTACTTGACAAAAAATTGTTAAAAAAATCTCCCGCCCCATCAAATGGGACAGGAGTTCTCCTTAAAGGTCTATTTCAAATGGCTCATCAATCGTTTCCGAAACGTATTTGCCATCCTTTTTTCGTTGTTTGACACATTCTGTCAGCAGGTACTCGATCTGCCCATTGACCGATCGAAAGTCATCTTCTGCCCATGATGCGATAGCAGCATATAACTTGGCTGACAATCTAAGTGGAATCTGTTTTTTCTTTTGGTCAGCCATTCTTAATAGAGACTTCCCGTATTAACAATTGGTTGTGCATCATGATTGCCACAGAGAACGACAAGAAGGTTCGAAACCATGGCAGCCTTCCGTTCTTCATCTAGCTCTACAATCTCTCCTTCGCTCAGGCGTTCAAGGGCCATTTCAACCATCCCAACTGCTCCGTCGACAATCATCTTCCGCGCATCGATAATGGCAGAAGCTTGTTGGCGTTGAAGCATGACAGCTGCGATTTCTGGAGCATAGGCCAAGTAGGTAATACGAGCTTCAAGAATTTCGAGCCCAGCATCTTTTACACGTGCTTGAATCTCTTCTCGAATACGACTGACCACAATTTCACTGGAACCTCTTAGACTACCCTCATCTGCCTGGCCGTCTCCTGTCGTATCGACATTAGGAGCTACATCATAAGGATAGATGCGGACAATATTACGAAGAGCACTGTCACACTGCAATGAGAGATATTCTTTGTAGTTATCCACATTGAAGACTGCTTTAGCCGTATCCACTACACGCCAAGTGACTGCAATACCGATTTCTACAGGATTTCCCAAACAGTCATTAATCTTCTGACGAGAGTTATTCAAGGTCATCACTTTTAAGGAAATATTCTTTTTACCTGTCTCGATAGAAATATTGTTACCTTCTGCTGTTTTTCTGACAGACATGGGTGACTTGGTGGTGACATCACCACTTTGGCCCAAGCGGGTGTTATTGGCAGGATTGACAGCGACACAGAAGGGATTGACAAAGTAAATACCCGCTTCTCGAATGGTTCCGATATAGTTCCCAAACAAGGTCAAAACCAAGGCCTCTTGCGGTTTAATAATTTTGATCCCCGCATAGCACACCAGACTAGCAATAAAGAGAAAAATACAGGTAATAACTGCAATCGCAAGTGGAAAACCTTCTGGTAGACTAGCAATCGCACTAATAAAGGCTAAAACTAAGA
This sequence comes from Streptococcus sp. CP1998, assembly GCF_041026655.1. Taxonomy (NCBI): domain Bacteria; kingdom Bacillati; phylum Bacillota; class Bacilli; order Lactobacillales; family Streptococcaceae; genus Streptococcus; species Streptococcus sp. CP1998. The sequence goes on from NZ_CP163380.1 coordinate 112,410, forward strand.
CAAGATCCCCAACTAGCAAGCCTATAAGGGCAGCTAAGCCGTTTTTCTTTTGGGTTAAAATTTTTTCTTCCATGGGACGAACCCTTCTTTCTTTGTGATATCTAAATGATATCACTTTGCTTACAAAAGTCAAGATATAACTGTAAATTATTTTAGCAAGAAACCGAGCAAGCTAAATTGTCTGAAAATTCAAGAATTTTCTTCTGTTGTTGGGCCGTAAATTGTGCTATAATAATAAAAAATACGATGAGAGGGAATCAGATGACAGAATTAGATACACGCCATCGTAGTAGTGTCTACGATAGCATGGTCAAATCCCCTAACCGGGCGATGCTTCGCGCGACGGAAATGACCGATGAAAGCTTTGAGAAACCGATCGTAGGGGTAATCTCTACTTGGGCTGAAAACACACCTTGTAACATCCACCTCCACGATTTTGGAAAACTGGCCAAAGAAGGTGTGAAAGATGCAGGTGCTTGGCCGGTTCAATTTGGGACCATTACGGTTGCGGACGGGATCGCTATGGGGACTCCAGGAATGCGCTTCTCCTTGACTTCTCGTGATATCATTGCGGATTCTATCGAAGCTGCTATGGGTGGTCACAACGTCGATGCTTTTGTAGCCATCGGGGGCTGTGATAAGAACATGCCTGGTTCGATGATTGCCATTGCCAATATGGATATCCCTGCGATCTTTGCTTATGGTGGGACCATTGCCCCAGGGAATCTCGATGGGAAAGATATCGACTTGGTTTCTGTTTTCGAAGGAATCGGGAAATGGAACCACGGTGATATGACCGCTGAAGAAGTGAAGCAACTAGAATGTAACGCCTGCCCTGGCCCTGGTGGCTGTGGTGGGATGTATACGGCCAACACCATGGCGACAGCGATTGAGGTCCTTGGGATGAGTCTTCCTGGTTCCTCTTCTCACCCTGCTGAATCGGCTGATAAAAAAGCCGATATCGAAGAAGCAGGTCGTGCTGTTGTCAAGATGCTGGAAATGGGACTCAAACCATCGGATATCTTGACCCGTGAAGCCTTTGAAGATGCGATTACCGTGACCATGGCGCTCGGTGGATCTACCAATGCCACTCTGCACTTGCTCGCGATTGCTCACGCAGCCAATGTTGATTTGACACTTGAAGATTTCAACGATTTCCAAGAGCGTGTGCCTCACTTGGCAGACTTGAAACCTTCTGGTCAATACGTCTTCCAAGATCTTTACAATGTCGGTGGTGTGCCGGCCGTCATGAAATACCTTCTTAAGAATGGTTTCCTTCATGGGGATCGTATCACATGTACTGGTAAGACTGTTGCTGAGAACTTGGAAGCCTTCGCTGATTTGACACCAGGTCAAAAAGTCATCATGCCACTTGAAAATCCTAAACGTGCGGATGGTCCATTGATCATCTTAAAAGGGAACTTGGCTCCAGAAGGGGCAGTCGCCAAAGTATCAGGTGTGAAAGTTCGTAACATCACGGGTCCTGCTAAGGTCTTTGACTCTGAAGAAGCTGCCATTGAAGCGGTTCTTTCGGATGAAATCGTGGATGGCGACGTTGTTGTTGTTCGTTTCGTGGGTCCTAAGGGTGGTCCTGGTATGCCGGAAATGCTGTCCTTGTCATCTATGATCGTTGGGAAAGGCCAAGGAGATAAGGTGGCCCTCTTGACAGACGGACGCTTCTCAGGTGGGACTTACGGTCTCGTTGTTGGACACATCGCACCTGAAGCTCAGGTTGGTGGCCCAATCGCCTACCTCCACACTGGGGATCTGGTGACAGTTGATCAAGATACCAAAGAAATCACCATGCACGTTTCAGACGAAGAGTTAGCAAAACGGAAGGCTGAAACAACCTTGCCGCCACTGTATAGCCGTGGGGTTCTGGGTAAATACGCCCACATCGTTTCTTCAGCATCACGTGGTGCTGTAACCGACTTCTGGAATATGGAACAGTCTGGTAAACAGTAATTACAAGGACGACTTTGTCCAAAAAGAGAGTGGGACAGAAATCGGTAATTCGTTAGAATTCGATTTCGTCGTCCCACCTCCGCACAGTTGAGTAGGGCTGTAAAAGCTGATGAAATCAGTGTAGTAGAGCCCACTCAACCACTGCGTCTTGCTCGATAATCCAAAAATAATTGAGAGGCTAGGACTTTTGTCCCAGCCTCTTTTTTGGCTCAAAGTCGCTATTTTCAACCCTATCGCTGAATCGTATGAATATTACTTTTTGGGGGATTTGAGTGTATCATCTGTCATTTTTCTTGTAAATCCGTCTATAATTTGCTATAATTGTGACTAATCGAATCAATCCTTTAATACTGTCCAGAGAGGCAGGCAAGGAGCTATGGAAATGAAAGGCCTGGGAAGACCAGCCTATATTTTGTGTATCTCCTTGTTGTGGGGGATTTTTTTGTATAGTTGAAAAGTGGTTTGATAAAAAAGAAATCGTCGATGATGGAGCATGAGCACTCCCTTATGATTCGGTCATCGAAGGTAGACGTTTTTGTTCAGCCATAGCTTGTCGCATCTTAATTTTAGGAGGTTTTTACGATCGTGAATGATGTTAAATATGATGTGAATGATATGCCAAAACCTGGTTTATTGATTGGTTTATCTTTCCAGCATTTGTTTGCCATGTTTGGGGCGACAGTGTTGGTGCCGATTTTGGTTGGGATTGATCCTGCCATTGCTTTGTTCTCATCTGGTTTGGGGACCTTGGCTCACTTGACAGTGACCAAGTATAAGATCCCTGCTTACATGGGGTCTAGTTTTGCTTATATTGCAGCGATGCAAATGCTGATGAAGTCAGATGGGATCGCGGCAGTTGCCCAGGGTGCTATGGCGGGTGGTTTGGTCTACTTGTTTGTAGCTCTGATTGTTAAGCATGCGGGTAAAGATTGGATTAATAAGGTCCTTCCACCAATCGTGGTTGGTCCCATTATCATGGTCATTGGTTTGAGTCTTGCGAAGAATGCCGTCACTGATGCGACAACCTTAAATAATAGCTACAGCGGCTATGCTCTATTGATTTCGATGGTGACCCTCTTTGCAGTTATCCTATTTAACATGTATGGCAAGAAGATTGTCGGTGTCGTCCCAATTTTACTTGGATTAATTGTGGGCTATATTTTCTCATTGGCTCTTGGTTTGCTGACAGGACATAGTTTTGTCAATTTCTCAGAGGTAAGTGCGGCACATTGGATTCAAGTTCCAAACTTTGACATTCCATTTGTGGATTATAGCTTTAAACTCTATCCAAGTGCGATTTTGACTATGGCTCCGATTGCCTTTGTGACCATGACGGAACATTTTGGCCACCTCATGGTTTTAAATAGTTTGACTGAGCGTGATTACTTCAAGGATCCCGGACTTGACCATACGCTTACTGGTGATGGCTTGGCACAGATTATTGCTGGATTCTTTGGAGCTCCTCCGGTAACTTCTTATGGGGAAAACATTGGGGTTATGGCCCTTAGTAAGGTCTACTCAGTTTACGTTATTTCAGGCGCAGCAGTGATTGCGGTTGTCATGAGCTTTATTGGGAAGCTATCAGCACTCTTGCACTCTATTCCAACTCCTGTATTGGGAGGTTTGTCTATTGCCCTCTTTGGGGTTATCGCTGCTAGCGGTTTGAAAATTTTAGTTGAACATAAGATTGATTTTGATAATAAAAAGAATCTCTTGATTGCAAGTGTGATCCTAGTATCAGGGATCGGTGGTTTGATGATTGACCTCGGTGGTCTTCAAATCACGGGTGTGGCAACGTCGACCATTCTAGGAATCGTGTTGTACCAAATCCTTCCTGAACCAAAAGCTGACCAGGCTTAGACCATTCTGGTAGTGAAAAAGTTTGAATGGATTCAAACATTATAAAAACGAGGAACAAACTCTGATAGCAGAGTTTGTTCCTCGTTTTTTTATGATGGATTGGATTTCCAAAGAGGCTTTCCTTCATTAGTTGACTGCGTTTCTTAAATGGTAATGATTGTTATCGTGGTGGAAGACCAAGGGCGATGCGCCCGTATCGGCTGATTCGAGTAATTTTCCAAGCGGGTGACCAAGTTACTTCAACCTTGACATCTTCGATCCCCTCGATTTCTTTTAGGCGAGCGACGATTTCGATCGGAAGGCTCTCAGCACAGCTACAAGCCGTATCGGTAAAGGTCATAACCACCTTGCAAGTGCCGGCTTCATCTAGATGGATCTCGTAGATCAGTCCCAGATTATAAACATCTAACTCAACATCGGTATCAAATACAAGCTCCAATTTTTCGATTAATGACTTCTCTAGTGCCAGGGCGCGGTCATTGATTTTGATATCCTCTCTCATCGCAAGATCCTTTCAGTGTAGTATGGCTTCCATTTTCTCATAATTCGGCTGATAAGGCAAGAAGAGAAAGAGGTTTTGAACGTGTCGAACGAAGGAAATTCGGTCCAGTCTCCATTTCTCTTCGAATTTGTGGTAAAATAGAGGCAAAAGTAAGACAAAGGATGAAGGCTATGAAATTACAAAAACCAAAAGGGACCCAGGATATCCTTCCTGGCGATTCAGCGAAATGGCAATATGTAGAAGGCTTTGCACGCAAGGTCTTTGCGCGATACAATTATGATGAAATCCGCACACCGATCTTCGAACATTATGAAGTCATCAGCCGTTCAGTAGGGGATACGACGGATATCGTTACCAAAGAAATGTATGACTTCTATGACAAGGGAGACCGTCATATCACGCTTCGTCCAGAAGGAACAGCTCCTGTTGTCCGCTCCTATGTTGAAAATAAACTCTTTGCGCCTGAGGTACAAAAACCAAGTAAGTTCTATTACATAGGCCCAATGTTCCGCTATGAGCGTCCTCAAGCAGGTCGTTTGCGTCAATTCCACCAAATTGGGGTAGAATGCTTTGGATCGAGCAATCCTGCAACGGATGTTGAAACCATTGCCATGGCAGCGCAATTCCTGAAAGAACTAGGGATTGATAATGTGACCTTGCACTTGAACACCTTGGGAAGCCCTGCTAGTCGTCAGGCTTATCGTCAAGCCTTGATTGATTACCTCTTGCCAATGAAGGATCAATTGTCTAAGGACAGCCAACGTCGCTTAGAAGAAAATCCGCTTCGTGTTTTGGATTCAAAAGAAAAAGAAGACAAGGCCGCGGTTGAACAGGCTCCTTCCATCCTAGACTATCTAGATGAAGAAAGCCAAGCGCATTTTGATGCGGTTCGTCGGATGTTAGAAGACTTGGGGGTAGCCTATGTCATCGATACCAATATGGTGCGTGGCTTGGATTACTACAACCACACGATTTTTGAGTTCATTACAGAAATTGAAGGCAATGAATTAACAGTCTGTGCAGGTGGTCGCTATGATGGTTTGGTTGAATACTTCGGTGGCCCTGCGACAGCTGGTTTCGGATTTGGTATCGGTGTGGAACGGATCCTTCTTGTCCTTGAAAAGAAAGGCATTGAATTGCCGATCGAAACAGGCCTAGATGCCTATATCGCTGTCCTAGGAGATGAAGTCAATGAAGCAGCGCTTAGCTTGGTTCAAGCCCTTCGAATCCAAGGTTTCAAGGCAGAACGTGATTACCTTGGACGCAAGCTCAAGGCACAATTTAAGTCAGCAGATGTCTTTGCGGCCAAAGCCTTGATTACCTTAGGAAGTAGTGAAGTTGAGAGTGGTCAAGTTACTGCGAAAAATAACCAAACTCGTCAAGAAGTAACGGTAGCTCTTGAAAAATTGAAGAAAGACTTCCCATCTGTTTTAGCAGAGTTGGGATTGGCTTGATCAAGTCTTGCAGACACCTGAAAAACAGATTCGCATGGGAGTAGGAGCAAAGTCGTTGCACCTGCTCTCTTTTATCTAGTTTCTGTTTGCCGACCTTTGCCAAGATTTGGCGAAAAGCTGTTAAATTTTCTGACATTTATGATATAATGAGAAGACTACTAGTAAAGGAATGAAACAGTCATGACATTAGTTTATCAATCAACACGAGATGAAAATAATACTGTAACAGCTAGTCAAGCCATCCTTCAAGGATTGGCGACAGATGGCGGTTTGTTTACTCCAGTCTCTTATCCTCAAGTAGAGCTGGATTTTGATACCCTCAAAGACGCTTCTTACCAAGAAGTGGCTAAGCTGGTTTTGTCAGCCTTTTTGGACGACTTTACAGCAGAGGAGTTGGACTACTGTATTTCTCATGCTTATGACAGCAAGTTTGATACCCCGGCTATTGCTCCTCTTGTCAAACTCGATGGACAATACAACTTGGAACTCTTCCACGGTTCCACCATTGCCTTTAAAGATATGGCTTTGTCGATCTTGCCTTACTTTATGACAACAGCAGCTAAAAAGCACGGTTTGGAAAATAAAATTGTCATCTTGACGGCGACTTCTGGAGATACAGGAAAAGCTGCTATGGCAGGTTTTGCCGATGTTCCAGGGACAGAGATCATTGTCTTTTATCCAAAAGATGGTGTCAGCAAGGTGCAAGAATTGCAAATGACGACTCAAACGGGGGACAATACCCATGTCATCGCCATCGATGGAAACTTTGACGATGCCCAAACCAATGTCAAACACATGTTCAATGATGTGGCGCTTCGTGAAAAATTAGCAGCCAACAAGATGCAATTCTCATCAGCCAACTCTATGAACATTGGTCGTTTGGTACCTCAGGTTGTCTACTACGTATACGCCTATGCGCAATTGGTGAAGACAGGCCAAATCACAGCGGGAGAAAAAGTTAACTTTACCGTCCCAACAGGAAACTTTGGAAATATCTTGGCAGCTTTCTATGCCAAACAAATCGGTCTTCCAGTTGGAAAATTGATCTGTGCGTCAAATGAAAACAATGTTTTGACAGACTTCTTCAAAACACATGTCTATGATAAGAAACGTGACTTCAAGGTGACCACCAGTCCATCGATGGATATCTTGGTCTCTTCAAACTTGGAACGCTTGATTTTCCACTTGGTAGGCAATGATGCCACAAAGACCAAAGAGTTGATGGAAAGCCTCGTTGCAACAGGTCAGTACCAATTGTCCAACTTTGATGCAGACATCTTAGATTTGTTTGCGGCTGCATACGCAGATGAAGCAGAAACGGCTGCAGAGATCAAGCGGGTCTATGAAGCGTCTGATTACATCGAAGACCCTCATACAGCCGTAGCATCAGCCGTTTATCAAAAATACCGGACCCAAACAGGGGATACTGCTAAAACAGTCATTTCCTCTACAGCAAGTCCTTATAAATTCCCAGTTGTGGCAGTAGAAGCGGTGACGGGCGAGACAGGTCTAGGAGATTTCGAAGCCTTGGCTAAATTACATACACTCTCAGGTGTTCCTGTGCCACCGGCTGTAGACGGCCTTGAAACTGCACCGGTTCGCCATCGTACAAGCGTGGCGACCAAAGACATGCAAGCGACCGTAGAAGACTACTTGGGACTTTAATTCTTCCTATTAGAAAGATCAAAAGAGCCGTTTGGCTCTTTTCTATACTCATGAATTCATACAAAAAAATCTTAAACATCGCCCTTCCTGCCATGGGTGAAAATTTCTTACAAATGCTGATGGGCATGGTGGACTCTTATTTAGTTGCTCACCTGGGTTTGATTGCCATTTCAGGTGTTTCCGTCGCAGGGAATATCATCACGATCTATCAAGCCATCTTTTTGGCACTGGGTGCGGCAGTTGCTAGCGTCATGTCCAAAAGCTTGGGCGAAAAAGATCAAGATAATATTGCCTACCATGCGACAGAGTCGCTGAAGGTGACCTTATTGTTGAGTGCTCTCTTAGGAGGGACTTCGCTGTTATTTGGACGCCAGATGATTTCGCTGTTGGGGACTGAAGCTGCAGTAGCTGAAAGTGGGGGGATTTACCTTTCCTTGGTCGGCGGGACCATTGTTCTCTTAGGATTGATGACGACCTTGGGCTCCTTGGTTCGGGTGGCCAACAATCCACGTCTTCCTATGTATGTGAGCCTGTTGACCAATCTATTAAACGCACTGTTCTCCTCTGTGGCCATTTTCCTTTTTGGCTGGGGCATTGTCGGAGCAGCTTTGGGGACTGTGCTAGCTCGTCTGGTTGGGGTTATCCTCTTGTGGCAAAAGGTCCAGTTACCCTTTGCTCCCCTTGGTTGGGGATTGGATCGTAAGCTCTTGAACTTAGCACTTCCAGCAGCCGGAGAGCGGCTGATGATGCGGGCTGGAGATGTGGTAATCATTGCGATCGTGGTTGCTTTTGGGACCGAGGCAGTCGCAGGAAATGCTATCGGAGAGACCTTGACCCAGTTTAACTACATGCCTGTGTTTGGTGTGGCCACAGCGACGGTCATGCTCGTAGCACGGAGCCTGGGTGAAGGTGATCTTGAGCAGATTGCCCGCCTTCGAAAGCAGTCTTACTGGTTGTCCTTCGTGTTAATGTTACCCATTGCCTTGGGAATCTTTTTTGGGGGCACTCTTCTGACCCATCTCTACACACAAGATACAAAAGCAGTAGAAGCTAGTTTATCGGTTGTCCTCTTTTCTTTGTTGGGAACGCCGTTTACAGCAGGAACGGTCATCTATACAGCTGTTTGGCAAGGCTTGGGAAATGGGAAACTTCCATTTTATGCAACGACGTTTGGTATGTGGGTCATTCGAATTGGAGCCGGTTATCTTCTTGGAGTAACCCTTGGCTTTGGCCTTCCAGGGGTTTGGACTGGGACGCTGCTGGACAATGGCTTTCGTTGGCTATTTTTGAGTCAGCTATATAGACGAAAAGTAGGAGAGAAAAAATGACAAAACGAGCCTTTATTTGGGATTTGGATGGGACCTTGCTGGATTCCTATGATGCTATTCTGGCAGGTCTTGAGGAGACCTATGCAACTTATCAGCTTCCCTTTGACCGAGCCAGCATTAAAGATTTCATCGTGAAGCATTCGGTTCAAGATCTTTTAGTAGCCGTGGCGGAGGAGTATCATCTGGATGTGACGGACTTGAATCATCGTCGAGCTGAAAGTCTAGCAGAGAAAAATGCCCAGGTCCTTCTGATGGATGGGGCGCGTGATGTCCTAGCCTGGGGACAAGAAGCTGGAATTGAGCAGTTTGTCTATACCCATAAGGGAGAGAATGCCTTTGTCATCCTGCGGGACTTGGGCTTGGAATCTTTTTTTACAGAGATTTTGACCAGTCAAAGTGGTTTTGCTCGCAAGCCTGACCCAGAAGCTGCCATGTATCTGATGGAGAAGTACGGGTTGGAGCCAGAAAAGACCTACTATATTGGGGATCGGAGCCTGGATATTGACTTTGCAAGAAATAGCCAGATTCAGAGTATCAATTTCTTGACGTCTGACTATGAAGGTAATCATCAGATGAACACCTTACTAGATATTCCAGGTATTTTAAACGCTGAAAAGAATCTGTAAAGAATTTGTTTTCATTTTGAAATAAAGTCGTAAGCTTTCTTTAAGAAATGTCCGCTATAATAAAAGCATAAACAAAGACCTCCTAACTTTGTTTAGAAAAATCCTAAAACTTTTCTTTTTCATAATAATCTCCCTAAGAGTCGCCAAATCAGGCGGCTTTTTTTGTGTGAAAGAATAGTGCAAGCTTTTTTTCTTGCCAGGATAGAAGAAAAAGTTTATAATTGACTTATCAATTATTGATTTATCAAAAATGATACGGAGAAGGAATATGGCAGAAATAAATGATTTGCTCTACCAACTACGTTTGGCAGATCAATCAACTACGCAACTTTTTGAAAAGCGCCTAGGGATTAGCTTAACACGTTATCAAATTCTGCAGGATTTATTAGAACAAGCACCTTGCAATCAGATCGCGGTTCAGGAGCGCTTGCGGATTGATCCAGCTGCTTTAACCCGGCATTTTAAAATTTTAGAAAAGGAAGGATTTGTCCATCGGAGTCGAAATCCAAAGAACCAGCGGGAAATCTTAATTCATTTGACGGATACGGCCTATAATCGTTTGGTCAAACATCCCCCTCGCCATCATGTGGCAGTGAAAGATCAGATGAATCGGATTTTGACCACTCAAGAACAAGAGCAATTTTCTTACCTGCTGGACAAATTAGTATCTGGCATTGAACAAATAACAGTTGAATAAAAAGGAGAATCTACGATGTCATTACTGACGATTATTTTAGCGAGTCTTGCTGCACTGGAGCATTTGTATATTTTTTATTTGGAGAGCATCAGAACCACATCTGATACCACAAGTCGGGTTTTCAACATGGATAAAGAAGAACTCGCTCGCCCATCTGTGACCTCTTTATTTAAGAATCAAGGGATATACAATGCCTTGATTGGTGTCTTTCTCTTGTATGGATTGTTTGTCTCTAAAAATAGTGAAGTTGTTACAATTTTTGTGCTCTTTATTATTGGAGCTGCGGCCTACGGTGCGATGACAGCCAATAAAAAGATTATCTTGACCCAAGGTGGTCCTGCAATTTTGGCTTTGTTGAGTATCTTATTTTTGGGATAAAAAGGACGGGCTGCTAGGGCTCTTTGAGCTGATTTTATTAAATTAGTGTAGGAAAAAGTATAAAAAAAGACTAAAATTTTTATTGACTTTCTAAGAAAAAGGGTTATAATGGTAGCAACAGAAAAGTAATGAGTCAGCTATTTTCAGGGAGCTTGTGGGAATTGTGAACAAGCAATAGCGACTGATGAAAATTGGACTGTTATGATCAATGAATTCTAACCCATGTGAATTCGGTTGGCACCCCTTACCGTGCAACTCCTTGATAGAGGAGATAGAGATGTAGGGAAAGACCAGCTATTTTTCCCTATAAAAGAGGTGGCACCGCGGACACTACGCCCTCACACAGTTTTTGTGTGAGGGCTTTTCTATGTGCCTTAGCGAGCGAAGCGAGCTTAGGCACATTGATCCCAAAGCTCAAACAGAGCGATGGGATAACCTTGATCGCCTTAGCAAGCCAAGGTGCGGTTGAATTTATTAGAATAAAAGAGTTGTAGAAGAGAGGTTTCTGATATGAAAAAAGTTTTATCTGCTGATGTGTTGAGTCCAATTTTGGCTTATATGCGTTTGGATGCGCCCCATAAAATGATCTTAGAGTCAATTCCTCGTGAAAAAGAGAATGCGCGTTTTTCAATTGTAGCCTATCGGCCAGTCAGTGAAGTCAAGTTTGAAAATGGCGTCCTCTATTACAATGATCAAATTGTTGAAGAGGATCCTTTAGACTTTTTGAACCGCATCACGGTCAAAACGAAAACTTCTGAAGAGCTTCCTTTTAACGGTGGGGCGATTGGATTTGTCGGCTATGACTTGATTGGCCTCTATGAGAACATTGGTTCCATTCCTGAAGATACGATTGGCACACCAGATCTTCACTTTTTCTTATATGAGAGCTATGTGATTTTTGATCACAAAAAGGAAAAGGTCTATGTGGTGGAAGAGAACCTCTATAGTGGACGGAGTGAAGCAGAGCAAGCGTCGAGCTTGGAGCAAGTATTAGCGCAATTGGCAAGACCCGCAAAAGAAGAGTTTCAGGACAAGGACCTGCATGCGCTTCATTTCCACAATCATTTGGAGCAAAAAGAGTTTGAGGAAATGGTAGCCCTAGCGCGGGACTATATTCGAAAAGGAGATATGTTCCAATGCGTGCTCAGTCAACGTTTTTCAGCTGATTTTTCAGGAAAACCATTGGATTATTACCGCAATTTGCGCGTGACCAACCCTTCGAATTATCTCTACTTTTATGATTTTGGGGAGTACCAAATTATCGGTGCTAGTCCAGAAAGTCTGGTGTCGGTCAAGGATCGAGTGGTGACGACCAATCCTATTGCTGGCACGCGTCCAAGAGGGATCGATGAAGAGAGTGATCGGCAATTGGCAGCTGATTTGGCAGGGGATCCAAAAGAAGTCGCAGAACACCGGATGTTGGTGGATCTAGGGCGAAACGATATTGGGCGTATCGCTCAAAATGGGTCAGTTGAAGTGACCAAATATATGGAAGTGGAATTCTTCCGTTATGTCATGCACCTGACCAGTGTGGTCAAGGGGCAATTGCTTCCTGGACTAGCCTCCATTGAGGCTCTGAAGGCAACTCTTCCAGCTGGGACCGTTTCGGGGGCTCCCAAAATTCGAGCCATGAAGCGAATCTATGAGGCAGAAAAAGAGAAACGAGGCGTCTATGCGGGTGCTATTGGCTATCTCTCTGTGACGGGGGATCTCGATTTTGCTATTGCGATTCGAACCATGATCCTCAAAAATAAGAAGGCTTATGTGCAGGCTGGAGCAGGAATCGTTTATGATTCGATCGCTGAAAATGAATACCAAGAAACCGTCAATAAGGCAAAATCGATGACAAGGATTGGAGAAGAAGGATGATTTTATTAGTAGATAATTACGATTCATTTACCTACAATTTGGCGCAGTATATCGGAAAATTTGATGAGGTCCAGGTGCTTCGAAATGATGATCCGGATTTGTACCAAGTTGCCCAAGAAGCAGATGCCTTGGTCTTTTCTCCAGGTCCAGGTTGGCCAAAGGATGCGGGCAAGATGGAGGAGATGATCCGAGATTTCGCAGGGGTCAAACCAATCTTGGGGATTTGCCTGGGACATCAAGCGATTGCGGAAGTTTTTGGAGGGCGCTTGGGATTGGCACCACAGGTCATGCATGGCAAACAAAGCCAGATACAGCTAGAAGCTCCCTCTCCTCTATACGCGGGTGTCGCAAAAGAAGTCCCAGTCATGCGTTACCATTCGCTGACGATTGAAGACATGCCAGAGGATTTTGTCATTACCTCTCGGACGACGGATGATCAAGCGATTATGGGAATTCAACACCGTAGCTTACCGATTTATGGTTTTCAATACCATCCAGAAAGTATCGGGACGCCAGATGGGCTCAAGACCATCGAAAATTTTGTCAAACTAGTCAAGGAGCGGAAGATGAAACAAGTGCTTGCAAAAGTAGCGGAAGGAATGGATCTAACCAGTGCAGAGTTAGAAGCAACCATGGAGGAAGTCGTTGCTGGTCGTGCTTCAGAAGCACAGGTGACGGCCCTTCTTCTAGGTCTCAAAATGAAGGGAGAAACGGTTGAAGAGCGGACGGCTATTGCAAAAGTGATGCAGGCCTATGCAGTCGCTATTCCTACAGAAGTTCAAGGAGCAATGGACAATTGTGGAACTGGGGGTGATCGTTCTTATAGTTTCAATATTTCAACAACAGCTGCCTTCGTTCTTGCTGGTGGTGGCATCAAGATGGCGAAACACGGAAATCGTTCGATCTCTTCTAAATCTGGTTCTGCGGATGTGCTAGAAGCTCTAGGGATTAACCTTGATTTGGGTCCAGAAGATTTGGGACGAGTGTTTGAAAAGGCGGGCATTGTCTTCCTATTTGCCAAAAATCTGCATCCTGGCATGCGCTATATTATGCCCGCTCGCTTGGCGCTAGGGGTTCCAACGGTGATGAACTTAACCGGTCCTCTTATCAATCCGATTCCTCTAGAAACCCAGCTATTGGGAACCAGTCGTCCAGATATGCTGGAAAGTACGGCGGAGATTCTAAAGAATTTGGGTCGGAAACGCGCAGTGGTGGTGAGTGGTCCACAAGGTTTAGACGAGGCAGGCCTTGATGGGGAAACTCAGCTCGCTATTCTGGAAAATGGACAGGTTACCTTATACAGCTTTCAACCAGAAAATATAGGAATGGAGCGCATTGAAATTGATCAAGTACGAGGTGGAGACGCCAAACGCAATGCGGAAATTTTGCTCAGCGTCTTGAAGAATGAAGCGAGTCCCTTCTTAGAGGTGACTGTTTTGAATGCTGGCCTTGGTTTTTATGCCAACGGCAAGGTAGATTCTATCAAGGAAGGGATTGCCTTGGCACGTGAAGTGATTGCCAGTGGGGCTGCCCTTGAGAAATTGAGATTATTACAGGAGTATCAAAAATGAGTCAAGAATTCTTGCCAAAGATTCTAAAGGAAAAGGCGCGTGAAGTGGCTGCGATGAAAGAAGAAGAACTTCAACCTTTGCGCGAGACCTACCGCCTGTATGATTACCTAAAGAGTCATCCAGAAAAGCTTCAGGTCATTGCGGAAGTGAAAAAGGCTAGCCCGAGTCTGGGAGATATTCATGTCGATGTGGATATCGTCGCACAGGCTAAGACTTACGAAGAAAATGGGGCCGTGATGATTTCTATCTTGACCGATGAAGTGTTTTTCAAGGGCAGTATCGAGTATCTCCGGGAAATATCTAGTCAAGTACGTATCCCCACCCTCAACAAAGATTTCATTGTAGATGAAAAGCAAATAATTCGGGCGCGAAACGCAGGGGCGACCGTGATCTTGTTGATAGTTGCAGCCTTATCAGAGGCTCGTCTGAAAGAACTCTTCGATTTTGCGACCCATCTTGGCCTGGAGGTCTTGGTGGAGACCCATAATCTGACAGAACTAGAGGTAGCTCACCGGATTGGGGCTCAGATCATAGGGGTCAATAATCGCAACTTGGTGACCTTTGAGACAGACCTCCATACTAGCCTTGAATTGGCGACAAGCTTTGAACAAGAACCGGTCTATATCTCTGAGTCTGCTATCTTCACAGCAGCAGACGCGCGCATGCTGGCTCCTGATTTTAATGGCATTCTCGTTGGAACAGCCCTCATGAAGGCAGACAATGTGGCTGAAAAAGTAAAGGAGTTGCAGATTGACAAAGGTTAAAATTTGCGGATTGTCCACTCCAGAAGCCGTGAAGACGGCTGTTGAAGCTGGTGCAGATTATATTGGTTTTGTTTTTGCACCAAGCAAACGGCAAGTCACGCTGGAGCAAGCTCGGCAGTTGGCTACAGGGATTCCAAAGGGGGTTCAAAAAGTCGGTGTTTTTGTATCACCACAAAGAGAAGAAGTGGAGCAAGCTTGCCAAGTTGTGGGCTTGGACCTGATACAAGTGCATGGGCCGATAGATGATAATATCTTGCAAGACCTTCCCCAACAAACGATTCGCGCTGTTCAAGTGGGAAAAGACGCGACTCTTCCTGAGACCAGTGCCGATTATCTGCTCTTTGATGCTCCTGTAGCAGGAAGTGGGCAGACTTTTAACTGGCAAGAACTCGAAAGTCAAAACGTTACAAAGCCCTTCTTTATTGCAGGAGGCTTGACGGAAGACAATGTAGCAGATGCCATTCGCTTCTTTCATCCTTATGCGGTGGATGTATCCAGTGGGGTCGAGACAAATGGAATAAAAGATCAAGAAAAGATAAAACGATTTATAGAAAGGGTCAAGCATGGCATATAAACAACCAGATCAAAACGGATTTTACGGGCGGTTCGGGGGACGATTTGTCCCTGAAACCTTGATGACAGCAGTTTTAGAATTAGAAGAAGCCTACAGAGAAAGTCAGGCAGATCCTTCTTTTCAAGCAGAATTGGATCAGCTTCTGAAACAATATGTCGGTCGGGAAACACCGCTCTATTACGCTAAAAATCTTACCAAGTATGTCGGTGGAGCCAAGATTTTTCTTAAAAGAGAAGACCTCAACCACACAGGGGCTCATAAAATTAATAATGCCCTAGGACAGGTTTTATTGGCACACCGGATGGGCAAAAAGAAGATCATCGCAGAAACAGGGGCTGGACAGCACGGTGTTGCAACGGCAACGGCTGCTGCTTTATTTGATATGGAATGTACCATCTACATGGGAGAAGAAGATGTCAAACGCCAAGCCCTCAATGTCTTTCGGATGGAATTGTTGGGCGCCAAGGTTCAATCAGTAACAGATGGGTCGCGTGTTCTCAAGGATGCGGTCAATGCTGCCCTCAGAGCCTGGGTAGCAAATGTGGAGGATACCCACTATATCATGGGTTCTGCTCTAGGACCTCATCCATTCCCAGAAATTGTCCGTGATTTTCAAAGTGTCATCGGCAGGGAAGCCAAACGCCAATTTGCAGAGCAAAATGATGGTGCGCTACCAGATGCAGTCTTAGCCTGTGTAGGAGGTGGATCGAACGCCATTGGGCTCTTCTATCCTTTTGTTGAGGATACCTCTGTTGCCATGTATGGGGCAGAAGCTGCTGGCCTTGGGGTAGATACAGACCAGCATGCAGCAACCTTGACCAAGGGGCGTCCGGGAGTCCTTCACGGCGCCTTGATGGATGTTTTACAGGATGCGCATGGACAGATTTTAGAAGCTTTCTCGATTTCAGCAGGTCTCGATTACCCAGGGATTGGGCCAGAGCATTCTTATTTCCATGAAATCAAGCGGGCGACCTATGTGCCTGTGACAGACCAAGAAGCACTAGAAGCTTTTCAATTGCTTTCAAAAGTAGAAGGAATCATTCCAGCTCTGGAATCGAGCCATGCTATCGCCTATGCGGTGAAATTGGCCAAGGAGATGGGGCCTGAAAAATCCATGATTGTTTGCTTATCAGGTCGTGGGGATAAAGATGTGGTACAAGTCAAAGACCGCCTAGAACAAGAGAGAGGAGAGTAAGATGGGAAAGACCTTAACAGAGCATTTACAAAAGCTGAAAGACCAGCAGCAAGGGATCTTTGTTCCTTATATCATGGCAGGAGATCATGAAAAAGGCCTGGCAGGTTTGCAGGAAACCATCCAATTTTTGGAGGAGCTTGGTGTCTCAGCTATTGAAGTAGGCATTCCTTTTTCAGATCCGGTGGCAGATGGCCCTGTGATTGAAGAGGCAGGATTACGCAGTTTAGCCCATGGGACAACGACAGAGGGTCTGGTGCAAACGATCCAGCACTTGGAGACAAGTGTTCCTTTGGTCATCATGACCTATTTCAACCCCTTGTTCCAATATGGGCTCGAAAACTTTTTTAGAGATGTAGAAGGAACAGCAGTCAAAGGAGTGATTATTCCGGACCTCCCCCATGAGCATGCGAATTTGGTAGAGCCTCTATTAGTGGATAAAGACATCGCTTTGGTGCCGCTAGTGAGCCTAACCACAGGAATCGAGCGCCAGAAGAAATTGATCCATGATGCAGAAGGATTTATCTATGCCGTTGCTGTCAATGGGGTGACGGGGAAAGCTGGTAGCTATCGAGATGATTTGGATCACCACTTGGCCCAATTACACGAAATAGCGTCCATTCCTGTTTTAACAGGTTTTGGAGTTTCCAGCATGGAGGACGTTCACCGTTTCAACAAGGTCTCAGATGGGGTTATTGTGGGGTCCAAAATTGTTAAAGCTCTCCACCAAGGGGAGACAGACGCCATCGCTCGTTTTATTTCTCAAGCAGTGAAGGGCTAGAAGCTTCATTTCATTCATCATCAGCTTGATTCTCCTAGATCAAGCTCTTTGTCTACTAATTTAAACATTCCCCTCGTTTGTCTTTACAAACGAGGCTTTCTCGTTACAATAGAGGTAGTAACAAGAAAAGAGGAGAAGAGAATGATAAGCCTTGAAGAGATTGATCAAGTTGTCCAGTCAGGTCCTTTTGAACCAACCTGGGACTCTCTTAGCCATCAAGTCTGTCCAGATTGGTATCGAGATGCCAAATTTGGAATATTTATCCACTGGGGGGTCTACAGTGTACCTGCCTTTGGTTCGGAATGGTATTCGCGAAATATGTATATCCAAGGGAATCCTTGCTATGACTATCATCGAGAGCATTTTGGAGACCAGGCTAGCTTTGGTTACAAGGATCTCATTCCTCTATTTACAGCCGATCGTTTTGATCCGGCATCTTGGCTAGATCTCTTTCAAAAAGCGGGAGCTCAGTATCTTTTCCCAGTTGCGGAGCACCACGATGGCTTTCAGATGTATGCCTCTACTCTCTCGTCTTATAATAGCTTAGAAATGGGGCCGAGACGAGATGTCTTAGGGGAGTTGAGGGAGGAAGCAGAAAAACGTGGCCTGCACTTCTGTACGTCCTCTCACCGGGCAGAACACCAGTTTTTCTTTTCACATGGCAAGGAATTCACTAGTGACATTCCGCAAGAAGTCCCAAGAGACAGCCTTTATTGGCCAGCCAAGCCAGAGCCCAAGGATCATTTTGATCTGACTTCCAAGCCTTATCCAAGCAAAGAATTCTTGGAAGATTGGCTTTTGCGAACCTGTGAACTGGTGCGGGACTACCAGCCAGAGCTCCTTTATTTTGACTGGTGGATCCAGCATGAGAGTTTCCGTCCCTACTTGATGCGCTTTTTGGCTTATTATTACAATCTAGCAGCACAAGAGGATCGCAAGGTGGCTGTTTGTTACAAACAGGATGCCCTCCCTTTCGGTTCAGGAATCGTCGAGATGGAGCGGGGAGAATACGGAGAGACGCAAGCCTTTCCGTGGCAAATGGATACCGCGATCGCCCGTAATTCTTGGTGCTATACCCAGGATCTAGCCTACAAGACCAGTAAGGAATTGCTACAAAATTTAGTCGATGTTGTGGCCAAAAATGGCAATCTTCTGCTCAATATTGGACCCAAGGCAGATGGCACTATCCCTGAGCAAGACCAAGACATCCTCACAGAGATCGGGGACTGGCTGGCGGTAAATGGAGAAGCCATTTATCAGAGTCGGCCTTGGCGGGTGTCATCGGACGGACCGACCGAGGCCCAGGAAGGTTCCTTCTCAGACGGGCAAGCGCCACTCTATACCAGCCAAGATTTCCGCTATACCATGCGTGAAGGCCTGCTTTATGCTATCCAGCTGGAACCAAGTGGAAGGACAGAAGAGCTGACCTTGCCGTCTCTCGCCTATGATCTCAAGCAACCGAGAATCCTTCATGCGAGCATTCAAAAGGTGGAACTCCTTGGAGAAAGTCAGCCCCTTTCTTGGAGCCAAGATGAGACAGGGCTCCATCTTCAGTTACCAGCTTGTAGTAGAAAACAACCGCGTGTTTTGCGTCTCAGCTTTTAGTTTTCTTGAAGCTTTCTATAAGGAATCGTTTAGATTTCTCTTGTATACTGTACTCATCCAATAAGAAATGAGGTACAGAAAATGAAAATCTCAGTCAATTATCCAAAACGCTTTAAGAAATTGCCACAACAAGGTTCTTGTTACGGCGAATAAACACTTCTCTTCATTTTTCATAAGAAACTCCTAAAGAAGGCTCTACCCGAAAGGGTAGAGTTTTTATGTACCAGAGACCTTGTGATTCGTGGTATAATAGGCCTATGGAAAAAAAGAATAAATTACTACTCATCGACGGGTCTTCCGTCGCTTTTCGTGCCTTTTTCGCACTCTATCATCAAATTGATCGCTTCAAAAATGCCAATGGTTTGCATACCAATGCGGTCTATGGCTTTAACCTCATGTTGAGTCATCTCTTGGAGCGCATCCAACCGACCCATGTCCTCGTTGCTTTTGATGCAGGAAAGACGACTTTTCGGACGGAGATGTATGCTGACTACAAAGGGGGCCGTGCAAAAACTCCAGATGAGTTCCGTGAGCAGTTTCCTTTCATTCGTGAACAACTGGATCATTTGGGAATCCGCCATTATGAGCTGGCCCAGTATGAAGCGGATGATATTATTGGAACACTAGATAAGATGGCAGAAACTACTCCGGTGCCATTTGATGTGACTATTGTCTCTGGGGATAAGGATTTGATCCAGCTGACAGATGACAATACGGTGGTTGAAATCTCTAAAAAAGGGGTAGCGGAGTTTGAGGAATTCACTCCAGCCTATCTCAAAGAAAAGATGGGGCTGACACCCGAGCAATTTATCGACCTCAAGGCCTTGATGGGAGATAAATCGGATAATATCCCAGGTGTTACTAAGATCGGAGAAAAGACCGGGATCAAACTACTCATAGAGTACGGTTCTCTCGATGGCATTTACGAGCATATCGACGAGATGAAGGCTTCTAAGATGAAGGAAAACCTCATCAACGACAAGGAGCAGGCCTATCTGTCTAAGACTCTCGCAACCATCGATACCAATGCGCCCATTGAGATTGGGCTTGACGATATCACCTATTCGGGTCCTCATCTAGAAAATCTCGCCAAGTTTTATGAGGAGATGGGCTTTAAGCAACTCCGTCAGGCCTTGGATCTCAGTGGAGAAGAAGCAGCTCCTGTAGCCATTGACTATACAGAAGTCGAGCAAGTTACTTCAGATATGCTTACGGAAGATAGTTTCTTCCATTTTGAGATTTTTGGGGACAATTACCATACGGAACCCATCATCGGTTTCGCATGGGGGACCAAAGGTCAGCTCTACGCGAGTACAGATACTGATCTTTTACAAACACCGATTTTCAAAGAATTTCTCGAAAAAACGCCCCTCAAGGTCTATGACTTCAAACGGGCCAAGGTCTTGCTCAGCCACTTGGGCATTACCCTTCAAAATCCCGCGTTTGACAGTCGATTGGCCAAGTATCTCTTGTCGACCGTAGAGGACAATGAGATTTCAACCATTGCGAGTCTCTATAGTCAGATTGCGCTGCCGCTGGACGAAGTCGTTTATGGCAAGGGAGTCAAAAAAGCTATCCCAGAGAAGGCGGTCCTATTAGAGCATTTGGCACGGAAAGTCGCTGTTCTACTGGATACCGAAGAGCCTATGATGGAGCAGTTGCAAGCCCATGACCAGCTAGATTTGCTCTATGATATGGAGCAACCACTAGCAGCTGTTTTGGCCAAGATGGAAATCGCGGGGATCAAGGTAGAGCGCCAGACCCTAGAAGACATGCAGGTGGAAAACGAAGTGGTCTTGGAGCGCTTGACCCAAGAAATCTACGAGCTTGCAGGAGAAGAGTTCAACATCAATTCTCCAAAACAATTGGGCGTCATCCTCTTTGAAAAATTGGAACTCCCTCTTGAATATACTAAGAAGACCAAAACCGGCTATTCAACAGCTGTTGATGTCTTGGAACGCCTGGCTCCAATTGAACCAATCGTGTCTAAGATTCTTGAATACCGCCAAATTGCTAAGATCCAGTCAACCTATGTCATCGGTCTTCAAGATTGGATTTTGGAAGATGGGAAGATCCATACCCGTTATGTACAGGATTTGACGCAGACAGGCCGCTTGTCCAGCGTGGATCCCAACCTGCAAAACATTCCTGTCCGTTTGGAACAAGGTCGTCTCATCCGCAAGGCCTTTGTCCCAGAAGAGGACAACAGTGTCTTGTTGAGTTCGGACTATTCACAGATCGAACTGCGCGTCTTGGCCCATATTTCAGGAGATGAGCATTTGATTGATGCCTTTAAGCATGGGGCAGATATCCATACATCGACTGCTATGCGCGTCTTCAACATTGAAAAACCAGAAGATGTGACGCCGAATGACCGGCGAAATGCCAAAGCAGTAAACTTCGGTGTGGTTTATGGAATTTCCGACTTTGGCCTGTCTAACAACCTGGGGATCAGTCGAAAAGAAGCCAAGGCCTACATTGAGACCTATTTCGAACGCTACCCTGGCATCAAGGACTATATGGAGAGAGTGGTACGGGAAGCGCGTGACAAAGGCTATGTAGAAACCCTCTTCAAGCGTCGTCGGGAGATTCCAGATATCAATTCTCGCAACTTCAATGTTCGAGGCTTTGCGGAGCGGACAGCTATCAACTCACCCATCCAAGGATCGGCAGCAGATATCTTGAAAATTGCCATGATCCACTTGGACCAAGCGCTAGAAAGAGGAGCATACAAGACCAAGATGCTTCTTCAGGTGCACGATGAAATCGTTCTGCAGGTACCAAGTGATGAACTGGCAGCGATCAAAGAACTCGTCAAAGAGACCATGGAATCCGCTATCGAACTTGCGGTACCACTGGAAGCCGATGAAAATGAAGGCAAAACATGGTATGAAGCCAAATAAAATGGACGTCATACAAGCACGTCCAGTACCATATAAATTCTTAAGACAAGAAACACAAAAGGAGATTCTTATGGCTTATTCATTTCGCAATCCTAGTGATGGCATTATCAAACATTACCTAGAAACGAGCAAGATCATCGCTGTAGTTGGATTATCTGATCGTGAAGATACGACCAGTCATCGTGTCAGCAAGGAGATGCAAGAACGGGGCTATCGGATTATTCCCGTTAATCCTCGTGCAGCTGGTGGCCAGATCCTTGGAGAAACGGTGTACGCTAGCTTACAGGAGATCCCATTCCCAGTAGATATCGTTGATGTATATCGTCGCAGTGAGTTTTTACCAGATGTGGCACGTGATTTTATTGAGACGGATGCGAAAATTTTCTGGGCACAATTGGAGCTGGAAAATCAAGAAGCAGAAGAAATCCTTCGTGGAGCTGGACGAGAAGATATCGTCATGAACCGCTGTATCAAACGGGAACACACCCGACTGATCTTAGGAGATTCCCTGTACGGTTTATAAATGATAAACAATTGACATAGAAGAAAACCCCAGCAAGCTGGGGTTTTCTTCTTACTCTTATTCAGTTTCATGGCTTGGATGGTCTGTAAAATGGCGCGGCCCTTGTTTAATCTGCTTGATTTGATCATAAAAGGCAATTTGGCAGTTGATAAAATAAGGCATGGTATAAAAGCCGATGACATCGCGCGTGAAGTAATTCAGAAAGTACCAACCAACCAAGGTTAGATCGAGCACCAAGCGATTGCTGCGGAACCCTTTCATGGTTTCACGACTTTGGCGAAGGACTCCAAAGGCTCCCTTGTAGTCGCCGTCTCGTAATTGCTCATAGAGGATCAATTCGACCAAGCTGAGACTGTAGTATTGTGGCAGATAAAAGAGGAGGCCAATCAGGCCAAGTACAACACCAGCAGTCATCAGAGGCATTTGTTGCATGAGAGATTGGAATTCAGGACTGGAAGCACTCAAAGTGCTAGGGTTACTCACCTTATCGTAGATCGCCAAAAATAGAATGCTAGCGTAGGTGCTGATGAGACTCCCTACATAGAGGATGAGTCCCCATAAAAAGAGGACGACTTGCTTTAAGATCAAGGTGGCAAATACAGAGGTAAAGCGATCTTGTTTAAAGATATCTAAGACGCGTGTTCGGTGTTCGATCTTGGGATTAATCGTATCTAAATAGCTAAAAGTCGCACCAACCACTATAATGGAGATGACAAAGGAGACGACAGAAGGAAAGAGCTGCCGCTGGATCATGTAGATACTTGCTTGCAGCAAGGTCATATCCGGTAGTAGATCGATCAGATCTTGCCCACTTAAGAGAAAGTTAGTAAGAATGGTCAATAGGACCGGCAAGGCAAAAAGGATAGCTAAGCCCGGTTGCTGGACTTGCATGGTACGTGCCCGGAGGCGAATCAGTTTAAGGTTCATAGATGACACTCTCTTCATAGTAGTACTTTTTATTATAACATAAGTCCGTGACAGAGCCGGTAAAATTTGGTACAATCGTACAGGTGCTCACAGGAAAACTGTGACAGGAATAAGAAGGCTGGGACTGTTTTTCCCAGTACGGAGGTAACCATGACAGATTCACCGATTCAATATCGATTAATCAAAAAAGAAAAGCATACAGGTGCTCGTCTGGGAGAAATTATCACCCCTCACGGGACCTTCCCGACCCCAATGTTTATGCCTGTAGGGACTCAGGCAACCGTTAAGACTCAATCGCCAGAAGAACTCAAGGAAATGGGCTCCGGAATTATCTTGGCCAACACCTACCATCTCTGGCTTCGTCCCGGGGATGATCTAGTAGCAAAAGCAGGTGGACTGCACCAGTTCATGAACTGGGACCAACCGATTTTGACAGATAGTGGAGGCTTCCAGGTCTATTCATTAGCGGATACCCGCAACATCACCGAAGAAGGGGTAACCTTTAAAAATCACCTCAACGGTTCGAAGATGTTCCTCTCTCCAGAAAAAGCCATCTCCATCCAAAACAATCTAGGAAGCGACATCATGATGTCCTTTGATGAATGTCCTCAGTTCTATCAACCCTATGATTATGTGAAAAAATCAATCGAACGGACCAGTCGTTGGGCAGAACGTGGCCTTAAGGCTCACCGTCGTCCTCATGATCAAGGTCTTTTCGGGATTGTCCAAGGGGCTGGATTTGAAGACTTGCGCCGTCAGTCCGCCCAGGATCTGGTCAGCATGGACTTCCCAGGATATTCCATCGGTGGCTTAGCTGTTGGTGAAAGCCATGAAGAGATGAATGCGGTACTAGATTTTACAACTCCGCTCTTACCGGAGAACAAGCCACGCTATCTCATGGGAGTGGGGGCTCCAGACAGTCTGATTGATGGCGTTATTCGTGGAGTGGACATGTTTGACTGTGTCTTGCCGACGCGGATTGCGCGAAATGGTACCTGTATGACTAGCCAAGGACGCCTAGTAGTGAAAAATGCGCAATTTGCAGAAGACTTTACACCGCTAGATCCCGAATGTGGTTGCTACACTTGTAAGAACTATACCCGAGCTTACCTTCGCCACCTCCTCAAGGCAGATGAGACCTTCGGCATTCGCTTGACCAGCTACCACAACCTCTATTTCTTGATCAACCTCATGAAGCAGGTCCGTCAAGCTATCATGGATGACAATCTCTTAGAATTCCGCGAGCATTTCGTCGAAAAATATGGCTATAACAAATCAGGACGGAATTTCTAGAAATAGATAAATAGGAAGAAAAAAGACTACAGCCATCTGAGAATAATAGGAATAACTGCTAGACGCAGTGGTTGATTGGTATCTTTGTTCGCTTGTTAAGCTCCAAAGATAACCTAATCAATTGTGCGGGGGCGAGACGACGAACAAATTGGATATAAATTTGTTCTGTCTCGCTCCCTTTTTCCTATATAATAGCAACTTTTTTAGCACTCAATTTCTTTCGAAAACACTTTCATTAAAAAAACGAAAAAAATCTTCTCAAATCCCTTGCATTGGGCCTTTGTTTGTGTTAAACTACTATGGTGCTGTGAAAAAACAGCTATTAGCTTTGATGCAAGAGGTTGCGACACGCTCGGTTGCATTGCCACGCAACGCGCGTCGGTTTTCTTGTGGAGCTAGCCTATTATCTTAAATAGACGAAAAGGAGAAAAAGATGGCAAACAAAAAAATCCGCATCCGTTTGAAAGCGTACGAACACCGTACACTTGACACAGCGGCTGCAAAAATCGTAGAATCAGCTACTCGTACAGGTGCACAAGTTGCGGGCCCAATCCCACTTCCAACTGAGCGTAGCCTCTACACAATCATTCGTGCGACTCATAAATACAAAGATTCTCGCGAACAATTCGAAATGCGTACACACAAACGTTTGATCGACATCATCAACCCAACTCAAAAAACAGTTGACGCCTTGATGAAATTGGATCTTCCAAGTGGTGTAAACGTAGAAATCAAACTTTAATCTAAAGCTTGATCAAGAGCATAAAAAACGCTCGTTAAAAACTTTTTGAATAAAAAACTATAGAAAAGGAACTATTTTCTCATGACAAAAGGAATCTTAGGGAAAAAAGTGGGAATGACTCAAATCTTCACTGAAGCTGGCGAATTGATCCCTGTAACAGTTATCGAAGCAACTCCAAACGTTGTTCTTCAAGTTAAAACTGTTGAAACGGATGGTTACAACGCTATCCAAGTTGGTTTCGATGACAAACGCGAAGTATTGAGCAACAAACCTGCTAAAGGACATGTAGCAAAAGCTAACACGGCTCCTAAGCGCTTCATTCGTGAATTCAAAAACGTTGAAGGCTTGGAAGTTGGTGCTGAAATCACAGTTGACACTTTCGAAGCTGGAGACATTGTTGATGTAACTGGTACTTCTAAAGGTAAAGGTTTCCAAGGTGTTATCAAACGCCACGGACAATCACGTGGACCAATGGCTCACGGTTCTCGTTACCACCGTCGTCCAGGTTCTATGGGACCTGTTGCACCTAACCGCGTATTCAAAGGTAAAAACCTTGCAGGACGCATGGGTGGCGATCGTGTAACAATTCAAAACCTTGAAGTTGTACAAGTTGTTCCAGAAAAGAACGTTATCCTTATCAAAGGTAACGTACCAGGTGCTAAGAAATCTCTTATCACTATCAAGTCAGCAGTTAAAGCTGGTAAATAATAAGGAAAGGGGAATACAGTCAAAATGGCAAATGTAACATTATTCGACCAAACTGGTAAACAAGCGGGCGAAGTTGTTCTTAACGATGCGATCTTTGGTATCGAACCAAACCAAGCAGTTGTATTTGATGTGATCATCAGCCAACGTGCTAGCCTTCGTCAAGGAACTCACGCAGTTAAAAACCGTTCAGCCGTTTCAGGTGGCGGACGCAAACCATGGCGTCAAAAAGGAACTGGACGTGCGCGTCAAGGTTCTATCCGCTCTCCACAATGGCGTGGTGGTGGAATCGTCTTCGGACCAACTCCACGTAGCTATGCGTACAAACTTCCTCAAAAAGTTCGTCGCCTTGCACTTAAATCTGTTTACTCAGAAAAAGTTGCTGAAAACAAATTTGTAGCCGTTGATTCTCTTGAATTTACAGCTCCAAAAACTGCTGAATTTGCAAAAGTTCTTGCAGCTTTGAGCATCGATTCTAAAGTCCTTGTTATTCTTGAAGAAGGAAATGAATTCGCAGCTCTTTCAGCTCGTAACCTTCCAAACGTGAAAGTTGCGACTGCTACAACTGCAAGTGTTCTTGACATCGCAAATAGTGACAAACTTCTTGTTACTCAAGCAGCTATCTCTAAAATCGAGGAGGTTCTTGCATAATGAATTTGTATGATGTTATCAAAAAACCTGTTATCACTGAAAAGTCAATGGCTCAACTTGAAGCAGGCAAATATGTATTCGAAGTTGACACTCGCGCTCACAAACTTTTGATCAAACAAGCTGTTGAAGCTGCGTTTGAAGGTGTAAAAGTTGCGAATGTGAACACTGTAAACGTAAAACCTAAAGCAAAACGCGTTGGACGTTACACTGGTTTTACTTCAAAAACTAAAAAAGCTATCATCACGCTTGCAGCTGATTCTAAAGCAATCGAGTTGTTTGCTACTGAAGCTGAATAATCTAAGGAGGAAATATCGTGGGAATTCGTGTTTATAAACCAACAACAAACGGTCGCCGTAATATGACTTCTTTGGATTTCGCTGAAATCACAACAAACACACCTGAGAAAACTTTGCTTGTTTCTCTTAAAAACAAAGCAGGTCGTAACAACAACGGTCGTATCACTGTTCGTCACCAAGGTGGTGGACACAAACGTCATTACCGTTTGATCGATTTCAAACGTAATAAAGATGGAGTTGAAGCAGTCGTTAAAACGATCGAATACGATCCAAACCGCTCAGCTAACATCGCGCTTGTACACTACACTGACGGTGTGAAAGCTTACATCATCGCCCCTAAAGGCCTTGAAGTAGGTCAACGCATCGTATCAGGACCAGAAGCAGATATCAAAGTCGGAAATGCTCTTCCACTTGCTAACATCCCAGTTGGTACTTTGATCCACAACATCGAATTGAAACCTGGTAAAGGTGGAGAATTGGTACGTGCTGCTGGAGCTTCTGCTCAAGTATTGGGTTCTGAAGGTAAATATGTACTTGTTCGTCTTCAATCAGGCGAAGTTCGTATGATTCTTGGAACTTGCCGTGCTACAGTTGGTGTTGTCGGAAACGAACAACATGGACTTGTTAACCTTGGTAAAGCGGGACGTAACCGCTGGAAAGGTGTTCGCCCTACAGTTCGTGGTTCTGTAATGAACCCGAATGATCACCCACACGGTGGTGGTGAAGGTAAAGCACCAGTTGGACGTAAAGCGCCATCTACTCCTTGGGGTAAACCTGCGCTTGGTCTTAAAACTCGTAACAAGAAAGCGAAATCTGACAAACTTATCGTTCGTCGTCGCAACCAAAAATAATCATAAGCAACTAGCTTACACTTTCCGCCAGCTCGGTAGCCGCATAGCGGCAAGCCGCTGTGGTACTAAATTTTAAAGGAGAAAATTACAAAATGGGACGTAGTCTTAAAAAAGGACCTTTCGTCGATGAGCATTTGATGAAAAAAGTTGAAGCTCAAGCAAATGACGAAAAGAAAAAAGTAATTAAAACTTGGTCACGTCGTTCAACGATCTTCCCAAGTTTCATCGGATACACTATCGCAGTTTATGATGGACGTAAACATGTACCTGTTTACATCCAAGAAGACATGGTAGGTCACAAGCTTGGTGAATTTGCACCAACTCGTACTTACAAAGGTCACGCGGCAGACGACAAGAAGACACGTAGAAAATAAGGAGAACATAAATGGCAGAAATTACTTCAGCTAAAGCAATGGCTCGTACAGTGCGTGTTTCACCTCGTAAATCACGTCTTGTTCTTGACAACATCCGTGGTAAAAGCGTAGCCGATGCCATCGCTATTTTGACATTCACACCAAACAAAGCTGCAGGGATCATCCTTAAAGTGTTGAACTCAGCAGTAGCAAACGCTGAAAACAACTTTGGTTTGGAAAAAGCTAACTTGGTAGTATCTGAAGCATTCGCAAACGAAGGACCAACAATGAAACGTTTCCGTCCACGTGCGAAAGGTTCAGCTTCACCAATCAACAAACGTACAGCTCACATCACAGTAGCTGTTGCAGAAAAATAAGGAGGTAAACTCGTGGGTCAAAAAGTACATCCAATTGGTATGCGTGTTGGTATCATCCGTGATTGGGATGCCAAATGGTATGCTGAAAAAGAATACGCGGATTACCTTCATGAAGATCTTGCAATCCGTAAATTCATTCAAAAAGAATTGGCTGACGCAGCCGTTTCAACTATTGAAATCGAACGCGCAGTAAACAAAGTTAACGTTTCTCTTCACACTGCTAAACCAGGTATGGTTATCGGTAAAGGTGGAGCAAACGTTGATGCACTTCGTGCAGCTCTTAATAAATTGACTGGTAAACAAGTACACATCAACATCATTGAGATCAAACGTCCTGACTTGGATGCTCACCTTGTTGGTGAAGGAATCGCTCGTCAATTGGAACAACGTGTTGCTTTCCGTCGTGCACAAAAGCAAGCGATCCAACGTGCTATGCGTGCTGGAGCTAAGGGAATCAAAACTCAAGTATCAGGTCGTTTGAACGGTGCAGATATTGCCCGTGCAGAAGGATACTCTGAAGGAACTGTTCCACTTCACACACTTCGCGCTGATATCGATTACGCTTGGGAAGAAGCAGACACTACTTACGGTAAACTTGGTGTTAAAGTATGGATCTACCGTGGTGAAGTTCTTCCAGCTCGTAAAGACGCTAAAGGAGGTAAATAACCAATGTTAGTACCTAAACGTGTAAAACACCGTCGCGAATTCCGTGGTAAAATGCGCGGTGAAGCAAAAGGTGGAAAAGAAGTAGCATTCGGTGAATACGGTCTTCAAGCTACAACTAGCCACTGGATCACAAACCGTCAAATCGAAGCTGCTCGTATCGCCATGACTCGTTACATGAAACGTGGTGGTAAAGTTTGGATTAAGATTTTCCCACACAAATCATACACCGCTAAAGCTATCGGGGTACGTATGGGATCTGGTAAAGGGGCTCCTGAAGGTTGGGTAGCACCAGTTAAACGTGGTAAAGTGATGTTCGAAATCGCTGGTGTATCTGAAGAGATCGCACGCGAAGCACTTCGTCTTGCTAGCCACAAATTGCCAGTTAAAACTAAATTTGTGAAACGTGAAGCAGAATAAGGAGAGGTCATGAAACTTACAGAAGTAAAAGAATTTGTTAAAGAACTTCGTGGTCTTTCTCAAGAAGAACTCGCGAAGCGTGAAAATGAATTGAAAAAAGAATTGTTTGAACTTCGTTTCCAAGCAGCTGCTGGTCAATTGGAACAAACTGGACGTTTGAAAGAAGTGAAAAAACAAATCGCTCGTATCAAAACTGTTCAATCAGAAGCTAAATAATAGACTAGGGAAGGAGAATTTCAATGGAACGCAATAATCGTAAAGTTCTTGTTGGACGCGTTGTGTCTGACAAAATGGACAAAACAATCACAGTTGTAGTTGAAACTAAACGTAACCACCCAGTCTATGGTAAACGTATCAACTATTCTAAAAAATACAAAGCTCATGATGAAAACAATGTTGCTAAAGAAGGCGATATCGTTCGTATCATGGAAACTCGTCCGCTTTCAGCTACAAAACGCTTCCGTCTTGTAGAAGTCGTTGAAGAAGCGGTCATCATCTAATCATACCTGAAAGGAGAAAACGTAAATGATTCAAACAGAAACTCGTTTGAAAGTCGCTGACAACAGTGGCGCACGCGAAATCTTGACAATCAAAGTTCTTGGTGGTTCAAAACGTAAATTCGCGAGCATCGGTGATGTAATCGTTGCATCTGTAAAACAAGCTACTCCTGGTGGTGCGGTTAAGAAAGGTGACGTTGTAAAAGCTGTTATCGTTCGTACTAAATCAGGTGCTCGTCGTAAAGATGGTTCATACATCAAGTTCGACGAAAATGCAGCAGTGATCATCCGTGATGACAAAACTCCTCGCGGAACTCGTATCTTTGGCCCAGTTGCACGTGAATTGCGTGACGGTGGTTTCATGAAGATCGTATCACTTGCTCCAGAAGTACTTTAATCAATCAAAAACAAACACAGTCCCCTGGCTCAGCCAGGGTGCCCATCGGGCGTAAGAATAAAAGGAGAATAAAATGTTTGTAAAAAAAGGCGACAAAGTTCGCGTTATCGCTGGTAAAGACAAAGGCGTAGAAGCTGTTGTTCTTACTGCTCTTCCAAAAGTAAATAAAGTTGTTGTAGAAGGTGTAAACATCATCAAGAAACACCAACGTCCAAATAACGAAAACCCTCAAGGTGCAATCGTTGAAAAAGAAGCTCCAATCCATGCTTCTAACGTTCAAGTTTTGGACAAAAACGGTGTTGCTGGACGTGTTGGCTACAAATTTGTAGACGGCAAAAAAGTTCGCTACAACAAAAAATCAGGCGAAGTGCTTGACTAATCACGAAGGAAAGGAGAAGTATAATGGCTAATCGTTTAAAAGAAAAATACCTTAATGAAGTAGTACCATCATTGACTGAACAGTTCAACTATTCATCAGTTATGGCTGTGCCAAAAGTTGATAAAATCGTTTTGAACATGGGTGTTGGTGATGCAGTATCAAATGCTAAAAACCTTGAAAAAGCTGCTGAAGAGCTTGCTTTGATCTCAGGTCAAAAACCATTGATCACTAAGGCTAAAAAATCAATCGCCGGCTTCCGTCTTCGTGAAGGTGTTGCGATCGGTGCAAAAGTTACCCTTCGTGGTGAACGTATGTACGAATTCTTGGATAAATTGGTAACAGTTTCACTTCCACGTGTACGTGACTTCCATGGTGTTCCAACAAAATCATTTGATGGACGCGGAAACTACACACTTGGTGTGAAAGAACAATTGATCTTCCCAGAAATCAACTTTGATGATGTTGATAAAACTCGTGGTTTGGATATCGTAATCGTAACTACAGCGAACACAGACGAAGAATCACGTGCATTGCTTACTGGCCTCGGTATGCCGTTTGCAAAATAATATAGGAGGTAAAACTAATGGCTAAAAAATCTATGATTGCTAAGAACAAACGCCCAGCGAAGTTCTCTACTCAAGCATACACTCGCTGTGAACGTTGTGGACGTCCACACTCAGTTTACCGCAAGTTTAAACTTTGCCGTGTTTGCTTCCGTGAATTGGCATACAAAGGTCAAATCCCAGGTGTCACAAAAGCATCTTGGTAATAGCATGATACAAAGAGCGTAACAACCCCAGCAAAAATAGGAGATTTGATGCAGGAGCTCTGCTCCAAGACAAATCTATCTTTTTTGCCCAGGTTGTAGCTCGTGTTCAAATGAGAAATGCTCATTTGTATGTATCAAAACTTTCTGAGCCTAGCTCAATCATTAACTAGCAAGTGCGACTTGCAAACTACTAGTAAGAGGAGAAATTATAATGGTTATGACTGA
Source organism: Streptococcus sp. CP1998 (assembly GCF_041026655.1). NCBI lineage: Bacteria > Bacillati > Bacillota > Bacilli > Lactobacillales > Streptococcaceae > Streptococcus > Streptococcus sp. CP1998. The sequence continues at coordinate 144,212 of NZ_CP163380.1, forward strand.
CCCAATCGCAGACTTCCTTACACGTATTCGTAACGCTAACCAAGCAAAACACGAAGTACTTGAAGTACCTGCATCAAACATCAAAAAAGGGATTGCTGAAATCCTTAAACGCGAAGGTTTTGTAAAAAACGTTGAATTCATCGAAGATGACAAACAAGGCATCATCCGTGTATTCTTGAAATACGGACAAAACGGTGAAAAAGTTATCACAAACTTGAAACGTGTATCAAAACCAGGTTTGCGTGTTTACAAAAAACGTGAAGATCTTCCAAGAGTTCTTAACGGACTTGGAATTGCTATCCTTTCAACTTCTGAAGGTTTGCTTACTGATAAAGAAGCTCGCCAAAAGAACGTTGGTGGAGAAGTTATCGCTTACGTTTGGTAATATTTAGCTCCCAATTTCGTTGTGACTCTTCGTTATTGTCTCTTGCCTAACCCAAAGTTATGTCTGCGAGACAATGCCTCGATTCACTTAGAAATTGAGACCTAAACATTAACTTTTAAATCAAAAAGATTTAAACCCCGTGAAAACTGGCCTGCAAAGGTCTGACAATTTAACAGGAGAATAAAAAACATGTCACGTATTGGTAATAAAGTTATCGTGTTGCCTGCTGGTGTTGAAATCACTAACAATGACAACGTTGTAACTGTAAAAGGACCTAAAGGAGAACTTACTCGTGAGTTCTCAAAAGATATTGAAATCCGTGTGGAAGGTACTGAAGTAACACTTCACCGTCCAAACGACTCAAAAGAAATGAAAACAATCCACGGAACAACTCGTGCCCTTTTGAACAACATGGTTACTGGTGTATCAGAAGGATTCAAGAAAGAACTTGAAATGCGCGGGGTTGGATACCGTGCACAACTTCAAGGATCAAAACTTGTTTTGGCTGTTGGTAAATCACACCCAGACGAAGTTGAAGCTCCAGAAGGAATTACTTTTGAACTTCCAAACCCAACAACAATCGTTGTTAGCGGAATTTCAAAAGAAGTAGTTGGTCAAACAGCTGCTTATGTACGTAGCCTTCGTTCACCTGAACCATACAAAGGTAAAGGGATCCGTTATGTTGGTGAATACGTTCGCCGCAAAGAAGGTAAAACAGGTAAATAATGTAGTTTGGTTGTTTTTCAACCAACCTTCATATTACCAACTCAGTGCTTAGCACATGATTTTAAAATTAAGAGGTGAAAATTGTGATTTCGAAACCAGATAAAAACAAAATCCGTCAAAAACGCCACCGTCGCGTTCGCGGAAAACTCTCTGGAACTGCTGATCGCCCACGTTTGAACGTATTCCGTTCTAATACAGGCATCTACGCTCAAGTAATTGATGACGTAGCGGGTGTAACGCTCGCAAGCGCTTCAACTCTTGACAAAGAAGTTTCAAAAGGAACAAAAACTGAACAAGCCGTTGTTGTCGGCAAACTCGTTGCTGAACGTGCAGTTGCTAAAGGTATTTCTGAAGTGGTGTTCGACCGCGGTGGATATCTATATCACGGACGTGTTAAAGCTTTGGCTGATGCAGCTCGTGAAAACGGATTGAAATTCTAATAGGAGGACACTAGAAAATGGCATTTAAAGATAATGCAGTTGAACTTGAAGAACGCGTAGTTGCCATCAACCGTGTAACAAAAGTTGTTAAAGGTGGACGTCGTCTTCGTTTTGCAGCTCTTGTAGTTGTTGGTGACCGTAATGGCCGTGTTGGATTTGGTACTGGTAAAGCTCAAGAAGTTCCAGAAGCAATCCGTAAGGCTGTTGAAGATGCTAAGAAAAACTTGATCGAAGTTCCTATGGTTGGAACAACAATTCCACATGAAGTAACATCAGTATTTGGTGGAGCTCGTGTATTGTTGAAACCAGCTATCGAAGGGGCTGGGGTTGCTGCAGGTGGAGCAGTTCGTGCCGTTGTCGAATTGGCAGGTATTGCAGATGTTACATCTAAATCACTTGGATCAAACACTCCAATCAACATCGTTCGTGCAACTGTTAACGGTTTGGCACAATTGAAACGCGCTGATGAAGTTGCTGCCCTTCGTGGTATTTCAGTTTCTGACTTGGCTTAAGAAAGGAGATTCAAATGGCTCAAATTAAAATTACTTTGACTAAGTCTCCAATCGGACGCATCCCGTCACAACGTAAAACTGTTGTAGCACTTGGACTTGGCAAATTGAACAGCTCTGTTATTAAAGAAGATAACCCAGCGGTACGTGGTATGATCACTGCTGTATCTCACTTGGTAACAGTTGAAGAAGTAAAATAATCTATTTAAATATTTAAAATAGAAACAAAGTTTTCAGGGGTATGAGAGGTTCTCATCCCCTAAAACTAAATATAAGTATAGGCGAGTTTGTAGTTAGGACACCTTTTCCTGATTACATGCGTTAGCAATTTACAAAAGAGGAGAAAATAAATAATGAAACTTCATGAATTACAACCTGCTACAGGTTCACGTAAAGTCCGCAACCGTGTTGGTCGTGGTACTTCATCTGGTAATGGTAAAACTTCTGGCCGTGGTCAAAAAGGTCAAAAAGCTCGTAGCGGTGGCGGTGTACGTCTTGGTTTTGAAGGTGGACAAACTCCATTGTTCCGTCGTCTTCCAAAACGTGGATTTACAAACATCAACGCTAAAGAATATGCTATTGTGAACCTTGATCAATTGAACGCCTTTGAAGATGGTGCTGAAGTAACTCCAGTAGTACTTGTTGAATCAGGAATTGTAAAAGCTGAAAAATCAGGTATCAAAATTCTTGGTAACGGAGAATTGACTAAGAAGTTGACTGTTAAAGCAGCTAAATTCTCTAAATCAGCTGAAGAAGCTATCACTGCTAAGGGTGGTTCAGTTGAAGTCATCTAAGTGAGGTGACCTATGTTTTTTAAATTATTAAAAGATGCTTTTAAGGTAAAACAGGTACGATCAAAGATTTTGTTTACAATCTTTATCATTCTTGTTTTCCGCATTGGAACTACGATTACAGTGCCTGGCGTAAATGCGAAAATTCTGAACAACCTTCAAGATGTGTCCTTCTTGAACATGCTCAGTTTGGTTTCTGGGAATGCCATGAGGAACTTCTCAGTTTTCGCATTAGGGGTTAGCCCATACATCACAGCTTCGATCGTCGTGCAACTTTTGCAAATGGATCTGTTACCTAAGTTTGTTGAATGGGGCAAACAAGGGGAAGTTGGTCGAAGAAAGCTCAACCAAGCAACACGCTATATTTCTTTGGTTCTAGCCTTTGTTCAATCCATCGGGATTACAGCAACCTTCCACACCTTGTCTCAGGCGAAATTAGTCGCAACTCCAAATACTAAGACTTATCTATTAATCGGTGCGATTCTGACGACCGGTTCCATGATTGTGACTTGGCTTGGAGAACAAATCACAGATAAAGGATACGGAAATGGTGTTTCAATGATTATCTTTGCGGGGATTGTGTCATCAATTCCTGAGATGATTAAAGAAATCTATGAAAATGCATTTGTGAACGTTCGTTCTGGTCAAATGACCAATTCCCTCATTTTTGTCGGGGTATTAATCCTTGCGGTCTTGGTTATTGTTTACTTTACAACCTTTGTAGAGCAAGCACAATACAAGATTCCAATCCAATATACAAAGATTGCACAAGGAGCTCCATCAAGTTCTTACCTTCCTTTGAAAGTAAACCCAGCAGGAGTTATTCCTGTCATCTTCGCTAGTTCGATTACAGCAGCGCCTGCTGCAATTTTCCAAGTGATTAGCGCTATGGGTTACAATGCAGGATGGGTGAGAACAGCTCAAGCCATGTTGGCTACAAACACACCAACTGGTGTTGCAATGTATGCCTTATTGATCATTCTCTTCACCTTCTTCTACACGTTTGTTCAGATCAATCCTGAAAAAACGGCAGAAAACCTTCAAAAGAGTGGTGCCTATATCCCAGGCGTTCGTCCTGGTAAGGGGACAGAAGAGTTTATGTCTCGTTTGCTACGTCGTTTAGCAAGTGTCGGATCAGTATTCCTTGGCTTTATTACCATCATTCCAATCCTAGCTCGAGATTTATTTGGTTTGACAGATGCAGTTGCTCTTGGAGGAACTAGTTTGTTAATCATTATTTCAACAGGTATTGAGGGAATGAAACAATTAGAAGGCTACTTATTAAAACGTAAGTATGTCGGATTTATGGACACAACAACAGAATAGAATAAGGTTGACTTTGTCAGCCTTCTATTTTGTTTTCAAATGGAAATAGGAATTCGCTCCTGCTTCCATTTAAAAACAAAATAAGGAGTATTCATCATGAATCTTTTAATTATGGGGTTGCCTGGAGCAGGTAAAGGAACTCAAGCAGCTAAAATCGTTGAAGAGTTTCATGTAGCGCACATCTCAACTGGAGATATGTTCCGCGCAGCGATGGCTAACCAAACTGAAATGGGTGTGCTTGCAAAATCATACATTGACAAGGGTGAATTGGTCCCAGATGAGGTAACCAATGGAATCGTAAAAGAACGCCTTGCTCAAGATGATATTAAAGAAACAGGTTTCCTTTTGGATGGTTATCCACGGACAATTGAACAAGCTCATGCCTTGGATCAAACTTTGTCAGATCTTGGTATCACGTTAGAAGGTGTCATCAACATTGAAGTGAACCCAGAAAGCTTATTAGAACGTTTGAGTGGTCGATTCATCTGCCGTACTTGTGGTGCAACTTACCACAAAGTATTTAATCCTACAAAAGTTGAAGGAACTTGTGATAACTGTCAAGGTCATGATTTCTACCAACGTGAAGATGACAAACCAGAAACGGTTAAACGTCGTTTAGACGTCAATATTGCACAAGGAGAACCAATCATTGCATTTTATCGTTCAAAAGGACTCGTACATGACATCCAAGGGAACCAAGATATCAATGATGTATTTTCAGACATTGAAAAAGTCTTGTCAAATTTGAAATAAAAGCGTTTTTCATGCTTGCAATATTGGACAACTAGTGTTACAATTAGTTAGTCTGACTTATAATTGTTACCTCTGTGCTCAGAGGAATGAATCGAAATTTATGGAGGTACTTTTGCGTGGCAAAAGACGATGTGATTGAAGTAGAAGGCAAAGTAGTCGATACAATGCCGAATGCTATGTTTACGGTTGAACTTGAAAATGGACATCAGATTTTAGCAACAGTTTCTGGTAAAATTCGTAAAAACTATATTCGTATTTTAGCGGGAGATCGTGTTACAGTGGAGATGAGTCCGTATGATTTGACACGTGGACGTATCACATACCGCTTTAAATAGTCGAAAAACTTGGAGGGATAAAAATGAAAGTAAGACCATCGGTCAAACCAATTTGCGAATACTGTAAAGTAATTCGTCGTAATGGTCGTGTTATGGTAATTTGCCCAGCAAATCCAAAACACAAACAACGTCAAGGATAAAATAGAAAGGAGAAAACATGGCTCGTATTGCTGGAGTTGACATTCCAAATGACAAACGTGTAGTAATTTCATTGACTTATGTGTACGGTATCGGACTTCCAACATCTAAGAAAATCCTTGCTGCTGCAGGCGTTTCTGAAGACATTCGTGTTCGCGATCTTACACCAGATCAAGAAGATGCTATCCGTCGTGAAGTTGACGCAATCAAAGTTGAAGGCGACCTTCGTCGTGAAGTAAACTTGAACATTAAACGCTTGATGGAAATCGGTTCATACCGTGGTATCCGTCACCGTCGTGGACTTCCAGTTCGTGGACAAAACACTAAAAATAATGCTCGCACTCGTAAAGGTAAAGCTGTTGCGATTGCAGGTAAGAAAAAATAAAATAAAATAAGGAGGTAAAAATCTTGGCTAAACCAACACGTAAACGTCGTGTGAAAAAGAATATCGAATCTGGTATTGCCCATATTCACGCTACATTTAACAACACAATTGTTATGATTACTGATGTGCATGGTAACGCAATCGCTTGGTCATCTGCAGGTGCACTTGGATTTAAAGGTTCTCGTAAATCTACACCATTTGTCGCTCAAATGGCATCAGAAGCTGCTGCAAAGGTCGCTCAAGAACATGGACTTAAATCTGTTGAAGTATCTGTTAAAGGTCCTGGTTCAGGTCGTGAGTCTGCTATTCGTGCACTTGCTGCTGCTGGTCTTGAAGTAACTGCAATCCGCGATGTAACTCCTGTACCACACAATGGTGCTCGTCCTCCAAAACGTCGCCGTGTATAATCATCAACAATTACACAGCTTTTCGTTTAAGAGGGAGTATAGCAAATGATTGAGTTTGAAAAACCAAATATAACAAAAATTGATGAAAACAAAGATTATGGCGTGTTTGTCGTAGAACCACTTGAACGTGGCTATGGTACAACACTTGGAAACTCACTTCGTCGTGTACTTCTGGCTTCACTTCCAGGTGCAGCTGTCACTTCAATTAACATTGAAGGTGTACTCCACGAATTTGATACCGTTCCAGGAGTCCGTGAAGACGTTATGCAAATTATTCTTAACGTTAAAGGAATCGCCGTTAAATCTTACGTCCAAGACGAAAAGATTATTGAACTTGATGTAGAAGGACCTGCAGAAGTAACTGCTGGAGACATTCTTACGGATAGTGACATCGAAATTGTAAACCCTGATCATTATCTATTTACAATCGGAGAAGGAGCATCGTTGAAAGCAACGCTTACTGTAAACAGTGGACGTGGCTATGTTCCAGCTGATCAAAACAAAAAAGATGATGCACCAGTGGGAACACTTGCTGTAGATTCAATCTATACGCCAGTGACAAAAGTCAATTATCAAGTTGAACCAGCACGCGTTGGTAGCAACGATGGCTTTGACAAGCTAACCCTTGAAATTTTGACAAATGGGACAATTATTCCAGAAGATGCCTTAGGTTTGTCTGCCCGTATTTTGACAGAACACCTAAATCTATTCACAAACCTAACTGAAATTGCTATTGCAACAGATGTTATGAAGGAAGTAGATACAACTTCTGATGATCGCGTTTTAGAACGTACGATCGAAGAATTAGATCTTTCAGTTCGTTCATATAACTGTTTGAAACGCGCTGGCATTAATACTGTTTACGATTTGACTGAAAAATCAGAAGCAGAAATGATGAAAGTTCGTAACTTGGGACGTAAGAGTCTTGAAGAAGTTAAAATCAAACTTGCCGACTTAGGCCTTGGGTTAAAAAACGATAAATAGAGGAGGAATACATGGCTTACCGTAAACTAGGACGCACTAGCTCACAACGTAAAGCGATGCTTCGCGATTTGACTACAGATCTTATCATCAATGAAGCAATTGTAACAACTGAAGCACGTGCGAAAGAAATCCGTAAATCAGTTGAAAAAATGATTACTTTGGGTAAACGTGGTGATTTGCATGCACGTCGTCAAGCTGCTGCATTCGTACGTAACGAAGTTGCATCACAAAACTTTGATGAAGAAACAGGTAAATACTCAGAAACAACTGCACTTCAAAAATTGTTCTCTGAATTAGCACCTCGTTATGCTGAGCGCAATGGTGGATATACTCGTATCCTTAAAACTGAACCACGTCGTGGTGATGCTGCGCCAATGGCTATCATCGAATTGGTATAATATCATCAATTTTGTTGAGTGTTATGATGATGGAATACACTGTTATTCTTAGTCTAGCTCTGGTCTACCGCTGGGGATTTTCCCCAGCGGGAACACTCATCATATTGAATGAATGGTAGACGCTTGTTTACGAAATTGCTTTAATTTAAAACAATTTCGTAAGCAGGCGTTTTGTCTTGCTTTTCATGAGTAGTCGAGAATAGCAAAAAATGATATAATGGAACCCATATCTCCAATAGAAGAAAAAGGATTCAATGACAAAACAACAAGCAATTAAATTACTAAAAGAGAAGTACCTTAGTAATATGAAAGAGGATTCGAAACTCTTTGTCGGAGTTGAATTAGAGTTTCCGATTGTAGAAACAAATGGAAACAAAACAAATATAGAGGTGACGAAAAATCTTTTTCGAACCTTAGCAAACTTATCAGATTTTGAAGTTGAAAAAATAGATGACAATCAAAATCCCATTCAATTGATTCACTGCTTTTCTAAAGATCGTATTCTATTCGAGTTGAGTTACAATACAATTGAATTTGCATTTGAGAGAGCTTGTTCTATAAATGAGGTGGCCAAACGTTTTGAGGACTATTTGAAGATCATTCAACCGATTTTACAAGAAAAAAATCACGAAATTCAAGGGCACGGAATCCATCCTTTGTGGAAAGAAAATGATAATAGCCCAGTGAAAATCGAACGATACAAGATGTTAATGGCTCTCCTTGCAATGAATGGTACAGGGATGAAGACACACTCCTATCCTTCGTACGGAGCATTTATATGCGGAAACCAGGTTCAATTGGATGTGAGGCGCGATAACTATATTCGCATCATTAATGCATTTAATAAAATTGAAACAGCAAAAGCATATTTGTTTTCTAACTCAGAATTTTCAGCAGAGTCTTGGGATACAAAAATTGCCAGAGATATTTTCTGGGAAGAATCCTTACATGGTTATTATAAGGAGAATGTAGGGATTTATCCAAAGGACTACCAAAGTGAAGAAGAGTATTTTAATAATCTTGCTTGCACAGCTATTTTTACTGCAACTAGAGAAGATAAATCCTATTATTTTAAACCTATTCGTGTAAAAGACTATCTAGATCAAAAAGAAATCACAGCCTATACAGCTGATGGGAATGAAAAAAACATCATACCTGTAAAAGAAGACCTAAAACAGCATCGAAGTTACCAATTTCAGGATCTAACTGCCCGTGGGACAGTAGAATTTAGAAGTGTTTGTACACAACCATTAGAAACCACTTTTTCCCCGATAGCTTTTGAACTAGGCTTATTTGTACAATTAGAAAAAATGGAAAACTATTTAGAACATTGCCCATTTTTTAAAAATGAAGAACTGGACTATAGAAAACTTAGAAAGAAATATTCAAAGAAAATTCTAAGTGATAAGGAAAAAGAAGCCATTCAATCCTTTTCAAAAGATCTTATAGACATAGCTAGATCAGGTTTAATAAAAAGAGGCTTCGGAGAAGAAAAATTCCTCATCATCAACAAAGAACTAGACTAATCGAAAAGCCCGTATTATAGGCTTTTTTTGATACCTTCAAAAAACTTTCAAGAAAGTAAAAATTTTTGAAAAAAAGTATTGACAGTAGGGGAAGGTCATGATATACTAATATAGTTGTCGCGCGAGAGCGACAAAGGCCTTTGAAAACTGAACAAGACGAACCAATGTGCAGGGCACTATAACTGAGGTTATAGTAACTGAACAATAAAGAAACAATAAATCTGTCAGTGACAGAATGAGTTTAAGACAAACAATTATTTTAATGAGAGTTTGATCCTGGCTCAGGATGAACGCTGGCGGCGTGCCTAATACATGCAAGTAGAACGCTGAAGGAGGAGCTTGCTCTTCTGGAAGAGTTGCGAACGGGTGAGTAACGCGTAGGTAACCTGCCTCTTAGCGGGGGATAACTATTGGAAACGATAGCTAATACCGCATAAAAGTCGACATTGCATGATGTTGACTTGAAAGGTGCAACTGCATCACTAAGAGATGGACCTGCGTTGTATTAGCTAGTTGGTGAGGTAACGGCTCACCAAGGCGACGATACATAGCCGACCTGAGAGGGTGATCGGCCACACTGGGACTGAGACACGGCCCAGACTCCTACGGGAGGCGCAGTAGGGAATCTTCGGCAATGGGGGCAACCCTGACCGAGCAACGCGCGTGAGTGAAGAAGGTTTTCGGATCGTAAAGCTCTGTTGTAAGAGAAGAACGAGTGTGAGAGTGGAAAGTTCACGCTGTGACGGTATCTTACCAGAAAGGGACGGCTAACTACGTGCCAGCAGCCGCGGTAATACGTAGGTCCCGAGCGTTATCCGGATTTATTGGGCGTAAAGCGAGCGCAGGCGGTTAGATAAGTCTGAAGTTAAAGGCTGTGGCTTAACCATAGTACGCTTTGGAAACTGTTTAACTTGAGTGCAGAAGGGGAGAGTGGAATTCCATGTGTAGCGGTGAAATGCGTAGATATATGGAGGAACACCGGTGGCGAAAGCGGCTCTCTGGTCTGTAACTGACGCTGAGGCTCGAAAGCGTGGGGAGCAAACAGGATTAGATACCCTGGTAGTCCACGCCGTAAACGATGAGTGCTAGGTGTTGGGTCCTTTCCGGGACTCAGTGCCGCAGCTAACGCATTAAGCACTCCGCCTGGGGAGTACGACCGCAAGGTTGAAACTCAAAGGAATTGACGGGGGCCCGCACAAGCGGTGGAGCATGTGGTTTAATTCGAAGCAACGCGAAGAACCTTACCAGGTCTTGACATCCCTCTGACCGCTCTAGAGATAGAGTTTTCCTTCGGGACAGAGGTGACAGGTGGTGCATGGTTGTCGTCAGCTCGTGTCGTGAGATGTTGGGTTAAGTCCCGCAACGAGCGCAACCCCTATTGTTAGTTGCCATCATTGAGTTGGGCACTCTAGCGAGACTGCCGGTAATAAACCGGAGGAAGGTGGGGATGACGTCAAATCATCATGCCCCTTATGACCTGGGCTACACACGTGCTACAATGGCTGGTACAACGAGTCGCGAGTCGGTGACGGCAAGCTAATCTCTTAAAGCCAGTCTCAGTTCGGATTGTAGGTCGCAACTCGCCTACATGAAGTCGGAATCGCTAGTAATCGCGGATCAGCACGCGCGGTGAATACGTTCCCGGGCCTTGTACACACCGCCCGTCACACCACGAGAGTTTGTAACACCCGAAGTCGGTGAGGTAACCATTTGGAGCCAGCCGCCTAAGGTGGGATAGATGATTGGGGTGAAGTCGTAACAAGGTAGCCGTATCGGAAGGTGCGGCTGGATCACCTCCTTTCTAAGGAAAAGGAAACCTGTACGTTGGTCTTGTTTAGTTTTGAGAGGTCTTGTGGGGCCTTAGCTCAGCTGGGAGAGCGCCTGCTTTGCACGCAGGAGGTCAGCGGTTCGATCCCGCTAGGCTCCATTAACACTATAAGGGTGTTAAGATTGAACATTGAAAATTGAATATCTATATCAAATAGTAACAAGAAAATAAACCGAAACGCTGTAAATATTTAAAGAGTTTAGGTCGCAAGACCAAAAATAAGGTTAAGTTAATAAGGGCGCACGGTGGATGCCTTGGCACTAGAAGCCGAAGAAGGACGTGACAAACGACGAAATGCTTTGGGGAGCTGTAAGTAAGCGACGATCCAGAGATGTCCGAATGGGGGAACCCACTAGCTAATGGCTAGTACTCCTATCTGTTAAGGATAGGTAGAGGAAGACGCAGTGAACTGAAACATCTAAGTAGCGCAGGAAGAGAAAGCAAAAGCGATTGCCTGAGTAGCGGCGAGCGAAACGGCAGGAGGGCAAACCGAAGAGTTTACTCTTCGGGGTTGTAGGACTGCAACGTGGACTTAAAGATTATAGAAGAATGACATGGGAAGGTCAGCCAAAGAGAGTAAGAGCCTCGTATTCGAAATAGTCTTTATACCTAGCAGTATCCTGAGTACGGCGGGACACGAGAAATCCCGTCGGAATCTGGGAGGACCATCTCCCAACCCTAAATACTCTCTAGTGACCGATAGTGAACCAGTACCGTGAGGGAAAGGTGAAAAGCACCCCGGGAGGGGAGTGAAATAGAACCTGAAACCGTGTGCCTACAACAAGTTCGAGCCCGTTAATGGGTGAGAGCGTGCCTTTTGTAGAATGAACCGGCGAGTTACGATATGATGCGAGGTTAAGTTGAAGAGACGGAGCCGTAGGGAAACCGAGTCTGAATAGGGCGCAATAGTATTATGTCGTAGACCCGAAACCATGTGACCTACCCATGAGCAGGTTGAAGGTGAGGTAAAACTCACTGGAGGACCGAACCAGGGCACGTTGAAAAGTGCTTGGATGACTTGTGGGTAGCGGAGAAATTCCAAACGAACTTGGAGATAGCTGGTTCTCTCCGAAATAGCTTTAGGGCTAGCGTCGACATTAAGATTCTTGGAGGTAGAGCACTGTTTGGGTGAGGGGTCCATCCCGGATTACCAATCTCAGATAAACTCCGAATGCCAATGAATTATGGTCGGCAGTCAGACTGCGAGTGCTAAGATCCGTAGTCGAAAGGGAAACAGCCCAGACCACCAGCTAAGGTCCCAAAATAATTGTTAAGTGGAAAAGGATGTGGGGTTGCACAGACAACTAGGATGTTAGCTTAGAAGCGACTATTCATTCAAAGAGTGCGTAATAGCTCACTAGTCGAGTGACCCTGCGCCGAAAATGTACCGGGGCTAAAACAATTTACCGAAGCTGTGGATACCTTTATAGGTATGGTAGGAGAGCGTTCTATGTGTGGAGAAGGTGTACCGTGAGGAGCGCTGGAACGCATAGAAGTGAGAATGCCGGTATGAGTAGCGAAAGACAGGTGAGAATCCTGTCCACCGTAAGACTAAGGTTTCCAGGGGAAGGCTCGTCCGCCCTGGGTTAGTCGGGACCTAAGGAGAGACCGAAAGGTGTATCCGATGGACAACAGGTTGATATTCCTGTACTAGAGTATGTAGTGAAGGAGGGACGCAGTAGGCTAACTAAAGCGTGCGACTGGAAGTGCACGTCTAAGCAGTGAGGTGTGAATTGAGTTAAATGCTTAATTCTATAACATTGAGCTGTGATGGGGAGCGAAGTTTAGTAGCGAAGTTAGTGACGTCACACTGCCAAGAAAAGCTTCTAGCGTTAATCATACTCTACCCGTACCGCAAACCGACACAGGTAGTCGAGGCGAGTAGCCTCAGGTGAGCGAGAGAACTCTCGTTAAGGAACTCGGCAAAATGACCCCGTAACTTCGGGAGAAGGGGTGCTGGCTTAAAGTCAGCCGCAGTGAATAGGCCCAAGCAACTGTTTATCAAAAACACAGCTCTCTGCTAAATCGTAAGATGATGTATAGGGGGTGACGCCTGCCCGGTGCTGGAAGGTTAAGAGGAGTGCTTAGAGGTAACTCGAAGGTATGAATTGAAGCCCCAGTAAACGGCGGCCGTAACTATAACGGTCCTAAGGTAGCGAAATTCCTTGTCGGGTAAGTTCCGACCCGCACGAAAGGCGTAATGATTTGGGCACTGTCTCAACGAGAGACTCGGTGAAATTTTAGTACCTGTGAAGATGCAGGTTACCCGCGACAGGACGGAAAGACCCCATGGAGCTTTACTGCAGTTTGATATTGAGTGTCTGTACCACATGTACAGGATAGGTAGGAGCCATTGATATCGGGACGCCAGTTTCGATGGAGGCGTTGTTGGGATACTACCCTTGTGTTATGGCCACTCTAACCCGGTAGGTTAATCATCTACGGAGACAGTGTCTGACGGGCAGTTTGACTGGGGCGGTCGCCTCCTAAAAGGTAACGGAGGCGCCCAAAGGTTCCCTCAGAATGGTTGGAAATCATTCGCAGAGTGTAAAGGTATAAGGGAGCTTGACTGCGAGAGCTACAACTCGAGCAGGGACGAAAGTCGGGCTTAGTGATCCGGTGGTTCCGTATGGAAGGGCCATCGCTCAACGGATAAAAGCTACCCTGGGGATAACAGGCTTATCTCCCCCAAGAGTTCACATCGACGGGGAGGTTTGGCACCTCGATGTCGGCTCGTCGCATCCTGGGGCTGTAGTCGGTCCCAAGGGTTGGGCTGTTCGCCCATTAAAGCGGCACGCGAGCTGGGTTCAGAACGTCGTGAGACAGTTCGGTCCCTATCCGTCGCGGGCGTAGGAAATTTGAGAGGATCTGCTCCTAGTACGAGAGGACCAGAGTGGACTTACCGCTGGTGTACCAGTTGTCTCGCCAGAGGCATCGCTGGGTAGCTATGTAGGGAAGGGATAAACGCTGAAAGCATCTAAGTGTGAAACCCACCTCAAGATGAGATTTCCCATGATTTTATATCAGTAAGAGCCCTGAGAGAAGATCAGGTAGATAGGTTAGGAGTGGAAGTTGTGTGAGCAATGGAGCGGACTAATACTAATAGCTCGAGGACTTATCCAAAGAGTCAGAAGATATTGACAACGAAAGGTTAACTTGTTAGAATATAGATGTTCAATTTTGAATGTTTAATCATTCAGAGTTAAGTGACGATAGCCTAGGAGATACACCTGTACCCATGCCGAACACAGCAGTTAAGCCCTAGAACGCCGGAAGTAGTTGGGGGTTGCCCCCTGTGAGATAAGGTAGTCGCTTAGCAAGAGATTGAGCCTAGTAGATACTAGGCTCATTTGGGAGTTTAGCTTAGTTGGAATTGAGAGGCAATCGAGATTCCAATCGGCGGATAAGAGAAACGCAGTTTCTGACCGTTGGCTGAGTTAAACGACCATAAGGGAGTTTAGCTCAGCTGGGAGAGCATCTGCCTTACAAGCAGAGGGTCAGCGGTTCGATCCCGTTAACTCCCATTTAAGCGGGTGTAGTTTAGTGGTAAAACTACAGCCTTCCAAGCTGTTGTCGCGAGTTCGATTCTCGTCACCCGCTTTGAACGTTTTGTTCATTTTACCAAGTTTTTTAACTTGGGCGCGTAGCTCAGGTGGTTAGAGCGCACGCCTGATAAGCGTGAGGTCGGTGGTTCGAGTCCACTCGTGCCCATTAAGAGTATGGTCCGTTGGTCAAGGGGTTAAGACACCGCCTTTTCACGGCGGTAACACGGGTTCGAATCCCGTACGGACTATATATTTGGAGGATTACCCAAGTCCGGCTGAAGGGAACGGTCTTGAAAACCGTCAGGCGTGTAAAAGCGTGCGTGGGTTCGAATCCCACATCCTCCTTAATATTAACGCGGGATGGAGCAGCTCGGTAGCTCGTCGGGCTCATAACCCGAAGGTCGTAGGTTCAAATCCTGCTCCCGCAATTTTGGCTCGGTAGCTCAGTTGGTAGAGCAATGGATTGAAGCTCCATGTGTCGGCGGTTCGATTCCGTCTCGCGCCATCAATTCAATAATCAGGAAGGGTAGCGAAGAGGCTAAACGCGGCGGACTGTAAATCCGCTCCTTCGGGTTCGGGGGTTCGAATCCCTCCCCTTCCATCCTTTACGGGCATAGTTTAAAGGTAGAACTAAGGTCTCCAAAACCTTCAGTGTGGGTTCAATTCCTACTGCCCGTGTTAATAATTGTGGCGGGTGTGGTGAAGTGGTTAACACACCAGATTGTGGCTCTGGCATGCGTGGGTTCGATCCCCATCACTCGCCTATTTTATATTATTGGGGTATAGCCAAGCGGTAAGGCAAGGGACTTTGACTCCCTCATGCGTTGGTTCGAATCCAGCTACCCCAGTTAAATTTATGCCGGCGTGGCGGAATTGGCAGACGCGCTGGACTCAAAATCCAGTGTCCGCAAGGACGTGCCGGTTCGACCCCGGCCGCCGGTATAGATTATAAAAGGAGTTTTTTACTCCTTTTTTTTGTTTATTTTTTTTCTTTTTTGTGATATAATTAACCGGTAAAGTTTCTGCTAGTGAATTAGAAGGAGTTTATTTTGTCTGAAGTTGCAAATAAAATTGATCGTTTTTTAAATTCTATTTTATTGTTATCTGAGAATCAGCATGAGATTTTAGTTGGTTCTTGTACAAGTGGTGTTTCCTTAACCAACACTCAGGAACATATTTTGATGCTGGTTGCTGATGAAGCTCTAACCAATTCTGTCTTAGCAAAGAAATTGAATGTTAGTCAGGCAGCTATCACCAAGGCTGTGAAGCCCTTATTAAGTCAGGGGATGCTGGAGACTTATCGCGATGAAAATGATGCACGGGTTCTCTATTATCGTTTGACGGATATTGGGAAGCCGATTGCTCTTGAACATCAGCATCACCATCTGCATACCCTTCACACTTATGAGGATGTTTTGTCGAAGTTTACTAAGAATGAGCAGGGGGTCATTTCGCGGTTTTTAGATTTATTGGAAGAGGAGTTATAGTTTGAGGTATATTACGGTTTCAAATTTATCGTTCTATTATGATCGAGAACCGGTTCTGGAAGGGATCAATTACTACTTAGATAGTGGAGAGTTTGTTACGCTGACTGGTGAGAATGGGGCTGCTAAGTCAACCTTGATTAAGGCTAGTCTTGGCATTTTACAGCCCAAGGTCGGGACTGTTGAGATTTCAAAGACGAATGTTAAGGGAAAGAAGTTAAGGATTGCTTATTTGCCGCAACAGATTGCTAGTTTTAATGCTGGGTTCCCTAGTACGGTCTATGAATTTGTGAAGTCAGGTCGGTATCCTCGTAAAGGCTGGTTTCGAAAGTTAAATGAGCACGATGAAAAACATATTCTGAAGAGTTTAGAATCTGTTGGAATGCTGGAGTTCAAGGATCGGGCGATTGGTTCTTTGTCTGGTGGTCAGAAACAGCGGGCCGTCATTGCTCGGATGTTTGCATCAGATCCGGATATCTTTGTTTTAGATGAACCGACGACAGGGATGGATGCAACGACAAAGAGTGATTTTTATGAGTTGATGCATCACAGTGCGCATCACCATCAAAAATCTGTTTTGATGATTACGCATGATCCTGAAGAGGTTAACCAATTTGCGGATCGGAATATTCATTTGGTTCGTGACCAAAGCTCTCCTTGGAGATGTTTTAACGTCCATGATACAGAAGGGGAGGGTGACCATGCTTGATTTATTCCAGTATGATTTTATGCAACGGGCCTTGTTGGCTATGGTTGCGATGAGTCTTTTTTCTCCTGTACTAGGGATTTTCTTGATTTTAAGACGGCAGAGTCTGATGAGTGATACGCTGAGTCACGTTTCTCTTGCGGGTGTCGCTTTTGGGCTTTTCCTTGGGATCTCTCCGACGCTCTCGACTATGATCATTGTCATTATAGCTGCGGTCTTTCTTGAGTATTTGCGGACCTTATTTAAGGACTTTATGGAGATCGGGACGGCAATTTTAATGTCCACTGGTCTTGCCCTAGCTTTAGTACTGATGCGTGGTGGTGGGAAAAGCTCGATGAGCTTGGATCAGTATTTGTTTGGTTCTACCCTAACCATTACGGATGAACAGGTGATCGCCTTGTTTGTGATTGCTTTCGTTGTATTAGTGCTAACGGCCTTATTCTTGCGTCCTATGTATATTTTGACCTTTGATGAAGATACGGCCTTTGTAGATGGCCTTCCGGTCCGGACCATGTCCATCTTATTTAATGTGGTAACGGGGGTTGCTATCGCCTTAATGATTCCTGCAGCAGGATCGTTATTGGTTTCAACCATCATGGTCTTACCGGCTAGTATTGCGCTGAAATTAGGGAAGAACTTCCGTGGGGTCATGCTGATTGCGGTCATCATTGGTTTTATCGGGATGTTTAGTGGGTTGATTTTGTCTTATATTGCAGATACACCGGCGAGTGCCAGCATCACGCTTTTATTTGTGGCCTTGTTCTTGCTTGTGAATCTTGGATCACGTTTGAGGAAGTAGATATGAACTTTAAAAAATTTGGTTGGTTATTGTTAGTGGCTTTAACCCTTGTTTTGACAGCTTGTGGCAAAAGTCAGAATCAAAATGGGAAATTAAAAGTGATGACCACTTTCTATCCTGTTTATGATTTTACAAAAAATATTGTCGGAGATGAAGGAACGGTAGACCTGCTCATTGGAGCGGGATCAGAGCCTCATGAATATGAATTGTCTGCTAAGGGGCGGGCTATGATTCAAGATTCGGATGTTTTCGTCTATGAGAATGAAAACATGGAAACCTGGGTTCCAAATCTTTTGAAATCAATGAAGGATAAGAAAACCAAAGTGATCGATGCTACCAAGGGCATGGTCTTGCTTCCTGGATTGGAAGAGGAACATGAACACGAAGGGGGCGAAGAACACCATCATGAATATGATCCTCACCTTTGGCTCTCTCCACATCGTGCCATGAAGATGGTAGAGTCGATTCGCGATCAATTGGTGGCAGCTTATCCAGATAAGAAAAAGACGTTTGAGAAAAATGCCCAAGCCTATCTAAAGAAATTACAGGCCTTGGATCAAGCTTATCAGGATGGGTTGAAAGATGCGAAACAAAAGAATTTCGTGACCCAACACGCGGCTTTCCGTTACTTGGCCTTGGATTATGGCTTAAACCAGGTAGCCATTTCAGGGATTTCACCTGATAGTGAGCCTTCTGCTGCACGATTGCGTGAATTGACAGAGTATATCAAGAAAAATGAGATCAAGGTCATTTACTTTGAGGAAAATGCTTCTAAGTCCTTGGCGAAAACCTTGTCTTCTGAAGCTGGTGTTGAATTGGCTGTCTTAAATCCTTTGGAAAGCCTGACGGATCAAGAAATGAAAGATGGCGAAGACTACGTGTCTGTTATGAAGGAAAATCTGAAGGCGCTAGAGAAAACAACGTCACAAGCTGGTAAGGATATTCAACCGGAACATGAGGAAGATGCTAAGACAGTTCAAAAGGGCTATTTCGAGGATAGTCAAGTGAAGGATCGTAGCTTAGCAAATTATGCAGGTGATTGGAAATCAGTTTATCCATACTTGCAAGATGGAACTTTGGATCAGGTCTTTGATTATAAGGCAAAATTAAATCCAACTATGACGGCTGCTGAGTATAAGGAATATTATACCAAGGGTTACCAAACAGATATTGATCGGATTAAGATTGATAAGGATTCAATGGAGTTTTATCAAAAAGGATCTTCTAAGAAATATACCTATAAATACGTAGGTAAGCACATTTTGACTTATAAGAAGGGAAATCGTGGTGTTCGTTATCTCTTTGAAGCCAAAGAGAGCGATGCGGGAGACTTCAAATATGTTCAATTTAGTGACCATGAAATTACTCCGGTAAAGGCAGCTCACTTCCACATTTTCCATGGAGGAAAGAGTCAAGAAGCGCTTTATGATGAGTTAGAAAATTGGCCAACTTATTATCCTTCTAACTTATCTGGTTTAGAAGTGGCACAGGAAATGCTGGCTCATTAAGAGTTGTATCAAAAGAGAGACTAGGACTGATTATCCCGGTCTCTTTTTGATTAAAAATGGGGAGTGAAGCTTGTCAAATGCTTGAAAATACGTTACAATGAAAGGGCTTTAAATTAAAAAATGTATGGGGAATTTTAAATGAAAAAAGTTGGTGCAATTCTTGTGAGTCTTCTCAGTGTGGTCCTGCTGGTAGCTTGTTCGCAAAAGGGAACGAGCAAAAAATCAACCACCTCCTCTAGTCAAACGACGACCTCTTCTAAGGTCAAAAAGACGGATACTTCTAGTTCGGAAGTGAAGGAGAAAGAAAAAAAAGAAGAGAAAAAAGAAGTGAAGAAAATGGATCTTGAGGCTATTGCCAACGGAGATTACAGCAGTATTGCTGGGGTCTGGCAAGATGATAAAGGAAATAAGCTGGTCTTTAACGACAAAGGGTTGGTCTCACAAGAGTTAGAGGGCTATGGAGCTTCTTTGACGGATTATGGAACAGCATCAGAAGGCATTTATGGTGGTCGTGATGGGGGCTTCTTGTTGGAGTATATTCCTGCGGGAGTAACCATTGGTGATCAGGTCGATGATCAAGGACAAGTCGTCTTTAAGGACACATCAGATGCCTCTAAAAACCGCTTGTGGACTGGTGTTGGTATCGCTAGTTTTGGGGAACAAGGCTCGATCTACTATCAAGTAGGAGATGAATAACAGAAAAAAAGTCGTCTGTTTTCAGACGACTTTTTCTTATGCTTGTGGGGGGATCCAAGAAAGCTCAAATTGGAGTACTTGGGCTTCAAGGAGATCTTGATGGGAAACCTCTTGTTTCTCTTTGCCATCTAACAGGGCTTTTTGGATGAAATAGGCGCCTGCAGTGTGTGAATTGGAGCAAATCTTGAGCTCTTGCTTGGGAATATGGAGAAGGACTTCTTTAAAGAGAGGGAGTCCCAGATCATAGATTGGTTTTCCTGGGCAGGTTGGATAGAGTCCAAGGGCTGACCAGATGTACCAAGCAGATAGACTACCATTGTCCTCATCACCTGGATAGGCTTGGAAATCTTGATGAAAAGCTTGGGAACGGATCTGGTGGATCAGGAGATTGGTGTATTCGGGATGAAGGCTGTGACGGAAGAGGTAGGGAATGTGAAAGCTGGGTTGATTGGAGATGGCAATCTGCCCAAATGGGGCTTGGGCCATTTCACTCATTTCGTGGATTTCATAGCCATATCCTCTTACATCAAATTGAGGTTTTTGATTGGCCAGATCCAGCAGTCGTTGTGTGAAGGCTTTTTTACCACCCATCAGCTCTATTAGGCCGGAGAGGTCGTGTAAGGCTCCAAAAGTAGCCTGGGTTGCAGAGCATTCTGCATAATCTCCTCCCCAGCTGGTAGGAGAGAAGGGCTCTTTAAAGTTTCCATTGGTGGATCGTGCTCTCACAAAGCCTGTTTGGGCATCATACAATGTTCGGTAGGAGAGGCTGGAAGCAGCATACCGAGCGGCTGTTTCTGTATGCCCCAATTGCTTGGCAACGGTAGCAATGCAAAAATCACTATAGGCATAATCTAGGCTATGGCTCACACTTTCGTGAAAATCATCGGGTAGGTAGCCAAGGGCCTTGTAGCTTTCATTGCCATGGCGACCAAAATGTTGATGAGGATCAGTTTTTTGAGCCGTCTGGAGCATAGCTGTCAGCATGTTTTCATGTAGGTCTGGTGCGATCCCTTTTGTGACAGCATCCGCAAAGACTCCATCGATGAGGGTGCCTGGCATCATCCCTCGTTCATCTGGGGCCAACCATTTTGGTAGGAAACCAGTATCCTGGTAAGTGTTTAAAAATCCTTCGAGAAAGTGACGGTAGTAATCGGGGTAGACAAGGCTAAAGAGCGGGAAAGAGGTCCGAAAGAGATCCCAAAATCCGATATTGGTGTAAGCTTTTCCTGGTTTGATTTCCTGATGGGTGACATCCAGGTGCCAGTCATTTCCCTCGGTATCTGTTTCATAAAAGGTTTGAGGGAAAAGGAGGAGTCGGTAAAGGCAATGATCGAAAAAGGCTTGGTCACGCCCTCCGGCATCTTTTACTTCAATTCGTTTTAGCAGCTGATTCCATTGATCGGCTACTTCTTTTTTAGCTTCCTCTAGGGAAAGGTTGGGAAGATGGCTGTGAGCCATGTCTTGGGACAGATAAGAAGTTCCTAATTGGACGGTCACTTCCTTGCTAGCAAAGGTCAGGAAAAGATCTTGATCGATGTGAGTGACGCTCTCAATCGGCTGGCTAAATTGCCACTGGAGATAGAAAGAGTAGGAAGTATCTGCGGTATGGGCCTGATCCAGAATGTGGAAGTGGCAGGTTTGGTCTGTTAGGGTCAAGTCCTCTAGTTCATTTGCTGCATGAAAGCAGAGTGTCAGCTTTTCTGGTGCTCGAAAGCGCATGACAGCCCCGTAGCGGCTTGGAACCAGCTCACTGTGAATCTGATAACGTTCCGAAAAAATCCGAAGGTAGTGGGGCTGGAAAACGGCTTCTTTCATCGAATAACTGCTTTGACGACGGAAGAGGTCGGAACTTGCAATTTCTCCTGTGATGGGCGTGATGAGGCACCAAGCGTAGTCTCCTATCCAAGGACTAGGCTGGTGTGTGAGACGAAATCCCTGAAAAATAGGGAGATTGGGGTTGAAAAACCAAGCTCCTTGTTCGTGTGTCGTCTGGGGAAGGAAGTAATTCATTCCAAAAGGGACTCCTGTATAAGGGAGGGTGTTTCCGTGCGAATAGTGGGGATGATTATCGCTTCCCCAGCGGGTATCGATGGTCTGGCAATGTGTGCGCATCTGGTCTCCTTTTTCTTCATCAACCTTAAATGATCTGTGTTTTTCTTGGAACACGCAGTGGTATTTTCTTCAATTGTATCAAAGCGTTGTCAAATATGATAGCGTTTTTATCAAATGGAAAATTTTGTAGAAAAAGGGCTATAGTTTGCGTATGTATTTCCCCTTTGAAATCTTTTATACTGAATAGGAAAGAATCGATACGTGTGAGGAAAATAAATGACTTATTCAAAAGAAATTGTGCGAGAATGGTTGGATCAAGTGGCTGAGCGAGCTAAGGAGTACCCTGAGTGGGTGGATGTCTTTGAACGTTGTTATACAGACACTTTGGACAATACAGTTGAAATTTTAGAAGACGGTTCAACCTTTGTGTTAACAGGGGACATTCCAGCTATGTGGTTGCGTGACTCAACGGCTCAATTGAGACCTTATCTTCATGTGGCTAAACGAGATCCTCGTTTACGTCAAACCATTGCTGGTTTGGTCAAGCGTCAGATGACCTTGATTCTAAAGGATCCCTATGCAAACTCCTTCAACATTGAAGAAAACTGGAAGGGCCATCACGAGACCGACCATACCGATTTGAATGGCTGGATTTGGGAGCGCAAGTATGAAGTGGATTCGCTTTGCTATCCCTTGCAACTGGCTTATCTTCTTTGGAAGGAAACTGGTGAGACTAGCCAATTTGATGAGACTTTTGTTACAGCGACCAAGGAAATCCTTCATCTTTGGACAGTAGAACAAGACCACAAGAATTCCCCTTATCGCTTTGTTCGGGATACAGATCGTAAGGAAGACACGCTGGTGAATGACGGTTTTGGGCCAGATTTCGCTGTGACAGGGATGACCTGGTCAGCTTTCCGTCCAAGCGATGACTGCTGTCAGTATAGCTACTTGATTCCGTCAAATATGTTTGCAGTAGTTGTTTTGGGTTATGTCCAAGAAATCTTTGCAGCATTGAATCCAGCTGATAGTGAGAGTATCATTGCAGATGCCAAACGCCTCCAAGCGGAGATTCAAGAAGGGATCGAAAACTACGCCTACACTACTAACAGCAAGGGCGAGAAAATCTATGCCTTTGAGGTAGACGGTCTAGGAAATGCTAGTATCATGGATGACCCTAACGTCCCAAGCTTGTTGGCGGCTCCCTATCTTGGCTACTGTGCGATCGACGATGAGGTCTACCAAGCCACTCGTCGGACGATTTTGAGCCCTGAAAATCCTTACTTCTATGAAGGGAAGTACGCA
Source organism: Streptococcus sp. CP1998 (assembly GCF_041026655.1). Lineage (NCBI taxonomy): Bacteria > Bacillati > Bacillota > Bacilli > Lactobacillales > Streptococcaceae > Streptococcus > Streptococcus sp. CP1998. The sequence continues at coordinate 167,238 of NZ_CP163380.1, forward strand.
AGTGGACTCGGGAGTTCTCATACCTTTTATCGCTATATCTGGCCGATTGCTTTATCTATTCAAGGATTGACAACAAATGATAAAGCTGAGAAAAAACATTTGCTGGACCAGTTGGTTGCCTGCGATGGAGGCACGGGTGTCATGCACGAAAGTTTCCATGTAGATGATCCAACCAAATACTCGCGTGAATGGTTCTCGTGGGCCAACATGATGTTCTGCGAGTTGGTCTTGGATTACTTGGATATTCGCTAATGAGCTGCTGCTCGACAGATTCTTGTCAAGAATCACAAATAGATCTTTAAATTTAAGTTAGAATGAGGTTTTACTCATGGAAAATGTTGTTGTACATATCATCTCTCATAGCCACTGGGATCGTGAGTGGTATCTACCTTTTGAAAGCCACCGCATGCAATTGGTGGAACTGTTTGACAATCTGTTTGATCTTTTTGAAAATGATCCGGAGTTCAAAAGTTTCCACTTAGATGGACAAACCATTGTCCTTGACGACTATTTAGAAATTCGCCCTGAAAACCGCGACAAGGTGCAACGTTATATCGACGAGGGCAAGCTCAAGATTGGTCCTTTCTATATCTTGCAGGATGATTACCTGATCTCCAGTGAAGCCAACGTCCGCAATACCTTGATTGGACAGGCTGAATGCGCTAAATGGGGCAAATCCACTCAGATTGGTTACTTCCCAGATACCTTTGGAAATATGGGGCAAGCACCTCAAATTCTTCAAAAATCAGGTATCCACGTAGCAGCCTTTGGTCGTGGAGTCAAACCAATCGGATTTGACAACCAAGTCCTCGAAGATGAGCAGTTTACCTCTCAATTTTCTGAAATGTACTGGCAAGGGGCGGATGGTAGTCGCGTACTCGGTATTCTTTTTGCCAACTGGTACAGTAATGGGAATGAAATTCCAGTGGATAAAGATGAAGCCTTGGCTTTCTGGAAACAAAAATTAGCAGACGTTCGTGATTATGCCTCAACCAACCAATGGTTGATGATGAACGGTTGTGACCATCAACCAGTTCAACGGAACTTGAGTGAGGCTATTCGCGTGGCCAATGAACTCTTCCCTGACGTGACCTTTATTCATAGCTCTTTTGATGAATATGTGCAAGCAGTGGAAAGTGCGCTTCCTGAGCAATTATCTACGGTTACGGGAGAATTGACCAGTCAGGAAACCGATGGTTGGTACACACTGGCAAATACGTCTTCCTCTCGGATTTATCTCAAGCAAGCCTTTCAAGAAAACAGCAACTTGCTAGAGCAAGTGGTGGAACCTTTGACCATCATTACTGGTGGGCACAACCACAAGGATCAATTGACCTATGCCTGGAAGACACTCTTACAAAATGCGCCACACGATAGTATTTGTGGATGTAGCGTAGATGATGTTCACCGTGAAATGGAAGTCCGTTTTGCCAAGGTTAACCAAGTTGGAAACTTTGTCAAGACCAACCTTCTGAACGAATGGAAGGGTAAACTAGCAACTCAAAAAGCCCAGAGTGAGCACCTCTTTACAGTCATCAACACTGGCTTGCATAGCAAGGTGGACACTGTCAGCACGATTGTCGACGTAGCGGTTTGTCCATTTAAGGAATTGCATCCGACAGAGGGCTTCAAGAAAATGGCCGCTTTGACCTTGCCAGACTACCACGTAGAAGATTTAGATGGGCATCTTGTAGAAGCAGAGATTGAAGACTTGGGGGCAAGCTTTGGCTATACCCTGCCTAAGGATAAATTCCGTCAACCTTATATCGCGCGTCAAGTGCGCGTGACGGTTCCGGTTCACCTAGCGCCTCTTTCTTGGACCACCTTCCAGCTCTTGGAAGGCAAAGCACCTCATCATGATGGCCTTTTCCAAAATGGGGCGATCGATACGCCATTTGTAACTCTTAGTATCGATGATGGCTTGACCCTCTATGATAAAACGACCAATGAGGCTTATGAGGATTTCCTTCGTTTTGAAGATCGTGGTGATATCGGAAATGAATATATCTACTTCCAACCAAAAGGAACAGAGCCGATCTATGCGGAGTTAACAGCTTATGAGGTCTTGGAAAACAATGCTCGCTATGCCAAAATCTTGCTCAAGCATGACTTGACCATCCCGGTCAGCGCGGATGAACAATTGGATGCGGAGCAAAGAGGCATTATCGAGTTTATGAACCGCAAGGCAAGTCGCTCAGAAGAGGTGACAACTATCCCTCTTGAAACGGAGATGACCATTTTTGTAGATGATCCGCAAATTCGCTTCAAGACGCGCTTTACCAATACAGCCAAGGATCACCGCATCCGTCTCTTGGTCAAGACTCACAATACACGTCCAAGCAACGATTCTGAAAGTATCTATGAAGTTGTAACACGGCCAAATAAACCGGCTGCTTCTTGGGAAAATCCTGAAAATCCCCAACACCAACAAGCCTTTGTCAGCTTGTATGATGATGTCAAGGGGGTAACAGTAGCCAATAAAGGTTTACATGAATATGAAATTTTAGGGGATGATACCATTGCCGTGACCATTCTTCGGGCTTCTGGAGAACTTGGTGACTGGGGCTATTTCCCAACACCAGAAGCACAATGTTTGCGGGACTTTGAGGTTGAATATGCAGTGGAATGCCATCAAGCTCAGGGCCGCTTCTCCGCTTATCGCCGGGCTAAAGCCTTGCAGACACCAATGACCAGCCTTCAAGTTGAAAAACAAGAAGGAAGTGTAGCAGCAACAGGTAGTCTCTTCAACCATCCAGCACTGAACTTGCCACAAGTTTGTCCAACAGCCTTTAAGGTAGCAGAAAATGAAGAAGGTTACATCCTTCGCTATTACAATATGAGCCAAGAAAATGTGCGCGTGTCAGAAGGACAACAAACGGTTGTCGATCTTCTGGAACAACCGTATCCGGTCCATACAGGTTTATTGGCACCGCAAGAAATCCGGACAGAATGGATTAAAAAAGAAGAAGTATAGCTGGTTGCAGCTGAAGAAACAGTAAAAGGAAAGGAGGAGCGAAAAAGTAAGAACCGACTGCTGACTCGCTCCTTTTTACAGGTAAAAGCAATGACCATTGCAACGATTGATATCGGAGGGACTGGGATTAAGTTTGCTAGTCTCACTCCTGATGGAAAGATTTTAGATAAGGCCAGCACCCCAACTCCAGAAACTCTAGAAGATTTGTTGGCTTGGTTGGACCAGCGATTGTCAGAACGTGACTACCGTGGGATTGCCATGAGTGTCCCAGGAGCCGTTCATCAAGAAACCGGGGTGATTGAGGGGATCAGTGCCATTCCTTATATCCATGGTTTTTCTTGGTATGAGGCGCTTGCTCATCATAAGCTCCCTGTCCATTTAGAAAATGATGCCAACTGTGTTGGACTGAGTGAATTGCTGGCGCATCCTGAGATTGAAAATGCAGCCTGTGTCGTGATTGGTACAGGGATCGGTGGAGCCATGATTATCAATGGCAAGCTTCACCGTGGACGTCATGGTTTGGGCGGTGAGTTTGGCTACATGACAACCATCGAACCAGCAGAAAAGCTCAACAACTGGTCACAACTAGCATCAACAGGAAACATGGTTCGCTACGTCATTGAAAAATCTGGTCAGTCTGACTGGGATGGCCGCAAGGTGTACCAAGAGGCGGCAGCAGGCAATACCCTTTGCAAGGAAGCCATTGAACGCATGAATCGTAATCTTGCTCAAGGATTGCTCAATATCCAGTACCTGATTGATCCAGATGTGATTAGCCTAGGTGGCTCGATCAGTCAGAATCCAGATTTTATCAAAGGTGTTCAAAAAGCGGTGGATGCCTTTGTGGACAGATATGAAGAATATACAATTGCTCCAGTGATTCAAGCTTGCACCTATCAGGCAGATGCCAATCTCTACGGTGCCCTTGTGAACTGGTTACAGGAGGAAAACCAATGGTAAGTTTTACCGGAATCAGCAGTAAACAAGTGCAAGCTTTAGAGTTGCTCCAAAATCACTTTTCTCTACCAGATGTAGAGGTGGCGGTCGCTCAGTCTGACCATGCTTCCATCTCTATCAAGGGGGAGAAGGGGCAGTATCAATTGACCTACCGTAAACCTCATCAACTCTACCGTGCCTTATCTGTGCTCGCAACAGCTTTAGCAGAAGGGGACAAGGTAGAGATTGAAGAGCAGGCTGCCTATGAAGATTTAGCCTATATGGCGGACTGTTCGCGTAATGCCGTGCTCAATGTCGCATCTGCCAAGCAGATGATTGAGGTCTTAGCTCTCATGGGTTATTCAACTTTTGAGCTCTACATGGAAGACACCTATCAGATTGAAGGGCAACCTTATTTTGGTTATTTCCGTGGAGCTTATTCAGCTGAAGAGTTACAGGAAATTGAAGATTACACCCAACAGTTTGACATGACTTTTGTCCCATGCATCCAAACCTTGGCTCACTTATCAGCCTTTGTCAAATGGGGTGTCAAGGAAGTGCAGCAACTTCGTGATGTAGAAGACATTCTCCTCATCGGTGAAGAAAAAGTCTATGACCTGATTGACGGTATGTTTGCGACGTTATCTAAACTACAAACTCGCAAGGTCAACATCGGAATGGATGAAGCCCACTTGGTTGGTTTGGGACGCTACCTCATCTTGAATGGTATTGTGGATCGGAGTCTTCTCATGTGCCAACACTTGGAGCGCGTGCTGGATATTGCAGACAAATACGGTTTCCACTGCCAGATGTGGAGTGATATGTTCTTCAAGCTTATGTCAGCAGATGGTCAGTACGATCGTGAGGTAGAAATTCCAGAAGAAACGCGTGTTTACCTAGATCGTCTCAAAGACCGTGTCACCTTGGTTTACTGGGATTATTACCAGGATAGCGAAGAAAAATACAACCGAAACTTCCGGAACCACCACAAGATTAGCCAGGATATCGCCTTTGCAGGTGGTGCTTGGAAGTGGATTGGTTTTACGCCCCACAACCATTTCAGCCGTCTCATTGCAGTCGAAGCCAATAAAGCCTGCCGTGCCAATCAGATCAAAGAAGTCATTGTGACAGGTTGGGGGGATAATGGTGGTGAAACAGCTCAATTCTCTATCCTGCCTAGCTTGCAAATCTGGGCGGAGCTCAGCTACCGCAATGATTTAGAGCGTTTGTCAGCTCACTTTAAGGCCAATACAGGTCTATCCGTTGAGGACTTTATGCAGCTGGATCTGGCCAATCTCTTACCTGATCTACCAGACAATCTCAGTGGGATTAATCCTAACCGCTACGTATTTTATCAGGATGTTCTCTGTCCAATCCTTGACAAGCACATGACTCCTGAGCAGGACAAACCACACTTTGCCCAAGCAGCTGAGACTCTTACTGCTATCAAAGAAAAAGCAGGTATCTACGCCTATCTCTTTGAGACCCAGGCTCAGTTGAATGCTATTTTAAGTAGCAAGGTGGATGTAGGACGACGCATCCGTGAGGCCTATCACGCAGATGATAAAGAAAGCTTGCAACAAATTGCTAGAGAAGAATTGCCAAAACTCAGAAGCAAGATTGAAACCTTCCATAGCCTCTTTAGCCACCAATGGCTGAAAGAGAACAAGGTCTTTGGCTTGGATACCGTAGATATCCGTATGGGTGGCCTCTTGCAGCGCATCAAGCGAGCAGAAAGTCGGATTGAAAACTACCTAGCAGGCGAAATCTCTCGTATCAATGAACTAGAAGTAGAGATCTTGCCATTCAACGATTTCTACGGGGATCAGGACTTCGCAGCCACAACGGCTAACCAGTGGCATACCATTGCGACTGCTTCAACCATTTATACAACGTAAAAAATGCCGGGTTGAATGACAGAAGTCTCAGCCACGGTCGATAGGAGTAGAAGAGGAGCTGTGTTTACGACCACCCTTTTCTACTCTTTTTTAAAGCTATGTCATAAATTTGTAGAATTTTTTCTATAATTTGGAGTTTGAAAATATAAAAGGGCTATCTTATAATAGGTAATGTAAACGCTACCAAAGCAAAAACACGCTCAAGGCTCAAAGGGGGGAGTTAAATGAAAAAGTTTGTGAGGACTCTGAGAGAAAATTTCATTTTTCTTTTAATGGTCTTACCTGGTGCAGCGTGGTTAATCTTATTCTTCTATATTCCGGTTTTTGGGAATATCGTAGCATTTAAGGACTATCATATTACGGGAGAAGGCTTCATCGACAGTGTCATGAAGAGTAAGTGGGTTGGCTTTGACAACTTCAAGTTCCTCTTTAGTTCCAAAGATGCCTACATTATTACAAGAAACACGGTATTGTACAACTTAGGATTCATCTTCTTAGGATTGATTGTTTCCGTTGGGATCGCCATCATCTTTAGTGAGTTGAGATCAAAAAGAGTGGTCAAGGTGCTTCAAACCTCCATGCTCTTCCCATACTTCCTATCATGGGTTATCATCAGCTTCTTCACCGATGCCTTCCTTAACGTGGACAAAGGATTGGTCAACCACATCTTAGCTTCATTTGGTATGAAAGCCATCAATTTCTATTCGGAATTGTGGATCTGGCCAGCGCTTCTCCTCTTCTTAGGAATCTGGAAAGGCTTTGGTTATAGCAGTGTCATGTACTATGCAACCATCATGGGAATCGATCCAACCTTCTATGAAGCAGCGACCGTGGATGGTGCGTCTAAGTGGCAACGCATTCGCAACATCACCATTCCTCAGTTGTCTTTCTTGATTACGGTTTTGACCATTCTTGCAGTCGGAAATATCTTCCGCGCAGACTTCGGTCTTTTCTACCAAATCCCGCATAATGCTGGAGCGCTCTATAGTGTGACCAACGTTATTGATGTTTATGTCTACAACGGTTTGACCAAGTCAGGGGATATCGGGATGACAGCAGCAGCCGGTCTTTACCAATCAGTTGTCGGTCTGGTTCTTGTGTTAATCTCAAATATCATTGCCCGTCGCATTGATAAGAATGCCGCTCTCTTCTAGAAAGGAGGATCGTATGAAAAAATCAACCATTCAAAAAGAAAAAATTGATAATGTCGGGATCCATTCTTTCAGTAAGAAGAGCAACTTCTTCTTTACCTTGTTGTTGACCTTGGTCGGCTTGACCTGTGTGCTTCCCTTCATCTTCGTTGTCATGATCTCCTTGACAGACGAACAAAGTTTGGCAGTTCATGGCTTCCAATTCTGGCCAGCAAAATTTGGATTTGATGGTTACCTCTTCTTAGTACAATTCAAAGACAAAATCTTGCAAGCCCTCTTCATTACCTTGTTTGTGACCATTGTGGGAACAGCATGTAATGTCTTTATCACCACAACTTATGCTTACGCAATCTCACGGAGTACCTTTAAATACCGCAAGTTCTTTACCGTATTTTCACTCCTTAGTATGCTCTTTAGTGCAGGGTTGGTTCCAAGCTACATTGTCACCACTCAACTCTTGCAGTTAGGTGATACCATCGGGGCTTTGATTATCCCAATGTTGCTCAGTCCATTTAACATCATCTTGATGCGGACCTTCTTTAAACGGACCATTCCAGAAGCCATCCTTGAATCCGCTCGGATCGATGGGGCAAGTGAAACACGGATCTTCTTCCAAATCTGCTTGCCATTGTCTCTACCAGGGATTGCGACCATCAGTTTGTTCACTGCTTTAGGATTCTGGAACGACTGGTTCAACGCCCTCCTCTATATTAAGAGTGACAACCTTTACCCATTGCAATACCTCTTGATGCAAATCCAAAACAATATGGATTACATCGCTAAAAACGTCGGGGTATCCGGCCAATTGGCAGGAGCTGTACAATCCATCCCACGGGAAACAGGACGTATGGCCATGGTGGTTGTGGCAACAGTGCCAATCGCCATTCTCTATCCATTCTTCCAACGCTACTTTGTAAAAGGCTTGACCATCGGTGGTGTGAAAGAATAACATCGTTCATTGAAAATCAGCAAGATTTTCAACTCATAACTTAGTCTAAAAAGAAAATAACATAAAGGAGATTTTTCTTATGAAAAATTGGAAAAAATACGCGTTAGCATCTGCTAGTGTCATTGCTCTTGGAGCTACTCTTGCTGCTTGTGGAAACCTTACAGGGAACAACAAGAAGTCAGCAACAACTGAAGACGGGAAACCAGTCATCAAGATGTACCAAATCGGTGACAAACCAGATAACTTGGATGTTCTTCTTAAAAATGCCAACAAGATCATTGAAAAGAAAGTTGGCGCAAAATTGGATATCCAATATCTTGGTTGGGGTGACTACGCACAAAAAATGAACGTTATCATCTCATCTGGTGAAAACTATGATATTGCCTTTGCTAATAACTATGTCATCAACGCTCAAAAAGGTGCCTATGCTGACTTGACAGAATTGTACAAGAAAGAAGGGAAAGACCTTTACAAAGCACTTGACCCAGCTTACATCAAAGGGAACACTGTAAATGGCAAGATCTATGCTGTTCCAGTAGCAGCTAACGTTGCATCTTCTCAAAACTTTGCCTTCAACGGACCACTTCTTGAAAAATATGGTATCGATGTTTCAAACGTGAAAGACTATGCTTCTCTTGAACCAGTCTTGAAAGCCATTAAAGAAAAAGATCCAAACGTTGTTCCATTTGCAATGAACAAGAGCTACGGTGGACCTTCAGATGACTTCGACTATGTGGCTGTTGATGGACTCCCATTCGTTGTTGACTTGAAAGGTGACACTACGAAGATCGTTGACCGTTACACCATTCCTCGTTATGTAGAAAACTTGAAGACTCTTCACAAATACTACGAAGCAGGATACATTCCAAAAGACGTAGCAACTAGCGACACTGGTTATGATCTTTCTCAAGATACATGGTTGGTTCGTGAAGAAACAGTAGGACCAGCTGACTACGGTAACAGCTTGCTTACTCGTGTAGCAAACCGTAAGATCGAAATCAAACCATTTACTGAACTGTACAAGAAGAACAATACCACTCAAGTAGCTAACTTTGTTATCTCAAACAACTCTAAGAACAAAGAAAAAGCCATGGAAGTGTTGAACCTCTTGAACACTGATCCAGAACTCTTGAACGGCCTTGTTTATGGACCAGAAGGCAAGAACTGGGAAAAAGTTGCCGGCAAAGAAAACCGTGTCAAAGTCTTGGATGGCTACAACGGAAACACTCACATGTCTGGATGGAACACTGGTAACAACTGGATTCTTTACATCAACGAAAACGTAACAGATGAACAAATTGCACAATCTAAGAAAGACTTGGAAACTGCAAAAGAATCTCCAGCACTTGGCTTCATCTTTAACACAGACAAAGTGAAATCAGAAATCACTGCTCTTACAAATACTTTGAACCAATTCGCAGGTGCTATCAATACTGGTACTGTGGATCCTGAAGTAGAAGTTCCTAAGATGCTTGAAAAATTGAAATCAGAAGGTGCTTACCAAAAAGTGCTTGACGAAATGCAAAAACAATACGACGAATTCCTTGCTTCTAAAAAATAAGAGCAGGTAGTGCGAAAAGGCTTTGGAGGGATCTCCAGAGTCTTTTTGTGTCTTTATGAAAATGAGTCCTGTAAATGAAAATCAATATTTCAATTTACCAATGCAAATAGGGGAAAGCGTTTTATTTTTATGGTATAATAGAATGACTAATTTGAAAAGAGGCTGAATGATGGGAAAAATCATCGAGTTCATTTTTACGAGAGTCTATGTTGCCATGCTGGTAACAGGGATTTTTTGGGTCTTGACGATCTGTGGGGGTGTTCTGCTAGGAGTAGGACCGGCTAGTGCCACTATTATGAGCCTCTATGCGGAAAATGGCATGACCTACAAGGACTATAATTGGTCACGCGCTTGGGAACTCTTCAAAGAAAATCTACGCCCAGCCAATCAAGTCTTTTACACTTTCTTTGCCATTGAAGGGGTTCTTCTCTATGGCATGTACCTCATGATCCAGATTCCTCACTTGAATTTCTTCCAAATTTTGGTTCTCTTGTTTAATCTGGTTTTCCTCTTGGTTGCGCCTCTAGCTTACGCCGTTTATTTGAAATTGCAAGTTCATTTCGATCTCTCTTATGCCAATAGTATCAAGCTCAGTTTGATCGGAATGTTGCTGGATATTCGTCCGGTTCTCAAGCTCATCCTTGGGACAGCGCTACTTGGCGTCATTAGCTACTATATGCCAGCCCTTCTCTTTTTCGTCTTGATCGGTGTATGGCATTTCTTTGTCAATGATATCTTTGACCCTGTTTATCAAAACATCCACGAAAAATTGGTATCCTAACGATGAAAAAAATCTGGTTAAGTACGCTTTTAAAATTCTACGCCTATGTCATGGTGGTCATTTTGACCATTATGGGCCTGGTTGTTGCGGGGATCTCTTGGAAAAACCAGCAAGCCGAAGCTGACCGGATCGCCCAACGGGTCTTGACCGAAGTGGTGACGGATCTTGAGACCTCTTATCAACGGGTCACACAAGAAGGTCGTAGCCTCGTTGAAAACCCTGCAAAATTAGAAGGAGTTTATCGTTATTTTACCTTGTCACCATCGGAGTATGAGACTTGGCGATTGAATGCCCAGTTCCCTTCTTATATCCAATTGTCCCTACATAAGAATATTGACAGTCTCTATTTGAGCAATAAAAACATCGAGGGTATCGATGTCACCTTGTCGGATTACAAGACAGTATTTGTCTCTACCCGGCAATCGAAGGGGGGTAAGCAAGTTTCCGCGGACCATTACAAGGCTCCTGCGACAGCCATTCCGGTTCCTTTGACAGATCCGACTACGGGTGCTGGAGTTGGGATTGCTTATATGACTCTGGACCAGGAAATTTTGACGGCAGCGATTGACAATGCTAGAGGAGATCTACCGGTTGCTGTGCGGATCTTCACGCCCTTTGGGAAAGAAATGTACCATGAAGGGGATAAGGAGCAAGCAAAAGATGTTAAATGGCAAACCCGTAGCACGATCTATGGCTACAAGGTGGATGTAGTCGTTTCTGAAAGTTATTTGGTCAAGAAGGGTCTAGCTAACCTGACCACTTTTCTCTCCATTGCTTTCCTGATTTTCTTGATCCTGTACTTGTTATTACGGCAGATTTTCAAAAATTACCGGCGTCAAGTCCTCGACTTGGTCGATACCATGAATCAGATCAGTCAAGGCGATAGTGAACGTCGAATTGATACTTCGACGAAGGACCAAGAACTTTTGGTCATTGGTAATATGATCAATACCATGTTAGACAATATGGACAAGAACATTCGGGATATCTACCAGCTGCAGCTCAGCCAAAAGGATGCCAATATGCGGGCCCTACAAGCTCAGATCAATCCCCACTTCATGTACAATACACTGGAATTTATCCGGATGTATGCCGTCATGCAAGAGCAAGAAGAGTTGGGCGATATTATCTATGAGTTTAGTAGTCTCTTACGCAATAATATCTCAGATGAGCGAGTGGCGACAGTTGAAAATGAGCTCGAATTTTGTCGCAAATACAGCTACCTCTGTATGGTGCGTTATCCAAAATCGATTGCCTATGGCTTTAAGATCGATCCAGGTTTGGAAAAGATGAAGATTCCCAAATTCACCATCCAGCCTTTGGTCGAGAACTATTTTGCCCATGGGGTGGACCACAAACGCAAGGACAATGTGATCAGTGTCAAAGTCTTGCAAGGAGAAGGGCAAGTCATGATCCTGGTTAGTGATAATGGGCGCGGGATGGAAGAAGAACAGCTAGAAAAAATTCAAGAGATACTAGCCAATCGCAATCCACGCTCAGAAATCGAAGAAAAGAGTGGGCGGCAGTCCATCGGAATTGTCAATGTCCATGAACGCATGCTACTCTATTTTGGAGATCGCTACCATATCCAAGTCTTCTCCCAACCTCACCATGGAGTGACCTATACTATTACCATTCAAGATGAATAAAGGAGACAGAATGTACAAAGTCTTATTAGTAGACGATGAGTATATGATTACAGAAGGGTTAAAAAAATTAATCCCCTTTGACCACTGGAATATGGAAGTGGTCGCAACTGCAGAAGATGCAGACCAGGCCCTTGATTATGTGCGAGAGCATCCGGTGGATGTAGTGATCACGGATGTCAATATGCCTGGAAAGACTGGACTTCAGATGATTGCAGAGATGAAGGATTTGATTCCAGATGCTGCTTTTATCATTATGTCAGGCTATCAGGATTTTGAATATGTCAAAACAGCCCTCAATTTGCGCGTGGCAGACTACCTGCTCAAACCTGTCAATAAGGTGGAGATGGGTAATATCCTAGAAAAAATTCAGCACCAAATCCAGCAACCAAGCCAAGAGTTGGCCAACCGCTTGATTCACGATGACATCTCTGAGGAAGAGTTTTGTCGGTATATCGCAGGACGAAACTCACTGTGGATTGGGGTTTCTAAGGAGAAAAAAGGCTTTATCAGCTCGTCTTACCAAGTTCTCGGGCAAAATCTTCAACTCTTTATCTCAGATCAAGAAGAAGAAGCCATGATTGAGAAGGCCTTTGAGCCTCCTTATAAGGAGCACTTTCGCCAATTTAAAGACCTAGTGGAGCGGAGTCTCTTTTATGGGGCGACCCCTCTCAATCAAGATGGAGAGGTCTTCCATTACTACGAACCGGCCTACCGGGTGATCATGCAAGGAAATATCCAACAGATCTTAGAAGAACTGGATTGGTTGGAAAAAATGATTCTTGAGAAGACACCCAAGGTTTCGTTAACCAAGCAGCTCTTTATCCAATTTTTGATGGATGTCTTTCATTTGTTTGAATACCTGCAAGGAGATGATTTGGCCGATGTGGTCAAGAAAGTCCAAGAAGCTGCTACCTTTAGCGAGATGATTAGCTTCATCCAGGAAGAGTTGTCTCGTTTCTTATCCCACTATCGGATGAACGAAAATGTAGCGAGTGTCCTCCAAGTGATTAGTCGTGATTACCAAAAAGAGCTGTCGCTCAAGGACATCAGTCAGGCTCTCTTTATCAATCCAGTCTATTTAGGCCAATTGATTAAACGAGAAACCAATGCAACGTTCGCAGAACTCCTCAACAAACAGCGGATTAAGGCTGCCCAGTAGCTCCTCTTATCGACCAATGACAGTATTGAAGATATCTGCTATAAAGTCGGTTACAGCAATGTGGGCTATTTCTACAAGGTTTTCCGTAAACTCTGTGGAAAATCGCCTAAAACCTATCGCTTACAAGTCATGACAGAGCATGCAGAAGATGAGTAAAAGGCTGAGACGATTTGTCTCAGCCTTTTTACTTTTCATTTTACGTTCTTTGTATCTTGATTTTTCCAACCAGCAGCTCCGCTTCAATGGTGATTTCTGTGAGTTGGTTCCAGTCGATTTTCTCTTGATCTACGTGAAATAGAAGAGGGGTCATAGCGAGGAGCGCTTGGCGTTCTTCAGGAGTTAAACTCTTGGTGAGGCTGACCGTTTCGGATGAGAGAATCTGGCAGTGGTCTTCAAAGTGCTCCAAAATTTCCTGGTTGGAGTAGGATTGCTTGGTCAATTGATCTTGGACCAACTGACGAATTTCTTTCAGATGAGAAGAGGTTGGGACGACCTTAATAATCACCCCTTCAGCCTTTAAGACACGCTCAAATTCAGCGTAATTAGCCGGGGAGAAGATGTCCAAAATGACCTCCATACTCTTGGATTGAATGGGTAAATGAGCCAAGTCTCCTACAAACCAATTGACCTTCCAGCTAGCGTCACTCTTGGCAGCTAGTTGCACAGATTCCTTGGAAAGATCAAAGGCATAGAAAGTAGCCTTGGGATAGGCTTCTTGTAGTTTTCGGGAGTAATAGCCTTCTCCGCAACCGATATCTAGAATTCTGGCATCACTGGTCGGGATTTTTTGTCCGATCGCTGTTAGAATCGGCTCATAAAAACCTGCTTCCAAGATTAGCTGGCGATTCTGGAAATTTTCTTTGTCATAGTCCTTCGATTGCTTGATCTGGGGAGCCAGGTTGACATAACCAAATTTCGCCAAATCAAAAGAATGGCACTTGGGACATTTAAAACTGGTCCCCACAAGTTCTAGGTCCAGTTGACAGATGGGACAGGCAAAAGCAGTGGCTGTTTGAAATCGTTGTAATTTTGGTTTGATCGGTGTATTCATATTAGTAGTGTAACAAAAGAGCCTCTAGATAGCAACCGATGTTTTAATGGGACTAAGTCACACTTTTTTAACGAATCTACGCGGTATTGAATGGAACTTGAGTCTCTTTATTTAATTTCCTCATTTTAATCTCTTCTATCTCGCCACTCATCTCTTCATTTTGACCACTTATCCCCAAAAGCCGTTTTTTAAATGGCTTTTTTGTTAGACTGGTTCTATCAAAAGGAGAGAGAACATGATATTACAAGCTAAAAACATCAGTAAACGATATGGAAATCATTTAGCCGTAAACAATATTCATTTACAGTTTGAAAAGGGAACCTTTAATGCGATTCTAGGACCAAATGGGGCGGGGAAATCAACAACGATTTCCATGTTGATTGGTTTGAAACAACCAACGCAAGGTGAAATCATCTATGAACCAGGTACTAAAATTGGTGTGGTCTTCCAGACTAGTGTCTTAGATGAGATGCTAACGGTTAGGGAAAATCTGACCATTCGTGCCAGACAGTACAAAGATCTAAAACCAAATCGTGTGTCTGATCTTATTGATCGGCTAGGCCTATCAGCTTTCCAAAAGCAGAAATATGGGACTCTTTCAGGTGGCCAAAAGCGTCGGGTTGACATTGCGCGTGCTCTGCTCTCACAACCAGATATTCTTTTCTTAGACGAACCAACGACAGGTTTGGATATCCAAACCCGGAAGTCTATTTGGGATTTGCTCTATCAATTGCAGAAAGAAGAGGGAATGACTGTTGTTTTGACCACGCATTATCTTGACGAGGCAGATGAAGCTGATCAAATTTATATTGTAGACCATGGGGAAGTGATTGCTCAGGGATCAGCACTAGATATTAAGAGCCAGTATGCAAAAAATATCTTGAAGATCCGTTTCAAGGAGAGACAGCAGATAGAAAGTCTCAAATCTTCGGGAATGTCAGTAGAGCAACAAAGTCAATTGGAGTATATTTTTCAACCCAAGAGTGAAAGGGAAGCCATTGATTACCTGGCGCAAGTTAGAGACAATCTAGCCCATTTTGAGTTTCGTCCAGGGACCATGGATGATGCCTTTATTGCACTTACAGGAAGGGAGGTCCGCTAATGCTAGCCTTACTAAAGCGAAATTTTTTATTGTATTTTAGGAATCGTTCAGGAGTTTTCTTCTCCCTGTTGGGAGCCTTGATTTCCTTTGTTCTCTATATTATTTTTCTTCAAAAAAATCTAACAGATGCTTGGGCTCAGCTCCCCAATAGTGGTCCTGTGTTAAATAATTGGTTAATGAGTGGGACGCTGGCTGTGACAGGGATTACGACAAGTCTGGCTGCCCTGACTCAGTTAGTAAAGGATCGTGAACATCAAGTAGATCAGGATCTTTATTTATCGGATCAAGGAAAGTGGCGGTTACCATTTTCGTATCTAACGAGCGCAATCATCATCTCTTTTTTCATGCAGGCCCTTATGTATGTGCTGATGTGTGGCTATTTTAGAGAAGTTCCAACCCTTTCTCTATTACCTGAGGTACTCCTCATCATGCTGCTTAGTAGCCTGCTTTCTAGTTTAGTGAATGCCATTTTTGTTTATTTTTTCCAATCTGTAGACAGTTTGGGGAAGTTTGCGACCATAGTGGGTACAGCTTCTGGTTTTTTGGTAGGGACTTATGTACCTTTAGGTGTTCTACCTGATTTTGCACAACTACTAATGAAATGTACTCCAGCAACTTATATTGCTGCACTTTATCGACAAGTACTCATGAAAGAAGCAGTTAGCGAAACCTTTAAGGGGCGAGATGATCTTCTTCGAGAATTTCAAGAAAAAATGGGCGTTCAGCTCAAATGGCAAGCGTTATTGACAAAGGAACAAACATACCTTATAGTGTTAGGTGGTATTCTTCTAGCTTTGGGGATTTGGGTTTCCTTAGCAAAAAGATCGAATAAAAGAAAGTAAGTGAGAATTGGAGTAGGAATGAAGATTCGTTTTGAGAAAAAACAGGATATCCCAGAAAACGACCCCTGTGTGGTCATTCAAGCCAAGCAATTATCCGATCAAGCACGAGAGGTGATGGACTATCTCGAACAATTTTCGACAGTGAATCAAGTAGTGATCCCTATCAAAACAGATGATCATTTGATCATGGTGAAAATTGATGACATTATTCTAGCCGAGATTGATAAGAATCAGCTAACCATTTATACGACAGACAAAACGTTTACCGTCAGAGATACTTTGACAAATTTTCAACATCGGATTAATCGTCGTAATTTTTTACAGATATCCCGCCACGCGGTGATGAATATCGACCATTTGGAATCGCTATCGGATAGTTTTTCAGGCAATATGATGGCTAAACTGACACGCGGAGTGAAATCAAGTGTCAGTCGGAAATATGTCAAATCCTTGATGGATTTTTTAGGGGTATAGGAGAAAGTGATGAAACGATTTATAGCTTATTTTGTATCTGGTATGAGGACAGGTTCCTTCTTTTATTTATGTTTGGTGTTATTATCCCATGTCTATCCCAACATCGTCTATCCCGCTGTAAATGTCCGCAACATCCTGGCGATCTTTTTGATGAGTGGGACAATGGGGGTCTTGACGTTCATTCTTGAGGAAGAAGAGTTTTTGACCTATAGTTTGCGTGTGGTCCTGCATTTAGTTGTGACAGCTGCCATCTTAGCATTAACCTACTTGTTTTTTGGCTGGGGGACAGCCTTACGGAGCCCGATTCCTTGGTTGATCTTTCTAGCCATTTACGGCCTGATCTGGCTTTACCAGATTTGGCAACTCCATAAAAAAACTCAACGAATCAACCAAGCGTTGTTGCATCGCAGAAAAGGGAAATAGTCCCAGAAAAAAGTGTATAAGAAAACCACGAAGTTCATACCAAACTTCGTGGTTTTACTTTCTTAATATGTCAAAACAAAGTATTTTTTCTTACCGCGACGGATAACGGTCAATTCATTTTCTAATTTATAGCTATCGCTTAAGACATAGTCAAGGTCTTGGATGCGTTCGCCGTTGACGTAGATAGCTCCGTTTTGAACATCTTCGCGGGCTTGGCGTTTAGAATTTACCACCCCAGCTGTGACCAAGAGTTCAACAATGTTGAGGTTGTCTTCTGCTTGGACCTGGTAGTTTGGCACACCACGAAGGCCTTGTTTGAGTTCTTTGACAGAAAGGTTTTTGATGTTTCCTGCAAAGAGTTGTTCTGTGATGTTGAGGGCTTCCTTGTAGGCTTCTTCACCGTGGACAAGGGTGACCACTTCACGCGCCAAGATCTTTTGAGCCAAGCGTTCATGAGGAGCAGCTTCAAACTGTTTACGGATCTCTTCAATCTCATCAAGTGACAAGAATGTGAAGATCTTCAAGAAGCGCACAGCATCTGCATCCATCACATTCATCCAGAATTGGTACATTTCGTATGGAGATGTTTTGTCTGCATTGAGCCAAACCGCATTGCCTTCTGATTTACCAAATTTCTTACCAGTTGCATCTGTGATCAAAGGCACAGTCATAACATGACCGGTTTTATCTGCTTTACGACGCATTAACTCAGTACCGGCTGTCATGTTTCCCCATTGGTCAGATCCACCGATTTGAAGGGTTACATTGTGTTCTTGGTTGAGGACGTAGAAGTCATAGCCTTGCATAATTTGGTAGGCAAACTCTGTGTAAGAAATCCCTGTCTCAATCCGTTTTTTAACAGATTCTTTACTCATCATAGCATTGACCGTAAAGTATTTTCCGACATCACGAAGAAAGTCAATAAAGCTAATGCTTCCGAACCAATCGTAGTTGTTGACCATTTCGGCTTTATTGTCACCATTTTCAAAATCGAGGAAACGAGACAATTGCCCTTGAATGGAGCGAACCCATTCTTGTACAGTTTCTTTTGTTTGGAGACTACGTTCAGCATCTTTGAAGGACGGATCACCAATGAGACCAGTCGCACCGCCAACGAGCGCATAAGGTTTGTGGCCTGCTAGTTGAAGACGACGACTCGTCAAGATGGCAACCAAGTGACCAAGATGAAGGCTGTCAGCAGTTGGATCATAACCAGTATAATAAGAAACCTGACCTTCTTCCAGTGCTTTGCGTAAGGCTTCTTCATCCGTCGTTTGAAATACCAAACCACGCTCTTTTAGCTCATCAAAAATGTGCATATGTCTTTTCTCCTTTATAAGATTATTCATTTCTCTATTCTACCATAAACCACGGAAATGGCAATGCTTTCCATCATTTTCTTGTCCTTACCCAAGAAGAATGAGTGACAATTTTTATGATATTGTAATTGAAAATAAAGTGCCTAATCTGCTATAATATAGGGAACAAGGAGAAAGAATCAGTGAATCAATTAAAAGAGAAGTTGCAAGAATTTTGGAAGAAGGTTCAAAAATTCTTTGAAAATATGTATACAGAAACTCCGAATAAGGAAAAAAATGAGGAAAGTAACTGGTCTGTCGGTGATGTTTTTGCGACCTTTTTGAGAACCCTCAAACTCTTGTGGGATGTGATGATCGCCCTGTTCGTTTGCCTCTTTTTATTTGGCGCAGGGATCGGGATTGGTTATGCAGCGAGCCTCTTTAGCAATGTTAAGGTTCCAAAGACAGAAGAATTGGTCCAGCAGGTTCGCAATGTCAGCAGTGTTTCAAAACTAACCTATTCCGATAAGAGCTTGATTGCAGAAGTAGACAGTGATCTGATCCGCACGCCGGTAGCTGGAGATGCCATTTCTGATAATGTCAAAAAGGCTGTGATCGCTACTGAGGATGAGAATTTTGAAAGCCACAAGGGGGTTGTGCCCAAGGCTGTTCTTCGGGCGACGCTTGGATCTGTAGCCGGTGTGGGTTCCTCTAGTGGGGGATCAACCCTGACCCAGCAGTTGATCAAACAGCAAGTCGTGGGAGATGCTCCAACCTTTACTCGTAAGGCGACAGAGATTGTCGATGCCTTGGCTTTAGAGCGGGGGATGGATAAAAATGAAATCCTAACTACCTACTTAAACGTCTCGCCTTTTGGACGAAACAATCGGGGACAAAATATTGCAGGTGTGGAAGCCGCAGCTCAGGGGATTTTTGGCGTCTCTGCGAAAGACTTGTCCGTTCCACAAGCGGCCTTTATCGCTGGCTTGCCACAAAGTCCGATTGTCTACTCCCCTTATGCTGCTGATGGTAGCCTAAAGAGCAAGGAAAACCTAGAGTTAGGTTTGGCGCGTGCTAAAGATGTCTTGTTCAACATGTACCGGACGGGAGTCTTGTCGGAAAAAGACTATGAAACCTATGCTCAGTACGACTTAACCAAAGACTTCATCGATCCAGATGGTATCGAGAAAACACCGCATGACTACCTCTACTTCCAAGCCATGGCAGAAGCTAAAGAGGCCATGTATGACTACTTGATCAAGCGAGACAATGTAACCAAGCAAGACCTAAAAAACAATGAAACCGTCAAGGCTTATCAAGAATTAGCTGAGAGTGAGTTGCGCGAGGGTGGCTACACCATCCAAACCACTATAAACAAACCAGTTCACAATGCGATGCAGGCCGCAGTAGCGAATTTTGGAAGCGTCTTGGATGATGGAACGGGACTTGTAGAAGTTGGGAATGTCCTTATGGACAACCGAACAGGTGCCGTTTTAGGCTTTATCGGCGGACGTAATTTTGATGGTAACCAAAACAACCATGCCTTTGATACAGAGCGTTCACCAGGATCTACTATTAAGCCACTGTTGGCTTATGGGATTGCGATCGACCAAGGCTTGATGGGAAGCAATAGCATCCTTTCTAACTACCCAACTAATTTCTCAAGTGGTGAGCCAATCATGCACGTGGATAGCCGAGGGACAGCGATGATGGATCTCCGTGAGGCCCTCAATACCTCGTGGAATATTCCAGCTTACTGGACTTACCGAACTCTTCGCGAAAAGGGTGTCGATGTCCCATCCTACATGAAGAAAATGGGCTATGATATTCCTGAATATGGCATTGAGAGTCTGCCGATGGGCGGAGGAATTGAGGTCACCGTTGCCCAACATACCAATGGTTTCCAAACCATTGCTAACAATGGGGACTACCTCAAACGCTACATGGTAGAGCAAATTATTGATCGAGATGGAGATGTGGTTTACAAGCACGAGGCAGATCCTGTTCGTGTCTACTCTCCAGCAACGGCAACGATTATGCAGGATCTCTTGCGAGGGGTTATTACGTCGGGTGCTACAACGACCTTTAAGTCACGGATTAGCCAAATCAATCCAACACTGGCGGGTGCTGACTGGATTGGAAAAACCGGTACGACCAACTCAAATGGGGATATGTGGTTGATGTTATCCACACCAAATGTTTCTTTAGGAGGTTGGATCGGCCATGACAACAATGCTTCCATGCAGACCTTGACCGGCTACAACAACAATGCTCAATACATGGCGCAGTTGGCGAATGCGATCTACCAAGCAGATCCAAGTCTCTTTGGGATTCAGGATAAATTCACTCTCGATAAGAGTGTGATCCGTTCTGAAGTGCTCAAAGCGACTGGTGAAAGACCAGGTCGCGTCAATGTCAATGGCCGGGATATCGATGTGAGCGGTCAAATGGTGACGAGCCTTTGGGCTAAAAACGGAGCTCCAACTACTCAATATCGTTTTGCAATCGGAGGATCGGATAGCGATTATCAAAGTGCTTGCGATGCTGGGCAATACCAGTGGGAATCAGTCGAATAATAAGAACAATTCAACAACAAATAGTTCATCAAACAATAGCTCAAATCGAAATAGCTCAAATCGAAACAGCTCAAATCGTGACAATCGGCGCTAGTATTATCTGGTAGAAAACCTAGTGAAAGTCTTGATTTTTGAAGGAAAAAACGATATAATAGTGACAACTAATTTGTCGTGTGCTTTATTTGAAATATTGTCCAAATAAGAGCTTACAGCAGTTAAATCTTACTTGAATAAGTCGATTTAGCTGCTCTTTTTGTGCCTATTTTTTAAGAAACTTGTAGTTTGTTACACAAATTTAATTTTTCTAAAAATTGCAAAAAGCGACGAATGAGATGAAGAGACAACTCTTCACGTGATGCAAATCACACAATTGTAGTTAAAACCGGATAGGTGGTAGGAGTGATGCTACCAAGCTATCCTAGTATGGAAAAAGGAGCTAAAAACTTTGGCAGGACATGACGTTCAATACGGGAAACATCGGACCCGTCGTAGTTTTTCAAGAATCAAAGAGGTTCTTGATTTACCAAACTTGATTGAAATCCAGACAGATTCATTCAAAGATTTCTTGAATCATGGCTTGAAGGAAGTCTTTGAAGATGTGCTTCCGATCTCAAACTTCACGGATACAATGGAATTGGAATTTGTGGGTTATGAAATCCGCGAACCCAAGTATTCGCTTGAAGAAGCGCGCATCCACGATGCCAGCTACTCAGCACCAATCTTTGTGACCTTCCGTTTGGTTAACAAAGAAACAGGTGAAATCAAGACCCAAGAAGTTTTCTTTGGTGATTTCCCAATCATGACTGAAATGGGGACCTTCATCATCAATGGTGGAGAACGGATTATCGTTTCTCAGTTAGTCCGTTCACCAGGTGTCTACTTCAATGATAAGGTGGACAAGAATGGTAAGGTTGGTTATGGATCAACTGTTATCCCTAACCGTGGGGCTTGGTTAGAACTTGAAACCGACTCAAAAGACATTGCCTACACCCGCATCGACCGCACACGTAAAATTCCATTTACAACGCTTGTGCGTGCTCTTGGATTTTCAGGAGATGATGAAATCATTGATATCTTTGGGGACAGCGAATTGGTTCGCAATACCATCGAAAAAGATATCCACAAAAACCCAATGGACTCACGGACAGATGAAGCCCTCAAAGAAATCTACGAGCGTCTTCGTCCAGGTGAACCAAAAACAGCGGAAAGCTCACGTAGCTTGTTGGTAGCCCGTTTCTTTGATCCACGTCGTTATGATTTGGCACCAGTTGGTCGCTACAAGATCAACAAGAAACTCAATATCAAGAACCGCTTGTTGAATCAAACAATCGCAGAACCATTGGTGGATGCTGAAACAGGGGAAATTCTTGTAGAAGCTGGCACAGTGATGACGCGCGATGTGATTGACAGCATCTCAGAACAATTGGATAACGGTTTGAACAAAATCACCTACATTCCAAATGATGCTGCTGTTTTGACAGAGCCAGTAGAATTGCAAAAATTCAAAGTTGTCGCTCCGACAGATCCAGACCGCGTTGTCACCATCATCGGAAATGCTAACCCATCTGACAAAGTGCGCATCATCACACCTGCTGATATCTTGGCAGAGATGAGCTATTTCTTGAACCTTGCAGAAGGTCTTGGCCGTGTAGATGATATCGACCACCTTGGAAACCGTCGGATTCGTGCTGTTGGTGAATTGCTTGCCAACCAAGTGCGTCTTGGACTTTCACGGATGGAGCGAAACGTTCGCGAACGGATGTCTGTACAAGATAATGATGCCTTGACACCACAACAAATCATCAACATTCGTCCAGTAACTGCAGCGATTAAAGAATTCTTTGGATCTTCCCAATTGTCACAGTTCATGGACCAACACAACCCACTTTCTGAGTTGTCACACAAACGTCGTTTGTCTGCCTTAGGGCCTGGTGGTTTGACACGTGACCGTGCCGGATATGAAGTGCGCGACGTGCACTATACCCACTATGGTCGTATGTGTCCAATCGAAACACCTGAAGGACCAAACATCGGTTTGATCAACAACTTGTCTTCATATGGACATTTGAACAAATATGGCTTCATTCAAACACCATACCGTAAGGTAGACCGTGCAACTGGTAAAGTAACTAACGAAATCGTTTGGTTGACAGCCGATGAAGAAGATGAATACACAGTTGCGCAAGCTAACTCAAAATTAAACGCCGATGGAACTTTCGCAGAAAAAGTTGTCATGGGACGCCACCAAGGGGTTAACCAAGAATATCCAGCATCAAGTGTTGATTATATGGATGTTTCTCCAAAACAGGTAGTTGCCGTTGCGACTGCATGTATTCCTTTCTTGGAAAACGATGACTCCAACCGTGCCCTCATGGGTGCGAACATGCAACGTCAGGCTGTGCCATTGATTGATCCCAAAGCCCCTTATGTGGGTACTGGTATGGAATACCAAGCAGCACATGACTCTGGAGCGGCTGTTATCGCTCAATACGATGGTAAAGTTACTTATGCAGATGCGGACAAGGTAGAAGTTCGTCGGGAAGATGGATCTCTTGATGTTTACCATATCCAAAAATTCCGTCGTTCAAACTCAGGTACGGCATACAACCAACGTACTCTTGTAAAAGTTGGCGATGTTGTTGAAAAAGGTGACTTTATCGCTGATGGCCCTTCTATGGAAAAAGGTGAAATGGCGCTTGGACAAAACCCAATCGTTGCCTACATGACATGGGAAGGGTACAACTTCGAGGATGCCGTTATCATGAGCGAACGCTTGGTGAAAGACGATGTCTACACATCTGTTCATTTGGAAGAATTCGAATCAGAAACACGCGATACCAAGTTAGGACCTGAAGAAATTACCCGTGAAATTCCAAACGTTGGGGAAGATGCTCTTCGTGACTTGGATGAAACAGGTATTATCCGTATTGGTGCGGAAGTAAAAGAAGGCGATATCCTTGTCGGTAAGGTAACACCGAAGGGTGAAAAAGACCTTTCTGCTGAAGAACGTCTCCTTCACGCTATCTTTGGAGATAAATCTCGTGAAGTGCGTGATACATCACTCCGTGTACCTCACGGTGGAGATGGGGTCGTTCGCGATGTTAAGATCTTTACCCGTGCAAATGGAGATGAATTGCAATCTGGTGTCAACATGTTAGTTCGTGTTTACATCGCACAAAAACGGAAGATCCGCGTCGGAGATAAGATGGCCGGTCGTCACGGAAACAAAGGGGTTGTGTCTCGTATTGTTCCAGTTGAAGATATGCCTTACCTTCCAGACGGTACACCGGTTGATATCATGTTGAACCCTCTTGGGGTGCCATCACGTATGAATATCGGTCAGGTTATGGAACTTCACCTTGGTATGGCAGCTCGTAACTTGGGTATTCACATCGCAACACCAGTCTTTGATGGAGCAAGCTCAGAAGATCTCTGGGATACTGTGAAAGAAGCTGGTATGGATAGTGATGCCAAGACCATTCTTTACGATGGACGTACAGGTGAGCCGTTTGACAACCGTGTCTCTGTCGGTGTCATGTACATGATCAAGCTTCACCACATGGTTGATGATAAACTCCATGCCCGTTCAGTCGGACCATACTCAATGGTTACCCAACAACCACTCGGAGGGAAAGCTCAGTTTGGTGGACAACGTTTTGGGGAAATGGAAGTGTGGGCCCTTGAGGCTTATGGTGCGTCAAATGTCCTTCAAGAAATCTTGACTTACAAGTCAGATGATGTCAACGGACGTTTGAAAGCTTATGAAGCGATTACCAAAGGTAAACCAATTCCAAAACCAGGTGTACCAGAATCCTTCCGCGTTCTTGTCAAAGAATTGCAATCACTTGGTCTTGACATGCGTGTCTTGGACGAAGATGATCAAGAAGTGGAACTTCGTGACCTTGATGAAGGGGAAGACGATGATGTGATTCATGTGGATGACCTTGAAAAAGCACGTGAAAAAGCAGCAAAGGAAGCAAAAGCAGCCTTTGATGCTGAAGAATCAGAAAAATAATCAGTAAAAATGATTGTCCTGTGAGAAACCAATGTTTCTGACAGGATGATTCGATAACAAGATACAGACACAAGGAGGTGGCAAGAAAGTTTCCTTTCTTCCCCCACCTAAGCTGTATCCAAATGAAACAAGTATGAAAACAAGGAAAGGTAAGAAATAGTGGTTGATGTAAATCGTTTTAAAAGTATGCAAATCACCCTAGCTTCTCCAAGCAAGGTCCGTTCATGGTCTTATGGAGAGGTCAAGAAACCTGAAACAATCAACTACCGTACATTGAAACCAGAACGTGAAGGTCTCTTTGATGAAGTCATCTTTGGACCTACAAAAGACTGGGAATGTGCGTGTGGGAAATACAAACGGATCCGTTACAAAGGGATCGTTTGTGACCGCTGTGGGGTTGAAGTAACACGTGCAAAAGTTCGTCGCGAACGCATGGGGCACATCGAGTTGAAAGCACCTGTATCACACATCTGGTACTTCAAAGGAATCCCTTCTCGTATGGGATTGACTTTGGATATGAGCCCTCGTGCCCTTGAAGAAGTCATCTACTTCGCAGCTTACGTGGTGATCGATCCAAAAGATACTCCACTTGAGCACAAATCCATTATGACGGAACGCGAATACCGTGAACGCTTGCGTGAATACGGACCAGGCTCCTTTGTAGCTAAGATGGGTGCAGAAGCGATCCAGGACCTCTTGAAACAAGTGGATTTGGAAGCTGAAATTACTCTCTTGAAAGAAGAATTGAAGACTGCAACTGGTCAAAAACGTGTGAAAGCAGTTCGTCGTTTGGATGTCTTGGATGCCTTCTACAAATCTGGCAACAAGCCAGAATGGATGGTCCTCAACATCCTTCCCGTTATTCCACCAGATCTTCGTCCGATGGTCCAATTGGATGGTGGCCGTTTTGCTGCCTCTGACTTGAACGATCTTTATCGTCGGGTTATTAACCGGAACAACCGTTTGGCTCGTTTGTTGGAATTGAATGCCCCTGGTATCATCGTGCAAAACGAAAAACGGATGCTCCAAGAAGCCGTTGATGCTTTGATCGATAACGGGCGTCGTGGTCGTCCGATCACAGGACCAGGTAGCCGTCCACTGAAATCATTGAGCCATATGCTCAAAGGGAAACAAGGACGCTTCCGTCAAAACTTGCTCGGTAAACGGGTGGACTTCTCAGGACGTTCCGTTATCGCCGTTGGTCCAACTCTTAAGATGTACCAATGTGGTGTGCCACGTGAAATGGCCATCGAGCTCTTTAAACCATTCGTGATGCGCGAAATCGTTGCGCGCGATATCGTACAAAACGTTAAAGCTGCAAAACGCTTGGTCGAACGTGGAGATGAACGCATCTGGGATATCTTAGAAGAAGTCATCAAAGAACACCCAGTTCTCTTGAACCGCGCACCGACCCTTCACCGTTTGGGGATCCAAGCCTTTGAACCTGTCTTGATTGACGGGAAAGCCCTTCGCTTGCACCCACTTGTCTGTGAAGCCTACAATGCCGACTTTGACGGTGACCAAATGGCCATCCACGTCCCATTATCAGAAGAAGCCCAAGCAGAAGCTCGTATCTTGATGCTGGCTGCTGAGCACATCTTGAATCCAAAAGACGGGAAGCCAGTCGTTACCCCATCTCAGGATATGGTATTGGGGAACTACTACCTCACTATGGAAGAAGCTGGTCGTGAAGGCGAAGGCATGGTCTTCAAAGACCGTGATGAAGCGGTCATGGCTCTTCGCAATGGCTATGTTCACTTGCATACTCGTGTCGGAATTGCGACGGATAGCTTGAACAAACCATGGACAGAAGCGCAACAACACAAGATTCTCTTGACAACTGTTGGTAAGATCCTCTTTAACGATATCATGCCTGCAGAACTTCCATATCTTCAAGAGCCAAATAATGCCAACTTGACAGAAGGTGTTCCAGCTAAGTATTTCTTGGAGCCTGGTCAAGATGTCAAAGCGGCGATTGAGAAATTGGAATTAAATGTTCCATTCAAGAAGAAAAACCTTGGAAACATCATCGCAGAAATCTTCAAACGCTTCCGTACAACTGAAACTTCTGCTTTCTTGGACCGCTTGAAAGACTTGGGTTACCATCACTCAACCCTTGCTGGTTTGACAGTGGGGATTGCCGATATTCCGGTCGTTGAAGATAAGGCAGAGATCATTGAAGAATCTCACAAACGTGTGGAACAAATCACGAAACAATTCCGTCGTGGTTTGATCACAGATGACGAACGCTACAATGCCGTTACAGCTGAATGGCGTGCAGCCCGTGAGAAATTGGAAAAACGCTTGGTAGATAACCAAGATCCGAAGAACCCAATCGTTATGATGATGGACTCTGGAGCCCGTGGTAACATCTCAAACTTCTCGCAACTTGCCGGTATGCGTGGTTTGATGGCCGCTCCAAACGGACGGATCATGGAATTGCCAATCCTTTCAAACTTCCGCGAAGGTTTGTCAGTACTCGAAATGTTCTTCTCAACTCACGGTGCCCGTAAAGGGATGACCGATACGGCTTTGAAGACCGCAGACTCAGGTTACTTGACTCGTCGTTTGGTTGACGTTGCCCAAGACGTTATTATTCGTGAAGATGACTGTGGAACAGACCGTGGACTTGTGATCCGTGCTATTACTGATGGCAAAGAAATGATCGAGCCACTCGAAGAACGCTTGACTGGTCGTTATACCAAGAAATCTGTTAAACATCCTGAAACAGGTGAAGTCATCGTTGGTCCAGATACCTTGATTTCAGAAGACCTAGCACGTGAAATTGTCAATGCTGGTGTGGAAGAAGTCACTATCCGCTCTGTCTTTACATGTAACACCCGCCATGGTGTCTGCCGTCACTGTTATGGTATCAACTTGGCGACTGGTGATGCGGTTGAAGTTGGTGAAGCAGTCGGAACCATCGCTGCCCAATCTATCGGGGAACCTGGTACACAGCTTACAATGCGTACCTTCCACACGGGTGGGGTTGCCTCAAATACCGATATCACGCAAGGTCTTCCTCGTGTCCAAGAAATCTTTGAAGCCCGCAATCCAAAAGGGGAAGCGGTCATCACTGAGGTCAAAGGGGAAGTCACAGCCATCGAAGAAGATGCTTCTACACGCACTAAGAAAGTCTTTGTTAGTGGAGCAACTGGTGAGGGTGAATACGTCGTCCCTTACACTGCCCGCATGAAAGTCGAAGTGGGAGATCAAGTCTCTCGTGGTGCAGCTCTGACAGAAGGGTC
Organism: Streptococcus sp. CP1998; assembly: GCF_041026655.1. Lineage (NCBI taxonomy): Bacteria > Bacillati > Bacillota > Bacilli > Lactobacillales > Streptococcaceae > Streptococcus > Streptococcus sp. CP1998. The sequence goes on from NZ_CP163380.1 coordinate 195,325, forward strand.
TATCCAACCAAAACGTCTCCTTGCCGTTCGTGATGTCTTGTCGGTTGAAACTTACCTTCTTGCGGAAGTACAAAAAGTATACCGTAGCCAAGGGGTAGAAATCGGCGATAAACACATCGAGGTAATGGTGCGTCAAATGATCCGTAAAGTACGTGTCATGGATCCAGGAGACACAGATCTTCTCATGGGTACTCTGATGGACATTACAGACTTTACAGATGCCAATAAGGATGTCCTTATTTCTGGTGGAGTTCCTGCGACTGCTCGTCCAGTCCTTATGGGAATTACCAAAGCATCACTTGAAACCAATAGTTTCTTGTCTGCAGCTTCCTTCCAAGAAACAACTCGTGTTCTTACTGACGCAGCGATCCGTGGTAAGAAAGACCATCTCCTTGGACTTAAGGAAAATGTTATCATCGGTAAGATTATTCCTGCAGGTACAGGGATGGCTCGTTACCGTAACTTGGAACCACAAGCGATTAATGAAGTTGAAATCATCGAAGAAGTGCCAGTAACAGATGGAACAGTCGATGAAGTTCAAACAGCTGAAGTCGTAGAAGAATAAGAAAATAAAGTCGGAACTACATGTTCCGACTTTTTTTTGAAAAAATTATAAAAATTTATTATTTGAAAAATAATTGTATAATTATTGAATTATTTTTTTACCAAAAATATTAGCCCGTAAAAAGTAATGTCTTATTTGCTTACAATTAGTGATAAAATGGATATGTATTCTAAACTTCAAAATAATAAAATGACTAACTATTAGTAATTTCTTTATAAAACCCAAAATCGGTTTGACAATTCAAGTCATTGGCGGTAGAATGAAAAAAGATGTACACAAATTAAAAAAATGTCGAATTACATGCATGTCGACGGGGGAAGTTTATGGGAAAATTGAAAATTATGGTTGTGTTTGGGACGCGACCGGAGGCCATTAAAATGGCCCCTTTGGTGTTGGAGTTGCAAAAACAAAAGGAGGTTATTGAGACCATCACAGTGGTCACTGCCCAGCACCGTCAAATGCTGGACCAGGTTTTAGAAACCTTTAACATCGTACCTGATTACGATTTGGATATTATGGGGAAAAGCCAGACCTTATTAGACATTACCTCTAAAATTCTGAATCAATTAGATCCAGTTATCAAAAAAGAAAAGCCGGATATGGTGCTCGTCCATGGAGATACGACAACCACCTTTGCGGCAAGTCTGGTTGCCTTTTACAACCAAGTCCGCATTGGTCACGTCGAAGCTGGTTTGAGAACCTTTGATAAATATTCTCCATATCCAGAAGAGATGAATCGTCAAATGACGGATGATTTAGCGGATCTGTATTTTGCGCCGACGGGTGAAAGTAAGGCCAATCTCTTAAAAGAAAATCATCCGGAATCCTCTATTGTGGTGACAGGAAATACTGCCATTGATGCGCTGAAACTCACGGTTCAAGAGGACTATCACCACGAAGTGTTGGATCAATTGGATCCAGCTAAAAAAGTCATCCTGGTCACCATGCATCGAAGAGAAAATCAAGGCCAACCCATGCGAGCGGTCTTTGGGGCTCTGAGAGAAATGGTGGATCAAGAACCGACTATTGAAGTGGTTTACCCAGTGCATCTTAGTCCAGCGGTCCAAGAGGCGGCAAACGATCTATTAGGAGATCATGATCGGATCCACCTCATCGCACCTTTAGATGTGCTTGACTTCCACAACTTAGCTTCTAGAAGTTACTTTATCATGTCGGATTCAGGTGGGGTGCAAGAGGAGGCACCATCATTAGGAAAACCGGTATTGGTATTGCGCGATACAACGGAACGCCCAGAAGGGGTCAAAGCAGGGACCTTGAAATTAGTTGGAACGGATCCTGCCGTCGTCAAAATGACGATGACAGAGCTCTTAACCAACGAAAGCCTGTATCTTCAAATGGCAAATGCCCGAAATCCTTATGGGGATGGAAAAGCTTCTGAGCGAATCGTACAAGCCATTAAACATTCCTTTGGCCAGGGGGAGGCTGCCGAAGAATTTCATGAGGGAGAGAAAGAATAAATGAAAAAAACGGAAAAGTTAAGTAGATGGTTGCTGATTTTGATTGTTTTTGAAGTACTTCTTTTACTTTACTGCTTGTTTTTTGCAAGAGAGATTCTGATTGAAGAAGGATTATTCTTTGTTTTAGGATTATTTTCTGCCATTGTTTTATCGGATTTATTGTTGACATGGACCATCCTTTTGTCATTTGCCCTAGGGATTGTCTTTTTGGTGGCGGGTGTTGTCTATATCCCGTTCCATCAAGCCTTACTCTTACTTTTTAGTTTTCCGATCTTGATTGGAATCTTGATTCAAATTCGTTATCACCTCTTTAAAGAGATTGCAAAAGTAAAGGATCAAGAGCCAGAAGCTTACGCAGATTACCGCAATCGCATCGCTTCTTACAGCGGACAAACCAATGATACGATTCAAGCCTTACTCATTCACTGGTCGCACGAGGAATTGTTCTTCCAATTGCAACCGAGGGAATACAATCGGACCTTGAACCAAATCAACTATTTGTTAACGCATCATCTGAAACCAAATGAAAGCTTGTATTATGTATCAGACGGTAATTTTTTGATCTTATCTTCTAATAGTGAGCAGGATCTGCAGAGCAATTATATGACGGTCTTAAAACCGCAGTTGGAAGGACTGGTTTTCCAAGGAGAAGATGGAATTCAGGGCATCCAATTTCAGTCAGGATTTCTTGTAGTGGATCAATCCAATCGAACTAAATACTATCGCTATAAAGAAGTGATTCGTTACTTAAAACGTCAACTTGAAACAGATATTATTGTGGAATATTAGGAGGAAGACATGTCTCTTACAAATATATTTTTTAATATAGCTGTAGGCATTAGTGTATTTTTTGCCTTGTGCTTTATTGTATTATTTGTAGCTTATACGGTGATTTACCGCCGTGTCAATAAAAACTTTAAGGCGGTGGACCATGATTAGTCAAATTGTGATGATTATTGCCTTGATTTCGATTTGGCTGTCCTTAGCATGGGGCCTAGTAATCCTCTTTTCAGCTGTTCATTTTTGGTTTAAACACAGTGATTTTCGTGTCAATACGGATCCGCTTCCTTATTATCCAAAAGTGACGATCGTCGTACCCGCCCATAATGAAGATGTGGTTATTGCACAAACCGCCAAAGCGATCCTTGATATGAACTACCCACATGATCGTGTAGAATTACTGCTCTTTGCGGATAATTGTTCCGATCGCACCTATGAAGAGTGTTTAGCGGTTAAAGCATTGCCAGAGTATGCAGGACGTGATTTGACCATTATCAATCGAAGTGGGACAGGTGGGAAAGCCGGTGTGCTAAATGACGCTTTGGCGATGGCGACTGGAGACTATATCTGCGTCTATGATGCAGATGCCATGCCTGAAAAGAATGCTCTTTATTTCCTTGTGAAAGAAGTGCTCAAAGATCCAGAACGTCATGTGGCTTCTTTCGGTCGCAATAAAACACGGAATGCCAATCAAAACTTCTTGACCCGCTGTATCAACCAAGAGATTGTTGTCACCCAACGGGTTCATCATGTGGGCATGTGGCATCTCTTCAAGATTGGACGGATTCCAGGAACCAATTTCATTATTCAAACTGAGTTTGTCAAGAGTATTGGAGGATGGAAAAATGGTGCCTTAACAGAAGATACCGATATTTCCTTCAAGATTATGCAAAGTGGGAAGTTGATTGCGCTAGCCTATAATTCAGAAGCCTTCCAACAAGAGCCGGAAACTCTGAAGAGTTATTATATGCAACGGAAACGTTGGGCCAAAGGGAATTATGAAGTGGTTCTTTCTAACTTCAAGCATTTATTTGGTAAGGGAAATTGGCGCGTGAAGTTAGAAGTGACTAACTATTCCTGTGTTTTCTTCTGGTTTAATGCAGCGATCATCTTATCTGATTTGATCTTTTTTGCCAATATTCTGGCCATGTGTATCCATACAGTGGTACCAGGTGTTCAGATTCCGTTTGCTTTTGATTCTGAAAATATCTATATTGCGCAGTTGATGCTCTTCAATTGGGTCTTGATGATTGGGCTTTATCTTCTTCAGATTAATGTGGCTCTTGCCTCACAATTTGGTCAAGCAACCACCAAGCAAATTTGGTTAGCCCTAGCTGCCTATTTCACCTATTCTCAACTGTTTATCATTGTGTCAATTGATGCCATCTCTTCGATTGTGATGGATAAACTATTGCACCGGAAAGAAACCAAATGGGTTAAAACAAAACGATTCGCAGGATAGGAGAAATTATGAATACGAAAAAGATGAGATATGTATGGTTTCTAGTCATCCTTTGCATTTTCTGTTTGACCTTGTTTTTAGCGAGAACGAGAAGTAAAGTGGAGATGCGAAATCGAATTTATCGTCAGTGGAATGAGCATTTTGTTGTTTCAAAAGGGAAAGAATCCTATGTTCGAACTACCAATGATCGCAATCAAACGGTGGTTTTATCCGAGGCACAAAGTTATGGAATGCTGATTACTGTCGCAGCTGCCGAAAAAGGACAAGCCCAACAAGCAGACTTTGACCGACTCTATCAATATTATCTAAATCATCGCTTAGAAGGCACCCAATTGATGTCTTGGAAACAAACTATTGCCAATGGGGAGGCGAGTGTTGAGGGGCATAACGCAACAGATGGTGATCTCTACATTGCCTATGCTCTTCTAAAAGCTGCTCGGCAATGGCCAAAGCAAGCTAAAGACTACCAAGCACAAGCAAAAGCGATTTTAGAAGATGTTCTCTCATACAATTACAATGAAGAAAACGGTGTATTAACGGTGGGAAATTGGGCCAATCAGGATTCGGAATTTTATCATTTGATGCGGACGTCTGATACATTGCCAGCACAATTCCAGATCTTTTATGAAGTGACAAAAGATTCGAAGTGGTTGGCTATCAAAGAAAAGATGTTGCAGCAACTCCAAACGATTAGCTCCCAAACAAAAACAGGTTTACTACCTGATTTCATCTGGGTAGATGAGCAAGGAACGCGTGTAGCGGATCCCAAGACGATTGAATCCAAGTATGATGGTGCCTATTCTTATAACGCTTGTCGTCTTCCATACAACCTTATTCAAAGCAAGGACGCAGACAGTCAAAAATTGGTGAAAAAGATGCTAAACTTTTTCAAGAGTCAAAGAAACCTGTATGCGGGTTATGATTTGAAAGGGAAGGCCCTGAATATTCATCAGGCAGCAAGCTTTTTGGCACCGATTGTCTATGCCTCTGAACAAGAAAAAGGCTATTTGAAATTGGTTCAACAGAACAAGTATATCTTTACACAAGATCTACCTCTGAACAACTATTACGATGCAACCATGACAACTATGATTGCACTTGAATTGTTCTAAATACTTGAGAAGAGAGAGTTCCCCAAGATGGCTCGCCATTTTGTTGGGAAGCTCTTTTTTTGATTCTCGAAAAAAGGACCCAAGAGAAATCAAGTAGTCTATTTTTGAAAAAAATAGCAAAAATCAATTGAAAATTACCTGAAAAATGATGCTCTGAGCAGAAAACTTTTATTCTCAAAGGATTTTCTATATAATAGAGGATACAAAGGATGGAAGAGTTAATGTATCGAGTAATTGAAATGTACGGGGACTGTGAACCCTGGTGGTTTTTAGAAGGTTGGGAAGAAGATATCGTGAGTAGTCGGAAGTTTGAAGACTATTACCAGGCTTTGAAATACTACAAGCAGAAATGGTTGGAGTTGAATGCACACTTTCCAAGTTATAAGAGTCGGAGTGATCTCATGACAATCTTTTGGGATACCAAAGAGCAAGAGTGGTGTGAGGACTGCAGTGATGATGTGCAGTTTTTCCACTCGATTGTCCTCTTAGAAGACGAGCATAAGATCCCTAAAAGCAAGCTCCGTCCAGGTTATGAAAAGGAAAAAGGCAGTCGCAAACACCGTTCTTGTCAATATACAATCGATTCAAAAAAGGGGACGACCCTGTCATAAGAAAAATTCGGAAGATTTTTTAGAGCGATCTAGAAAGTCTTCTTTTTTGTCTTCTTTTTCGAATAGTATAAGTGAGAGGAGGAACTATGGTTCAAGAAATTGCAAAAAAATTGATCCGCCTGGGGAAAAAGGAAGAAGCTCAGGATCTTTACTTCATTCCTCGGAAGGAGGAGTACCAGGTTTTTATGAGGGTGGGAGATGAGAGACGTTTTGTACAGTCCTTCCCTTTTGAGGACATGACAGCTATTATTAGCCACTTCAAATTTGCGGCAGGGATGAATGTAGGAGAAAAAAGGCGCGACCAGCTAGGATCGTGTGATTACCCATTAGAGGATGGAGTGGTTTCGATTCGCTTGTCGACAGTGGGGGATTATCGTGGCTATGAAAGCTTGGTCATTCGGCTCTTGCATGATGAGGAACGTGAATTGCAGTTTTGGTTTGACCAGTTGCCGGACTTGCAGAAGAAATTGGCTGGTCGTGGGCTTTATCTTTTTGCGGGTCCCGTTGGCTCGGGAAAGACCACTCTCATGCATGCGTTGGCGCAAGAGCGCTTTGCGGACCAGCAAGTCATGTCCATTGAAGATCCTGTCGAGATCAAGCAAGAGAATATGCTTCAGCTCCAGCTGAATGACCAGATCGGCATGACCTATGACAACCTGATCAAACTCTCCTTGCGCCATCGGCCGGACCTTCTCATTATTGGAGAAATCCGAGATAAGGAAACAGCTCGTGCAGTCGTACGAGCTAGTTTGACAGGAGTCACCGTCTTCTCTACTATTCATGCCAAGAGCGTTCGAGGTGTTTATGAGAGGCTCTTAGAACTTGGAGTGAGCGAGGAAGAGCTCAAGATAGTTTTACAAGGTATTTGCTACCAACGATTAATTGCAGGAGGAGGTGTGATCGATTTTGCGACGGAAAACTACCAAGAGCACTCAGCCAGCCGCTGGAACCAACAAATGGATCTCTTGGCTCAATCGGGATATATCCAGCTGGCTCAGGCCCAAGCCGAAAAAATTATCTACCGCTAAACAAAAGCAAATCATTGAATTGTTTTTAAATCTTTATTCGAGTGGTTTTCATCTGTCTGAGGTTGTCGATTTTCTGGATCGCTCTCACCTAGTGGAGAGTCGTTTGGTTTCCCAGATGCGAGAGGACCTTTTTCGGGGGCGGAGTTTTTCAGAGATGATGGCAGGGATCGGTTTTTCAGATGCGGTGACGACACAGCTGTCTCTCGCTGAGCTTCATGGTAATCTTGCATTGAGCTTGGAGAAAATCAGTGCTTACCTAGAAAACATGCGCAAGGTCAAGAAAAAGCTGATTGAGGTGAGCACCTATCCTCTTATCTTACTTGGATTTTTAGTTCTGATTATGCTTGGCTTGCGTAATTATTTGCTCCCTCAAATGGATGCTCAAAATATTGGGACGCAATTGATCAGTTCCTTCCCCCAACTCTTTTTGGCCTTAGGAGCGGGACTGGTGACCTTCTTCTTACTCGGCTTTCTCTATTATCGAAAGTCAGGCAAGATCAACGTTTTTAGAACCTTGTCTCATCTGCCTTTTGGAAAAGGCATGATTCAAGCTTATTTGACAGCCTATTATGCTAGAGAATGGGGCAATCTGATTGGGCAAGGATTGGAGTTGTCTCAGATTTTTTCCATGATGCAGGACCAAAAATCCCAGCTTTTTCAAGAAATTGGAAGGGACTTAGCTCTTTCTTTAGACCGTGGCCAGTCTTTTTCAGAGACGGTCGGGGGGTATCCTTTTTTCAAAGAAGAATTGCCCCTTATGATTGAATATGGTGAAGTCAAATCAAAGCTTGGAAGTGAACTAGAGATCTACGCTGAAAAAACATGGGAAGATTTCTTTCGTCGGGTTCACAAGGCCATGAATGTGATACAACCCTTGGTGTTTATCTTTGTGGCTCTTGTGATTGTGTTACTCTATGCGACCATGTTGTCGCCGATTTATCAAAATATGGAGGTTCATTTATGAAAAAATTAAAAACCTATAAGGTTAAAGCCTTTACACTTATTGAAATGTTGGTGGTCTTATTGATCATCAGTGTGCTCTTATTGCTCTTTGTGCCGAATTTGACCAAGCAAAAAGACTCCGTGAAAGAGACAGGAAATGCAGCGGTTGTGAAGGTGGTCGAAAGCCAGGCTGAATTGTATGAGCTCAATCATACCAATGATCAAGCCACTCTAGCAAAACTGATTGCGGATGGAAATATTACCAACAAACAAGCAGAATCCTACCGTGCCTATCATGCAAAAAATAGTGGAGAAACTCGTGCGGTTGCAGATTAAGGCCTTCACCTTGGTGGAGACTCTTCTGACCTTGATGATCGTCAGTTTTATCTATCTGGGCTTATCGGGATCGATCAAGACGAGCTTTCAGCAGGTGGAAGAAAAAGTATTTTTTGCAGAGTTTGAACATCTCTATCAAGAAAGCCAAAAGATAGCATTGGCAAGGCAAACGGAATTGGATGTTGAAGTGACTGCAAGGAAGATTCAAACGCCCTACCAGACGGTGGAGATTCCTGATTCTGTCATTTTGCAAGATCCTAAAACTATTCGATTGGACCGAGCAGGTGGCAATTCTTCGCTAGCCAATGTTCACTTTCAGACACAGAGAGGAGTGGTGACTTATCAGCTTTCACTTGGAAATGGGAAAATTAAAAAAAGCATCCGTTCCCGCTAGTATTCTCCTAGAATCTCTGGTAGCCTTGGGTTTATTTGCCATGATTACGACCTTATTGTTAGGGGAGATCCGCCGTTCGCGCAAGGAGCGACTAGCGGATTTCAAAGAGGTAGAAGTCTTGTCGGTCGCTCAAATGGCGCTTCAGACGGGGAAAAATCATCTGGAGGCCAATGGTATTCAGGTTCAAGTCGAAAAAGATGCCGATCAACTCACAGTCTATCATCAAGGAAAGGTGGTGCTGCATGTGGAATAACGGAAAGATCAAGGCTTTTACCCTGCTCGAAGCCTTAGTCGCTCTCTCGGTGCTCAGTGGGGGAGTGTTGGTCTTTCAAGGCTTGACCAAGCTTCTGCATGCTGAATTGGGCTACCAGGCGCATCAAAAGCAGGAAGAATGGATACTTTTTCAGCAACAATTGCAGGTGGAATTGGACCGGAGTCATTTTGAAAAAGTGGAGAACAACCATATCTACTTGGTTCAGGATCAAAAACCAATTGCCATTGGTCAATCTAAAGGAGATGATATCCGAAAAACAGATGATAAGGGCAGGGGCTATCAGCCTATGATTTCAGGGGTTCACTCTAGTCAGATTTGGCAGGAGGGAGAGTTGATTCATCTGCGGTTGAATTTTGAAGATGGTCTAGAAAGGGAGTATGTCTACCATGTGGTACCAGCGATGTAAAATGAAAAAAGTTAAGGCTGGTATCTTGCTCTACGCCCTCTTGATGGCAGCGATTTTTAGTCTCTTACTTCACTTTTACCTGCACCGCCAGGTTGCGGAGAGACGGATCTTAAAGACGAGTCAAGATCGCCTTCGAGCCTATGCTTTGGTGCAATTAGCTCTTGAAAAAGGAAAAAGTGACGAGAAGGCATCAGAGATTCACTTAAAGTCTGGAGTTGTTCAGCTACAGCAGGATACTGGTTTTCTTCATGCCCAGGCTGAGATGGATGGCGAAAGCTATGCGTTTGTCCTTCCTGTAAGGGAAGAAAAAGAAAGTAGCAAGAGCCAAAAAGAAAAGAAGAAGACACAGAAAGATAAGGAGAAGGCAGGGAGCGAAACGCCTTCTGAAGAGACGCCAAACGAGACCAAGGAATCAGCAGAAAATAGCGAAAAAGACTAATTTTTGGTATGATAGGGTGCGGAGGAAATCATGAATTTCGAAAAAATTGAACAAGCCTATACCTATCTATTGGAAAACACTCAAAGTATTCAAAATGAATTGTCGACCAACTTTTATGACGCCTTGATTGAACAAAATGTCATGTATTTGCAGGGCAAGACAGACCTAGACATTGTCAAAAATAATAGCCAAAAATTAAAAGAATTAGGTTTAAGTAAGGAAGAATGGCGCAGAGCCTACCAATTTCTATTTATGAAAGCTGCTCAGACAGAACCTTTGCAAGCGAATCACCAGTTCACACCGGATGCGATTGGTTTTATCATTACATTTTTGATCGATCAGTTGGCTAAAAGCGACCAACTGGATGTCTTAGAAGTGGGAAGTGGGACCGGAAATCTAGCTGAGACCATTGTCAATAATAGTCGTCTCAAGATCGATTACTTAGGGTTGGAAGTGGATGATCTCTTGATTGACTTATCTGCTAGTATCGCAGATGTGATGGAGTCTAGCGTTGTCTTTGCACAAGGAGATGCGGTGCGTCCGCAAGTGTTGAAAGAAAGTGACTTGATCGTTAGTGATCTTCCGATTGGTTACTATCCAGATGATGCGATTGCACAGCGCTATCAGGTAGCGAGCTCCGAAGGCCATACCTATGCCCATCACCTCATGATGGAACAGGCTTTGAAATACCTGAAACCTCAAGGAGTAGCTATCTTTTTAGCCCCCAATAACCTCTTGACGAGCCCTCAGAGTGATCTTTTAAAAGTTTGGTTGAAAGACAAGGCTCAAATTCTTGCCATGTTGACCTTGCCAGAATCTCTCTTTTCAAATCCAGCCTATGCTAAGACGATTTTCGTCCTACGAAAACAAGAAGAAGAGTCTGTTCAGCCCTTTGTCTATCCGTTTACCGATCTCCAGGATCAAGATCAGGTGGTTCACTTTATGGAAAGTTTCCAAAACTGGTTAAAGGATAGTGAAATTTGATCAAAGATCTGATATAATAGAGGAAGTGAAAACGCTTAATGAGGTGAATATATGTCGAAAACAATTTCTATTAATGCAGGAAGCTCTAGTTTGAAATGGCAATTGTACCAAATGCCAGAGGAAACTGTTCTTGCAAAAGGGTTGATTGAACGGATCGGTTTGAAAGATTCTATTTCAACTGTTAAATTTGATGGACGCTCTGAAAAACAAGTATTAGATATCCAGGACCATACACAAGCTGTAAAAATTTTGTTGGATGATTTGATTCGTTTTGATATTATCAAATCCTACGATGAGATTACAGGTGTGGGCCACCGCGTCGTTGCTGGTGGAGAATACTTCAAGGATTCTGCCTTGGTAGATGACGAAGTCCTTCGAAAAGTAGAAGAATTGTCTTTGTTAGCACCTCTTCATAATCCTGCAAATGCAGCTGGAATTCGTGCCTTTAGAGAGATTTGTCCAAATATTACCAGTGTTGTGGTATTTGATACTTCTTTCCATACAACCATGCCGGAAAAAGCTTATCGTTACCCTCTTCCAACCAAATATTACACAGAAAATAAGGTCCGTAAGTACGGTGCTCATGGGACCAGTCATCAGTATGTGGCTGGAGAAGCAGCTAAACTTCTCGGAAAACCATTAGAAGAATTGAAATTGATCACCTGCCACGTTGGAAATGGTGTATCTGTTACAGCGGTTGACAAGGGAATCTCTGTCGATACTTCAATGGGTTTCACCCCTCTAGGTGGAGTCATGATGGGAACCCGTACAGGGGATCTCGATCCAGCGATTATTCCTTACTTGATGGAACATACAGAGGATTTCAGTAAGCCTGAAGATATCAGCCGCATCCTTAATCGTGAATCAGGTCTTCTGGGTGTTTCTGAATCTTCTAGCGACATGCGGGATATTCATACAGCGATGCAGAATGGAGACGAAAAAGCTAAATTGGCTTACGATATCTTTATCGATCGTTTGCAAAAATACATCGGTCAATACTTGGCTGTCTTGAACGGTGCAGATGCCATCATCTTTACAGCAGGAATCGGTGAAAATGCAGTAAACGTTCGTTCTTCTATTATCAATGGGATCAGCTGGTTTGGCTGCAAGGTCGACCCTGAAAAGAACGTCTTTGGAGTTGTTGGAGATATTTCCACAGATGATTCCCGTGTGAAGGTATTGGTTATTCCAACTGATGAAGAGTTGGTGATTGCACGTGACGTTGAACGTTTCAAAAATCAGTAAACTGAAATAAAGTGAGAAGGCTGGAGGCGAAAGCCCCAGCCTTCTTATTTTATACAAGAAAGAGGTTGTCCATTGAAAAATATACAGTCTTTTGTTCGAGAGCACCCATTATGTAAGAATGCCCTCTGGCTCCTGCTTTTTGTGCCCTTATTCTTTCTCTCACAATTTCCCCTCATCACCATGGTTTATTCCCTTCAAGAAGGAATGGATGCAAGGTGGGTCACCATCCTCACTCTCTTGGTGACAGTGGCGGAGCTCTTTATTTTTTATATAGTCATCAAAAAGAGCCCTCTGGAGAACTTAGATGTTCGGGTCATAACCTGGCCAGCTTTGGGGAGAAATTTTCTTTTTCTTCTCTTGTTGATGGCTAATAACCTGCTCGCCTACCCCTTGTTAAAACAAGAGGCAGGTGGTACGACAGCAAACCAAGCGGCTCTGAATGAACTGCATTCTCATGCTCCTTTTCTTGCTATGGGCATGGTCGTGATCCTTGTCGCTCCGATTCTAGAAGAGCTGCTCTGTCGGGCCATCATCCCTCGTTTGATCTTTCGAGGGGCAGAACCGATCGGTTACCTAGCCGGTGCTCTCTTTTTTACTTACTTACATGGACCGAGTACCCTAGGGGAATGGGTAGCTTACGGAGGCATGTCCTTGATCTTAACTTGGGTGGCTTATCGCTACAAGCGGATCGAGTATAGCATCTGTCTCCATATGACCTTGAATGCGCTAGCTTATTATTATCCGGCTGTATTCCTCCTTTGTTTATTGCCGGTATCGAGAGTTTTCTTCCATGATAAATTATGATAAAATGGTAGGTACCAATGAGTTTTGATGCAGAATCTTCGTACAGAAGGTCAGAAAAAATAAGCAATCTGTATGGAGAATGAACTCAGAGGTTTAGAACATTTGTTCTAGCCTCTTTTGTTCGCAATCATGCTGTAGGATGGGAATCAAAGGAGAACGAAAATGATTGATAAAAAATGGCTGAATGGCCAAGGGACACTTCTTTGTGGGATCTTAAATGTCACTCCGGATTCATTTTCTGATGGGGGTAAGTATACGAGTGTGGATGCAGCCTTGCAACAGGCGAGAAAACTGATCCAAGAAGGGGCTCAGATCCTCGATATCGGGGGAGAATCAACCAGACCAGGAAGTAGTCATTATGTGGAGATCCAAGAAGAGATTGACCGCGTGGTTCCAGTGATTAAAGCTATCCGGAAAGAAAGTGATATCTTGATCTCAGTGGATACCTGGAAGTCCCAGGTGGCGGCGGCAGCGCTGGAAGCTGGAGCCGATATTGTCAATGATATTACTGGTTTTCTTGGGGATTCTAAGATGGCTACTGTGGTTGCAGAGCATGAAGCCAGCGCAGTTCTCATGTTTAATCCAGTGATGGCAAGACCGCATCATCCAAGTTCCACTATTTTTCCAACTTTTGGTTTCGAACCAGCTTTTACAGAAGCAGAGCTTCAAACAATGGCTCAAGAACCGATTCAAGACGTGATGTGGACCTTCTTTGACCGCTCGCTTGCAGTCGCAAAAGAAGCCGGTGTCCAGACGGAACGGATCATGCTGGACCCTGGGATCGGCTTTGGTTTGACCAAGCGCGAGAATTTGCTCTTGTTACAAGAGCTTGAAACCATCCACCAAAAGGGGTATCCGATCTTTCTAGGGGTCTCCCGCAAACGTTTTGTGGTCAATATTATTGAAGAAGCTGGATTTGAGACAGATCCTGCAACAGAGACTGGTTTTTGGAATCGGGACCTGGCTTCGAGCCATTTGACGAGTATTGCAGCTAGTCAAGGAGTCGAAGTGGTGCGGGTGCATGATATTCCCCTACACAAGATGGCAGCCAGTCTGGGCCAAGCCATTTTCCAAGCCCAAGAGGCAGCAGATACTAATTTGAAACAATACAAGTAAATGAAGAAGAAAGAACATCAGTTGGATCTTCGTTGGCTAGAAGCCTATCGTTCGCAGGATCCACATTTTGGCTTGGAGCGCATGGAAGCTCTCTTGGCGTTGAGAGGAAATCCTCACCTAGACTGTCGGGTCATTCATATTGCGGGGACCAATGGCAAAGGATCTACCATTGCTATTTTATCCCAACTATTGAGACAGGCAGGCTTACGCGTCGGAGTTTTTAATTCTCCTTACCTGATCCATTACAACGACCAAATCACGATCAACGGTGAAGCTATTTCAGATCAAGACTTGCAAACCTATCTGGATAGCTATCAACAACTCTTGGAAGCTGAACAATCATCGGCTGTCTTTCAAGGTTTGACGGAATTTGAGCTGATGACGGCCATTGCCTATGATTATTTTGCCCATGAAGAGCTAGACTATGTGATCATGGAAGTCGGTATGGGGGGGCGATTAGACAGTACCAATGTCTGTCAGCCGGTGCTGACTGCGATCACGTCGATTGGTTTGGATCATGTTGCCCTTCTGGGGACGGATCTGGCTTCCATTGCTCGTGAAAAGGCAGGTATCATTAAGCCAGGAATTCCTCTGCTTTTAGGAGATTTAGACCCTGAAGCAGATCAAGTCATAGAAGACATTGCGAATAGTCAGCAGGCTCCAATGTTTACTTATGGCAGAGATTATCAGGTTTGGTTGGGAGCCTCTCATCTATCAGGCCAATCCTTTATTTACCAAAGTTCCAAAAGAATAAAAGCCTCTTATCGAGTAGCGCTCCTGGGACATCACCAGGCTGGAAATGCAGCCCTTGCTATCAGCATCTGCGATGTGCTCTTTGAAAAAGAAGGGCGTGAGCTCTTGTCAAGAGAGTTAGTGGATGAGGCCTTGGGTCAAGTCGTCTGGCCTGGCCGTCTAGAAATGATCTGTCAAAAGCCTCTGATCTTGCTAGACGGGGCCCACAACCCTCATGCTGTGGCACCACTGATCGCAAGTCTTCAGGATCTCTTTCCAAGACAAAAAAAGACCATCCTTTTTACCTGCATCCGCACCAAAGCCTTAGAAGAGATGGTGCTTCAATGGCAGGACCTTGACAATAGCCGTTTGATCCTCACGACTTTTGACGATCCAAGAGCTTATTCTCAGGAAGAGATGGCAACTGTTGCTAGAAAACATCAGCTGAAAGATGTTAACTGGCAAGAGTTTCTACAAAATTGGCAAGTTGAAGACGATGAGCTCCTTGTTGTAACTGGATCGCTCTACTTTCTCAGCCAAGTTCGACCTTATTTATTAAAAAAAGAAAAATCCAATTAGGAGATGATATGGATACTAAAAAAATTGAAGCAGCAGTTAAAATGATCATCGAAGCAGTCGGTGAAGACGAGAACCGTGAGGGCCTTCAAGAAACGCCGACCCGCATCGCAAAGATGTACCAAGAGATCTTTTCAGGCTTGGGACAAACGGCAGAAGAGCACCTTGCTAAATCGTTTGAAATTATTGATAACAATATGGTGGTCGAGAAGGATATTTTCTTCCATTCCATGTGTGAGCATCACTTCTTGCCTTTTTATGGAAAAGTGCATATCGCCTATATTCCAAACGGCCGTGTTGCAGGACTTTCAAAACTAGCCCGTACGGTTGAGGTCTATGCCAAAAAACCTCAAATTCAAGAGCGTTTGACCGTTGAAATTGCAGAAGCTTTGATGGACTATCTAGGAGCACAAGGGGCACTGGTCTGGGTGGAAGCAGAGCATATGTGTATGAACATGCGTGGTGTCCGTAAACCTGGGACTGCTACAGTGACGACTGCTGCGCGTGGATTGCTTGCGACAGATAAAGACTTAAAAAATGAAGCCTATAAACTCATGGGCCACTAATGGCTGGCTATAAGAGGTGAAGAGAGTGGATCAATTACGGATCAAGGACTTAGAGGTATACGCCTATCACGGTGTTTTTCCAGCAGAAAAAGAATTAGGACAACGTTTTGTCCTAGACATATGGGTAGATTATGAGATGACCCGTGCTGCCCGCACAGGTGATTTGGAAGCTTCGATCCATTATGGGATCTTGGCGGAACAGTTGACCGAGTGGATGCAGGCGGAAAAAATCGATCTGATTGAAACGGTGGCCTTTCAGTTGGTTCAAAAGATTTTCGAAAGCTATGCCTTCGTAGAAAAAGTTCGTCTGGAGTTGAAAAAACCTTGGGCTCCTGTTCCCTTGCCACTCGAGACTTGTTCGGTGACAATCGAACGGGAGAAAAAACAGGCCTTTATTGGCCTTGGCACCAATATGGGAGATAAACAACTGCAACTAGAGACGGCGCTAGAAAAAATCAAGGATCGAGGTATTCGCCTTCTTCAAATATCCACAAGGATTGAAACAGAACCTTGGGGAGGGGTGGAGCAGGACACCTTTTTGAATCAGGTGGCAGAGGTTGAAACCTGGATGACCCCAGAGGATTTACTAGAGACCTTACTTGCCATTGAGCAGGAAATGGGGCGTGTCCGTGAGGTCAAGTGGGGGCCACGTGTGATCGATCTAGATCTGCTCTATATGGGGGACACCATTTGTTACAGTCCGAGCTTGATCTTGCCACATCCTTATGTGGCAGAACGTGCCTTTGTCCTAGAATCTTTGAATGAAATTGCTCCTCATTTTGTGGACCCTGTTCAAAGAAAGCCCATTCGCCAATTATGGGAGGCTGTCAAATAGTTTCTCTTCTTTACATCATAAAAAAACAATCCCTGTTCGAGGGATTGTTGAGAGCATAGAGAAACGAATCTTTAATAAAATCTAATCAATTCTTTAAAAATTATTCTCGTTATAGTTATTCAATCATATTCTGAAACTTTCCGCTGTGAGAAAAGTGCCTGAAACGATTCAGTTTCAGGCACTCGGAATTATTGAGACCTTAGGCTCAATAATTAGTCATGGAACTTCGTAGAAGTTCGCTGACGTCCGTACTCACCTAAGGAAAGTTTTTTAAGAAGACTTTGTCTTCAATCTGAACAATCCCTCGAGCAGGGATTGTTTTTGTTTGTCTTAGTTTATTTACGATACAAGCGATCGTATTGGTAGACAGGATCCATGGTGACGTTGATACCGAGCTTGCGAAGGACATTCTTGTCTTCGTCTGTCAGCATCACGGTTGAGTGGGCTTCGCTACCTTTCAACTTGCCTAATTCTTGCATCGCAAGCTTAGCATCTTCATTGCTCATGGCTGTAATGGCAAGGGCAATGAGGATTTCGTTCGAGTGAAGACGAGGGTTACGGCTACCCAAATGATTGATCTTCAAGCCTTGGATAGGTTGGACGTATTCTGGCTCGATTAATTTGGTTTCTTTATCAATATGCGCCAATTTCTTGATCGCATTGATCAAGAGGGCTGCCGTTGGGCCAAAGAGATCGGAGGTTTTCCCGGTTACCATATCGCCGTTTGGTAATTCAAGGGCCAAGGCTGGCTCCCCTGTTTCTTCTTCTTTCTGACGAGCAAGAACGGTCACTTTCCGGTCATTTGGAGTAATGCCCAAATCATTCATCAAGAGCTCAATCTTCTTGACAGCCCCTTCACCGACGCGCTCTGCTTTGACATCCAAAATGGTTTGGTAATAGCGACGGATGATTTCTTGTTGGGAAGCTTCAATCGCAGCGTCATTGTCCACAATGGCAAAGCCAACCATGTTGACGCCCATGTCTGTTGGAGAAGCGTAAGGAGAGGTTCCTAAGATGCGTTCCAACATGCGCTTCAAGACAGGGAAGATTTCGATATCGCGGTTGTAATTGACCGTCGTTTCCCCGTAGGTTTGGAGGTGGAAGGGATCGATCATATTGACATCGTCTAGATCTGCAGTCGCTGCTTCATAAGCCAAGTTGACTGGGTGGTGCAAAGGAAGATTCCATACTGGGAAGGTTTCAAACTTAGCATAACCTGATTTGATCCCATTTAATTGGTCATGGTACATATTGGACATACAAGTTGCCAGCTTACCAGAACCAGGGCCAGGAGCTGTCACAACGACCAAATTGCGACTAGTTTTGATGTAGTCGTTTTTCCCCATCCCTTCAGGAGAGATGATGTGGTCCATATCAGTCGGATAGCCCTTGATCGGATAGTGGAGATAAGAGGCGATCCCGCTCTTATCCAGTTGTTTGCGAAAGGCGTCTGCTGCAGCTTGTCCAGCATATTGGGTGATGACGACAGAGCCTACAAAGATCCCTAATTCATTGAATTTGTCGATCAAGCGCAGTACTTCTTGGTCATAAGAAATTCCTAGATCTCCACGGGCTTTTGAGTGCTCAATGTTGTTGGCGTTGATGGCAATGACAATTTCCACCTGGTCGCGCAATTCTTGGAGCAACTTGATCTTATTGTCTGGTTCGTATCCAGGGAGGACACGAGCAGCGTGGAAGTCTTCTAACATCTTACCACCAAATTCAAGGTAGAGCTTACCATCGAATTGGTTGATCCTCTCAATAATGTGGTCACGTTGCAAGTTCAAATACTTTTCAGAACTAAAAGCTTGTTTTTTCATGTAAAACTCCTGTATATAAGGGAAGGGTCTGCCACACAAATCCAAGGATGAGTGTTCCGTTCCCTACCATTTCATTCTTTCATATTATATCAGAAAACAGATGGAAGATAAAATATTCTAAGATACTTTCCTAAGATGAGGTTAGACATCATAGAATTTGATTGTTCAGGAATATTTTTTACATAAAATGACCTAAGCGATGCTAAACAAATAAAATGAGATGGTCTATTAAGGTCATTGCAGGGTGCACTTAAACTTTCCGCTGTGAGAAAAGTACCTGAAACGACTCAGTTTCAGGCACTCGGAATTATTGAGACCTCAGGCTCAATAATTAGTCTTGGAACTTCGGAGAAGTTCGCAGACGTCCGTACTCACCTAAGGAAAGTTTTTAAGAGGATTTTATCCTCGATTTGAAAGTCCCTTACGGAGACTCGTGATAGATGTTGTTTAATAGTGTTTGATCAAATCAACTGTAGAGCGATCCAATTTCTTAACCAACGCTTGTAAGAAGGCTTGCGCTTGCAAGAAATCATCCATGGCATAGAGGGTTTGGTGAGAGTGTATGTAACGTGCACAGACACCAATAGTGGTTGATGGGACTCCGCCGTTCTTCAAGTGTGCTGCACCTGCATCGGTACCACCTTTGGCACAATAGTATTGGAATTTGATGCCCGCTTCTTCAGCAGTAGTGAGCAAGAAATCTTTCATATTTGGGAGCATGATGTGACCTGGATCGTAGAAGCGAAGCAGTGTTCCTTCCCCAATCGCGCCTTGGTCTCCAAAGACATCGGCTGCTGGCGAACAGTCTACAGCAAGGAAGATTTCAGGATCAAATTTAGTAGTTGAAGTGTGAGCTCCACGAAGTCCCACTTCTTCTTGAACGTTGGCACCTACATAGAGTTCGTTGTTTAAGGCTTGTCCAGAAAGGCTCTTAGCCAATTCGCTGACCATCAAGACGCCGTAGCGGTTATCCCATGCTTTTGAGATGACGTTTTTACCATTCGCAGTGAGAATCGCAGAGCTATCTGGGACCAAAGTATCTCCAGGACGGACCCCATAGCTTTCAGCTTCGGCTTTAGAGCTAAATCCTGCATCAAAGACGATGTCGCTAATGGCAGGTACGGTTGGTCCACCTGTTCCACGTGTCAAATGAGGAGGAACAGATCCTGAAATAGCAGGGTATTCACGTCCGTCACGTGTAAAGAGTTTGAAGCGTTGGCTGCTGACGACCATCGGGTTCCAACCTCCGATTGGGACAACACGGAAAGTCCCATCAGCTTTGATTTCGCTGATCATAAAACCAACTTCGTCCATGTGAGCGACTACTAAGATACGAGGAGCATCGGTCGCTGTTGAATGTTTGACTCCAAAGATCCCACCAAGACCATCTGTCACGATTTCGTCCACATGAGGGGTCAATTGTTGGCGCAAATAATCCCGTACAGGAGCTTCGTGACCTGAGATAGCAGGGATTTCAGTTACTTCTTTGATTTTAGAAAATAAATCAGTCATAGGTTACCTTCTTTCTGATGTTATTTTATCACTTTTTCTACAAGGATGGTAGCGTTATTATGGAAATCAGTCTCTAAAAGCGGAGGGAGAGATCTAGCCTAGACCGTTGTCCCTCTGCTTATTTTGTGTTACAATAGGCACTATGAAAGCTAAAAAAAATATTTTGTCTAGTCTGGCTGTAGCAAGTGCAGGAGCTCTTGCGGCTGGTGTTTATAAAATTGCCAAAGATCAAAAGCGTCTCCGTACCCAAGAAGAGTTGGTAGCAGAAGTACGGGAGCAAATGGAAGCCATGGGGACGATTGCGACCCTGTACGTGGAACTCTACGAGTCTAGTGAAGAGCGCTTAGTAGGTGGTGTCATTTTTGAAGATGAGCGCCATTACCGCTTTGTCTACGAGGACGGTCTCTTGCATTACGAAGAGGAAAAACTATGATTATACCGAGTTCTATAGAAGAAATTGCTTCATATGTAGAGCAAGATGGCAAGAAAGTGTTTGTCTTTTCAGCAGATTGGTGTGGGGATTGTCGTTACCTCAAGCCTTTTTTGCCGGAGATTGAGACTGAAAATCCTGAATTTACCTTTATCTTGATTGACCGAGATGCCTATATGGATCTGGCGAAAGTCTGGGATGTTTATGGGATCCCTAGTTTGGTGGTTCTGGAAAAGGATAAGGAAATCGGTCGGTTTGTCAATCGAGATCGGAAAACCAAAGCGCAGATTACAGCATTCTTAGCAGGATTAAAATAGGAGAAAATCATGATTGTAACATACAACAAAGAACAAGTCGGCGATGTCTTGATGCTGACCTTGAAAAATAGTGGAGATGCAAAGCTCGCGGTGGAGAGAAAAGGAAAAGTGGCTCGCGTTTTCCGTGAGGACAACCAAGAAACGGTTGCCTGGAATATTTTTGACGCCTCATCTTTCTTCGACATCGAAGGCAAGGGCCAAGTCTTTTTGACAGATGAGCAAGTAGCTCGTTTGAATCAAGAATTGGAAAGAGAAGGCTTTGCAGAACGTTTGGTCAACGATCGGGAACCAAAATTTGTGGTTGGAGAAATCCTTGAAATGGTAGCCCATCCAGATAGTGACCACTTGAATATCTGCCAAGTAGCAGTTGGACCAGATAAGACAGTTCAGATCGTAGCAGGAGCTCCAAATGCGCGGGTGGGTCTAAAGACCATTGTCGCTCTTCCAGGTGCCATGATGCCGGATGGTAGCTTGATTTTCCCAGGGGCCCTTCGTGGAGAAAAAAGTTATGGCATGATGTGCAGTCCGCGTGAATTGCACTTGCCAAATGCTCCTCAAAAACGAGGCATTATTGAATTGGATGATGCAGAAGTGGCAGGGACACCTTTTGATCCTGCTCGTCACTGGCACGAATAAAGAGAAGAATCTAGGATGTTTTGAATCCTAGATTTTTTTGATTTTGGTTTGTCACCTTCCTTTTTTGAAATTTTTTCGAATAAATAGATAGGAGGTAAATGATGTATAATAAAGTTATTTTAATCGGTCGCCTGGTGGCGGCCCCAGAATTGCATAAGACCAGCACAGACAAATCCGTTGCCCGAGTGACCGTTGCGGTCAATCGTCGCTACAAGGATCAAAACGGGGAGCGAGAGACTGATTTTGTCAATGTGGTTGTCTGGGGGAAATTGGCTGAAACCATGGCTAGTTATGCCAGTAAAGGGAGCTTGATCTCTTTGGATGGAGAGATTCGGACGCGCCGCTACGAGAAAAATGGGGTCATGCAGTATGTGACAGAGGTCCTCTGCCAAAGTTTTCAGTTGCTAGAGAGCCGCGCTCAGCGAGCGATGCGTGAAAATGGTGGAACGGGAGATTTAGCCGACATCATCTTAGAAGAGGAAGATCTTCCTTTTTAGAAACAAAAAAGAAAGCTGGTTCGTTTATAGACCAGCTTTTTTGATACTTGGTAGGGATTTCATTCGGGAATTACTCTTTTAAAAACGAATCAAATAAATGCATCTGTACAATAAAAGCCAGCATTTATCTTGAAAAAGTAGTAGAATAAAGTAATATATATTCAAAATTTTCAGAAAAGGAACGGGGTTTGAAGGAGAAAGAAGAAAGAAAAGAACGGTTGAAATGGCTGCTAAAACGGGTTTTACTGGTGATTCCAGTGACCTGCATCCTCTTGTGGATCTATGCCGTTTGTCAAACCAGTAGCATCAAGGATCAGACCAAGATCGGTGTCACCTATATGACCATGAACAATGAGTTCTATAAAAGTATTCATTCGGAAATTAGTCGGATTGCTGATGAAAAAGGAGCTCTTGTTTATGTCCGAGATCCAGAATTGGATGAAAAAAGGCAGAGCCAGCAGATCGATGATTTTTGCGCTCAAAAAGTAAATGTGATTGTGATTAATCCGGTCAAAGGGGATAGTCAGCCTATTTTAAGGGCTCTTAAAAAAGCTAGAAAACAAGGAATTAAGATCATTGCAGTTGATACCCAGCTCAAGCATTTTAAGCCGGATGCCAGCATTGTCTCCGACAACTACCAAGCAGGAGTCTTGATTGCGAAAGAGCTGATGAAACGCTCCTCAAATGCTCGTATTTTGCTCTTAGAGCATAAGGGGACTGTTTCAGCAGATACGCGGATTCAGGGATTTAAGGATACCATCAAAGGACATGGGTCTTATGAGATTATCTCGGAACTAGAAACCAAGGGTCAGACGGAGATTGCCATGCCCGCTGTCCGTAAGTTCTTGCAGTCAGGGGGGAATGTCGATACTCTAGTCTCCTTGAATGACCGTTCAGCTATAGGAGCTTTAGCAGCGATCAAGGAGCAAGGGATCACCCATCCCATTGCGATCTATGGGATTGATGGCTCACCAGATATGAAAGCCTTGCTACACTCGACAGATGATGTCGTAGGAACCGTTGCCCAGTCTCCTTTGAAGATGGGAGACCGCGTGATGGAGGTCATCCAAGATATGGCTGATGGGAAGAGCTACCAAAAAGAAATAACCATTCCGGTTCAGATGATGACAAAGGAAAACATTGATCAATTTGATGTGAATGGGTGGCAGTAATGAGAAAATTTAGAGGTGTGAGATACAGTTTGGCCATCCTGATGGTCGTAAATTTTATCGCTGTTATGCTCAACAGTATCATCTATCTTCAAGCAACCAACTATATCATTGCCCAACGGCAAGCTTCTCTATTAGTAGAACGCTTAGAGCGTATTCCTTTTGCGCCCTCTACAACTTTTTGGTTGTCTGCGCTCTTATTTGCTGGGATTGCCTTGATCTCCATGAGTCGTTACCGGTCTCAAACGAGTCGATGGTCCATTTTTGATAAGTGGAACATTCTGGAGATCCTCCTGATGTTGCTCTTGATGTGGGTCCAAAATGTAGCTTATAACGGGCTTATTCTATTGGTTTTTGCGGATATCTTTTATGCTTCCAAAGAGTTGAATACCAAGCGAGACCGTAGGTATTGGTTTGCGTTTATCCTAGTGAGTTTCTTGATGCTTCTTGTGACCAATTCAGACGTCTTTTCGCTTTTCTTTCCGATACCTTCTCTGGATGTCTATATTCATTTTTATCCTGCCTCCATTCGGATTCTGGCCTTTTTCTTGAAGAATTCCCTCTATGCCTTGAATATGGTGCTCTTCATTATTTCGCTTTTGTTCTATATTATGAATGTTCTTGCGGAAAACCACGAAGTGGAAGAAGAGTTGGCTATGGTTTCGAAGGTCAATACGGAGTTGAACAACTATATGGCCTTGTCTGAGAAGATTGCAGAGGATCGAGAGCGCAAGCGGATTGCTCGGGAGATTCACGATACCTTGGGACACGCGCTAACAGGGATCTCGGCAGGTTTAGATGCTGTTGGGGTCTTGATTGATATCGATCCCAATCGGGCAAAAGAGCAGGTAAAAAGTGTATCAGAAGTGGTTCGTGAAGGGATCCAGGATGTGAGGGGCTCTCTCAATCGCCTCCGTCCAGGTGCCCTTGAGGAACGAACTCTCAAAGATGCTTTGGAAAAGATGATCCGCGAGTACCAGACACTTTCCAACTTGCAGGTTGATTTACATTATGAATGGGTCGATGTCGATATGGACGTCATGATTGAAGATACGATCTTTCGTGTGATCCAAGAGTCTATGACCAATGCGGTTCGTCACGGTCATGCCAGTCAGATGAGCCTTCATTTTTTTGAGAATGAAGAAGATTACCTGATCGAGTTGCAGGACAATGGGGTTGGGTTTGAAACCTTGACCTATGGCTATGGACTCAAGCAGATGATGGAACGAATTTCCATCCTAGGAGGACAGCTTCAATTTGAAAGCCGCGATGGATTTTTCACGCGCGTCAGTTTACCGAAATATAAAGAAGGGAGATAGAGATGGTGATAAAAGTAATGGTGGCAGATGACCAGGCCTTGATTCGAGAATCTCTGAAAATAATTTTGTCAGCCCACCCCGATATCGAAGTGGTGGCCACAGTGGAAGATGGGAATCACGTCTTGTCTAGCATTCCACAGACACATCCTGATCTGATCTTAATGGATATTCGGATGCCAGGCATGGATGGGGTTTTGGCGACAAAAGAAGTCAAAGAGCACTATCCGGATATCAAAATTATTATTTTAACGACCTTTGACGATGATGAATTTATCTATAGTGCACTCAAGTATGGTGCTTCAGGTTATCTTTTAAAGGGAGCCTCGACAGAGGAACTCTATGAAGCGATTAAGGTGGTATATCAGGGCGGAGCCATGATCAACCCGAATATCGCTAGTAAAGTCTTTCAAATTTTCTCACAAATGGCCAAAACCAACTTCTCTATTGCTGTAGATGAGGACAATGTCAAGGATTTGAGCACGACGGAATGGCGCATTATCCAAGAGGTCGGCTATGGGGAGTCCAATAAAGAAATTGCGGCCAAACTCTTCTTATCAGAAGGAACCGTGCGCAATTACTTATCAACGATTTTAGCGAAATTAAACCTACGAGATCGAACGCAATTAGCGATCTGGTCAGTCCAAACAGGAGTGACGAGACGTGATTTTTCTAAAGGAAATACAGAATGAAATTGAAGCGAAAGCATCTTTGTTGGGGGATCGGCCTCCTTGTTATGCTCTGTGCGAGCGCGGGTTTTTATTGGTGGAAACAGCAACCGACCGTACTCCATATCGGCGTTTATGCAGGTTCTAGCTGGGATGTGCCGACCAGTCAACGTTCCCATGCCTTGGATCGTGCGATTCAAAAATTTGAAAAATCCCATCCCCACGTCCGTGTAGAGTATGAAAACGGGATTCCTCAGTCGGATTATTCAGACTGGCTCTCCGAAAAGATTGTCTCAGGAAAGACGCCGGATGTGTTTATGGTTTCTGAGCAAGATCTTTCCTTATTAGCAGCGCGGGGCGTATTAGAAAAGTTAAACGGCTATATGGATCGAAAAGATCGCCTTTTACCCCGTTGCCTTTGAATCAGGTGTCTATCAGGGGCAAACCTATGCCTTACCTTATGAAAGCAATCCGATTTTGATGTGTGTCAATAAAGATCTCTTGGATAAAGAAGGCATCGCGGTTCCTAAAGAAGGTTGGACCCTTGAAGAGTTCTATACGATTTGCAAGAAACTAACCAAAGATACCAATGGGGATGGGCAATTGGACCAATTTGGGAGTACAGAATACACCTGGAAAGAAGCCTTGGCGGCAAATGGAGGTCATCTCTTCCAAGGTGGCATGCTCAAGCTGACAGCTCCAGAGGTGAAAGAGTCTCTGACTTTTCTGCAAAAATTGGAAGATCTAAATAAAAATTACAAGGTGAGCTCTAAAGATTTTGACCAGGGAAAAGTCGCCTTCTATCCCATGACCTTGGCCCAATACCGGACCTATAAACCTTATCCCTACCACGTTTCTAAATATTCAAACTTTACCTGGACCTGTATCCCAATGCCTGCTAAGTCAAAAACGACCAAGGCGACCTTAGTCACAACGACTTCTTTTGCTATGTCCGCTCGGACTTCTCATTCTAAGTTGTCTTGGGAATTGATGCAACTCTTAACAGAGGATCCAGAAATTCAACAAACCCTCTTTGCCCAATCCCAAGGGATCTCTGTCATGCCACAGGTGGTCAAGAGTCGCTCTAGTAAAGACCTTCTGCAGGTGGATGACTTTGGAACGGATTCCTTGACCAATCAGACCTTGAACCGCATCATGGAACAAGCTGTTGAAAGTAGTCCGAAAAATGTCTCAAAAGAGGTGTTAGAAAAGCTAGACTACTTGATCGGCAATGCCTTGCGCGATCAGGATGTCGAGAACCGCTTGCCTCAAATTCAGAGGGAGATTGAAAGTAGTCTACAGGTAGGAGTTTAGAGTAAAATAAGATGGCATTTTGTCAAGTGACAGATGTCATTTTTTTATTGCTAAATGTCATATTGGGAATGTGACATTTGACAATATAAAAACGCTTTCAAATAGTCTACAATAGAGTCAAATAAAGGAGGCGTAGAAAAATGAAATACCTCGTTTTGGTCAGTCATGGTGGACTGGCAGAAGGTCTAAAAACATCACTAGCCATGTTTGCTGGTGATAAGATGGATCAAGTCATCGCAGTTGGACTCAAAGAAGGAAAATCGGTCGATGACTTCGCAGTTGATTTCAGAGAGAGCATTTCAGGATTGACAGCTGATGATTCTGTTTTGGTCTTGGCAGATATCGTAGGTGGTAGTCCATTAACCACTGCAGCCACGGTTCTAGAAGAAGCTGGAAAGCTCGATGGAGCCTTGATCCTTGGTGGGATGAACCTCACCATGGCCTTGACGGCAGTTGTGATGAAGGATGTGTTGGATGGAGACGATTTGTCAGCTACCATCTTATCAGAAGCACGATCTGCACTACAGCCTTTTGAAGTTTCAGCCACTGGTGCTGAAGAAGATGATGACGATATTTAATAGGGAGGTACCTTATGGTAGTAACATTTGTACGGATTGATGACCGCATGATTCACGGTCAGACAGTCACACGCTGGGCAAAGGAAAAACCATGTGATGGTTTGATTGCCGTAAACGATGCAGCAGCATCAAACAAGGTTTTGATCCAAGCTTACAAAGGCGCATCAGACAAGAAAACCTTTGTATGGACAAAGGAAGCCTTTAAGGAAAAATCAGCAAAAGTAACAGAATCAGATAGTCGTTACTTCTTAATCACCAAAAATCCAATCGATATGAAGGAAATTTTGGTCGACCAAGGGTTTGTCCCAGGTGATGTCAAAGAAATCATTGTTGGCCCTGCAAATGATCGTCCTGGAGCTGTGAAATTGGGAAATAACCAATCCATCACTCAGGAAGAAGCAGAAGCCTTCCAAGCCATTCAAGCAGCAGGCTACAAGGTGAAATTCCAATTGTTGCCAGATGTTTCCATCGGGTATTGGGATGATTTCAAATCAAAATTTGGTTTTTAAAACTAACAGTCTGATCTGTTAGGTAAATATATTTACAAACAAAAGGAGCGTTTGTTATGACAATTTCATGGATTCAAGCAATCTTGCTTGGTATTTTCGCCAGCTTGTCTTCAATGCCTGGTATGGGAGGTTCCAGTATCGGGAACTATACACTCGGTCGTCCTTTGATCGGTGGGTTGATTTCAGGTTTAATTCTTGGAGATGTGACAACCGGTATTATGGTCGGGGTTGCCCTTCAAGTCGTTTATATCGCCTTGGTAACACCTGGTGGTACCGTATCTGCCGATGTGCGTGCCATCTCTTACATCGGTGTTCCTCTTGCTATCTTGTTTGTGCATGCCAATAACATCACAGATGAAGCTGGAATCGCAGCTCCAATCGGTGCAGCCGTTGGGACAATTGGTACAGTTCTTTTCTACGGTACCGCTACTATGAACTTGGTTTGGCAACACATTGGTTGGAAAGCCGTTGAAGAAGGGAACTTCAAAAAACTCTACGCAGTTGACTGGGTTTACCCTTGGATCTCTCACTTCCTCTTCTCTTTCCTTCCAACAATGATTATCACCAAATACGGTGAAAACATGGTTGATTTGATGAAACAATACCTTCCTATGGATGGTTACTGGATGAAAGCTCTCTTTACAGTCGGAGCTCTTCTCCCATGTGTCGGTATTGCCATCTTGTTGAAACAAATTGTTACAGAAGCAACTGACTTCATTCCATTCTTCGTTGGATTTACCTTGGCTAAATCTCTCGGTTTGAACCTGGTATCAAGTGCCGTTGTTTCATTAATCTTTGCAGTAATCTACTATGAACTTGAAGTGATCAAATCAATGAAAGCTGCTCCAGCTGGAGTGGTGGATCTAGACGATGATGAGGAGGATATTTAAAATGGCTGATAGAAAGAAAATTTCAAAGAAAACATTAGCAAAAGCATTCCATCATTGGTATTATGGTCATTTGACTTGTTTCTCTCAAGAACATATGCAAACCTTCGGTTACTTGACTTCTATGCTTCCAATCGTAGAAGAAATGTATGACACAAAAGAAGAACAAAAAGAGGCTATGCAAACCTATACAGCCTTCTTCAACACTGAACCACAACTTGGATCTCTTGTTGTAGGGATTACAGCTGGTTTGGAAGAAGCGCGTGCCAATGGAGACGCAGTGGATGGCGAAACCATCAACGGAATGCGTGCCGGTTTGATGGGACCAATCGCTGGTATTGGTGACTCCTTGGTCGTTGGTACCTTGATCCCCGTTCTTTTAGGGATTGCTCTTGGGCTTTCTAAAGGTGGGAACATCGCTGGTGCCCTCTTCTACATCGTCGTATGGAACCTCTTGGTTTACTTTGGTATGCGCTTTGCCTTCTTCAAAGGTTACCAATTAGGGGATAAAGCCGTTGAATTCCTTGTAGGACCAAAAGGACAAGCTCTTCGGAAAGCAATCAGCGTTGTCGGTGGTATGGTCATCGGTGCTGTAGCAGCGACTTGGGTATCCGTTACAACAGCACTTCAATTCAAGAATGCAGAAGGAAAAGTCTTCTTGAACATCCAAGAAAAAATCGATGGTGTTTATCCAGGACTCTTGACAGCAGCCTTCATCACTCTTTGCTGGTGGTTGATGTCTAAGAAAAAAATTTCACCAAACAAAGTCATGTTGCTTCTCGTTGTCGTTGCTTTGATCGGTGTTGCTCTTGGTATCTTTGACCCACATCTTAAATACTAAGAGAAAGAAAAACAAATTTGCTAGTAGGAGTTTTTGAGAATGAAGTGAATAGACCTCCTTTACTGGCACTTCATTCTCAATTTTTAGTAGGAGGAACCCCATGGTTACAAAACAAGAACTTGTCAATGGATATGAAACAGAAATCAAGTACCAGCGTCATATGCTTGAGAATCTTGGTCGTTGGTTTAGTTTACTCTTTATCATTGCCAGTATTGGTGTGGTCTTGATCTATCTTTTTTACAAAAGCTTTCTCCCACTCATGATTCTAGGAATAATACTAGCGGTGGTTGGAATCTTGGGGATGGTGCTTTTTGGATATGGGATCTACCGCGGGCGGATCAATCTCCAAAAAGTGATCAATGATTTCAATCAAAAATTGACAATTTTAAATTGAAATTTTAGAAACATCTCATCTCTTTTTGAGGTGTTTTTTTCTTGACTATTTCTGACCAAGTGATACAATAGAAACATAAGTTAGCACTTGGGTATAAAGAGTGCTAAAAACACGTATGGAGGAACGACAATGTTAAAACCATTAGGAGACCGCGTGGTCTTAAAAGTAGAAGAAAAAGAACAGACTGTTGGAGGTTTTGTTCTCGCTGGTGTGAGCAAGGCCGATACAAAAACAGCTGAAGTAGTGGCCGTTGGTGAAGGTGTGCGTACCCTAAGTGGGGAGCTCATCGCCCCAGCTGTAAAAGCAGGAGACCAAGTTTTGGTTGAAAGTCATGCAGGAATTGAAGTTAAAGATGGGGAAGAAACCTACACCATCGTTGGAACATCAAACATTCTTGCAATTGTAGAGTAAGAGAAGAAAGAGGTAAGAGAAATGGCAAAAGATATTAAATTTTCATCAGATGCACGTTCTGCAATGGTCCGTGGTGTCGATGTCTTAGCAGATACAGTGAAAGTTACTTTGGGCCCTAAAGGACGCAATGTGGTTCTTGAAAAATCATTTGGTTCTCCATTGATCACAAATGATGGTGTGACCATCGCCAAAGAAATCGAATTGGAAGATCATTTTGAAAATATGGGAGCTAAATTGGTGTCAGAAGTAGCTTCTAAGACCAATGATATCGCAGGTGACGGGACAACGACCGCAACTGTTTTGACCCAGGCCATCGTCCGTGAAGGGATCAAAAACGTCACAGCAGGGGCTAACCCAATCGGTATCCGTCGTGGGATTGAGACTGCTGTTGCAACAGCAGTAGAAGCTTTGAAAAACAATGCGATTCCAGTATCGAGCAAGGAAGCCATTGCTCAAGTAGCTGCTGTGTCTTCGCGTTCTGAAAAAGTTGGCGAGTATATCTCAGAAGCCATGGAGAAAGTTGGCAAAGATGGGGTCATCACCATTGAAGAGTCTCGTGGAATGGAAACCGAGCTTGAAGTGGTTGAAGGAATGCAGTTTGATCGTGGTTACCTCTCACAATACATGGTGACGGATAATGAAAAAATGGTGGCAGACCTTGAAAATCCATACATTTTGATCACTGACAAGAAGATCTCAAATATCCAAGAAATCTTGCCATTGTTGGAAAGCATTCTTCAAAGCAACCGTCCACTCTTGATCATCGCAGATGATGTCGATGGCGAAGCTCTTCCAACACTTGTCTTGAACAAGATCCGTGGTACCTTTAATGTCGTAGCTGTTAAGGCACCAGGATTTGGTGATCGCCGCAAAGCCATGCTAGAAGACATTGCCATCTTGACAGGTGGTACAGTCATTACAGACGATCTTGGTTTGGAATTGAAAGATGCAACCATTGAAGCACTTGGTCAAGCAGCTAAAGTGTCAGTCGATAAAGACAGTACCGTCATTGTCGAAGGTTCTGGTAACCCAGAAGCGATCGCTAACCGTGTGGCGGTTATCAAGTCACAAATCGAAACCACAACCTCTGAATTTGACCGTGAAAAATTACAAGAACGTTTGGCTAAATTGTCTGGTGGCGTTGCCGTAATCAAGGTCGGTGCTGCAACAGAAACAGAATTGAAAGAAATGAAACTCCGTATCGAAGATGCCCTTAATGCAACTCGCGCACCGTTGAAGAAGGGATCGTTGCCGGAGGTGGTACAGCTCTTGTCAATGTCATCTCTGCAGTCGCAACCCTTGAATTAGAAGGAGATGAAGCGACCGGACGCAATATCGTTCTTCGTGCTTTGGAAGAACCCGTGCGCCAAATTGCCCACAATGCCGGTTACGAAGGATCTATTGTGATTGATCGCTTGAAAAATGCCGAAGTCGGAACAGGTTTCAATGCTGCAACAGGTGAATGGGTGAATATGATTGATGCAGGAATCATCGATCCAGTTAAAGTGAGCCGTTCAGCCCTTCAAAACGCCGCTTCCGTAGCGAGTCTGATCTTGACGACCGAAGCAGTTGTAGCCAACAAACCAGAACCAGCAGCCCCAGCAGGACCAGGAATGGATCCAAGCATGATGGGCGGGATGATGTAAGACACTTAGTCTAATGGGTGCTAAAGCACCTCATTAGGCTACGGCAAGCACCATGGTGCCTTGCCGAAGTGTCTTACTAAGAAAACAAAGAAGGCGTTATCGGCCTTCTTTGTTTTCTGTCGTAACCTGATACCAATGATTGGTGCTAAAGCACGAATCATTGGACGGTAGCCGCTATGTTGCGGCCTACCTAATCATCTCACTAGCTCAAAGAGAGTGGGACAGAAATCGGTAATTCGTTAGAATTCGATTTCGTTATCCCACCTCCGCACAGTTGAGTAGGGCTGTAAAAGCTGATGAAATCAGCGTAGTAGAGCCCACTCAACCACTGCGTCTTGCTCGACAATCCAAAAATAATTGAGAGGCTAGGACTTTTGTCCCAGCCTTTTTTTATCGTGCTTTGGGATTTTTATTTGTTATGGAATAATATTTTTATTTTAAATTTTGTAACAGAAATGATAAATACTAATTAAAGAGGACTTGCGTAGATGCTTGGGAATCAAGCGTTTGTGGTGTTTTCAGGCGGAGGAATATTTGCCAATAAATTGCAATACAAATTAACTGATTTTGTAATAATTCTAGTGTATACTAGTAAGAGTAGATCACAGGTCTACATTGTTGCAAGGGAAGGACTTCCCACATACATGTCTATTGACAATAAAACTTGATCGTAATATCGCTGTTAGTAAAATGAGAGTTTGAACATAGCGTAGATTTTATCGACCTTTTTCATATTAAAAAATATTTTTCAAATTCCCCTTGCGCAAGCTCTTCCGGATTCCTCCGGGAGAGTTTTTTTGTTAAGGGGAAAATGTAGAAGGCCTTTTGAGTCTCCTTTGAAAGAGTAGCTCAGCAGGCATCATTTATGGTAAAATAGAACATATTCGTCGAGGGGAAGGAGTGAGGACTTTGTTGAAGATTTTTGTGTTAGAAGATGAATGGATCCAACAATCGCGTATCGAAGCGGTCTTGCAGGATCTCATCCGTCAAAAATCCCTGCAATGCAAAGCGCCAGAAGTGTTTGGAAAGTCAAGCCAGTTGCTGGATGCTATCACAGAGAGAGGCGCCCATCACCTGTTCTTTTTAGATATCGAGATTAAAGGTGAGGAGAAAAAGGGTCTAGAGATCGCAAAAGAGATTCGTAAGAAAGATCCCCATGCGACCATTGTCTTTGTCACTACTCACTCTGAATTCATGCCCATTACCTTTCAGTACAAAGTGGCCGCCTTGGATTTTATCGATAAAACGCTGAGTGAGGAAGAGTTCAGAGAGAGAATCAGCTCAGCTATCGATTATACCTTGGAGCAAGTTGGGACCACGATTGCGCAAGATGCCTTTACATTTGAGAGTGCGATGGCGCGTGTACAAGTTCCTTTTAATAAGATTTTGTATGTTGAAACGTCTCCAACCATTCACAAGGTCATTTTACACACCCAGGAAGAGCGCTTGGAATTTTACGCTAGTATTGCCGATATCGAAAAAGCAGATCCCCGCTTGTATCGGTGCCACCGCTCCTTTGTGGTGAATCCGCAAAATATTACGAAGATTGATAAAGAAGCCAAGAAAGCTTTTTTTGAAAATGGGGACAATTGCTTGATCTCACGGACCAAGTACAGAGGCTTACTGGAAGCTTTGAAAAAATAGAAGGGAGAAAGAATTGCTGTTAGATATTCTAATGTCTTACCTAAAGTTCTTCGTCAGCATGCTGATCTATCGTCATATCAGTAGACAAGAGTTCACCTTGCGCTGGCTCTTTTTGTGCCCCTTCTTCTTTGCAATTATCTTTACCCTTGTGCCACCGGTAGGCTTTTTTGGCTATTTCTTAGTATTTATTGCCTATAGTTTCTATCGAAATCGTAACATACGACACCTTTTGAATATTTTTTACGGGCTCTACCCGGTTGTCATGGAGAGTCTCATTGGGCGCCTCCTAGCCTTTTATGTCTTTCCAATGCTAGGGATCGTACTTGTTCATGAGGCATCTGTCAGCTGGTATGATGCTCTACTTGAATTGCTGGTCTTTCCTGTTTATATAGGAATCACTAAATTGTTAAAACTAGATTTTACAGATCTAAAAGTAGGATTTCAACGGCAGTATTTTAATCGTTTCTTACTCCCAATGGATCTTTCCATGTTTGTGTATTTGCTCAGTGTTGTAGGTCTGGTGGTTTTTGAGGATATTATTCCGCATGCAGATGCTTTGCGGAAACAGTTAAATAGTATTTATTTGATTTTGTTTTTTGTGATGCTCTTGTATTTCAATGCAGTGTCCAAAGAACGATTGAAACAAGAGATTCTGGAACAAAAAGATAGGCAACTGCAGGAGTTAGCCACCTATAGTCAACACGTCGAAATGCTCTACGGGGAGATTCGTGCCTTTCGTCATGATTACCTGAATATTTTAACCAGTCTCAAATTAAGTATTGAGCACGAAGACCTCAATGCGATCAGGGAAGTCTATGAGAATGTTCTTCGAGAGAGTGGCCAGCAATTTTACAATAGTAAGTTTGATATTGCCAAACTCAGTCACATAGAAAATCCAGCTGTAAAAAGTGTTCTGTCCGCAAAATTATTGGAAGCTCAAAATAAAGGGATTGGGATCTCTGTCGAGATCGATGAACCTGTTCGTGATTTATTCATCGAGGTTTTAGATTTCATCACCTTCTTATCCATCCTTTGTGACAATGCTATCGAAGCGAGTCTCGAATCAGACGACCCACAGCTGACTCTTGCCATGCTCCAGGAGGAAAACTCCCTCATCTTAATAGTTGAAAATAGTACAAAAGCTGAAAAAATAGATCTGGCGAGAATTTTTGAAAAGGACTACTCGAGTAAAGGAGAGGGCCGCGGTCTTGGCTTGTACAAGATCCAACAATTACTGGAAAAATATCCCAAAACGACAGTGTCTACCAAGAGTTCAAACTACCGATTTACCCAGAGTCTGACCTTTTGGAAGGAATAATAGAAGAGAGAGTGGGACAGAAATCGGTAATTCATTAGAATTCGATTTCGTCGTCCCACCTCCGCACAGTTGAGTAGGGCTGTAAAAGCTGATGAAATCAGCGAAGTAGAGCCCACTCAACCACTGCGTCTTGCTCGACAATCCAAAAATAATTGAGAGGCTAGGACTTTTGTCCCAGCCTCTTTTTTGACCATTCACGACGATTTTCTGACCGATTCTGACAGAGAGCTACAAAGACTGTCCCTTTGAAGTATACTGTATACAAGATCAATAAGAAAAGAGGGATCGTATGTTTCAGGTCGCATCTATTACAAAATCATTTAAGGAGAAAGCTGTATTAAAGGGAGTGTCTTTTTCGATAGAAGAAGGAGACAAAATTGCCTTGCTGGGAAATAATGGAGTAGGAAAAAGCACCCTGTTCAACATTATCGCTGGGCAGCTCCAGGCCGATTCGGGAACGATAAAGACTTCGCTTGATTTTCAAAGAGAAATTGGGATGATGCCTCAGGGGGATCTGCTCATCGAGGATTTAACCGTCGCTGAATTCGTCGAATTAAAAAGCCGGATGAATCAGCTGAAGCAGGCTGATATCAATGGACTCTTAGAGATGGTCGAATTGAGAGGCTCAAAAGAGCAGATGGTGGGAAGTCTTTCCGGTGGTCAAAAGAGACGCTTGTCCTTGTTGTTAACTATTTTGAATCATCCAAAGTTGATTTTTTTAGATGAGCCAACGACTGGCATGGACTTGGAAGCAGTGGATAACTTTTGGAAACTACTGGAGCAGCAAGAGTTTACATCTGTTGTGGTGACCCATGATTTCAACCAAATTGATGCCTTTTTTACAAAAGTCCTGATTTTAAAAGAGGGTCGAATTGCTGCCGCAAAAGCTGTTGAGGACATTCACCAGGCTGGTCAAACCATTGAGCAGTATTTCCGGGAAGAGATGAATAAAGGAGGGGAACAAGCATGAAAAAGATTCAATTAAAACAAGTTTTACGAAATAAGCGCTTTGTATTATTCACCATTATTTTACCCATAGGCTGGTATATCTTCTTTTATCAGCTTCAAAAAGGAGTTTCGCCAAGTATTTTATTAGGTATTGCCGTATTTATCGGGGTCATTGGCAATAGCCTTGCAACTTTTAGTAAGCGTATCGCCTCAGATATTGGGTTTTATTCTTTTGAATCCCACTTTACAAGCTATAGTGTCAAGAACTATTTATGGGATCAAAGCATCGTACAACTGATTTTGAACAGCTTGATCTTTTTAGCAGTACTAGTAGTTGCTGTTTTAGGTTTTCACTTTCCAGTGACGACTAGCCTGTTGGTACAATTTTTCCTCTTATCCTTGATGGGGATCTACTTTAGCGTGATTGGCTTTGTTCTTGGGGTCAGGGTAGATGCCAAGACGATTGATACCATTGGCTTTCCTGTCATTATTTTGGCCGCTATGACCATTATTCCCTTTGATACGCTTGGCGCAAGTGGAGGATTTATGGACCTGGTTGGCAAGCTACAACGGGCTTTCCCAGGCTATTATTATACAAAGCTGATCCAAGATTTGACGGAGAAACAAACGATCGATGCTACCCAATTAGCGCTCTTTGTTGCCGTATTTGGATTGAATTTGCTATTTTTCTATCTGCTCGTACCCAAAGGAAAAATGGGGAACTAGGAGAGTAAAAAAATGCCCCCTACATGGATTTGTAAGAACTTTTCATATTGAAAATAAACAAAAATGTTGAAATATAGCTGATTTTAGGGAAATACTTTTAGGTATTTTCAATGTCAGGATTTAAAAATGGGGCAAAAGTGGGGCAAAAACAAATTAACGAAAAAAATATCGAGTTCGTGCATCAAGTAAATGATAAATTGCAAGAATAAGTGCAACATTTACTCGAACTCATCCTCTAGAGCTTCACTAGCAGTTCTGTAAGCTAAACATTTTCGTGGTCGGTGATTGATATCATATAAAGCCTTGGTTCCCAAAGCTTTTTTTATGTTATAATCTCATTAAAATATTCCCCAGTTAGATTTGGAATATTTTTTATTCTGTGTCACATAAAAATAAATAAAATGACTAGCTATAGCTAGAGCAAAAATGGTTGCAACACTCAGCACTGTTATAGGATTAGAAGCGAAAACCAAAGAGAGAATCAAGGCAGCCAGATAGAGTGTCGCTTGGACACAGTAGTAACTTTTCGAATAGCGAAGATAGTGTTTATTATAGGGCCCATTTGCTAGGACAGCAGCTTGGAAGAGGCCAATTCCGATATAAAAGAAGCTGATTGCAGTGAGAAGATTAGCCTCAGGATTCAGAAGAAAACCCATCGAAACTGTTATCAACATAAGCCCAATGAAAATAGGATAGTGACTATAAATTAGAAATAGTCCCTTTTGACTGGATCCTCCATCAATAGCATGGTCAAATTCACCAAAATAAAACAGGAACAGAGAAAGCATGATAATGAAATTTAGAACCGAATAAATCGAGAAATTCTCGGCTGTAAAGAAGCTACCTAGCCCAATAACCATCTCTCCAAACGTAATAATGACAAGAAGGGAGACGCGCTCGATTAAATGGGGAAAATTTACCTGGAAATGCTCATCTTTAATAATCAAGAAAATTGGCACAATAAATGTTAGCAGAATACTAGCAATAAAGATATAGACTCCAACGTAAATAGGGAAAAGAGCTGCCAGATAGACTCCTAAACTTTGTAAACCTGTTAACCATAGAAAACCTTTGATACTTTCCCGATCAGTATTATCGGTTGATTCTCTAAAAAACTCAACCAAATATTGAAAAAATAAGGTAAGGGTCAATGTACCAAGAGCCCAACAGGTATAATAGAACCATTGTTGCCAATTGTATCCAATCATATTGGATATAAAGAGCATAAGTCCCATGTTGATAAACATGGTTAACATATTAAATAACGAGTTCGTTCCATAGCGATTGGTATAAATGGTTTGAATCATCCAGGAATTGATGATAACCATGACAGAGATGAAGAAATCAAGTAAAGAATCCCAAGCAAAAACACCGTTATGAAGAGGGTGAATTAAAGCAGTTGCTTTTGAAATTGCAAAAACAAAAACTAGGTCATAAAAAAGTTCTGAAAATTCTACACGTTTATGTTTAATAAGAGTTGTCATCTTAAGTCCTTTCTATTCTAGAAGTACAATTTATTATAACAGAAAATGGTAATGAGAGAAAAGGATATGCTTAAATAACTTCATGTGACGCGAATTGTCAAAATCTTGACTTCTTTTGTCATTTACTTGAAAAAGCAACCCTGACGAGTTGATTAAAATCCTATTAAAAATTAACTTTGTCAGGATCATCCTGAGTTTTGATGCCTTGAATCTTATCCAAGACCGCCATATCTTCCTCTGATAAGTCGAAGCCGAAGATATCCAAGTTAGCTTTTATATTTTTAGGTGTCACAGACTTAGGTAGTGGCAAGAAACCTTTTTGAAGGCTCCAACGCAGAGCAACTTGTGCCACAGATTTACCGTTACGTTCAGCCACTGCTTCAACATCTTCATTTCCAAAAATACCACCTGTACCTAGTGGACTATAGGCTTCAAGAAGGATATCGCGCTCTTGGCAATAGGCAACTAAGTCTTCTTGGTCACAACCTGGAGCCAAGAGGATTTGATTGACATGTGGAACAATTTCAGCTGTTTCAATAAGAGCTTCTAGGTGATGTTGCATAAAGTTAGACACACCGATAGCGCGCACCTTACCTTCTTTGTAGGCTTCTTCCATAGCCTTCCATGCACCCGCATTGCCAGCCTTCCAAGCATCATTCTCACGAAGCGCCTTTGGATTAGGCCAATGGATAAGCAAAAGATCCAAATAATCCACACCAAGTCTTTCGAGAGACTCATCGATAGAAGTCTTAGCCAACTCGTAATCGTGCTTATCATTCCAAAGTTTGGTAGTTAGGAAAATATCCTCACGTGCCAAATCACTATCAGCAATCGCCTTACCTACAGAAACCTCGTTACCGTAAATTTGTGCGGTATCAATATGTGTGTAACCAGCCTTAAGTGCGAAGCTAACGCTGTTATAGGCTTCTTCGCCTTCAGCAATTTGCCAAGTTCCAAAACCAATTTTAGGAATAGTAACCCCATTTGCAAGTGTATATGTTTCCATGATTTTCACCTTATCTTTTTTTAATAGTACTATCTTAAAAAAGATAAGACAAAAATGCAAAGATTTGCTACGGCTATTATTATGAATAGTTCCTTACTTCTTTTTCCGCTGTTCGTAACAGCTTTTGGAGATATTATTACTTGGGAAGAGAATGAATTTGTAAGAACTTTTCATATTGAAAATAAACAAAAATATTGAAATATAGCTGATTTTAGGAAATACTTTTAGGTATTTTCAATGTCAGGATTTAAAAATGGGGCAAAAGTGGGGAAAAACGAATGACTCGCATTTGGTTTGAAAATCTATAATACCTAATGATTATGCTATACTAGATATATAGTGTTGTTATAAATAAATGTCGGCGTGAGAACAAATCGGAGGATAAAATGGAAAAACAAATTAATGAAAAAATTCGTGAGATTGCACAGAGTGTTAATGAGACAATACCAGTAGCATGGGATAATCTTTTTATTAACATAAGTTTAGCTTTTGATGGAGGAGAGGTATATTATTTCTTTAATGAAGAGGGGAAAAATGAGTATATCTACAATCTATATATTCCAAAGCGGTATGGTATTCCTAATTTAGAATTTCGGAATCAAGAAAGACGCACCTTTAGATTAGCTTGGGAGTTGAGAGAAATTTTTGAGAAAGAAGGCCAACCTTTGTGGACTTCTTGTACTATAAAAGTAATTGGCACGAAATTATCTGCTGAATTTGACTATGCACCTTGGAATGAAAGTGATTATAGTTCAGGTCAACAAATGGACTTTTTTGAATATAAATATCTCGGAAAGCAACCAGCTAATGAAAAAGAACTAGAACAGTTCAAGGCTATGAAAGCCTTCCAAAGAGAGCATAATGGCAAATAGTTATATCTAAAGAATAAACCACCTACGCGGTGGTTTTCTTGTTGTTTAACAAATGTTGGTACATATGGTTTATGGTATACTATGGTTGTAGAGAAATGATGCTAAAAATCAAATCGGAGGAAAACATGCTAGAAAACTTTATCAAAGTGGCAGATATGCCCCAAGAAGTTATTGAAAAATACAAGGACCAAGTCCCTGCTGAGTTGTTACAGATTTGGCAGGAAGATGGCTTGGGAACCTTTTTAGATGGTTATCTCAAAGTCATTAATCCAGATGACTATCTTGAACTTCTCCAAGATAGTTATTTCAGAGGAGATATCGCTTTTCCTATGTTCGTAACAGCATTTGGAGATATTATTACTTGGGAAGAGAATGAATTTGTTGGTATTGTAAAATATAACCTTCAAGACTGCGACATTATTATAAAGAGCTTGAAATATTTCCTTCAGTATTTAGATAACTCATATGTGACTGATAACTTTGAACTTGATTTATATAGACAAGCTGTATCAAAACATGGTGCTCTGTCTTATAACCAATGTTTCGGTTTTGTCCCGCTCTTGGCATTAGGAGGCTTTAAAGATGTGGATCACATGGATAAAGTAAAAGTCCTGGAACACATTTATCTCATGTACCAACTCACAGGCGGAGTATTTGACGATTGATAAAAAAGAACCACCCTTGCGGTGGTTTTTTCGACGAAAACGAGTGTGAGATAAATAACGAGTCTTTGGATGAGACTCTCTAATTTGGTGAATATAAATTATTTGGTACAAAAAACAAAATGACAAGCAAAAAAGCCTTATAAATCAAGGCTTTTTCCTGTTGATTTAGATACCCCCTACATGGATTTGTAAGAACTTTTCATATTGAAAATAAACAAAAATGTTGAAATATAGCTGATTTTAGGGAAATACTTTTAGGTATTTTCAATGTCAGGATTTAAAAATGGGGCAAAAGCGGGGCAAAAACGAATGACTCGTATTTTGTTTGAAAACCTATAATACCTAATGATTATGCTATTCTAGATATATAGTTTTGTTATAAATAAATGTCAGTGCGAGATCAAATTGGAGAATAAAATGGAAAAACAAATTTCTACGTAGAATGGAATGCGAAAAAGTGATAATTAAAGAGACGAAAAAGCTGAGAATATGATTTCCCAGCTTTTTTGAATGCGATAGAAATAGCAACTAGACTATTTACGAAAGGCCTCAATAATGTAGGTGAAGCCAGTAACTAAAAATGAAAAGGCAATGACATAAACGACAAAGACACCTGTAGCCACTGGATTGAACAGAATCACTAGACCTAGTAAAAATTCAAGCAAGGCTACCCACGTGATATTGCTACCAATAATAGGGAAAATCAATCCTAGACGATTGCCTTTAAAGAAAGCAATAATGGCTTCTACAATTAACCAAATTCCTACAATGGTCGGAATGACGACCGGCAGGGTCACAAAGCCATAAGCAACGAGGTAAAGAGCTAAGAGAAGACTAACAAATCCTTGGAAAAGATTAACAGGTGAGCGAAGCTCTTTTGGTGCAGAGAAATAGCCTAAAATAGCTGCTATAGAAGAAACCAGTAAACCAAATGAAATCCACCAGCTGTAAGCAACAAGATTAGCTACTGGGTTTGTAAATAGGAAAAGTCCTAAAAGGACAAAAACAACTCCTGCAAGGAATAGCAGTAAACGATTAGAAAATTTCATTTCAATACCCCCTATATAGTATAGTTTGCTAATAAAACTATTGTACTTATTTTTATAGAAAATGTCAATAAAATAAATAAACAATTTGGAAGTTTCAGTCTGACTTACAAAAAGAAAAGGAGTTTTCACTCCTTTTCACAGATTGAAGACAAAGTCCTTATAAAAGTGTCTTCTAAAGATTTTAACTTCAATCTGAAGCGAGGTTATCCTCGCTTTTTCTATTTATCAAACAATTCCTTATTTTCAATTAAGAGTTCTAGTGGAGATTTATCCCTTGCTTCAATAAAACCAGGTTCATATTGGTTATGAAGTGTTCTTTTCTGAGAAGTTGGATCAATATACAACTCATCTCCATCTTCTGTGTATAGTTGGTTGCCTCTTGTTAAGTAAAGTAAATCCTCTAAGTACTGTCCATCAGTTTCTAGAAAATCTTCGATGTATTTGACAGCTTTTAAAATCTCACTTACTTTATCAGAGTATTCATTAGATTCAAGAACACTCTTTTCTAACTCAATCTCTTTACTAGTTCCAAATAGTTGGGTTGGAGTTGCATTAAAATATTCTGCTATCTTATCCAAATTTGCAAAGGTAGGATAGCTTTTTTGTTTTTCGTAATCAGAGATGTCTGGAAAGATTGCTCATAAAAAAATGTGGGGCAAATGATGGGGCAAATCAGTTATAGACAAGCAAAAAAGCCTTATAAATCAAGGCTTTTTCCTGTTGATTTAGATGCCCCCTGCATGGATTTGGAAAGGATTTTCATATTGAGAGTAATTAAAAATATTGAAATATAAGTGATTTTAGGGAAGTACTTTTAGGTATTTCCAATGTCATGATTTAAAAATGGGGCAAAAACGAATGACTCTCATTTGGTTTGAAAACCTATAATATCTAATGATTATGCTATACTAGAAATATAGTGTTGTTATCAATAAATATCAGTGCGAGACTAATCGGAGGATAAAATGGAAAAACAAATTAATGAAAAAATTATCGAAATGGATAGGGAATATCCCTTTTTATTTTGCTTTAAATCAGATTTTTGGATGGAATAGTAGATGATAAGACAAAATATCTTTGAACATACAAAAAGACAAACGCCAAAAATGACGTCTGTCTACGTTCTGAGGTAGCCTTTAGGCTCCCTTTTTTCTTAGAAAATACCGATGAGTAATTGCATGCCAAGACTAGTCAGGATGATAGCAATCCAGCAAAGGGCTCCAAGAAGAATGGATTTTCCACTGGATTTGATCATAGCAACGAGGTTAGTTTTGAGACCAATAGCACTCATAGCCATGATGATGAGGAATTTGGAGAGCTGTTTGAGAGGTGAAAAGAAGCTATTGCTAACACCAAAAGAAGTAAGGACGGTAGTTAGCAGAGAAGCTAGGATGAAGTAGAGAATGAAAACGGGGAAGATTTTTTTAAGCTTTACTCCTTGGTTGTTGTCTTGTTGACGGCTTTGCCAATAGGAGAGGAAGAGAGTAATAGGGATAATAGCTAAGGTACGAGTCAGTTTGACAATGGTTGCAGATTCTAGAGTATTGGTATGATACAGACTATCC
Source organism: Streptococcus sp. CP1998 (assembly GCF_041026655.1). NCBI lineage: Bacteria > Bacillati > Bacillota > Bacilli > Lactobacillales > Streptococcaceae > Streptococcus > Streptococcus sp. CP1998. The sequence goes on from NZ_CP163380.1 coordinate 238,232, forward strand.
CAGGCGCTAGCTGTGGCTGTTACAGAGGAAGTATCGTTGACCGCAGTACCCGCAAAGAGAGCAAAACCTTCGTTGGAGAGATGGAGCCAAGAACCTAGAGTTGGAAAGATAAGAGCTGCCAAGACATTGAAGAAAAAGATAACAGAAATGGCTTGGGCTACTTCTTTTTCCTTGGCGTGAATAACAGGAGCAGTCGCTGCAATGGCAGAACCGCCACAGATAGAAGAGCCTACCCCAATCAAGGTAGCTAGCTTTGTATCCATGTTAAAAAATCGTTGGAAAAAGAAAGCAATAATTAAAGCGATAGAAATAGTCGAAAGGATGACAGGAAGGGAAGATTTTCCAACTGCGAAAACTTGAGAGATATTGAGTCCAAAACCAAGTAAGATAACAGCATACTGAAGCAATTTTTTGGAGCTATAAGTCAAACCAGCATCCAGTTGTTTATAGGGAGTGAGAAAGGGGTAGAGAATCATTCCGATAAAAATGGCGAAAACAGGTGCTCCCACAACAGGCAGAAAGCCTCCTAAAACCCAAGAGATGATAGAAATGATCAGACAGGCTAACAGTCCTGCCCAATTTTTTGATAGAAATGACATAAAAACCTCCGAAAATAAATACCCCTTATTATAATCTTATTTATCAGAAAAGTAAAATAGAAAATAGAAAGTAGGAATAAGGTAGTAAATTAACGGAATTTTGCGGTCAGAGAGCTTTTTGTAATATAATAGATATATGTTCTTTGATCAATAAGGATGCAAATGTGGCATATGTTATTGAAAAAAATGAATTTGATGAGCCTGGACATGTGAAGTAATTATGTGAGATAAGAAAATAAATAAGAGAGTTGAAAATGTACTGATCCCAAAAGTTAGATTTTTTTCTGTCTAACTTTTGGGATCAGTACATATCCTCGCTTTTTTAATCTAATAGGTCCTTATTTTCAATTAAGAGTTCTAGTGGGGATTTATCTCTTGCTACAATAAAACCAGGTTCATATTGGTTATGAAATGTTCTTTTCTGAGAAGTTGGATCAATATACAACTCATCTCCATCTTCTGTGTATAGTTGGTTGCCTCTTGTTAGGTAAAGTAAATCCTCTAAGTACTGTCCATCAGTTTCTAGAAAATGTTCGATGTATTTGACAGCCTTTAAGATCTCACTTACTTTATCAGAGTATTCATTCGATTCAAGAACACTCTTTTCTAATTCAATCTCCTTACTTGTTCCAAAAAGTTGAGTTGGAGTTGCATTAAAATATTCTGCTATCTTATCTAAATTTGCAAAGGTAGGATAGCTTTTTTGTTTTTCGTAGTCAGAGATGTCTGGAAAGATTGCTCATAAAAAAATGTGGGGCAAATGATGGGGCAAATCAGTTATAGACAAACAAAAAAGCCTTGTAAATCAAGGCTTTTTCCTGTTGTATGTAGATGCCCCCTACAGGGCTCGAACCTGTGACCCATAGATTAAGAGTCTACTGCTCTACCAACTGAGCTAAGGAGGCAAATATAAAAAGCTGTATTGGTGCCGATACTTCACGATTTGTATTGAACCCGCGCAATTAAGCAGGTGGGCAACTCGCTCTGACTTAGCTGCTTCCGCGTGAAACGGCCTGCATACTGCCAGAAGTCTTTTGTTTCCCTAATAATACAAAAAATAGTCGGTCAACACTTAAGTGTGAAGTCGTACACCACAGCGTTTCTATATGTATATGATACCACATTTTGAAAATATTTCAAGGGAAAATCTCAATTATTTGAAACCGATGTCACTTTTTCTTGAATTGATCAATCTTCTCCTTGGTAGCTCCGAGAGCACGCTCGTACTTGCCGTTTTCATTGGGAATAAAGTAGGACGCGTGTTTGAGCTTGTCTGGCAGGTAGTCCTGCTTGACCCAGTTGCCAGGGTAGTTGTGGGGATATTTATAGTTTTGCGCATTCCCCAGTTCCTTGCTTCCAGCATAATGACCATCGCGGAGGTGGCGAGGAATGGGAAGGTTGCCAGATGTCCTCAGATCAGACAGGGCCTTGTCCATGGCAACGTAGGCTGAGTTAGATTTAGGCGAAAGGGCTAGATCGATGACGATGTTGGCGATGAGAATGCGGGCCTCAGGAAAGCCGATGCGCTCCGCTGCCTGAAGGGCTGTTACGGTATGGATCTGCGCATCTGGATTGGCCAGGCCAATATCCTCATAAGCGATGACGGTCAAGCGACGAGCTAGGCTGGGTAGATCTCTAGCTTCGATCAAACGAGCGGCGTAGTGAAGGCTGGCATCGACATCTGAACCACGGATAGACTTTTGCAGGGCAGAGAGCACATCGTAGTGGCCGTCTCCATCTTTGTCCATGGTGATGTAGCTGCGCTGGAGGCTGTTTTCCATGATCTCTAGCGTAATATGGCGGATCCCTTCTGCATTTTCAGAGGTCGACAGCACAGCCAGATCGAGAGAATTAAAGGCAGAGCGAAGATCTCCATTGGTTGAGGTAGCGATGAAATCCAAAGCGTCCTCATCGAGCACGACTGGAAAATCAAAGCCACGCTCGGGATCATCCAGCGCCGTTTTTAGAGCTTGCTTGACCTCCTCCGTCGTCAATGGTTCCAACTCAAAGATTTGTACGCGGCTACGAATAGCGGGTGTGACAGAGAAAAAGGGATTTTCAGTCGTTGCACCGATCATGATGACCAGACCGCTTTCGAGCAAAGGCAGGAGAAAATCTTGCTTGGTTTTATCGAGGCGATGGATTTCGTCCAAGAGCAGGACCAAGCCACCAGAAAATTTGGCCTCCTCTGCGATTTCTTGTAGGCGTTTTTTACTGTCAACCGTTGCATTAAAAGTCCGAAAGGCATACTTAGTCGTTCCTGCGATCGCAGAAGCAATACTGGTCTTTCCGATCCCCGGAGGTCCATAGAGAATCATAGAGGACAGACGATTGGCCTCGACCATGCGACGAATGATTTTGCCTTCTCCAACCAGGTGCTGTTGACCGATGACTTGATCGATCGTCCGTGGTCGCATACGGAGTGCGAGATTGTCGGGCATTTCCTTCTCCTTTCTAGCTTTGTCTCCTTTCAAAGAGGAGTTTTTTATGGTAAGATTGTAGTAACTATTGTATCATATTCCGCTCTAAAAGTGGGAAATTAGAAAGAGGACGCTATGTCTAAATACGGATTTTTGGATGTTTTAGAAGAGGAAATGGAAAAGGTCTTTCCCTTTGACTTTGAGATCAATTGGGATAAGAAAAACCATGCGGTAGAAGTGGCTTTTCTCTTGGAAGCACAGAATACGGGAGGGGTTGCCTTGGTTGATGAAGCGGGTGAAGAGTCTGACGAGGATATCTTCTTTGAAGAAGCCGTCATCTTCTACAATCCAGCCAAGTCTCATGTGGAAGAAGATGCCTATTTAACGGCGATTCCTTATGAGCCTAAAAAAGGCTTGTCTCGTGAGTTTCTAGCCTATTTTGCGACTTTCCTCCGAGATACAGCCGAGCTGGCCTTGGATGAGCTCATGGATTTCTTAGCAGACGAAGAAGCAGAGAGCTTTGAGATCGTCTGGAACCAAGAAGTTTTTGAAGAAGGCAAAGTTGGCCTAGAAGAAAGTACCTTTTATCCCTATCCGAGATATTAGGAGGGAAAGCTCATGCTTGAGGATTGCATAGCAGCACGGTTCGAATTTACAGGTTGTAAAATTGCCTTGATTTGTGAGGGGCAAATTTTGACCATCTTGCGTGATGATAAAGAAACGATTCCTTACCCCAATATGTGGGACCTGCCGGGTGGTGGTCGGGAAGGAAATGAGACACCTTTTGAGTGTGTGGCGCGTGAGGTTTATGAGGAATTGAACATTCAACTGTCGAAAGATGACGTCATCTGGTCTGGGATCTATCCTGGCATCTTGGATGAGAAGAAACAGTTCGTTTTTCTAGTTGGCAATCTAGCCCAAGAAGAGTTTGATCGCATTGACTTTGGAGATGAGGGACAGGGCTATAAGTTAGTGAGCTTTGAAGAGTTTTTAACTTCAGATCGAGTTGTTCCCCAATTACAAGAACGAGTGAGAGATTATGTGGAGGAAAGTTTATGATAAGACTTGAGAGAGCAGGGGCGGAAGATTTAGAAACCATTATTGCCATTCAAAGAGCCAGTTTTAAGGCAGTTTATGAAAAATACCAGGATGAATATGATCCTTATCTGGAGGACCGTGAACGAATCAAATGGAAACTGGCAGAGCGGCCCAATAGCTATTACTACTTTGTGAAAGAAAACGAAGAGAAGATTGGTTTTTTACGAATTCAGACCAATGAAGAGTTAACAGAAGCTTGGTTGGGGACCGCAGCGATACTGCCTCCGTATCAGGGAAAAGGGTATGGATCTGAAGGATTACGCTTGCTAGAAGAGGAATTTCCAACCATCACACAGTGGGATTTGTGTACGGTGTTACAGGATGCAGGCATGGTCGCCTTCTACGAGAAGAATGGCTACCATCAAACCCATATCGAGCCTGAAAAAGAAGGTATGGATATGGTCTACATGAAAAAATTGATAGAGAAATAGAAAGGATGGTTCAGTTTAATTTCTAAACTGAATCCGCCCTAAACACGGTGCCAAAAAGATAAACTTCTCTTAGACACAAGCGTCTTCAGAGAGTCTCCTATTTTGGCTTTGTGTTTTACGGGCTTGGTATCTTAATGATGGAAACATGGCAAGAGTTAAAAGTTACAGTGAAGCGTGAAGGGGAGGAGCTGGTCTCCAACCTCTTGATTGAGTTAGGCGCTCAAGGGGTTGCGATTGAAGACAGCATGGACTATGTGGGCAATGTGGACCGCTTTGGTGAGATCTTTCCTGATGTCGAGCAGCAAGAAGAGATCGTGGTGACCGCTTACTACCCGGAAACGGTTGATGTAGCAGCGGTTGAAGCGGATTTGCAGGCTCGCTTAGCAGAATTGACGGATTTTATGGATCTAGGAGAGGTCAAGACGGGTACGACTGCCTTGGCTGAGGAAGACTGGGCAGACAACTGGAAGAAATACTATGAACCAGCTCGCATCACCCATGACTTGACCATCGTGCCGTCATGGACAGACTATGAGGCGACTGCTGGAGAAAAGATTATCAAGCTGGATCCTGGTATGGCCTTTGGAACAGGAACCCACCCAACCACTAAGATGAGCCTTTTTGCCTTAGAGCAGGTTCTTCGTGGTGGGGAAACGGTATTAGATGTAGGGACTGGATCCGGTGCCCTTTCCATTGCTAGCTCCCTTCTAGGTGCTAAGGAAATCTTTGCTTATGACTTGGATGATGTGGCGGTTTGCGTCGCTCAGGAAAATATTGAGCTCAATCCTGGCATGGAAAACATTCATGTGGCCCCAGGTGATTTGCTGAAAGGCGTGGAGATTGAAGCAGATGTTATCGTGGCCAACATCTTGGCGGATATCCTCATCCATCTGACGGATGATGCCTATCGTTTGGTCAAGGATGAAGGTTATCTCATCATGAGTGGCATTATCAAGGACAAGTGGGACATGGTGCGTGAGTCAGCTGAGTCGGCTGGATTTTTCCTTGAAACTCACATGATTCAAGGGGAATGGAATGCCTGCGTCTTCAAGAAGACCAAGGATATCTCCGGTGTGATTGGAGGCTAGCATGCAGCAATATTTTGTAAAAGGTTTGGCTAGCTCACCTGTCACCATTGAGGACAAGGAAACCAGCAAGCACATGTTTCAGGTCATGCGCTTAAAAGAAGATGATGAGGTGACTTTGGTCTTTGATGATGGGATCAAGCGCTTGGCGCGCGTGGTCAATGTAGAAGCCCGTCAGTTGGAGCTAATCGAGGAATTAGCTGACAATGTGGAACTGCCAGTTCAAGTGACCATCGCATCAGGCTTTCCCAAGGGAGACAAGCTGGAGTTTATCACTCAAAAAGTGACGGAACTCGGTGCCAGCCAAATCTGGGCCTTCCCTGCAGACTGGTCCGTTGCCAAGTGGGATGGCAAGAAATTGGGAAAGAAGGTCGATAAACTAGAAAAAATCGCCCTTGGGGCAGCGGAACAAAGCAAGCGGAATCTTGTTCCAAGAATTACCCTATTTGAGAAAAAGTCTGACTTTCTAGCACAACTTGATCAGTTTGACCGGATCGTGGTGGCTTATGAAGAGTCTGCCAAAGAAGGAGAAGCAGCTGCCCTCATCCAAGCTATTACTGGTCTTGAAAAGGGGGCCAAACTGCTCTTTATCTTTGGGCCAGAGGGAGGCCTCTCCCCTGCAGAAATTGAAAGTTTTACAGCTAAAGGAGCAGTGTTAGCAGGACTTGGACCTCGCATCCTGCGAGCAGAAACAGCACCACTCTATGCTCTCAGCGCAGTGAGTGTTGTTACAGAATTAATGAACTAACGAAGTGAAGGAATCGCTTCGTTAGTTTTTTTACAAAAATCTTCTATTTTCAAAAATTTTTACGAATTATAATAGTGAGGAGAGGCGCATATGAATAAAAGAAAGAATAGACGACGTTTGATATTTTCTTTGTTAGTTGTTGGACTCTTGATCTGGGTTGGGTCAAAAGTAAAGGATCATCTAGATTTCCAACAAAAAATGATCCGAATTGTACATAGTAAGGAAGTGAAAGAGTTAATTGTACATGATTTGAAACAGGAAGATCCGGACGCGTTTACAGAAACAGGAAAAATTCAATCGTATGAAATTGATGATGAAACGATCGAACACAATCCAATGGGAGGGATTATGTTTGAGGTGATAATAAATGGAGATAAAGAAATAACTGGAAGTATGGGATTGAGGAAGTGTAGTGAAGATGGACCGATTAGATCTGTAGGGATGAGTACTTCTGTAGGGTTTCAAGAACTTATGGAAGAGTAATAAAATTGAAAACTAAATAATGTAAAGCGATACGACTAGGAATTTATGAGGATGGAGATGAAACCAAAAATAAAAAATTGTCGTTATATATTTGGAGTGTTGCTATTAGGAATTTTGATATGGGTAGGTTTACTTGTGAAAAACCATCTTGAATTTCAACATGAAATGGTTCAGATCCTGCATAGTAAGGAAGTGGAAAAGATAATAGAAGAAGAACTGAAGGAGTTGGACCCAAATGCCTTAACACCAAAAGGTAAGATCCAATCGTATGAAATTAATGATGAAACGATTGAACACAATCCAATGGGAGGGATTATGTTTCGTATCATCATTAATGGAGACAAAGAAATAACCGAAAATTTTGGATTACGAAAAGATAGTGAGAATGCACCAATCGAACAAGTGGGAGTGAGTAAATCTGTTGAGTTTCAAGATCTGGTAGAAAAGAAATGATCATCAAAATATATGAAAAGCATATTCGATTCGAATATGAAATATATTTTCTTTGAGAGCTTTGTATATTTACAAAAGATTTTTTAAAAGGATCTTTTTTTGAAAATTTTTACGAATAATTAAAGTGAGAGTAATAAAATTGAAAACTTAATAGTGTAAAGTGATACTATTAGCACTTTATGGAGGATGAAGATGAAACAAAAAAGAAAAATTGGTCGTTATATATTTGGAGTGTTGCTATTAGGAGTCTTGGTATGGGGAGGTCTACTTGTAAAGAACCATCTTGATTTTCAAAATGAAATGGTTGAGATTGTGCATAGTAAAGAAGTAGAAAAGTTGATAGAAGAAGAATTAAAGGCAACAGATCCAGATGCCTTAACACCAAAAGGCAAGATTCGCTCCTATGCGATTGATAATAAGACGATTGAACACAATCCAATGGGGGGGATCATGTTTCGTATCATTATCAATGGAGATAAGGAAATAACTGAAAATTTTGGTTTAAGGAAATATAGCGAGGATGGACCAATTGAACAAGTGGGAGTGAGTAGATCTGTAGAGTTGCGAAAATTATTGGAGGAGTAAGTTTGGTATACACAGACAAAGAAAAAAATGACATCGCTTGGCAAGAATATTCTAAATTGAATGTTGGTAAGGATGTTTTAATTGGGAAAGGAAAACAAGAAAGAAGAATAGGCTATGTTTCTGAAATTTTGGGTCAACCACCAGAAAAGGATATGGTCACCTCTCCTCAAGACTTGGAAGCACGGTTTCTAGGAGACATATCTGGTTTAAATGGTTATATTGTGACAGATAAAGAAATCACTCAGGAAACCAGACCAGAGGATGTGCATGAAGTAACAGTTTTGTTTGAGGGCTCAGAAGCTAAATTTGATCAAAATTTCATGGGAGCCGTAGATGATTGGGTGCTCACCGATGCCCCGACTGCATTACAAATATCAATGGCTAAAAGACTTGGGATCAAAACGGGGAAAACCTCCCAGCTTGACGCGGCTTCGAAAGAAGTAAAAGCAGCAATGGATAGATATCCGAATGCGCGTTTCAAATTTTATGCTCATTCTTTAGGGGGCTTAAATATCCAATCTTCACTGGGTTCTTTAGAGGATAAATATTTAGATAGAATTGATGGGGCTTATATATATGAAGCACCCAACCTTTATCCACAGTTGAGTGATGCAGAAAAGAAACAGGTCGATAAGATTAAATATAAAATTTTTAATTTTATAGACAAGCGTGACTTGGTCACATGGGAACATTCTGAAGAAGGGAATGAAGGAGTTGTTGGAACACTTGTTCGAATTGACAGTAAGGATGCTGGCAATTTAGGAAAACAACATATGTGGGGTGGTTACGACTACAAGTCTGGCTACTTGAACGTCAAAGAAGAGAGTTTAGATGACTATCGGTTAGCTCGAATAAAGCAGACAAAAGAACAACTGCAGTTAAAGAAAAAAACATTGGAGAATTGGAAGAAAAGCGGACTCTCCGGGAATGACCTCATTTCCATGGATACCATTCAGGCAATGGGAATAGTGGAGTCGCTGAAGGAGTTTACCCTCATTGCCTCTGATTATATTTTAGCTGTCTGTGATTTCCGTATTGCGGATATAAAAGGAACCTGGGAGACGTTATTAATTTCTTGCCGTTCAACTGTATTAGGGACCCGTTGTACAGAAAGTGATATCATAAGCGCACTTGCTCAAATTGGTGCAACAAAAGAAACGATTGAGACGAATCGCATCACAGAATTAAAAAAAATTAAAAAAGATACTCTAGAAATAAAAGAAAGTATTTTTAGTCTATCAACAGACATAGCGAAAGGAATTGCAACTGTAATAGGCACGGATGTTGCTCTGGCAAGCCAACTTCAATTGCAATGGTAAAGAATGGGTAACAAAGAGATTGAATACATTAATGCGATTAGAGAAGTAGAAGAAAAATGGAATGGTACTGAAGAAAAATTAAAATTGGAAATGAAAGAACTAGAGAAAAGAATGAATCATATCCATGATCAGTATTGTTTTACAAAACAAAACATTGAAATGATGGAAGAGGAAGTCGGATATTTCTCTAAGACGATGGGTAATACGGAAATTTTATCGGATTATTATCGGGAATTATCAGATGTTTATGAAGAATTGAATGCAGAGCACTATCACAAACTAGCTCATATTGAGGAAGCGCATCAGTTAAAACAAAAAGAATTACAGGTAGCCTCTGAAAAATATGCGAATGAGATTGCAAAATTACGAAAGGAGATGTATGTCGAAAATTGATCTTACAAATGATTTAACATACGAAGATAAGCGTTTCATGGCAGCTCTTCTTAGTGTTAAATTTATGGGGAAAATAGCCTTAACAAAGGCAACTGCTGACCAAAGAAGCATTAAAAAAAGAATTTTATCTAGTTTAACAGAACTTGAAAGTTCTCTAGATCAGGTTATTGGAACTATTGATTCGGATTTGGCTGGAAAATTTTCAAACTCTGTTAAAGAAGGGGTTGAAAGAAAGAAATTGGAGTTAAACGCTTTGCAAGAGTTTTGTAAGACAAAGTAGTATCCGTATATTAAAGTAGCTTCATTGGTTCCCATCTGCTTCTAAAAGTGTTAAAATAGTATCCAAGAAACTGGAGAAAATACATGCCGAAAGAAGAGAATTTAACAGGGGACCAAGTCGTTGCCCTTACAAAAAAATATTTATCACCTGAAGATGTTGCTTTTGTGCAAAAGGCTTTGGTCTATGCGGTTGATTGCCATAATGGACAATTCCGTCAGTCTGGCGAGCCTTATATCATTCACCCAATTCAAGTGGCAGGAATCCTTGCCAAGCTGAAACTGGATGCTGTGACGGTCGCCTGTGGCTTTTTGCATGATGTCGTAGAAGATACGGATGCGACTTTAGATGATTTAGAGCGCGAATTTGGTCATGATGTGCGCGTGATTGTCGATGGGGTGACCAAGCTCGGGAAGGTCAAGTACAAGTCCCATGAAGAGCAGTTGGCGGAAAACCATCGCAAGATGCTCATGGCCATGTCTCAAGATATCCGTGTCATTTTGGTCAAATTGGCAGACCGCTTGCATAATATGCGTACCCTCAAGCATTTGCGCAAGGATAAGCAAGAGCGCATTTCGCGTGAGACCATGGAGATCTATGCGCCACTAGCCCACCGTCTCGGGATTTCCAGCGTTAAGTGGGAGCTTGAGGATTTGTCTTTCCGTTATTTGAACGAAGTCGAATTCTACAAGATCTCCCATATGATGAAGGAAAAACGTCGTGAGCGAGAAGAGTTGGTCGAAGAGGTTGTCCACAAGATTGAGACTTATGCTGGTGAACGTCATCTGCATGGGAAAATTTATGGTCGACCAAAGCATATCTATTCGATCTATCGCAAAATGCAGGATAAAAAGAAACGCTTTGATGAAATCTATGACTTGATTGCCATCCGCTGCATCCTGGACACTCCAAGTGATGTCTATGCCATGCTGGGCTACATCCATGAGCTCTGGAAGCCAATGCCAGGGCGTTTTAAGGACTATATTGCCAACCGTAAGGCCAATGGCTATCAGTCTATCCATACGACTGTATATGGCCCTAAAGGACCGATTGAATTCCAGATCCGAACCAAGGAAATGCACGAAGTCGCTGAGTATGGGGTTGCGGCTCACTGGGCCTATAAAAAAGGGATCAAGGGTCAGGTCAACAGCAAGGAATCGGCTATTGGGATGAACTGGATCAAGGAGATGATGGAACTCCAAGACCAGTCAGGCGATGCCAAAGAATTTGTTGAAAATGTAAAAGAAGACATCCTGGCAGAAGAGATTTACGTCTTTACTCCAGATGGAACTGTGCGCTCGCTTCCGAAAGATTCTGGACCGATCGATTTTGCCTATGAAATCCACACCAAGGTTGGGGAAAAAGCGATTGGTGCCAAGGTCAATGGCCGGATGGTGCCCCTCAATACCAAACTTCGGACGGGAGACCAGGTGGAGATTATCACCAATGCCAACTCCTTTGGTCCGAGCCGTGACTGGCTGACCCTTGTTAAAACTAGCAAGGCGCGCAACAAGATCCGTCAATTCTTTAAAAATCAAGACAAGGAATTGTCGATTAACCGTGGTCGGGACCTCTTGATGGCCCAATTCCACGAGCATGACTTGGTAGCCAATAAGTTCATGGACAAAAAGCACATGGACAAAGTGCTACAAAAATCAAGTTACAAGACAGAAGAAGCCTTGTTTGCGGCGATTGGTTTTGGAGAGATTGGGGCTATTACCATCTTTAACCGCTTGACGGAGGATGAACGCCGAGAAGAAGAGCGGGCTAAGGCACGCGCAGAAGCAGAAGAGCTAGTCAAAGGTGGCGAGGTCAAGGTTGAAAATAAAAAAGACACCTTGAAGGTCCGTCACGAAGGTGGCGTGGTTATCCAAGGTGCTTCTGGACTCTTGATTCGGATTGCTAAGTGTTGTAATCCAGTTCCAGGTGATGAAATCGTCGGCTACATCACCAAAGGACGCGGTGTTGCCATTCACCGTCAGGACTGTATGAACCTCCGAGCTCAAGACAACTACGAGCAACGCTTGATCGATGTAGAATGGGAAGATAACAATACGACCAAGGACTACATTGCTCACATCGATATATACGGACTCAACCGTGCCGGACTTCTGAACGATGTACTACAAGTCCTCTCCAATACAGCTAAGATGGTCTCAACCGTCAATGCCCAGCCAACCAAAGATATGAAATTTGCCAATATCCACATTTCCTTTGGGATTCCAAACTTGTCTATGTTGACAACAGTTGTGGATAAGATTAAGAGTGTGCCGGAGGTGTACTCTGTTAAGCGTACCAACGGCTAGTCTTCTGCGGAAATCGACTTCATACTGCGTTAGTTTCGACTAGCCTAACTACAGTTATGCCTGCGTCTCACTGCCTTGTCTGTGGTTGATGTTCTTTCAAGGGTAGCAGTGAATGTTCAATAGGTTTATAAAATAGGATAATAAAATGAAATTAGTGATTCAACGGGTCAAGAGTGCCTCGGTTTCCATTGATGGTCAAGTCTACAATGCGATCCAGCAAGGCTTGCTGCTCCTAGTAGGTGTCGGTCCAGATGACGATCAGAAAGATTTAGATTATGCGGTTCGAAAGGTATCGCAGATGCGTATTTTCTCAGATGAGGAAGATAAGATGAATCTTTCGGTCAAAGATATTCAAGGAGAAATCTTGTCGATCTCTCAATTTACCCTCTTTGCGGAGACAAAAAAAGGCAACCGTCCTGCTTTTATAGGGGCTGCCAAGCCAGATATGGCCAGTCAGTTATATGATGCCTTTAATGATCAATTAGAAAAAGAAGTCCCTGTCAAACGAGGGATCTTTGGAGCCGATATGGCGATTGAATTGATCAATGATGGTCCGGTGACGATTTTACTAGATACAAAAAATCCATAAGTAAGAAAACATGCAGTCGGGTTAGACTGCATGTTTTTCGATATAGAGTTGTTGGGCGATCAATTGGTTGATAGAAATTTCTTGTTCATGGATAACGAAGTGATAGAGCCCTGTGTAGTCATCGTACCGTTGAAACGCGATGGTATCACCAATTTGGAGATGGATCTGGTCTAAGAATTTTAACAATTCATAGGTGTCATAGACCCTTTGCAGAATATACAGACCAGGTTGGGTCGTTTCACTGAGACGGTCTTGGTGGGCTTCGACAAGCCTTTCGCCTTTCTTTGGAATTGTCCCACCGTGAGGGCAGGTCTTAGGATTTCCAAGCATGTGATCCAGTCGGTCGATGAAATGTTCAGAAACGGTATGCTCGAGAACTTCTGCCTCTTCATGGACTTCCTCAGTTGTGTAGCCAAGATTTTCCAGCAGAAATACTTCGATCAAGCGGTGCTTGCGGTAGAGATCAGAGACCAATTGCGAGCCCAGATCTGTTAGTAGATAGCCATGGGTCTTATCTTTCACCAAGAGGCCCTCAGAGATCATGCGCTTAATCATCTCGGTCACAGCGGGCGGAGAGACCTGCATGCGACTGGCGATTTCCTTATTACTGATTTTTTCTACTTCTGTGCCAATTTCATAAATGCACTTGAGGTAATCTTCTTTGTTTGGTGTCATGCTTTCCTCTTTTCTTCGCTCACTTCTAGTATATCAAAAAAATCCTCAAAAACGCTAGTGGAGTAATGAGAATTGTCTCAAGCTCCAAAAGATGGTAGTATAGAAGCATAGAAAGGACGGCATCATGAACAGACGGGAATTAGCGAGACTAGGCTGGAGAGAGAATAGTTTAGCCTATCTAGAGAGGCACTTGCAGGGATATAAAGATCCACAAGCCTACCAAGAACAATACCAGTCTGTCTTTTTCTTTGCCAGTCCTCTGTTTCAAAACATGTGGTTTCAAGAGATCAAGGATCTAACGGAGACTGCTGCCCAAGACTTGCTGAGGGGCGTCATGAAAATTCTCCTGATGCCGAGTGACTTGTCTGGAACTTGTGAAGAAACAGCCTTTCTTCTGAGTAGGATGGCTCCAGATTGTCCGCCAGGATCCGACTTTTGGAAGGCTTTTTCACGCGTCGTGCAGGTCGCCTTTGAAAAGGATCCTTTAGCAGATCAGTCGGGAGATCAGCTTTTGAAACGCCAGGTTCACCAGTTGCGCTACCTACTTTCAAGTTACCAGGCGCAATGGATTCGGATACATAATGCGAGAGCTGGACAGACTGACGAAGAGGCCTTACAAGCTTACCTACAGGAGACTATAGCTGTCACGGTGGATGCTTATGCGGCTGCTCGTCTTCACAACAAGGTCTCCCTAAGGCCAGATGGTCACCTTCATTATCCATCAGGGGCCTCACAACAAGTCAATTTCAAAGTCTTGTTAAATTTCCATACGGAGTATATTTTCGACCAAGCTGGGCATTTCCTCAATGAAGTCGATCCAGTAGAAATTTCTGAAAATGGCATTGTCAATGGTGCCAGTTTTAACTACGGGTTGGCTAGGGGCCGGAACCATAAGGACTTAGATATTGATCCCGTCAAAGCGTGGGACCCAGCCTTTCGTAAGCAGGTCCTTTATCGCCAAGGTGTTCGCTATCTAGCCCCTAAAAATGATCGCAGCATCGAGGGATACTGGAGTCGAAAAGGAGTCTTTGCACAGGAAGGTAAGAGCTACAAGCAACAAGTGGCAAGACGCGTGCGAAGTTTCCTCAGAGGCATCCCTCGCTTACGCTGGCGGGTCCTCCTCCAGAATGGGCTCCATCGGATTTTATAGCAATGAAAAAGAGGCAGTAGACCTCTTTTTACTTTAATCAAGTGCTTTGACAGCTTCAATTGCAGCGTCGTAATTGGGTTCGCTGTTGATGTTGTCTAAGTATTCAACGTAAGTAACCTTGTTATTCGCATCTAAGACCAAGACAGCGCGTGCGAGCAAGTGCCATTCATTGATCAAGAGGCCGTAGGCTTTTCCGAAGGAATGGTCGTAGTAGTCTGAGAGCATGATAGCATTGTCGAGCCCTTCAGCAGCGCACCACTTACCTTGAGCAAAAGGAAGGTCGACAGAGACCGTCAAGACGACAGTGTCTTCCAAGTCCGACAAGGTCTTGTTGAAGTGACGTGTTTGCATCGAACAGATCCCTGTGTCGATGGATGGGATGATGCTGAGGACTTTTTTCTTGCCAGCAAAATCAGCTAAAGATTTCTTCTCCAGAGCTGGAGTGATCAATGAAAAATCATGAGCCATTTCCCCTACTTGCAGTTGAGATCCGGTAAAGGTAACAGGGTTTCCTAAAAATGTTGCCATAAAAAGACTCCTTTTTTTGTTTTTATTGTACCTCAATACCGGAGGAGGGGCCACTGATTTGTTTAGAAATCTGAAGGGTTACTGACTCAATCCTTCTGCGATCTTGTCTAAGTTCCACTTCATCATGCTGTAGTAGCTATCGCCCTTTTCTCCTTCTTTGGCAATGGAATCAGTGAAGATCTTTGCATAGATCGGGATATTGGTATCTTTAGAGACAGTTTTCATAGGACGTTCATCGACACTGGATTCAACAAAGAGAGACGGCACCTTGGTTTGACGCAATTTCTCTACCAGTGTTTTGATTTGTTCGGGTGTCCCTTCTTCTTCGGTATTGATTTCCCAGATATAGGCAGATGGGACGCCATAGGCTTTGGAGAAGTACTTGAAGCAACCTTCGCTGGTTACAATCATTTTCTTGTCTGCCGGGATGTTATTGAATGCTTGCTTAGCTTCTTGATCCAGCTTGCTGAGCTTTTCAGTGTAGGCTGCTAGATTTTTTTCGTAGAAGTCCTTATTTTTTGGATCTTTTGCGATTAATTGTTTGGCAATGTTTTTAGCGTAGAGGATTCCATTTTCGAGATTGAGCCAAGCGTGAGGGTCTTCTTTTCCAGCCTGGTTTTGGCCTTCTAGGTAGATGACGTCGACTCCGTCGCTAGCTGCGAAATAGTCCTTGTTTTCTACTTTATTGGCATTTTTGACCAATTTAGTAAACCAAGCATTGCCACCCGTTTCGAGGTTGATCCCATTGTAGAAGATCAGGTCGGCTTGTGAAGTTTTTTTGACATCTTCTGGGAGTGGTTCGTACTCGTGGGGATCTTGACCGACAGGGACAATACTGTGTAGCTCGATTTTATCCCCCGCGATATTTTTGGTCATATCTGCGAGAATGGAGTTGGTGGTAACCACCTTCAATTTATCGGATGAGGACTTGGAAGAAGAGCCTTTGCTACAGGCCAACAGACCAAATAAGAGCGCCACAAAGAGGGCGAGGACAGAAGCGATTTTTTTCATGTGTTTCTCCTTTAATGAGGCGAAAGAGCGTGCTTGTTCTTTCTCTGCTTAGGAGCGATAAAGAAGCTGATGAGAAAGAAGACAGCAGAAGTGAGGACAATACAAGACCCGACGGCGATGTTGAAGCTATAGCCAATAAAGAGTCCTAGGATGGATGCAAGAGCACCTAATCCGGATGAAAGGAGCATCATGGACCAGAGGCTGTTGGCATAGAGATAGGCCGTCGCAGCGGGTGTGATGAGCATGGCGACGATGAGAATGGTCCCGACACTCTGCATAGCAGTGACAGAAACCAAGGTCAAGAGCACCATGAGAAGGTAGTGATAGACCTTGACCCGGACGCCCATGGATTGAGCCAGAACAGGATCAAAAGATGTGAGCAGTAAGGGTCGAAAGAGCAGGCAAATCACCAGCAAGACCGCCACCCCAATACCGATGGTCATCCACATATCCTGGTCTTGCACGGCCAAGATATTCCCAAAGAGGATGTGGAAAAGGTCGGTGGAACTTTTAGCGACTCCGATCAGAATGACTCCTAGGGCGAGGAAAGAAGAAAAGGTAATCCCAATTGCAGTGTCGCTCTTGATGATGGAGTTGCTCTTGATATAGGTGATCAGGATGGAAGCTAAAAGCCCGAAGGCAATGGCGCCAATAAAGAAATTGATACCCAGAATAAAGGAAAGGGCCACACCTGGAAGGACCGCGTGTGAGATGGCATCTCCCATGAGAGACATGCCTCGCAAAATGATGAAACATCCGACTGCACCAGCGACGATCCCGATGGCAATAGCTGTAATGAGAGCGTTTTGTAGGAAATGAAATTGTTGTAATCCATCGATAAATTCTGCAATCATCTGATTTCACCTCCTATAAAGAGTTCATGACCGTAGGCTCCATGCAGATTCTCCTTGGTAAAGGTTTCCTCTGTTTTTCCAAAAGCAATCAGCTTACGATGGAGAAGGAGGACCTGGTCGAAGTAAGCAGGGACCTTGCTGAGGTCGTGATGGACGATCAGGATGGTCTTGCCTTCTTTTTTCAAGGTTTTTAGTGTTTGCATGATGATGTCTTCGCTAACGGAGTCAATCCCTGCAAAGGGCTCATCCAAAAAGATGACCTCTGCTTCTTGGACCAAGCAGCGGGCGATTAGGACCCGTTGGAATTGCCCTCCTGAAAGCTGACCAATCTGGCGATTTGCTAGATCAAGAAGATTGACAAGTTTCAAGGCATTTTCCACTTTTTGGAGATCCTCTTTACTTTTTCGCTTGAAGATCGAAAGATGGGGATAGAGGCCCAGTGAGACACACTCCCGCACCGTGATGGGGAAGTGGAAATCAATAGCGGTCTTTTGTTCGACGTAGGCCACTCGTTGAAGAACTTGGCCGAGATCTTTTTGATCGAGCAGGACCTTTCCCGCATGAGGGAGAAGTCCTAGCATGGCCTTGATCAGGGTTGACTTTCCTGCTCCGTTGGGTCCAAGAATGCCTAGGATGGTTGGACCCTGGATGGTGAGGGAAAGATCCTCTAGGGCCAGTGTTTGCTGGTAGGCAACACTTAGATGTTCAATTTGAATCATGAGTTTGCTCCTTTACTATTAATATACATAAATGAAAAAATTAAGTCAAGTTAATTTTTAAAATAATTTAGATTAACTTACTTGTAATCATTGAAAAAAGTTCCTATTTTTGATAAGGTTATTAGAAAAGAATGAAAGCGAGAAGATCATGGTACGTTTACAAGATGATTTTTATGATTATGTCAATGGGGAATGGGCTGAGACAGCTGTGATTCCTGATGACAAACCGTCAACTGGTGGTTTTATGGACTTGATCCAAGATATCGAAAACTTGATGTTGGATATCACTGGAAAATGGCAACGGGGAGAAGAGCTGCCTGAAGACAGCATTCTGCAAAACTTTGTCAAATACCACAAAATGGTGGCAGATTTTGATGCGCGAGAAGCAGCTGGTGTGGCACCAGTCATGCCCTTGATCAATGAAATCAAGGCCTTGTCTTCTTTTGAAGACTATACCAGCAAGTTGGGCACCTATGAACTAGCTGGCAAACCAAATCTCATGCCATTTAGCGTGTCACCAGACTTTATGAATGCCCAAATGAATGTCTTGTGGGGAGAGTCCCTTGCTCTCATCTTGCCAGATACGACCTACTATGAAGAAGACAATGAAAAAGGCCTAGAATTACTGGCTATCTGGCGCCAAATGATGGAAAAACTCTTACCAAAATTTGAATTCTCAGAGGAAGAAATCAAAGACATTCTGGATAAAGTGATTGCGGCGGATGCAGAATTGGCCAAATATGTCTTATCAAACGAAGAAAGATCAGAGTACAACAAACTCTACCATCCTTATGAGTGGGCAGATTTCAAGGCCTTGGTTCCAGAATTGCCTCTCGATACCTTCTTTACAGAAGTGATCGGACAAACACCAGATAAAATCATCGTGCCAGAAGAGCGTTTCTGGAAGGAATTCGCACCAAAATACTATTCAGCAGCCAACTGGGAAACCATTCATGCCAAATTGAAACTTGGTGCAGCCCTAGATTGGACATCTTTCTTGACCGAAGAAATCCGTGTCTTGTCTGGTGAATATGGACGGATCATCACGGGGATTCCAGAACCTCGTCCAAAAGAAAAAGCAGCTCTGGCCTTGGCAGAAGGACCTTATAGCCAAGCGCTTGGACTCTGGTATGCGGGCGAAAAATTCTCACCAGAAGCAAAAGCAGACGTAGAGCATAAAGTAGCGACCATGATTGAAGTCTACAAGGAGCGCTTAGAAAAAGCAGACTGGCTCGCTCCTGAGACTCGTGAAAAAGCCATTGTCAAACTCAATGTTATCACACCACATATCGGCTACCCTGAAAAATTACCAGAAACGTATGCCAAGAAAATCATCGACGAAAGCAAGACCTTGGTGGAAAATGCTCAAGCCCTTTACGAAATTTCCATTGCCCATACTTGGAGCAAGTGGAACCAACCAGTTGATCGGAGCGAATGGCACATGCCAGCCCACCTGGTCAATGCCTACTATGATCCGCAACAAAACCAAATCGTCTTCCCAGCAGCGATTTTACAAGCACCTTTCTATGACCTTCACCAATCATCATCAGCCAACTACGGCGGAATCGGTGCAGTCATTGCCCATGAAATCTCCCACGCCTTTGACACCAATGGTGCTTCCTTTGATGAGCACGGTAGCTTGAAAGACTGGTGGAAGCCAGAAGATTACGAAGCCTTTACCGCTCGGACTCAAAAAGTCATCGATCAGTTTGAAGGACAAGACTCTTACGGTGCCAAGATCAACGGGAAATTGACCGTTTCTGAAAACGTAGCAGACCTCGGTGGTATCGTACCCTTGAAGCCGCGAAGAAAGAAGCAGACTTCTCAGCAGAAGAATTCTTCACCAACTTTGCTCGCATCTGGCGCATGAAAGCTCGGACAGAGTACATGCAACTCCTTGCAAGTGTCGATGTCCACGCACCAGGAAAACTCCGCACCAATGTCCAATTACCAAACTTTGACGAATTCTTTGAAACCTTTGATGTCAAAGAAGGCGACGGTATGTGGCGCGCACCAGAAGATCGTGTGATCATTTGGTAGTCTAAGATACTAAGCCCGTAAAAAAAGCGAGAAGAAAAAGAGAGATTGACTATGTGGGCCATGTCCACCAGTCAATCTCTCTTTTTCTCGACGCTTTTAGGGCGAGTTCAATTTCGCGATACTAGTTTTGTTGATCAAAGGAAGTAGTCTCGACTTCAGTTAAGCCATTGATTGATTTTCTTGATTGCTCGTGAAAAAAATAAAAATCCCCAAAGTCAAGTTTCAACCTACTGAAACTAGCTGTGGGGATTTTTTAGCGGATTAGAAAATCATAAGATTCACAAATGAAAATAAAGCGCTTTCAATAGCTGCGTGAACAGATAAATATAATTGATTGGAGCCTTGTATAATTCTTTGAAATTCATAGAATTAAATGCTACTATGGGTGTGAACTAAATAAATTTTAAAGGAGCAGACTATGAGAAATTTTGCAAGTCCATCACGTTACATTCAAGGTGAGAATGCCTTATTTGAAAATGCGCAATCTATTTCAGAATTAGGGAATCACCCTGTTTTGCTATGTGATTCAGTGGTCTATGATATCGTAGGGAAGCGTTTTGAAGAATACCTTGGTCAAAATGGGCTCACGGTTTTGCCAGTCTTCTTTAATGGAGAAGCTTCTGACAACGAAATCAATCGTGTGGTTAGTCTGGCAGAAGAAAATGGCTGTAATTCGGTCATTGGACTTGGTGGAGGAAAGACCATCGATAGTGCTAAAGCTATTGCTGATCTTTTAAAATCCCCAGTTGTGATTGCCCCTACCATTGCCTCTACAGATGCTCCTGTTTCCGCCTTATCTGTTATCTATACAGATGAGGGTGCCTTTGAGCGCTATATTTTCTATTCTAAAAACCCAGAATTGGTCTTGGTGGATAGCAAAGTGATCTCTCAAGCACCAAAACGCTTGCTCGCTTCTGGTATTGCAGATGGCCTAGCAACTTGGGTAGAAGCGCGTGCAGTGATGCAAGCGAATGGAAAAACCATGTTGGGTCAACGACAAACCTTAGCGGGTGTCGCCATTGCACAACGTTGTGAAGAAACCTTATTTGCAGACGGTCTTCAAGCCATGGCTGCTTGTGAAGCCAAAGTCGTAACCCCTGCTCTTGAAAACATCATCGAAGCCAATACCCTTCTTAGTGGGATTGGGTTTGAAAGTGGTGGGTTAGCAGCTGCCCATGCCATCCATAATGGCTTTACAGCCCTTACTGGTGACATCCACCATTTAACTCACGGTGAAAAAGTAGCCTACGGAACGCTCGTTCAATTGTTCTTGGAAAACCGTCCGAAGGAAGAATTGAATAAATACATTCGTTTCTATCAACAAATCGGCATGCCAACCACTCTGAAAGAAATGCATCTTGAAACTGCAAGTTATGAAGATCTTCTCAAAGTTGGTCAACAAGCCACCATCGAAGGAGAAACCATCCATCAAATGCCATTTGAGGTGAAGGCTTCTGATATTGCCCAAGCCATCGTAGCAGTAGATGCCTACGTTCAAGGTTTGGCCTAAGTAAACATTAGTCATTCACCGAGAATGTATACAAACCGTTTTTTACATCAAACAAACTAATGGATGCCTAAAAAATTAAAATGAGATACTTTTTAAGACTCATTAAAAAATACTTAGGAACTTTCCGCTGTGAGAAAAGTGCTAGAAACACGATTGTTTCTAGCACTCGGGAGTTTTGGAACTTTTGGTCCAAAACTAAGTCATGGAACTTCTTCGAAGTTCGCTGACGTCCGTACTCACCTAAGGAAAGTTTCTAAGATGACTTTGTCGACAAACCAAGAACTCCCATACCTTATGGTAATGGGAGTTCTTTTTCTATTTTCTTCTTTTTGGATCGGTTTGTTTAAAGATCAGGTATAAAATTCCGGCAGGCAGGAAGCAGAAGAGCCACATGACATCGAGTCCCTTGCTTTTACTGCTAGAGGTTGTTGTTTTAGACTCACTTACGGCCACTCCCGGTTTAATACTTGGAGATACCTGTTGCAAGCCGTTCTGGACGACTAGGCGGTTGTCTTCTAGTTTAAGGGCTGGCTTCGTCCCCTTCTTAACGGTCGCATAGAAGTCTTGCTTCAGTTGAATGGTCTTCCCGTCGATGGTATGATCGCCTGCAGAAAGGATTTTTTTATAGTGGTAGTCTGCGAACATTTTCTCAGCCAAGGTATTCCCGATTTGATTGCGGTAGCTTTCGGCGATCTCGACATCGTAGTTCCCAACCCCCAAAATGACTTCGATAATCCGTTGTTTACCCCGCTTGGTGGTCGCGGTGTAGTTGTAGTCAGCAGTCGGGCTGGATCCAGTTTTGAGTCCATCTGTTCCTTTAAGGGCGAATTTTCCACCTTCGAGGGAAGTATTGTAGTTATCGTAGCTTTGCTCGTAGGGGGTTCCTTCCATGATCGTAGTGTGAGCTTGCTTGGTGTATTCCAACATTTCTGGCAGGTCGTTTACGATGTGATAAGCCAGAATAGACATGTCCCGCGCTGTGATTTCGTTATTCGCATTGACATCGTAGCGCTGAGGATTGTAGTAGCCCTGAAGGACCGAAATCATCGCCCCATTTGGATTGTGCCATTTGGTATGGCTCATCCCCATTTCTTGTGAGTACTGATTCATTAAGTCCAAAAACTTATCGGGATCATTGTCAGTGACGGCGTTGGCGAGCATAATCACAGCTGCACTGGAAGATGGAACAAAGAGCATCTTGATCAATTCAGATACTTTGTAGTCAACACCAGCTACAATGGGTGAGTTACTTAACAGATTGTTTTCCGAGATGGCTTGGTCTGCCTCTGTTGCTGTGACCACGGTATCGTACTTGATCTTGCCTTCTTTAAGGGCCCGAAAGACCACATAGGCACTCATGAGCTTGGCCATGCTTCCGGAGTCCCGGACCGTGTCGATATTGTCTCCGTACAAAATGGCTCCAGTATTGGCGTCGATGACGATGTCAGCCTTAGGCTTGTAAAAATCGTCCAATACCAGTCCAGCATCAGCTGCGATTTTCATGACATCTTCTTGATGGTAGATGTCGTCCGCAAAAGCAGTGGAAATAGGGCCTAATGTCAAGACTCCTACAAGGAGGGACAAGAGGCTGTGTTTTAGTCGTTTGTGTAAATGTCTCCCATAATTCATAGATTCCATTATATCATACAGGCCAGGGATTAAACCTGAAAAAATTCTAGAAAAAGAAGAAATTGAAAAAATAAAGAAGAAATAGAATAATTTCACAGTAAAAGCGTTTACATTTCCCTAGAAAGTGCTATAATTTAAATTGAGTATAACATTTTTTACAATGAGGTGATTTATATGAACAAAGGGAAGGTACTCTTAGCTACCAGCGCTCTGCTTTTATCGGCTGGTGTACTGGCAGCCTGCTCAGGTGGAAAATCTGGAAGTTCTGGCGAACAGACTTTTAGCTATGTCTATACCCAGGATCCAGATACCCTCGACTATTCGATTTCTAATAAAAAATCGACTTCCGAGTTTACAGGAAATGCGATAGATGGCTTGTTGGAAGTGGACAAGTATGGGAATTTGATTCCGTCGCTTGCTAAAGACTGGACGGTTTCCAAGGATGGCTTGACCTATACTTATAAACTCCGTAAAGGGGTCAAATGGATGACTTCTGAAGGGGAAGAATATGGAGAAGTCAAGGCCCAAGACTTTGTCACAGGTCTCAAGCACGCAGCAGACAAGAAATCACAAGCAATTTACTTGGTCCAAAAATCTGTCAAAGGCTTGGATGATTATGTTTCAGGGAAGACAACTGATTTTTCAACAGTTGGTGTAAAAGCTATTGACGATTACACCGTTCAATATACCCTGAGCCAACCAGAAAGTTTCTGGAATTCTAAGACTACGATGGGGATCTTGATGCCGGTTAATGGAGAATTCCTGAAATCTAAGGGAGATAACTATGGTCAAGGGACCTCTCCGTCTAGTATCCTCTACTGCGGTCCTTATTTGATCAAATCCATCACTTCTAAATCTTCTGCGATATTGGAAAAGAACCCAACATACTGGGATGCGGATAATGTTAAGATCAGTAAAGTGAAGCTGACCTATTATGATGGACAAGACTCCGAGTCTCTGATCCGTGGATTTGATAACGGCGACTATACAGTTGCTCGTGTCTTCCCAAATGGCTCTAACTATAAGAGTGTAGAGAAGAAGCACAAAGACGATATCGTCTTTACTGACCAAGGTTCCTCAACCTATAACCTTTCCTTCAACATTGACCGTCAGGCTTATGAAATCACAAAGAAGACCACGGATGCTCAAAAGACTTCAACTAAGAAAGCAATCTTAAATAAAGACTTCCGTCAAGCCATTATGTTTGCCTTCAACCGCAAGGCTTATGTAGCGCAAACTAACGGGGAAGCGGGTGCCAATAAGGTGATCCGTAATACCTTTACGCCACCAAACTTTGTCCAAATCGATGGCAAACAATTTGGTGATGCAGTAGAAAAAGACTTGGAAGCTTATGGGGATGAATGGAAAGGGGTCTCTGTCGCAGATGGAAAAGACACCCTCTACAATCCAAACAAGGCCAAAGAAGAGTTTGCCAAAGCCAAGGCAGACTTGCAGTCTCAAGGAGTTGAATTCCCAATTCATTTGGACCTTCCAACTTCTTCTACTTATACGGAAGGAATTAAACAGGCCCAATCCTTTAAACAGTCAGTTGAATCTACACTGGGAGCAGAAAATATTGTCATTGATTTGAATATGATTTCTGAGGATGATCTTCAACGGGTGACTTACTTTGCTGAAAGTGCTTCGCAACAAGACTGGGATTTGAACAATAACTTGGGTTGGAGTCCAGACTATACGGACCCATCTTCTTACATCGACATCACTAGTGGTAAATCCGGTGAAAACGCCAATTCTTACTTTGGATTCGATGCTGGTACGGATAATGCGCAAAAGACTGGTTTTGATGAATATGATCAATTGATCGAAGATGCGCACAATGAAACCAAAGATGTGAACAAGCGTTACGAAAAATATGCTGCCGCTCAAGCTTGGTTGACCGATAGTGCCCTCTTGATTCCGATCCATTCAGATGGAGCTTCTCCAGTCGTTCGTAAGACTGTACCATACTCTGCAGCCTTTGCTTGGACAGGCCACAAGGGTCAATCCTTCAACTATAAATATTTAGAAGTTCAAGACAAGGTCGTATCGGCTAAAGACTACGACAAAGCGCGTGATCAATGGAAGAAAGAAAAAGAAAAATCCAATAAAAAAGCGCAAGAAGAACTTGAAAAGCATGTGAAATAGACTTTTCTTGAAGAAAACAGGAGAGACAGGTCCCGTATGGGACCTGTCTTTTTCTTTGTCTGAACCTTTAAAAATCGCCTAAAAATGGTATAATAGGAGCATCACGAAAATTGGAGAGACGCTATGAGTTTTTACAATCATAAAGAAATCGAGCCTAAGTGGCAAAAATACTGGGCTGACCATCACACCTTTAAGACAGGAACAGATGCTTCAAAACCTAAGTTTTATGCATTGGACATGTTCCCTTACCCATCTGGAGCGGGTCTTCACGTAGGACACCCAGAAGGCTACACAGCAACAGATATCCTTAGCCGTTTCAAACGCGCCCAAGGCTACAACGTCCTTCACCCAATGGGCTGGGATGCTTTTGGTTTGCCTGCAGAGCAATATGCTATGGATACAGGGAATGACCCAGCGGAATTCACAGCAGAAAACATTGCCAACTTCAAACGTCAAATCAATGCGCTTGGCTTCTCTTACGACTGGGACCGTGAAGTCAATACGACAGATCCGAACTACTACAAGTGGACTCAATGGATTTTCACTAAGCTTTACGAAAAAGGCTTAGCTTATGAAGCGGAAGTGCCAGTCAACTGGGTTGAAGAATTGGGTACAGCTATTGCCAACGAAGAAGTTCTTCCAGATGGAACATCTGAGCGTGGGGGCTATCCAGTTGTCCGCAAACCAATGCGCCAATGGATGCTCAAAATTACTGCCTATGCAGAGCGCTTGCTGGCTGACTTGGATGACCTTGACTGGCCAGAGTCTATCAAGGACATGCAACGCAACTGGATTGGTAAATCAACTGGTGCCAATGTCACCTTCAAAGTAAAAGGGACTGACAAGGAATTCACAGTCTTTACGACTCGTCCAGATACTCTTTTCGGTGCGACCTTCACTGTTTTGGCGCCTGAACATGAACTAGTAGATGACATCACGACACCTGAACAAGCTGAAGTTGTAGCGGACTACAAACACCAAGCTAGCCTTAAATCAGACTTAGCTCGTACTGACCTTGCTAAGGAAAAAACAGGGGTTTGGACTGGTGCTTATGCCATCAACCCTGTCAATGGTAAAGAAATCCCAATCTGGATTGCCGACTATGTTCTTTCTAGTTATGGAACAGGTGCCGTTATGGCCGTACCTGCCCACGATGAGCGTGACTGGGAATTTGCTAACCAGTTTGGTCTTCCAATCGTAGAAGTGCTGGAAGGTGGAAATGTAGCAGAAGCTGCCTATACTGAAGATGGACTTCACGTCAACTCTGACTTCCTAGATGGACTTAACAAAGAAGAAGCGATTGCTAAAATCGTGTCTTGGCTAGAAGAAAAAGGCTTTGGTCAAGAAAAGGTTACCTACCGTCTCCGCGACTGGCTCTTTAGCCGTCAACGTTACTGGGGTGAACCAATCCCAATCATTCATTGGGAAGATGGAACTTCAACAGCTGTTCCAGAAAGTGAACTCCCACTTGTCTTGCCAGTAACCAAGGACATTCGCCCTTCAGGTACTGGTGAAAGCCCATTGGCTAACTTGACAGACTGGCTGGAAGTCACCCGCGAAGATGGTGTCAAAGGTCGTCGTGAGACGAATACGATGCCACAATGGGCTGGTTCAAGCTGGTACTACCTCCGCTATATCGATCCACACAACACTGAGAAATTGGCTGACGAGGACCTCCTCAAACAATGGTTGCCAGTCGATATCTACGTAGGTGGTGCAGAACACGCTGTTCTTCACTTGCTTTACGCTCGTTTCTGGCATAAATTCCTCTATGACCTTGGTGTTGTACCGACTAAAGAGCCATTCCAAAAACTCTTTAACCAAGGAATGATCTTGGGAACTAGCTACCGTGACCACCGTGGAGCTCTTGTAGCGACTGACAAGGTTGAAAAACGTGATGGTTCCTTCTTCCATGTGGAAACAGGAGAAGAGTTGGAGCAAGCACCAGCTAAGATGTCTAAATCCCTCAAGAATGTGGTCAACCCAGACGATGTGGTGGAACAATACGGTGCCGATACCCTTCGTGTCTATGAAATGTTCATGGGACCACTTGACGCTTCCATCGCTTGGTCTGAAGAAGGATTGGAAGGAAGCCGTAAATTCCTCGACCGTGTTTACCGTTTGATTACAAGTAAAGAAATCGTTGCGGAAAACAATGGCGCTCTAGACAAGGTTTACAACGAAACTGTTAAAGCTGTTACAGAGCAAATCGAGTCTATGAAGTTCAACACAGCTATTGCCCAACTCATGGTCTTTGTCAATGCTGCCAACAAGGAAGACAAACTTTATGTAGACTACGCCAAAGGCTTTATCCAATTGATTGCCCCATTTGCGCCTCACTTAGCAGAAGAACTCTGGCAAACAGTCGCAGCAACCGGTGAGTCAATCTCTTACGTAGCTTGGCCAACATGGGACGAAAGCAAATTGATTGAAGACGAAATCGAAATCGTCGTTCAAATCAAAGGAAAAGTCCGTGCTAAACTCATGGTCGCAAAAGACCTGTCACGCGAAGAATTGCAAGAAGTCGCTCTGGCTGACGAAAAAGTCAAATCAGAGATTGATGGCAAAGAAATCGTGAAAGTGATTAGTGTCCCTAATAAACTCGTTAATATCGTTGTTAAATAACCAGTTTATTAGCCCTATCTGCCACCTTCAATAGTCCACTGGACTATTGAAGCCAACTAAATTGGTTAGTATCGTTGTGAAATAAAAATAAATCCTTCGGAGCTTAGCTCTGGAGGATTTTTGTGAAAAGGCAAAGAGTCGGTTTGAAAATAGTTGTTGGTTGGATGCGTGATATCAAAAAAGCTTCGGTAGGAAGAAACCTACCGAAGCTTTTTAACAAATTTCATTCTGCATTACAGTGAACATATGTAAAACTCAGTGTTGTTTTACAAGGAGTTTAAATGTTTCTCTTCTTCCAAGGAAAATGTTATTTCTATATCGAAATAGTTGACAGATGTAACAGGCAGTGGTACAATGACTTTGATATTTCGATATAGAAATAAAAAGGAGACAAAATGGACAAGATGCAAGGGGGATACCAAGCTTTACAGATACGCTTATTGAACGGGCGACTTTTTCAAAAACTCTTGAGCAAGGAACCAGATGCTCAATACCGAAGTGAACAGGGGAAAATTTTAACGATTTTGTGGAAGCAAGAGTTGGGGTGCGCTACTGCGACAGATATCGCTCTTGCGACGGGTCTAGCCAATAATACATTGACCAGTATGGTTAAGAAATTGGAAGAACAAGGCTTGGTTACGATTCAATCTTGCACACAGGATAAAAGGAAAAAATATATTTCTTTGACAGACCTCGGTTGGGCGCAAAAAGAAATCGGTGACCGCGTTAGTAAAGAGTTGGGTGAGATTTTCTACCAAGGATTTTCGGATCAAGAAATTCAAGAATTTGAAGCCTATCAAGAGCGGATTATCACAAATCTAAAAGCTAAAGAAAATGACATCTAGGGAAAGGAGGCAACAGTTATGATTGGAATTACAGGTGTAACAGGGAAATTAGGTTCCTATGTGTCTGATCTTGTCGATAAAAAAGGAATTGCTTCTATCCATCTGGCAAGAAGTCCAGAGCGGGCAACAGTCTACGCGTCAGCGGAAATTCGTAAGATGGTGTATGCCAATACTCCAGAGGTGGTTGAGGCCTTAAAGGGTATCGATGTCTTATTGATGGTCTCTGCTCGGGAAAATCCAGAGCGTGTTGAGGAACACACGAGTTTTTTAGATGCCGCCAAGCTTGCGGGGGTGCAGCATATCGTCTATACCTCCTTTTACGGGGCAGATGAGAAGGCAACTTTTACCTTGTCTCGAGATCATGCCCAGACGGAAGCCTATATCAAGGAGTTAGGATTCACCTATACATTTTTGAGAGATAATTTTTACTTGGACTTCTTGATAGATATTGCTCTTGAAAATGGGGAAATTCGTGGTCCAGCAGGAAGTGGGAAGGTTTCAGCAGTTGCCCGTAAGGACACATCTAGGGTTGCAGCAGAAATTCTTTTAAACCCTAAGGAGTGGGAGAATCAAAGCTTGAATCTGACAGGGCCAGAGGATCTTTCTATGGAAGAAATCGTAGCGCTCCTCTCAAAAGAGAGCGGTAAAACCATCACGTATGTGGATGAATCAGTAGAAGAAGCCTATGAGTCACGGAAAAAATGGCCAGCACAAACTTGGGAGTACGATGCCTGGGTCAGCACTTATACAGCGATTAAATCTGGGGAACAAGCTGGGGTTTCTACAGATGTCGAAAAAGTCCTAGGGCATCCAGCAAGTAGCTTATTGGATATTCTTAGAGACAGAAAACTTATTGAGGAAAAATATGATTGAATACAAACATGTAGCCTTGCGCTACACGGATAAAAACATTTTAAAAGATGTCAATCTCCGCATTGAAAATGGAGAATTTATGGTTCTTGTGGGACCTTCAGGATCTGGAAAGACTACCATGATCAAGATGGTGAACCGTCTTTTGGAACCGACAGATGGCAATATCTATATGGATGGGAAACGCATCAAAGACTATGACGAACGGGAGTTACGTCTCAGTACCGGCTATGTCCTTCAAGCCATTGCCCTATTTCCAAACTTGACCGTTGCGGAAAATATTGCTCTCATTCCTGAGATGAAGGGCTGGAGCAAGGAGCAAATCGCTTCGAAAACAGAAGAACTCTTGGCCAAGGTGGGGCTTCCTGCTGCAGACTATGCTCATCGGTTACCAAGCGAGTTATCTGGTGGAGAGCAACAACGGATTGGCATTGTGCGAGCTATCATTGGGGAACCAAAGATTCTATTGATGGACGAACCTTTTTCGGCCTTGGATGCCATCTCCCGTAAGCAGTTGCAGACTCTTACCAAAGAATTGCACAAAGAATTCGGTATGACCACTATTTTTGTGACCCATGACACAGACGAGGCTTTGAAATTAGGCGACCGGATTGCAGTACTGCAAGAAGGAGAGATTGTACAGGTAGCGGATTCTGAGACTATTCTTGCCCAGCCAGCCAACGACTTTGTCGCAGATCTATTTGGAGGTGCTCACCATGTCTAAACTACTTGCAACCTTTCAAGAACGCTTTGGGGACTGGCTCGCTGCACTGGGGCAACATTTGCAACTGTCATTACTGACCTTGCTCCTTGCGATTTTTCTGGCTGTTCCTCTAGCTATTTATTTGAGTATCCACAAAAGAACAAGCAACTGGGTTTTACAGCTAGCTGGGATCTTCCAGACCATTCCTTCCATGGCTCTTTTGGGCCTCTTCATTCCTATTATGGGAATCGGGACGCTTCCGTCCTTAACAGCTCTTGTCATCTATGCCATTTTCCCCATCCTTCAAAATACCATCACCGGTTTACAGGGGATTGATCCAAGCCTTGAAGAAGCAGGAATCGCCTTTGGGATGACCAAGTGGGAGCGACTCAAGAAGTTCGAGATTCCCTTGGCCATGCCCGTCATTATGTCTGGGATTCGCACGGCGACCGTGATGATTATTGGGACAGCTACCCTAGTCGCCTTGATTGGAGCTGGGGGACTCGGTTCCTTTATCCTCCTAGGGATTGACCGCAATAATGCCAGTCTGATTTTGATCGGTGCCCTATCTTCTGCCTTCTTAGCCATCGCATTTAACCTTCTTCTCAAATGGATGGAAAAGGCCAAATTGCGGACCATCTTTGCAGCCTTTGCTGTGATGGTTATTGGATTAGGAGCTTCTTATACGCCAAGTCTTCTTCCCAAAGCGAAAAAAGAAAATCTGGTCATTGCTGGGAAGTTGGGTCCTGAACCTGAAATTCTCGCCAATATGTATAAGATCTTGATCGAGAAAAATACGGATATGACAGTGACTGTCAAACCGAATTTTGGGAAGACCACCTTCCTCTATGAAGCTCTAAAAAAAGGGGATATCGCTATCTATCCAGAGTTTACAGGTACGGTGACCGAAAGTCTCCTCAAGCCGGCACCACAAGTCAGTCATGATCCAGAAGCAGTCTACAAAGCTGCTCGAGATGGGATCAAGCGACAAGACGACCTAGCCTTGCTCAAACCTATGGCTTATCAAAATACCTATGCTGTTGCAGTGCCTAAGAAGATTGCCCAAGAGTATGGACTCAAGACTATTTCAGATTTGAAAAAGGTGGAAGGACAACTCAGGGCAGGCTTTACTCTTGAGTTTAACGACCGAGAGGACGGAAACAAAGGCTTGCAGAAGATCTATGGTCTCAACTTACAAGTCTCCACCATGGAGCCAGCCCTTCGCTACCAGGCGATCCAGTCTGGGGATATTCAAATAACGGATGCCTACTCAACAGATGCTGAACTTGCTCGTTATGACCTGGTGGTCCTTGAAGATGACAAGCAACTTTTTCCACCTTATCAAGGGGCGCCCCTCATGAAAGAAGCTCTTCTTAAGAAACATCCCGAATTAGAAGCTGTTCTCAATAAGTTGGCGGGTGAAATCACAGCAGACCAAATGAGTCAGATGAACTACCAAGTCGGAGTAGAAGGTAAGCCTGCTGCTAAAGTAGCGCGTGACTTTTTGGTAAAAGAAGGGTTGATAAAAAATTAACAAACCATTCTCAAGTCTTTGCACTTGAGAATTTTTTAATAGAAAGCAATTTTATTTCCTTTCAGCAAGCTTTTGGGGTAGAAGGGGAGACCTTCCTTCAAAAACTCTCCATTGAGTCTGGCTTAAAATTGTGTTACAATAAGCCTTGAAAATGAATGAAAGCATATGGAAAATAGTATGAAAAAGCAACCAGTGATTGGAATTACAGGAAATGAAAGACCCTTCCCAGATGATCCGGACGCGAACATGAGCTATGCGGCGACTGGTTTTGTCGAAGCGGTCAAAGAGGCAGGAGGGATTCCCTTGATCTTGCCAATTGGAGATGCGGCCTTGGCCAAAGACTACATATCAATGATTGATAAGCTCATCATCACCGGTGGGCAAAATGTCTTGCCCAAGTTTTACGGAGAAGAAATCACCATCGACAGTGATGACTACCTCTTGAAACGCGATCTCTTTGAGTTGGCCTTGATTGAAGAAGCGCGTGCGGCTAAAAAAGCTATCTTTACCGTTTGTCGTGGGACCCAGCTCTATAATGTCGCTCTGGGGGGAACTCTGCATCAAGACATTGAACACCACTGGCAAGACAATCCAGGTCAGTACACCAGCCAAGAGTTGGTGACCAAGGATCAGACGGTCCTGCAAGAGATCTATGGTAAGACCAGTCGCATCAATTCTTTCCATCATCAAAGTATTAAAGACTTGGCAGATGGCTTAGAAGTGATCGCGCGGGATCCGAAAGATGACATCATAGAAGCCGTTCAATCCACAGATGAGATCCGTTTCCTCGGCGTTCAGTGGCATCCGGAACTGCGTTTTGATAAGAGCCCAGCAGATCGAAAACTCTTTGAATATGTCGTGAATGAATTATAAAGAGGACCAGCTCCCTTAGGAATTTTTCCTAAGGGACTTTTTCTTTAATCTGCGTAAGAAAGACTGTAAATTGTGCCTAGGTTTTGGGGGAGGATTCGCTACAATAGAGCTAGTAGAATGAGGAGGATTAGGACATGTATCAATTTCCAAAGGATTTTTTATGGGGAAGTTCGACCTCGGGCCCTCAAACGGAAGGACGTCTAGCCCAGGATGGAAAGGGAGACAATCTCTGGGATTACTGGTATAGGATCGAGCCCAACCGCTTTTATCAAGGGCAAGGACCGGACAAAACATCGACTTTTTATGAACACTGGGAAGAAGATTTGGACCTCTTGTTAGAAACTGGCCACACGGCCTTTCGGACCTCTATTCAGTGGTCACGTATTTTCCCAGAAGGACGAGGAGAGATCAATCAAGCAGGCGTTGATTTCTACCGGCGTGTCTTTGAAAAGATCAAAGAAAAAGGGATTCACCTCTTGGTCAACCTCTATCATTTTGATTTACCGATGGCTCTTCAAGAGCAAGGGGATGGTTGGGAAAATAAAGAAACCGCCTATGCTTACCAGGAATATGCGCGTTTTTGTTTCAAGACCTATGGGGATCTGGTCGATCAGTGGATCACCTTTAATGAACCCATTGTCCCTGTGGAGTTTGGTTATTTTTATGATGCCCATTTTCCTCATAAGGTAGACGCAGCAGCAGCAGTAAAAGTAGCCTACCACACCCAGTTAGCAAGCTCTCTAGCAGTGAAGGCCTGTCACGAGGTGGATCCTAATTACCGTATCGGGATTGTGCTCAATTTGACACCAGCCTATCCTCGGAGCCAGCATCCAGCAGATGTGAAAGCTGCGCGCATTGCCGAGCTCTTTCAAGCCAAATCCTTCTTAGATCCATCTGTTCTTGGTCATTATCCTGAAGAATTAGTGGAGATCCTACGGGAGCGTGATCTCTTACCAGATTATGATCCCTTTGAATTGCGCTTGATTGAGGAAAATACAGTGGATTACCTAGGGGTTAACTATTACCAACCACTCCGTGTGGCGGCTCCTCGTTATGCTCCAAATCCAGCATCTCCCCTACTCTTTGAGCAATTTTATGAACCTTATGTTATGCCAGGGCGCAAGATCAATCCCCACCGAGGTTGGGAAATCTATGAGCAAGGTTTGTATGACATTGCCCAAAATATCAAGGAAAACTATGGCAATATCGAGTGGATCCTGACCGAAAACGGGATGGGGGTTGAAGGAGAGGAAAAATTCCGCAAGGATGGAGTGATCCAAGACGACTACCGGATTGACTTTGTCAAAGACCATCTTCGTGAGCTCCACCGGGCTATTCAAGATGGTGCCAACTGTAAAGGCTATCTGATCTGGACCTTTATCGACTGTTGGTCATGGCTCAATGGCTACAAGAACCGCTATGGTTTAGTTGAGTTGGACCTCGAAAGTCAAAAACGAATCCTCAAAAAATCCGGCCATTGGTTTAAAGAACTAAGCCAAGCCAATGGATTTAAAGACTAAATCGAGATCCGTAGCCCATCTTCAATTCGTATTGAGCCTCCTCGCATCATCATTTTAAAGCTTGGAGTCAAACAGTTCTCCAAACAGTTTGACTCTCAATTATTCCGAATGTCTGAAACCATTCTGTTTCAGGCATTTTTCTTACAGTGGAAATTTTCTTGGTTGACTTTATCTCTAATCTTAACCCTAACTTAACTAGACCAATTTTCTTGGATTTCCTAGTTGACAAACTAGAAGAAGCATTGTATACTGACTCCGCTGGTTGCTTTTTGGTCAAATTAGACTAGACCAATTTTAAAGTAACTGAGAAATCGACTATAGGTCGTTTGACTAAGTAAAGGGGAAAGTATAGCAAGGCTATATCGTAAAATCTATGTGCGGAATCGTTGGTGTTGTAGGAAATACAAATGCTACTGATATTTTGATTCAAGGACTTGAAAAACTCGAATACCGAGGCTATGACTCTGCGGGTGTTTTCCTGGCTAGTGAAGGCAAGAGCCAATTGGTAAAGGCAGTTGGCCGCATTGCAGAATTGTCGTCTAAGGCAGAAGGTGTCGAAGGGACAGCTGGGATTGGACATACCCGTTGGGCCACTCATGGAAAACCAACTGAGGACAATGCCCACCCACACCGCTCTGAAACAGGTCGCTTTGTTTTGGTCCACAATGGGGTGATTGAAAACTACCTTGAAATCAAGGAAGAATACCTAGCAGGTCACCATTTCAAGGGGCAAACAGATACAGAAATCGCAGCCCACTTGATCGGAAAATTTGCTGAAGAAGATGGCTTATCTACGCTCGAAGCCTTCAAAAAAGCCCTCCACATCATCCGTGGAGCTTATGCTTTTGCTTTGATGGATGCGGAAGATCCAAGCATCATCTATGTGGCAAAAAATAAATCACCACTCTTGATCGGTCTTGGCGATGGCTACAATATGGTCTGCTCTGATGCCATGGCCATGATTCGTGAAACCAACCAATACATGGAAATCCATGACCAAGAGTTGGTGATTGTCAAGGCTGATAGCGTTGAAGTGCAAGACTATGATGGAAACGTCAAAGAACGGGCTAGCTATACGGCTGAACTTGACCTTTCTGATATTGGAAAAGGGACTTACCCATACTACATGCTCAAGGAAATCGATGAGCAACCAACTGTCATGCGTAAGCTGATCCAAGCCTATACAGATGAATCTGGTCAAGTAGTGGTAGATACAGCTATTATCAAGGCTGTTCAAGAAGCAGATCGCATCTATATCCTTGCGGCTGGTACCTCTTACCATGCTGGATTTGCGTCTAAAAAAATGTTGGAAGAGTTGACAGATACTCCAGTAGAACTCGGTATTTCCTCTGAATGGGGCTACGGTATGCCACTTCTTAGCAAGAAACCACTCTTCATCTTTATCAGCCAATCTGGTGAAACGGCCGATAGCCGCCAAGTGTTGGTCAAGGCCAATGAAATGGGCATTCCAAGCTTGACAGTAACCAATGTTCCAGGATCAACTCTTTCACGTGAAGCAGACATGACCATGTTGCTCCATGCTGGTCCCGAAATTGCGGTAGCTTCTACTAAGGCTTATACGGCTCAAATCGCAGCCCTTGCCTTTCTTGCGAAAGCTGTTGGGGAAGCCAATGGCAATGAGAAGGCCAAAGCCTTTGATTTGGTGCACGAATTGTCTATCGTGGCACAGTCCATCGAATCAACCCTTTCAGAAAAAGAAGTGATCGACGAAAAAGTTCGTGGCTTGTTGGAAACAACCCGCAATGCTTTCTATATCGGACGTGGCCAAGATTATTATGTTGCTATGGAAGCCAGTCTGAAACTAAAAGAAATTTCTTACATCCAATGTGAAGGCTTCGCTGCGGGTGAGTTGAAACACGGTACCATCGCTCTGATCGAAGACGGTACACCGGTCATTGCCCTCTTGTCTGATCCAGTCCTAGCCAGCCACACACGTGGGAACATCCAAGAAGTGGCAGCACGTGGGGCTCATGTTTTAACCATTGCAGAGGAAAATGTCGCTAAAGAGACAGATGATTTGGTCTTGACAGCGGTTCACCCTTACCTCTCTCCAATCTCAATGGTGGTGCCGACCCAATTGATTGCCTACTTTGCAACCCTTCATCGTGGGCTTGATGTTGATAAACCACGGAACCTTGCTAAGTCTGTAACAGTTGAATAAATTTGTTTATATAGAAAAAAACATCCTCGTTAGGTTTTTCCTAGCGAGGATGTTTGTTTTTAAGGGGCAAAGCCGAATCCACAGCCCATGATAGGTTAGAGGATGGGGAAAACGTGATCATTGGCCTCAAAATAAGCCGATCTTCCCAGCTCAAGTCATTAACTGGGCGGACCCATCGTGAAGGCCTTAGCCTAGCCGCAGGTCGTAAACTTTTCGGCGATCGTGCCGTTTTGGGTGGCTTTGTCAATGGCAAGAAAGGTTTGCTCTACCAAGGGGAACGAGAAGCTATTGAGCAAGAAACTCGTCGCTTGGTGGCAGAAGCCGGAAGTCGTGGTTTGATCCTTGGAGCAGACTGTACCGTGCCAGATGATTTCCAATTGGAACGCTTAGATTGGGTACGTCAAGCAGCTGTATTGTAAGAAGAAAGGAGAGGGAGATGAAAAAGATCAATGTATGGTGTATCCTGGTAACCGTTTTGTTTTTGCTTCTAGGGCTTAGTAAAGTTGCTCTAGCAAGCAGTCAGGGAAAAGCAAAAAAAGATCCAGATATGGCAAGACTGGAGAAAATTCCAGCCCATAGTCTCTCCCTCCTTCGCCCGTCTGATCTAGCAGGAATTCTTCTTCTCGAAGATCAGTGATAAAAAAAGATGAAGAACTTGATAAAAAATATATATTAGTCAAAGCATCATTGAAGTGATAAGATAACAAACAAGAAAAGAATAGAAAGAGGTAAGAACATGTCAGCAAAAAGAGAATTAGTCTTAAAAGCTTTTAAAGGAGAAGCGGTTGACCGTGTGCCAGTTGGATTTTGGCATCATTTTACAACAGAAGAAGAATGGTTGAAAGGATTTTCTAATCCGGAAATTATTGAAAAAAACCTCAATGGCCATAAAAACTTCCTTCACAAGGTCAAACCAGACTTTGTCAAACTCATGAGCGATGGTTACTTTGCTTATCCAAACCCAGCCATTCACAAAGGCCTTGAAAATATCTCTGATTTAGCAGGGATTGAACCACTTGGAGCAGATCATCCATGGATCACAGAGCAAGTAGAGCTCGTTAAAAAAATCCGTGCCGGTTTTGAAGAAGACATTGTGGCTATCTACAATATCTTTGCTCCAGTGACCTACTTCAAATGGTTGGTCGGAGAAGTTTCAGGAGGAGATGACTTGATCGCCAACTTTATCGATCAAGATGCAGCAACTCTTAAAAAAGTATTGGATACAATTGGCCAAGATATTGCAAGTTTGAGCCAACGAATCATCAAAGAAGCAGGAGCAGACGGGATCTACCTCAGTGTTCAAAGTATCCAAGATGCGCGGGTTACACAAGAAGTTTATAAAAACATTATTGCACCGAGTGAACTCCATGTCTTAGAGGCAGCCAATGAAGCCGGTGGCGTAAATATTCTTCATATCTGTGGCTACGAAGGAGCTCGCAATGATATCCATCTCTTCACAGACTACCCAGCCCAAGTCATTAACTGGGCAGTCGGACCAGAAGGAATCAGCCTAGCAGAAGGACGCGAAATCTTCGGTGGACGCACGGTTCTTGGTGGCTTTGAAAATGGTAAAAATGGTCTTCTTTACACAGGAGATAAGGCTGCGATCCAAGCAGAAACCAAACGCATCATCTCAGAAACAGGAACCACAGGCTTGGTCATCGGTGCCGATTGTACGATTCCAAGTGACATTGATGAAGAACGAATCGAATGGGTTCGTGAAGCTGCAGCAGAATAAGGAAAATAGAAAGAGGGAGAAGAGAGTATGAGTAAAAAAACATGGATTATCGGTGGGGTGGCAGTTCTTGCCATTGCAGGTGCAACCATTCTTGGACGGAGCTTGAACCATGCAAACGACAGCAAAGGCTCAACAGGATCGAACAAGGTAACAACCTTGAAAGTAGCCCACACTCAAAACTATGTACCGTATGATTTCGTTGATGAAAAAGGAGAATCAGATGGCTATGAAGTAGCCGTTCTCAAAGCCATTGATGAAAAACTACCGGACTACAAGTTTGAGTACACTGGAACAAGTGATGACGATCTCTTGATCGGTCTAGAATCTGGTAAATACGATATCGGAACCAAAGGAGCTTGGTATACCGAAGAACGTGCCAAGAAATTTATCATTCCAAAAGAACCAATTGGAGCAAGTATCATCGGATTTACTGTACGAAAAGAAGATGCGGATAAATACAAGAACATCGATGACTTCGCCAAAGAAAAAGGAAAATTGGTTCCAATTTCACCACAAAATGCACAATGGAATGTTATTAAAGAATACAATGAAAAGCATAAGGACCAACAAATCGAATTAACAGCTGCGGAATCTTTCAAAGTCGCAGATGCTTATGCTTGGGTTCTTGAAGGACGTTACGATGCCTTCTTTGACATCAAACTTTCCTTTGAAAAAGCTGTCACAGATAAAGATGGTTCTTACCACCAATATGCGGACAAACTGAGCTGGTTTGCCTACAAAGGAATTCCAACTTACCCATTGATCCATAAGGATAAGAAAAACGAAAAATTTGCGGAAGCCTACAGCAAGGCTATCAAAGAATTAGAAAAAGATGGCACACTTGCTAAATTGTCGAAAAAATATTTCGGTGAAGATGTCTTCAGTTATGTAGATAAAGAGAAATAAGATGGAACTGGGTGCGCATAGCCCCAGCTTCCTTATTTCTATACGGATACAGAAAGGAAAAGAAACATGGTCTCATACGACACTTCCAAGGTCTGGTCTTTTCTCCCAACCTTGGTCCAAGCCCTACCAGCGACCCTAGCTTTGATGGTGTTAACGACGCTTCTAGGTTCGGCATTTGGCTTGGTTTTGACCTGGGCACAAGTATCAGAAGATAAGGTAGGAGCAGGTCTGGCAAAAGGCTATGTCTT
Organism: Streptococcus sp. CP1998; assembly: GCF_041026655.1. NCBI lineage: Bacteria > Bacillati > Bacillota > Bacilli > Lactobacillales > Streptococcaceae > Streptococcus > Streptococcus sp. CP1998. The sequence continues at coordinate 277,323 of NZ_CP163380.1, forward strand.
TACTTTGCGTTGTACCCCTCCGATTGTCTTGCTCTTTTTGGTCTTTTATGGACTGCCCCAATTTTTGAACTGGTGGTTGGGAGTAGATATTGACCACTGGTCCAAGTTTGTCTTTGTCCTGGTTGCCATGTTTCTTCTCTTTGCCGCGATGATTTCTGAGGTCTTCAAGGCAGCCTATTTGGCCATTCCAAAAGGTCAGATGGAAGCAGGCTTGAGTATCGGATTGACACCAGCTCAGACCATTTGGCGGATTGTCCTTCCCCAAGCCTTTCGCGTGGCTCTTCCAAATATGACGACTGCCATCTTGAACCTCATGCGTGATGCCGCTTTGGCTTATACCATTGGCTTTATCGATATCATGGGAGCAGGCAACAACTTGATCAGCCGCAATCTTGGAAATTATTCCCTCGAAACGTATACAGCTGTCGCAGTGATCTACTGGGGAATTGCCCTTGTGATCTCCTTCTCCGCTCAACTCCTTGAGAAACGACTCAGTGTAACAGAAAGGTAGCTTATGGATTTCAATTTTATTAGTAAAGCATTTCTAGCCACCTTGGGTGGTGTTCCAGTGACCCTTCTGATCATGGTCGTGTCGATCCTTTTGAGTTTCTTTCCAGCCCTCTTTTTGGCACTCGGTCAGATCTACAAGGTCAAAGGGGTTCGCAGTTTCTCAGTGGTTTACTTAGCCTTTATCCGCGCGACGCCTCCGATTCTCTTGATTCTCTTCTTTTATAGTCTCTTCCCTAGTCTCTTAAATAGCTTTTTTAAGAGCATTGGTAGTCACTTTAATGTCTTTGAGATCAATCCCATTTACTATGCCTTTATCATCTTTAGCTTGATGACGATGGGGAGTCTGGCTGAAATTCTCCGGTCAGCCATTCTGACCGTGGATAAGGGCCAGCTAGAAGCAGCGCAAGCCATTGGTTTGACTAATCGCCAAGCCTACATCCGCATTGTTTTTCCACAAGCCCTGCGTGCGGCCCTGCCCAATCTGTGTAACCTGGTTATCAACTTGGTCAAAGGAACTTCCCTTGTCTTTGTCATGACCATCAAGGATATCACCGCCATTGCCAAGGTAGAAGCCTCTTATGGCTATCAATATTTTGAATCCTATCTAGTGATTTTTATTCTTTATATTGTCATTTGTGGGGTGATTCAGTGGGGATTCAATCGCTTAGAAAAACGCCTGACACTCGCATAGAAGAAGGAGAAATAAGAAGATGTTAGAAGTAGAACACGTATCGAAAAAATTTAAGGACCACCAAGTCCTGGTAGATGTCAATCTCAAGGTCAACCAAGGGGATGTGGTCGTTATTTTGGGTCCATCTGGATCAGGAAAAACAACCTTCCTTCGTTGCCTCAACCACTTGGAAAAGGCAGATACAGGGCACCTAACCCTAGGTGGAAAAGAGTATGACCTCTCAAATCTCAGCAAAAAAGAGATTCAAGAAATCCGCCAAAAGACAGCCTTTGTCTTCCAGCATTACAATCTCTTTGCCAACAAAACAGCGCTTGAAAATATCTTAGAAGGCTTAGTTGTGGCTCGTAAGATTCCAAAAGAAGAGGCCATCCAACGGGCAGAATCAGCCCTTGAAAAAGTTGGTCTCCTCGCTTACAAGGATTACTATCCTTCGCAATTGTCAGGGGGCCAGCAGCAACGGATCGGAATCGCGCGTGCCATCGCAGTGAAACCAGACGTGATCTTGCTGGACGAGCCGACTTCAGCGCTAGACCCAGAGTTGGTCGGTGATGTCTTAGATGTCATGAAGCAATTGGCCCAAGAAGGAGTAACCATGGTTGTGGTGACGCATGAGATGGGCTTCGCGCGTGATGTGGCCAACCACGTTATCTTTATGGACGGCGGACACATCATCGAAGAAAACGAACCCCATGAATTCTTCAACAGTCCAAAAGAAGAACGAACCAAACAATTCCTTTCACGGATTCTATCCGACGCCACTTATAGCGTCGAATACATGATTTAACAGAGACACACCCAGTAAGGGTGTGTTTTTTTGAATTCTGGAAAAAATTTTTAAAAATTGGCTCATTTTTTAAGAATCATTACGAATAATATAAGTGAGAGGGAAATATGACTGATAAAAAACAAGGATTAATGCTACTATTTTTACTGACTTTGTTTCTAGGAGGTTGTGGCCTTTTTACGGATCAATCTGCTGAGAGAAGGAAAATGATTCAGATTGCAGAAAGCACGAAAATGGAGCGAGCGATAAAACACTTGTTAATTAGTATCGATCCTAAAGCTTTCACTTCAGAAGGGGTCATTCACTCCTATACCCTGATAAAAGGTGAATTGGAATACAATCCAATGGGGGGGATGAATGTCTATCTCGTTATCAATGGCGATAAAAAGTTAACGATCGATACGACTGTTCAAATGGAAGATTCAGGACAGTTCGAAGCAGGTAGTTATGGTATTTCAGCAAAATTAGATGATCTGTTAAGTAAAGCAGAAGAGACTGGGAAATAAACTCATTCAGGTAAATACCCCTAATATAGGAAAATAGAAACATTTCTGGATCAAAACCAATATGTTACATTAATAGCTAGTGCTTGTAACGATTTGGCAACATTTTTTAACAAAAGTAACATTTCAGGTTTCTTAGAATTTTGTATAATAAATTCTAAGAAACCTGAAGAAAGAATGGGAAGAAGATGAAAAAAAGTAAATTTATTGTGTTGATAATGGTAGTATTTAGCCTGAGCTTAGGAGGCTGTAGCTTTTTTAATGGACAATCTGCCAAAAAACAAGAAATGATTCAAATTGCAGAGAGTAAGAAAGCTAAAGATGTGATTGAAAATTTATTAAGGCAAGAAGATCCAAACGCATTTACAGATAAAGGAGTTATAAAAAGTTACAAGATAAATGAAAATTCATTGAAGTATAATCCAATGGGAGGATTAATAATAAAAGTTATAATCAATGATGATAATAACCTAACAATTACAACAACTTTAACAGAGGAATCAGATGGCAAATTTGAACAAAATGGTTATGTCATCTCAGGAGAATTATCAGATGAATTAAGAGGTAAATAATGGCTTTTGATAAATCATTTTCAGATGAAATGAAGAAAGAAATTGCGTATAAAGAGTATGAGATAGAAAGCTATAATCAAGATGTACGATTGAAAACCGGGGAATACATTGGCAATGTCGCTCACATCTATGATAGTGTAAATGGCAATGAAGAGCAGGTCTTCGTTATTACTAACAATGGCCAAGGCGAAAAACAAAAAGCAGTCCCTTATTCTGCTTCTGATGAAGATCGTTCCCAAATTCATGACGTGACAGTTTTGATGAAGGGATCTGAGACTGAAATAAGTACACAAAAATTACTCCATGATACATTTACGGATTGGGTAAAGACAGATCTGCCAGCAGCTTCCAATATTTTGAACCCTGTTGGAGCAAGCGAGTATGCAACAGATTATGCGAAGAATTATGCGCGAGATAAGGCCAAGGATAGTTTTAATAATGCAGTAGAAGCTTTTGAAGATGCGATTATTCCTACTTCTGTTAATCTTCCGCCGGAGGCCACTCCCGTTGGCAGGTTCATACAAAAAGCGCTGGATAATCCTGTCAGCAATTTTGTACAGGAAAAAGCATCAGATGTAGCCGGCTTTTTTGCAGAAAGAACAGCCGAAGAACAGGTTAAATTTCCTACTTTAATGGGAGCTGCTTTTTTAAAAAAATACAATGAATTAACCGGGACTTTCCCGCCTCCACAATTTAAAGATGCTGCAGCTCATTTGAAAGAGGTAATCCGAAAATACCCCAATGCTAAGATCGACCTATACGGTCACTCTCTGGGGTCTATGGATATTCAGTATGCTCTTGCCTGCTTGACAGAAGAAGAAGCTTCTCATATTGGGACTGTCCATCTATACAATGGTCCTAATGCCTATTCCATCTTAACACCCGAGCAAAAAGCGCGTATAGATTCGCTGAAGTACAAGATCTACAACCATATTGACCATAAAGATTTGGTTAGCTTGGGCTATCAGGATTCTGGAAGCAAGGAATCCAGTGGGATTGTCAAGCACCTCAAAACTAAGAATTTGAAAAATACGGGCCTGCAGCACATGATGCATGGTTATATCTATGATAAGAATGGGAATTTGGTTCTTGAAAAGGGAACGGAAGCCATCACTCGGAAGGAAATCATTGAAGAGCGGATGAAGGTTTACTATCGCCTAAAGGATAAATTGCAAAAAACAGGTGGTGGACTGAGCTCAAGTGAACGGATCTATCTGGATGCTTTGCAGGCTCGTTTGGCTTCTGATGAGCTGATTCGAGTAGTGGATGAAGGGCTGGAGCAAGCTCAGAAATCTAAGGCACAACTGGATACAGATTTAGAAACTTTGGAGAAAGTATTACAGACCGTTCCGAAAGGCTTCATTCTTAATCTTGCGGAAGTAGAAGAGGCCTATGCACAGGCTGGTGCAACAAGGCAAACAGTTGTCACTGAAGTAAGAGAAAGGTTCGACAATCGTTTGGCTGCATATCAGTCCTTATCGAATGAATTCCATGCTTTAAGCGAGCAAGTGAATGCAGGAATTGAGCTCTTAAAAGCAAAAGATCAAGAAATAGCAGGAGAAATGAACCAGTGGGAACAACTAGCTTATTAATTTCATCTACTCATTCGAAAAAGGAAAAGAAACTAGATCACTTGGAAATAGAGTTCCGAAAAGCGCGCTTGGAGCTAGATGAAAAGCGTTGCCTAGTGGAAAGAAAACAGCAGCTCTTCACCCAGATGCTGGAAGAAGAGTATGCGATGGCAGCTTCCTTTTTACAAAAGCAGGAGGTTGATGTCAGTTGTGGATGGGAGTCCCTCCATCGCTGTATAGAAGAGTATGATCTCGAAGCTAGAGAAGCTGCACAAGTAGCCTTAAAACAGATCGAAATCGAGGAAGAGAATTTATGGCAATCCTACCGGAAAGATAGACACCAACTGGAAGAGGAGATTGCACAAGATAAAGTTTCATAGTATAGAAGAGGAGGAAGTATGGGTGATAGTCCAGTCAAAGATTTCTTTGATTTAGATATGAAAGATAAGATGAGGATCATCGAAAGCCGCAAGAAACTTGAAAAAGAATTAATACAGGTTGTCTATGCGCCCATTTTATTGGCCTGCAAGGCAGGAGTTGAGAAACGTTACAATGATGGATTGACTGCGATTACAACAGTAGCCGAAGAAGATGTCCAGGTAGTTGGAAAGCAACTGGATCAGTCCATGGTGGGTCAATTTGCTAAAAATGTACAGACGGCTATTCAAGAAAATGCTGGGAAATTTAAATCTATCTAGCCAAGAACTTCTATTTAAATATGGAATCTGGAGTGGCATCCAGATTTTTTTTAAAAAAAATTTAAAAATTATGTAAAAAAGTGTTGACAAAGAAATCAGCCTGCGTTATAATAATTTATGTAAACAAAAAGAGGTTTAAAAAAACCTACTGGTTTACAATATCAATAGTGGAAAGGAGATGGTAATATGCTATTTCCAGAATTAAGACAACTAATTGATAAAAGGAAAAATAGAAACTGTTAGCCTGTAGGGCTATTATTAAATAAATGAATTAAAATTATGTAAACAATCAAATAGCAGCCAATTGGTCTGCTAATTTTCAAGAATGAATTAAAATTATGTAAATTAGAGGTATACAATATGAATAACAACTTTAACAATATGGATGATCTTTTCAATCAACTAATGGGCAACATGGGTGGTTTTCGTTCTGAAAGCCGTCGCTACATGATTAATGGTCGTGAAGTGACACCAGAAGAATTTGCTATCTACCGTCAAACTGGTCAACTTCCAAATGAAGGAAGCGAGCAAATGCAACACCATCAAGGTAAAGGAATGAAACAAGATGGGATCCTTGCAAAACTTGGTCGCAACTTAACTGAAGAAGCTCGTGAAGGAAAATTGGATCCGGTCATCGGACGTAATAAAGAAATTCAAGAAACTGCTGAAATCTTGTCTCGTCGTACCAAGAACAACCCTGTCCTTGTAGGGGATGCCGGTGTTGGTAAAACAGCAGTTGTAGAAGGTTTGGCACAAGCTATTGTGAACGGTGATGTTCCAGCCGCTATCAAGAACAAAGAAATCATCTCAATTGATATTTCTGGTCTAGAAGCTGGTACGCAATACCGTGGTAGCTTTGAAGAAAATATTCAAAATCTGATCCAAGAAGTCAAGGCTATGGGAAATGTCATTCTCTTCTTTGATGAAATCCATCAAATCCTTGGTGCAGGTAGCACAGGTGATGGTCAAGGCTCTAAAGGTCTTGCGGATATCATCAAACCTGCTCTTTCACGTGGGGAATTGACAGTCATTGGGGCAACTACTCAAGATGAATACCGTAACACTATCTTGAAGAATGCAGCTCTTGCTCGTCGTTTCAACGAAGTGAAAGTCAATGCTCCATCAGCTGAAGATACTTTCAAGATTCTCCAAGGGATCCGTGATCTTTATGAAAAACACCACAATGTCATCTTGCCAGATGAAGTTTTGAAAGCAGCGGTTGATTATTCAATCCAATACATTCCACAACGTAGCTTGCCTGATAAGGCCATTGACTTGGTCGATGTAACAGTCGCTCACTTGGCTACTCAACATCCGGTAACAGATGTTCATGCTGTGGAACATGAAATTGAAGAAGAAAAAACCAAACAAGAAGAAGCTGCGGCTAAAGAAGATTACGAAGCAGCTTTGAAAGCAAAAGTTCGTATCGAAGAACTTGAAAAGAAAATTGAAAACCATACAGAAGACCATAAGGTAACTGCAACAATCAACGATGTGGCTGAATCAGTAGAACGGATGACGGGTATTCCAGTGTCACAAATGGGTGCAACTGATATCGAACGTTTGAAAGATATGGGTCACCGTTTGCAAACTAAGGTTATCGGTCAAGATAAAGCTGTTGAAGCAGTGGCACGTGCTATCCGTCGGAACCGTGCAGGATTTGACGAAGGGAACCGTCCAATCGGTAGCTTCCTCTTTGTAGGTCCTACTGGTGTCGGTAAGACTGAGTTGGCTAAACAATTGGCTCTTGATATGTTCGGAACCAAAGATGCTATCATCCGTTTGGACATGTCAGAATACAGCGACCGCACAGCCGTTTCTAAATTGATTGGTACAACAGCTGGTTATGTTGGTTACGATGATAACAGCAATACCTTGACAGAACGTGTTCGCCGTAACCCTTACTCAATCGTCCTTCTTGACGAAATTGAAAAGGCAGATCCTCAAGTCATCACCCTTCTCCTTCAAGTCTTGGATGATGGTCGTTTGACAGATGGTCAAGGGAACACGGTCAACTTCAAGAACACTGTGATTATCGCTACTTCAAACGCAGGTTTTGGTTACGAAGCTAACTTAACAGAAGATGCGGACAAACCAGAACTCATGGATCGATTGAAACCTTACTTCCGTCCAGAATTCCTCAACCGCTTCGATGCTGTCATCGAATTCTCACACTTGAGCAAGGAAGATCTTTCTAAGATTGTTGATTTGATGTTGGTAGATGTCAATAAGACCCTTTCTAAGAAAGAAATCGACTTGGCAGTGAGCGATGCAGCTAAAGAATATATGACTGAAGAAGGTTATGATGAAGTGATGGGTGTTCGTCCACTCCGTCGGGTAGTTGAACAACAAATCCGTGACAAAGTCACAGACTTCCACTTGGATAACTTGGATGCTAAACACTTGGAAGCTGACATGGAAGATGGTGTGCTTGTGATCAGAGAAAAAGACACAAAGAATGAAGAAAATAATGATAAACAAGCAGAATAAGGCGAATGAGTTTGTGAAAAGTAGAGGCTGCTATCATATAGCAGTCTTTATTTTTTCTTCCCACCTGGGGGAAATTATTCGTCGTATAAGGCCAAAATCTTCCTATTTGGACTAAAAAACATCAATAATTAGTGAAATTAACCCAATTTGAGCAAATTTATTAATAAATAAAGAAAAAAAGTATATAATCTATACAAGAATAAAATTTGAGGAATGGAAGTAAGATGAGCAATACAATTGATATCTACTCAACTCCCGAATATAAAAAAGTGGAAGCTGTTGTTCAACTGATGGTTGATGGTCGCTTGACGAGCTATCGTGTTGCAACTGAAACAAACATCAGCAAAATGAGCTTGGCGACTTTGACGAAGGGTACGAGTAAAATCAAAAATATTACCTATCAAACGGCTTTGGCCTTGATTGATTGGTATGATGAGAATCATGAAAAGTATGGCATTACGATTGACTAGTCAGTAGCCCACTTTTTGTGGTTTTTTCTTTTTCATCAAAACTTACCTCCTCTCTGAGACTGGAGTCTGATTTTGCTTGAAGAGGATGGGAAAACTTGAAAAGACGGGCGAAATTTGATATAGTATAGCATATATGAAAATTAAAGGAGAAACATATGCAAGGCGGAAGTTTGCTAATTATGCTCGTTCTTATGGTCGGTTTGATGTACTTCATGAGCCGTAGCCAAAAGAAACAGTACCAAAAACGGATGGAAAGTTTAAATAAACTTCAAAAAGGAAATGAAGTCATCACGATTGGTGGCTTGTACGGAACCATCGATGAAGTCGATACAGATCGCAAGACCGTTGTCTTGGATGTTGATGGTGTCTACCTGACCTTTGAATTGGGAGCGATCAAAACAGTTCTTCCTGTATCAGAAGGGATCTCAGCTACTGCTACAGAAGGTGCTAGCTCAGATGTCGATTCAGCCATCGAAGAATAATCATCAAAGAAGAGGCAAGAGCCTCTTTTTTGGTGGGCAAATGGAGCTGTGCGATGAAGGACACCCCTACTCGTCCAAAATAGAGGCCACAGTCCCTATTTTATGGGGATTTATGGTATAATGAAGCGATAAATATTAAAATAGGTAGAAAAACATGTTTCGTTTTAAGAAAAAAGAAAAAATTGAGATACCTTTAGAAGTCCCAAAACACATTGGAATCATTATGGATGGCAATGGTCGCTGGGCGAAAAAGCGGATGCAACCGCGCGTCTTTGGTCATAAGGCGGGGATGGAAGCTCTCCAAGAAGTGACGATTGCAGCAAAAAATATGGGGGTTCAGGTCTTAACTGTCTATGCCTTTTCTACGGAAAACTGGACACGCCCTGAAGATGAAGTCAAGTTCATCATGCACTTGCCGGTCGAGTTTTATGATCGTTTCGTCCCCGAATTGCATCGCAACAATGTCAAGATTCAAATGATCGGTGATACCAAGAAATTACCTAAAGAAACCTTAGAGGCTTTGGAAAGAGCAGAAGCAATGACCCATCTCAATACAGGTTTGATCCTGAATTTTGCACTCAATTATGGTGGACGTGCTGAGATCACTCAGGCTGTGAAGCAGATCGCCCAAGAAGTCTTGGATGCGAAGTTCAGTCCAGAAGATATCACAGAAGAGATGATCGCAGATTCTCTCTATACAGAGAGTTTGCCACGTGTCCTAAGGGATCCGGATTTGATTATTCGTACCAGCGGAGAGATTCGTTTGAGTAATTTCCTTCCTTGGCAGGCTGCTTATAGTGAGTTGTATTTCACAGATGTGATGTGGCCAGATTTTGGAGAGGAAGCACTACGAAGTGCCATAGTAGAATATAGCCATCGGCATCGGAGATTTGGTGGTGTTTAGGAGAAGATGATGACGAAAGATTTACAAAAACGTGTGATTTTTGGAGGAATTGCCCTGCTCTTTTTCATTCCGACAGTAATGGTTGGAGGGGTGTTCTTCCAGATTGTGATTGGCTTGATCGCCATGCTAGGGGTTCATGAATTGCTCAAGATGAAGGGACTTGAGACAGCGACCTTTGAAGGAGCGCTAGCCATGTTAGCGGCCTTTGTCCTGACTTTGCCGATCGAGGACTACCTCCCTTACCTTCCAGCAGATGGCAATATGATTGCTTATGGTTTGGTTGTCTTGATTCTCATGGGAACAACTGTTCTTGCTCAGAATTACAATTATGAAGATGTGGTCTATCCCATTGCGTCTAGCTTTTATGTTGGACTTGGTTTCCATTCCTTAGTAGATGCGCGAATTGCTGGTATTGATAAGGTCTTATTGGCACTCTTTATTGTCTGGGCTACAGATTCAGGTGCTTATCTGGTAGGAAGTCGGTTTGGGAAACGCAAGCTCATGCCTGCGGTTTCTCCTAATAAAACGATTGAAGGCAGTCTTGGGGGAATCTTGTCTGCAGTTGCGGTAACTGTGATCTATATGATCGTGGATCGTTCTGTGGCGGGTGGACATGGTTTTCTCGCTATGATCTTCTTTACCATCCTCTTTAGTATTGCAGGTCAGTTTGGCGACCTCGTAGAGAGTGCGATTAAACGCCACTTCGGTGTGAAAGATTCTGGGAAATTTATCCCAGGACATGGTGGTGTTCTAGACCGCTTTGATAGTTTGATTTTTGTCTTTCCCTTGATGCATTTCTTGGGCTTGTTCTAAGACAGAAGAGATAGAAAGGAAACCACGTATAGAACGATGCAGTTTATTGCCTTTATTGTTATTTTTGGAGTGATCGTTCTCGTTCACGAGTTTGGTCATTTCTATTTTGCAAAAAAATCGGGCATCCTGGTGCGAGAATTCTCGATTGGGATGGGGCCAAAGATCTTTGCCCATATTGGTCAAGATGGAACAGCTTATACCATTCGCATTCTCCCTTTAGGTGGCTATGTGCGTATGGCTGGCTGGGGTGAGGATACAACTGAGATTAAAACCGGAACGCCTGTCAGCTTGACGCTAAATGAGGCTGGTAAGGTTGTCCGGATCAATCTTTCAGGAAAGAATCTGGATCAGACAGCCCTTCCCATGAATGTTACCCAGTTTGACTTTGAAGACAAACTGGAAATTAAGGGCTTGGTTCTCGATGAGACTAAGACTTATGATGTCGATCATGATGCGACTATTGTTGAAGAAGATGGGACGGAAGTGCGGATTGCACCGAGAGATGTTCAGTATCAGAATGCCAGCATTTGGGGACGGTTGATCACCAACTTTGCGGGTCCTATGAACAACTTTATCCTCAGTATTGTCGTCTACTCACTCTTAGCCTTTATGCGCGGTGGTGCGATTGACTACTACAGCAACAATGTTCAGGTGGCACCCGATGGGGCACTGGCTAAGGTCGGTGTCAAAAGCAATGTTCAGATCCTTCAAGTCAACAACGATACCGTTAGCAACTGGGATGAGCTGACAGATGCTGTTGAAAAAGCAACCAAAGACAGCAAGACGGCTCCTGAATTGACCCTGAAAGTCAAAACAGACGGCCAAGAAAAAGAAGTCAAAGTGAAGCCAACCAAGTCAGGAAATCGTTACTATCTGGGTGTGACAAACGGCCTCAAGACTGGATTTGTGGATAAACTCTTGTCTGGTTTTACAGATACCTGGAATACAGCGACACGGATTTTAGGAGCTTTGAAAGATATCATTTTCCACTTTAGTCTCAATAAACTGGGTGGTCCGGTTGCTATCTACAATGCCAGCTCACAAGCTGCTCAATTAGGAATTCCGGCAGTCTTGTCTCTTATGGCCATGCTCTCTATTAATATTGGGATCTTCAATCTAATCCCGATTCCAGCTTTGGATGGAGGAAAAATCTTGATCAATTTGATCGAGGTCGTCCGGAGAAAGCCACTGAAACAGGAAGTAGAAACCTATATGACGCTTGCAGGTGTAGCTGTAATGGTTATTTTGATGATTGCTGTCACCTGGAATGATATTATGAAATTATTTTTGAAATAGAAAAGGATATTGTCCATGAAACAAAGTAAAATGTTGATTCCAACGCTTCGCGAAATGCCAAGCGATGCCCAAGTCATTAGCCATGCTTTGATGTTGCGTGCAGGTTATGTTCGCCAAGTATCAGCCGGTGTCTATTCTTATCTGCCATTGGCAAATCGAGTGATTGAAAAAGCAAAAGGCATTATGCGCCAAGAATTCGAAAAAATTGGAGCAGTAGAAATGCTAGCTCCAGCTCTTTTGAGTGCGGATCTTTGGCGTGAATCTGGTCGTTACGAAACTTACGGGGAAGACCTCTATAAGTTGAAAAATCGTGAAGGCTCTGACTTTATCTTAGGTCCAACTCACGAAGAAACCTTTACCGCTATTGTGCGCGACTCAGTAAAATCTTACAAACAATTGCCGTTGAATCTCTACCAAATTCAACCAAAATACCGCGATGAAAAACGCCCACGGAACGGTCTTCTGCGGACCCGTGAGTTCATCATGAAAGATGGTTATAGCTTCCATGCTAACTACGATAGCTTGGATGTCACTTATGATGAATACAAGGCAGCTTATGAGCGGATCTTCACCCGCAGTGGCATCGACTACAAAGCTATCATCGGTGATGGTGGTGCCATGGGCGGAAAAGATAGCCAAGAGTTTATGGCTGTTACACCTGCTCGTACAGACTTGGACCGTTGGGTTGTTTTAGACAAATCAGTGGCTTCCTTTGATGAGATCCCAGCAGAAGTCCAAGAAGAAATCAAAGCAGAATTGCTCAAATGGATGGTCTCTGGGGAAGATACCATTGCCTATTCAAGTGAATCCACCTATGCTGCGAACTTGGAAATGGCTACTAACGAATACAAGCCAAGTAACCGTGTTGTAGCAGAAGAAGAAGTGAAACGCGTGGAAACACCAGGTGTCAAATCGATTGATGAAGTAGCTGCATTCTTGAATGTTCCAGAAGAAGCTACGATCAAGACTTTGGTTTACATTGCAGATGGTGAGCCAGTTGTTGCCCTTCTTGTAGGTAATGATCAGCTCAATGAAGTGAAGTTGAAAAACCATCTCGGCGCAGACTTCTTTGAACCTGCAACCGAAGTGGAAGTGAAAGAATTATTAGGAGCTGATTTTGGCTCTCTCGGTCCAGTAGATCTTCCTGAAAATGTTAAGATTATCGCAGACCGCAAGGTTCAAGATAGCCGCAATGCAGTAGTCGGTGCCAATGAAACAGGCTACCACTTGACTGGTGTCAACCCAGGACGTGACTTTACTGCAGAATACGTTGATATCCGTGAAGTTCGTGAAGGCGAAATCTCACCAGATGGGAAAGGGGTCTTGAACTTTGCACGTGGGATCGAAATTGGTCACATTTTCAAACTCGGCACACGCTACTCCGCTAGCATGGGAGCAGATGTCTTGGACGAAAACGGTCGTGCGGTTCCAATCATCATGGGCTGCTACGGAATCGGTGTTAGCCGTCTTCTTTCAGCCGTTATGGAGCAACATGCTCGTCTCTTTGTCAATAAGACTCCAAAAGGGGAATACCGTTACGCTTGGGGAATTAACTTCCCTAAAGAATTGGCGCCATTTGATGTGCATTTGATTCCAGTTAATGTTAAGGATGAAGCGAGTCTTGCTTTGACCAATCAGATCGAAGAAAGCTTAGTCAATAAAGGCTACGAAGTCTTGGTGGATGACCGAAATGAACGGGCCGGTGTCAAATTCAGCGATAGCGATTTGATTGGCCTTCCAATCCGCGTAACAGTTGGTAAAAAAGCAGCTGAAGGCATCGTTGAAGTGAAAATCAAAGCGACAGGAGATACCATCGAAGTTCATGCGGATAATCTCCTTGAAACCCTTTCAATCTTGAACAAATAAGAAAAAGCTTTCTGAGCTCTCACCAGTGTGGTGATGAAACTCAGGAAGCTCTTTTTATTTTTCTTCTTTGAGGCCTTGATCTTTGAAATAGGTAAAGAGATCTTGGGGCTTGCCATTGAGGTATTTCTTGAACTCGGCTCTTTCTTCCTCCCCTTGATCTCCGTAGATGGTAGCAAACTCATCTTTCTTGATTTTTGAGAAGTCAGCCTGTAAGACTTTAGCATAGGATTGTTTATCTTTTGAAATTTGAATGCGGAAGCTAAGTCCAGGCTTACCATTTAAGGTTTTATAGATATCGCTATGTTCTAATTCTTCTTGGTAGATTTCCTTTAATTCAGGAAGATCCATGTCTTGCAAATCTGAAGAAATGGGTTCAAAACTAAGGAAAGTAAAAGAGACAATTTCCTCTTTCTTGTAGCCAATTTGAATTTTGTTTTGGTGGTGATCGCCAAGGTCACGAACAAAGGTCTTGGTTTGGACTTGCTCCTTTTTGGTTTGAGTGGTCTCTTGCTTGGTAGAAGCGGCAGTAGTTCCTTTGCCTTGTTGACCTTGGCTACAAGCGGTAAGGGCTAGTAGACAGACAGAGGCAAGTAGAAATTTTTTCATAGATAACTCCTTATAGGTTAATGGTGTCCGATCTTGTATGAAATAAGTTCTAAACAGTTCTCATTATACCATAAAAACTTAAAAAATGAAAAAATATACAAAAATTATCAAAAACCGCATCTAAAAATGCCTAAAATCAACAATTTTTATATATGTGTTGAGTTAATGAGAAAAGCCAGAGTGTCTTCTTTTCTTTCTTAAAATAATACTAGATGGAGACTACTGGGGCAAGGAATTCAGAAAATAAATTACAATTCTATGACAAAATGTTACACATTCGTAACAAGGTTACAATGTTTTATCAGTTAGCCATCTAAACTTGACATTCTAGCAATATTTCATTAAGATATTTTTAAGTAAATAATACAAACAGGGAGAAAAAGGTAAAATATACAGTTATCTGGCATTTTACTAATTCGTACTAAATGTATTGTTTATGAAAAAATATAAGGGTATCAGCCCAAAAGGAGAAAAATATGACTCAAATTAAATTAACTCCAGATGACCTACGTCAATCAGCACAACGCTATGCGCAAGGTTCTCAAGACATCGATCGTGTTCTTACTACTTTGACTCATGAACAACAAGTCATCGATGCAAACTGGGATGGATCTGCATTTGATAGCTTTGAAGCACAATTCAACGAATTGTCTCCAAAAATCAAACAATTTGCTCAATTATTGGAAGATATCAACGGTCAATTGATCAAAGTTGCTGATATCGTTGAACAAACTGACCAAGATATCGCTGCACAAATTCACTAAGATAATCTTGAAGGTGATCTTACTTCTTGTTGGTAGATCACCCTTTTGTCTTTTGATATATAGAAAATAGGGGTTAGATTCTTAATCCCTAACCCCTATTTTGTGTCTATGAATTAGAAAAAGGAAAAGGTATGGAAGTTAAAAATATAAAATGGTTAAAATACATTGGTCAGAGTGCAGTTGTGCTCCTTTTGATGGGGTCCGTAGTGGGTCTTTATACCACGGTTCAAAAGGACCAAAAGCAAAACGAAGCCAAGACCGTGCAAACGACAGAAAACACCAAGCTCAACATTGCGGTTGTCAATGAGGATAAAGCGGTTAAGCTGAATGATAAAGAATACAACCTTGGGGCTAGCTATGTTAAGAATATCGAACGGGATAATTCGCAAAACTGGTCTGTAGTTCCTCGTGGAGCCGCTGAGTCAGGGCTTGCAGATGGCAAGTATCAGTTGATGATCGTCATTCCAAGTGACTTCTCAGAGAAGATCTTGGAAGTGAACGCGGTTAATGCAGAGAAGACTACGGTGACGTATAAAGTCAATGCGGCTGGGAATTCTCAGGTTGAAAACGAGGCCAATAAAGTCGCTAAAGATATCGTTTCAGACTTGAATAGCCAATTGGTTGATATGTATATGGTCAGCATTCTAAGCAACCTTTATACAGCTCAGAAAAATGTGGAAACAAGTAACAAAATTCAATCCACTAACATTGGTTCTTATCGAACTAACTTGCTGGATTCAGCCTTGGATTCGAAAAATATTTTCCCGAGTCTCTATAGCTTGTCTACGTCATCTGTCGAGTCTAACAACGCCTTGAAGACAGTCCTTGAGTCTTATACACAAGCATTTGATCAATTGACCCAATCTCAGGGTCAGTACGGTCAAAACTTTGACTTACTGATAAAACAACGTTCTGAGGATAAGATCAGCCAAGAAGAATTCATGAACCAGCTGATGTCCATGAACCAGTCTGTTGTCAGTGAAAAGACCCAAGAGTTGTATAAGAATCTACAACTAAATCAAGAAGCGATTACCAAACAATTGAGTCAACCAACTGAAACAGCAGGGGATTCTTCAGGTACCAAGACCTATGCTAGCTTGACAAAAGAGGTGAATGATCGTGTGGCAGACCTCGAAAAAGGGATCAAGGCAGAACGCGACAAGTTAGATGAGCACGAAAATAACATCGAGTCTTCTGTAAAAGCGAAGATCCTTGACTACTATGGTCTAAAAGAAGGAGAAAAAGTTACTCTTCGTACCTTGCTTGGAAAGACAAGTATCAAGACGCTAAGTGAGGCACGTAATAAAGCGGATGATGACATTCGTCAAGCGATTGAAAAACTTCCGTCTTTAGATCCAGCTAGTCTTGATCTGAATAAGTATGGGAATCTTAACGCAGCGATTGATTTTGATAGTGCTTTTGCTGGAACGAAGGCACATCCAAAAGGGAATGCTGATGCATTAAAAAAATTGGCGCAAGAAGTGGATGCCAAATCAACGGCAGTTGCGGATGTCCTTAATGCTAAATCTGGAAAACAGAAAGTTAGTATTCATGTCCCTGCAGGAGTCAAGGTGGATACCTGGACCTATGATGGACAGACTTATGCAGGCAGTGGTGAACAGGAAGTCGAACTGAAAGATGGCAAACAAATTCAAATTCACCTTGTTGAAGATGGAGGAGCTATGCCAAGTGCGATTGATGTTGAAGTTCTTGTGAATGGAGTTTCTTCAACCAGTGTGACTGTATCTGCAGAAGATTTGAAAACAGCTGTCGCTAACTATGCATCGAAAGCTAGTGAAATCGCCTTGGATTATCAACGCGCAGGAGCATTGATCGATGCCTACTATCCAAAAGATGACAAGGGAGATCGTCATTCGCTCTATGATCCGATTGAAGATATGGATTTGACAAACGCTTTGGTCGATATCGTGAAGGCTGCTGTTTCAAGTAACATAAAGGACTACCGTAAGAGTATTGAAACGGATGAATCTGGGGATGCAACGAAGGGTGTGAAAGCCCAGTTAGATGGTACCCTCCAACAGTTGCAAGACTTGGGACCACAATTGCAGGCCAATCTTCAAGCAATTGAAAATACTAACAAAGATCTAACCCAAAATATCAATGATCAATTGACGCAGTATGCAGATCTTCAAAAACGTTTAGAAGAGATCTCAAAAACACAGGAAACAGTGACACAGGCTCAAACTAAGACCGATGCAGATTTGTCAGCCCTTGGTTCTGAATACACCTCATTATTGAGTTCGACAGAAAGTGTCAAGAACTCATCTCGTAGCAATGTAGAAGCTGCTAACTCTACCAATGAAATCTTTAGCCAATTGAACAAAGAATTGGAAAAAGCCCAAGGCAATACAGAGAAATTGTCTAGCAATGCGGAAAGTTTGATGGGTGAATTCGACAAGGAATTGTCTGAAAATGGGAACTTTGTCGAAGCCTTCCGTAAGGTCTTCAACAATGCCTATGAAAACGGGGTACCGAATGAAGTCTTGCTTGACTTCTTGTCAAATCCAGTTGCAGAGAAATCTTCTTCTGTGAAAGCGACCATCAACGTCTACCGTCCATTTATTTGGATCTTTATGTTGGAAGTCTTGAGCCTCTTTACAGCTTATCTCTTTGCGACTCAACCAATCATTCGCAAGGTTAAGGATCGTTTCAAATTGGATCGCTTGCAAGAATCAGATCTCTTATCTGTCGGTGTCCTTGTGGGACTTTCTCTCATCCTTGGACTGGTGATCGGAATGATTTCAAGTATTCAACTCTCTGTCGGTCGTGAATATATACCTTCATGGGTATTTTTAGCAGTTCTAGCAAGCTTTGTCTTGGTACAACTACAATACCTTCTTTTGAAACACTTCCGTGTGATTGGAATGGGACTGGCCTTCTTCATGTTGATCAGTTATGTCTACCTATCTAGCGCGATCGGAACAACCGCAACCTTGTCAGGCCTTCCAGCACTGGTGAAAAATGTCAACCTCCTTTCTATTTTGGAAGGACAGTTTGCGGGTTACTTTGATGGACAAACAGCTGGTATCGGCGTCTTCTTCGGATTGTTGGTTCTCTTCGGTCTTTTGGCGGTTGCCAATATCTTCGTCCCAAAGAAGTTTACTCAAACAAAGGAAATTGAATCAAGCATATGAAAAAAATGATGTATCTTCTCTTTGTCTTTAGTCTCTTGCCAGTAGCTGTTGTTTCTGCAGATGATTTTATTGATAATCGTCTTCAGGTCAACAACTCACGTCTTGAGACAGAACAGGAAAAGACACTTGGTGGCCAATTGGATGCCACTGAGTCTCTTTTCAATGAGAAGGATCAGAAAAAATTAATAGATGAAAAACGCAAGCAAGAGAAACAATTGACCGATTCAGACGGCCAGTTGTTTTCTGCTATAAAGGGAAAGAAAAAAACAGAGCCTGAAGCGGACCTGTTCCAGCCTGAAAATCAAAAATTATCTAAATTTGAGTCCAATGTAGAGGACAATTCGGCTAGTTTGTCGGATTTTATTCCAGCCTTGCAAATGCTGGCTTGGAGTGCCCTTCTCTTTGGGATTGCTGGCTATATTTCCTATCGAATTTATAGAAAAGAGGCCTAAATGGACCAACATATCAATGTCACCTTCCGTATGAATGGTGCAAGCCATGACCTCCGAATCCCAACGCGGATGGAGGTGCGACGCTTGATTCGGGAATTGGATCAGATCTTTGGGTCTACCATGGAGCCTAGAAGTAAGTATCAGTTGCGCGTGGTAAATAAGGGCATCTTGCTAGATGAAGGCAAGGTAGTACAAGAGTATCCGATCACAAGTGGTGATCTGATCGAGATTGAGGAGTGGTAAGGTGAAAGAAGAACAATTTACACTGGAAGAACAAGTCTTCCGCTTTGAAAAAGAAGAAACGAGCTGGCGATTGGACCTCAAGCGTTCAGAAGTGGATAGCCAGGATTTACGCAATTTATGGATTTTGGATCTCCATCATCCCTTGTTTTTAGAGCAGAGCATGACAGCTGATCAAGACCAGATTCATCTGACCTATCAGACAGATGCGCTAGGCTTGAGTGCTGAAGAAATCCAGGCATTACCGGTTTCAGACCGTCTGCGTCTAGCCATTAATGTCTTGGATTTGGCGCCAGCCTTGGAGCTTCCGGTGACCTTTATGTTGCATCCTATCAATTTGTTTGTGACCAAGGATGCGCAAGTCAAGATCGCTTATCGCGGGGTTCCGGGAATGATGGTGCCACGCAAGTGGGATCAGGTTGAATTCTTGCGTCAGGCCAAGTGCTATGCTGTCACTCTTTTTGGGGACTGGGATTTCATGGAGCTCTATCAAGGTACACTCGAATTAGAAGATCTACCAGATTTCTTGGTAGAAATCCGTGATGCTACTAGCTTAGAAGAGATGAAAGCTCTCTTAGAGAAAGCCTACCAGGAACGCAAGGAAGAGGAAGAAAAGACCTTAACCTTGGTTTCAAGCCGTCAACACCGAATCTTTAAGTTGGCAACAGTGTGGCTTTCAACTGTAGTGGCCTTCCTCCTCTTGCCTTTGATCTATTTGGTCTTTTTCCAAGCACCCTTTAAAGAAAAGTTGCTTCAAGCGGATACAGCCTATCTCAAGGTAGACTATACCGGTGTGATCGATGAATTGGAGGGAGTGGCTCCAAGTAGTCTTCCAATGACACAGAAATATGAGTTGGCGACGTCTTATTTGCAAGGCTTGAATTTCTCAGAGGACCAAAAGAAGGTCATCCTTAACAACGTCACGCTCAAGTCAGATAGCCTCTATCTCCACTACTGGGTCTATATCGGCCGTCATGACTTTACCCAAGCGCTGGATACAGCCAAGCGGATCGACGATTCAGACTTGATCATCTATGCCCTTCGTAAAGAAATCAAGGCGACACGTGATAACGAAAAACTCTCTGGTGAACAGCGAGAGAAGAAACTTTCTGAGCTCGAGGGCGAATACAAAAAATACTGGGATGCCCGCTCAAAACTCTTGGAAGCAGAGACAGATGAAACCAAATCTTCTACTAGCAACTCAACAACGACTTCGTCTACAAAAGACTCCTCAGCAGAAAGTTCGTCTTCTACAGTTGCAAGCTCAACAGAGTCTAGCGAACACAAGGAGTAGTCTATGAAAAAACGTATCATACTCTATAAAAGAGGTTTTCGCTATGAGCTAGCGCTAGAAGAGGGAAAAACAGCGACCGTATCGAATCAAGAAACAGCTCAGTTGACCCTAGCTTCGCAAGAAAATCCCCTTCATTTCCAATGGAGTCAAGGAGAAATCTTCTACCAGTATGGGGAAGACAATGGTGTGCTCGAAAATAGCAAGATTCTTGGGGATGTGGTCTGCTACTTAGCGACAGGGGAAGTCCATACCTATGAACTGCTCGACAAGGAAGAAATCCTCGTAGCAGATGAAAAGGGTGCGGATGTGCGCTTGCACTATCCAGTACGCTTTCTCCTTGTGAAAAAAGATCAGACTTGGACTTGTCAGCTCTTATCCGGAAAACTCTACCATAACCACAAACTCGTTAGTGAAGCGACTTTTCCACTGGCCTTTGGGGATGAACTGGCTATTGGAGATGTGACCTTTAAGCTCTATCCAGAAGAATTTGGCGTGGAAGGGGCTGTCGAAGTAAGTCCTTATCTGGTGCCACGCTTGCATTCGCGTTACGACTTCTACAAGGACTATCCCGAGTACCACCGGTCTCCGCGGATCATCTACCGGAGTTCGGAAGACAAGATCTTGATCAATCCTCCGGGAGCGGAGCCTCAAAAGCCATCAGATGAACTCTTGAAGTTAATCATGCCACCCCTCATCATGGTTGGGGTGACTCTCTTGATCACCATTTTCCAACCGCGGGGGCTCTATATCATAGCGACAGTATCCATGTCTGTGGTCAGTGTGATCTTTTCGGTTCAAGGATTCTTCAAGAATCGTAAAAAATACAAAGAAGACAAGAAAGAGCGCGTGGAGCTCTACCATCTCTATCTCAAAGACAAGGCGAAGGACTTGGATCAGCTATCTCGGAAGCAGCGAGAAGGCATGTTTTACCATTTCCCAGCGATCGAGGACTTGACCAAGATGGTCAAACGCTATGACTCGCGGATCTACGAAAAAACACCCCTTCATTTTGACTTTTTGGCCTATCGTTTGGGCTTGGGCAAGGTTCCAACCAGCTATGAGCTCAAATATGGTCAGGAAGAGCGCAGTGGGAAGAAAGATGCCTTGGAAGAAGAAGGCTATGCCCTTTTCCAAGCTCACCAAAAGATTGACAATCTTCCGATTGTAGCTAGCCTTAATCGGGGACCTGTAGGTTACGTCGGTCCTCGTCCTATCGTGCTAGAGCAGTTGCAGCTCCTGGTTGCCCAATTGGCTGTCTTTCACTCTTACCATGATCTGACCATTATTCCGATCATTCCAGAAGAAGAAAAAGAAAACTGGGATTGGATGCGCTGGTTGCCTCATGCGACCCTGCAAGATATGAATGTCCGTAGCTTTGTCTACAATCAGCGGACACGTGATCAGGTCTTGAACAGTCTCAACCAAATCCTCAAGCTCCGCAAGGCGCAAAAAGAGGAAGAAAAAGCCAATGATACCAAGATCTTCTATCCGCATTATGTGGTGCTCATCACCGATGAGACTTTGATTTTGGACCATGTCATCATGGAGTTCTTCCGTGAGGATCCGACAGAGCTAGGCTGCTCCATCATCTATGTGGCAGACGTACTCTCATCTCTTTCTGAAAATATCCAAACCGTTATCTCCATCAAGGACCGCAACCAGGGGCAATTGCTCTTGCAAGAAGGGGTTCTTCGTGAGCTTGACTTCCAATTGGATCACTTCCCTGAAGACTATGACAAGGAAGCCATCTCGCGTGGCCTTGCGCCTCTGAAGCATATTCAACAGCTCAAGAGCTCGATTCCAGACTCGGTGACTTTCCTTGAAATGTACCAGGCGGAAACTTTCAATGACCTCAAGGTCTTGAGTCGTTGGGAGAGCCATGCTTCTTACCAAAGTTTGGCCGTGCCGATTGGTCTGCGTGGGAAGGACGATTTGGTCTACCTCAATCTCCATGAAAAAGCTCATGGGCCACACGGTTTGATCGCAGGGACGACTGGTTCTGGTAAGTCTGAAACCATTCAGTCTTATATCCTGAGCCTTGCCGTTAACTTCCACCCCCACGATGTGGCTTTCCTCCTCATCGACTACAAGGGTGGGGGAATGGCTAACCTCTTCAAGGATCTGCCTCACTTGCTTGGAACCATCACCAACTTGGATGGTGCCCAGTCCATGCGGGCCCTAGCCTCTATCAATGCGGAGATCCATCGTCGGGAGCGCCTCTTTGGCCAATATGGGGTCAACCATATAAACCAATACCAAAAGAAATTTAAACTGGGTGAAGCGACCGAACCGCTGCCTCACCTCTTCTTGATCAGTGATGAGTTCGCCGAACTCAAGGTCAACCAACCAGACTTCATCAAGGAGTTGGTCTCTATCGCGCGTGTCGGGCGTTCCCTCGGGGTACACTTGATCCTTGCAACGCAAAAACCTTCTGGAGTCGTGGATGACCAGATCTGGTCCAACTCCCGCTTCAAGCTAGCCCTCAAGGTGGCAGATCGTGGAGACTCCATGGAGATGCTGCGGACAGCAGATGCGGCTGAGATCACCCAGACCGGTCGGGCCTACCTCCAAGTCGGGAATAACGAAGTCTATGAACTTTTCCAAACCGCTTGGTCAGGAGCAGACTACCAGCCTGAGAAGGACCAGCTAGGGATCGAAGACCATACCATCTACTTGATCAATGAACTGGGCCAATACGAAGTCCTCAACCAAGACCTCTCTGGTCTGGATATGGCAGAAGAAATCAAGGAAGTGCCAACAGAGCTAGATGTGATCGTACAAGAGATCAATCACTTGCACCAACAAGAAGGCATCGCAGCTGTGGCCCAACCATGGTTGCCACCGCTCAAAGAGCGGATCACGCTGGATGAGTTGGACAAAGTCGTACCGATCGAGGCTTGGCAAAAACGGACAGCTCCAAGCGTCCTGATCGGGGTCGCCGATATCCCGCAAGCGCAAAAGCAAGAAGCTGTCGCCATCGATCTGTCAAAAGATGGAAATATCCTCCTTTACGGAAGTCCAGGTACAGGAAAGACCACTTTCCTACAGACAGCCGCAATGGATCTAGCTCGCAAGCAGAGTCCAGAAAATCTGACCATGTACCTGCTGGATTTCGGAACCAATGGTCTGGCACCCTTGACTCAATTGCCACATGTGGCTGATAGCCTCTTGCTGGATCAGACGGAAAAAATCCAGAAATTTATCCGGATCATCAACCGCGAGTTGGATCGCAGGAAGAAACTCCTCTCCGAGCATGGGGTCGGCACCATCGCCCTCTACCGTGAAGTGACCGGCAAGCAAGAGCCAACCATGGTCATCCTGATGGATAGCTATGAGTCTATGAAGGACGAGCCTTATGAGACAGACCTCTTCAAGCTCTTCATGCGGATCTCTCGTGAAGGTCTCAGCATTGGTGTGCACTTGATCATCACAGCTAGCCGTCAGAACAACCTACGGGCTCAGCTCTATTCAAACTTCAAGCACCAGCTGACCTTGCCACAAAATGATATCTCTGAAGTCCGCGGTATCGTGGGAGCAACCCCACTAGCAGCTACGATGGAAGACATCAAGGGACGGGCACTCATGAAACGTGACGAAGTCGATGTTGTCCAGTTCGCCCTACCAGTCGCTGGAGATAATGATATTCAAATCATCAACAACCTCCGCGACCAAGTCCAAAGCCTCAAAGAGATGTGGACAGGCCACACCCCAGCAGGCATTCCAATGGTGCCAGATGAGTTGACAGAAGCAGCCTTCTATGGACGTGAGGATGTAGCAACTTTGCTGGAGGAAGGTGAAATTCCTGTTGGGTTAGACATGGAAACTGCGAAGGCAATGGGATGGAATGTAAAACGAGGTCATTTGGCTTATATTCTTGAAAAAGAAGAACAAATGTCACAAATTACAAAACATCTTGCTTCGATGAGTGTAAAACTTGGTAAAAAGACAATTATACTCGCACCAGAATATCATCAAATAAATAATATTGATTCTTCTGTAACACTAATTTCAGATAAAGAGAAATTACATGAAATGATTCAAACTATTTCGGTTAAAATGGATGATCGATTTGCGGAAAATGAGACAAATTACACAACAACTTTTATTGTGTATAACTTATCTGAAATTGTTGATTTGTTAAATGATGAGGACATTAGAATTCTTACTAAACTTTTTGAAAAAGGCCATCAGGTTGGTTTCCTAACCGCAGTATTAGCTACACCAGCTCTAGTGCGTAAGATTGATATAGCATCAAAAGCAATTAGAAATTATAAACAGGCTATTTTAGCAGTGAGACAAAATGATCAACAACTTATCAATATTTTAAATAAAACTTTAAGAGAGCCAGTGTTACCAAAACAAGTGAATTATTTTGTTGTAGATGGTATAGCTCAAACTATAAAAGTATTTATTGACTAAAGAAAGGAAAGTGAAAATGAGTGAAGCAAGTAATCTCAAAAGCCAGATAGCACAGGTTGATCAAAAGGTTCAAGCTTTGAGAAGTGCACTAACTAAAGTTCAAGGTGTGGATCTTAACGTAGATGATGTAATGGAAGGCTATGAAAAGTTGCATGTGTTTGGAACAAAATATGACGAACAAAGACTTCAGGAAAGTAAGGTTATCGTTGACGGAAGAGAGGATCTTGATAAAACATATAAACAAGCTACAATTGATGCTATCAATGCAGAGATTATAAGATTGGACGCAGTGAGGAGATCATTAGATACACAACTTACAGATGCAATTGCTCGAAAAGAATATGAAAAAATGGATAGGAAGAAAAGTAGGAGGTAATTTATGACCGTTACAGTTATTTCAAAAAGTGGATTACTTGATCACGGTAATAAAACAAAAGAAGCTGCAGTAGAGTACCGAAGTCAGATATCATCTGTTCAGAGGAAAATTGAAGCAAAAGTGACGGGACAAGAGGCAAATGCCATTAAAGCCTTTATAGCAAAGTTGAATTCTTTATCACAAACATTACATGATTCATATCCATTAACATTAGAATTATATAGTGAGGCAGTCCTTAAATATGAAACAGGATTGACGGCGGCTGGTTTTTCTTCTGAAGTGGTAAAGACAAAAGCAGCAGATATCCAAAGTATTAAGACATGGTTAGGGGAAACAAAAAGTAAAGAGTTTTTGGAAAAAAGTGAAGATCTTGATGCTGCAATTCAAGTAGCAAGTAAAGCACTAGCCCTAGAACCAGGAGCAGTTGAATTTACAAGAGATGCGGGAGCACGTGCACACTCCATAGCAATGAATTTAGCAAAACATGGAGATGAACGTCAAACAACTCATGATGAATTAGAGAATAATTTAAAGCAATTTATTAGTAGTTTAACTGTGGTAAGTGAACGTTTGGTTGGTGTGAAAGCAACATTAGATAACGCAAGATTTATCAGTAGTTTTAGTTTAAATACAGCAATGGATTTAATCTCCAAAGGTTATTTGAACGAACAAAATATGGATTTTCTGGATTCCATTCAAAATGAGGGGGATGCTAAAGTTCTTAAGGTTATTTTAGGAGAACATGGATATAGCGCTCCAACAGGATTTTTTACAGCATTGGGGAGTGTAGATACGACAAAAGTTAGCCATGCGATGATGGATATTGTTTATAACCGAGTTAATAAAGAATTTTCAAATGTGGAAAAAGATAAGAGTCCTGCAATGGAAAATCTTCGTACTTATATTCAAGCAATTTCTAATCAAGACCAAGAAAAAGCAAAAGCCTATTTTGAGAATTTAGTCTTGGCTGGAGATAGGTATGCTCAAACAATAACTGAATTGGCAAAGGCTCTAGTTCCTGATTTTCCTAAAACAAATGATAGTGAAAGTAAATTTAAGAATTATGAAGCGGAGAAACTTAAAATCCAACCTCAACTTGAAGGATTTAATGAACACATAAAACGTGCTGGAGTTTTAACAAGTTTATTTGAATCACTGTACGCAGTTGGCATTGGAAAGTCAAAGAAGGTTTATCCTTATATGGGCCATATGTCACTTGATACATCTATTGTTTTAAGTGGATTAACATTTAATGGGAAAAACGGTTTTGAATTTAATGTATCAGCACCTGATTCTGTGGGGATTCGTAGAGATAAAAGTTATTCAACAGAATTTTTCAATACAGGGGATGGAGTTCAAGATGCTGAAGCGATATCTGAAATTCGTGAGTTAAGAGAAAAACGGGATAAAGAGGCGGCTTTATTTGCAGTTGATTTAGCAAAAATGGCTTTAGGTTCTTTTATTCCTGGTTCGGATAAAATACTGGATTTAATTTCTTCCGGCGTTAAAATTGATAATAATCTAAGTTCAAGTCTAAATTTTGGCGATAAAGCAGGAGCTGTAACTTTTTCAGATCTTTACAAGAAAAAAGTTGGAGAAAAAATATCAGATTCTTCAACGCTTTCAGATCATTTAGAAAAATATTATGAGTATGATCAAAGAATAACAAAACGTGAGCAATATTTAGCTGGCAGTATCTTTGGTACAGGGGGACGTCGGCTATCAGGTGATTCTAAAGATGAATTTGTAAAATATGATCTAACTTATGACTTGCAAGCAAATATGAAGATTTACGATTTAGAAAAGAATGGATTAAAAACATTTGTATACCACAATACAGATGGTGAACTTTCATCTAAAATAAATTCGGTAAAAAACTATGATAAAATAATGAAAAATATTGCTTCTGAGAATAAAATTGATAATTCAGATGATAAAAAACATTATAGAATATTAACTAAAAATACTTATAATTTGTTTATCAATGGAGATGATACACGAGTATCTGAAATTCCTTCTTCAAATATTTATCAAGGATTAAGGAAGTTAGATAAAGAGTTTGAAAATAGAGATAAATCTAAAATATTTCAGAGCCAAAAATACCACAAGTGGGATCCGTCTGGTTTAAGCTCGAGTGATTCTGATTTTGGAACCGAATAGGAGAAAATAATAATGAAAAACAAAAAGGCCAGCATAATAATAGCTATCATAATGCTTATTGTTGGTGGTATAATTTTTATGAGACTTAAAAAATCATCTGAGAAGATATATATAGATGATATGCCGTCTAAAATTAGAAAAATACAATTATTTGATAACGATAAATTTGTTTTTGTTGCCGTAAATAATTATTTGGATGGTGTTGTTTTATATGGAGAAAATTATGTTACAACTGTTTCTTCGCATACACTTTATACAGGCAATTTGGAGAAGATTCCTCCGATTGGAAATGAAGAA
Source organism: Streptococcus sp. CP1998 (assembly GCF_041026655.1). NCBI lineage: Bacteria > Bacillati > Bacillota > Bacilli > Lactobacillales > Streptococcaceae > Streptococcus > Streptococcus sp. CP1998. Next base: position 304,736 of record NZ_CP163380.1, read on the forward strand.
TATTATCAAATTATTAGTTATGATATACAAAGTGATAAAGAAAAAATTATTAAATTTGACTTATATAAATTACTTGGGAAAAATAATTTGTACCGTGCACCAAATAATGCTCCTCAAACCTATTTACAAAACGGAGACGATTATCTTACACTTAATTTGGAAAAATTAAGTGATCACGACTTGATGGGTGATAATATTAGACCTATCCTGTTTTTAGCTAATGGGGGAGGATATAATGACATTTCTGAAAAAGAGATGCAGAAGATCAACCAAAAGCAACAACAATATTTTAAAAACAAATATGATTGGTATAGGGGTGGGATCTCTGAACAGATCGACGCGAATCTAGCAAAGTATAATCTTTCAAGAAACGAAAATTCACTTTATCCAATGAATTATAAACCGTCTCAAATAAATGTCTCTGGTTCTAACTTTTCTAAATTATATCCAGAATTAGAAAAAAATATAAAATATCTAAATGCATTATATTTCCGTCCGAAACAATACAATGAGCGCGAATGGTTTGATAAAATCATTCATTGGTTTGCGCCAGCAGGTCAAGAAGTCATGGAACTGTATGCTACAGACGAAACAACTGGAGAGAAAACACAAATTCACTCTTATGATGAGTTTGTAGCCTGGATAAAGGCCCATCCAAAACAGGAGGAGGAAAATGAGTAAAAAGAATATTAAACCTGAAAATATAAAAGGTGTTAAGGCTAAATTTGATGCTGCATTTATCAATTTTGGATCTGGGATTGGACTGATTGTTGAAGATGATTCTAAAGCGAAATTAGAAGAATGTTTCAATGGATTTAAAGAAACTGCTGGCACTATTCAAGAGACAATTGTAAGTTTTAACGACTATTTAGATCAAGTAGCTACAGCATTTGAAGATACAGATTCATTCTTAGCATCAAGAATTGAAGGAAAAGGTGATGTAAAAGACTATAGAGAAGGACAAAATTTTAGGTCAAAAATGAGTGACGAAGTTCGTAAGAATATTTTCTATGGTCAGATTTAATTTTACTGCATCCTATACTCAAAGAATAGCTAGCCAAATTAAACTCTTAAATGAGCTGACTGAAAAAGAAGGGAAGTAAAAAGAAATAAGCTCTTTCTCAACTGTGTTGGTTGATAAAAGTTACAATTTGGAGAGGACCAAAATAGGTTCTCTTTTTTAATATTCTAAGCAATAAAACTTATCCCCTACTTACAAGTTTCCCCTTAAAATAAAGTGTATTTTAAGAGAAAACATTATAAATGAGAAGGAAGGTCTGTGATAAATTTCAAAGTACTGTATACTGACCTTAGTTTATCCAAATTGCCTTTTGACCATGTTATGAAACGAAGTCTCCTCCGGTTTTTTATAATTAGTGATTAACTTGATCTTTAAAGTAAATTCCGATATGATAGTAGTATTTAATGGAGTTTTTATCACTTCCAGATGACTATGACAAGGAGAGTACCTCGCGTGGCCTTGCCTCACTAAACTGTCTCCCGCAAGCGCAAAAGCAAGAAGCTGTCGCCATCGATCTGTCAAAAGATGGGAATATCCTCCTTTACGGAAGTCCAGGTACAGGAAAGACCACTTTCCTCCAGACAGCCGCAATGGATCTGGCTCGCAAGTAGAGTCCAGAAAATCTGACCATATACCTGCTGGATTTCGGAACAAACTCAATTGCCACATGTGGCAGATAGCCTCTTGCTGGATCAGACGGAGAAAATCCAGAAATTCATCCGGATCATCAACCGCTAGTTAGATCGCAGGAAGAAGCTCCTCTCCGAGCATGGTGTCGGCACCATCGCCCTCTACCGTGAAGTGACCGGCAAGCAAGAGCCAACCATGGTCATCCTCATGGATAGCTATGAGTCTATGAAGGACGAGCCTTATGAGACAGACCTCTTCAAGCTCTTCATCAGGAATGGTTTTGGAATCTTTTATATAATAACAGAAAAATGGATGATATTTTTTTCGCTGTTATAAGCTCCCCTGAAGCTGCAAAAAAAGCTCCAGCAAAAATTGCTGAAAATTGTATAATAGCGATTGGTTCTTCGATGCATTAGGGAAAGTAATGGCTTCAGTCTAAAGTTTTTAGATGCTATGGTTGCTGCAGAAGATGAAACTTTTTGGTCAAAATTGATTAAAAGTCCTTTAGCTAAGAAATTATTTGCAAATGTTCCTAAGTTGGAATGGTTTGGAGAAAGGAGTTAGAAAATGAAGCTATTTAATTATTCATTTGAACAAAGTCAGTCCTTTGTAAATGAAGATATTGTAAACAAATTAAATCAAAAAGGGAATTGGAAACGTTACATAGGCTTATTGATCACCTCAGTTGTTCTTTACTTTTTTTTGGTTGCTATTCCGATGTTTATAAGTAGGCATACAGTGGATCAAGCTCCTAATTATAGATGGCTACAGTGGCCTGCAATCTTTTTGTTCCTAATCATGTATTTGGTATATCTTTTCTTTTCAATCAAGTATAGAAATAGCCCCATGAAATTAAAATTTTGTACTTATTTTTATATGGTGATTTTGCTTTCAATGTTTACAGTGTGTTCTGGAATTATGATGATGACACGTCGTAATATGGCTAGTATAGTAGCGGGTGTCACGTTTGGTCTTGCAATTTTTTACTTGATTCGAACGGTACCTCGTAAGATGAAAGAAGCTGTTTGTAATCGGACTGAATTTAGTCCGATGTCATCTATACTGACAGATAGAATTTCAGATGGTTTGATCTTTTTAGGTGGAACAGGGATTACAGCTGGTCTAGTTCTATTTGATCGCTCAACTGGAAGTAATACGAGAGGTGGTATTGATGCAGTTTTGATGCCTTTAATGCCTGCAATATTTGTGTTTGCCACTTATGTATTTTCGATTGATTTGTTAAGGGGATATTATCTCTTCAAATACTCAGAGGAGTATCGAGAGCAATTTGGTTATTCGTCCAAGACTTGGTATGGTGAAAAGTCAAAGGAATATAGACAATCACTGAATAAGGAAACAATTTAATCGTTCAGATACATACATAGAGCCAACGATATGAATTGAGATATCAATTTAGCTATAATAGAGAAAAAGTTGAACGTTACTTTTTAGATAATGATAGAATGCCATTCAGGATAGATAAGAAATAATGTTTGAAAAAATTATTTAATATCCTAAGATATACGTTTTGGTAACGATTCTTAATAGCCAACGATTAATGGTTGATTTTGTAATGTACTTGATTATTTTCTTTAAGGTTGTTTGAATAATTCTATTTATCTGGTAACTAATTAATAAAAACAATGGCTCTTTGTCAACTGTATTGGGTTGATGAAAAGTTATAACTTAGAGAGAATCGCCTGGTTCTCTCTTTTTCATTTTCTCAACTCTCTCCACCCAGCGTCTAATTTGCTATTCATAGTAAATTCCGGTATGATAGTAAGGAATAAATTTTGAAACTACTCGATTATAAAAGGAGGGAACAATACATGAAAAAAAGCATGGTATTGCTGGTGAGTGTGCTTGTTTTAACAGCCTGTGCTCAGCCTAAAAAAGAAGCCAAGGAATCAACAGAAAACAAAACGGAGCAAAGTACAAAAGCTTCCTCATCTGCTAAAGAGGAGAAGGGCTTGAAATTTGTAGTCGCACCTCAGAATGAAGGAAAGACATCGGACTTGATTGAACTGGGTAAGAAGTTAGTTACGGAACATCCGGAAATCGGCGCTCAAGGAGAGATTACTGTGTATTTTACAGGTGGTACCTATACTTTTAAACAACAGGAATATGCAGTTTTTATGTTGGTCAACAAAACTACAACGAATCTTGATCGTGATGCCACCTTTAAAATTAGTTGGAGTTATGATGGCCACTCTATTTATCAAGATCAAGTGGTCCAGTATAGTCTATCTAATAACCCTAAGTTACCGACACAATCAGCGACACTTTTACTGCTCCCTTTGACGAGTGAACAGAGCTCGATCGTAGAAACAATGGCTGATGAAACGAAGATGAGTCTAAGTATCACAGATGTTTTAATGAATTAGGTGTAGCCGATATCTAAAGAAACGTATTTACAAGTAAAATAAGAGTTTTAAATGCGTTTTATTTTTAATGTGGGGATTAAGGTGATCGGTCTTGTGTTATTGATCATTATGCGCCTCAAACAATCGCGTTATATTCCCTACTTGATCGTGGTCATCGGGCCTTTCTTTGCCATATTCCGTCCAACCCTCCAAGCGTAAAAAGAACAAGAGGAGAAAGTGGAAATCCGGCAGAAGTTGCAGTCTGTCATGGAGGATATCCAAAAGCAAGAACAAAGCTTGAGAGAAACCGTCTAGTTACAGATGAAGGATCTACTTTGGACACCGCGTTCAAGCTCAGTGACGGATACGACGGGACAATGATCAGGATTGCCTGCTGTTGGCCAATCATCGAGAAATCACCTCTAGTCCGGTGATTTTTTTGTCTTCACTTCTCTCTCGAATTAATCCTTAAATTGTGATAAAATAAAAGTTACGAATGTTTTTGACTGGTCTGTTTTTGCTTAGAAGCGGGCCACTCAAAAGCGAGCAAAAGAATCAAGATCAAGGGAGAAACAATGTCCAACACCTTTGAAATTTTAATGGATCAGCTGGATATGCCGCTGGAAATGCGATCTTCCAGTGCCTTTTTGCATGCGGAGATTCAAGAAGTCGTGGTGCACAAGGTCAGTCGGGTCTGGGAGTTCCGCTTTGATTTTGCGGAAATCTTGCCCATTACTTTGTTTAAGGAATTGCGCCAGCGCTTGAAGGACGAATTTTCAAAGACAGGAAACCAGGCGACCTTTACCATCCAAGTGGCCAATCAGGATTTTTCTGCTGATTTATTGCGGGCCTACTACCGGGAGGTCTTTGAGGAAGGACCTTGTGCTAGTCAAGGCTTTAAGGGACTTTACCAAGACTTGCAGGTGCGAGCAGAAGGACAGGAATTGATCATCTCTGGTCCTTCTTCGGTTGATACGGAGCATTTTCGTAAGAACCATTTGCCCAACCTTGCTAAGCAGTTGGAAGCCTTTGGTTTTCCGCACTTCACCTGTCGGGTGGAGTCTGATGAGGAATTGACAGAGCAAGAAGTGGCGCGCTTTGAGGAGGAAAATGAAAAGATTTTCCAAGCAGCCAATGAAGAGACCTTGCGGGCTATGGAATCCTTGGCTCAGATGGCTCCGCCACCAGCAGATGAAGAAAAACCTGCCTTTGATTTCAAGGCTAAGAAGGCTGTGGCTAAGCCCAAGCTAGACAAGGCCGAGATCACTCCGATGATCGAGATTACGACAGAAGAGAATCGGATTGTCTTTGAGGGTGTGGTCTTTGACGTGGAGCACAAGGTGACACGGACCGGTCGCGTCTTGATCAGCTTTAAGATGACTGACTATACCTCGAGTTTTTCCCTTCAGAAATGGGTTAAAAATGAGGAAGAAGCTCAGAAGTTTGACATGATCAAGAAAAACAGCTGGCTCCTGGTGCGGGGAAATATCGAAATGAACAATTTCACGCGCGACTTAACCATGAATGTCCAAGACATCCAGGAAGTCGTGCACTACGCCCGCAAGGACCTGATGCCAGAAGGTGAGCGCCGGGTGGAGTTCCACGCGCATACCAATATGTCGACTATGGATGCTCTGCCGGAAGTCGAAGAGCTGATCGCTAAGGCAGCTGAGTGGGGGCATAAGGCTGTGGCCATCACCGACCATGGCAATGTGCAGAGCTTCCCGCATGGCTTTAAAGCAGCCAAGAAGGCTGGAATTCAGCTGATCTATGGGATGGAAGCCAATATCGTAGAGGACAAGGTGCCCATCACCTATAACGAGGTGGATCTGGACCTCAATGAAGCGACTTATGTGGTCTTTGACGTGGAAACAACGGGACTTTCAGCCATCTACAATGACTTGATTCAGGTCGCTGCTTCTAAGATGTACAAGGGCAATGTCATTGAGGAGTTTGATGAGTTTATCAATCCGGGCCATCCTCTGTCCTCCTTTACGACCCAATTGACAGGGATCACCAATGAGCATGTCCGGGGGGCTAAGCCTTTGGTACAGGTCTTGAAGGAGTTTCAGGCCTTCTGTGAGGGGACCGTTCTTGTCGCCCACAACGCTACCTTTGACGTGGGCTTCATGAATGCTAACTATGAGCGCCATGGCCTTCCCAAGATCACCCAGCCAGTCATCGATACCCTGGAATTTGCCCGCAACCTCTATCCAGATTTTAAACGGCATGGCTTGGGGCCATTGACCAAGCGCTTTGGGGTAGGCTTGGAGCATCACCACATGGCCAACTACGATGCGGAAGCGACGGGGCGCCTGCTCTTTATCTTCATCAAAGATGTCGCTGAAAAGCATGGGGTGACCAATCTCAAGGACCTGAATATCGATTTGATCGATGAGAATTCTTATAAGAAGGCGCGGGTCAAGCATGCGACCCTCTATGTCAAGAATCAGACCGGCCTTAAGAATATGTTTAAACTAGTCTCACTTTCTGGGACCAAGTATTTCGAAGGAGTTCCACGGATTCCTAAGACCGTGCTGGACGCCCACCGCGAGGGCTTGATCCTCGGATCGGCCTGCTCAGAAGGGGAAGTTTTTGATGCGGTCATGTCGCAAGGTGTGGATGCGGCGGTCGAAGTGGCCAAGTACTACGACTTTATCGAGGTTATGCCACCGGCTATCTACGCACCTCTCATTGCCAAGGAGCAGGTCAAGAACATGGAGGAGCTACAGACTATTATCAAGAGCTTGATTGAAGTGGGAGATCGCCTCGGCAAGCCTGTTCTTGCGACAGGTAATGTCCACTATCTGGAGCCGGAAGATGAGATCTATCGGGAGATCATTGTCCGTAGTCTCGGTCAAGGGGCCATGATCAACCGGACCATCGGGCACGGAGAAGATGCCCAGCCAGCGCCACTGCCAAAAGCGCATTTTAGAACCACCAATGAGATGCTGGATGAATTTGCCTTTTTGGGAGAAGACTTGGCACGCAAGATTGTTATTGAAAACACCAATGCGCTCGCAGAGACCTTTGAGCCGGTCGAAGTGGTCAAGGGCGACCTCTATACGCCATTTATCGACAAGGCCGAAGAAACGGTTGCGGAATTGACCTATAAGCGAGCCTTTGAAATCTATGGTAATCCGCTCCCTGATATTGTCGATCTGCGAATTGAGAAAGAATTGACTTCCATCTTGGGGAATGGCTTTGCCGTGATTTATCTAGCTTCACAGATGCTGGTGCACCGTTCCAATGAGCGGGGCTACCTGGTTGGATCGCGTGGATCTGTTGGATCCAGCTTTGTCGCGACCATGATCGGGATCACCGAGGTCAATCCACTTTCGCCTCACTATGTCTGCAGCCAGTGCCAGTACAGTGAGTTCATCACAGACGGTTCTTATGGATCTGGTTTTGATATGCCGGACAAGGATTGTCCAAATTGTGGCCACAAGCTCAGCAAAAACGGCCAAGACATTCCCTTTGAGACCTTCCTTGGTTTTGATGGGGACAAGGTACCCGATATCGATTTGAACTTCTCAGGGGAAGACCAGCCGAGTGCCCACTTGGATGTCCGTGATATCTTTGGGGAAGAATACGCCTTCCGGGCAGGAACAGTAGGTACAGTTGCGGCCAAGACTGCCTATGGGTTTGTGAAAGGCTATGAGCGAGACTACGGCAAGTATTACCGGGATGCAGAGGTGGAGCGCTTGGCTCTTGGTGCAGCCGGGGTCAAACGGACGACCGGTCAACACCCGGGAGGAATCGTTGTTATTCCAAACTATATGGATGTCTATGATTTTACTCCGGTCCAGTATCCGGCAGATGATGTGACAGCTGAATGGCAGACCACTCACTTTAACTTCCACGATATCGATGAGAACGTCCTCAAGCTCGATGTCCTTGGTCATGATGATCCGACCATGATTCGCAAGCTCCAAGATTTGTCAGGTATTGATCCGAACGATATCCCTATGGATGATCCAGGGGTCATGGCCCTCTTTTCTGGGACAGAAGTGCTAGGGGTGACAGCCGAGCAGATCGGAACGCCGACAGGAATGTTGGGGATTCCAGAGTTTGGGACCAACTTTGTTCGGGGCATGGTCGAAGAGACTCATCCGACGACCTTCGCAGAGTTACTTCAGCTCTCTGGTCTGTCTCACGGTACCGACGTGTGGTTGGGAAATGCCCAAGACTTGATCAAGGCGGGCATTGCCGATCTATCGACCGTTATCGGGTGTCGGGACGACATCATGGTTTACCTCATGCACGCGGGTCTCAAGCCTAAGATGGCCTTTACCATTATGGAGCGCGTGCGGAAAGGCATGTGGCTCAAGATCTCAGAAGAAGAGCGCAATGGCTACATCCAAGCCATGAAGGAAAACAATGTCCCTGAATGGTACATCGAGTCCTGTGGGAAGATCAAGTACATGTTCCCTAAAGCCCATGCGGCGGCCTATGTTATGATGGCCCTTCGTGTGGCCTACTTTAAGGTGCATCATCCTCTCTATTACTACTGTGCTTACTTCTCGATTCGGGCCAAGGCTTTTGACATCAAAACCATGGGGGCAGGCCTTGAAGCCGTGAAAGCGCGGATGAAAGAAATCGCTGAGAAACGCAAGAACAACGAAGCTTCTAACGTAGAGATTGATCTCTACACCACCCTTGAGATTGTTAATGAAATGTGGGAGCGGGGCTTCAAGTTTGGCAAGCTAGACCTCTATCGCAGTCAGGCGACAGAATTCTTGATCGATGGGGACACCTTGATTCCACCATTTGTCGCTATGGATGGTCTGGGAGAGAACGTTGCCAAGCAAATCGTGCGGGCGCGTGAAGAAGGAGAATTCCTCTCTAAGACCGAGCTCCGGAAGCGTGGCGGGGTTTCGTCTACCCTGGTTGAAAAGATGGATGAGATGGGCATTCTTGGCAATATGCCAGAGGATAACCAGTTGAGCCTCTTTGATGATTTGTTCTAGAAACAAAGGAGGAGAACATGAAGTTAGAAATTTTTGCAGAAGACAAACCAGCTGAAAAAGTCTTTGAGTACAAGCTAGAGGTGGCAGACAATGTGCTGCTCCTTTCCACCGCCCTGCTCTCAGGAGCAATTGCTTTAGCCGGCTTATTTTCAGCCTTGAAAGATTAACTGACAGCCTCTATTTTTCTTTTGAAAATAGAGGTTTTTCAGTCCTTTCAGATCTGATAAGTGTTTTCTTTGGCACTGGATTGTGTTACAATTTTTAGTAACGATTGTTTGTGACAAGGAAATAGAATAGATGAAACAAAGGAGAAGAGCGTGGCAAGATATTTAGTAGGGCCTTACAACAATAGTTGGAACTTTATGGATGCGGTTGAAAAAGCGCAGGATGGAGATACCATCGAGTTTGAAAATGGATATGTGTTTCAATGGCCGACAGATGAGGTGATTGTGATCAACAAGAGCCTTCATTTTGTGGGGCATGTAGTTCCAAATCCAAATGGTAATGGGCGCATGTTTAACAACACGATTGAGGCTTCTTTTCGATTTGTAGAGGGAGCACAGGTGACATTTGAAGATCTGTGGTTTAAAGTTAGTGGGAACTATACTGCCTTGACCTTATGGAATGAGTCGGCTATCACCTGTAAACAGGTCTATTTTGAAATCACCACTCCGACAAATAGTGAATTTTTTATCTATATGGATACACATTCGAAAATGACATTGGATGGAGTTGGGATGAAGGTTCCGGAAAAACACCAAAGTGTCATCGGAATGTCAGCATCAGAATTGTCCATTCAAAATTCAACGATTTTTTCTAAGATAGATCTGTCAGAAGGATCTAAATTGACCTTAGAAAATGTCCATATTGAAAAATTTGGGAATAATACGATCCATGCCAAGGACTCAGAAGTGATCGCAAAAAATTCAACGATTACAGGCGGGGATCTGGAAAAGGACTTTCCACCAGTTTGGTTGAGGAATGTCATCTGGGAGTCTGAAAACTGTAAAATTGAGTTGCCTACTGGAACTGGAGTCTGTCTTGACAATAATGTTCAATTCAATTCGGATTCGGATCGTATAACCTCCATCAATTCATTCAATAGTATGATCCGAGCTCACCAGGCTACATTTACAGAATTTTTATGCGTCTATGAAGAGTCCTTTGCTTCCCTGACTGGAGAAACGACCTTCTTGAATGAGAATGCCCAAACCATTTCATTTGGCGTTTTTGATGATGGTGTGCTGATGGCTGAGCATATGATTTGTCATAAGATTGCGGATCCTAATATACGGCTTCAAGGTGGAGCCTTTGTGAAGGTGGGCATCGTGACCTATAGGCAGGGCGATGCGCGTGATCTGACCAAGGAAATCGAGGATGACTGTGACTATCTTGTCGGTAGAGAAGTGGCTAAGGGCAATGCGCAAGTAGTTCCTACGGGACAGACGACGGATGCAACGGTGGCTCCAACCACTGCAAGAGACTCTGGACCAGAGAAGAAACAAGATGCTCTTCAAGAACTCAATAGCCTGATTGGTCTTGAAAAAGTCAAACATGAGATCAAGAAAATGATCAACATGGTGGAATTTAACAAGAAACGAATCGCTAGTGGCAAGGCTCCTGAAAAGCAAACCTTGCATGCTGCCTTTATGGGAAATCCTGGTACAGGGAAAACGACTGTAGCCCGTCTGTTGGGACAAGTGCTCTTTGATGCAGGTGTTCTCTCAGGGGAAGAATTCCGTTTTGTGGAAGCAACGGAGTCCGATCTGATCTCTTCGAATATTGGGGGAACAGCTGAACAGACCCAAGCCCTGCTTGAAAAAGCGCGTGGAGGCATCCTCTTTATCGATGAAGCCTATAGCTTGGATAAAAAGGACAGCGGTGCGGACTTTGGGATCGAGGCGATCAATACCATCCTCAAATTTATGGAGGACAATCGTGACGACATCATGATTATCTTTGCCGGCTATACCAAGGAAATGGAGGAGTTCTTAAAGACCAATCCAGGCCTTCGTTCTCGGGTGCCAAATAATTTCATCTTTGAAGATTTCACAGGAGATGAGATTGTCCAACTGGGTGAAATGATCCTAAGCAAAGGAGACTACAAACTCGAAGACCGGGATTACTATGCGCGGCATGTTAAGAGGGCTTATGATGGTTCGCTAGATAAGAGCAATGGTCGCTGGATCCGGAACCTGGATGAGCAATTGACCAAGACCATGGCGGATCGGGTGGTGGCCCAAGGTTCTGACGATATTGAGACCATCCTCAATAGCGATATCGATGCTGTCCTTAACCAAGGTAAGTATCAAGCAGGAGCCGACAAGGAAGAAGATGGGATGGCTGCCCTCAACCGTTTGGTTGGAATTGCTAAGGTGAAAGAGCAAGTCGAACAATTCGTAGCCATGGCTGAGTTCAATCAAAAACGGGCTGAACAAGGTGGAATCGTCGAAGACACGACCTTGCACTCTCTCTTTCTTGGAAATCCTGGTACAGGAAAGACGACCGTGGCCCGCATTTTGGGCAATATCCTCTTCCAAAAAGGGGTTATCAAGCAGAAGAAATTCATCGAAGTATCGCGGAGTAATCTGGTTGGAGGCTACCAAGGTCAAACAGCCTTGAAGACGCGTGAAGTTTTGGAGAGTGCACTGGGTGGGGTCCTCTTTATTGATGAGGCCTACACGCTCTATACCGGTTTAAATGATGATTTTGGGAAGGAAGCCTTGGATGAAGTCCTCAAATTTATGGAGGACCACCGCCGCGATATCGTTATTATCTTTGCTGGTTACACGAAAGAGATGCACGACTTCTTGCAGGTCAATTCAGGTCTGCAAAGCCGGATCCCAACTACATTTGATTTTGAAGACTACAGCCCAGATGAGATCGTTGAGATTGGTCTGTTAGGATTGCGTAAGCAAGGTTACCAAGTCAATGAAACCCTTTACGGAGAGATTGTGAAAGGAAATTATATGCGTGCCAATGACCATAGTAATGGTCGCTGGGTTCGCAATCTCAATGAAAAACTCTTGCGCCAAGTATCAACTCGGGTAACCCGTGAAGGTAGTACAGACTACAATTCCATTTTGGATCAAGATTTGGAAGCTTTGAGAGAGAATAGCAGTTCTGAACAACCTCATACCGTGGATGATCAAGGCTATGTTCTTCCTTAAGTTGAAGACAAAGTCTTCTTAGAAACTTTCCTTAGGTGAGTACGGACATCAGCGAACTTCTACGAAGTTCCATGACTAAATCAAGATACAAAGGGCGTCTGCGGATAAAGTCAAAATAGGAAGTTTGACGCAGAATCTTTCGATTCTAGGAAAACTTATCTTTTTGACACAATCCGCAGCCCGTGTTCAATTCGTATTGAGCCCCTTTGCTCTTTAATTTCTTGGCTCAGGCTAAAACAGTTTCCCAAACTGTTTTACTCTCAATAATTCCGAGTGCCTGAAACTATTAAGTTTCAGGCACTTTTCTCACAGCAGAAAGTTTCGGTATTTCTTGATTCGTTCTAAAAAGAACTTATTTTTATTTCTTTTCAGAATCACTTAACCTATTTTATATTAAAAAAGGTTGTTTACGTTCAAAAAGAATTCTACATGGACTTATGGTATACTAGGAGAAGATTATTCACTTATGAAGGAGAATGCAATGGTTTTACCAAATTTTAAAGAAAATCTCGAAAAATACGCTAAATTGTTGGTTGCGAACGGTATCAACGTGCAACCTGGCCATACCTTGGTCTTGAACATCGATGTGGAACAAAGAGAATTGGCCCACTTGATCGTGAAGGAAGCCTATGCTTTGGGCGCGCACGAAGTGATTGTCCAATGGGCAGATGATTTCACTACCCGGGAAAAATTCCTCCATGCACCGATGGATCGTTTGGACAATGTGCCAGACTATAAGATCGCGGAGATGAACTACCTCTTAGACCACAAGGCTAGTCGCTTGGGTGTGCGCTCGTCTGATCCAGGTGCCTTAAATGGTGTTGATGCAGAGAAGCTTTCTGCCTCGGCTAAGGCTTTGGGCATGGCCATGAAACCAATGCGTATCGCTACTCAATCCAACAAGGTCAGCTGGACGGTTGTCGCTGAAGCAGGTTTAGAATGGGCGAAAAAAGTCTTTCCAAATGCGGCAAGCGACGAAGAAGCAGTGGACCTCCTTTGGGACCAAATCTTCAAGACTTGCCGTGTCTACGAAGAAGATCCCGTCAAGGCTTGGGAAGAGCATGCAGCTATCTTGAAGAGCAAGGCAGAAATGCTCAACAAAGAGCAATTTTCAGCTCTTCACTACACAGCGCCTGGAACGGACTTGACACTTGGCTTGCCGAAGAACCACGTCTGGGAATCTGCCGGAGCCATCAATGCCCAAGGCGAAAACTTCCTGCCAAACATGCCGACAGAAGAGGTCTTCACAGCTCCTGACTTCCGCCGTGCAGAAGGTTATGTCACCTCTACAAAACCGCTTAGCTACAATGGGAACATCATCGAAGGGATCAAAGTGACCTTTGAAAATGGAGAAATCGTAGACATCACAGCAGCAAAAGGCGATCAAGTCATGAAAGATTTGGTCTTCAAAAACAAGGGAGCGCGTGCCTTGGGTGAATGTGCTCTTGTTCCAGATCCAAGCCCGATTTCCCAATCAGGCATTACCTTCTTTAACACTCTATTTGACGAAAATGCTTCTAACCACTTGGCCATCGGGGCAGCCTATGCAACCAGTGTAGAAGGTGGCGCAGAGTTCACAGAAGAAGAACTCGAAGCAGCCGGCCTCAACCGCTCAGACGTCCACGTCGACTTCATGATCGGCTCAAGCCAAATGGATATCGACGGCATTCGAGAAGACGGCACCCGCGTCCCAGTCTTCCGTAACGGAGATTGGGCAATATAGGGAGCAGGACAGAAATCGGTAGACGCAGTCTCGATTTCGTAGTCCTGCCCCCGCACAGTTGATTAGGAAGTACGAGTACCGCAGGTAGGAGTAGTTCCAATCAACCACTGCGCCGAGAGACAGAAATCGGTAGACGCAGTCTCGATTTCTTCCTCGCTTCTCGATTTTAAGGCTCGGGCAAAAAAGGTCCACAGGACCTTTTTAGTACCCCCGCACAGTTGATTAGGAAGTACGAGTACCGCAGGTAGGAGTAGTTCCAATCAACCACTGCGCTAAGAGACAGAAATCGGTAGACGCAGTCTCGTAAAAAAAGTAAGGTAGTAGTGATGATTCACTACTACCTTACTTTTTTGTCAGTTGCGCTATTCTAATATCAAAAGTCCTTCTTTGATTTCAAATGGATTGTTTGGATTGATGCGGTCATAGAACATGATGCCGTTGGTGTGGTCGATTTCATGTTGAACGACGATGGAGTTGTAGCCTTTGAGTTTGATGCGTTTCTTTTCCCCATCTTTTGTGAAATACTCAACGGTCACGCGGGCGTGGCGAACCACATAGCCTGGGACGTTTCGGTCTACAGAGAGACAGCCTTCCCCGTCGCCAAGAGCTGCATCTTGAACAGAATGGGCGACAACCTTTGGATTGTACATGACTTCTTGAAGGCTATAGGCTTCTTTTGGTGGGTTGCCATCGGCATCTTCTGGATTGGGAACCAAAACAGCGATGATTCGTTTAGAGATATCCAGCTGAGGGGCAGCGAGTCCCACTCCTCCACGGAGGCCAAGCTTTTCAGCCATAACAGGGTCTTGAGAATGGTGCAAGAATTGCATCATTTTTTCACCCAGGATAATTTCCTGATCAGACAAAGGGAAGGTCACATCTTCCGCAACCGCTCGAAGTGTTGGATTTCCTTCGCGGATAATGTCATCCATATCAATCAAATGGGATGCTCTTGTAACTTTTTCAATTGCTTTCATCGTTTTACTCTCACTTTCTTTCTACCCTCCATGATAACACAAAAGAGCCTAAAATTAAAGTTATCTGTCGACGGTTTCCGCATGTTTGATGGACAAATCATTCATCCTTTTTGCATCTAAAATAGTATAGACTCGCCCTTCTCTTTGGACTAAGCCCTCTTCGATCATCTGCTTGATGACACGGCTAAGGTGGCGGTAGCTGATCCCAAAACGCAAGGCTAGCTGATTCATCTTGGGCTTGAGGGTCCCATTTTCATCGCAATGTTCCAGAAAATGCGTAGCGAGGCGTTCCTTGACCGAATAATGAAAGTTAGCAGGAGCTAAATAGTTGATCTGGTGCAATTTCTCAGCCAAGGTCTTGGCCGTAGAGCGCAAAAAGGTTGGATCAAGCAGGAGGCGCTTCTTAAAGTGCTGGGCTGGGAGCTGAACGACTAGCGAGTCTTGGTCTGCAATGACCGATGTGATACAGACCCGATCGAGCAGGAGCTCAATCTCTCCTAAGAGTCCAGGTTTTTCTTGGATTTCAAGGATGGTGTCGCTGCCGTTTTCAAGACTGTGGATGATCTTGAGCCGGCCTTTGAGAAAATAAGGAATGACATCTTGCTCAGAACCTTGGCGGCAGATATAATCTCCAGCCTGATAGAGGACGAGGTCCAGCTGGCTAAGACAGTCGCCTGGAAAGATCTGGTCCAATTGGTAGTCTGTGATGATTTCCTTGAGTCTTGTAGATGGGGAAATTTTTTTCATCTCACTCTCCTAAAATAGGACAAATGTCCTGTTTTTCTATTTCTAAATTGATTATACTAGGATTCTATTGAAAATACTAGTTTGAATCTTTTTTGAAAAAACTAGTGAAATCAAAGTATTACCAGTAAAGTGTAGGAAATAAAAAAATGAAAAAAACAATGAAAAGAATCAGTCTCTTGAGTTTGTCGCTCATGCTGATCTCATCTTTTTCAATTACAGCCGGTTTGCCGGCTATGAAGGCCTATTTTAGCCAATTCGGATATTCAGCAGGCCAGGTGGAACTATTTGTTTCCCTGCCAGCCTTTGCGGTCGTAGCCATGCTCTTTTTAAATAGCCTGATCGAGCGATGGATGAGTGAGCGTCAGATGATTGTTGCAGGGCTCTTGCTCTTTTCAACTAGTGGTCTCGTTCCTTTGGTCGTGCAGCACTATCCTCTTATCTTTTTAAGTCGTTTGCTCTTTGGCTTGGGGACAGGAATGATCAATGCCAAGGCTATTTCAATTATCAGTGAGCGCTACTCAGGCAATGACAAGACCCGGATGCTGGGTTATCGGGGGTCTGCTGAAGTGGTGGGCTCCGCCATCTTGACCTTTATTGTAGGACAACTCTTGCCTCTAGGCTGGCCAGCGATCTTTGCAGTATATGGTGCTGGTTACTTGATTTTACTCCTCTATCTCCTTTTTGTCCCTTATCCTAAGGAGAAAAAACAGGCTAGCTTGAAGGAGAAAAAGAAAGGTTCCGCACGCCTTCACTCCCCTCAATGGCGTTTTAGTCTAATGCTAGCCGTGATTGCTGGTATCATCATTTGTTTCAATTCTATCATTAGCCTGCGCGTGCCGGATATCATCGTTGATGCTCGTATGGGAACAGCGACAACAGCTGGAACCGTCTTGAGTCTGATGCAATTGACAGGGATTGTAGCAGGGGTAGGCTTTGCCAGTTTGACACATGTTTTCAAAAAGAACTTGCTCATGATCATGTGCTTTGGTTTCGGAATAGCTCTGGCCTTGATTGGCTTATCCGGACAACTATGGAGCCTGGTTCTAGGAACCCTTTTAGCAGGATTTACCTACAGTACGGGAGTCACCAGTATCTTCTATCACTTATCTGAAAAAATCCCGACCAATCTCCTAAACCTTGCGACCTCGCTGGTCTTGATTGGCTGCAATCTCGGATCAGCCCTCTCTTCTTTCTTCATCCAGTTGGTGACGCCACTAGCTCCTACCAATCACCTGCTCTTTGTCTGGATTGGTGCTTTGATGGTTGGAACGGGAGTCTTCGCCTCACAATTACTAGCACGAACGAAATGATGGAGAAATCATTTCGTTTTTTTAATTCAATCTATTGCGTCCTGTCACTAGCTCGTGTTATTATAGGAGGAGTGTGAAAAAAAAGATTAGTTTAAAGGATAGAATAATGAAAAAAATCATGGAGAAAGTGAGTATTCTCGCGCTTTCATTTATTTTGACGACCTCGTTTTCGATTTCGAGTGCGCAGTCGGCCATGTTTGCCTATTACAAGGGAATTCCTCACAGCATGATTGAGCTCTTGGTCTCGCTTCCTTCAGCTGGGATCATGGTTTCGCTCATCTTCAATAAATGGATTGGACGTCTATTTTCAGAGCGTCAGATGATTGTGACGGGCTTAGTTGCTTACGCTCTATGTGGCTTTATTCCCTTAATCAGTCCAGCCTATCCGGTTGTCTTTTTGTCTCGGATTATTTTCGGGATGGCGGTTGGTTTGCTCAATGTTTCTGCCATTGCCATTATCAGTGAGCGCTATAAAGGGAAAGAACGCGTCCAAACCCTTGGCATTCGTGGTTCTGCAGAGGTTGTTGGGACAGCTGTTTTGACCTTTGGAGTCAGCCTTTTGATTCGCTTTGGATGGCAGGCGGCCTTTCTCGTATACGGTATCAGTATTCCTATCTTATTTTTGTATCTCTTATTTGTGCCCTATGGATCTACGACGGAAGCAGTGGAGGAAAAACACCGGGATGTCAAGATGACGGGGGGACAATGGCGGACTGCACTCGGCTTAGCAGTCGTTGCGGCAGCTATCGTCTTGTCCAATGTCATGATCACTGTTCGGATTCCAAGTGTGGTAGAGCAAGTGGGGCATGGCACTGCCCAAACTGCGGGGGTTATTTTAGCAGCCATGCAATTTGTTGGGATCTTGGCAGGTTTGGCCTTCTCGCCCTTGACCCATCTATTCCGTGATCGTTTATTATTGGTTTCGGGAGTAGCTTTTGGTGTGACCCAAATGTTGATCGGTGTCTCTCCAAATCTCTTGATTCTTGCCCTTGTAACCATTGCTTCTGGCTTCGCCTACAGTGTAGCCTTGACAACAGTATACAATGTCTTATCTGATAAGATGCCAGCAGGGGTCTTGAGCCAGGCAACGTCCATTGCGGTTTTGGGATGTAGTACAGGTTCGATCGCAACGACCTTTGTCCTTAGTCTATTAGGGACGATCTCATCTGCTCCAGTCTTCATTTTTGGATTTTCTGGTATCCTCATGATCCTGGTTTCCTTTTTTGGCCTTTGGATTGTGAGAAAGAGCGGGAAGTAATCATGCGACTAGATAAATTTTTAGTGGATTGTGGCGTGGGGAGCAGGTCCGAGGTCAAGCAACTCCTCAAGCAAAAGAAAATCGCAGTGAATGGTAAAAAAGAGACAGCGGGGAAACTGCAGATTGATCCAGATAAGGACCAGGTGACCTTTATGGGAGAAGACCTAGTCCATGAAACCTTCGTGTATTATCTGCTTAATAAACCAGCTGGGGTTATCTCAGCGACTGAAGATGATCACCACCAAACTGTAGTGGATTTATTGGATGAGACAGCCCGTCACAAGGAAGTCTTTCCTGTCGGGCGTCTAGATATCGATACCCATGGCTTGCTGCTTTTGACCAATAATGGCAAGCTCACCCATGCCATGCTTTCGCCAAAGAAGCATGTGTCGAAGAACTATCGTGCCCAGGTGGCTGGGATCATGGATGAGGCAGATGTGGCTCGTTTTGAAGCAGGCATTGCCCTCAAAGACTTCACAACTTTGCCTGCGAGATTACAGATCTTAGAGGTAAATGAGGCAAACGATAGCTCCTATGTCGAAATTGAAATCGCAGAAGGAAAATTCCATCAGGTCAAGCGCATGGTTGTGTGGCAAGGAAGTGGTGGATTTAGAGCGGATTTCTATGGGACCTCTAACGCTAGATCCAACTCTTCAATTGGGAGAATGGCGGAGACTCCATCCTTCTGAACTCAAGTCCCTAGAGGTATTCGGAGTTCCCTTATAAGCAAAAAAAAGCGGTCTGATTCTTACAGGCTGCTATTTTTTATTTGTATCAAGAAAATGAACTGAAAAGACAAAAAAAGAATTAATTTGCTTGTGATATCAAAGCAAATTGTTTATAATGAAAAAAGATGGGTTGTGTGAAAATTCACAATATGTAGTGATAATTTTTTCGCTCGCGTACTTTATCTAGTAAACGAAGAAAAAGGAGAAAAATCGTTTATGAAAAAGTGGCTTTATTCTGTTGTAACAACAGTTGCCCTATTTTTACTAGCGGCTTTAGGATTTGCCAAACCCAATAGTCTTGCTAATGTCCATGCGGATACGATCAATGATGTTGTGACATCTGTAAACATTTCTAAATCAACTGGTGGAGCGATTACAGATCCACTCGGTGTTTGGGATAGTTTTCAAGTTGAGGCAAAGTTTGTTTTACCGAATGGGCGTGTAAAAGCTGGGGATCAGACCGTTATCCAACTTGGAGATGACTTTAAGGTTTTTGAAATAGATACCATTGACCTTCTGGATCCAAGTGGTCAAAAAGTTGCGACAGCAACGGTAGATGATCAAAGAAAAATCATCACCGTAACCTATACAGATTATCCTGAAAGAATGGCCAATGTAACAGGAAAACTGCGTTTCTTTGCTCGTGTGGATCACCAAGTCGTCAAAGGACAAAAAACGATTGATTTCACTCTCAAAGTTAATAAGGATATTATTTCAGGTGGAAAGATCGATTATAAAGGAGTCAATCCAGGCAAGTATCCTCCGACTCCGGAAGTCTTTAGCAAATGGGGATGGACTAATTCATATGATAAATTAAAATTGACCTATACCTTGAATATCAATCAAGGCCACACAGCCCTTCATAATATTGATATTAAGGACAAATTAGCTTTCACTGATGGCAAAATCAAGGTAGATTCTGTTAACATCCATACAGGAACTTGGAAGATCAGTGATGGAGATGGTGCCTATCATCTGAGGAATACTACAAATGTAACCAAGAATTATTCCCCTGTTGTCAGTGCTGATGGTCGTTCTTTAACCGTTCATATCGGAGATCTAGCTCCAGAACAAGGGATGACGATTCGCTATGATGTCTATTTGGACAAGCTCCCAGCCATCAATACATCCTACAAAAACAATGCTACTATGACAGCCAAAGAAATCAAGGAGCAAAATAAGGTTGCAGACGTTCTGTATCAGTTCCTTGATGGAGACTTCAATGGTGAGAAATACTCATTCACTATTCACAAAAAAGGTGAAAATGGTCAAGCGCTTGCAGGTGCTATCTTTGCAGTGACAGCAGATGATACAGGCGAGCAAGTGGGAACCATCGAAACTGATGAGAATGGTGTTGGCACCATTACTGGTTTGATCAAACAAGCTTATACGGTTCAAGAAATTCAAGCTCCAACAGGCTATGTTCTCTCTGAAGAACCTATCAAGATCAGCAAGGATGATTTTGGAAATGACCTCGCGATTTCTCGTGATCTTGTGAACCAAAAAGAAAAGACAAGTGTCTCAGGCCAAAAGACATGGAATGATAATGACAACCAAGATGGCAAGCGTCCATCAAAAATCACAGTCAATCTCCTAGCAAATGGTGTCAAGGTCGCTTCTAAAGAAGTGAAACCAGATGCTACAGGAACTTGGGCCTATCATTTTGATAATCTCGATGTGGTCGATGATGCTGGTAATGTCATTGCCTACACTGTTTCAGAAGAACCTGTTGAAGGCTATGAAACAACTATTGAGGGAACCAATATTACCAACACTCGTACACAAGAAGTTACAGAAGTAGCTGTTAAGAAAATCTGGGATGATAAAGACAATAAAGAGGGTCTTCGTCCTGAAAAAATCACAGTTCACCTCCTTGCGGATGGTCAAGAAGTGGCTGTAAAAGAAATCACGGCTACTGATAATTGGCAGGCAAGCTTTACGGATCTACCCGTATACAAGGAAGGTAAAAAGATTACCTACGCTATTACAGAAGATCCAGTAGCTGGTTATATAACAAACATTGATGGTTTCACGGTAACGAATCGTCATACCCCACCTACAACTCCACCGACAACACCGCCAACGACTCCGCCAACAACTCCTCCTACAACGCCGCCAAGCACACCGGGAAAACCTGAAACTCCAACCACACCAAAAGAAGGAAAGAAAAAAATTCTCCCATCAACGGGTGAAGTAGTGGCTTATGGGTTGATCATACTCGGTGCACTCTTAGCAGTTTTTGCTCTAGTTTTGCTCTTGCGTGGAAAACGGAAAGATAAATAGATTTATATAGTTAAAAGGCAAATATCCTAGAGATATTTGTCTTTTTGAATAACTTGCTTGAAGAATGATCCATCAAACCGTTCAAACTCTCAAGGTTCTTTTTAGAAAAGAGAAAAGCACCCCTCTTAAACATTCATCTTGAAGGAAACATAAGTGTTTGACAGAAAGATGAAATCTTGGTAGAATAAGAAAGTCGAATAGACAACTAACTCTTTCTTGGTAGCAGGATATGCCAAACCTGCCACTCGGATAGAGCATAAAGAAAAGGAGCTTATCATGGCAATCTCAAAAGAGAAAAAAAATGAAATCATTGCACAATACGCACGTCACGAAGGTGACACTGGTTCAGTAGAAGTACAAGTTGCTGTCCTTACTTGGGAAATCAACCACTTGAACGAACACATCAAACAACACAAAAAAGACCACGCTACTTACCGTGGTTTGATGAAGAAAATCGGTCGCCGTCGTAACTTGTTGGCTTACCTTCGTACAAACGACGTTAACCGTTACCGTGAGTTGATCAACTCTCTTGGACTTCGTCGTTAATCATGATGCTAAGGGCGCCAAAAATCCGTATGAAAATAGGGAAACGACACAGTGTTCGATGAACACAAGGAGTTTCATCTTTTTCACTAGGATTTTAGCCCGAGCTCAAAACAGCCCTCTGGATTCAGAGGGCTTTTTTGTTAATTTTGATAGAATATACTCAAGTATAATCTTCGGCTTCGGTTCCTAGCATCGTAAGGTAAAATAGACCAGATCTATCTCCCTTCGGGGAGATTTTTTGTTTTAAGAAGAAATCTGGTACAATCTTCGATTCGTGGCCTTGTCTAGAAACGTTTTATTCAGCAAGAATGGAGCCCTCTGGATTCAGAGGGCTTTTTTGTTGTCTTTTTGTTATCGAACAAGATCTATTATTCTGAGGAAGTCGTTTTGTTTGACAGATGTAATGTATAGAGTTACAATTGATGCATCTTAAGAAATAGAGGTTATCGATATGATTGATATTACATATCTAGACGGTGCAAAACAAGAAAGAGTCATGCATTTTGATTCCTACGAAGAGTTTGAACGCTCCCAACAAGCCTGCTTGATTGGGGTAGCAGATTTTTATCCTGTTGTGAAACTGACCTATAATGGGCATGAATTGGATTACCAAGGGACTTATGGAGATGTCTTCTTCTATTTGATGAAGCAAGATTTAACGCAGTACCAAAACTAAAGGAGAAAGAAAATGGCAAAAGCAATTACAGACGCAACATTTGAAGCAGAAACCAAAGAAGGCTTGGTCTTGGTAGACTTTTGGGCAACCTGGTGTGGTCCATGTCGCATGCAAGCTCCTATTTTAGAAAAATTATCGGAAGAACTTTCAGAAGATGAGTTAAAAATCCTAAAAATGGATGTGGACGAAAATCCAGAAACAGCGCGTGCTTTCGGCATTATGTCCATTCCAACCTTGCTCTTTAAAAAAGATGGGCAGGTTGTTAAACAAGTAGCAGGAGTGCATACTGCAGCGCAAATTAAGGACATTGTGGCGGAGTTGAGTTAAAAAACAAAAAAGCTAAAGAGGAATGAACCTTCTTTAGCTTTTTTTATGCGCGATGACATTCGTTTCTATTAGAGAGCTTACCATGCTAATCCAATACTGGCTATTTCTTTTTTTGAAGCGAATTGACCATTTGGTCTGTGCCATCTTCCACGTGCATCTCTATAATATCCACCGCCCGAAACAGTTTGATTTTGTGCTTGTTGTTGCTGCGTTTGTTGGGCGTGCGGCTTGTCTTGCCTGCTCAGCAGTGCGGCTTGTCGAGCTTGTTCAGCTTGTTGTGCTCTGACAGTAATGGCATTTTGTACTAATCCAACACGATGAGTTAAGCGGTCTTTTGTTCCTTGGTCCGCTACATTTGCGATGGCAGCTTGGGCTGGAGCAATATTTTCTGTTACTTGATTGTTTTCTAAGGCTTGTACGGCAGACTCAGCTTGAGCAGCAAGTTGTTTTGCTTCAGCCTCTTTCTTTTCACGCTCTTCTTTTTCTTTTCGTTCCTGTTCTTCTTTCGCCTTTTTCTCGCGCTCTTCTTTTTCTTTTCGTTCTTGTTCTTCTTTTGCCTTTTTCTCTTTTTCAGCTTTCTCTTTCTCAGCTTTTTCTTTTGCTTCTTTTTCACGTTTTGCCTCAGCCTCTTTTTTCGCACTTTCATCATTTTTAGAAGGAGTGGATGCAAAATGAGTGGCTTGAGCCTGCTCTTCTTGCTTAGTAGAAGCTATATTGGGGTCGATTAAGTATGCACCCCCAACTGCAAGAATTGAAGCAATAGCAGCGATATTTCTTTTAGTCGCGTTGGGTTTCTTTTTAGCAAAATACCATGCAAATCCTATACCGCC
This sequence comes from Streptococcus sp. CP1998, assembly GCF_041026655.1. NCBI lineage: Bacteria > Bacillati > Bacillota > Bacilli > Lactobacillales > Streptococcaceae > Streptococcus > Streptococcus sp. CP1998. Next base: position 328,295 of record NZ_CP163380.1, read on the forward strand.
AAAAAAGAGGAGTGGAAGAATGATCTCGGGATTAAAAATCATTAAGAGGATTCCGAGACCATAAAGAACGACTTTCCATACTGGTTGGGCCATGATATAATCGACAAACTTTTTCATTATTTTCTCCAAATTTAGTAATATTTTCACAATAATCATACCATAATATAAGAGCGCTTTCAATTACTAACTGGTAATAGTTTAATAAAAAATCAGACCTAGATTAAACTAAGTCTGAAAATTGTTCTTATTCTCCCAATTCTGCACTGTAGGCAATAATTTGATCCACAGTGTCTGAAAGGAATTGGATGGTATCGCGAAGTGGTTTGTCAGTTGAGATATCTGCTCCGATGATCATGGCTGACTCAAGTGGGGTCTTGCTACCACCTGATTTAAGGAGCTCTAGCCAATCTTTAGCTCCGTTTTCGGAGTTCTTCAAATGCAAGTATCCCGCTGTTGAGATAACCAAGCCAGCTGAGTAGGTATAGCTGTATAGCCCCATGTAGTAGTGGCTTTGGCGCATCCAGGTCAAAGCCGCGTCATCATCGATTTCAACGGCGTCGCCCCAGAATTCGGTCAAGACTTCCTTCATGATGCTGTTGAGCTTGCTAGCGCCGAAGGTGCCGCCTTCTTCGATCAAGATGTAAACCTTGCGTTGGAAAGCTGCTTCCAACAGGTGGGTGATGAAGTTGTGGAAGTAGGTATCTGTCAAACGGTGAGCCAAGGCAAAGCGTTTTTGACGAGGGTCGTCAAACTGGTGTTCCAAATAGTCGCTGAGGAGGAGCTCGTTAAAGGTAGAAGGAGCTTCCACATAGTAGGTCGACATGTGGGCGTTGAAGTAGCTTTGGTTGTTGTCTGAGAAGATGAATTGACCAGAGTGTCCGATCTCGTGAATCAGGGTGTAGACATCGCTCATGCGTCCTGTCCAACTCATGAGGACATAAGGATGGACACGGTATGGGTCAGCGGCATAACCGCCGGAATCCTTGCCTTCATTAGCCGCAAAGTCGACCCAGCGTTCGGTTTGGTAGCGAGCAATTTCACGGGAGTATTCTTCTCCAAGGGGTGCCACAGATTTCATGACCAAGTCATAAGCGTCATCAATAGTAACATCTGGGTTGAGCGCACTGTCCAAATCCAACTTCCAATCAGCAAAGGTCATTTTTTCAAGGCCGTTGACCTTGGCCACGTGTTTGAGGAATTTTTGAGCGACTGGAGCGAAGTCCTTCATGATCAGGTCAATCTGACGGTCAAACATAGAGCGATCCACTTCCTGCTCAGCCAAGAGATAGTCAAAGACCGAGTCATAGCCTCGCATATCTGCGATCAGTTTTTCGGACTTAACTTGGGCTAGATAGGTAGCAGCAGCCGTGTTTTGGTGCTTACGAAGACCTTCTGAGAAGGAACGAAAGGCTTTTTCACGGACTTCCGCATTCTCATGGTTTTGGTAGAAGTTTTCATAAGTAACAAAACTATTTTTGTAGACTTTTCCATCCACTTCGAAATCAGCCATTTCAAAGTCGCCAGCCCGCATCTTGGTATAGATGTCTTGTGGTCCGTAGAAGACTTCACCCAGGTTGGTCAAAGTTTTTTCCACATCAGCTCCCAAGTAGTGGGCTTTTTTGATTTTAGCCTGACGAATGGCAAAAGTGAGGTGAGGGAGTTGTCCCAGGCGTTCGAGGACTTCTTCATCGGCTTCGACCAAAGCATCGTCAAAGAAGGAAAGTTCGACGCTGGCCCAAGTTTCGAAATCCATCCCCGCTTGGGCAATTTCCGCAAAAGCTTCATCGCCAAAGTCAGTGGTTTGGGGCATAAAGCTGTAGTTACCAATGTGGCTGAGTTGGATCTGAATCTGTTCAAAGACCGCAAAGGCAGCTTCAAAGTCTTCAAAAGTGTGGAGCTTGCCCTTGTAGTTACGAACAAATTCATTGATTTCTTCACGTGTTTTTTCAATGGCGCGCAAGAAGTCTTCCTGGTCTTGGTAGAGGGCTGTGAGGTCCCAGAGTTCGTTCTCAGGAAATTCAGAACGTTTTTTTAATTCCATAATGTTCTCCTTTTGATCGGTGTTCTTCCTTAAGTATAGCAGAAAAAAGGACAGAAACATAGAGGGAGAGAGGAAAATGCTTGTGTAAAAATCTTGACAAGAGCTGGAAAAATTGACCATTTTTGATATACTAGGATAGATATGAGGAGGTTTTTATGAAAAAGGTTATGATTACACTATTAGCAGGTGCATCCGTGCTATCTCTAGTCGCTTGTGCGCCCAAACGCTATGAACGCCAAAGTAAACCAAAAACGGCAAGCTCTTCGTCGGTTAAAAAAGAGAAGAAGGATACAGGTCAGAAGTATTATCAAGAGGTTTTGGAGCGGTACAAAGCTTATGCAGCCGCAATTAATGCCAAAGATCAAACGGCTTTACAAAATGAACTGAAGAAGATCGAAGCAACTTCAGAAGAATATGCCTATGTCTTTAATCTTCAAACACTTGGAAGTACCAATGAGTGGCAATATTCTTTTGAGGATCTTAATCGTGATGGTAATGACGAGTTACTGATTGGGGATGGCAAAACGATTGCTGCTGTGTATTATTTGAAAGATAACCAGCCAACCTTGCTCCATGTAGCCTATGTAGCTTCTGCAGGTGGCTATCGCTCCAGTTTAGAAGTTTTTGACAATGGGCAAATCGTCTACGCCACTTGGCAATCCCTTAATCCAGAAATGGAATTGACCCTTTATTCGCTAAGAAAAGGCGAAGCCAAGGAAGAAAAGAAAGCGACCATTCAAATTGGTGGAAAGGAAACAGCAGAACAAGCTCTTGGGATTTCAGCTAAGAAGTTGGACCTCAGTAAGCTAGACTGGAAAACATTTGACGGTTCAGGGGACTCCAAATCAACATCCAAAGCGGAGGACAAGAAGACAGGCTCCTTCCAAGTCCAAGTCAGTGTGTCGGATCTCCGTATTCGAAAAGAGCCCTCAACCTCAGCTCCATCTGCAGGAATGATCGAAAAAGGAACTCACACCATTACGGAAACAGTAGAGGCAGATGGCCATACCTGGGGCAAATTGGAATCTGGACAAGGTTGGATCGCCCTTGACTATACAACGCGAGTGAGTGGAAATGTCGAATCAGCTCCTGCCCCTGCCAAAACAAAGACTGGTATGAATTTAGATGAAATAAAAGCTGGAAATTTCTCAAGTGTAGCGGGAGTTTGGGAAAATAAGTATGGCACTAGTATTGAGTTTGATGCGCAAGGGATTGTGAAAGTCAATGGTAGTGCTGTTAATGGTGTTCAATTTTCTGGTTTTTACTTCAAGGAAGGTAATCTTCACGGAGTTAGTCGCATGCCTGGCGCAACGAACGAAACGCCTATTCTTTTCATTCCTTCAAGAGAAGGTGGCAGTGAATCCATTTACTGGAGTAAGAGTGATGCTACGAATGGGAACGATTTGTACTACCGTGTGGACTAAAAAAGGAGACAAGCATGAAAAAAATTGGGACATATTTACTAGCTGCAGCCCTCTTGCTTTCCCTAGCAGCTTGCGCCCCAAAACGCTATGAGCGTAAGCGCAGTCCGGTAGGGACTTCATCGGTCGAAAAATCATCTGACAAGGCTCAAGAAAAAGAGCAAATAGAAGAAGCGAAGTCAGATGAACATGATAAAGAAGCCATTGGGACCTTGTCAAAAGCAGACCAAGCGGATATCTATTCGATCATTGAAAACAGTGCGTCTTTAACCTATTCACTTCAGGTGCATCCAACTCGTTTGCTGGAGTTGAGCAATGATCACGGTGCGGTTGATGGTTACCCGCAAGACATGTTCATTGATTACTACAATACCTACACGCCGGGAACTTATAATTTGCAAGATGTCATTGATAAATTAGATGCAGAAGAGACATCGGACTCTATCCGTAGTTTGTCACAAGACCAGCTGATCCAACTGACAAACGAAAAGAAGGACGGCTGGATCTATTCGACAAAAGACAAGGCTTTCTACGAAATTGTACCTGGTGGTCGTGGTGGAGCGATGCTGCCGATGGAAATTCCTTCACCGGATGAATGGGTGATCAATAAAGATTTGGTTGAAGTGACAACGACTATTCAAGGAACTTCTGATCCATACAGACGCTTTATCTTGAAACGCAACAACAAGAACTACAAGGGTGGAACCCACAAAACACGCTTTTATGTCGACAGTACTGAATTCGTGAAATCGTAAAAATAATCAGAAGCTATATCTAGCTCTAAAATTTTTATATAGAACTTGCTGAAGATTCACAGAAAAAGGCCCTCAAAGCCTTTTTCTTTTGGGCTTGAATATGTTAAAATAAAAGGTATACGTGCTTGGATACAAAGATGAGGATATAACATACAGATGGGCTGTGTCAATCTATGCGATCATGCGTAATTGAACCCGCCTACAACTCTGTGGGAAAAGATAAATCTACCTAGGAGCGTTCGCTCCGTCGTTCGATTTCCTATTTTCCTTTGAGTTGCTTAACGGCTTGGTATCTTGATAGTTGAACACGGGCTAAATCCCTAGTGAAAAAGATAGATTTCCTGGTGTGCGTGGCACACTGCGTCAATCTCCTATTTTCATACGGGATTCTTCACGCCCTTTGTATCCTGATTTTTGTAGGCAAGTCGTATAATTTTATCAATCCAAAGGGGATTACAATGACAAAACAAGTGTTTCAAACGACTTTTGCGGGTCGTGAGTTAATCGTAGAGACTGGTCAGGTTGCCAAGCAAGCAAATGGCGCTGTTGTCGTGCGTTATGGTGAGTCAACTGTCTTGACGGCAGCTGTCATGTCTAAGAAGATGGCAACTGGGGATTTCTTCCCACTTCAAGTCAACTACGAAGAAAAAATGTATGCGGCTGGGAAATTTCCTGGTGGCTTTATGAAACGGGAAGGTCGTCCTTCAACTGATGCGACCTTGACAGCGCGTTTGATTGACCGTCCGATCCGCCCAATGTTTGCGGAAGGTTTCCGTAACGAAGTGCAAGTTATCAACACGGTCCTTTCTTATGATGAAAATGCATCTGCACCAATGGCTGCCATGTTTGGTTCATCATTGGCCTTGTCTATCTCAGATATTCCGTTTGACGGACCAATCGCTGGGGTACAAGTAGGCTATGTGGACGGGGAAATCATCATCAACCCAACGCAAGAGCAAGCAGAGCGCTCGCTTCTTGAATTGACAGTAGCTGGTACCAAACACGCTATCAACATGGTAGAGTCTGGTGCCAAAGAATTGTCAGAAGAAATCATGTTGGAAGCTCTTCTCAAAGGGCACGAAGCCGTGAAAGAATTGATTGCCTTCCAAGAAGAAATCGTTGCGGCAGTTGGGAAAGAAAAAGCAGAAGTAGAATTGCTTCATGTAGATGCTGACTTGCAGGCTGAAATCATTGCAGCTTACAACAGCGACCTTCAAAAAGCAGTCCAAGTAGAAGAGAAATTGGCGCGTGAAGCTGCGACTCAAGCCGTTAAAGACCAAGTCACAGCAGTTTACGAAGAAAAATATGCAGACCACGAAGAATTTGACCGCATCATGCGTGATGTGGCTGAAATCTTGGAACAAATGGAACACGCTGAAGTGCGTCGTTTGATTACAGAAGACAAGGTTCGTCCGGATGGTCGTAAGGTCGATGAAATCCGTCCTTTGGATGCACAAGTCGACTACCTTCCTCGCGTTCACGGTTCAGGTCTCTTTACTCGTGGACAAACGCAAGCCCTTTCTGTCTTGACTTTGGCACCAATGGGTGAAACGCAAATCATCGATGGTTTGGACCCAGAGTACAAGAAACGCTTTATGCACCACTATAACTTCCCTCAATACTCTGTTGGGGAAACTGGACGTTACGGTGCGCCAGGTCGTCGTGAAATTGGTCACGGGGCTCTCGGTGAGCGTGCTCTTGCTCAAGTCTTGCCAAGTTTGGAAGAATTCCCATACGCTATCCGTTTGGTAGCAGAAGTCTTGGAATCAAATGGTTCTTCATCTCAAGCATCTATCTGTGCGGGAACACTTGCCCTTATGGCTGGTGGTGTGCCAATCAAGGCGCCGGTAGCAGGGATTGCTATGGGTCTGATCTCAGATGGAAATAACTATACCGTATTGACAGATATCCAAGGTTTGGAAGACCACTTTGGAGACATGGACTTCAAGGTTGCTGGGACTCGTGACGGGATTACAGCCCTTCAAATGGATATTAAGATCCAAGGAATCACTGCAGAAATCTTGACTGAAGCTCTTGCCCAAGCCAAGAAAGCTCGTTTTGAAATCCTTGATGTCATCGAAGCAACCATTCCAGAAGTTCGTCCAGAATTGGCTCCAACTGCTCCGAAAATTGATACTATCAAGATTGATGTGGACAAGATCAAGATTGTTATCGGTAAAGGTGGAGAAACCATCGATAAAATCATCGCTGAAACAGGCGTTAAGATTGATATCGACGAAGAAGGAAACGTATCTATCTATTCGAGAGACCAAGCAGCCATTAACCGCGCTAAAGAAATCATTGCTGGTTTGGTTCGTGAAGCCAAAGTGGACGAAGTCTACCATGCCAAAGTTGTTCGTATCGAGAAATTCGGTGCCTTTGTCAACCTCTTTGACAAGACTGATGCCCTCGTTCACATCTCTGAAATGGCTTGGACGCGTACCAACCGTGTCGAAGACTTGGTAGCGATTGGTGATGAAGTGGATGTTAAGATTATCAAGATTGACGAAAAAGGTCGTGTAGATGCTTCCATGAAGGCACTCTTGCCACGTCCACCAAAACCTGAACATTCAGAAGAAAAAGGTGAAAAGGGTCCTCGTCATGGCGATCGTCCTCGTCACCACAAAACTAGAAAAGACTTTGCCAAAGATGCAGGTGAAGCAACGAAAGAATAAGCATTTAAAAGAAAGGAGCACGGTATGGGATGGTGGCGTGAAACCATTGATATTGTAAAAGAAAATGACCCAGCAGCACGTACCTCGCTGGAGGTCCTCTTGACCTATCCAGGCGTCAAAGCGTTAGCTGCTCACCGTGTTTCTCACTTTTTGTGGAATCATGGCTTTAAGCTTCTAGCTCGGATGCACAGTCAGTTCTGGCGTTTTTGGACCCAGATCGAAATCCATCCAGGTGCGACCATTGCTTCGGGTGTCTTTATCGACCATGGAGCAGGCCTCGTCATTGGGGAAACAGCTATTGTTGAAAAAGGCGTTATGCTCTACCACGGGGTGACCCTTGGGGGAACAGGGAAAGATGTCGGCAAACGCCATCCAACGGTTCGTGAAGGAGCTTTGGTCTCTGCTCATGCCCAAGTCATTGGCCCGGTGGAAATCGGAGCCAAGGCTAAAGTCGGAGCAGGAGCTGTCGTGGTCTCAGATGTACCAAGTGATGTGACCGTTGTCGGTGTTCCTGCCAAGATCGTGCGGGTGCACGGTCGAAAAGACGAACCGGTTATTCATCAAGAAGAAGAAAAACGGGAATACTACATGAACAAGCTGGAGCATGCTAAGGAAGCTAGCCATCGGTCTTCGAGCTTGTAAGGAGATCCAATGAGTCGTGTCACCAATCCCTCGTCAACCAACTCATGGAGCAAAATGACAAGGAATTTCAGATTGCCGTGGAAGATAGCAATGTTGGTGCCAAACGCTTGTATGAAAAGATTGGCTTTGTCAAACAGACTCAGGCGGTTTATTTGAAGCCAAAAGAGTAAAAAACAGAAAGGAAATGAAGCGTGTTAAAAATTTATGATACCATGTCTCGTGATTTGAGAGAATTTATCCCCATCGAGGAAGGAAAGGTCCGCATGTATGTCTGTGGGCCAACGGTTTACAACTATATCCACGTAGGGAATGCCCGTTCAACGGTGGCCTTTGACACGATTCGTCGCTACTTTGAGTATCGTGGCTACGAAGTTGCCTACATTTCCAACTTTACAGATGTGGATGATAAGATCATTAACCGTGCCAAAGAAGAAGGCATTACTCCTCAGGAAGTGGCAGACAAATATATTGCAGCCTTCCGTGAGGATGTGACGGCTCTTGGGGTCAAGCCTGCAACCCGTCACCCTCGTGTGGTTGAGTTTATGGATGACATCATTCGTTTTGTCGCAGATTTGATCGAAAAAGGCTATGCTTATGAGAGTCAAGGTGATGTTTATTTCCGTGTGGAAAAATCCCATAACTATGCTAAGTTAGCCAATAAAACCTTGGAAGACTTGGAGCTAGGAGCTTCAGGTCGGACAGATGAAGAAACAGCCCGCAAGGAAAATCCAGTCGACTTTGCCCTCTGGAAAGCTGCCAAACCAGGAGAGATTTCCTGGGACAGCCCTTGGGGACCTGGTCGTCCTGGTTGGCACATCGAGTGTTCGGTCATGTCGACGGGGATTTTAGGGGATACCATTGATATCCACGGTGGTGGGGCCGATCTTGAGTTTCCACACCATACTAATGAAATTGCTCAGTCTGAAGCTAAAACAGGCAAGACTTTTGCCAATTACTGGATGCACAATGGCTTTGTCAATATTGATAATGTCAAGATGTCCAAGTCCTTAGGAAACTTTATCACCGTGCATGATGCATTGAAGACTATCGAAGGCCAAGTGCTTCGCTTCTTCTTTGCGACCCAGCACTACCGCAAGCCCATTAACTTCACAGAAAAAGCGGTGCGCGATGCGGAGACCAACCTCAAGTATTTGAAAAATACCTATGAGCAACCGTTCACAGGAGAAGTAGATCCAGCAGATTTGCAAGGCTTTGTGGACAAGTTTATCGCGGCTATGGATGAAGATATCAATGCGGCAAACGGCATCACCATCGTCTTTGAATTGGCTAAATGGATCAATTCAGGTCACTACAATCAAGACGTCAAGGATGCCTTGACCAAGATGTTAGAAGTCTTTGGAGTGGTCTTTGTCGAAGAAGTCTTGGATGCAGATATTGAAGCCTTGATCGCCGAACGTCAGGAAGCGCGGGCTAAGAAAGATTTTGCGCGAGCAGATGCCATTCGCGATGAATTAGCTGCGCAAGGAATCAAGCTCTTGGATACAAAAGAAGGTGTAAGGTGGACACGTGATTGATGTCAATCTAATCAATGGGATTGCCCTTGCCTTTGAGGGAGATGCGGTCTATTCCATGTATATTCGCAGGCACCTAATTTTTCAAGGGATGACCAAGCCCAATAAGCTTCACCAGGCTGCCACCCGCTATGTCTCTGCTAGGGCTCAGGCCAGCTTGATTGAAAGCATGCTGGAGCAAGAAATTCTGACGGAAAAAGAGTTGGAGATCTACAAGCGCGGTCGCAATACCAATAGCCATACCAAGGCCAAAAATGCGGATGTCGTGACCTATCGGATGTCGACGGGCTTTGAAGCTGTCATGGGTTATCTCCATATGACGGGGGAGCTCTCCCGTCTAGAAGAGCTGATTAACTGGTGTATCCAGCAAGTAGAAGAAGGAAGAAAGCAGTGAAAAATATCAGAGAGTGGTTTCCTCATGCAGAGGTGACGGATCAAGCCAATCCACCAGCTGGTTATGTAGCCATTCCCCTTCAGGCTCATCAATGGTTGCTGCTGAAGGAAGAAGAGCTAACCGAGCGAGAAAAACAATTGATTTCCTGGTTGGGCGATGAAGAAGAGGTTGCCCCTAATCCTTGGTACCAATACCTGATCGATGGAAAGGGAGAAGCCCCTCAAGTCATCAAAAAAATGCAGCTCGTCTATTGCCACATCTCGCATTCAACAGCGGAAGGGACGGCTTCTTGGCTAGAGATGATGCAGACACTCTTGCCCAACTTCCGAGCAACCTTGCAACTGAGCGGACAAGATTATGTGCTCATTCTGGACCAAGACCAGTCTTTACCTGTGGCCGATATCTTAAAAGATACCGTCTCTGCCATGGAGTATGACTTCAATATTCGTTTATCTATCCTGGTCGGGCAAGTATGGACCGAGTCTAAAGACGGGAAAGTGTCTCCTGTCATCCGAGCAGAACAGGCTGTCTTTCGAGCTTGGATTCGAGAAGGCCATCAAGGTGTCTATCGCTTTTCTCAACTCTATCTGTGGGGAATCGAGCAGGCAGATCTGGATCTCACCCCAATCAAAGCAAGCTTGCATCAGTTGATTGAAAGTCAAGATCAATTGCAAGATATCATTGTTGCTCTTTGGGAAAATGGAGCAGTCGTAACCAAGGCCGCCCAGCAACTCTATCTCCACCGCAATTCGCTCCAATACAAGATTGACAAGTGGGAGGAGTTGACGGGGCTTCAGTTGAAAAATCTGACAGATCTAGCCCTGTGCTATCATTTGGTCTTACAAGATGTGATTTAAACGGAATCAATCCAGAGTTTTGTGCAACTTGCACAAAACTCTTTTTCTTTTTTGTGAGACTTGCCATAGATTTGTAAAACGTTTTCATTTACAATAGAACTATAAAAATCAAAGGAGTACCATCATGGTAGAATTGAATCTGAATCACATTTATAAAAAATATCCAAATAGCGAACACTACTCAGTTGAAGACTTCAACTTGGACATCAAAGACAAAGAATTTATCGTTTTCGTAGGTCCTTCAGGATGTGGTAAATCAACTACTCTTCGTATGATCGCTGGTCTTGAAGACATCACAGAAGGTGAATGTTCGATCGATGGTACTGTTGTAAACAACGTAGCACCTAAAGACCGTGATATTGCCATGGTATTCCAAAACTACGCTCTTTACCCACACATGACTGTGTACGATAACATGGCCTTTGGTTTGAAATTGCGTAAATATAGCAAGGAAGATATCGACAAACGTGTACAAGAAGCAGCTGAAATCCTTGGCTTGAAAGAATTCTTGGATCGTAAACCAGCTGACCTTTCTGGTGGTCAACGTCAACGTGTGGCCATGGGACGTGCCATCGTCCGTGATGCAAAAGTATTCTTGATGGACGAACCTTTGTCAAACTTGGATGCTAAACTTCGTGTATCGATGCGTGCTGAAATCGCGAAAATCCACCGTCGTATTGGTGCTACAACAATCTATGTAACCCACGACCAAACAGAAGCGATGACATTGGCTGACCGTATCGTTATCATGTCTGCTACTAAGAACCCTGCAGGTACTGGTACAATCGGACGTGTGGAACAAGTCGGAACTCCTCAAGAAGTGTACAAAAACCCAGTAAACAAATTCGTAGCTGGATTCATCGGAAGCCCTGCAATGAACTTCATCAATGTGAAATTAGATGGTGATCACATCGTGGCTAAAGACCTTAACTTGAAAGTTCCAGAAGGTACTTTGAAAGTTCTTCGTGAAAAAGGATATGAAGGAAAAGAAATCATCTTTGGTATCCGTCCAGAAGACGTGAATACAGAATCTGCTTTCCTTGAAACATTCCCAGAATCAGTAGTAAAAGCAACCATCTCTGTATCTGAATTGCTTGGTTCTGAATCTCACTTGTACTGCCAAGTTGGTGACAATGAATTCATCGCTAAAGTAGATGCGCGTGACTACCTTGGAACTGGTGAAACGATCGAACTTGGATTTGACTTGAACAAAGCTCACTTCTTCGATAAAGAAACTGAAAAAACAGTATACTAATACCTACTGACACTGTAGAGACTGAGACGATATATCTCAGTCTCTTTCATTTTAAGGAGACAAAACATGGAAAAAGACTGGTGGAAGGGGAAGGTCGCTTATCAGATCTATCCAAAAAGCTTTAAAGACAGCAATGGTGATGGCGTTGGGGATTTGAAAGGAATCACGGAAAAACTCGATTACCTTCAAGACTTAGGGATTGACATTCTCTGGTTATCTCCTATTTACAAGAGTCCGTTTATTGACCAGGGCTATGATATTTCCGACTATTATGCCATTGATCCTATTTTTGGGACTATGGAAGATATGGAAGAGTTGATTGCGGAAGGCAAGAAGCGGGGCATTTCCATCATCATGGACTTGGTGGTCAACCACTGCTCCAGTCATCACGAATGGTTCCAAAAAGCTCTAGCGGATCCAGATGGCCCTTATGCAGACTACTTTTATTTCATCGAAAGTGACAAGGAACCCAACAACTGGGAAAGTTACTTTGGAGGCAGTGTCTGGGAGCCGGTTCCTGGCACCAACAAATACTATCTCCATTCTTTCCACAAGGATCAGCCAGACCTTAATTGGCAAAATCCTGTCTTGCGCGAAGAAATTTACACCATGATCAACTGGTGGTTGGACAAGGGAATTGCGGGCTTCCGGATCGATGCCATTATAAACATTAAAAAAGATCTAGAATGGCGTTCACTTCCGTCTGATCGTGACAATGGCCTGGTTCCAGTACCAGAATCGTTGGTCAATGCCCAACCGATTGAACCTTTCTTGCAAGAGTTAAAGGAGCGTACTTTTGCCAAGTACAATGCTTTCACAGTAGGGGAAGTTTTCAATGAAACCGACGAAGAGTTGCACTTCTTCATTGGAAAAGATGGTGTCTTCTCCTCGATCTTTGACTTCAAACAAACCATGCTGGGGCAAGAAGGAAAAGGCTGGTTTGACCACAGTCTTCCAACAGCAGATGAACTCAAGGAAAGTATTTTCCAAGCCCATGAGCGCGCGGATAGCATTGGGATCCTCTCTACCATTATCGAGAATCATGACGAACCTCGTGGTGTGTCCCACTATATCGCGGAAGGTCCAGTAAACGATACCAGTAAAAAAGCCCTGGGAACCATTCAAATCTTGCGCAAGGGAATTCCTTTTATCTATCAAGGCCAAGAAATTGGAATGGAAAACCAAGTCTTTGAATCGGTGGAGGATTTTGATGATATCGCGACCATCAATGGCTACCATGTGGCTAAAGAAGCTGGTTTGAGCGAGGAAGAAGCCTTAGCAGTTATCGCCAAATACAGCCGGGATAATGCACGGACACCCATGCAGTGGTCAAGAGAGCCAGGTCTGGGCTTTAGCGATGAGTCAGCCTGGTTGATCAGCCCAAAACCAGATGTTGGTATCAATGTGGAAGATCAGGAAAAGGATCCCAATTCCATCTTGAATTATTATCGCCAGCTGACCGCCTTGTACCGCCATCCCCTATACGGAAATACCATTCGGTTTGGAGATATGATCCCGGCTTATCGGGACCGTGAAAACATCATTGCTTTCGAACGCCGTGGGGACAAGCGTCTCTTGGTGATTAGCAATTTCCAAAATTGCCAGACTAGCTTGGAGTTGCCAGCTCCGATTAAAACAGTCGTTTTAAATAATACTGCAGGATTATTCCAAGAAGGAGAGCAAGTATTAGAATTGGCCCCTTACCAAACTGTTGTGTTGGAATTGGTGGAATAAGAAGAACCTTCGCAGATGCGAAGGTTCTTTTCATAGCATCCAAGTCTAAACCTGGAACTTACTCAACTTCCTTCTTTTTCAAGAGGAGGAGGTCACCACTAACGGTTAGCAAGAAGCCTAAAAATTTTAAAATTAGAATTCTTATCGCTTTGAACATCAAAAATGAGAGAACCATTTTGGTTCTCTCCTTTTTGTAACGTCTTATCAACCTACTACAGTTGACAAAGAGTCATTTTATCTAGTATTTATTGTTTATTTACGAGATGATTTACGTTTCAAAGAGACTGCACCTACTAACGTAAGTACTCCTGAGAATACAAGGCCAGTTGCTACAACTTCACCGGTACTTGGAAGAAGTGATTTGTGACCTCCACCGTTTCCTGATGATTGGGCTAGGCTTTCTTCATTACTATTTTGAAGTGCTTCTTGGGTTGTAGGGGAATTCCAATCATCTTTGCTACCTTGATTATCTGGTGTTCCAGGATTTTCTGGTGTTCCTTGATTATCTGGTGTTCCTTGATTATCTGGTGTTCCTTGATTATCTGGTGTTCCAGGATTTTCTGGTGTTCCTTGATTATCTGGTGTTCCAGGATTATCTGGTGTTCCTTGATTATCTGGAGTTCCAGGGTTATCTGGTGTTCCAGGATTATCTGGAGTTGCAGGATTTTCTGGCGTTGCAGGATTTTCTGGTGTTGCAGGATTTTCTGGCGTTGCAGGATTTTCTGGTGTTCCAGGATTTTCTGGTGTTCCAGGGTTTTCTGTAGTTCCAGGGTTTTCTGTAGTTCCAGGATTTTCTGTAGTTCCAGGATTTTCTGTAGTTCCAGGGTTTTCTGATGTTGCTTCAGTTGTAGTTGTGGTTGAAGTAGTCGTAGGCTCTTCAGTCGTTGTAGTTGTGGTTGAAGTAGTCGTAGGCTCTTCAGTTGTTATTGTAGTTGTAGAAGTAGTTGTAGGTTCTTCCGTTGTAGTTGTAGTTGAAGTAGTCTTAGGCTCTTCAGTCGTTGTAGTTGTAGAAGTAGTCGTAGTAGGCTCTTCTGTTGTTGTAGTTGTGGTTGAAGTAGTCGTAGGCTCTTCAGTCGTTGTTGTGGTTGAAGTAGTCTTAGGCTCTTCAGTTGTAGTTGTGGTTGAAGTAGTCGTAGGCTCTTCAGTTGTAGTTGTAGAAGTAGTTGTAGGCTCTTCAGTTGTAGTTGTAGAAGTAGTTGTAGGCTCTTCTGTTGTTGTAGTTGAAGTAGTCGTAGTAGGCTCTTCAGTTGTTGTAGTTGTAGAAGTAGTTGTAGGCTCTTCTGTTGTTGTTGTAGTTGTAGAAGTAGTCGTAGTAGGCTCTTCAGTTGTTGTTGTAGTTGTAGAAGTAGTTGTAGGCTCTTCAGTTGTTGTAGTTGTAGAAGTAGTTGTAGTTGTAGGCTCTTCTGTTGTAGTTGTAGAAGTAGTTGTAGTTGTAGAAGTAGTCGTAGTCGTAGTCGGCTCTTCAGTTGTTGTAGAAGTAGTCGTAGTAGGCTCTTCAGTTGTTGTAGAAGTAGTCGTAGTTGTCTCTTCAGTTGTTGGTTCTTTAGGTTGCCAAACGCGTACATAATCCACAAGCATATCAGAACGCGAACCGTCTAGATAACTATCAATATGTTTAGTAGCATCGGTGAAGTCACGTGGACTATTTTTTCCATCTTTAAGAAATGATCCTCCAACAATATGAGTAAATCGAAGAGCCATTGTGTTGTCTGGGTCTACAAAAGGAGTTTTTACATTCAGTTTATTATAATCAACTGTGTGAAATTGCTTACCGTCATAAAAAAATGTCATTTTGTCACTTTGTTTTAAGACGCCATATGTATGAAAATCAGTTTGTGTGTCACCATTATTAGGGATACGCTTTGCGTTCTGTTGACTATAATCAGCATTAACTTTAAACGGTGAATGAACATTAGCTTGTAAGTAATTCGGATCATACCCTTTAGATTCTAGGATATCAATTTCACCACTAGCAGGCCAATCGGGAAACTTTGTGCCAAACATCCAGAATGCTGACCAGGAAGACTCACTCATAGGCAATTTGACACGAGCTTCAGCATAATAATCACCCTTAAACGCTACCTTAACATTGCCCTTAGAATCCACGGTTTGGATTGCGCCAGATGTGAATGGAGCAGGATATTCTTCTATAACCTTACCATTTTTATCCAATCTCGTGTTTGTTCGAGGGACGGTTTCCATTTGGTTTGTTTCTGAATTCCATTTTTCGCGCGTTGGTGAGTAGCGAGCTGTAAGATGCAAGACACCATCAGATACTGAAACATTTTCTGGTTTATCAGTAAAATGCATTTGAGTTTTAGCCCTAGTATCGAAAGAAGAATACAGATAACCCCATTTTGTTTGGTCTAACTCATTTCCGTTAAACTCATCATTCCATAACACGTTGTAATTAGTAGGTACTCCTTCAGGCAATGTATACTTAGGTAATTCACTATCTTTACCGGACTCAGCGTAGGCTGTATTTATTGAAGTAAAAAAGTTGCTACTTAAAATAGTGCTGGCACCTAAAATGATTAGTCCTATCCTAAGTTTTTTGTACTTACTAGGAATATTTTTCATAAATATCCTCCTATTTTCAAATTTTTAAATGATAAATTCATTTAAGAGAAGGTTTAAAATAAATATATACTACTTAATATAAATTAAAACTATACTCTCTACTCATTTTATCATAATTAAAGATATTTTCAATTATTAGTTAATAATAATTGTTAAATAATTTGATTTTTCTAATAAAATTATATCATATATACAAAAAAAAGAAGTGGTGTATTACATTAATGACGGGCAAGATCATTTCTATGTAATTTAATTAAGGGTTATAAAAAGAATAGCAAAAAGAAAAGTCCCATAAGACCTATAATGAAAAGTGACCAAACCATCATTGGAAAGATTCTTATGACAGCTATCGCAGAAAGTCTGTCTGTCTCTACTTCAACAGTCATTCGTAAATTGAAAGAATTCAAATTCAAGACAGATTTATCTTTCCTTCTAACTCACATGTCTTGGGATGAATACAGCTTCAAGAAAGGGTTGATGAGCTTCATTGCACAGGATTTTAATTCCAGAAAGATCGTAGCTATTCTGGATGGGCGGACTCAAGTAATTATTCGCAATCATTTCCTTCGCTATTCTAGACAGGTGAGAAGTCGAGTGAAAGTCATTACCATGGATATGTTTAACCCCTACTACGATATTGCCAGAAAACTTCGCTTTCGAATTTCAAGGCTCAGGCTGAAACAGTCCCCCAGACTGTTTCACTCCCAAACGCTAAAATCGTTCTGGATCGTTTTCACATTGTACAACATCTAAGTCGTGCTATGAACCGTCTTCGCATCCAAATCATGAATCAGTTTGATCGGAAATCGCACGAATATAAGGTACTGAAACGTTACTGGAAACTCATTCAACAGGATAGTCGTAAACTCAGCGATAAACGTTTTTATCGCCCTACTTTTCGCTCACACTTGACCAATAAAGAGGTTCTAGAAAAGCTGCTTTCATACTCTCAAGAACTTAGACAGCACTACGACCTCTATCAACTATTACACTTTTATTTTCAAGAGAAACAAGCTAACCATTTCTTTGATCTTATTGAAGAAGCGATTTCTTGTGTAAATCCTATTTTTCAAACTGTTTTTAAGACCTTTTTGAAAGATAAGGACAAGATCATAAACGCACTGGAACTGCCATACTCAAATGCAAAACTAGAGGCTACTAATAACCTCATTAAGGTCATCAAGCGCAATGCTTTTGGCTTCCGGAACTTTGAAAACTTCAAAACTAGAATCCTCATCGCTTTGAACATCAAAAATGAGAGAACCATTTTGGTTCTCTCCTTTTTGTAACGTCTTATCAACCTACTACAGTTGACAAAGAGTCATTTTATCTAGTATTTATTGTTTATTTACGAGATGATTTACGTTTCAAAGAGACTGCACCTACTAACGTAAGTACTCCTGAGAATACAAGGCCAGTTGCTACAACTTCACCGGTACTTGGAAGAAGTGATTTGTGACCTCCACCGTTTCCTGATGATTGGGCTAGGCTTTCTTCATTACTATTTTGAAGTGCTTCTTGGGTTGTAGGGGAATTCCAATCATCTTTGCTACCTTGATTTTCTGGCGTTGCAGGATTTTCTGGTGTTCCAGGATTTTCTGGCGTTGCAGGGTTTTCTGTAGTTCCAGGATTTTCTGGTGTTGCAGGATTTTCTGGTGTTCCAGGATTTTCTGGTGTTCCAGGGTTTTCTGGTGTTCCAGGGTTTTCTGTAGTTCCAGGGTTTTCTGGTGTTCCAGGGTTTTCTGATGTTGCTTCAGTTGTAGTTGTGGTTGAAGTAGTCGTAGGCTCTTCAGTTGTAGTTGTGGTTGAAGTAGTCGTAGGCTCTTCAGTTGTAGTTGTGGTTGAAGTAGTCGTAGGCTCTTCAGTCGTAGTTGTGGTTGAAGTAGTCGTAGGCTCTTCAGTCGTAGTTGTGGTTGAAGTAGTCGTAGGCTCTTCAGTTGTAGTTGTGGTTGAAGTAGTCGTAGGCTCTTCAGTCGTAGTTGTGGTTGAAGTAGTCGTAGGCTCTTCAGTCGTAGTTGTGGTTGAAGTAGTCGTAGGCTCTTCAGTTGTAGTTGTGGTTGAAGTAGTCGTAGGCTCTTCAGTCGTTGTTGTAGTTGAAGTAGTCGTAGGCTCTTCAGTTGTAGTTGTGGTTGAAGTAGTCGTAGGCTCTTCAGTCGTTGTTGTAGTTGAAGTAGTCGTAGGCTCTTCAGTCGTTGTTGTAGTTGAAGTAGTTGTAGGCTCTTCAGTTGTTGTAGTAGTTGTAGTAGTTTCTTCCGTGGAAATTGGCTGCCATACGCGTACATAATCTACAAGCATATCTGAACGAGAACCATCACGGTAACTGTCGATATGTTGAGTAGCATCAGTGTAGTCACGGCCACCAGGCGTTCCGTCTTTTAGGAATGAACCACCAACCATATGACTTAGACGTAAAGTCATACCATTTTCAGGATCAGCTAATGGATTTGGGTCCTTAATGTCCTTCATTAGAACAGTTCCCTTAAGCTCTCCATCATAATAGAAGTTGACACTATCCTTAGTCTTTAAGACTCCGTATGTGTGGAAGTCAGACTGTGTATCTCCATTATTAGAAATTTGCCTTTGGGTTTGTTTGCTATTTCTAGCTCCCTCTGATTTAGGTGTATGGGTATTGGCTTGTAGAACGCTTGGATCATATCCTTTTGATTCAAAGACGTCGATTTCACCATTACCAGGCCATTCCTTGCGATTCGTACCAGTTAACCAGAAAGAGGACCATGATGATTCACTCATTGGTAATTTGATACGAGCTTCAGCATAGAAATCACCTTTAAAAGATGCTTTTACTTTACCTTTGTCATTAAAAGTATTAATGGCTCCAGATGTAAACGGTGCAGGGTATACTTCTACATTCCCGTCTTTGTCTTTTCTGGTATTTGTTCTTGGAATAGTTTCCATTTGTTTAGTAGCTGAGTTCCACCTTTGTCGTGTTGGTGAGTAAAGCGCTGTTAGATGCAGAACTCCATCGGACACTGAAACGTTTTCCGGATTATCAGTATTGTGCATTTGAGTTCTTGCAGCAGTGTCAAAACTTGAATAGGCATAGGCCCATTTTGATTGGTCAAGTGTTGTACCATTGAATTCATCGAACCATGTCAAGCTATAACTGTTAGGATCGATGTTGGGAGGAGTGATTGGTAGAGGTTTGTTTGTTGATTCATTACTTACGCTAGAATCAGCATTTACTGTACCAGATGAAGCTAAAAAACTAGTGCACAGAATTGTAGCTACTCCTAAAAAATTCAATCCTACACGAAACGATTTGTGTTTAGTAGGCATATTTGCCATGCGTAGTACTCCTATTTTATATTGTAGTTTTGAAGGATCTTTCAGATAAAAATCTGCAAAACAATTTTCAAAAATTGTTTTCTATATTACGTTACCGTTGTGTATATTTTTATGAAAAATATCTTATTTATATTATTGTAAAAATATATCACTACGTATTATCGAATACCCTCTCATTCTACCATAAAGAAATGTAATTTTCAATTATTTGTTTTTAAAATTTTAGGATAAGAATATGAATAATGCACTGAAACTTTCTTATCAATGCAACCATTCAAAGTTACGAATAGCCTCATCGCTTTGGACAACAAAAGAGGAGAGAAGCATTTTTGTCCTCTCCAGCTTGTCATTTTTCATCAACTCAATACAGTTGATAAAGAGCTGTATTTGATTGTCGTTATATTTTTTGTATTCATCTATTCTGTCTCCTGATGAAATTGTTGGTAAAAATCAACCTTGATCTGGATGAAATTTTCTAAGTCTCTTAACAACTGGAGCAAGGTGGCGCGTGTTTCAAATTCTTCACGGGCCTTGGGAAGAGGGCGTTCGCGAAAGATCGCCAAATACTGACTAATATCATCTAGAAGATCTTGGGCAGGATTTTCCTGACTTAACTGTTGGGCCGTCTTCTTAAAAAGTTGAGCAAGGATTATGCTTTCACTCATGACTAACAGACAACGGTTGACGTTCTCAGCCATATCCTGCAGGATATCATTTTGCCGCTTGCGCATTTCAAAGTAGTGAATATGGTAGTTGGTTTGGTGAAAGAGGTGGTTGGAATGGTCCAGATAAACTAGCTTCAAAGCGTCCTTTAGGATACTGTCCAATTCCTTGATCAAGCGAGCATCATTGCGACCATCCCCTTTACCAAGTAATTCCGCAAAACGACCAAGGATCTTTTTCAGTTGGTCTTCGACAACATCGTGGTAGTGATCGATTGCTCCCTGGTTAGAAGGCATATAGAGATTGGCCAGCAAGGCAAAGCTGGTCCCAATTAAAAAGAGAGCAAGTTCATTGAGCAAGAGTCCCCAGGAAGTAGACTGCTCAATTAAAAGATGGGTGACCAGCACCGTACTTGGCGTGATGCCGATCTGCCAGCCCAATAGAAAGGCACCAGGAACATAGAGAGCGATAAAGACTCCCAATGCCCAGAGGTTGAACCCTAAAAAGGAAAAGGCGAGACTTCCGATAGCAAGGGCCAGCAAGGTTGACATAAAGCGCTGGTAGGCCTGCTTGATGGTACTGCGACGCGTATCAGAGATACTCAAGATGGCAATAATGCCAGCTGAGATGGCATAGGTCAAGCCCAGAGCATAAGCAAGGGCAGCTGCTAAACAGGTGGCCAAGGTGAGCTTGATGGTTCGTTGAAAAAGAGGCATGGCTTCCTTTCTAGTTCGGTCTGTTCATTGAGATTGATTTGATTTCATTATATCATGAATTGGCCTCTTCCTCCTTTCTTGTGGTATACTAGTTCTATGGAAAATAACGATATCGTATACGGTGTCCACGCAGTCACCGAGGCTTTACAAGCCAATACAGGCAATAAATTATATATTCAAGAAGACCTCCGAGGAAAAAATGTCGACAAGATCAAGGCCTTAGCAGCTGAGAAAAAAGTGTCGATTTCTTGGACGCCAAAGAAAACCCTGCAGGAAATGACGGAAGGAGCTGTTCACCAAGGCTTTGTTCTCCGTGTGGCAGCCTTTGCTTACACAGACTTGGCAGCGATTCTGAAACAGACAGCCAAAGAAGAGAACCCTCTTTTATTGATTCTCGATGGCTTAACAGATCCGCACAATCTTGGATCTATCTTACGGACAGCTGATGCGACCAATGTCTCAGGAGTCATCATTCCTAAGCACCGGGCGGTTGGGGTAACCCCAGTGGTTTCTAAAACTTCTACCGGAGCAGTGGAACACATTCCCATTGCGCGTGTGACCAATCTTAGCCAAACCTTAGACAAGCTAAAAGAAGAAGGCTTCTGGATCTTTGGGACCGACATGAACGGCACGCCATCGCATCAGTGGAATACGGCTGGCAAGTTAGCCTTGATCATTGGCAATGAAGGAAAAGGGATCTCAGCCAATATCAAAAAACAAGTTGATGAGATGATCACCATTCCCATGAATGGCCATGTTCAAAGCCTCAATGCCAGTGTGGCAGCAGCCATTCTCATGTATGAGGTCTTTCGCAACCGACTATAACTATACTATAATAGTAGAAAGGCAATGATATGAAACGAAAAATCTTATTGGTTGACGGCTACAATATGATTGCCTTTTGGCAGGAGACCCGCCAACTCTTTCAAAAAAGTGAGCTCGATGCAGCCCGCAATATCCTCCTGCAAAAGCTGAGCCACTATGCTAGCTTTGAAGGGATTGAAGTCATCTGTGTCTTTGATGCCCAGTATATGCCAGGAGTGCGGCAGACCTATGAGGAGTTCAATGTTCAGGTGGTCTTTACCGGTGAAGATGAGACGGCAGATGACTACATCGAGCGCTTGGCGGCAGAGCTCAATACGCCTCTCCACCAAGTATCGGTAGCGACCAGTGACTTAAATGAGCAATGGACTGTCTTTGCTCAAGGAGCCCTTCGGGTATCTGCCAGAGAGTTAGAAAAACGGGTCGCAGTTGTCAAAGGGAATCTCAATCAGGCGCAGCGAGTGGTGAACGATCAAAAACCACCCATGCGACCGCTCGATCACGAAGTATTGCGACAATTACAAGAAATGATGGGAGACAAGTAATGACATTTGCTATTTTAACCGATTCGACCGCAGATTTAGATCAGAACTGGGCCAAGGAACACCAGGTGACCATTCTTGGATTGACCATTGAGTTAGATGGGACGGTTTACCAGACAGTAGGCCAAGGTCAATTGACCAGTCCTGAGCTTTTAGAAGCCATGAAAAATGGGGCCAAACCGACAACCAGTCAGGTCAATGTGGGCCAATTTCAGGAAACCTTTGAACAATTTGCCAAAGAAGGAAAAGCTCTGCTTTATGTGGCTTTTTCATCGGTCTTATCTGGGACCTACCAGAGTGCAGTCATGGCACGGGATCTGGTTTTAGAAGACTATCCAGAAGCCGTGATTGAGATTGTCGATCCGAAGGCGGCTGGGATTGGAGAGGGCTACCTGGTTATGCGATCAGTAGCTGCGCGTGATGCAGGCCGTTCATTAGCAGAAGCCAAGGAAGAAATCATGGACTTAGCGCCAAAACTGCGGACTTATTTCCTCGTCGATGACCTCTACCACCTCATGCGTGGAGGCCGTCTCTCAAAAAGTGCCGCGATCATGGGAAGTTTGGCCAGCATCAAACCCATTCTCTGGATTGATGCGGAAGGGAAATTGGTCCCAATTAGCAAGGTTCGGGGACGCAAAAAAGCTGTCCGGGAATTACTGGAGCTGATCAAAGCAGATATCGGTGAAGGTACAGCCTTGGTATCTTATACCAACGATCTAGAAGGAGCCGAAGTACTGAAGCAAGAAATGCTTGCGCTTGAAGGGATTGATGAAGTCCTTGTGATGCCCCTTGGACCGGTTATTTCAGCCCACGTCGGCCCTAATGCCTTGATCGGATTTGTCATTGGAAAAGAAAATCGTAAATAATTTTCTAAATCGGTTGACTTTTATCTTAGAATTTTGATACAATAGTAGGCGGTATTGTTTACCCCATTTGTAAGGCCCCGGAACCTTTCAAATAACTCGCGGACCGGAACATCCGCCCTGTAAACAAAAACGACATTCATATAGGAGAAATCATGAACAAAACTACATTCATGGCTAAACCAGGCCAAGTAGAACGCAAATGGTACGTTGTTGACGCAACTGATGTACCTCTTGGACGCCTTTCAGCAGTTGTTGCTAGCGTGCTTCGCGGAAAAAACAAACCAACATTCACACCTCACACTGATACAGGTGACTTCGTAATCGTTATCAATGCTGAAAAAGTTAAATTGACTGGTAAAAAAGCAACTGATAAGATCTACTACACTCACTCAAACCACCCAGGTGGATTGAAATCAATCTCTGCTGGTGAACTTCGTTCTAAAAATGCAGTACGTTTGATCGAAAAATCAGTTAAAGGTATGCTTCCACACAATACTCTTGGCCGCGCTCAAGGTATGAAATTGAAAGTATTCGTTGGAGCTGAGCACACTCACGCTGCACAACAACCAGAAGTTCTTGATATTTCAGGACTTATCTAAGGAAAGGAACAATAAAGTATGTCACAAGCACAATATGCAGGTACTGGACGTCGTAAAAACGCTGTTGCACGCGTTCGCCTTGTTCCAGGAACTGGTAAAATCACTGTTAACAAAAAAGATGTTGAAGAGTACATCCCACACGCTGACCTTCGTTTGGTCATCAACCAACCATTCGCAGTTACTTCAACTGCAGGTTCATACGACGTTTTCGTTAACGTTGTAGGTGGTGGTTACGCTGGTCAAGCAGGAGCAATCCGTCACGGTATCGCTCGTGCTCTTCTTCAAGTAGACCCAGACTTCCGCGATTCATTGAAACGCGCAGGACTTCTTACACGTGACTCACGTAAAGTTGAGCGTAAGAAACCAGGTCTTAAGAAAGCTCGTAAAGCATCACAATTCTCAAAACGTTAATCAACACGATTATATCAACGTTTACAGACATTCAAGAATTATTTCTTGGATGTCTTTTTTTGTTCAAAAAACTAAAGTTCACCCCAAAATTCACCCCATATTCACCCCATCAATTTTTTAAACTACGAAAAGCAATATCACCTACAGTCCGATTGACTTTATCTTTGATATTAACGTAAGTTTTTGTAATCTCTTTATCACTATGAGTAAGAGCTTCTGAGATGGCTTCAAGAGAAACACCTGCTTGTTTAGCAAGAGTAGCACCAGTATGTCTTAGTTTGTGTGGTGATGCTGGTGCTAATTCGGGATGTCTTCGTCTGACTGATTTCATCTTGATAAAACTTAAAATTTTTCTAATTATAACGAAGCATAGTCAAAAAGCTATGACCTCTATATTCACAAAAAAATCCAGACCAATACTAGTCCAGATTTCTTGTCTATTAAACATTCTTTTCAAAGAATGGAAGAACGGCTGTAACGGCTTTGTCAACGCAATTATTTAACTGTGAGAATCCGACGCACATAAATTTTAAATGGCGTCTCAGTCACATTTAAATTTATGAGACGCTTAGACGTTAGGCTTTCAATTTATCAAATTTTGATTTGATGTTTGCCTTGAACTCTTCAATTTTGGCCTTGCGCTCTGCTTTACGTTCAGCCTTCATTTGCGCACGCGCTTGGTTGTAGAGGTCTTCTTGGACTTGCAGAGCTGCTTCGATTTCGGCTACGACGGTTGCTACATCCCAACGCACGATTTGGGTGTCGTACTTGATGAAGTAAGCATCGATGACTGCTTCGTTGTTTTCTTGCACCAAGGCGACAACGGCTGTTTCGCCGTCGATCAATTTTTGAGACACAACGTCAATCAAGCCAGCTTCTGCCGTATCAACGGTATCACCAGCAGCCAAACCATAGAGGCTACCAATACCATAACCAAACAAGACGCCGATAGGACCACCCAAAAGCCCGATAACTGCACCGAGCAAGCCACCTTCTAGGGTTGCATCCGTCGTTGAATCTTCAAAGTCATAGCGTTCTTTTTCAACGATGTGACCGTTTTCATTTTTGACCAAGGCGATTTGAGCAACCTTGGTCGTCTGAGTTTGGCGGAAAGCCTTCAAATCCGCAAAGGACTGATAAGCTTCGCTTTCAGTGTTAAAGACTGAAACTACTAGGTTTTCCATAGTTAGTACCTCTTTTCTAAAAATTACATGTGCATTATAACACAGTTTCAATCACTTTTCAATCATTTTAGTGCGACATTTTAATTGATATGTCGCGTTTATCAGCGTCAAAGAACAGTTTCAGGCGCGGTATATCTTTGCCATATCCCAGCCCAGACACTCTGGCGACTCTGAGTGATTATCAAGAAAGGCGTCCAGCAACATCTTAAAGCCTCCCGTGCAAAAAGTAAATAAATAGTGTTTTTCCTGTATGCCTGTCACACGGCTAAAAGACCGCTTGACCAAATCTTCCAGAAAATTATAGCAGATATTATGTACCAGCTCTGTGTAGCGAGTCTGATGAGCGTGCCGAATCACATCGACACTTTTATAGAATCTGCCAACTGTTTCCTTATGGTCGAATCCTTGAAAGAAGTCGCTTTATTCGTCGGTCAAGACAATTAATTTGGCTGGTGCAACTGATTCGCCAAGCTATGAACAAGCAATTATTACCTTTTGAAAGCGAAAATGGCAATTATGAAGGTGAAGCTACTCAGGTCTTAGTTCTTCTATCCAATTACTATGCAGACAAATAACTATTTGATGAAAATACAGATGAATATGGAAATATCTTGATTTTAAAGGATTCATCCATCATTTCTAAATTATCGGCTATCCCAGATTTATTAAAAAGGGGATCTAGTAGGTAACAATAATATCGAATATATCAAAGTACGCAATATTAGGATTTCTTCAGAGGTTGAGTTAGAGTCAGATGTTGATGGGGATAAGTCGGATAATCTGCCAGTAGATATAAAAATACTAGAAAACAGGCTTGAAAAAGGCTCGTAAAGCTAGCCAGTTCTCTAAACGTTAATTCGTTGCTGGACAGCAGAATACAAACGAAAACACTTTGCATCTTGCAAGGTGTTTTTTTCTATGAGAACTGGCGGTGCGCAATTAGGATAGCTCTAGCGACTTTAGTCGCATAGAGATATGCTATGCACAGTTGCCCCAAGAAAACAAGCGAAGCGATGTTTGATTGGATGGCAACCACTGCACTCAAAGCGTTAATCAACACGATTATATCAACGTTTACAGACATTCAAGAATTATTTCTTGGATGTCTTTTTTTGTTCAAAAAACTAAAGTTCACCCCAAAATTCACCCCAAGTTCACACTATTACTTTTTGAGACTTCTAAAGGCTATTTCTCCTGCTGTTTGATTTACTGTTTCAGTAGTATTGACATAAGTCTTCGTTATTTGGATGTCACTATGAGTAAGTGCTTCTGAAATAGCATTTAATGATGTTCCAGCCTGTCTTGCCAGAGTTGCTCCGGTGTGTCTTAATTTGTGAGGAGATGCTGGAGGAAGTTCCGGATGTCTTCTTCGAATAGAATTCATTCGATGATTAAGATAATCAATATGAAGTGGAACGTTAATACCGTTTTTTCTATTGTTGTATGTGAAAACGAATTGCTTTTCATTCTGTCTGATTCCAAACAGCTTTAGTTGCTTTTTTTGTTCTATTTTCCAATCGGTCAGGATATTCATTAGTTCTTTAGGAGCTTTAAATAGAGTTTTTTTATTTCCTTTGGTTGATTTCAGATTCCCGAATTTGTCTAATGCTTGTTCAATGAGAATTTCATTTTTTTCAAAATTGATATGTTTCCATTGGAGAGCATAGGTTTCTGATTTTCTATCTGATAAAAAGAATGTCGTATAGAACAAAGCATAATCTTTTAATTCCATTCGATCATTTTTTAGATCTTCATCAAATGCTTGTAGCCATTGTTTAAGTTCCTCCTCATTTAATGCTAAGTCTTCAAACTTTTTACTTTCTTTGAGAGCTAGTTTTTTATTAGCTTTAATTCTACTGATTGTCTTTTTTACCTTATTGACTTGAATATATTCAAGCTCCTCTGCCCAGTCCAAGACAGAATTGACGTACCCTCTAATAGATTTAAAGTTGGCATAAGAATTTGATAATGGGGTAAGAAGTGACAAAACTAGTTGTTTGTTTTCATTGAGATGATCAATAGAATAATTACCTAGAACGGGAAGAATCTGCAAACGAAAGAGATTTTCTGTTTGAAAGATGGTTACTGCTGTAGGTGGTTTAATGGTAGCAGTGGCTTGCCCTGCTTTATAAGGTTCTAGCCAAATATCTTTATAAAAATCTTTGAATAGAATATCTCCTTTCCTTTGAGATAAAGTAGAAGACCTTCCTAAACGTGCATTTTCAATGTCAACAGCTAACTTTATTTCTGCTTCCTTTGCTTCTCTGCGAGTTTTGAATCTTTTTTCAAATCGTTTTCCAATCCCTAGCTTTCCTTGGACGTCGTCGGGTATATATACCCTAAGCCTATAGGATCCATTTTTTGTTTTTGAAATGCCCATTTTTGCCTCCTTATGCACTTATCTCTAGGCGAGTCATCCACTGATTGATACTTTCTTTGCTGAAACGAATGGACTTTCCGACTCGAATATACGGTAGGCCCATTGCAATCCAGATATCAAGAGTATTATGTGAAACTCCTAGATAATGGCACGTTTGTTTTTTGTTCAGAAATGGAGTGTCTAACCCCATATCTTCTTTGAAATGATGAATCTCATCTTTGATAAGAGTTGCAATCATTTTTTGAATTTCTTGTGTCTGTTCTTCTGGTAGTTGTACTAACATATATTGTTCTCCTTTCTAATGTCCAATAACATATGTAAATTGTTTGGCAGTTTCTGCGTCAAAAGTACGGTAACTAATAATTCCTAATCCCTTAACATTACATTCTGATACAAGAATTGAACCGTCTGATTTGACTTGCTCCACAAATGAAATGTGCCCGTATATTGGATCAGCTCCAGCTTGTCCAGGACTAAATGATAGAGCAGAGTGTTCTGTTGGTGTATGGGTTGTTGTGAAACCTGGCTTATTCATCCATTGTCCACCATTTCCCATAAATGGATCAAAGTTGACTCCGACTTGTTTTCCACGGTTGAAGACATACCAGGTACATTGTCCCCAAGGATAGGTGCTAGTGATATATCCTGTGGTATCAATAGCTGTTGTCAAACTATAGCCTACAGGTATATCATTTGAAGTGATGCCACCACCATCTCTAGTTTTTCCTGTAGTTTGTTCAGGAGCTTTTGGTGTTCCTCCATGTTCATCAATGAAGGCATCCAGTTTTTGCATGGTTTCTGCACGTCTTTTTCCTGATCCGGTGGTATCTGTGAAATAGACTCCACCATCAGTTGCTGGATTGAGTGTTCCATTCGCAAACTTCTTAGCCTTGTCATCTTGAATTTTAAAGGTTTGGTTTTTATTTCCAATGATGGTTTGTTGGGTTAGTCCGACAACAGCAACTTCATCATTAAAATTATTGGCATATTCTGGATTGGAGTCATAGGCCCCAAAACCAAACATATTGGCTCCAGGATTAGTGGCTACCCCAGCAGTTCCAAGGGAACTTTCATTCAGTGCGATCGCAACGATTCCACGGACATCAAGATTAGATTTAGCTTCCCATTCGAGGAGCTTCTTCCCATTAATTCGGTTCTTATCATAGGAGATTCCTAACGTATCTAAAAAGCCATCTAATTGCTCTGCTGTAATACCGAAGCGATGAACCAGTAGGTTGTGAGTATATGGATCTCCATCTGACCAGTGATCCGCATAAGTCACTCCATTTTTGGATTGGGAGGAGCCATTCGTTCCACCACCTCCGACAGCCCCCATAAGGATAATGATAATGAGGACTGGTAGAAAGAGAGGAATGAGACCAGCTAATAGAAACCATTTTAGTTTTTTCATCGAATCTCCTTTCTAATCAATGTCTTATATAAGCAGTGAACAAAACAGTCCCAAAACGCCATTTCGCATCTAAAACGACTGAATAGGACTTAGTCTGTAGGATGATTTGGTCTCTTTCTTGTTCTGAGACTGGAAATAAAAGAAGGAAATCGACTGAGCGTTTTCCTTCTTGGTAGGCTTGATAAAGAGTTTCTTCAAGAACTCTTAGAAAAGCAGTTCTTGAGCGTATCTTGGTATTCATATTATTCTCCTCTAAGTTGTCTTAAGCGTTCTGTTAATCGGTCTCTTCGTTCAATATTGGCTCTCAATTTATCATCTCGTGTCATGGTTTTTCTATAAGCACGAGTGAAGGCATTGGATCCTTGGGCTTTGTACATGGCTTGAGGATCTTTATATTCCTCTAATTTGTGCTCAATACTATTAATGCGGAGTTGTTTAAATGGAGAAATCCACTCTTCTTTAAGAGTTTGAAATTCCTCGTTTGAACTTGGTGTTGGTTCTACTGTGTTTGGGGATTCCATTGAAGGAGTTGGTGGTGTTTTTTCTTCAACTGGTTTAACCCCTTCTAGCGTTGGCTTTGTTTTCGGAATGTTTGGTTCTGGAGCATCTGGACTTATTGGAGTCTCAAGCGTTTCTGTTGGGAGCACTTCATCAGGTTGGTGCTCTGATTCTTTATTGGTAAAGAAAGAACCAACATTTTGGAAGTGACTCTTGGCATTCATCACCATTCCAGCTCCGAAACCAGCACCTGCTAAGGCAAAGTTCCCAAGGTGTTGAGCAGATGAAAAACTTCTCGATGGCACTTGTGAAGCCACCTCTCTGGTCTTTGTAACCCCTTTTTCAACTTTGTTTCCAATATCATTCGCAACCATTCGTGCTTTAGATCCAAGAATGAATTGAATCAATTCAGCTTTGTATTTCCATAGAAGGAAGTATACAAGTCCTTTTGATACAACTGAAATGAGTAGTTTAAAAACAAGGCCGAAGATAATCAAAGATGGAAGTGTTTTAAGGATGCCATCAAAACCTGTAATGACAATGTTTTCGATCATTTTTTCAATGTAGAAGACTAAAAGCGTTAATAGACTCGTGATAGCTGGGAAAAGCGACCCTCCAAACATGACTTTTAGAACTCCAAAAATCAAATCTTGCATTCTTGGTACAAAGGACATCAATAGCACAATTGGAAAGAGCAGGATCATCATCAGGACGAGTGTCTGAGCAATAACGTTTAACATCTGAATCAAGATAACGGGTATCGCTAATACAAAGGCTTCACAGATTTTGAAGATCACATAAAACATACGAGTAAAGATGAAATCTGGCATAGCGGAAACCCAACGGTTCTTTTCACCATCATCATTGGCTCCATTTCCTAGTTCATCTAGATATTTATTGCGATCTTTAGATTTAACTGCTTTAAAGTTTCCATTCTTATCGCCTGTTCCTAGTATCTTACTATCGTCAAAAGTTTCTTGTTTCCCATCTTGGCTATTCTTATATTTCCCATTTTCTTGTCCAGTATTGACGAAGACGTAGGCTTTATAAGAGGTTTCTGCAATATAGCTATCTGCCATGGAATCACCAATTTTAATGGATTTATTATTGCCATACTCTACCTTGATATTCGTGATGTTTTTAGTGACATCTTGAGAGACATGGTTAATGGTATCTAGTAGATACAGACCACCTGATGTTCCAGCGATTGTTCCAAAATAACCAAAGCCAAGGATGAGTACCAGAAAAACATGAAGTAGAGTTCTTGAAAAAGCTCCTTTCGAAAAGAAAAACTGGTAAAAGAGATAGAAAGCTAGGATTAGAAGCAACATTGAAACGAGTGATTGTTTTGCGACTCCGCCAGAACTTGAACCGATAAATCCTTTCCAGATATTCATCGCTCCATTAAATACATAGTTCTTATAATTGGAGTAAAGATCAATCTTTTCAAGAATTCGTATTAACAAAGAAAAGAAGCCCACCACTGCGTTTAGAATGAAAAAGAAGAAGTTGACGAAAAGCTCATTAATCAGAACCCAAGCCCCGTTAAAGAAAGCGAACCCAGTCGGCTCCATATAGGACTTGAGAGAGAAGATATCGACTCCCCTTAGTTTGTCAAAAGCTTCTTGCATGGATTCACCTCCTAACTAGCGTATTTGTTTTCAAGGCTTGATGATACCGTAGCTTTCATTGGTTTTAGAAGCATATCAATATCTTCAAAGATGTTGTGTACGGAAATCATATTGAGATTGCCATAGACGTCATAGTATAGGCATTGACCAGAGATCATATTATCAATCCATTCGAGATTGCTTTCAGTGACTTCGAGATTGACGTGTTTTAAGATATCTTCTCGTTCAGACTTTTCATAAAAAGCAAAGATGGTCCCGAATCCCGTTGTATCATCGTCATTTTCTGCATCATGTACAGATTGCGTAATCAGTGCCAAGGTATTGTTTTTGGAGCGTCCAATCCGACGCATATTTTTGATAACGGCTTTTCCTTCTGCAGACTTCATAAGGATCCATGCTTCGTCAAAGAACTCAATGGTATCTTCATGTTCGTTGCGTTCTCCAAAGTGAGTACAGAAAGCACCCAGCGCAAACATGAGGGTAATAGAGTTACGTTCATGATCCGAAATCTTTGTAGAATCATCCTTTGGTAGCTTGAGGTTATTGACCTCTAAGATAGTCACCCGTGATTCATAGTTAAGTCCTTGAGTGGTTCCATCTGAAAAGGCTAGTTCCAAGATAGAGTTTGTGACAATTGAAGTCAGATAACGACCAACCGAAGCAACTTCAGAGGAAGTAGAGCCTCTCAGCACTTTTAGTACGTGTTTAAAGCCGACTTTCTCACCAGCGCCTCGTTTTTCTACAATCGCATTAATAGCTTCTGTAATAGCTGTTTTCTGGTCCATTGTGACATCATCCACAGCTTGTAGTAGAAACTCGAGCATGTTTTTGGCGACCTCTACAGCTTGTTCTTTATCTAGAACAACAATAGGATCTAAGACTCCGTGGTTTGATGGAAGTGAGCTGTCCAGTGTTACAAAGTTAAAGTTCTCGATCTGTTTCTTGCGTTCAGGATAGAGACGTGCAAATTCAGGTGAATTAATCACTTCTTGATAGTGATTTCTAAGTTCACGTTTCGGGTCAATGTAGAGGGTTTTGACATCTTGTAAAGCTACACTAAAAAGGATGATCTGAGCAAGAAAGGATTTCCCTTGTCCCGTTTCCCCCGTCATGAGGATATGCGGGTTCTTGGTAATCTTTCCGGCAATATCTTCTTTATTTCCAACTGTCGCATTATAGAGGACAATGTTCTTTGAGGAATCAATAGCTTTATCGATATCGTCCCAACGGCCAGTCCAGTTATCTACTCGGCCGATATACCAACCGATACGGTTTCCAGAAGAAGTATTGGTGAAGGGCATGAGCTCTGAAAATCCACGAGCTGTGACCATATGTGTCCAGGTGCGAGTTTTCTTTTGGAGGTTTTCTCCATAGAGCAGAGCTTGAAAGAGATAAGGTCCGTCTTGAGAGGCTTCACTAATTTCCACTCCCATATCATCAAAGTAGTTCAAAACCACTTGTCGTCTTTGACGGAGTTGGTTCACACTAGAAGCAGAGACAATCAGATAGGCTCCATATTCGATGATATCTTCCTTGTTTCCGACTTTCTTCATTAAGTCCTTTAGAGAGATGGAGCCCATGATGATCTCGTCTTGTTGGACAGTATCAGTATTTTCTGCCTCTTCCATGATATTCCGATAACGGGTATTCGAACGTCCCATTCGTCCCTTGATCTTGTTGGTATCAATGAACTCTGCCTTGATTCTTAGTTCTACAGGAAAATTAAATCGTTGGATAAATTCGCCCAAATGAAAACCATTGAATTGAACAGGAAATTTACCAACTGGAAGAATAGTCACAAAAGAAGATCCATAAGGGCTTTCTAGCTTGAGGAAACCACCTTTTAGGACTTTGATCAAGGTGTCTGTGATATTGAATTGAGCACGATTAGCGAGCACCTCTTTCTTGTAGTGAGGAATATAGCGAAGGTACTGCATCCGCTGGTAGTAAAAGAGTTCTTCATTTGATAAACGTTTTGCCCGAAGGACAGAGAAGGCTTGAAAAATAGTGAATTCATCACTTTTATAGTCTTCATACCAAGTGGGACTTAACTCATATTCATAGCCAAGACCCTTTGCGATTTTTTCTGAAAACTCATTGAAGCTCTCATAGGCCAAGTCTTTGACGGTAGCTCCATGATTTTGTTTTCGTAAGGTCACTCCAACGACCCAATCAAACTGATAAGGGATTTCCATTTCATCTGTTAGACGATCCACTGTGTAAAGAAGCAATTCTTCTCCTAGTTCACGACTATCATCTGCTAGAGCATCTGAAAAGTCTCGCATTTTCTCTTCTAAAAGATAGTCTTTAGGGATCAGAGATATTTCAAAGAACTTGTTTTTCTGGAGCTTCTTCATCATTTGAGCAACAATGATTTTGTGTTTGCCCTTTTTTTCATCATCCGTAATTGTGATAGGAGTGTTGGGAATACGATAATAAGCAACGACTGTTTGATCTTTTTTGAGAGCTAGATTTTCATGTGTTTCCCTAATAGGATAGGTTAAAGTAATACTCATAGGTCCTCCTTTTCTATAGATTTGTTTTTTCAAAGACAATTTCTTCTACAGGCTCTATCCGATCTTCATGATAGATAGCTTTTTTGTTTAGCTTAAAATCCCAGAAGTAAATCAGGTAATCTCCGATAAAGACGTGCATCTTTTTACCGTGAGGCTCGTATTCAGTATAGAACTTGGCCAATTTGTAAGGGAGATACCAATAGAGCAAGAGAGAAATTGAGTGAGTAATTTTTGCGAGTGGCACAAAGATAAACCCTCCAAAGAGTAACATGGCCACAAAGACGATGATAAAGACAATGAAAAAGGACAACTGCATCGGTGTCGCAAAGTACCATAGTCGAGTGCCCTTTTTTGTCTTGATTTCTTGGATCCAATAAGGAGCATTTAGGCCCTTACTGTAATCATAAAGTCTTTCTTCATTCATGCTTAAAGTCCTGATTCAATACCGAAGAGTCGTAGGAACCAGCCGACTGCTTTGAGGAT
Organism: Streptococcus sp. CP1998; assembly: GCF_041026655.1. Taxonomy (NCBI): domain Bacteria; kingdom Bacillati; phylum Bacillota; class Bacilli; order Lactobacillales; family Streptococcaceae; genus Streptococcus; species Streptococcus sp. CP1998. The sequence continues at coordinate 362,209 of NZ_CP163380.1, forward strand.
ATCTTGTCCTTTGGCAATGGAAACAATAACGGCATAGAAACCAACGACAGAGAAAAGTTGAAGCCAGGAGCTGTTCCGCCAAGCCTTGATCGCTAAGAGCACGGCAATAGCTGTCAGGATCCAAATTCCATCGCCCTGGAGGAAGGTTCGTAGATTGTCTGTATTCATAAAGTTCTCCTATTCTTTATCATTTGCATAATTCAGTGGAATGGTGTGTTCTAGTTTTGTGACATAGTAGGTCTTTTCTTTTTCTGAGAGGGTAAAGGTGAAGTTTTCTGAATGAGTGGTCCCTCCGACCTCAAAGGTTGCTTGAACATAAGCGATTAGATTCTGACCATCTTTTTTTAGATAGGTATAATCAATTGTTTTGAAGGTGGTATTAGCTATAATATCCACATCCTTAGCAATCAAATTAAGGTTGTCTTGATTGGTAGTATAGTTGGTAAAGAAGACCTTGAGAAACTTTTCAACTTTCTTACGCTGACTATCTGAAAAGTGATCGTTAGCGGTTAATTGAAGCTGATCGTCTTCGCTAAAGTGTCCAGCTTGTGAGGATTCAATAGCAGAAAACCAAGGAAGGCCGGAGATATAGTATTTCCCATCTTTTTCATCAAATGGAATATTGAAACCTGTCACAATTTCTCTTTCTTCCGTGTTATTGTCCCGACGGATAGTTTCCTTGTATTTGATCTTATAGGTCGCAACCTTCCCTTCTACAGTCACTAACTGAGAATAGAGGAGTTCACTAGGATTTCGAACTTGACCTTGGGCTTTCACATCAGGAATGAAGTTGTAAAAGCTATTTAAGTATTCCACTTGAGCTTGTTGTTTATCCCCTTCTTGCGGAAGGGTGAAGTAAGCATAGACATAATCATTCAGGTAATATTGGAGTTTGTAGTCGTATTTTCTACTAGACTCCATTGGCTGTGCTTTTTGTTTTTTTGTTGCCTCAACTTGAGCTTGTAGTGCTCCTACCTTATTTGAGAGTGTGATAGCACGGACAGATCCCAAGAGGCCAACAAAAAGGAGGAAAGAAATTCCTCCTATGACTGCAATATTAACGGTCTTTTTATTGGTGACCTTTAGTTTTGGTGGGCCTCCTTTTTTCTCCACCTTTTTAAAGTGTGAGAGATATTCTTTTGCTTGAAGCAAGTAGCGTTTGGCTTTATCCATAGATCCTCCTTTAGAGACTAGCAAGTTCAATGAGCTTTGAGCCTTTTGCATAAAGGCGCTTATTGGCTTTTTCGATCTCGCCATTAATGTAATAGTAGCCTCGTAGCTCAGTTTGGAGTTGTTCGATCAAGTCAGGTTTTAGATCCTTGGCTTCTTCTTTTTTAAGGAGACTATTTAATTCTCCAGCCTTGGTCCAAGCCTCTCTATGATCTTTCTTTTTAAGTAATTCTCCCAGTTCATTCGTGACTTGAGAGACTTTTTTCTCAAAAATAGTTTTAGTAGCCATTTCAATTTCCTTTCTAAATTTTTCTTGATTGTCTTTGATGGTCTTTTGGATATAAGTAATGAGTGAGGGGCGCATTTTTTTATTTACGCTCAACACTTGACCATCTAGTGTGAAACAAGCATGTTCATAGTTGTAGAAACCTCTATTGTCTGGAAGCTCTTCTGTACATCTACCAGCACATTCGTAGTAGAAGTCCTTTCCTTTTCGTAAGAGAACGTACATATGCCAGAATTCTTGTTCTGGAAGAAGCAGAAAGTCTGCTTGATAAATCTTCTTCAGCATCTCAAGAAGCCTCAAGCAGATCATCGTAGCCTAGAGCTTGGTAGATAAAATCTGAATCAAACCAGAGCCAGTCATTGATTTGCCCTTCAGTTGGTGTATCACCAGAGAAGATATCCTCACAAATGACGGTTAGAGTATCCACTCCACCACGTTCACGGACAGTGTTCAAGGTGGTCAGTCCACCAGACCAAGCTTTAAAGTTTTCTAGTGAATTGATTTGAACTTTGTATTCCATATAGTTTTTCCTTTCTAGTGTTCATAGTGTTTATTAGCTTTGAGAAGTCGTAACATGGCTTTTCCACGATCAGTGATCTCTCCGCTATTCTGAATCATTTTCATGTATTCTGTTTGGAGGATCTTGTCTGCTTCAGTGACTAGGGCAAGGGAGTTCGCAACTTGATAGGTCAGCCAGCGAATCGTTCGCTCAATACTGTATGGTTGTGGGTTAGTTGAGAGCTTTAAGGGTTCGACACCCCCAAAGAGCCGTTGCCATTTTTCATCGGGTTTATAGGCTCCAAATCGAGTGAGACCATCATAGACTTGGATTTCTTTATTGATGATGCCTCTTGCGATTTCTCCGAGATCTACACCATTGATGTATTCCTCCACAATGCCTTGAGCTTTCTGATCTGAAAATCGCAATTCATAGCGATTCCAGATACCAAAAATCTCCAAGGATTCGTCCAAGGAGATGTTTTCCATTCGAGCTATTTCATAGCGCTTTTCATAAAAGTTGAAGTAGAGTTGACTTTGACGACTTCCAAAGTAAATGGATAAGCCGTGATTCGCTTCCATGTCTTCATTATCTGTGAACGATCCACCACCCGTGATATTCCATTTCTTGATCGTGTCTAGGACAATCTCTTTGGAATAGAGTTTATCAATCAATTTGGGAATTTGAATTTGTTCGTCCTCGTGACCGTAGCCCTTATAGAGTTCATCTAGAGCGATATCGAGTCGCTTCACCCGAACATCTTCATAGGAATAAAGGATATTTTGAAGAAAGATCTGCCAAGTGATTCCCTTGTCTTCTAGAAGTAATTCCAACTCACGGCATCCTTGACCGGATAGTTGAAGACAAGTTTGGTAGTCATTGGTCACAGACTTATCAAAGAAATCAAAAATCCAGATGTTTCCTCGTTGCCATAAGTGGGTATAGTTCATAAGGCGAGTTTCTTGGTCTGTAAATTCGCTTAGGTGACAGTGAAGAAAATTTTCACAGAAAGCATCTAAATCCTTTAATCTAGGAAAGGTCAATCGTAGATAGTCAATTTGAGCCCGAAGACTGTTTTTATCGCAATCTTGATAGTAACCAAGTTTTTCTTTAAGTTCTCTAAACTTATCAATCGTCAGTCCTCTTTCACCTGTTTCATAAGAGCGGTAGGTTCTTGTAGGTAGATCAACAGCTTGTGCAAATGCTTTTTGACTAAGTCCTGTTTGTTTTCTGAAATTCTTAATATGAAAAGGACTAATTTTGTCCATTCATCGCAACACCTCTTTCTAACGAAGTGACACACTTTTTGACGAAAGTGACACACTTCATAAAAATTGAAAACCCAACTCCCATAAGGAATGAGGAGGGGTGGACTTGGCGTTTTTGCCAAATGTAACCCCTATTAGAAAACGGGGTTTCTTGTCATCACGAGCCAGGAACGGCGGGCTTCGGTCTTCGCCTGACCTGCGGTCAGGCTTGCCCTTGCCCTTGTCCTAGCCCATGATGACTGACAATCGCTTCAATAGCTTTTGGATAAGACTTGCGTCCATCTTCCTCAAAGCGAGTGATTGTTTCAAGAAGTAACTTTTCTTGGAAAGGTTCAATGAGAATAGCGGAATCACTCCGTTCAAATGAGATCCCGTGCTCTTCCATATAAGGGATGATTTTTCGAAGAGTTTGCATCTTTAGATCGTGCTCATCCGCAAATTCCTTTAGTGTTCGCCTATCTAGTTCGTTTCCCAAAGTCTCCTCTTCCTCGATCGTTTGCATTGTTTCAATCGGTGGTTTATATTCTTCAAATACTGAGAACTCTTCTCCTTCAAATTCCATGATTGGGATTTTAGCGTATTCATCATAGAAGGAAAAGCCCTGGTCAAGTGGAATATAAGGCGAATAAAACTCACCAGCTAGATTCCCGCTTGAAGCAATATAACCACGACCGACTACTTTCACTCCATTAATTTCGTCCAGTTTTTTAAACTCTTTGGTTTTATTGGCATCCCCAAACATCATGTCATAGCCTGTTGATTCTAAATGACCGACGGAAAGACGCATCATGAAGTTGTCCCGAAGAGAAGTCTTGATATATTCCCCATCAGGCCGTTGCATGGCAAAGATTACATAGACTCCAGCTTGACGGCCCTCTAGAACGATTTGAGTTAGATATTCCATGAGTTCCGACTGTTGGCTATAGTTTCGATCAATCTTGGCCATGAGAGCGACCCATTCATCTACTAGAAGAAATTTAGGTTTTAAGTTGTAATGGGTGTAATAGGTCCCTGGTCTATAGTCTGGAAAAGATGTTAAGACTTCGTAGCGCTTTTTCATAAACTCTACATTTTCTCTAAAACAATTGATGATATCCTCTTTACTAGAATAGACTCGACCGTGGAAGACTGGAAGCTTCTTTAAAGAAGCCAAGTCTGAGTTTTTAGGATCGCAAATATCGATATAGCCGACTTTTAATAAGGCATAGATAATGGACATGAGAGTGACAGTTTTTCCTCCACCAGTTCCCCCACCAACAAGTAAGTGGGAGTCTTTGACATAGTCCCAGTAGACATCTTTCATAAGGCGGATCTTTGACCCTCTCACTTCAACTTGATCAATTGAAATGCGACTCTCAATCCGATTGATGGCGATTTTGTATTTTACAAATCGTTTATCAAAACTCTTGTCACGAAAATCTCCGTTAAACATGACTTCAAGAGTAGAACCAAGATTTAAAAATCGATCTTGAAATTTATTTCCTTCTAAGATGAAACTGACTTGAAGCTCATAGTGACTTTGTTTGAGGTAAACTTTTGGAAGAGCGATTTTCTCAACAATTCCTTTCTCTCGTTTGACTTTCTTGACCAGATATAAGTTATTCTCTAATAAGAAACGAGAGAGGATACGAAGACTATTGAGCTTTTGAAAGAAGAGGATCTTCTCATAACAGAGGTAATTGACCCCCAAAGAAAGAAGAACTGACAATAGAATTCCGGATCCAATGAAATATCCTTGAGGTAAGGGATGAACTTTCAATTCCTCTAGATGAAGGTAAGTATAATAACTAGTAGCTAACAAAAAAGGAAACCACCAGATAAACCATGTGATTCCCTTAATGTTTCGATGAAAGATTTGAACTCTTTTTCCTCGATAGGTAAAGAGTTTCATGAGTGATCACCTCCTAATTATCTTTCTTATTTTCTGTTTGTTTCACTTCCTTAGTTTCCTTAGCTGGAGTAGCTCCCGCTTTCTTTTTGATTTTTGAGGCGAAGAGTTTAAAGATATCCCGATTATTCACGTGAATATGGGCGACAACAATATCTTCTAATTCTACTTCTTCTCGGTATTTAATTCCCAGGTCTTCAATTTCAGACTCTGACATGTCTGCGATAGTGAAAAAGAGTGTTTCGTGCTGGACAGAAGAATGAATCCCTACAACGATGCCACGGATCTCGCCTGTATTGACTTGGACAAATGATCCGTCAGGATTTCGTTGCGATTGATCTACTTCAAAGATGACTTCAGGACCTTCAATGCCTCGGAAAGTCAGTTTTCCAAGGATTGCCGGGACATCCAGTCCCTCTGTGATGACACGATACGTCTTGTCAGCAATTTGTAGTTTTTCTCCGTAGTTTAATCCAATTTTAGCCATGTGATTTTCTCCTTTTATTTCTTATTTTTTAAGTACCAATTTTTCCGCAAAAACATTGCGGTAAGGTGCAACATTCTTACCATTTAAAATAGTGTCTGAGAAAAAGATTGGGTTAACCGCTTCTACTAGAGCATCTTCTGGAAAGACCGTTGTAGAGGCTGGTGTGATGACATGAAAGGCGCCGTGCTCTGCACTGTTTAGAATGTGACGTTGGTATTTTCCTTTTTTACCAAATACAGACTGAGGAGCTTTCCCCAATTTTTCATAATAAGCTTGACCAATAAATTCTGGTTTCATTTTTAGTGTTTCTGGAATCATAGGATTCTCCTTTCAAATTTTGAGTAAAAGAAAAAGAGTTAAGCTAGTTTCTTAACTCTTGAGTAATAGTGATTAAAAATTTTGCGTTTATACATGCGACTATAAAGATCGATATCTCCATAAGCAAATCCTGTTTCTTTTGCCTTAGAGACTAGATGATCTATATCTACCAGAGCTTGACTATATAGTTTAGCTAGTAGACTTTCTGAGCTATCAAACATAGCATAGGTAAATAAATAGTTTTCATAGAGTCGCTTACATTGTAGTGCGAAAAAAGTTTGTCATAGAGTTCTCCTTTATTGTAAAAGTAAAAAAGCTACTAAGTGAAAAAAGGAAAGAACTTAGTAGCTTGAGAGTAGGTCTACCTTATTAGATAGACAGCAGTAAAGAAAAGTTATTTGGTTGAAGGATCCCTCCTTCACGGTGGCAACGTTTAGCAAGGTGCTTTGCATCAATTACCATCGCTTTCCCAGCCAATCTCTTTAGGTAGTCATCATCATACCCAAGGGATTCTCTTACGCCCTTTGGCGAAGCCAGTTCACTTTACTATTCGGAAAAGTGCGAAAGTCCGAAATGCGTGGAAGCCCACAAGAATGGAGTCTTGTTTTCTATCTTCACTTCAACCATAATACGGACTTGACTTTTCTTATCAAAACATTTACAATAAAGGTACGAAGTTTATGTGTTGTTCTGATGATCAGTCCTCTGGTTGTCAGACGCACTTTTTATTTAATTGTCAATGATCGTGATTTAGCCTTGAAGATAAGGTTATTATTTTCAATTGCTATACAACTATTAGTTGTTGATTATATTATACAACCAATAGTTGTAAATGTCAACGGTTTTCTGCAGAAATTTAAAATTTTTTTTGAGGTCACATATGGAATTCGCAGAACGCTTGAAAACACTAAGAAAACAAGTAAAACTAACACAGGCTCAAATAGCTGAAAAACTAGATATTTCCCAACAAGCATATGCTTCATGGGAACGTGGAGTAAAAAAACCAACACAAGAAAATCTAGTTAAAATTGCACAGGTATTGAATGTCACAGTTGATTATTTAGTAGGGAACTCAGAAGAAAAATCAAATGATTTAGACAATATTGAATTGCTATTCCGTATGAACTCAAAGGGATTGACTGATGAAGAAAAGAAAACTTTCAAAAAAGAGTTGATTGAGTTTATGGAAGAACGCAAGAAAGCTTTTAGAAATTGAAATAATTGTTTAATAAGTGTTTAGAATAGTAAATTAATTGCACTTAAAAAATGATAAAAAATTTGTATTAGTATTTTGGCTTGTGTAACAAATAATATGTATAAAGGAAGTTGGCATCTGACATATTTTATATGTGGTGATTTGTAGGAGATTAGAGGATTATGAAGTCAGGGTGGATAAATATTGACTCATTTATTTCAGTTTTTGAAAATGAGGAGTTGTTGAAATCGTATTTAAAGGTTAATAGATTATCCAGTATTTCTGAGGAAGAACTTAAATGTTGTAACTCATTTTTTATGCAATTAAAACCGCTTCTAAGTTCAAAACAACTGTTTGCTTATTTATTGGATCAAACAGTTGAAGATGGCTTTAGAGAACAGTTTGATATTTTGCGATTTTCAAAGGATTCGATACTTAATGTTGAGCTAAAATCTCAATATCCTCAGGATGGTTTAAATGGAATTTATGATCAATTAGATAGACATACGTATTTGTTAAATACTTTAGGGAAAAATGTATTTGCATATTCATTTGTATTAAATACAAATGAACTGTTTAAAATAGATCAAGGAAAACTTGTCAAGGTAGATTTTAGAGAAGTAGCAAAGAATATAGAAGAGGAGTATATTGAAGAAAATAGTTTGAAGCTTATAGATGCATCTACTATTCTGATATCTCCCTACTCTGAGCCTGATAAATTCATAAAGTCAAGATATTTTTTAAATCACAGTCAGAAAGAAATTAGAAATTTAATATTAAGAAATAATAGAGGAAAGTTCAGTATTTCAGGTGGAGCTGGAACTGGAAAGTCTTTAGTTCTATTTGATTTAGCAAAAGAATTTAATAAAAACCAATCCATACTTTATATTTTTGTAGCTAGTATTAGAAACTCTTCTGAATTATCCGCTAAATATGGCTTCTTGTTTAAATCAATATCTGAGGTAAAAGAATGGAGTATTGATGATTATAATGAGTTTGATGTTATTTTAATTGATGAAGCACAGAGATTAACTAAAGATCAATATGATGTTTTTATTGATTCTACTGCAACTATCATTTTCTCTGTTGATAAAGAGCAAGTATTAAAAGATACTGAAAAGAGTGAGGATATTCAAGCCTTATTAGAAGCCGATCCAAATGTTGAAAACCATACACTAACAGACCGAGTACGAAGCGATAAGGCACTTTCAACTTTCATAAAAAAACTATTTGATTTGAAAGCAAGACGTCTTGAACCAATGGAATTCCCGAAAGTAAACGTAGTATACTTTACGGAATTAGAGGAGGCTCGTAAATTTATTAAAAATTGTGAAGAAGTAGAGAATTATTGCTGTATTGAGATTGCAGAGTATACTACTGTTGTTAGCAGAGTTAAGAAAAGAAAACAGATTTTATCAGATTCTGAAAATGGGTTCACTGTAATTGGTAGGGAATATGATAATGTTTTGATTCCGATAGATGAGCGAGTCTACTATAATGAAGATGCAAAATTAATAGCGGTGACCAATGAATATTATCCATATCTACAAATAAATAATTTATTTGAGGGAATTACGAGAGTAAAACAAAATCTACTATTTGTTGTAATTAATAATACAGGTATGTTTAAAACGATACAGGAAATTATTACATGGTATGATGATACAAAAAAATAATTGATCTTTGTGTGGGCAATTATCCACCTTTTTGTATTATAAATTCAATTTATTTGCTTTAGTTTTATACATTGTGACTTAAAGAAGCTACTGTTCGTTGGATAAATTGTATCCAAGAGTAAGTGAAATTACAAAACAGGTTCTTGATCTCTTCTTAAGTTGTATATTGTTTGTTGACAGATTCATAGAAAAATATACTAATAAGCAAGCTAGGTGAGCTAGTGTCAGTCAGATAATGATTGATAGTAGCTTGCAGTATTTTGTCACTCTTTTGGTCTTTCTATGTTAATCTCAATTTTTATTTCGATGATGAGTTTAGCTTTATCATGGATTAAATTAAAGGAGAAAAAACTATGAAAGAAACAATATTGTCAATGGTAGTTTCATGCGGCGCTGAGGTAGCTGACTGACTTTCTAGAGATAACAAAATAATGTATGAGTAGCCGCTTTGGGTTCGAATCCCAACAGCCTCATAATATTTCGTGGACAATCGTCCACTTTTTTTATATAATAAACTCAACCTAAATGGTTTAGTTTTTTTCAGACTATACTTAAGGAGGTATCATTCTTTGGATGAATTGTATTCAAGAGTAAGCGAAATCACAAAGCAAGTCCTTTATCCGTATATAAAAGAAGAAGAAATTTCAACCCTGAACTATCACTTTCGCTACTATTTTGACCATTGTATTGATATGAATCAGATTAAAGTCATCTCTCACCACTTTTCAAATCATAAAATTGAAGGGTTGACGGTTATTGATGAACTAGGAACGAGTTTCTCCTACGAACAAGATAATCCTGTAAGCAAGCGTCACTTTACCTTGTGTCATGAATTAGGACACTTTATCTTGAAACACGATGGTTCTTATTTTACAGAGTCAGTGGATAATCAGGAATCTATTCTAGAGCGAGAAGCTAATATATTTTCAGCTATCGTTCTCATGCCTGATATTGTTCTACTATCCAAGATTTACTACTCTTGTGATTCATTTCAAAAAGTCAAAGAAGATTTAGAGGTTTCAAAGCAAGCGCTTTATTTTCGATTGATTGATTTGTTGAGAGTTTACCAAGTGGATACTGAATCAGCCATCAAGCAGGCAGTAGATGAATACTTAGACGGTCAAAACGCTTCCCTTCACCATTACTTTCATCAACTGAAAGAAATATTGATTGAAGAATTCAATCAATATCAACCCTCGCTTATAGAACGGCTAAAAAAGAGATTGAAACGAACCAATTTTGTGACGAGTCAAGAACTACCAGAATTACTTGACCAGACTAGGTGGGACGAAATTAGAGCGGTAAAGAAATTCAAGGTGTGGCTTGTTTACAATAAGGGAAAATCTTTAGCCTACGTGTGGGATAGTGAAAAGTTATCTGAAACAGAAGCAAGGAGAAAGGCGAATTTAGAATTATTAGTCATGTGAGGTAAGTGATGTATCAACCAGAAAAACTAAAAACTCGTAGGAAAGAATTGAAATTAACACAAAAGGATATTGCGGATCGATTAGGTATTAGTTATCAAGCTTATTCCGCATGGGAGCGTGGAGTAAAACAACCATCTAAAGAAAAAGTAAAGCAGTTAGAGCAGATTCTAGATGTCCCAATAGGTTATTTTACAGAGTTTGAAATCGTCCGGCTATATAATACTCTATCAGATGAAGGGAAGGATCAAGCACTTAGTTATGTTAGAAACCTAGTTCAAAAAGAACAATGTAAGAATGTTATTTCAATATCAGAAAAACTATATGAATACCATGTTTACGAAAAAATGTCTGCAGGTATCGGTTCATCGGTTTATAACGATCAGAACTATGATACTGTTTATTTTGATGAAGAACTAGCTCATGACTTTGCTTCATGGGTATCTGGAGACTCGATGGAGCCCAAATATAAAAATGGCTCTGTGGCTCTCATTCGTGAGACAGGATTTGATTATGATGGAGAGATTTACGCTGTAGTCTGTAATAGCCAAACCTACATTAAACGAGTTTATCGTGAAGAACACGGTTTAAAGTTAGTTTCTATCAATCCAAAGTATAGAGATATTTTTCTTTCATATGATGAAGATCCGCGAATTGTGGGGATTGTCGTTGGAAACTTTATGCCAATTAAATAAATGATGTCATAACTCTACTTGAGTGTTTACACATAATTATTGACAGTATCATTTTGTGACGATGTGATATAATAAAGAGTACAAATAAGAAAGAAATACTATGACTTTAATACAAAAAATTATTGATAATACACAGCTATTTTTGGGTACAAAAACCAAAAAAGAGAGAAAAAGATTGGACAATTTTTTACAGATAGTCAAACAGCTCAATTTATGGCTAGCATGTTTTCATTTTCTAAAAATAGAATAAGGGTATTAGACCCCGGAGCTGGAACAGGAATTTTATCGGCTTTCCTTGAAGTCGCGAAGAAGAATGATGTTGAGTATATAGAACTAATTTTAGTGGAAAATAATAAAGATGTTTTGCCTATTTTAGAACAAAATATCAGAGTTTTTCAGGATTACTGTAAAGATATAGAGTTGAATGTTGAAATATTGGATGAGAATTTTATTACAGAACAATCTTTAGAATTTTCAATGAATACAATTACCAGATATGGACAGTTTGATTATATAATAAGCAATCCGCCGTATTTGAAAATTCCAAGACATTCCCCAGAAACTTTGGGCATGGAATCGATTATTTCAGGCGCACCCAATCTTTATTTCCTTTTTATGGCTCTAAGTGCTCATTGTCTTAAAAATAGCCTAGGTGAGATGGTGTTTATTGTTCCACGTTCTTGGACTTCAGGTGCTTATTTTAAAAAATTTAGAGAATTTATTTTTAATAATGTAATTCTAACTGATATTCATATATTTAATAGCAGAGACGAAGCTTTTTCCATTGAGAAAGTTTTGCAAGAAACAGTTATTGTGAAATTTGTTAAAATGCCTAAAAATAAGCAAATTGATATAAAAATTTCAACTTCTGAAAATAATAGTTTTCAAAATATCCAAAAATTATACGTGAATCATGAAATTATTATCAGAGGGGCAAATAAATATATCTTTATTCCAACAAGTAAAGAAGAAATTCATCTTCTAAAAAAACTGGATAGCTTCCAAGATACACTACCAACGCTGGGAATGAAATTGAAAACAGGATTAACAGTAGATTTTAAAAATAGAGAAAGACTAAGTGAAGAATCTACCGAGGAAACAATACCACTGATTTATTCCTCAAATATAGTTAATGGACGTGTAAAATTTCCAAACTTAAAGGAAACATTTCAATATCTTTTACCAACAAAGGGTATGATGCAGGAGAATAAGGACTATTTAATGTTAAAACGGTTTACTTCAAAAGAAGAATCCAAGCGATTACAACCGGCGATATACTTAAAGGATGATATTCATACAAATTATATTTCTACAGATAATAAATTGAATTTTATTGAGAATATTGATAAAACACATTTAGATAGGGATGTTGTATTTGGTTTATTTGTTATTTTTAATTCTAGTTATTATGACAATTATTATAGAATTTTAAATGGTTCTACGCAGGTTAATGCAACAGAAATTAATGATATGCCGATTCCGAATAAAAAACTGTTAAAGAAATTAGGAAGAAAATTGATGGATAGTGAAGATTTTTCTTCACAAAATAGCGATGAATTGCTAGAAAAAGAGGTTTTAGATTATGCCTAGTATTAAAAGCGCTCAAAAGATTTTAGAACTTATTGGGATGCCTGACAAACAATGTGCGGAGCTACCGGCTTTAACTTTGCTTGCTATGGCTGATATAGACGAACAAGCTACTTGGGATAGAAGTACAAATAATTGGATTCGGATTCATGATATTATTCAATTTGTAAATACTAATTATCGTAAAAATTATGCTGAAAATAGTAGAGAGACTTTTAGAAAACAAGCTATACAGCATTTTATGCAAGCGGGTATTATAGAGAACAATGATAAAGCCACTAATTCTCCAAATTTTAGATATAGAATAACCTCGGAATTTAAAGAATTAATCCAAAAATTTGATAGTGTTGAGTGGGAGTTTAAATTAAATGAATTTTCAAATTCTCACGAGACTTTGAAAAATAAATATGAATCTAAAAGAAATTTGACTAAAATTCCTATTACAATAAATTCAGAGGGGTTCGAATTTTCAACAGGTAAACACAATGAATTACAAAAAGCGATTATAGAGGAATTTGCACCTAGATTTGCTCAAAATACAGAGGTTATTTATGTAGGAGATACCACTAATAAATTTTTAGTATTAAATCAAGATAGATTCAAAGAATTAAAAATGGAGGTATTCGCTCATGATAAATTACCAGACGTTGTACTTTATGATAAAGATAAGAACTGGTTGTACTTTATAGAAGCTGTAACATCTGTTGGTGAAATTACTCCAAAGAGGATAATTGAAATAGAGGAAATAACTAAAGATTGTGATGCTGGAAATATTTACATAACAGCATTTCAAGATTTTAAAACTTATAAAAAGTTTGCGAATAGTATTGCTTGGGAAACAGAGGTTTGGTTAGCTGAGTCTCCGGAGCATATGATACATTTAAATGGTGACCGATTTATGGGACCAAGAGACTGAAAATAATTGAGGGTTAAGTTGTATAGTTATTTTGTTTCAAATTATGATAGAAATTTTTTATTGAAAATTAATGAGAATGAATTTCAAAATTTTAAGAAATACAATATCTTTTTAAATAAATATACTAATGTTTTTGATTGTTATCGAAATTATAAGAGGTCAGAAGAATTCATAAAAGAATACATTGAGAATATTGATGATTATGACACTAAATTAAATGATATATATCGAGATTGCAAGTTTTTATTTATGCAAAATATTATGTTTGGAAGGATATTTATTGACAATATTAAATCGTATTGTAAGCAAGAAAATCGCTTTGATTTGAAGAAAGAAGTTTTAAATTTTGAAAAATTAGATGAAATAAAAATGTTAAAATTATTGAGGGATTACGGTCAACATTTCTCCTTACCCTTTAGTAATTTATCAAGAAGCTATGATGTATTGCAAGAAAAAACAACAGCTATCAAACCCCTTATTTCAGTTTCAGAATTAAGAAAAAATGAGACTAGTAATAGGCAAAATAAAATATACCTCAAGAGCCTAAATGAGGGAGAAATTTCAATCGTGGATTATTTTGAAAAATGGTCTAAATCAGTAGATGAACTATTGTTGAAAGTGAAAGCTGATTTTTTACTTCTAACGGATTTAAATATTAAACAGTTTGTTTTATCTAAAATACTTTGTTTTATCGATATGGAGGATTATATACCAGTCGGATTAGCTAAAGCGGAGGGAGTTAATAATTTGACAGGAATGTATCAACAAATAGAATTTATTCCATTTGATGAATTGGTACTAGTTCATCTGTTCAAATTAGAATAATAAAAACGCAGGATTGGAAGTCCTGCGTTTTGGATTTCACAAATACTAGAAAAGAACGTTTTTAAAAAATTATGCTCAAAATACTTCTTCCCTATCCATAGGTGGATAGGTTTTTTCATTGTTCATTACACGTTCTAAACATTCAACACTAGATCTTAGATGGAACATTTCATGTTTTCTATATTTTTCATCTTGTGAATTCAATAGTTCGTTCAGGTGACGTCTAATATGCCAAATAGCTTTTCTGATGTTTGTTTCTTTTATATTATTCATGAATCCATTGTATAATAAAATACAATCCAATCTCTTTGATTAAACTAATTTGCATGAAATATAGACTATTCGGTTAAGAATAAGTTTAAAAGTTTTTTGAAGTAATCTATTCAGCACAAAAAAACACCTATTCGGTAAAATAGGTGTGAATGATGTTATTTATATCCATATTGTTTTAGAGCCTTTTTATACGCTTCGCTACCTTTAAGATAGTAGTCATGCTTAACTCCACTAATATCAACAGAAAAGACCCCATCTTTAAATGAATATTCTTCTGTCCGACTTGCAATATTTTGTCCAGTTAATTCGACCGTATTTTTTTGTTTGTTAATGGTAAAGCTATCGGCTTCTCCATGCTCAATGGAAGCATTATTTCCTTTAATAGTAAACGCTAACTCGTTTCTTTCACTTGAGATCCAATAATACTCACCATCAAAAGATTGGTAGTTGTTTTTAGAGCAAGCAATTAACGTAATTATTGATAATGAAAGTAGTAGTATACCTATTAATTTTCTCATAATCTGTGCCTCCTTCTATAATTTTAATTATACCAAAATAATATTACAAGAGTATGTCAGTGTCTGTTATAACGGAAAAATGAAGAAATGTCTATTATAACAGCAAATAATAAACTTTCGGGAAAATAAGTCTTTTTCGGAAACTTATTAAATGTTGGTGACTATACAAATAGATAAACGTATCCATAATTGCCTCTAAATACATGAAAAAAGCACTTTAGTTGATAGTAACAGAATATGTGTTATCAGCTAAAGTGCTTTGTTAAATTGCTATATGCTCAAAAATTTTTCTCTTGATTCATTTGAATCTTCCATTTTGAAAAGCTTTATAAAATCAAGATAGTCCGAATATCGTTCTTCTGGGATAAATGTTAACAATTCTTCTGTATCAGATTCAGATTGGTTTAGGCCCCATTCGTTCAGTATTCTAACGAATTTATCAGAAATACGAATATCACGTTCTCTAATTTCATCAAGTCCCCAATTGTTATTACTTTGACTTAACTCAAGTAAGATGCCAACTTTGGACTTCTTGTAGCTTTCTTTTTCTTAGCAAAGTATCCGTTACTTGCGATAATATTGACCTTCTTTTCAATGGGAATTTTATTACCAATATGTTCAACTAATTCTTTGACTTCAGAATCTGAATTTGTTGGGAAATAACTTGATTGCCATTTTTGGGGAAGGATATGCTCAATTTCCCATTTTTCTGGTAATAATTCCGATTGATGTTGATAAGCTATGATCTTTAAAATCATCCTAACTGTATTACGATGCGCAGTTTTAATTTTATCTGACAATTCTTTCTCATCGATTTGGCCAAAATTGAATTTGGGTTGTGCTGAGTTAATTATTTCTGCATTTAAATTCAAGATTCCAGTTTTAACGGCATTAATTGTAGGTGTTATGATGTATTTTGCCGATAGGACTGCTAATAATCTTTTTAAAAAATAAGAAAGTCATCTTCAAATGTATCTTTGTAATGATAGTGTAAGTAATAGATGACAACAGGATATTTCCAAAACTCATTAGGATAAGAGGTCAAAGTATCCAAAGTTTGTTTTATTTCAATATTTTCGGACCATTTTTCATTTTCTAGTGAGACTCTATTATTTATCACAATCCACAAATTTAAAATAGCATTTAAATTTTGCATTAAATCTTGTGAGTACAGTTTTTCGAAATTATTTTTTGCATAATATTTTCTAATACCAGGAGTGGTTGTCTTGCGATCGTTTTCATTTGCTCTCAAGTAAAACATATAGTAGTAAAACAACTTTTGAATACTTTCCCCAGCATTTGTAGCTTGTTCATCTAGTTCTTGCCAGAGTTCTATAAATTCCTTTTTTCATCTGAATTCAAGTGATTATAAATTTTTGCTTTAAAAATATCGGCATCTGATAATGCTAGTCCTCTATCGTTTAGAGTTGAAAAAATAGTTAGTGCTGTTTCTTGACTATCGGCTGTAATAGGAAGAAGAATAGCTTGATTTAATATATTACTGATGAAGTTATAAAAGGACAATGGATTATCTATGATATTCATTAACAAGTTGCTGGAGCAATCTATAATTTTTAGCATAGTTACTATTTGATTTTTCATCTGCTTTTCCAGAGACTAGTATATTAGCAAATTCTTGATTTCCTTCCTCTCCCATAACTCGGGAACTAATAAGGATTTCATTAAAGTTAACTACCCCTGTAGTTGGATTCTGTTTCCAAATTGTTGGTTCGATTTGACTTTTCAAGAAATTAGTCTCAGGACCGCCACTTTCTAATTTAGTATAAATAGCTCTCAACAGTAAAAACAGGCTTGTAATACGCTGTTGCCCATCGATTATTTCCTGCTCTTTATTATCATTTTCATATGAAACTATTGTGCCAAGAAAGTAAGTATTATTTTCATCTTCTGTTGTATTGAGTGTGTATTCAGTTAGATCATCGAATAAAACTTGGATTTGTTCGTCTGACCAAGCATATGGTCGTTGGTATTCAGGGATAATAAATCTTTTATTCTTTCCAGTCTCTAATAGTTGTTTGACGCTTCTTTTGTCAACATTTATTGATGTAGTCATAGAAGAAATTCCTTTGATTTGTTTATAATATAGCTAATTATATCAATTTTTTAGTTTTCTTTCTAAGAAATATCTATTTTTCGAAAATTAAAATACGGGTGATAATTCTGCCTGACGTATTATAAAGATGAATTTTGTATTTAAAGGAATCAATAACAGTTGACAACTCTAAGAAAAACGCTTACAATACTACTATGTTGCGACTTCTATTTTTGGCAACCTAAAGTTGCCCAGAAGGAGGAGATACCATGAAAATGGATAACAAAACAACCCTTGCTCTTATTGAGCTAGCAACAGTTGCCATCTTAGCTGTAAAAGATATTGTACTCAAGAAAATTGAGTGCAATAATCAAAGGCTGGAAGGCTAGCATACAGTTTTACTGTATGCTTTTTATTTAAAATTTATAGATAAGAATTGAGTAAAAATGGTTTTAGATAGATACCAAGATATTATAAAAGGGCATGCTGAAAATTTTAAAGAAATATTTGGGAGTAAATTTATTTACGGGAATTACAAAAGAAATGTAAAAGATAAATCTAGATATAGATCGGACTTTCCTCTATTTAATATTGCCTCTGATAATTTTTATATTTATCAGATATATGTAGAAGATCTTCAATCAAATATCCGAAACTATTTAATAAATCCTATTTTAGAGGAGTTGCTGAAAGAGTATGGTTATGATATAGAGCAATACAATCTTTCTCCTTTTCAATTTATTTTTAAAGGGAATGATACTAGAATTGGGGTTCGATATACAAAATTTTTATATGCTACTGAAGATGAAAAGGAATTGATAAAAAAATCGATAAAAGATTTTCAAGTAGATAAAGTAATTAATCTACATTTTTCAGATGATAAGGAATTTGGATTAAATAGGTATTGTGAGGCAGTAAATATTTGTGACTATTCTATAAAAATGTTTTTAGATGAGTTCATTAATGAAAATTTATATCAATACTTTTTTACTACTTTAACAACAGTAATAGATGAGATGCAAGAATTAATCGCTTTTGAGGTCATTCCTAGGTTGAATATGTCTAATCTAGCTAAAGCTAGACTCGAATTAAGAGAAAATTTGAGAGTGATGGATTTTCACGAATTAAGTTATGACCTCCAAAATAAATGTAACAATCTAGAAAAAAGTGATTTAGATATCATTTGCTCGAATATAGAGAAAGGTAAAGTTCAAGTATTATTAGGAAAAACAGATTTTGCTAAATCCTACCTAACTTCTGAATATTTGTATAAAGCAATAGTTGATAATAGTAACTTTGATTATACTTCTGTTGTAGCTGGGTATTTAAAAACAATTGAACAATTTCTTTACCGGCTTTTAGAATACCATATGGACATTGATGGAAGTGAAAAATGGATTAAAGTAACTAAATATATGGCTAAAGGAAAAGAAAGGAGACCAAATCCTAAATATCCAAATGATAGGAACAAGCAACAAATTTTGGTTAAATGGCATAATCTTGAATATATGGATACTAGTTTAGGTCCTCTAATTAATTACATAGATGAAAATGAAGATTGTTGCGAAATAAGCAAGGACGGAAAAACGATATTGACGGATCTCTTGAACGATTATAGAAAATCAGTTCGCAATGGGTATTTTCATAAACATAACCTAGAAGATATCGAAGAAGTGAGGCGTATTAGAAATAACACTTTATACCTACTTTGCTTTTTAATTGGAAGTTTAAAAGATTTTGACATCACCAAATTTGGTTATTTAGATTTTTCATTTAACGATTTCTATCATGCAGTTCCTAGATTCTCGATAAATATACCATTCTATATTCAAGAAACAAAAAATAGCCAACCGAAGCTAATGAAACAAGTTTTTGAACAAGAAGCTGAAAGGTATGATTTAGATGGTCTATTGGAGAATAATCTATATTTTGCTGAAGTGGTTGATCCTAAAAAGAAGTATAAATATATTGCTGATGTTCCTAAGAATGATTTGGTTATTTTCAATACTAATAATGTCCCTTATCGGGCAGAGTATATTAGAGGAAGTATAGACGATGGCCTTGACATTAAAGTTGAATTTTATAAACAAGAATAATTAGATAAGAAATAGATCATCTCATCATTCTTGATAAATAGTGCATTAACTTTATAGTGGTTGAATAATTTAATTAGATTTTTCTTATTTTTAAGAATACATACTTCAACACTTCCGTTCTATTTCGGAAAACACAATAAAAAGCTACTCTTTGTTAACTGCTATAGTTTCTCAAGAGTAGCTTTTCTGATTTGATGATATTTAGAATATAAAGTTTCTATTATTTAATTTTTTTATTAAATCCATTGACAACAAAAGGGATCAATGCACCAATTATAGTACCTGCAATAGAGACTTAGAGGATACAATTAATTTAGAAGCCTGAGAGATTTCATCAAAATCTAGATTTTTAGCTTCAGCTTTAGACAATACTTCTAATAACATTTCAGCACGCGTAGCTCTATCAGAGTCGGTTGACTTTAGTTTTTCAATTTCAAAATCAACTACTGTTCGTATTGCAATGTAATGTAGTTTGGTTAGTTTGCTATTTTTTGTTTCTAGATTACTAATAGTTTGTTTAGTGACACCAATAAGATTGCCTAAATCCTCACTTGTCCAATTTAAGATTTCTCTGATAGACTTTAAATTGTCTTGCAGTATTTGTCTTGTTTTCTCATTTGAGGGATATTTTTCTTTTTTCATTTTACGACACCTACAATTCTGTATTTACATTATAACAAAAATTTTCTCCATAAAAAAGTATTGTTTTAGTCAAAAATATAATTTTAATAAAAAATAATTGACAAAAGAAAAATAATGGACTATAATATCGGTATTCTTAAGAAAGTGAGGAATAAAGTTATGATTAGCTTATTAAAAATAAAGTGAGTCATATGTTTGTTCTAAATTCTGTGTCAGAAGCATGACCAGAAGTTTTTTAAGGTAGTGTATACCCTGCCGTTCTATTATAGGAGGAAAGTCAGAATGGATTTACAAGTAATGCTTAATATTGTGTTGATTTTTGGAATAATTTATTTCGTTGTTAGAAGATATATTATTGCCTCAAAATTTGCAGACTATATGATTAAGAATGGCGGGGAAGAAATTGAATTTATAAAAGAGAACAACTTGAGTTTCTCTGAATGTGTAAAATTGCTTAATAAAAAACATAAAATTGGGATAGTCAATGCATTTTCCGTTGTAAACTGTTTAAGAGAAAAGTAAGCTGATTCTTTAATTTCGTTAATAAAAATAGCCGAAGTAACAGTATTTACTATGGATCAGGCTGAGTCTGATAAATGTAGAAGCTTCATATACTTGTTTATTAAAAATAGGAGTTAATATTATGTCAAAATTATACGAATGTAGTGAGTGTGGTGAGTTGTTTACAAAGCATGAAATTGATTGGGAAGGTAGCGATGAAAGCTACGAGTCTTATTATTGTCATGACTGTTCCAGGTTTTTAGAACAATGTGGTATTGATGCAATGGATCCTGATGGTTTTGGCTATAATGAGTACGGAAACTGGGATTCGGAACGGTTAGGGTTGTAGATGAATAGTTCTTTAATATGTTCATGAAATAAAGTTCAAAGATACATTTGATGTAATTGATTTGTAGTTTATAGAAGTCTTCTGAAAAGTATTTTGCAGAGAATTAAATTCAGTTACTACTAATTAAGAGGAGGCTTATGATCGTACTGAAATTCCCTCATTCAATAAAGCTTATACAATTTTTTTGAAATACAAAGACAGTTGAAAACTATAAAATATTGATATTACGCTATTTTTAGTCTAACTGAAACCTATGCTTTCCAAACCAGGCTTGAAAAAAGCTCGTAAAGCATCACAATTTAGTAAACGTTAAAACTTATTTAAACTTATTGAAAGCATTTCGTATCAAAAATACGGGATGCTTTTTCTGTTCACCCCAAATTTTTGTAACTAGGTGATACTTGAAATTAATACAAATTTGGTTGTTTTTGATAAATCTAAGCAACACTAAATGATGAAGTGAAAGGGGATGAATCTTTGATAGTATTCATTTATTGTGAAATATGATATATTTATTAATTAGATGGATGAATACTTCTAGAGTTAAATATAGCATAATAGGGACAGACTTTTTGGTTTATTTTTGTTTGTAGTCGGATTATGAAAGAATATCCAATATTATGCGATAAGATAGAATGTTACAAAAAAGAAAGGGGATGCAATCCGATGAAGAAAGACAGATTAATTGTATTGACAGATGCTGTTCTAGCAATTATTATGACCATCTTGATTTTAGAGTTAGAAAAACCAACAACACCAAGTCTTGAAGCTTTTTGGGATTTACGGCAAAATTTCTTTGCTTGTTTTCTTTCCTTTTTCTGGTTGGGATCGTTATGGATGGCACTAAACACATTATGGGAAAAGGTTGAGAAAATTTCCTCAGAAATTATTTGGTGGAATTTGTTTCTACTCTTGGAGCGGCAGGAGTTCTCTTTGGAGAATTTCATGCCATCCAAGATACCAGTCTGAATGATGTGGTGGACCGGATCTATATAAATGTCAAGGATTTACCGTTTCAGTCCTTGGGAGCTTTAGCTAATATCCTGTCTGATGTTAAGAAGGGACTGATTCAAGACAGTCATATCTGGTCTTTCTTCCAGTCATTTTTCAAACAATATCAGTTGATAATCAGCTTAAATCAGATCTATCAGTTTGTCTATCTTTCTCTGATGGAGATCATGTCCTATCTTCACTTTGATTATTGGAAAAAACGGCTCGGTCAGGAGCTAGTATGAATAAGGAGAACAAATGAGACGTTTAAAAATGTTATGGCATATTATACAGGTTACGGGTTTTACTCGGTTTGCTCTGAGTTTTGTGACCTTTGTTTTTGGGTCAGGAGGCGTGCTTTTCCTAGTTGAACCTGCTATCACAAATTACGGAGACGGTCTTTGGTATGCTTTTGTGACTTCGACGACTGTCGGCTACGGGGATCTCCTAGCTGTGACCTTGATTGGAAGGATTACCAGTGTCTTCTTGACGATTTATGGGCTCATATTTTTTGGCTGTTTATCAGCTGTTATTATTAATTATTATACCGATTTAAATAAGGAAAGAGGAGAGGACAAATGACTGCCAATTATTCAACACGGGAATACCGTGAGAAATTATACGATGACCTTCATGTTCGATTGAGAGATACAGCGATTTTGATGTGTGCAATTTTTATTGCCTCTATCGGTCTAAATATGAATTAAACAGCTGTTATTATTGGAGCCATGTTAATTTCACCTCTCATGACACCGATTGTTGGACTGGGATTCGGTTTAGCTATTTTTGATACGCGTTTAATCAAGCAATCTCTAGAGGTTTTATTGACTCAAGTGTTGGTCAGTTTGCTTGTCTCGACTCTGTATTTCTGGATTTCTCCCTTGTCTTATGCAAGTAGCGAGTTGATCGCACGAACCTCTCCAACCATTTGGGATGTTCTCATTGCTATTGCTGGTGGGATTGCTGGTGTGATCGGTTCAAGGAAAAAGAAGCAAACAATATCGTGCCAGGAGTAGCCATTGCTACAGCTTTGATGCCGCCTATCTGTACTGCTGGCTATGGTTTAGCTAATGGGAATGTACGATTTTTATTGGGGGCTCTCTATCTTTTCTTGATCAACTGTGTCTTTATCATGCTAGCCAACATTGTTGGAACAAGAATTTTGATGAGAAAATCTCCTTTAACTTCATTTAAAGAGCTGAGCATTAAAATGAGAATTGGCTTGATTTCTTTGATTGTATTGTTGATTCTTCCAGCTAGCTATTCGGCAGTTACTCTGACAATAGAACAAGCGCGCAAAGAAGGGATCAAACAGTTTGTAGGAAAAGAGTTCGCCAATTATACGGTTATTAATCAAGTCTACAAGTCAAGTAACAATGAATTGGTCTTGACGGTTGTTGGAGATCCGATTTCAGAAGAAGAATTAGAAACACTCCACCAAAAACAAGCCTCTTACGGTATTCAATCTGTTCAATTGAAAGTGAATCAAGTTCAGAACTCGCCAACATTAGATAGTGAAGCGACCAAGGAATTTTATGAAAACATTGACAAGTATATTGATCAAAAACTCTCTGAAAAAGATTCACAAAACGATCTCGTAAAAGAAAATGAAGCAGACAAGGATTGAGGACAATGAACTGAATCGGTTTTTACGCCGTATTTTTCTTGTATCTTCCTCTTTCTTACTTATAGCAGGTTGTTTTTGCTTGAATAAGAAATAAATTAGAAGTTCTATCATCTAAGAAAAATGATGAAAAAAATCATTTAACTAATGGTGTGAACGTTTAGTGTTTATCAGCTCCATTCTCTGTAATTTTGGGGGTAAAATCCACACCATTTAGATAAAATTAGTTGAATTTGATTGGAAAAACGCTTTTATAAAAGCGGAGAAAAGTCTTGATATTACGCTGTTTTTAGTCCAACTGAAATTCATACTTTCCAAACCAGGTCTTAAGAAAGCTCGTAAAGCTTCACAATTTAGTAAACGTTAATCAACACGATTATATCAACGTTTACAGACATTCAAGAATTATTTCTTGGATGTCTTTTTTTGTTCAAAAAACTAAAGTTCACCCCAAAATTCACCCCATATTCACCCCATCAATTTTTTAAACTACGAAAAGCAATATCACCTACAGTCCGATTGACTTTATCTTTGATATTAACGTAAGTTTTTGTAATCTCTTTATCACTATGAGTAAGAGCTTCTGAGATGGCTTCAAGAGAAACACCTGCTTGTTTAGCAAGAGTAGCACCAGTATGTCTTAGTTTGTGTGGTGATGCTGGTGCTAATTCGGGATGTCTTCGTCTGACTGATTTCATCTTGATAAAACTTAAAATTTTTCTAATTATAACGAAGCATAGTCAAAAAGCTATGACCTCTATATTCACAAAAAAATCCAGACCAATACTAGTCCAGATTTCTTGTCTATTAAACATTCTTTTCAAAGAATGGAAGAACGGCTGTAACGGCTTTGTCAACGCAATTATTTAACTGTGAGAATCCGACGCACATAAATTTTAAATGGCGTCTCAGTCACATTTAAATTTATGAGACGCTTAGACGTTAGGCTTTCAATTTATCAAATTTTGATTTGATGTTTGCCTTGAACTCTTCAATTTTGGCCTTGCGCTCTGCTTTACGTTCAGCCTTCATTTGCGCACGCGCTTGGTTGTAGAGGTCTTCTTGGACTTGCAGAGTCGCTTCGATTTCGGCTACGACGGTTGCTACATCCCAACGCACGATTTGGGTGTCGTACTTGATGAAGTACAGCATCGATGACTGCTTCGTTGTTTTCTTGCACCAAGGCGACAACGGCTGTTTCGCCGTCGATCAATTTTTGAGACACAACGTCAATTGCCAGCTTCTGCCGTATCAACGGTATCACCAGCGCCCAAACCATAGAGGCTACCAATACCATAACCAAACAAGACGCCGATAGGACCACCCAAAGCCCGATAACTGCACCGAGCAAGCCACCTTCTAGGGTTGCATCCGTCGTTGAATCTTCAAAGTCATAGCGTTCTTTTTCAACGATGTGACCGTTTTCATTTTTGACCAAGGCGATTTGAGCAACCTTGGTCGTCTGAGTTTGGCGGAAAGCCTTCAAATCCGCAAAGGACTGATAAGCTTCGCTTTCAGTGTTAAAGACTGAAACTACTAGGTTTTCCATAGTTAGTACCTCTTTTCTAAAATTACATGTGCATTATAACACAGTTTCAATCACTTTTCAATCATTTTAGTGCGACATTTTAATTGATATGTCGCGTTTATCAGCGTCAAAGAACAGTTTCAGGCGGTATATCTTTGCCATATCCCAGCCCAGACACTCTGGCGACTCTGAGTGATTATCAAGAAAGGCGTCCAGCAACATCTTAAAGCCTCCCGTGCAAAAAGTAAATAAATAGTGTTTTTCCTGTATGCCTGTCACACGGCTAAAAGACCGCTTGACCAAATCTTCCAGAAAATTATAGCAGATATTATGTACCAGCTCTGTGTAGCGAGTCTGATGAGCGTGCCGAATCACATCGACACTTTTATAGAATCTGCCAACTGTTTCCTTATGGTCGAATCCTTGAAAGAAGTCGCTTTATTCGTCGGTCAAGACAATTAATTTGGCTGGTGCAACTGATTCGCCAAGCTATGAACAAGCAATTATTACCTTTTGAAAGCGAAAATGGCAA
This sequence comes from Streptococcus sp. CP1998, assembly GCF_041026655.1. Lineage (NCBI taxonomy): Bacteria > Bacillati > Bacillota > Bacilli > Lactobacillales > Streptococcaceae > Streptococcus > Streptococcus sp. CP1998. The sequence goes on from NZ_CP163380.1 coordinate 387,549, forward strand.
TTATGAAGGTGAAGCTACTCAGGTCTTAGTTCTTCTATCCAATTACTATGCAGACAAATAACTATTTGATGAAAATACAGATGAATATGGAAATATCTTGATTTTAAAGGATTCATCCATCATTTCTAAATTATCGGCTATCCCAGATTTATTAAAAAGGGGATCTAGTAGGTAACAATAATATCGAATATATCAAAGTACGCAATATTAGGATTTCTTCAGAGGTTGAGTTAGAGTCAGATGTTGATGGGGATAAGTCGGATAATCTGCCAGTAGATATAAAAATACTAGAAAACAGGCTTGAAAAAGGCTCGTAAAGCTAGCCAGTTCTCTAAACGTTAATTCGTTGCTGGACAGCAGAATACAAACGAAAACACTTTGCATCTTGCAAGGTGTTTTTTTCTATGAGAACTGGCGGTGCGCAATTAGGATAGCTCTAGCGACTTTAGTCGCATAGAGATATGCTATGCACAGTTGCCCCAAGAAAACAAGCGAAGCGATGTTTGATTGGATGGCAACCACTGCACTCAAAGCGTTAATCAACACGATTATATCAACGTTTACAGACATTCAAGAATTATTTCTTGGATGTCTTTTTTTGTTCAAAAACTAAAGTTCACCCCAAAATTCACCCCAAGTTCACACTATTACTTTTTGAGACTTCTAAAGGCTATTTCTCCTGCTGTTTGATTTACTGTTTCAGTAGTATTGACATAAGTCTTCGTTATTTGGATGTCACTATGAGTAAGTGCTTCTGAAATAGCATTTAATGATGTTCCAGCCTGTCTTGCCAGAGTTGCTCCGGTGTGTCTTAATTTGTGAGGAGATGCTGGAGGAAGTTCCGGATGTCTTCTTCGAATAGAATTCATTCGATGATTAAGATAATCAATATGAAGTGGAACGTTAATACCGTTTTTTCTATTGTTGTATGTGAAAACGAATTGCTTTTCATTCTGTCTGATTCCAAACAGCTTTAGTTGCTTTTTTGTTCTATTTTCCAATCGGTCAGGATATTCATTAGTTCTTTAGGAGCTTTAAATAGAGTTTTTTTATTTCCTTTGGTTGATTTCAGATTCCCGAATTTGTCTAATGCTTGTTCAATGAGAATTTCATTTTTTTCAAAATTGATATGTTTCCATTGGAGAGCATAGGTTTCTGATTTTCTATCTGATAAAAAGAATGTCGTATAGAACAAAGCATAATCTTTTAATTCCATTCGATCATTTTTTAGATCTTCATCAAATGCTTGTAGCCATTGTTTAAGTTCCTCCTCATTTAATGCTAAGTCTTCAAACTTTTTACTTTCTTTGAGAGCTAGTTTTTTATTAGCTTTAATTCTACTGATTGTCTTTTTTACCTTATTGACTTGAATATATTCAAGCTCCTCTGCCCAGTCCAAGACAGAATTGACGTACCCTCTAATAGATTTAAAGTTGGCATAAGAATTTGATAATGGGGTAAGAAGTGACAAAACTAGTTGTTTGTTTTCATTGAGATGATCAATAGAATAATTACCTAGAACGGGAAGAATCTGCAAACGAAAGAGATTTTCTGTTTGAAAGATGGTTACTGCTGTAGGTGGTTTAATGGTAGCAGTGGCTTGCCCTGCTTTATAAGGTTCTAGCCAAATATCTTTATAAAAATCTTTGAATAGAATATCTCCTTTCCTTTGAGATAAAGTAGAAGACCTTCCTAAACGTGCATTTTCAATGTCAACAGCTAACTTTATTTCTGCTTCCTTTGCTTCTCTGCGAGTTTTGAATCTTTTTTCAAATCGTTTTCCAATCCCTAGCTTTCCTTGGACGTCGTCGGGTATATATACCCTAAGCCTATAGGATCCATTTTTTGTTTTTGAAATGCCCATTTTTGCCTCCTTATGCACTTATCTCTAGGCGAGTCATCCACTGATTGATACTTTCTTTGCTGAAACGAATGGACTTTCCGACTCGAATATACGGTAGGCCCATTGCAATCCAGATATCAAGAGTATTATGTGAAACTCCTAGATAATGGCACGTTTGTTTTTTGTTCAGAAATGGAGTGTCTAACCCCATATCTTCTTTGAAATGATGAATCTCATCTTTGATAAGAGTTGCAATCATTTTTTGAATTTCTTGTGTCTGTTCTTCTGGTAGTTGTACTAACATATATTGTTCTCCTTTCTAATGTCCAATAACATATGTAAATTGTTTGGCAGTTTCTGCGTCAAAAGTACGGTAACTAATAATTCCTAATCCCTTAACATTACATTCTGATACAAGAATTGAACCGTCTGATTTGACTTGCTCCACAAATGAAATGTGCCCGTATATTGGATCAGCTCCAGCTTGTCCAGGACTAAATGATAGAGCAGAGTGTTCTGTTGGTGTATGGGTTGTTGTGAAACCTGGCTTATTCATCCATTGTCCACCATTTCCCATAAATGGATCAAAGTTGACTCCGACTTGTTTTCCACGGTTGAAGACATACCAGGTACATTGTCCCCAAGGATAGGTGCTAGTGATATATCCTGTGGTATCAATAGCTGTTGTCAAACTATAGCCTACAGGTATATCATTTGAAGTGATGCCACCACCATCTCTAGTTTTTCCTGTAGTTTGTTCAGGAGCTTTTGGTGTTCCTCCATGTTCATCAATGAAGGCATCCAGTTTTTGCATGGTTTCTGCACGTCTTTTTCCTGATCCGGTGGTATCTGTGAAATAGACTCCACCATCAGTTGCTGGATTGAGTGTTCCATTCGCAAACTTCTTAGCCTTGTCATCTTGAATTTTAAAGGTTTGGTTTTTATTTCCAATGATGGTTTGTTGGGTTAGTCCGACAACAGCAACTTCATCATTAAAATTATTGGCATATTCTGGATTGGAGTCATAGGCCCCAAAACCAAACATATTGGCTCCAGGATTAGTGGCTACCCCAGCAGTTCCAAGGGAACTTTCATTCAGTGCGATCGCAACGATTCCACGGACATCAAGATTAGATTTAGCTTCCCATTCGAGGAGCTTCTTCCCATTAATTCGGTTCTTATCATAGGAGATTCCTAACGTATCTAAAAAGCCATCTAATTGCTCTGCTGTAATACCGAAGCGATGAACCAGTAGGTTGTGAGTATATGGATCTCCATCTGACCAGTGATCCGCATAAGTCACTCCATTTTTGGATTGGGAGGAGCCATTCGTTCCACCACCTCCGACAGCCCCCATAAGGATAATGATAATGAGGACTGGTAGAAAGAGAGGAATGAGACCAGCTAATAGAAACCATTTTAGTTTTTTCATCGAATCTCCTTTCTAATCAATGTCTTATATAAGCAGTGAACAAAACAGTCCCAAAACGCCATTTCGCATCTAAAACGACTGAATAGGACTTAGTCTGTAGGATGATTTGGTCTCTTTCTTGTTCTGAGACTGGAAATAAAAGAAGGAAATCGACTGAGCGTTTTCCTTCTTGGTAGGCTTGATAAAGAGTTTCTTCAAGAACTCTTAGAAAAGCAGTTCTTGAGCGTATCTTGGTATTCATATTATTCTCCTCTAAGTTGTCTTAAGCGTTCTGTTAATCGGTCTCTTCGTTCAATATTGGCTCTCAATTTATCATCTCGTGTCATGGTTTTTCTATAAGCACGAGTGAAGGCATTGGATCCTTGGGCTTTGTACATGGCTTGAGGATCTTTATATTCCTCTAATTTGTGCTCAATACTATTAATGCGGAGTTGTTTAAATGGAGAAATCCACTCTTCTTTAAGAGTTTGAAATTCCTCGTTTGAACTTGGTGTTGGTTCTACTGTGTTTGGGGATTCCATTGAAGGAGTTGGTGGTGTTTTTTCTTCAACTGGTTTAACCCCTTCTAGCGTTGGCTTTGTTTTCGGAATGTTTGGTTCTGGAGCATCTGGACTTATTGGAGTCTCAAGCGTTTCTGTTGGGAGCACTTCATCAGGTTGGTGCTCTGATTCTTTATTGGTAAAGAAAGAACCAACATTTTGGAAGTGACTCTTGGCATTCATCACCATTCCAGCTCCGAAACCAGCACCTGCTAAGGCAAAGTTCCCAAGGTGTTGAGCAGATGAAAAACTTCTCGATGGCACTTGTGAAGCCACCTCTCTGGTCTTTGTAACCCCTTTTTCAACTTTGTTTCCAATATCATTCGCAACCATTCGTGCTTTAGATCCAAGAATGAATTGAATCAATTCAGCTTTGTATTTCCATAGAAGGAAGTATACAAGTCCTTTTGATACAACTGAAATGAGTAGTTTAAAAACAAGGCCGAAGATAATCAAAGATGGAAGTGTTTTAAGGATGCCATCAAAACCTGTAATGACAATGTTTTCGATCATTTTTTCAATGTAGAAGACTAAAAGCGTTAATAGACTCGTGATAGCTGGGAAAAGCGACCCTCCAAACATGACTTTTAGAACTCCAAAAATCAAATCTTGCATTCTTGGTACAAAGGACATCAATAGCACAATTGGAAAGAGCAGGATCATCATCAGGACGAGTGTCTGAGCAATAACGTTTAACATCTGAATCAAGATAACGGGTATCGCTAATACAAAGGCTTCACAGATTTTGAAGATCACATAAAACATACGAGTAAAGATGAAATCTGGCATAGCGGAAACCCAACGGTTCTTTTCACCATCATCATTGGCTCCATTTCCTAGTTCATCTAGATATTTATTGCGATCTTTAGATTTAACTGCTTTAAAGTTTCCATTCTTATCGCCTGTTCCTAGTATCTTACTATCGTCAAAAGTTTCTTGTTTCCCATCTTGGCTATTCTTATATTTCCCATTTTCTTGTCCAGTATTGACGAAGACGTAGGCTTTATAAGAGGTTTCTGCAATATAGCTATCTGCCATGGAATCACCAATTTTAATGGATTTATTATTGCCATACTCTACCTTGATATTCGTGATGTTTTTAGTGACATCTTGAGAGACATGGTTAATGGTATCTAGTAGATACAGACCACCTGATGTTCCAGCGATTGTTCCAAAATAACCAAAGCCAAGGATGAGTACCAGAAAAACATGAAGTAGAGTTCTTGAAAAAGCTCCTTTCGAAAAGAAAAACTGGTAAAAGAGATAGAAAGCTAGGATTAGAAGCAACATTGAAACGAGTGATTGTTTTGCGACTCCGCCAGAACTTGAACCGATAAATCCTTTCCAGATATTCATCGCTCCATTAAATACATAGTTCTTATAATTGGAGTAAAGATCAATCTTTTCAAGAATTCGTATTAACAAAGAAAAGAAGCCCACCACTGCGTTTAGAATGAAAAAGAAGAAGTTGACGAAAAGCTCATTAATCAGAACCCAAGCCCCGTTAAAGAAAGCGAACCCAGTCGGCTCCATATAGGACTTGAGAGAGAAGATATCGACTCCCCTTAGTTTGTCAAAAGCTTCTTGCATGGATTCACCTCCTAACTAGCGTATTTGTTTTCAAGGCTTGATGATACCGTAGCTTTCATTGGTTTTAGAAGCATATCAATATCTTCAAAGATGTTGTGTACGGAAATCATATTGAGATTGCCATAGACGTCATAGTATAGGCATTGACCAGAGATCATATTATCAATCCATTCGAGATTGCTTTCAGTGACTTCGAGATTGACGTGTTTTAAGATATCTTCTCGTTCAGACTTTTCATAAAAAGCAAAGATGGTCCCGAATCCCGTTGTATCATCGTCATTTTCTGCATCATGTACAGATTGCGTAATCAGTGCCAAGGTATTGTTTTTGGAGCGTCCAATCCGACGCATATTTTTGATAACGGCTTTTCCTTCTGCAGACTTCATAAGGATCCATGCTTCGTCAAAGAACTCAATGGTATCTTCATGTTCGTTGCGTTCTCCAAAGTGAGTACAGAAAGCACCCAGCGCAAACATGAGGGTAATAGAGTTACGTTCATGATCCGAAATCTTTGTAGAATCATCCTTTGGTAGCTTGAGGTTATTGACCTCTAAGATAGTCACCCGTGATTCATAGTTAAGTCCTTGAGTGGTTCCATCTGAAAAGGCTAGTTCCAAGATAGAGTTTGTGACAATTGAAGTCAGATAACGACCAACCGAAGCAACTTCAGAGGAAGTAGAGCCTCTCAGCACTTTTAGTACGTGTTTAAAGCCGACTTTCTCACCAGCGCCTCGTTTTTCTACAATCGCATTAATAGCTTCTGTAATAGCTGTTTTCTGGTCCATTGTGACATCATCCACAGCTTGTAGTAGAAACTCGAGCATGTTTTTGGCGACCTCTACAGCTTGTTCTTTATCTAGAACAACAATAGGATCTAAGACTCCGTGGTTTGATGGAAGTGAGCTGTCCAGTGTTACAAAGTTAAAGTTCTCGATCTGTTTCTTGCGTTCAGGATAGAGACGTGCAAATTCAGGTGAATTAATCACTTCTTGATAGTGATTTCTAAGTTCACGTTTCGGGTCAATGTAGAGGGTTTTGACATCTTGTAAAGCTACACTAAAAAGGATGATCTGAGCAAGAAAGGATTTCCCTTGTCCCGTTTCCCCCGTCATGAGGATATGCGGGTTCTTGGTAATCTTTCCGGCAATATCTTCTTTATTTCCAACTGTCGCATTATAGAGGACAATGTTCTTTGAGGAATCAATAGCTTTATCGATATCGTCCCAACGGCCAGTCCAGTTATCTACTCGGCCGATATACCAACCGATACGGTTTCCAGAAGAAGTATTGGTGAAGGGCATGAGCTCTGAAAATCCACGAGCTGTGACCATATGTGTCCAGGTGCGAGTTTTCTTTTGGAGGTTTTCTCCATAGAGCAGAGCTTGAAAGAGATAAGGTCCGTCTTGAGAGGCTTCACTAATTTCCACTCCCATATCATCAAAGTAGTTCAAAACCACTTGTCGTCTTTGACGGAGTTGGTTCACACTAGAAGCAGAGACAATCAGATAGGCTCCATATTCGATGATATCTTCCTTGTTTCCGACTTTCTTCATTAAGTCCTTTAGAGAGATGGAGCCCATGATGATCTCGTCTTGTTGGACAGTATCAGTATTTTCTGCCTCTTCCATGATATTCCGATAACGGGTATTCGAACGTCCCATTCGTCCCTTGATCTTGTTGGTATCAATGAACTCTGCCTTGATTCTTAGTTCTACAGGAAAATTAAATCGTTGGATAAATTCGCCCAAATGAAAACCATTGAATTGAACAGGAAATTTACCAACTGGAAGAATAGTCACAAAAGAAGATCCATAAGGGCTTTCTAGCTTGAGGAAACCACCTTTTAGGACTTTGATCAAGGTGTCTGTGATATTGAATTGAGCACGATTAGCGAGCACCTCTTTCTTGTAGTGAGGAATATAGCGAAGGTACTGCATCCGCTGGTAGTAAAAGAGTTCTTCATTTGATAAACGTTTTGCCCGAAGGACAGAGAAGGCTTGAAAAATAGTGAATTCATCACTTTTATAGTCTTCATACCAAGTGGGACTTAACTCATATTCATAGCCAAGACCCTTTGCGATTTTTTCTGAAAACTCATTGAAGCTCTCATAGGCCAAGTCTTTGACGGTAGCTCCATGATTTTGTTTTCGTAAGGTCACTCCAACGACCCAATCAAACTGATAAGGGATTTCCATTTCATCTGTTAGACGATCCACTGTGTAAAGAAGCAATTCTTCTCCTAGTTCACGACTATCATCTGCTAGAGCATCTGAAAAGTCTCGCATTTTCTCTTCTAAAAGATAGTCTTTAGGGATCAGAGATATTTCAAAGAACTTGTTTTTCTGGAGCTTCTTCATCATTTGAGCAACAATGATTTTGTGTTTGCCCTTTTTTTCATCATCCGTAATTGTGATAGGAGTGTTGGGAATACGATAATAAGCAACGACTGTTTGATCTTTTTTGAGAGCTAGATTTTCATGTGTTTCCCTAATAGGATAGGTTAAAGTAATACTCATAGGTCCTCCTTTTCTATAGATTTGTTTTTTCAAAGACAATTTCTTCTACAGGCTCTATCCGATCTTCATGATAGATAGCTTTTTTGTTTAGCTTAAAATCCCAGAAGTAAATCAGGTAATCTCCGATAAAGACGTGCATCTTTTTACCGTGAGGCTCGTATTCAGTATAGAACTTGGCCAATTTGTAAGGGAGATACCAATAGAGCAAGAGAGAAATTGAGTGAGTAATTTTTGCGAGTGGCACAAAGATAAACCCTCCAAAGAGTAACATGGCCACAAAGACGATGATAAAGACAATGAAAAAGGACAACTGCATCGGTGTCGCAAAGTACCATAGTCGAGTGCCCTTTTTTGTCTTGATTTCTTGGATCCAATAAGGAGCATTTAGGCCCTTACTGTAATCATAAAGTCTTTCTTCATTCATGCTTAAAGTCCTGATTCAATACCGAAGAGTCGTAGGAACCAGCCGACTGCTTTGAGGATATCTTGTCCTTTGGCAATGGAAACAATAACGGCATAGAAACCAACGACAGAGAAAAGTTGAAGCCAGGAGCTGTTCCGCCAAGCCTTGATCGCTAAGAGCACGGCAATAGCTGTCAGGATCCAAATTCCATCGCCCTGGAGGAAGGTTCGTAGATTGTCTGTATTCATAAAGTTCTCCTATTCTTTATCATTTGCATAATTCAGTGGAATGGTGTGTTCTAGTTTTGTGACATAGTAGGTCTTTTCTTTTTCTGAGAGGGTAAAGGTGAAGTTTTCTGAATGAGTGGTCCCTCCGACCTCAAAGGTTGCTTGAACATAAGCGATTAGATTCTGACCATCTTTTTTTAGATAGGTATAATCAATTGTTTTGAAGGTGGTATTAGCTATAATATCCACATCCTTAGCAATCAAATTAAGGTTGTCTTGATTGGTAGTATAGTTGGTAAAGAAGACCTTGAGAAACTTTTCAACTTTCTTACGCTGACTATCTGAAAAGTGATCGTTAGCGGTTAATTGAAGCTGATCGTCTTCGCTAAAGTGTCCAGCTTGTGAGGATTCAATAGCAGAAAACCAAGGAAGGCCGGAGATATAGTATTTCCCATCTTTTTCATCAAATGGAATATTGAAACCTGTCACAATTTCTCTTTCTTCCGTGTTATTGTCCCGACGGATAGTTTCCTTGTATTTGATCTTATAGGTCGCAACCTTCCCTTCTACAGTCACTAACTGAGAATAGAGGAGTTCACTAGGATTTCGAACTTGACCTTGGGCTTTCACATCAGGAATGAAGTTGTAAAAGCTATTTAAGTATTCCACTTGAGCTTGTTGTTTATCCCCTTCTTGCGGAAGGGTGAAGTAAGCATAGACATAATCATTCAGGTAATATTGGAGTTTGTAGTCGTATTTTCTACTAGACTCCATTGGCTGTGCTTTTTGTTTTTTTGTTGCCTCAACTTGAGCTTGTAGTGCTCCTACCTTATTTGAGAGTGTGATAGCACGGACAGATCCCAAGAGGCCAACAAAAAGGAGGAAAGAAATTCCTCCTATGACTGCAATATTAACGGTCTTTTTATTGGTGACCTTTAGTTTTGGTGGGCCTCCTTTTTTCTCCACCTTTTTAAAGTGTGAGAGATATTCTTTTGCTTGAAGCAAGTAGCGTTTGGCTTTATCCATAGATCCTCCTTTAGAGACTAGCAAGTTCAATGAGCTTTGAGCCTTTTGCATAAAGGCGCTTATTGGCTTTTTCGATCTCGCCATTAATGTAATAGTAGCCTCGTAGCTCAGTTTGGAGTTGTTCGATCAAGTCAGGTTTTAGATCCTTGGCTTCTTCTTTTTTAAGGAGACTATTTAATTCTCCAGCCTTGGTCCAAGCCTCTCTATGATCTTTCTTTTTAAGTAATTCTCCCAGTTCATTCGTGACTTGAGAGACTTTTTCTCAAAAATAGTTTTAGTAGCCATTTCAATTTCCTTTCTAAATTTTTCTTGATTGTCTTTGATGGTCTTTTGGATATAAGTAATGAGTGAGGGGCGCATTTTTTTATTTACGCTCAACACTTGACCATCTAGTGTGAAACAAGCATGTTCATAGTTGTAGAAACCTCTATTGTCTGGAAGCTCTTCTGTACATCTACCAGCACATTCGTAGTAGAAGTCCTTTCCTTTTCGTAAGAGAACGTACATATGCCAGAATTCTTGTTCTGGAAGAAGCAGAAAGTCTGCTTGATAAATCTTCTTCAGCATCTCAAGAAGCCTCAAGCAGATCATCGTAGCCTAGAGCTTGGTAGATAAAATCTGAATCAAACCAGAGCCAGTCATTGATTTGCCCTTCAGTTGGTGTATCACCAGAGAAGATATCCTCACAAATGACGGTTAGAGTATCCACTCCACCACGTTCACGGACAGTGTTCAAGGTGGTCAGTCCACCAGACCAAGCTTTAAAGTTTTCTAGTGAATTGATTTGAACTTTGTATTCCATATAGTTTTTCCTTTCTAGTGTTCATAGTGTTTATTAGCTTTGAGAAGTCGTAACATGGCTTTTCCACGATCAGTGATCTCTCCGCTATTCTGAATCATTTTCATGTATTCTGTTTGGAGGATCTTGTCTGCTTCAGTGACTAGGGCAAGGGAGTTCGCAACTTGATAGGTCAGCCAGCGAATCGTTCGCTCAATACTGTATGGTTGTGGGTTAGTTGAGAGCTTTAAGGGTTCGACACCCCCAAAGAGCCGTTGCCATTTTTCATCGGGTTTATAGGCTCCAAATCGAGTGAGACCATCATAGACTTGGATTTCTTTATTGATGATGCCTCTTGCGATTTCTCCGAGATCTACACCATTGATGTATTCCTCCACAATGCCTTGAGCTTTCTGATCTGAAAATCGCAATTCATAGCGATTCCAGATACCAAAAATCTCCAAGGATTCGTCCAAGGAGATGTTTTCCATTCGAGCTATTTCATAGCGCTTTTCATAAAAGTTGAAGTAGAGTTGACTTTGACGACTTCCAAAGTAAATGGATAAGCCGTGATTCGCTTCCATGTCTTCATTATCTGTGAACGATCCACCACCCGTGATATTCCATTTCTTGATCGTGTCTAGGACAATCTCTTTGGAATAGAGTTTATCAATCAATTTGGGAATTTGAATTTGTTCGTCCTCGTGACCGTAGCCCTTATAGAGTTCATCTAGAGCGATATCGAGTCGCTTCACCCGAACATCTTCATAGGAATAAAGGATATTTTGAAGAAAGATCTGCCAAGTGATTCCCTTGTCTTCTAGAAGTAATTCCAACTCACGGCATCCTTGACCGGATAGTTGAAGACAAGTTTGGTAGTCATTGGTCACAGACTTATCAAAGAAATCAAAAATCCAGATGTTTCCTCGTTGCCATAAGTGGGTATAGTTCATAAGGCGAGTTTCTTGGTCTGTAAATTCGCTTAGGTGACAGTGAAGAAAATTTTCACAGAAAGCATCTAAATCCTTTAATCTAGGAAAGGTCAATCGTAGATAGTCAATTTGAGCCCGAAGACTGTTTTTATCGCAATCTTGATAGTAACCAAGTTTTTCTTTAAGTTCTCTAAACTTATCAATCGTCAGTCCTCTTTCACCTGTTTCATAAGAGCGGTAGGTTCTTGTAGGTAGATCAACAGCTTGTGCAAATGCTTTTTGACTAAGTCCTGTTTGTTTTCTGAAATTCTTAATATGAAAAGGACTAATTTTGTCCATTCATCGCAACACCTCTTTCTAACGAAGTGACACACTTTTTTGACGAAAGTGACACACTTCATAAAAATTGAAAACCCAACTCCCATAAGGAATGAGGAGGGGTGGACTTGGCGTTTTTGCCAAATGTAACCCCTATTAGAAAACGGGGTTTCTTGTCATCACGAGCCAGGAACGGCGGGCTTCGGTCTTCGCCTGACCTGCGGTCAGGCTTGCCCTTGCCCTTGTCCTAGCCCATGATGACTGACAATCGCTTCAATAGCTTTTGGATAAGACTTGCGTCCATCTTCCTCAAAGCGAGTGATTGTTTCAAGAAGTAACTTTTCTTGGAAAGGTTCAATGAGAATAGCGGAATCACTCCGTTCAAATGAGATCCCGTGCTCTTCCATATAAGGGATGATTTTTCGAAGAGTTTGCATCTTTAGATCGTGCTCATCCGCAAATTCCTTTAGTGTTCGCCTATCTAGTTCGTTTCCCAAAGTCTCCTCTTCCTCGATCGTTTGCATTGTTTCAATCGGTGGTTTATATTCTTCAAATACTGAGAACTCTTCTCCTTCAAATTCCATGATTGGGATTTTAGCGTATTCATCATAGAAGGAAAAGCCCTGGTCAAGTGGAATATAAGGCGAATAAAACTCACCAGCTAGATTCCCGCTTGAAGCAATATAACCACGACCGACTACTTTCACTCCATTAATTTCGTCCAGTTTTTTAAACTCTTTGGTTTTATTGGCATCCCCAAACATCATGTCATAGCCTGTTGATTCTAAATGACCGACGGAAAGACGCATCATGAAGTTGTCCCGAAGAGAAGTCTTGATATATTCCCCATCAGGCCGTTGCATGGCAAAGATTACATAGACTCCAGCTTGACGGCCCTCTAGAACGATTTGAGTTAGATATTCCATGAGTTCCGACTGTTGGCTATAGTTTCGATCAATCTTGGCCATGAGAGCGACCCATTCATCTACTAGAAGAAATTTAGGTTTTAAGTTGTAATGGGTGTAATAGGTCCCTGGTCTATAGTCTGGAAAAGATGTTAAGACTTCGTAGCGCTTTTTCATAAACTCTACATTTTCTCTAAAACAATTGATGATATCCTCTTTACTAGAATAGACTCGACCGTGGAAGACTGGAAGCTTCTTTAAAGAAGCCAAGTCTGAGTTTTTAGGATCGCAAATATCGATATAGCCGACTTTTAATAAGGCATAGATAATGGACATGAGAGTGACAGTTTTTCCTCCACCAGTTCCCCCACCAACAAGTAAGTGGGAGTCTTTGACATAGTCCCAGTAGACATCTTTCATAAGGCGGATCTTTGACCCTCTCACTTCAACTTGATCAATTGAAATGCGACTCTCAATCCGATTGATGGCGATTTTGTATTTTACAAATCGTTTATCAAAACTCTTGTCACGAAAATCTCCGTTAAACATGACTTCAAGAGTAGAACCAAGATTTAAAAATCGATCTTGAAATTTATTTCCTTCTAAGATGAAACTGACTTGAAGCTCATAGTGACTTTGTTTGAGGTAAACTTTTGGAAGAGCGATTTTCTCAACAATTCCTTTCTCTCGTTTGACTTTCTTGACCAGATATAAGTTATTCTCTAATAAGAAACGAGAGAGGATACGAAGACTATTGAGCTTTTGAAAGAAGAGGATCTTCTCATAACAGAGGTAATTGACCCCCAAAGAAAGAAGAACTGACAATAGAATTCCGGATCCAATGAAATATCCTTGAGGTAAGGGATGAACTTTCAATTCCTCTAGATGAAGGTAAGTATAATAACTAGTAGCTAACAAAAAAGGAAACCACCAGATAAACCATGTGATTCCCTTAATGTTTCGATGAAAGATTTGAACTCTTTTTCCTCGATAGGTAAAGAGTTTCATGAGTGATCACCTCCTAATTATCTTTCTTATTTTCTGTTTGTTTCACTTCCTTAGTTTCCTTAGCTGGAGTAGCTCCCGCTTTCTTTTTGATTTTTGAGGCGAAGAGTTTAAAGATATCCCGATTATTCACGTGAATATGGGCGACAACAATATCTTCTAATTCTACTTCTTCTCGGTATTTAATTCCCAGGTCTTCAATTTCAGACTCTGACATGTCTGCGATAGTGAAAAAGAGTGTTTCGTGCTGGACAGAAGAATGAATCCCTACAACGATGCCACGGATCTCGCCTGTATTGACTTGGACAAATGATCCGTCAGGATTTCGTTGCGATTGATCTACTTCAAAGATGACTTCAGGACCTTCAATGCCTCGGAAAGTCAGTTTTCCAAGGATTGCCGGGACATCCAGTCCCTCTGTGATGACACGATACGTCTTGTCAGCAATTTGTAGTTTTTCTCCGTAGTTTAATCCAATTTTAGCCATGTGATTTTCTCCTTTTATTTCTTATTTTTTAAGTACCAATTTTTCCGCAAAAACATTGCGGTAAGGTGCAACATTCTTACCATTTAAAATAGTGTCTGAGAAAAAGATTGGGTTAACCGCTTCTACTAGAGCATCTTCTGGAAAGACCGTTGTAGAGGCTGGTGTGATGACATGAAAGGCGCCGTGCTCTGCACTGTTTAGAATGTGACGTTGGTATTTTCCTTTTTTACCAAATACAGACTGAGGAGCTTTCCCCAATTTTTCATAATAAGCTTGACCAATAAATTCTGGTTTCATTTTTAGTGTTTCTGGAATCATAGGATTCTCCTTTCAAATTTTGAGTAAAAGAAAAAGAGTTAAGCTAGTTTCTTAACTCTTGAGTAATAGTGATTAAAAATTTTGCGTTTATACATGCGACTATAAAGATCGATATCTCCATAAGCAAATCCTGTTTCTTTTGCCTTAGAGACTAGATGATCTATATCTACCAGAGCTTGACTATATAGTTTAGCTAGTAGACTTTCTGAGCTATCAAACATAGCATAGGTAAATAAATAGTTTTCATAGAGTCGCTTACATTGTAGTGCGAAAAAAGTTTGTCATAGAGTTCTCCTTTATTGTAAAAGTAAAAAAGCTACTAAGTGAAAAAAGGAAAGAACTTAGTAGCTTGAGAGTAGGTCTACCTTATTAGATAGACAGCAGTAAAGAAAAGTTATTTGGTTGAAGGATCCCTCCTTCACGGTGGCAACGTTTAGCAAGGTGCTTTGCATCAATTACCATCGCTTTCCCAGCCAATCTCTTTAGGTAGTCATCATCATACCCAAGGGATTCTCTTACGCCCTTTGGCGAAGCCAGTTCACTTTACTATTCGGAAAAGTGCGAAAGTCCGAAATGCGTGGAAGCCCACAAGAATGGAGTCTTGTTTTCTATCTTCACTTCAACCATAATACGGACTTGACTTTTCTTATCAAAACATTTACAATAAAGGTACGAAGTTTATGTGTTGTTCTGATGATCAGTCCTCTGGTTGTCAGACGCACTTTTTATTTAATTGTCAATGATCGTGATTTAGCCTTGAAGATAAGGTTATTATTTTCAATTGCTATACAACTATTAGTTGTTGATTATATTATACAACCAATAGTTGTAAATGTCAACGGTTTTCTGCAGAAATTTAAAATTTTTTTTGAGGTCACATATGGAATTCGCAGAACGCTTGAAAACACTAAGAAAACAAGTAAAACTAACACAGGCTCAAATAGCTGAAAAACTAGATATTTCCCAACAAGCATATGCTTCATGGGAACGTGGAGTAAAAAAACCAACACAAGAAAATCTAGTTAAAATTGCACAGGTATTGAATGTCACAGTTGATTATTTAGTAGGGAACTCAGAAGAAAAATCAAATGATTTAGACAATATTGAATTGCTATTCCGTATGAACTCAAAGGGATTGACTGATGAAGAAAAGAAAACTTTCAAAAAAGAGTTGATTGAGTTTATGGAAGAACGCAAGAAAGCTTTTAGAAATTGAAATAATTGTTTAATAAGTGTTTAGAATAGTAAATTAATTGCACTTAAAAAATGATAAAAAATTTGTATTAGTATTTTGGCTTGTGTAACAAATAATATGTATAAAGGAAGTTGGCATCTGACATATTTTATATGTGGTGATTTGTAGGAGATTAGAGGATTATGAAGTCAGGGTGGATAAATATTGACTCATTTATTTCAGTTTTTGAAAATGAGGAGTTGTTGAAATCGTATTTAAAGGTTAATAGATTATCCAGTATTTCTGAGGAAGAACTTAAATGTTGTAACTCATTTTTTATGCAATTAAAACCGCTTCTAAGTTCAAAACAACTGTTTGCTTATTTATTGGATCAAACAGTTGAAGATGGCTTTAGAGAACAGTTTGATATTTTGCGATTTTCAAAGGATTCGATACTTAATGTTGAGCTAAAATCTCAATATCCTCAGGATGGTTTAAATGGAATTTATGATCAATTAGATAGACATACGTATTTGTTAAATACTTTAGGGAAAAATGTATTTGCATATTCATTTGTATTAAATACAAATGAACTGTTTAAAATAGATCAAGGAAAACTTGTCAAGGTAGATTTTAGAGAAGTAGCAAAGAATATAGAAGAGGAGTATATTGAAGAAAATAGTTTGAAGCTTATAGATGCATCTACTATTCTGATATCTCCCTACTCTGAGCCTGATAAATTCATAAAGTCAAGATATTTTTTAAATCACAGTCAGAAAGAAATTAGAAATTTAATATTAAGAAATAATAGAGGAAAGTTCAGTATTTCAGGTGGAGCTGGAACTGGAAAGTCTTTAGTTCTATTTGATTTAGCAAAAGAATTTAATAAAAACCAATCCATACTTTATATTTTTGTAGCTAGTATTAGAAACTCTTCTGAATTATCCGCTAAATATGGCTTCTTGTTTAAATCAATATCTGAGGTAAAAGAATGGAGTATTGATGATTATAATGAGTTTGATGTTATTTTAATTGATGAAGCACAGAGATTAACTAAAGATCAATATGATGTTTTTATTGATTCTACTGCAACTATCATTTTCTCTGTTGATAAAGAGCAAGTATTAAAAGATACTGAAAAGAGTGAGGATATTCAAGCCTTATTAGAAGCCGATCCAAATGTTGAAAACCATACACTAACAGACCGAGTACGAAGCGATAAGGCACTTTCAACTTTCATAAAAAAACTATTTGATTTGAAAGCAAGACGTCTTGAACCAATGGAATTCCCGAAAGTAAACGTAGTATACTTTACGGAATTAGAGGAGGCTCGTAAATTTATTAAAAATTGTGAAGAAGTAGAGAATTATTGCTGTATTGAGATTGCAGAGTATACTACTGTTGTTAGCAGAGTTAAGAAAAGAAAACAGATTTTATCAGATTCTGAAAATGGGTTCACTGTAATTGGTAGGGAATATGATAATGTTTTGATTCCGATAGATGAGCGAGTCTACTATAATGAAGATGCAAAATTAATAGCGGTGACCAATGAATATTATCCATATCTACAAATAAATAATTTATTTGAGGGAATTACGAGAGTAAAACAAAATCTACTATTTGTTGTAATTAATAATACAGGTATGTTTAAAACGATACAGGAAATTATTACATGGTATGATGATACAAAAAAATAATTGATCTTTGTGTGGGCAATTATCCACCTTTTTGTATTATAAATTCAATTTATTTGCTTTAGTTTTATACATTGTGACTTAAAGAAGCTACTGTTCGTTGGATAAATTGTATCCAAGAGTAAGTGAAATTACAAAACAGGTTCTTGATCTCTTCTTAAGTTGTATATTGTTTGTTGACAGATTCATAGAAAAATATACTAATAAGCAAGCTAGGTGAGCTAGTGTCAGTCAGATAATGATTGATAGTAGCTTGCAGTATTTTGTCACTCTTTTGGTCTTTCTATGTTAATCTCAATTTTTATTTCGATGATGAGTTTAGCTTTATCATGGATTAAATTAAAGGAGAAAAAACTATGAAAGAAACAATATTGTCAATGGTAGTTTCATGCGGCGCTGAGGTAGCTGACTGACTTTCTAGAGATAACAAAATAATGTATGAGTAGCCGCTTTGGGTTCGAATCCCAACAGCCTCATAATATTTCGTGGACAATCGTCCACTTTTTTTATATAATAAACTCAACCTAAATGGTTTAGTTTTTTTCAGACTATACTTAAGGAGGTATCATTCTTTGGATGAATTGTATTCAAGAGTAAGCGAAATCACAAAGCAAGTCCTTTATCCGTATATAAAAGAAGAAGAAATTTCAACCCTGAACTATCACTTTCGCTACTATTTTGACCATTGTATTGATATGAATCAGATTAAAGTCATCTCTCACCACTTTTCAAATCATAAAATTGAAGGGTTGACGGTTATTGATGAACTAGGAACGAGTTTCTCCTACGAACAAGATAATCCTGTAAGCAAGCGTCACTTTACCTTGTGTCATGAATTAGGACACTTTATCTTGAAACACGATGGTTCTTATTTTACAGAGTCAGTGGATAATCAGGAATCTATTCTAGAGCGAGAAGCTAATATATTTTCAGCTATCGTTCTCATGCCTGATATTGTTCTACTATCCAAGATTTACTACTCTTGTGATTCATTTCAAAAAGTCAAAGAAGATTTAGAGGTTTCAAAGCAAGCGCTTTATTTTCGATTGATTGATTTGTTGAGAGTTTACCAAGTGGATACTGAATCAGCCATCAAGCAGGCAGTAGATGAATACTTAGACGGTCAAAACGCTTCCCTTCACCATTACTTTCATCAACTGAAAGAAATATTGATTGAAGAATTCAATCAATATCAACCCTCGCTTATAGAACGGCTAAAAAAGAGATTGAAACGAACCAATTTTGTGACGAGTCAAGAACTACCAGAATTACTTGACCAGACTAGGTGGGACGAAATTAGAGCGGTAAAGAAATTCAAGGTGTGGCTTGTTTACAATAAGGGAAAATCTTTAGCCTACGTGTGGGATAGTGAAAAGTTATCTGAAACAGAAGCAAGGAGAAAGGCGAATTTAGAATTATTAGTCATGTGAGGTAAGTGATGTATCAACCAGAAAAACTAAAAACTCGTAGGAAAGAATTGAAATTAACACAAAAGGATATTGCGGATCGATTAGGTATTAGTTATCAAGCTTATTCCGCATGGGAGCGTGGAGTAAAACAACCATCTAAAGAAAAAGTAAAGCAGTTAGAGCAGATTCTAGATGTCCCAATAGGTTATTTTACAGAGTTTGAAATCGTCCGGCTATATAATACTCTATCAGATGAAGGGAAGGATCAAGCACTTAGTTATGTTAGAAACCTAGTTCAAAAAGAACAATGTAAGAATGTTATTTCAATATCAGAAAAACTATATGAATACCATGTTTACGAAAAAATGTCTGCAGGTATCGGTTCATCGGTTTATAACGATCAGAACTATGATACTGTTTATTTTGATGAAGAACTAGCTCATGACTTTGCTTCATGGGTATCTGGAGACTCGATGGAGCCCAAATATAAAAATGGCTCTGTGGCTCTCATTCGTGAGACAGGATTTGATTATGATGGAGAGATTTACGCTGTAGTCTGTAATAGCCAAACCTACATTAAACGAGTTTATCGTGAAGAACACGGTTTAAAGTTAGTTTCTATCAATCCAAAGTATAGAGATATTTTTCTTTCATATGATGAAGATCCGCGAATTGTGGGGATTGTCGTTGGAAACTTTATGCCAATTAAATAAATGATGTCATAACTCTACTTGAGTGTTTACACATAATTATTGACAGTATCATTTTGTGACGATGTGATATAATAAAGAGTACAAATAAGAAAGAAATACTATGACTTTAATACAAAAAATTATTGATAATACACAGCTATTTTTGGGTACAAAAACCAAAAAAGAGAGAAAAAGATTGGACAATTTTTTACAGATAGTCAAACAGCTCAATTTATGGCTAGCATGTTTTCATTTTCTAAAAATAGAATAAGGGTATTAGACCCCGGAGCTGGAACAGGAATTTTATCGGGCTTTCCTTGAAGCGAAGAAGAATGATGTTGAGTATATAGAACTAATTTTAGTGGAAAATAATAAAGATGTTTTGCCTATTTTAGAACAAAATATCAGAGTTTTTCAGGATTACTGTAAAGATATAGAGTTGAATGTTGAAATATTGGATGAGAATTTTATTACAGAACAATCTTTAGAATTTTCAATGAATACAATTACCAGATATGGACAGTTTGATTATATAATAAGCAATCCGCCGTATTTGAAAATTCCAAGACATTCCCCAGAAACTTTGGGCATGGAATCGATTATTTCAGGCGCACCCAATCTTTATTTCCTTTTTATGGCTCTAAGTGCTCATTGTCTTAAAAATAGCCTAGGTGAGATGGTGTTTATTGTTCCACGTTCTTGGACTTCAGGTGCTTATTTTAAAAAATTTAGAGAATTTATTTTTAATAATGTAATTCTAACTGATATTCATATATTTAATAGCAGAGACGAAGCTTTTTCCATTGAGAAAGTTTTGCAAGAAACAGTTATTGTGAAATTTGTTAAAATGCCTAAAAATAAGCAAATTGATATAAAAATTTCAACTTCTGAAAATAATAGTTTTCAAAATATCCAAAAATTATACGTGAATCATGAAATTATTATCAGAGGGGCAAATAAATATATCTTTATTCCAACAAGTAAAGAAGAAATTCATCTTCTAAAAAAACTGGATAGCTTCCAAGATACACTACCAACGCTGGGAATGAAATTGAAAACAGGATTAACAGTAGATTTTAAAAATAGAGAAAGACTAAGTGAAGAATCTACCGAGGAAACAATACCACTGATTTATTCCTCAAATATAGTTAATGGACGTGTAAAATTTCCAAACTTAAAGGAAACATTTCAATATCTTTTACCAACAAAGGGTATGATGCAGGAGAATAAGGACTATTTAATGTTAAAACGGTTTACTTCAAAAGAAGAATCCAAGCGATTACAACCGGCGATATACTTAAAGGATGATATTCATACAAATTATATTTCTACAGATAATAAATTGAATTTTATTGAGAATATTGATAAAACACATTTAGATAGGGATGTTGTATTTGGTTTATTTGTTATTTTTAATTCTAGTTATTATGACAATTATTATAGAATTTTAAATGGTTCTACGCAGGTTAATGCAACAGAAATTAATGATATGCCGATTCCGAATAAAAAACTGTTAAAGAAATTAGGAAGAAAATTGATGGATAGTGAAGATTTTTCTTCACAAAATAGCGATGAATTGCTAGAAAAAGAGGTTTTAGATTATGCCTAGTATTAAAAGCGCTCAAAAGATTTTAGAACTTATTGGGATGCCTGACAAACAATGTGCGGAGCTACCGGCTTTAACTTTGCTTGCTATGGCTGATATAGACGAACAAGCTACTTGGGATAGAAGTACAAATAATTGGATTCGGATTCATGATATTATTCAATTTGTAAATACTAATTATCGTAAAAATTATGCTGAAAATAGTAGAGAGACTTTTAGAAAACAAGCTATACAGCATTTTATGCAAGCGGGTATTATAGAGAACAATGATAAAGCCACTAATTCTCCAAATTTTAGATATAGAATAACCTCGGAATTTAAAGAATTAATCCAAAAATTTGATAGTGTTGAGTGGGAGTTTAAATTAAATGAATTTTCAAATTCTCACGAGACTTTGAAAAATAAATATGAATCTAAAAGAAATTTGACTAAAATTCCTATTACAATAAATTCAGAGGGGTTCGAATTTTCAACAGGTAAACACAATGAATTACAAAAAGCGATTATAGAGGAATTTGCACCTAGATTTGCTCAAAATACAGAGGTTATTTATGTAGGAGATACCACTAATAAATTTTTAGTATTAAATCAAGATAGATTCAAAGAATTAAAAATGGAGGTATTCGCTCATGATAAATTACCAGACGTTGTACTTTATGATAAAGATAAGAACTGGTTGTACTTTATAGAAGCTGTAACATCTGTTGGTGAAATTACTCCAAAGAGGATAATTGAAATAGAGGAAATAACTAAAGATTGTGATGCTGGAAATATTTACATAACAGCATTTCAAGATTTTAAAACTTATAAAAAGTTTGCGAATAGTATTGCTTGGGAAACAGAGGTTTGGTTAGCTGAGTCTCCGGAGCATATGATACATTTAAATGGTGACCGATTTATGGGACCAAGAGACTGAAAATAATTGAGGGTTAAGTTGTATAGTTATTTTGTTTCAAATTATGATAGAAATTTTTTATTGAAAATTAATGAGAATGAATTTCAAAATTTTAAGAAATACAATATCTTTTTAAATAAATATACTAATGTTTTTGATTGTTATCGAAATTATAAGAGGTCAGAAGAATTCATAAAAGAATACATTGAGAATATTGATGATTATGACACTAAATTAAATGATATATATCGAGATTGCAAGTTTTTATTTATGCAAAATATTATGTTTGGAAGGATATTTATTGACAATATTAAATCGTATTGTAAGCAAGAAAATCGCTTTGATTTGAAGAAAGAAGTTTTAAATTTTGAAAAATTAGATGAAATAAAAATGTTAAAATTATTGAGGGATTACGGTCAACATTTCTCCTTACCCTTTAGTAATTTATCAAGAAGCTATGATGTATTGCAAGAAAAAACAACAGCTATCAAACCCCTTATTTCAGTTTCAGAATTAAGAAAAAATGAGACTAGTAATAGGCAAAATAAAATATACCTCAAGAGCCTAAATGAGGGAGAAATTTCAATCGTGGATTATTTTGAAAAATGGTCTAAATCAGTAGATGAACTATTGTTGAAAGTGAAAGCTGATTTTTTACTTCTAACGGATTTAAATATTAAACAGTTTGTTTTATCTAAAATACTTTGTTTTATCGATATGGAGGATTATATACCAGTCGGATTAGCTAAAGCGGAGGGAGTTAATAATTTGACAGGAATGTATCAACAAATAGAATTTATTCCATTTGATGAATTGGTACTAGTTCATCTGTTCAAATTAGAATAATAAAAACGCAGGATTGGAAGTCCTGCGTTTTGGATTTCACAAATACTAGAAAAGAACGTTTTTAAAAAATTATGCTCAAAATACTTCTTCCCTATCCATAGGTGGATAGGTTTTTTCATTGTTCATTACACGTTCTAAACATTCAACACTAGATCTTAGATGGAACATTTCATGTTTTCTATATTTTTCATCTTGTGAATTCAATAGTTCGTTCAGGTGACGTCTAATATGCCAAATAGCTTTTCTGATGTTTGTTTCTTTTATATTATTCATGAATCCATTGTATAATAAAATACAATCCAATCTCTTTGATTAAACTAATTTGCATGAAATATAGACTATTCGGTTAAGAATAAGTTTAAAAGTTTTTTGAAGTAATCTATTCAGCACAAAAAAACACCTATTCGGTAAAATAGGTGTGAATGATGTTATTTATATCCATATTGTTTTAGAGCCTTTTTATACGCTTCGCTACCTTTAAGATAGTAGTCATGCTTAACTCCACTAATATCAACAGAAAAGACCCCATCTTTAAATGAATATTCTTCTGTCCGACTTGCAATATTTTGTCCAGTTAATTCGACCGTATTTTTTTGTTTGTTAATGGTAAAGCTATCGGCTTCTCCATGCTCAATGGAAGCATTATTTCCTTTAATAGTAAACGCTAACTCGTTTCTTTCACTTGAGATCCAATAATACTCACCATCAAAAGATTGGTAGTTGTTTTTAGAGCAAGCAATTAACGTAATTATTGATAATGAAAGTAGTAGTATACCTATTAATTTTCTCATAATCTGTGCCTCCTTCTATAATTTTAATTATACCAAAATAATATTACAAGAGTATGTCAGTGTCTGTTATAACGGAAAAATGAAGAAATGTCTATTATAACAGCAAATAATAAACTTTCGGGAAAATAAGTCTTTTTCGGAAACTTATTAAATGTTGGTGACTATACAAATAGATAAACGTATCCATAATTGCCTCTAAATACATGAAAAAAGCACTTTAGTTGATAGTAACAGAATATGTGTTATCAGCTAAAGTGCTTTGTTAAATTGCTATATGCTCAAAAATTTTTCTCTTGATTCATTTGAATCTTCCATTTTGAAAAGCTTTATAAAATCAAGATAGTCCGAATATCGTTCTTCTGGGATAAATGTTAACAATTCTTCTGTATCAGATTCAGATTGGTTTAGGCCCCATTCGTTCAGTATTCTAACGAATTTATCAGAAATACGAATATCACGTTCTCTAATTTCATCAAGTCCCCAATTGTTATTACTTTGACTTAACTCAAGTAAGATGCCAACTTTGGACTTCTTGTAGCTTTCTTTTTCTTAGCAAAGTATCCGTTACTTGCGATAATATTGACCTTCTTTTCAATGGGAATTTTATTACCAATATGTTCAACTAATTCTTTGACTTCAGAATCTGAATTTGTTGGGAAATAACTTGATTGCCATTTTTGGGGAAGGATATGCTCAATTTCCCATTTTTCTGGTAATAATTCCGATTGATGTTGATAAGCTATGATCTTTAAAATCATCCTAACTGTATTACGATGCGCAGTTTTAATTTTATCTGACAATTCTTTCTCATCGATTTGGCCAAAATTGAATTTGGGTTGTGCTGAGTTAATTATTTCTGCATTTAAATTCAAGATTCCAGTTTTAACGGCATTAATTGTAGGTGTTATGATGTATTTTGCCGATAGGACTGCTAATAATCTTTTTAAAAAATAAGAAAGTCATCTTCAAATGTATCTTTGTAATGATAGTGTAAGTAATAGATGACAACAGGATATTTCCAAAACTCATTAGGATAAGAGGTCAAAGTATCCAAAGTTTGTTTTATTTCAATATTTTCGGACCATTTTTCATTTTCTAGTGAGACTCTATTATTTATCACAATCCACAAATTTAAAATAGCATTTAAATTTTGCATTAAATCTTGTGAGTACAGTTTTTCGAAATTATTTTTTGCATAATATTTTCTAATACCAGGAGTGGTTGTCTTGCGATCGTTTTCATTTGCTCTCAAGTAAAACATATAGTAGTAAAACAACTTTTGAATACTTTCCCCAGCATTTGTAGCTTGTTCATCTAGTTCTTGCCAGAGTTCTATAAATTCCTTTTTTTCATCTGAATTCAAGTGATTATAAATTTTTGCTTTAAAAATATCGGCATCTGATAATGCTAGTCCTCTATCGTTTAGAGTTGAAAAAATAGTTAGTGCTGTTTCTTGACTATCGGCTGTAATAGGAAGAAGAATAGCTTGATTTAATATATTACTGATGAAGTTATAAAAGGACAATGGATTATCTGCAGCATATTCATTAACAAGTTGCTGGAGCAATCTATAATTTTTAGCATAGTTACTATTTGATTTTTCATCTGCTTTTCCAGAGACTAGTATATTAGCAAATTCTTGATTTCCTTCCTCTCCCATAACTCGGGAACTAATAAGGATTTCATTAAAGTTAACTACCCCTGTAGTTGGATTCTGTTTCCAAATTGTTGGTTCGATTTGACTTTTCAAGAAATTAGTCTCAGGACCGCCACTTTCTAATTTAGTATAAATAGCTCTCAACAGTAAAAACAGGCTTGTAATACGCTGTTGCCCATCGATTATTTCCTGCTCTTTATTATCATTTTCATATGAAACTATTGTGCCAAGAAAGTAAGTATTATTTTCATCTTCTGTTGTATTGAGTGTGTATTCAGTTAGATCATCGAATAAAACTTGGATTTGTTCGTCTGACCAAGCATATGGTCGTTGGTATTCAGGGATAATAAATCTTTTATTCTTTCCAGTCTCTAATAGTTGTTTGACGCTTCTTTTGTCAACATTTATTGATGTAGTCATAGAAGAAATTCCTTTGATTTGTTTATAATATAGCTAATTATATCAATTTTTTAGTTTTCTTTCTAAGAAATATCTATTTTTCGAAAATTAAAATACGGGTGATAATTCTGCCTGACGTATTATAAAGATGAATTTTGTATTTAAAGGAATCAATAACAGTTGACAACTCTAAGAAAAACGCTTACAATACTACTATGTTGCGACTTCTATTTTTGGCAACCTAAAGTTGCCCAGAAGGAGGAGATACCATGAAAATGGATAACAAAACAACCCTTGCTCTTATTGAGCTAGCAACAGTTGCCATCTTAGCTGTAAAAGATATTGTACTCAAGAAAATTGAGTGCAATAATCAAAGGCTGGAAGGCTAGCATACAGTTTTACTGTATGCTTTTTATTTAAAATTTATAGATAAGAATTGAGTAAAAATGGTTTTAGATAGATACCAAGATATTATAAAAGGGCATGCTGAAAATTTTAAAGAAATATTTGGGAGTAAATTTATTTACGGGAATTACAAAAGAAATGTAAAAGATAAATCTAGATATAGATCGGACTTTCCTCTATTTAATATTGCCTCTGATAATTTTTATATTTATCAGATATATGTAGAAGATCTTCAATCAAATATCCGAAACTATTTAATAAATCCTATTTTAGAGGAGTTGCTGAAAGAGTATGGTTATGATATAGAGCAATACAATCTTTCTCCTTTTCAATTTATTTTTAAAGGGAATGATACTAGAATTGGGGTTCGATATACAAAATTTTTATATGCTACTGAAGATGAAAAGGAATTGATAAAAAAATCGATAAAAGATTTTCAAGTAGATAAAGTAATTAATCTACATTTTTCAGATGATAAGGAATTTGGATTAAATAGGTATTGTGAGGCAGTAAATATTTGTGACTATTCTATAAAAATGTTTTTAGATGAGTTCATTAATGAAAATTTATATCAATACTTTTTTACTACTTTAACAACAGTAATAGAT
Organism: Streptococcus sp. CP1998; assembly: GCF_041026655.1. NCBI lineage: Bacteria > Bacillati > Bacillota > Bacilli > Lactobacillales > Streptococcaceae > Streptococcus > Streptococcus sp. CP1998. The sequence goes on from NZ_CP163380.1 coordinate 414,044, forward strand.
GAGATGCAAGAATTAATCGCTTTTGAGGTCATTCCTAGGTTGAATATGTCTAATCTAGCTAAAGCTAGACTCGAATTAAGAGAAAATTTGAGAGTGATGGATTTTCACGAATTAAGTTATGACCTCCAAAATAAATGTAACAATCTAGAAAAAAGTGATTTAGATATCATTTGCTCGAATATAGAGAAAGGTAAAGTTCAAGTATTATTAGGAAAAACAGATTTTGCTAAATCCTACCTAACTTCTGAATATTTGTATAAAGCAATAGTTGATAATAGTAACTTTGATTATACTTCTGTTGTAGCTGGGTATTTAAAAACAATTGAACAATTTCTTTACCGGCTTTTAGAATACCATATGGACATTGATGGAAGTGAAAAATGGATTAAAGTAACTAAATATATGGCTAAAGGAAAAGAAAGGAGACCAAATCCTAAATATCCAAATGATAGGAACAAGCAACAAATTTTGGTTAAATGGCATAATCTTGAATATATGGATACTAGTTTAGGTCCTCTAATTAATTACATAGATGAAAATGAAGATTGTTGCGAAATAAGCAAGGACGGAAAAACGATATTGACGGATCTCTTGAACGATTATAGAAAATCAGTTCGCAATGGGTATTTTCATAAACATAACCTAGAAGATATCGAAGAAGTGAGGCGTATTAGAAATAACACTTTATACCTACTTTGCTTTTTAATTGGAAGTTTAAAAGATTTTGACATCACCAAATTTGGTTATTTAGATTTTTCATTTAACGATTTCTATCATGCAGTTCCTAGATTCTCGATAAATATACCATTCTATATTCAAGAAACAAAAAATAGCCAACCGAAGCTAATGAAACAAGTTTTTGAACAAGAAGCTGAAAGGTATGATTTAGATGGTCTATTGGAGAATAATCTATATTTTGCTGAAGTGGTTGATCCTAAAAAGAAGTATAAATATATTGCTGATGTTCCTAAGAATGATTTGGTTATTTTCAATACTAATAATGTCCCTTATCGGGCAGAGTATATTAGAGGAAGTATAGACGATGGCCTTGACATTAAAGTTGAATTTTATAAACAAGAATAATTAGATAAGAAATAGATCATCTCATCATTCTTGATAAATAGTGCATTAACTTTATAGTGGTTGAATAATTTAATTAGATTTTTCTTATTTTTAAGAATACATACTTCAACACTTCCGTTCTATTTCGGAAAACACAATAAAAAGCTACTCTTTGTTAACTGCTATAGTTTCTCAAGAGTAGCTTTTCTGATTTGATGATATTTAGAATATAAAGTTTCTATTATTTAATTTTTTTATTAAATCCATTGACAACAAAAGGGATCAATGCACCAATTATAGTACCTGCAATAGCGAGACTTAGAGGATACAATTAATTTAGAAGCCTGAGAGATTTCATCAAAATCTAGATTTTTAGCTTCAGCTTTAGACAATACTTCTAATAACATTTCAGCACGCGTAGCTCTATCAGAGTCGGTTGACTTTAGTTTTTCAATTTCAAAATCAACTACTGTTCGTATTGCAATGTAATGTAGTTTGGTTAGTTTGCTATTTTTTGTTTCTAGATTACTAATAGTTTGTTTAGTGACACCAATAAGATTGCCTAAATCCTCACTTGTCCAATTTAAGATTTCTCTGATAGACTTTAAATTGTCTTGCAGTATTTGTCTTGTTTTCTCATTTGAGGGATATTTTTCTTTTTTCATTTTACGACACCTACAATTCTGTATTTACATTATAACAAAAATTTTCTCCATAAAAAAGTATTGTTTTAGTCAAAAATATAATTTTAATAAAAAATAATTGACAAAAGAAAAATAATGGACTATAATATCGGTATTCTTAAGAAAGTGAGGAATAAAGTTATGATTAGCTTATTAAAAATAAAGTGAGTCATATGTTTGTTCTAAATTCTGTGTCAGAAGCATGACCAGAAGTTTTTTAAGGTAGTGTATACCCTGCCGTTCTATTATAGGAGGAAAGTCAGAATGGATTTACAAGTAATGCTTAATATTGTGTTGATTTTTGGAATAATTTATTTCGTTGTTAGAAGATATATTATTGCCTCAAAATTTGCAGACTATATGATTAAGAATGGCGGGGAAGAAATTGAATTTATAAAAGAGAACAACTTGAGTTTCTCTGAATGTGTAAAATTGCTTAATAAAAAACATAAAATTGGGATAGTCAATGCATTTTCCGTTGTAAACTGTTTAAGAGAAAAGTAAGCTGATTCTTTAATTTCGTTAATAAAAATAGCCGAAGTAACAGTATTTACTATGGATCAGGCTGAGTCTGATAAATGTAGAAGCTTCATATACTTGTTTATTAAAAATAGGAGTTAATATTATGTCAAAATTATACGAATGTAGTGAGTGTGGTGAGTTGTTTACAAAGCATGAAATTGATTGGGAAGGTAGCGATGAAAGCTACGAGTCTTATTATTGTCATGACTGTTCCAGGTTTTTAGAACAATGTGGTATTGATGCAATGGATCCTGATGGTTTTGGCTATAATGAGTACGGAAACTGGGATTCGGAACGGTTAGGGTTGTAGATGAATAGTTCTTTAATATGTTCATGAAATAAAGTTCAAAGATACATTTGATGTAATTGATTTGTAGTTTATAGAAGTCTTCTGAAAAGTATTTTGCAGAGAATTAAATTCAGTTACTACTAATTAAGAGGAGGCTTATGATCGTACTGAAATTCCCTCATTCAATAAAGCTTATACAATTTTTTTGAAATACAAAGACAGTTGAAAACTATAAAATATTGATATTACGCTATTTTTAGTCTAACTGAAACCTATGCTTTCCAAACCAGGCTTGAAAAAAGCTCGTAAAGCATCACAATTTAGTAAACGTTAAAACTTATTTAAACTTATTGAAAGCATTTCGTATCAAAAATACGGGATGCTTTTTCTGTTCACCCCAAATTTTTGTAACTAGGTGATACTTGAAATTAATACAAATTTGGTTGTTTTTGATAAATCTAAGCAACACTAAATGATGAAGTGAAAGGGGATGAATCTTTGATAGTATTCATTTATTGTGAAATATGATATATTTATTAATTAGATGGATGAATACTTCTAGAGTTAAATATAGCATAATAGGGACAGACTTTTTGGTTTATTTTTGTTTGTAGTCGGATTATGAAAGAATATCCAATATTATGCGATAAGATAGAATGTTACAAAAAGAAAGGGGATGCAATCCGATGAAGAAAGACAGATTAATTGTATTGACAGATGCTGTTCTAGCAATTATTATGACCATCTTGATTTTAGAGTTAGAAAAACCAACAACACCAAGTCTTGAAGCTTTTTGGGATTTACGGCAAAATTTCTTTGCTTGTTTTCTTTCCTTTTTCTGGTTGGGATCGTTATGGATGGCACTAAACACATTATGGGAAAAGGTTGAGAAAATTTCCTCAGAAATTATTTGGTGGAATTTGTTTCTACTCTTGGAGCGGCAGGAGTTCTCTTTGGAGAATTTCATGCCATCCAAGATACCAGTCTGAATGATGTGGTGGACCGGATCTATATAAATGTCAAGGATTTACCGTTTCAGTCCTTGGGAGCTTTAGCTAATATCCTGTCTGATGTTAAGAAGGGACTGATTCAAGACAGTCATATCTGGTCTTTCTTCCAGTCATTTTTCAAACAATATCAGTTGATAATCAGCTTAAATCAGATCTATCAGTTTGTCTATCTTTCTCTGATGGAGATCATGTCCTATCTTCACTTTGATTATTGGAAAAAACGGCTCGGTCAGGAGCTAGTATGAATAAGGAGAACAAATGAGACGTTTAAAAATGTTATGGCATATTATACAGGTTACGGGTTTTACTCGGTTTGCTCTGAGTTTTGTGACCTTTGTTTTTGGGTCAGGAGGCGTGCTTTTCCTAGTTGAACCTGCTATCACAAATTACGGAGACGGTCTTTGGTATGCTTTTGTGACTTCGACGACTGTCGGCTACGGGGATCTCCTAGCTGTGACCTTGATTGGAAGGATTACCAGTGTCTTCTTGACGATTTATGGGCTCATATTTTTTGGCTGTTTATCAGCTGTTATTATTAATTATTATACCGATTTAAATAAGGAAAGAGGAGAGGACAAATGACTGCCAATTATTCAACACGGGAATACCGTGAGAAATTATACGATGACCTTCATGTTCGATTGAGAGATACAGCGATTTTGATGTGTGCAATTTTTATTGCCTCTATCGGTCTAAATATGAATTAAACAGCTGTTATTATTGGAGCCATGTTAATTTCACCTCTCATGACACCGATTGTTGGACTGGGATTCGGTTTAGCTATTTTTGATACGCGTTTAATCAAGCAATCTCTAGAGGTTTTATTGACTCAAGTGTTGGTCAGTTTGCTTGTCTCGACTCTGTATTTCTGGATTTCTCCCTTGTCTTATGCAAGTAGCGAGTTGATCGCACGAACCTCTCCAACCATTTGGGATGTTCTCATTGCTATTGCTGGTGGGATTGCTGGTGTGATCGGTTCAAGGAAAAAGAAGCAAACAATATCGTGCCAGGAGTAGCCATTGCTACAGCTTTGATGCCGCCTATCTGTACTGCTGGCTATGGTTTAGCTAATGGGAATGTACGATTTTTATTGGGGGCTCTCTATCTTTTCTTGATCAACTGTGTCTTTATCATGCTAGCCAACATTGTTGGAACAAGAATTTTGATGAGAAAATCTCCTTTAACTTCATTTAAAGAGCTGAGCATTAAAATGAGAATTGGCTTGATTTCTTTGATTGTATTGTTGATTCTTCCAGCTAGCTATTCGGCAGTTACTCTGACAATAGAACAAGCGCGCAAAGAAGGGATCAAACAGTTTGTAGGAAAAGAGTTCGCCAATTATACGGTTATTAATCAAGTCTACAAGTCAAGTAACAATGAATTGGTCTTGACGGTTGTTGGAGATCCGATTTCAGAAGAAGAATTAGAAACACTCCACCAAAAACAAGCCTCTTACGGTATTCAATCTGTTCAATTGAAAGTGAATCAAGTTCAGAACTCGCCAACATTAGATAGTGAAGCGACCAAGGAATTTTATGAAAACATTGACAAGTATATTGATCAAAAACTCTCTGAAAAAGATTCACAAAACGATCTCGTAAAAGAAAATGAAGCAGACAAGGATTGAGGACAATGAACTGAATCGGTTTTTACGCCGTATTTTTCTTGTATCTTCCTCTTTCTTACTTATAGCAGGTTGTTTTTGCTTGAATAAGAAATAAATTAGAAGTTCTATCATCTAAGAAAAATGATGAAAAAAATCATTTAACTAATGGTGTGAACGTTTAGTGTTTATCAGCTCCATTCTCTGTAATTTTGGGGGTAAAATCCACACCATTTAGATAAAATTAGTTGAATTTGATTGGAAAAACGCTTTTATAAAAGCGGAGAAAAGTCTTGATATTACGCTGTTTTTAGTCCAACTGAAATTCATACTTTCCAAACCAGGTCTTAAGAAAGCTCGTAAAGCTTCACAATTTAGTAAACGTTAATTCGAAAGAATTACAATACATACAAAGAGCACCTTTCGGGGTGTTCTTTTTTATACTTTCTACTAAATTGGTGCAATTGACACAGTTGTTGTGACTTTAGTCGCGTAGAGACATGCTATGCACAGTTGCCCCAAGAAAACAAGCGAAGCGATGTTTGATTGGATGGCAACCACTGCACTCAAAACGTTAATTCGAAAGAATTACAATACTTACAAATTGTATAACTGAATTTGAAGCAAATAAAAACCCACCCTATCTTCCACAGTCAAATGCGAATGTAGAAAATAGAGTGGGTCTAGGATGTTAAAGACTATTTGTCGTCTTTATGAAAGATATTTTTAACGCCCTTGATCGCTCCTTCAACAGCTTCTTTTGCATCTTCAGCAACTTCTTTTGCTTTTGAAGCAACTTTTTCAGCAGTGCCTTCAGCTTCTGTTTTTGTATCGCCGGTTAATTTACCAAGGCCTTCTTTAACAGAGCCTTTTACTTGGTTCAATTTTTCTTCTAATGACATAGCGTCACCTCCATGAAGTTAGTCGTTTATTTCTCTGAATGCAATACTGTTGATTTAAAAAAATAAAAAATATTTGTCTCAGATTAGCATGAGTATATTCTTTTTAAAATGGAAAGTCAAATTTTTGCTACGGTATTCTGAAAGCAGGATCGACGTTTGATCTGATGGCAAATAGCGAGCGACTAATAAGTCACGACATTTCGTTTTTACAGCAAAGATTTGAAACGAAAGAAGCAAAAACGTTTCTGTCTCCAATGAAATAAATGGTATAATGGTCGTGAATGGAGACATCGTAACGCTGTTTTTTGAAAAAGAGAAGATGAACATGAAAAGAATCCTCACAACCTCCCCTGTTATCAGTACGATAGCTCTAATCTGTTTGTTGCTCGGTCTATTGACTTCCTTTTATGGGGATGTTATGTATGACCTATTGGCTTTTCATTCGAAGCCGGTGTATGGTTGGCAATATGTCAGTGGGACCCTGATGCACGGTAGTAAAGGAGCCCCTATCTGGTTTTTATGGGTCCATTTGTTGTTAAATGGACTTATGATCCTTCCCTTCGGAGGACTGTTAGAAAGAAAAAGAGGCTCCAGACAAGTCTTGATTGTTTTTGTGACGGCGATAGTCTTCTCTTCCATCGTTTTTCACCTCTTAACCCAGGGGCAGGACATTCAGGCAACAGGGATCTCTGCTGTAGGATACGCCTTTGTAACCGGAGGAGTCATGCTCCTGCCAAACGTGTGGAAAGAATTTTCACGCACCGTAAAATGGCTTTATCTATTCTTAATTTTTCTATCTGGCCTCATGCTCTTACCAGCAATCACTGGATGGATCTCAACGCTATTGCATCTTTCAGGGATTGTGAGTTATCTATTGGTCTTTATCGGAAGTAAAGGCTTGAAGAGGAGAAGCTAACTATTAAGACGGTTCCTCAGTAAGGTTTTCATCGTACTTCCTTGACTCTTCCTCTTCCAGGCCGTATAATATTCTATATCAATGAAGAAATCACCTTTTGTCATTGTGCAAAGGGTGATTTTATAACGGTAAAAAGGAGACACAATGGGGTATATCTCTACTATTAAAACAGCTGTTCAGCTCTTTCCTTTTCTGGCATTTTTGCTGACCTTGCCCTACATGATTTTGAATTATCGAAAATATGGTTCGGTCAATAAATTGCGGGTGCTGATTTTCTATTCTTTTATGCTTTACTTGATGACGGTCTATCTGCTGGTGATCTTGCCTCTGCCGGATCCAAGTAAGATTCATACTAGCTACTCAGAAATGGTCAATCTCCATCCCTTTGCTTTTGTGGTGGATTTTTTCAAGGAGAGCCCCTTTGATCTAGCGCAGACTGGTACTTGGATTCAAGCCCTTAAGCATCCAACTTTTTATGTGCCTGCCTTTAATGTTCTGATGTTGATTCCTTTTGGGATGTATCTACGCTATTATTTCAAGTGTGGTTTTAAGAAAACGATTCTTCTGACAGCCCTCTTTAGTCTCTTTTTGGAGCTGACCCAGTTATCAGGTCTCTATTTTCTGTATCCGGGTCCTTACCGCCTAGCAGATGTCGATGATATTATTCAAAATACCACCGGTGGTGGAGTGGGTTATCTGCTCGGTTGGTTCCTGGTATGGTTATTGCCAACACGAGACGAAATTGACGAGCATTCTTTCCGAGTAGGGACCAGAGTATCTGGTTTTCGGATGGGTCTTGCCTTCTTGATCGACTTTGTGATGCTATCCTTGCTTTACGCGGTAATCGAGCGTTTAGAGACGATTCCTTATGTAGCGGTTTTGGCTGTTTATTTTGCCTTGATTCCTTTGTGGCGGGGCAAGACCTTGGGAATGGCTTTACTGAAATTCCGCTTGCGTTTTGACAAGCAAAAATGGCTTCGCACCATCTGGCGGGGAATCCTGGTAGTAGGCTATTTCTATCTGATTCCCCAAGGGTTGTTCTATTTGATCTCGCTTTTGAATCAGGATTTGACGGACAATTCCCTTTTGACTCTATCTATGATTTTATTGCTCTTCTTTGTGCTCTTATTGTACCTGATCCTCACCCTTGCCATCATCTTGCTCAGTCGTCGCTTTCCCTTTGACCGTCTAGCTGGAGCCGAGTATGAGAGTACCGTGCGCGTGAAGGAAGGTATTCTAAAGGATGAAACTGAATCGTCAAAATAGAGAGAGTGGGACAGAAATCGGTAATTCGTTAGAATTCGATTTTGTCGTCTCACCTCCGCACAGTTGAGTAGGGCTGTAAAAGCTGATGAAATCAGCGTAGTAGAGCCCACTCAACCACTGCGTCTTGCTCGACAAACCAAAAACAATAAAGAGGCTAGGACTTTTGTCCCAGCCTCTTTATTGTTTTATACACGCGGAAAATATCCGAACGTTCCCAGTTGAGAAGGGCGATTTTAAGGGGAATATGCTACAATGGAAGCAAATAGATAGAATGGAGCAGTGAAATGAAAGCAATTATTACAGTCGTTGGAAAAGACCAAAAAGGAATCGTAGCGGGTGTCGCAACGAAAATAGCAGAATTGGGACTTAATATTGATGATATCTCTCAAACGGTATTGGATGAGTACTTCACCATGATGGCGGTCGTATCGTCAGATGAGAAAAAAGATTTCACACAGCTTCGTTCAGAGTTAGAAGAATTCGGTCAGTCTCTGCATGTGAAAATCAATATCCAAAGTGCAGCGATTTTTGATGCTATGCACAATTTGTAAGATAGGGGTTGAGAATGATGGACATTAGACAGGTAACAGAAACCATTGCCATGATTGAGGAGCAGAACTTCGATGTTCGGACCATCACCATGGGGATCTCCCTTCTAGATTGTATTGATCCGGATATCAATAAGGCAGCGGAAAAAGTCTACAATAAGATTGTGACAAAGGCTAAAGACTTAGTGGCTGTGGGGGATGAGATTGCGGCAGAACTTGGTATTCCCATTGTGAATAAGCGGGTTTCAGTCACTCCAATTTCCATTATCGGGGCAGCAACCAATGCGACAGACTATGTGCCCTTTGCTAAGGCACTGGATCATGCGGCTAAGGAAGTTGGGGTCAACTTTATCGGTGGCTTCTCAGCCCTGGTTCAAAAAGGCTACCAAAAGGGGGATGAAATCCTCATTAACTCTATTCCTCGTGCCCTTGCAGAGACGGATTTTGTCTGCTCTTCAGTCAATATCGGATCGACCAAGACAGGGATCAATATGACAGCTGTTCGAGATATGGGCCGTATCATTAAAGAAGCATCCCAAGCAGATCCAATGGGGCCAGGTAAGCTCGTGGTCTTTGCCAATGCAGTAGAAGATAATCCCTTCATGGCAGGAGCTTTCCACGGTGTTGGTGAAGCGGATGTCGTCATCAACGTTGGGGTTTCAGGACCTGGTGTCGTCCAACGGGCGATCGAAAAAGTTCCAGGCGCTAGCTTTGATGTATTGGCGGAAACAGTCAAGAGGACAGCTTTCAAGATTACCCGTGTTGGCCAATTAGTGGGTCAAATGGCTAGTGAACGTCTCGGTGTTGAGTTTGGGATTGTAGACTTGTCTCTCGCACCAACGCCAGCTGTTGGGGATTCGGTTGCCCGTGTCCTTGAAGCCATGGGGCTTGAAGTAGTAGGAACCCACGGGACAACAGCAGCACTAGCTTTGCTCAATGACCAAGTGAAAAAAGGCGGGATCATGGCTTGTAACCAAGTCGGTGGGTTGTCAGGTGCTTTCATTCCGGTCTCAGAAGATGAAGGGATGATTGCGGCGGTCCAATCAGGCCATATCAACCTGGAAAAATTGGAAGCCATGACAGCCATCTGCTCGGTTGGTCTGGATATGATTGCTATCCCAGCTGATACTCCAGATACGACCATTGCGGCCATGATCGCCGATGAAGCAGCTATCGGGGTGATCAACCAAAAGACAACAGCGGTTCGGATCATTCCTTATGGCAAGGAAGGCGATATGTTAGAGCTTGGTGGACTTCTTGGATCTGCTCCAGTGATGAAGGTCAACAAAGCTTCGTCAGCTGATTTCATTGCCCGTGGTGGTCAAATTCCAGCTCCGGTTCATAGCTTTAAAAACTAAGAGAAATCTAGTATAATAGTAGAAAATAGAAAAGTCTGTGATGATGAAACTCCAGACTTTTTTCTTGCAAAAGGAGACAAGATGGCTAAAACAAGATTATTTGTGATTCGTCATGGGAGAACCATGTTTAATACCATTGGCCGTGCTCAAGGCTGGTCCGATACACCCTTGACAGCAGAAGGAGAACGAGGGATTCAAGCTCTAGGAATCGGCTTGCGTGAGTCCGGTTTGGAGTTTACTCGAGCTTATTCCAGTGATTCAGGCCGTGCCATTCAGACAATGGGGATCATTCTTGATGAATTGGGCTTGAAAGACCAGATTCCTTATCGCTTTGACAAACGGATCCGCGAGTGGTGTTTTGGTAGCTTTGATGGGGCATACGGTGGAGAACTCTTTCACGGTGTCGTGCCACGCGTGCTAGATGTAGAAGACTATAAGACTTTGACCTTGGAAGACTTGGCCAATGGAATTTGCCAAGTGGACACAGCAAATTGGGCTGAACCATGGGAAGTCTTGAAAAACCGAATCCTAGAAGGTTTTGAAGCCATTGCCAAAGAAGTAGAAGAAAATGGTGGAGGCAATGCCTTGGTGGTCAGCCATAGTTGGACCATTCAGACCCTGGTCTGCTTGATCGAAGGAAAACCAAATCTTAATCTGCCTCTTTCAAACGGTAGTGTTACCCTTGTAGAATACGAAGATGGAGTATTGACGGTTAAGGGGATTGGAGATAGCAGTTACCGTGAGGTCGGTGAAAGCTTGCAAGAATCCTAGTCCGTCCTGAAAGGCTGACCCTTTGGTCATGGCCTTTTCTTTTTCACAAAACTTGTAAGAGCTTTCCTACTTTCTTTTTGCAAAAAATGATATAATGAAAGAGATACATACGGAGGTAATACAATGACAAAAACCAGATTATATATTGCTCGTCATGGAAAAACCATGTTTAATACCATTGGACGGGCACAGGGCTGGTCAGACACTCCGCTGACAGAAGCAGGAGAACGTGGAATTCGAGAATTAGGACTTGGTCTCAAGGAAGCTGGGCTTTCTTTTGAAGAGGCTGTTTCGAGTGATTCTGGACGCACCATTCAAACTATGGGAATTATTCTTCAAGAACTTGGTCTGACAGGAAAAATCCCTTATCGTTATGACAAACGGATCCGCGAGTGGTGTTTTGGTAGCTTCGACGGTGCCTATGATGGCGAGCTCTTTATGGGGGTTTTGCCCCGTGTTTTTAAGGTCGAGGATTTTCATCAGTTGAGCTTGATGGAGTTGGCAGAAGGGATTGTTGAAGTCGACACCACTGGTTGGGCTGAATCCTGGGGAGCCTTGAGTAGTCGGATCAAAGAAGGTTTTGAAGCCATCGCAAAAGAGCTAGAAGCAGCTGGCGGTGGCAATGCTATTGTGGTCAGCCATGGTATGACGATTACGACCTTGATTTATCTCATCGATCCTAAGGCTGTCGAAGAATTGGTCTTGGACAACGGAAGTGTGACGGTTTTGGCCTATGAAGATGGTGCCTTTCATATTGAAAAGATTGGGGATATGTCCTATCGTAAGGTTGGAGCAAAACTTCTAGAGGGTGGCCATGACGAATAAGTATAGACGCGCACGAAAAAAACGTAAGAAGTGGTGGCCTTACCTATTGAGTTTCTTTCTTCTTGTGGTCCTTGGATCGGGAATTGGTGCTTACTTAGCGAAGCCGAGCTTGTTTTCAGGGCTTCAGTTTTGGAAGGCTAAAAAAACAGCTGTAACGACTCCCTCTTCTTCTAAGAAAAAGGAAGAAAAATCAGATTTACCAGCCGTTTCGACAAAAGACTGGCAGTTGATCTTGGTCAATCGTGACAATGTGAAGCCTGAGCTGAACCCACAATTGACAGATGTGGATGCTATCAAAGTGGATAGTCGGATTGTAGAACCAACTCGTCAATTCTTAGAAGCAGCTCGAAAAATTGCCCCAGAAGAAACCTTGATATCAGGCTATCGAAGTGTGGCCGAGCAAACAGAGCTCTATAATGAACGTGTTGCGCAACTAGAGGCTAGCGGCCTTTCGCACGAAGAAGCTGAAAAGCAGGTGCAGACCCAGGTACAGGTCCCTGGTGCGAGTGAACACCAGACAGGGCTTGCGATTGATATGAGTGTCGAAGCTGGTCAAAGTGATGAGTTGGGCTTGACTGGCCATCGCACCGCAATATGGCTTTGTGCTTCGCTACCCAGATGGGAAGAGCAACATCACGGGTGTGAATTTTGAGAATTGGCATTTCCGTTATGTTGGCGTAGAAAACGCTCAGTATATGGCCAACCATCAGCTAGTGTTGGAAGAATATATTCAACTCTTGAAAAAAGCTGGCAAATAAGAGGAGATTCATTTCTCTAGGTCTTAAGAATGATTTTTAGCACTCTTTAAAAAAGAGTGCTAATTTTTTGGTTTTTTCTCTTGACTTTCTTTTGGATGGGTGTATAATAGAATCATGGTTTAGCACTTGAGTGTTTAGAGTGCTAAAAAATGAAAGAGAGGTGAGGTCATGGTTACAGAACGTCAAAATGAGATTCTTAATCTTGTCGTTGATATCTTTACCAAGACCCACGAACCAGTCGGTTCAAAAGCGCTACAAGATGTGATTCAATCCAGTAGTGCGACCATTCGAAACGACATGGCTGCCCTCGAAAAACAAGGCTTACTAGAAAAGGCCCACACTTCGAGTGGCCGCATGCCTAGCCAAGCTGGTTTTCAATATTTTGTTCAGAACTCGCTTGATCTAGAGTTGATTGATGAACAGGATGTCTACCAGGTGGTGAAAGCCTTTGATTTCGAAGCCTTTAAGTTAGACGATATCTTGGATGCTACGGCCAAGTTGCTAGCCCAGATGACGGGTTACACCGCAGTGATTCAGGATGTGGAGCCGACACGTCAGCGCTTGACCGGTTTTGAGATTGTTCCATTGTCCAATCACGATGCCTTAGCGGTGTTGACCTTGGATGAATCAAAGCCTGTCACCGTCCAGTTTGCCATTCCAAAGAATTTCTTAACCAGTGACTTGGAAATCTTCCACCAGCTGGTTCAAGAACGCTTCATTGGAAATACGGTCTTGGATATCCACTACCGCTTGCGAACGGAGATTCCACAGATTGTACAGCGCTATTTCAAGACGACAGACAATGTGCTGGATCTCTTTGATTACGTCTTCTCGCAACTGTTTCAAGAACTGGTCTTTGTAGAAGGAAAGGTTTCATCCTTAACCTACGCCGATCTTCAGACCTATCAGTTCTTAGATAATCCCCAACACGTAGCCTTGGAGTTACGAGGGGGAATGCCAGAAGACCAAATGACCCAGATCCTGGTTGCGGAATCCCAAGAGAAGGCTTTGAAAAATGTGACGGTCATTAGTCACAAGTTCCTGGTTCCTTATCGTGGGATGGCCCTCATGCATGTGATCGGTCCCGTAGAGATGGACTACAGGCGTGTGATTAGCCTGGTCAATGTCATCGGCCGGGTACTGGTTATGAAGTTGACGGATTACTACCGTTACCTCAACAGCAACCATTATGAAGTAAATTAAGACCAAATGAAAGGGGTGTATGCCTTGACAGAAGATATCAAAAAAGAAGACGTGAAAGAAGAGGAAGTTGCCCAAACAACCGAAGAAGTTGTAGAGGAGTCCAACCAACCTTCTGAGTTAGAAGAAGCACAAGCGCGTGCCGAGGAATTTGAAAACAAATACCTTCGTGCTCATGCAGAAATGCAAAACATTCAGCGCCGTGCCAATGAAGAACGTCAACAATTACAAAAATACCGTAGCCAAGATTTGGCAAAAGCGATCTTACCATCACTGGACAACCTCGAACGTGCCCTTGCCGTCGAAGGGTTGACAGATGATGTGAAGAAGGGCTTGGAAATGGTCCAAGAAAGTTTGGTACATGCTCTGAAAGAAGAAGGAATCGAAGAGATTCCAGCGGACGGAGCCTTTGACCATAACTACCACATGGCCATCCAAACCTTACCTGCAGATGACGAACATCCAGCAGACACCATCGCACAAGTCTTCCAAAAAGGCTACAAACTCCATGACCGCATCCTGCGCCCAGCCATGGTAGTAGTATATAACTAGGCTACCTTGTCCGAAACGACACTAAACTATGAAAGAAAGATAAAACGCAAGCCGGAGGCTTGCAAGGAAGATATTTCCCGCCGTGGTGAAAGTTTCAGTAGCTTGTGCTACTGAAATAGGGGATTTTTGAGACAGTAGGCTCAAAAATAAGTGATGAAATCCCGAAGGGAGTTGCTCACGTCGTCACCACTTAAGGGAAATATCAAAAAGAAAAAAAGAAGATAAAACTTAAGGAGAAAAACATATGTCTAAAATTATCGGTATTGACTTAGGTACAACAAACTCAGCAGTAGCAGTTCTTGAAGGAACTGAATCAAAAATTATCGCAAACCCAGAAGGTAACCGCACAACTCCATCTGTTGTGTCATTCAAAAACGGTGAAATCATCGTTGGTGATGCTGCAAAACGTCAAGCAGTCACAAACCCAGATACGATCATCTCTATCAAATCTAAGATGGGTACTTCTGAAAAAGTTTCTGCAAACGGTAAAGAATATACACCACAAGAAATTTCAGCTATGATTCTTCAATACTTGAAAGGTTACGCTGAAGATTACCTTGGTGAAAAAGTAACGAAAGCAGTTATCACAGTTCCAGCTTACTTCAACGATGCGCAACGTCAAGCAACTAAAGACGCTGGTAAAATCGCTGGTCTTGAAGTAGAACGTATCGTCAACGAACCAACAGCAGCAGCCCTTGCTTATGGTTTGGATAAGACTGATAAAGAAGAAAAAATCTTGGTATTCGACCTTGGTGGTGGTACATTCGACGTATCTATCCTTGAATTGGGTGATGGTGTCTTTGATGTATTGGCAACTGCAGGGGATAACAAACTCGGTGGTGACGACTTTGACCAAAAAATCATCGACTACATGGTTGAAGAATTCAAGAAAGAAAATGGTATCGACTTGTCAACAGACAAGATGGCGCTTCAACGTTTGAAAGACGCAGCTGAAAAAGCGAAGAAAGACCTTTCTGGTGTGACTTCAACTCAAATCAGCTTGCCATTCATCACTGCAGGCGCTGCTGGACCTCTTCACTTGGAAATGACCTTGACTCGTGCAAAATTCGACGATTTGACTCGTGACCTTGTAGAACGTACGAAAACTCCAGTTCGCCAAGCCCTTTCAGATGCAGGTTTGAGCTTGTCAGATATCGACGAAGTGATCCTTGTCGGTGGTTCAACTCGTATTCCTGCCGTTGTTGAAGCAGTTAAGGCTGAAACTGGTAAAGAACCAAATAAATCAGTGAACCCTGACGAAGTTGTGGCTATGGGTGCTGCGATCCAAGGTGGTGTGATCACTGGTGATGTGAAAGACGTTGTCCTTCTTGACGTAACACCATTGTCACTTGGTATCGAAACAATGGGTGGAGTCTTCACAAAACTCATCGACCGCAACACAACCATTCCAACATCTAAATCACAAGTCTTCTCAACTGCAGCAGACAACCAACCAGCCGTTGATATCCACGTTCTTCAAGGGGAACGCCCAATGGCAGCAGATAACAAGACTCTTGGACGCTTCCAATTGACTGATATCCCAGCTGCACCTCGTGGTATCCCACAAATTGAAGTAACATTTGACATCGACAAGAACGGTATCGTATCTGTTAAAGCAAAAGATCTTGGAACTCAAAAAGAACAAACAATTGTTATCCAATCAAACTCAGGTTTGACAGACGAAGAAATCGACCGCATGATGAAAGATGCAGAAGCAAACGCTGAAGCAGATAAGAAACGTAAAGAAGAAGTGGATCTTCGTAACGAAGTAGACCAAGCTATCTTTGCGACTGAAAAAACCATCAAAGAAACTGAAGGCAAAGGCTTTGATGCAGAACGTGACGCAGCTCAAGCAGGACTTGATGATCTTAAGAAAGCTCAAGAATCAGGTAACCTTGAAGAAATGAAAGCGAAACTTGAAGCCTTGAACGAAAAAGCACAAGCATTGGCTGTTAAACTCTACGAACAAGGCGCAACAAGCCCAAGCAGGAGCAGAAGGCGCACAAGCATCAGGCAACGCAGGTGATGACGTCGTAGACGGAGAGTTTACGGAAAAGTAAAACAATCCAGTGGATTGTTTTAGCGGAACCTCCTGAAATAAAGAAAGGTTCCGAGATTTGAGGATTCCTTTAAGCCGAAACTCAATTCAGCCTAACTAGTAAATGATAAAAAGAAATCCAGAGGTTGCAACCCAGCCTCTGTTTTTCGGTAAAATAGAGGATGTTGCCTATGAAAAAAGTACTTTGTATCATTTATCCTAATTTTTCTCTTTATGAGATAACCGCTTTAACAAGTACTTTAGCTCTGTCTTTTGATAGTACGATTGATTATGCCGCTTCAGATCATTCGATGGTGGTCTCTGAGGATGGCTTGCCCTGTCAACCGACCAAAACACTAGATCAAATCTGTATAGAAGAGTATTCTTGTGTGATTTTGCCAGGAATGGTCAATATAGGGCCTGCCCTACAAGATGAGAAATTGATTTCGTTCTTGAGGGACCTTGGTGAGCAAGATATCCTCATTGCAGCCATTTCTTCAGCACCTCTTTTATTAGCGAAAGCAGGTCTGTTGAAGGACACGAAATTTACAGGTGGAATTTGGCAAAACTTCTTTGACTATTTTGAATTTCTTCCACGTGAGAATTTCCAACCGAAAGTGCTTGTGCAAGATAAACAGATCATTACGGCTATCGGTTTTGCCCATCAAGAGTTTGCAAGAAGAGTGATTCTAAGTTTAGGCTTGGAAGAGAATACGGACAACTATTTTAAAGAACAAAACGACTACTCAGAAGAGGATTTGATATTTACTCTATCGGACAAAGAGTTTGATCAAGTAAAGCGAAGCATAGAAAATGCCCTCTAAAGATTACATGAAAATTATAGAAAGGAACAAAGAGTGTTCGGGGAATTGAACCCGAGCGGAAAGCTTGGAAATTAGATAAACCGCCTAAGAAATCAGGATTTCTTGTCGGTTTCCTAAATTTCAGTCGCTTTCTGTTCGCTCTTAGTATCTTGTATGAACAATACTGAATTTTATGACCGTTTGGGCGTTTCAAAGAATGCATCTCAAGATGAGATCAAGAAAGCCTATCGGAAATTATCTAAAAAATATCACCCAGATATCAACAAGGAGCCTGGTGCTGAGGAAAAATACAAGGAAGTTCAAGAAGCTTACGAGACTTTGAGTGACGAGCAAAAACGGGTCGCTTATGACCAATATGGTCTTGCGGGTGCCAATGGTGGCTTCGGTGGCGGAGCAGGTGGTTTTGGTGGCTTTGATGGTGCTGGCTTTGGTGGCTTTGAAGACATCTTCTCTAGCTTCTTTGGTGGTGGTGCAAGTCGTAATCCAAATGCTCCTCGTCAAGGGGATGACCTCCAATACCGCGTCAATCTCAAGTTTGAAGAAGCGATTTTTGGTGCAGAAAAAGAAGTCAAGTATCATCGGGAAGCTAGCTGTCATACCTGTCATGGTTCTGGGGCTAAGCCAGGGACTAGTCCGGTGACCTGTGGACGCTGTCATGGTTCTGGAGTCATCAATGTGGATACGCAAACCCCTCTTGGGATGATGCGCCGTCAAGTGACCTGTGATGTCTGTCATGGTCGTGGTCAAGAAATCAAAGATCCATGTAGTACTTGTCGTGGAACAGGTCATGAAAAACAAGCTCATAGCGTGAACGTCAAGATTCCTGCCGGAGTTGAAACGGGTCAACAAATCCGCTTAGCTGGTCAAGGAGAAGCTGGCTTTAACGGTGGACCTTATGGTGACTTGTATGTCGTTGTCAATGTTGAGCTGAGCGATCGCTTTGAACGAGATGGCTCAACCATCTATTACAAGTTAGACTTGAACTTTGTCCAAGCAGCTCTTGGAGATACGGTCCATGTGCCAACTGTTCACGGAGATGTCGATTTGGTCATTCCTGAAGGAACCCAAACCGGTAAGAAATTCCGCCTCCGTGGAAAAGGGGCTCCAAGCTTACGTGGTGGTGCCATGGGGGATCAATATGTATCTGTCAATGTCGTCACCCCAACTGGTTTAAATGACAAGCAAAAAGAAGCCCTTCAAGCCTTTGCGGAAGCAAGTGATTTGAAGGTCAACCCAAAGAAAAAAGGGTTCTTTGATAAGGTCAAAGATGCCTTAGATGATTTATAAGAATGAACGAGTTTCCTTTTGAGTAAGGGGCTCGTTTTATTTTGGATCGAATCCAAGAACTTCCTCTCCTAATTAAAGAATAATGAGAACCCTCATTGAATTTATTAAGATATCGTGGTAAATTTAAGAAAACGATTACAAAGACAATTTAGGAGGTCCTGATGAAATCACATCAACCACGTTATGCGATTCGTAAGTACGCAGTAGGAGCTGCTTCAGTGCTCATAGGATTTTTTGCTGGTGCTCAGGTTGTAGCAGCTGATACGCCAACGGCTACAGACAGCCCTTCAACGACAGTTCCAACTCAGCCAAACGAGGGTGAGTCAACTATTTCCCTTAATGAGGAAGCTTCTCAGCCAACAGTAGAAAAACCAACGGCTCCTGCCCCAATCGTCGATCAAAGTCAACCGACACTGCCTGATCGTGAATTGCGGGAATCAGATCTTGACCGTTTGATTCACGAAGGAGCGAGCTCGGTCGCAGAGTCGGATGTGGCAGCTCAACCAGCGACGGAAACGCCTGCTAAAGATCCTGACCAAGAAGAAAAATTAGCCAAGAAAAAGATAGTTTCGATTGATGCCGGTCGCAAGTACTTCTCACCAGACCAAATCAAGGAAATCATTGATGAAGCAAGTAAGACGGGTTATACAGACTTGCATCTTCTAGTTGGAAATGATGGTTTGCGCTTTGTGCTGGATGACATGTCTTTGAAAGTGGGAGATACTTCTTACTCTAGCCAAGCCGTGACAGATGCGGTTGAAAAAGGGACGAAGGCTTATTACGATGATCCGAACGGGACAGCCTTGACCCAGGCTCAAATGGATGATATTTTGGCCTACGCCAAATCGAAGAAAGTAGGTGTCATCCCAACCATTAATAGTCCAGGTCACATGGATGCGATTCTGACAGCCATGGAACAATTGGGCATCGAAAACCCTCACTTTAATTACTTTGGCACTAAAAAATCAGCACGGACAGTCGATTTGGACAACCAAAAAGCCTTAGACTTTACCAAGGCTTTGGTAGACAAGTATGCGGCTTATTTCAGCGGCAAGGCAGACATTTTTAACATCGGTTTGGATGAATATGCCAACGATGCCACAGATGCCCATGGTTGGCAGGTTCTCCAAGCCAGCAAGCATTGGCCAGGTGAAGGCTATCCAGAAAAAGGCTATGAAAAATTCATCCAATATGCTAATGATCTAGCAGCTATTGTGAAAAAACACAAGATGAAACCAATGGCCTTCAATGATGGAATCTACTACAATGGCGATACTTCCTATGGTACTTTTGACAAGGATATCATTGTCTCCTACTGGACAGGTGGCTGGAACGGCTATGATGTCGCATCTTCAAAACTCTTGTCTGAACTAGGTCATCAGATTCTTAATACCAATGATGCATGGTATTATGTGCTTGGACGGGACAAGGCTGGATCTGGTTGGTACAACCTGGATCAAGGTCTCGAAGGAATTTCCAAGTCAGCGATTGATGTGGTTCAAAAAAATGATGGGGCTAAGGTGCCCTTCATCGGTGGGATGGTAGCTGCCTGGGCAGATACGCCATCTGCAACCTACAAAAAAGACCTTCTCTTTAAGCTCATGCATGCTTTCGCGGACAAGAATGCGGACTACTTTGTAGCAGATCCTGAAGTCGTCGAAAAAGCTCTTTCAGAAGCTCCAACTGATTTGGACCACTATACACCGGAATCTCTAGTAGCCTTTACGGCAGCTAAAAAAGCTTTAGAAGGGGCAGGAGCAAACACCACTCGAGCAGAGGCCAAAACCTTGATCGACAATCTCAAAGCAGCTCAAGATGCTTTGGTGTATACAGAAAGCTACGCGAAAGAAGTTGCAGCAAAAGAAGCGGAAGAAAAACTTGCCATGAAGAAGGTCATCTCGATCGATGCAGGCCGCAAATACTTCTCACTGGAGCAATTGAAACGGATCGTAGATAAGGCCAGTGAGTTGGGTTATTCTGACTTGCACCTCCTGGTCGGAAACGATGGCATGCGCTTCGTCCTCGATGATATGACGGTGGAAGCCAATGGCAAAACCTATGCCAGTGATGATGTGAAAAAGGCCATTTTAGAAGGCACCAAGGCCTATTACGATGATCCAAATGGTCAAGCCTTGACTCAAACAGAAATGGATGAACTCCATGCTTATGCTACTGCGAAAGGAATCGGCTTGATTGCGGCAGTCAATAGTCCTGGACACATGGATGCTTTGTTGGTGGCCATGGAAAAATTGGGCATTGAAAATCCACAAGCCAGCTTTGATACGGTTTCAAAAACAACCATGGATTTGACCAATGAAGCAGCAGTCAACTTTACCAAAGCCTTGATTGGCAAGTACATGGACTACTTCAAAGACAAGTCTAAGATCTTTAACTATGGAACGGATGAATATGCCAATGACGCTACCAGTGCGCAAGGCTGGTACTACCTCAAGTGGTATGACCTCTATGGTAAATTTGCGGAGTATTCCAATAGTCTTGCGACTATGGCGCGTGAAAAAGGCTTGCGACCAATGGCCTTTAACGATGGCTTCTATTATGGAGATGAAGATGATGTTGCCTTTGACAAGGACGTCTTGATTTCATACTGGTCTAAAGGATGGTGGGGCTATAACCTTGCGTCACCACAGTATTTGGCAGATAAGGGGTATAAATTCCTTAATACCAACGGGGACTGGTACTATGTTTTGGGCCACAAAGGTGACCAAAGTTATCCGCTCGAAAAAGCTATTCAAAATACAGAAACTGTTCCGTTTGAACAGTTAGCTTCAACCAAGTACCCTGATGTCAAATTACCGACATCCGGAAGTATGTTGGGAATTTGGGCTGATGAGCCGGCCAATGAATACAAGGAAGAAGAAGTCTTCCAGGTCATGGAAGCTTTTGCTAACCACAACCAGGACTATTTCAAGGCGGACTTCACTGCTCTTAGAAAAGCAGATGCTACGGTACCAACAGATCTAGCCATTTACACACCAGAATCGCGCGCAGCCCTTGCGAAAGTCTTAGATAGCTTGAATTGGAATGTGAGCCGTGCTCATCAAGATCAGGTGGATCAAGAAGTGGCTGCTCTGACTCAAGCCCTTGCGGGGCTCAAGCCAATTACGCAAGTAGGTAGCTTGGCTGAAAATGACGTCAAAGCCCTAGTGGAAGACAAACCAAGTCTTGAAATCGTAGAAAAAGAACTTGATTTTGACCTTGTGGAACGGACCAATCCAGATCTCGCTAAAGGAGAACGCAGAGTGATCCAGGCTGGGGTTAAAGGGCAAGGTCTTGAGTATGTAGAGGTTTCAGCGCTTGATCAAAGTCGAAAAGTGATTGCTACAGAAGTTGCAACAGAGCCTGTTGCAGAAATTGTTGAAGTCGGTACCAAAGAAGTCGTGATCCCAACAAGCCCTTCAGTAGAAGCACCAGTGAAACCAGATGTGCTTGTAAACAAAATGGTTTCAGATCCTTCAACACCTCAAGTGATCTCGAAGAATCAGCCAGTAGCACCAGAAAATACCCCAACGCCAATTCCAGCAGCTGTGGAAGAAACGGTTCGTTCAGAAGCAGTATCTTCTAACAAGCAACTTCCAGAAACAGGAGTGGAATCTGCTCTGGGGCTCTCTTTACTAGGAGCGATCTTAGGAGCAGCAGGAATGGACTTGAAAAATAAAAAAAGAGACTAAGACCTAGTAGATTTGTAACAGGTCGAAGTTAGGAGAGTGGGACAGAAATCGGTAATTCGTTAGAATTCGATTTCGTCGTCCCACCTCCGCACAGTTGAGTAGGGCTGTAAAAGCTGATGAAATCAGCGTAGTAGAGCCCACTCAACCACTGCGTCTTGCTCGACAATCCAAAAATAATTGAGAGGCTAGGACTTTTGTCCCAGTCTCTTTTTGTGCTCGTAAAACTGTACCCGGACAGTTTGATTTTTTCACTCTTGTAACCCCTTCTATATCCTGCTAAAATAAAACCATGACACGATACAAAGCAACCATTTCATATGACGGGACCTTGTTTGCAGGGTTTCAACGCCAACCTCATGCCCGTAGTGTGCAAGAGGAAATCGAGAAGACCTTGACGCGCCTCAATCAAGGAACCCCTGTTACCGTTCATGGAGCGGGGCGAACGGATTCCGGTGTCCATGCTCTTGGCCAGGTGATTCATTTTGATCTCCCCCAAGCGCGGGACGAGGAAAAGCTCCGCTTTGCCCTCGATACCCAAACCCCAGAGGATATTGATTTCATCCGAGTAGAGCAAGTAGCAGATGACTTTCACTCACGCTACAAGAAGCACAGCAAGACCTATGAATTTATTGTGGATTATGGTCGTCCCAAGAACCCCATGATGCGCCACTATGCCACCCACTATCCTTATCCTTTGGATGTGGAAAAGATGCAAGCAGCCATCCAAAAGTTGGAGGGAACCCATGATTTCACCGGTTTTACGGCTTCAGGAACCAGTGTGGAAGATAAGGTTCGTACGATTACAGAGGCTCGCTTGGTCGAGGATGCAGAGCATCATCGCCTGGTCTTTACCTTTTCGGGCAATGGTTTTCTCTACAAGCAAATCCGCAATATGGTGGGAACTTTGTTGAAGATCGGAAATGATCGGATGCCGATCGAGCAGATCGATCTGATTTTGGATAAGAAGGACCGCAATTTAGCAGGTCCTACAGCAGCGCCAAATGGCTTATATTTAAAGGAGATCCGTTATGAGTAATGAATTGATTCTAGCTATTTCAGGAAATGATATTTTTAGTGGAGGAGGTCTTCATGCAGACCTTGCAACTTATACGACTAATAAACAGCATGGCTTTGTAGCGGTGACTTGTTTGACGGCTATGACGGAGCACGGTTTCGAAGTGATTCCGGTGGATCCGACGACCTTTGCTCAACAGCTCAACTCCCTCAAAGATGTTCCTTTCTCTGCTATTAAACTCGGTCTTTTGCCAAATGTTGAAGTGGCGGACTTAGCCTTGGACTATGTCAAAGCCCATGCGGAGATCCCTGTGGTACTAGATCCTGTCTTGGTCTGCAAGGAAAGCCATGATGTAGAAGTTTCAGCTCTTCGAGACGAATTGATCAAGTTCTTCCCTTATGTGACCATCATTACGCCGAACTTGCCAGAAGCTGAGATCTTGACCCAAAGCAAGATTCAATCGCTCGATGATATGAAGGAGGCAGCGCGCAAGCTCCACGAATTAGGAGCAGCGAATGTCGTGGTCAAAGGAGGCAATCGTCTCAATAAAGAAAAGGCCATCGATGTCTTTTATGATGGAACAGACTTCACCGTCATTGAAGAGCCAGTCTTAGAAAAGAACAATACAGGAGCTGGTTGTACCTTTGCGTCTAGCATTTCTAGCCAGTTGGTGCAAGGGAAATCTCCACTTGAAGCTGTTAAAGCCTCTAAAGACTTTGTTTTCCAAGCGATTCAACATTCAGACCAGTATGGAGTAGTACAATATGACATCTAATCGAACTCAACTCATTGCCCGCCTCTCTATTTTGACAGCCTTGACAGTTGTACTTGGCTACTATACCAAACTTCCAACTCCTACAGGGATCGTCACCCTGCTAGATCTTGGTGCCTATTTCACAGCCTTCTATTTTGGACGCAAGGAAGGTGCTATTGTAGGCGGTGTCGGAGCCTTCTTATTGGATCTGATTTCAGGCTATCCTCAGTGGATGTTCTTTAGCCTCCTCTTTCACGGGGGACAAGGCTATTTCGCCGGCTTCAAGGGCAAAGCTCGTTACCTAGGCTTGCTCCTTGCAACAGTCGTCATGGTAGGCGGTTACGCACTAGCTTCTGCTCTCTTTTTAGGCAATGGCTGGGGTGCTGCTATCTCGGACATTCCGAATAACCTCGCTCAGAATTTTGTTGGAATGGCTTTAGGTTATGTGGTCTATTATGCATTTCAAAAGAAAGGAAGCTAATTCATGGATCTGGAGCAACTGAAGAAGGATACAAAAGAAATCTTGGTAGATGTCTTGGAAAAAAGCCGTCTCCGCCAAGGACAGATTCTTGTACTCGGGATGTCTTCAAGTGAAGTTGCAGGAGGGCAAATTGGAAAGGCCTCCAACATCGACATTGCCGAAGCTATTGTCCAGACCTTGCTAGATGAGTTGAATCCAAGAGGGGTTTATCTGGCAGTACAAGGATGTGAGCATCTCAATCGCGCCTTAGTGGTCGAAAGAGAATTGGCAGATAAGAAGGAACTAGAAATCGTCAATGTCCTTCCGAGTCTCCATGCAGGAGGTGCTGGGCAACTCGCAGCTTTCAAGTATTTTAAGGATCCTGTTGAGGTGGAATTTATCACAGCTCAAGCGGGGTTAGACATCGGAGATACCTCCGTGGGGATGCATGTCAAACATGTGCAAGTTCCAATTCGCCCTATCTTGCGTGAACTAGGTGAAGCCCATGTCACAGCCCTCGCCAGTCGGCCAAAATTGATCGGCGGCGCCCGTGCTCTCTACCTCGATGATCCCATCCGAAAATCATAATCAGAACTAGCTTTTAAGGGCTAGTTTTTTTGGATGAAAAGAGAGGCAAAAACGTTTTAAAACTTGCAATTTCAAAGTTTTGTGGTAAAATTATAAGGAATGACTATATTATTTTAAGGAGAGACAGAATGTCTGTATCATTTGAAAACAAAGAAACTAACCACGGTGTATTGACTTTCACAATCAGCCAAGAGCAAATCAAACCTGCTTTGGACCGTGTGTTTGAGTCAGTTAAGAAAACTTTGAACGTACCTGGATTCCGTAAAGGTCATATTCCACGTCCAATCTTCAACCAACGTTTTGGTGAAGAAGCTCTTTACCAAGATGCTTTGAACGATCTTCTTCCAGCAGCGTATGAAGCAGCTGTTAAAGAAGCTGGAATCGAAGTTGTAGCACAACCAACTTTCGATGTTGTATCTATGGAAAAAGGTCAAGACTGGACATTGACAGCAGCTGTTGTAACAAAACCTGAAGTAAAATTGGGTGCTTACAAAGACCTTGAAGTATCAGTAGAAGTTTCTAAAGAAGTAACAGACGCTGATGTGGATGCTCGTATCGAACGCGAACGCAACAACTTGGCTGAATTGGTTGTTAAAGAAGGTCTGAAGAGAAGGTGACACAGTTGTGATCGACTTCGTAGGTTCTATCGACGGTGTTGAATTCGACGGTGGTAAAGGTGACAACTTCTCACTTGGACTTGGTTCAGGTCAATTCATCCCAGGTTTCGAAGACCAATTGGTTGGACACTCTGCTGGTGAAACAGTTGACGTGATCGTAACATTCCCAGAAGACTACCAAGACTGACCTTGCAGGTAAAGAAGCGAAATTCGTGACAACGATCCACGAAGTAAAAGCAAAAGAAGTACCAGCTCTTGACGATGAATTGGCAAAAGACATCGACGAAGAAGTTGAAACTCTTGCTGAATTGAAAGAAAAATACCGCAAAGAATTGGCAGCAGCTAAAGAAGAAGCATACAACGATGCAGTAGAAGCAGCAGCAATCGATCTTGCCGTTGAAAACGCTGAAATCGTTGACCTTCCAGAAGAAATGATCCACGAAGAAGTACACCGTTCAATCAACGAGTTCCTTGGAAACATGCAACGTCAAGGTATCTCACCTGAAATGTACTTCCAAATCACTGGAACAACTCAAGAAGATCTTCACAAACAATACGAAGCAGAAGCTGAAAGCCGTACGAAGACAAACCTTGTGGTTGAAGCAGTAGCGAAAGCAGAAGGCTTCGAAGCAACTGAAGAAGAAATCAACGCTGAAATCGAACAATTGGCAGCAGATTACAACATGCCAGTTGAACAAGTTCGCAACCTTCTTTCACCAGAAATGTTGAAACATGACATCACAGTGAAGAAAGCAGTGAACGTAATCACAAGCACAGCAAAAGTAAAATAATTGAGATAAAAAAGAAGAGCCGTGAGGCTCTTCTTTTTTTTGATTTCATGGAGAATCCTGGAATTTTCCTTTGACGAAAGGGGAAATTTATCGTACAATAGAGTGTAACGATAAAATGCGTGATAGATTTAGTGACGAGAAGTTTTCAATCTATCATTGAGGATAGGATGAGGTTGAAGACCGGATCCTTCTCCATTTAGGAAATGAAACATAAGGAGATTTACCCTTGGAATTAGAAGTATTTGCTGGACAAGAAAAAAGTGAACTTTCTATGATTGAAGTGGCGCGTGCGATTTTGGAATTACGCGGACGTGACCATGAAATGTACTTTAGCGATCTTGTAAATGAAATTCAAAATTACCTTGAAAAATCAAACAGCGAGATCCGTGAAGCTCTTCCATTGTTCTACACAGAATTGAATGTAGATGGAAGCTTTATCCCACTTGGAGATAACAAATGGGGTCTTCGTTCATGGTATGCCATCGATGAAGTTGACGAAGAAATCATCGCTATTGAAGAAACAGACGAAGATGAAACTCCTAAGAAACGGAAGAAAAAACGTGTCAATGCCTTCATGGATGGAGACGAAGATGCGATCGACTACAACGACGATGATCCAGAAGATGAAGAAGTTTACGAAGCAGATCCAGCTCTTTCATACGATGAAGAAAATCCAGATGATGAAAAGAGTGAAGTCGAAGCTTACGATGCTGAAATCAATGAAATCGTACCAGATGATTTGGGTGAGGAAGTTGAATTAAGCGAAGAAGACGACGAAGAAGAGGATTCTGAAGACGAGGAAGAAGAATAAATCATAAGAAGAGGCTGGGACAAAAGTCCTAGCCTCTCAATTGTTTTTGGATTGTCGAGCAAGACGCAGTGGTTGAGTGGGCTCTACTACGCTGATTTCATCAGCTTTTACAGCCCTACTCAACTGTGCGGAGGTGGGACGACGAAATCGAATTCTAACGAATTACCGATTTCTGTCCCACTCTCTTTTTATTTGCATTGAAAAAAGTGGCGAAATGGCGTATGATAAACGTGTAAGGTTTCCCAATAGGAGGTGTTCAGATGGACTTTCGTTTAGATCAAAGTTTAGTAGCTCTTGGTATTGATACGGTTGTGGTCGGAATTGCTAGAAATGTGGACCCTCAAGCAGTTTTGCCCCCTTCTTTTCTTGAAAAGAAGAAAGCGCTTGAACAATGGGCGCTCCAGTGTCAGACAGAAGAAGTAGTGGCATCTCCTGTCATCAAAGGGTATACAGACCTCTTGCAAAAAGTAGGGCGTAGCATCAAGAAAAATCCACCAACAGTCCTAGCTCTTATCCGAAACATCCAGCATCGAGGAGCTCTTCCTCAGATCAATAGCATCATCGATATCTATAATGTCGAATCGCTGAAGTCTTTTCTCGCGATCGGAGGACATGACCTAGATAAGATTGAGGGACCGATTGAATTTACAGTGAGTCAAAGAGACGATCTCTTTCTCCCTATCCTTTCTAGTGAAAAACATGTCGCACCGACAGATCCTGTCTACCGGGATCAAAAAGGAGTTCTGGCTTGGTTGGATGTACGCGATAGTGACCATTACAAATTTGAGAAGACTACGCAAAACGCCCTCTTTGTCATCCAAGGAAATACCGAGACGTCAGTCGAGATGCGTTTAGAAGCGCTAGAACGAATCCACAAGGACCTTGCTTCTTGCATGCCTCGGCTTCAATTTGAGAAATTTCTCGTTACACAAAATGGAGTGGAAAAGGTTGTGTAAACAGCGAACATCATTTTCATGAAATTTTCAATTTGACAAAGTAGACCATTTGCGGTAAGATATTGTTCGGGCACCTCATTTTGAGGTCGGAGCTCCCTAAGGATTAGGGAGCTATTTTTGTTTTTTCTGCAAAGAGGAATGGCCTCTACAACATTAGAAGAAGAGGAAAGCACATGTCAACAAAATATATTTTTGTCACGGGTGGTGTCGTATCATCCATCGGGAAAGGGATTGTCGCAGCAAGTCTTGGTCGCTTGCTCAAAAATCGTGGATTGAAAGTGACGATCCAAAAATTTGACCCTTATATCAATATCGACCCAGGGACGATGAGTCCTTACCAACACGGGGAAGTATTTGTCACAGACGATGGCGCAGAGACAGACTTGGACCTTGGTCACTATGAACGCTTCATTGATATCAATCTGAATAAGTACTCAAATGTGACAACAGGGAAAATTTATAGCGAAGTCCTTCGAAAGGAACGTCGTGGAGAATACTTGGGCGCGACTGTACAGGTGATTCCTCATATTACAAATGCCTTGAAAGAAAAGATCAAACGAGCAGCGACGACGACGGATTCAGATGTCATCATCACAGAAGTCGGAGGAACAGTTGGAGACATTGAATCCCTTCCATTCCTTGAAGCTCTTCGTCAAATGAAGGCAGATGTTGGTGCTGAAAACGTTATGTACATCCACACCACTCTTCTACCTTACTTGAAGGCTGCGGGAGAAATGAAAACCAAGCCGACCCAACACTCTGTGAAAGAATTGCGTGGTCTTGGAATTCAACCAAATATGTTGGTCATCCGTACAGAAAAACCAGCTGGTCAAGGAATTAAGAACAAGTTGGCTCAATTCTGTGATGTGGCACCAGAAGCTGTCATCGAATCACTTGATGTGGAACATTTGTACCAAATCCCATTGAACTTGCAAGCACAAAATATGGACCAAATCGTTTGTGACCATTTGAAATTGGATGTTCCTGCAGCAGATATGACAGAATGGTCTGCGATGGTCGACAAGGTCATGAACCTCAAGAAGCAGGTCAAGATTTCCTTAGTTGGAAAATATGTAGAATTGCAAGATGCCTACATTTCTGTCGTTGAGGCCTTGAAGCACTCAGGTTATGCCAACGATGCAGAAGTCAAGATTAATTGGGTCAATGCCAATGATGTGACAGCTGAAAATGTGGCAGAACTCCTTGGAGATGCGGATGGAATCATCGTCCCAGGTGGTTTTGGTCAACGGGGAACAGAAGGAAAAATTCAAGCCATCAAGTATGCGCGTGAACAAGACGTACCAATGTTGGGTGTCTGCTTGGGTATGCAGTTAACCTGTATCGAATTTGCCCGTCACGTTTTAGGATTGGAAGGGGCCAATTCATCCGAATTGGATCCAGAAACCAAGTATCCGATTATCGATATCATGCGGGACCAAATCGATGTGGAAGACATGGGAGGAACGCTCCGCCTCGGTCTTTACCCATCTAAACTCAAACGAGGATCAAAAGCAGCCGCTGCCTATGACAATCAAGAAGTGGTACAACGTCGCCACCGTCACCGTTATGAGTTTAACAATGCTTTTCGTGAACAATTCGAAGAAGCAGGATTTGTCTTCTCAGGCGTTTCACCAGACAACCGTTTGGTCGAAATCGTTGAAATCCCAGAAAACAAATTCTTTGTCGCTTGCCAATACCACCCAGAATTGTCAAGCCGTCCAAACCGCCCAGAAGGACTTTACACAGCCTTTATCACAGCGGCAGTTGAAAACCACGATAGCAAATAAAAATCAAGGCTGGGCAATAAGTGTCCAGCCTTTGGACTATAATAGTAATAACTACATGACGCAGTGGTTGATTGGCATCTTTGTTCGCTTTTCAAGCTCCAAAGATGACCTAATCAACTGTGCGGGGGTGGGAAGACGAACTCTTTTTAATTAGTCGGAGTTCTTTCCCACTCCCTTTTGTGAAAAAATGACAAACTCTGAAAAAAGTTTGAAAAAAATCTTGACAAAAAAGTCGTTGATTGATATACTAGTAAAGTACTCAATCGCGGGGATGGCGGAATTGGCAGACGCGCAGGACTAAGGATCCTGTGACCGCTTTAGGTCGTGAGGGTTCAAGTCCCTCTCTCCGCATCGGATCAAGATAGCTTCGGCTATCTTTTTTTGTTTTCAAATTTCTTTGTGGTAGAATAGGTGTGAGATGAGGTGAGAACATGAAGAAGAAGTATCTGGTTTTGGCCGATGGCCTCTTTGCACTATTGGGAAGTGCCATTAATTTTTTCGGTCCTATCCTGATTTTAGCTATGGCGATAGGCGCATACAAGGATACTTTTAGATATTTTATCGCCTTAAACATATGGAATGTTTTCATTTTTTTAGTGACGATTGCTTCTAAGTATCTGCTCAGAGATGAAAAAAGGCTGAAAAGATGGATTCCCAATCTCTTTCTGATAGCAGGCTTTATTCTCTTTCTTGCCTCAATCCTTGCTGTGTGTGAGAATATTCCCTTTCTTGAGGGATTGGTGAACGGACTTCTTGGGAAAATGTTTACTGACAGTCAGTTATTTGCTGCTTATTTCTATTCTCAATGGGTTGCAGCGGTATCCTTTGTGATTTGCGGGATTGCTTTTCTCCTTTCGTTAAAAAATTTTAAAGAGAAAGATTGAAAGGGGCTTAAGCTCCTTTTTTGCTTTTTGAATAGGATGGAAGTCTTAGGAGATAGGAGATTCCGTCCTATTTATCGGAAGAAATCGCTTAAAGCTACAGGAAAAGCTAGCAATTTCATCTAAAAAGTGATAAAATAAACAATGTAAGTGGGATTAACCCCACAAAAATTTATAGGAGGCCTATAACAAATGGCAATCGTTTCAGCAGAAAAATTTGTCCAAGCAGCTCGTGACAATGGTTATGCAGTTGGTGGATTTAACACAAACAACCTTGAGTGGACTCAAGCTATCTTGCGTGCAGCAGAAGCTAAGAAAGCTCCAGTACTTATCCAAACTTCTATGGGTGCTGCTAAATACATGGGTGGTTACAAAGTATGTAAAGCCCTTATTGAAAACCTTGTAGAATCAATGGGTATTACTGTACCAGTTGCTATTCACCTTGACCATGGTCACTACGACGATGCTCTTGAATGTATCGAAGCTGGTTACACTTCAATCATGTTTGACGGTTCACACCTTCCAGTTGAAGAAAACCTTAAATTGGCGAAAGATGTCGTTGAAAAAGCTCATGCTAAAGGTATCTCAGTAGAAGCTGAAGTTGGTACTATCGGTGGTGAAGAAGACGGTATCATCGGTGACGGTGAATTGGCACCAATCGAAGACGCTAAAGCAATGGTTGCTACAGGAATCGACTTCTTGGCTGCAGGTATCGGTAACATCCACGGTCCTTACCCAGCAAACTGGAAAGGTCTTCACCTTGACCACTTGCAAAAATTGACTGAAGCTGTTCCAGGATTCCCAATCGTATTGCACGGTGGATCAGGTATCCCTGATGATCAAATCCAAGCAGCTATCAAACTTGGTGTTGCAAAAGTTAACGTTAACACTGAATGCCAAATCGCATTTGCAAATGCTACTCGTCAATTCGTACGTGAATACGATGCAAACGAAGCAGAATACGACAAGAAGAAACTCTTCGACCCACGTAAATTCTTGAAACCAGGTTTCGAAGCAATTACTGCAGCTGTTGAAGAACGTATCGACGTATTCGGTTCAGAAGGCAAAGCTTAATTAAAAACAGGAAAGCAAGGTCCCATGTGGATCTTGTTTTTTTTGTTTGGGAAAGGTTGCTTCCAGGGGTTAATTTTTGTACAATATGCCTATGAAAAAATTCAAACTGTGGAGCTGGATCGTTTGTGGCTTTCTCCTGCTCTTTTTAGGTGCTACATTTGTTTTTCATCAATTCAGTTTACGAAATGAAAGTAAGCTTCTCGCACCCATTGGTAAACAAGTGACAGTCAATGGACATCGAATGAATGTTTCTATTAAAGGAGAAGGGCCTCAAACAATCGTTTTTCTTTCCGGTGCAGGTATCGCCTCTCCGATTTTAGACTTTAAGAATCTATCAGATTCCCTATCTAAAAAATACAAAGTTGTTGTCGTGGAGCGAGCAGGATATGGTTTTAGCGAAGATAGTGATCGTTCAAGAGATGTGATGGAGGTCCTTTCTGAAACCCGTCAAGCTTTGGCGCAAGCTCATGTTTCAGGTCCTTATGTGATTATTTCGCATTCTATGGCTAGTTTAGAGAGTCTTGCTTGGCAAGAGAAATATCCGAATGAAGTAAAGGCTTTGATTGGCCTGGATTGGGCCTTGCCAGCGAGTTATGAAGATTTAAAAGAACACCCAACTCTCATAACCTTAGCCTATTGGACGAGTAAGATTGGCCTGATCCGTTATTTCCCAGAGTCCTTTTATATAAAAAATCCAACTCTGACTGAAACTGAACGACAACAATATAAATTACTAGCATATAAGCAGTTGATGTCACAAGCCATGCTTCATGAATCCCGTTTGGCAAAGGAAAATGCCAAGAAAGTTCCATCTAGCATTAATCCGAAAATTCCAGCCTTACTCCTGGTTTCTAACGGTGAAGGCACGACCTTTAGCCAATCAGAGTGGCAACGTTATGCAGAGAGATTTGCAAGCGACCAGTCTAATGTTCAAGTCGACTATATGGATGCGCCTCACGACCTCTATCATTATCAAAGCGATGCTATTGTTTCTCGTATTAAAGAATTTTTAGAGAATAATTGAGGGCTTAAAAATCCATTGAGACTGATGATAATAATTGAAAGGTAATGACTTATGAATAATTCTTATATTTTACTTAGACATGCTCATTCAAGATTTTCAAGTGATGATTTTAATAGAACTTTGTCAGAAAAAGGATTTTCATCTCTTAATCAGTTAGATTTTTTGAATTCTTTTAATATTGATTATTATTTTTCTAGTCCTTATAAACGAGCATTTGAAACGATTAATAGCTCGCCAATTCAATTTGATAAAATAGTTCTTGATAATCGGTTACGAGAGCGAAAATTATCCTCAAGATTTATTGAAGATACTGAGTTTGAAAAAACAATTCAATATTTATGGCAAAATCCAGATAAATCTCTTATTGGAGGAGAGTCCAATCGAGAAGCATTAAATAGAATTTTAGATTTATTTGAGGACTTGGAAGAAAGGTACTCAGATAAAACCATTTTACTGAGTTCTCATGGAAATTTGCTAGGAATCTTAATCAATCATTTTGATTCAAGTTTTGATTATAAAAAATGGGGACAGATGACTTTTCCAGATTGCTTTCTAGTTGACAAAGATAAGAGTGTGAAAAGAATTATGAAAGTTACATCTAGGTAATCATTTAGTTCAATCTATGTGATTTTATTTTCTGTTATTACAAATAGAATTGAAGGAAAAATAGCCATGATATTCGATCAGTCCTTGCAAGCCTACCTACATGAAGTAGATGATGTTCTTGTAGCTTGGGAAGAAAAACCAAGTGGAAACTTTGAGATGGAAGCTCAGTTGCTTGCAGCCAATTACCATAAAAATCTTTACCGTATTCTTGCATTTATACTGCCTCATTTACAAGAATTTTATGGGTATTTCACAGATGAAGAAGCTACTGAAAAATTGGGTAAACCCATCATCGAGCCAGAAAGACAAACCGTTACTTTCTGCGATCAAACTTTTGATGATATTCATATCTTTTCTTTTGACTATCAGGGGCAGGCATTTGAGAGTCTGGAGAATTTTGCCATTGATGGTTAAGGTCTGTTTTCAGTTTTAAAAAGAAGGAGAGAGACTGATGAGTACTGCTGATTTTGTCTTTATTGAGAGTAAAGACCCCATATTCCTAGATTTACAAGCCTTTTGTACTGCTTTGAGAGAAAAATTTCCAGGTATTTTGATCAGAGAAAGGACGAATCCTGAAAAAGCTTACTCGCTTTCTTGGGATTATCAAAGTCCTCAGCTTACTTTGGAAAGTTCACTGAGTAGCAAGAAAAATGTTTTTGTGATTGATTACTTTGATTCAACGAACAGGTTACAAGATTATGCCTCCTATATCATCTGGCTTCGGAAATGGTTTCCACCTGAAGAGAAAGTTTCCTTTTGTGATGAAGGTTATGAGTATGTGTTTGAACTTCCTAGTGATTTATCCCAAAAGGAGTTGGAAAACTACTTACGAACAAGGTTTGATGAGTGAAGAAGAAGTTCAAAAACGAATAATGATATGGAAAAGTTGAAAAGGAGAATCAGATGCTTACTAAAGATGATATGTTAGTTGCTTTGCATGATGCAATTACTGAAGACCAAGAATTTGAGTTGGCAGACGAGATTGTAGATGCCATGGAGGCTTACCCTCAACCCTTTGATTTGGTTGACCCCGTCTTAGACTTTATTTCCAAGCATCCAGAAGTAGATTTTGGAGCTCCAGGTGAGTTGGTTCACTTTGTGGAGCGATTTTATCATCAAGGCTATGAGGAATTATTGATGGAGTCAGTTCTAAAAAGTCCAACTGTGCATAACATCTGGATGCTTCATCGATGCTATAATGACAATGATCCAAATCTAGTCCGGCAGATTCAGACTTTGGTTGGAGAACTGAAGAAGGATAAGACTCTTGATTCACAAGTAAGAAGCATGATTGAAGACTTAACTTGGTAGAGGGAGGTGATGCAGCATCACCTTTTTATCTTTTCTTAGGGATAAAAATTTTCGATATAAATTAACACTTGTTTTCCGTAGACATTTGCACTATAAAAGGGTGTTATTAGGGCTTTCTTTCCTTATGTTGAAAAAGAAGGCAGTTTTTTTGGTATTTTAAGGAAACGATGAAACCAGAATTTTTGCTTAAAAGTATTATTTTAAGAGAAAAATTTCTCATTTCATAATCAATAAGCAAACGCTTGCATTCCTTTTTTTATTGGATTATAATAGGTTGGTATAAAGCCTTCTGTAATAATATTGAGAAGGTGTAGAAAGTAAGGATTTAGAATTTTTGTAATCAAAAATACAATGTTGCTTCTTACGATAGGGAGATAGATATGGCAATGATAGAAGTGGAACATCTTCAGAAAAATTTTGTAAAGACAGTTAAGGAGCCGGGATTAAAGGGAGCTTTGCGCTCCTTTATTCATCCTGAAAAGCAGACCTTTGAAGCGGTCAAGGATTTAACTTTTGAAGTTCCAAAAGGGCAGATTTTAGGATTTATCGGGGCAAATGGTGCTGGGAAGTCAACCACCATCAAAATGCTGACAGGGATTTTAAAACCGACATCTGGTTTTTGTCGGATTAACGGCAAGATTCCGCAGGACAATCGCCAAGATTATGTCAAGGATATTGGAGTCGTTTTCGGACAACGCACCCAGCTATGGTGGGATTTGGCACTGCAAGAGACCTACACGGTCTTGAAGGAGATTTACGATGTGCCAGACTCGCTTTTCCATAAGCGCATGGACTTTTTGAATGAAGTTTTGGATTTGAAGGAATTTATCAAGGATCCTGTGCGGACTCTTTCACTTGGGCAACGGATGCGGGCGGATATTGCGGCTTCCTTGCTTCACAATCCCAAAGTTCTCTTTTTAGATGAACCGACTATTGGTTTGGATGTGTCGGTCAAGGACAACATTCGCCGTGCTATCACCCAGATCAATCAGGAGGAAGAGACAACTATTCTCTTGACTACTCATGATTTGAGTGATATTGAGCAACTCTGTGATCGGATTTTTATGATTGATAAGGGGCAAGAGATTTTTGATGGAACGGTTAGCCAGCTCAAGGAGACCTTTGGCAAGATGAAGACTCTTTCCTTTGAACTGGTGCCAGGTCAAAGTCATCTCCTTTCTCACTATGAAGGCCTGCCTGATATGTCCATTGATAGACAAGGAAATACTCTCAATATTGAATTCGATAGTTCCCGCTACCAGTCGGCCGATATTATCAAGCAAACCTTATCTGATTTTGAAGTCCGTGATTTGAAGATGGTAGATACAGATATTGAAGATATTATCCGTCGCTTCTATCGAAAGGAGCTCTAAGATGGTCAAATTGTGGAGACGTTATAAACCCTTTATCAATGCAGGAATTCAGGAGTTGATTTCCTATCGAGTCAACTTTATTCTCTATCGGATTGGTGATGTCATGGGGGCTTTTGTGGCCTTTTATCTCTGGAAGGCAGTCTTTGACTCCTCCCAGGAGCCTTTGATTCAGGGCTTCAGTATGGCAGATATCACTTTCTACATCATCATGAGTTTTGTGACCAATCTTTTGACCAGGTCTGATAGCTCCTTTATGATTGGAGATGAGGTTAAGGATGGATCCATTATCATGCGTTTGCTGAGACCAGTACATTTTGCGGCCTCTTACCTTTTCACCGAACTTGGCTCCAAGTGGTTGATTTTTATCTCTGTTGGACTGCCATTTTTAAGTGTCATTGTTTTGATGAAAATCTTATCTGGGCAAGATATTGTAGAAGTGCTGGGATTAACTGTCCTTTATCTCTTTAGCTTAACTCTGGCTTATCTGATTAATTTTTTCTTTAATATCTGCTTTGGATTTTCAGCATTTGTCTTTAAAAATCTTTGGGGTTCCAATCTACTCAAGACTTCCATAGTGGCCTTTATGTCTGGAAGTTTGATTCCCTTGGCTTTCTTTCCAAAGGTCATTTCAGATATTCTGTCCTTCTTACCTTTCTCATCCTTAATTTACACTCCGGTCATGATTATTGTTGGGAAATACGATGCTAGTCAGATTCTTCAAGCACTTTTGCTTCAGCTTTTCTGGCTTATAGTGATGGTGGGCTTGTCTCAGTTGATTTGGAAACGAGTCCAGTCATTTATCACCATTCAGGGAGGTTAGTATGAAAAAATATCAACGCATGCATCTGATTTTTATCAGACAGTACATCAAGCAAATCATGGAATACAAGGTAGATTTTGTGGTTGGTGTGTTGGGAGTCTTTCTGACTCAAGGCCTGAACCTCTTGTTTCTCAATGTCATCTTTCAACACATTCCCTCCCTAGAAGGTTGGACTTTTCAAGAAATTGCCTTTATCTATGGATTTTCCTTAATTCCAAAGGGACTAGATCATCTCTTTTTTGACAATCTCTGGGCTTTAGGTCAACGACTAGTTCGAAAAGGGGAGTTTGACAAGTATCTGACTCGTCCTATCAATCCTCTCTTTCACATCCTCGTTGAGACCTTTCAGATTGATGCCTTGGGTGAACTTTTGGTCGGTGGAATTTTACTAGCGACAACGGCGACTAGCATTGCTTGGACTCTTCCAAAATTCCTGATTTTTCTAGTTTGTATTCCTTTTGCGACC
This sequence comes from Streptococcus sp. CP1998, assembly GCF_041026655.1. Taxonomy (NCBI): domain Bacteria; kingdom Bacillati; phylum Bacillota; class Bacilli; order Lactobacillales; family Streptococcaceae; genus Streptococcus; species Streptococcus sp. CP1998. Next base: position 451,481 of record NZ_CP163380.1, read on the forward strand.
TTGATTTATACTTCCTTGAAAATTGCTACAGCCAGCATCGCTTTTTGGACCAAGCAGTCAGGTGCCATGATTTACATTTTCTATATGTTTAATGATTTTGCCAAGTATCCTATTTCTATTTACAATTCGCTCCTTCGTTGGTTAATTAGCTTTATTGTACCTTTCGCCTTTACGGCCTACTATCCTGCCAGCTATTTCTTGCAGGACAAGGATGGACTCTTTAATATTGGTGGTTTGATTCTGATTTCCCTTGTTTTCTTTGTTATTTCCCTCAAACTTTGGGACAGGGGATTGGATGCCTACGAAAGTGCTGGTTCGTAAGAGGTAAAGTAAGACTAAAATCAAGAAAGGAACTTATGATGTTTGTAATTAAAGAAGTCAAGGGTGAAGATCAAAAAATGGCAGTTGTCGCTGAGATTTTAAGGGATTTGCCAGAATGGTTTGGAATACCAGAAAGCACGCAAGCCTACATTGAAGGAGCTAAGGATTTACGAGTTTGAGCTGCTTATCAAGAAAGTGATGTAGTAGGGTTTATAAGTTTATCATATTCGAGTGAAGATTGTGCTGAAATTGACTGTCTAGGCGTGAAAAAATCATTCCAAGGTCAAGGAATTGGAAGGGAATTAGTTACGACTATAGAAAGAGAAGCAGTCAAACAAGTGGCCTACCTACAGGTCAAAACAGTCGCAGAAGGTTCAAATAAAGATTATGACCGAACAAATGTCTTTTATCGCAGTCTTGGTTTTAAAAAATTAGAGATTTTTCCGCAACTATGGGATCCACAGAATCCATGTCAGATTCTGATTAAAAAGATCAACTAAAAGTGCTTGACATCCGCTATCAGAGTGCTATACTAAGAAGGTAATCGCCGATTTAGCTCAGTTGGTAGAGCAACGCACTCGTAACGCGTAGGTCACAGGTTCGATCCCTGCAATCGGCATAGGAAGAAACGACTTTGAAGGAGCGAGACGACGAATGATGTTCATCACATATTCGTTCGGTCTCGTTTCTTTTTTTGACCGCATAGGCACCATTTTTGACCGCTTAGTCAAAAGTCCTTGTCTCCGTAGGAGCTCTCTGCTATCATAGAATCATCAAAGGAAGAAATACTTCCGAATAATCAAAATGAGGTATATGATGAAAAAATTACTTGGACTTGCATTGATTCTTGCTGCTCTTGCAGTTGTGGTAATGGGAATGGTTGGCTTTCCAAAGATCGATGTGAATATCTGGCCTTTGTTCCCTGTTCTCTTATTTGCTTTCTTTACACTTGAAAATCTCTTGAAAAAAGATTACAAGGCAAGTGTTATCTGCGCCTTGATCGCCTTTATGATCGCAAATGCGATTTACGATGTCCTGCCGGTTTCAAATGGTCTGGTCATCACAGCAGGTGTGCTCGCTTGCCTGGGTCTTAGTTTTCTTTTACCGGACAAGGAAAGCAATAAATAAAGAAAGGCTGGTCACTTGATCAGCTTTTTTACTTCTCAAAAACTACCTCTTGATGGGGAAAATGTGCCACTTACTGAAAAGCCCTTGTTTTGTTTTCAACAGCTGTTATAATGGTACTATCAAAACGTTTGGAAAGGAGTTTTATGAAAGTTAGAATCGAATTGGATCCATCAATGGATGAGCCTGAGATCTTGATTCGAGCTCCGCGCTTGACCCCGGAGTTGACCCAGCTGCAAGAGAGAATCTTAGAACAAAAGGTTGCTCCTTTAGCCTTCTACAAGGATCGAAGTGAGTATTTTCTAGATGTGGCATCGATCCTCTTTTTTGAGACGGACGGGGAGAAGATTTTTGGGCACACCAAGGACGAGGCCTATGAGGTCAAGCAGAAGCTCTATGAGTTGGAGGAGTTGCTTCCCATCGCCTTTTGTCGGATATCCAAATCCACCATTGTCAACGCCAAGCAGATCTACTCTCTGGAAAAGTCTTTTTCAGGGACCAGCACGGTCAATTTCTATCAGACCCATAAGCAGGTTCACGTATCCAGACGCTACTATCAACTCTTAAAAGAACGACTAAATGAAATGAGGTAATATCATGAGAAAAAAATTAATTGGAGTATTCTTAATCCTTTTAGCAGCCTTAATCCTCTTACAAGGCTATTTTGTAAAATGGGACATTAGCATCTGGACCTTAGCTTGGGTCACCTTGCTTGCAGTCCTATCCCTCTCTAGTTTCTTAAAACGCCATTTTGGTTGGGGCTTCATCTATGGACTTTTAGCCCTCTTTTGTCTCAATGGACAATACCATTTCCTTCCGGTGTCCAATTCAGTTGTCATCCTTTCCTCAATTCTCGCTGTGATTGGGCTCAATATTTTGTTTAAACCCTCTAAGAAAACAAAAGCCCGCCTAGCTTCCTATTCTGCTGGATCCATGAATAAGTCGGATGGCAATGACATCGATGTCACTTTTTCAACGGTGACAAAATATCTCAATGACCAACACTTTACCCACGGAAGTGCAGATGTAAGTATGGGCGAAGCATCGGTGTATTTTGACAATTGCCGGATTGAAGGTCCATCTGCTCAGTTTGTTGTCGATGTTTCCCTTGGAAGTTTGAGTCTCTATGTACCAAGTGATTGGCGTGTCCATGTAAATGTGGATAATTCCCTCTCAGCGATCCAACATCAGGAAAATCCAAGTGCTCTGACAAGCAAGGATTTCTACATTACGGGCGATGTTTCCTTAGGAAATCTGGAAATTATCTATGTCGGAGCGAATTCGTTTTCTTAAGTCGGAAATGAAAAACTTTGGCCAAAAGCTTGCCAAGAGAGATTTTTTTTGGTAATATAGTACGGTATGTGGTGCTAGCACATCCGTTATATTAGATCTAATAGGAGGAAACACAGAAATGGCTAAAGTATGTTATTTCACAGGTCGTAAGACTGTATCAGGTAACAACCGTTCACACGCTATGAACCAAACAAAACGTGCCGTAAAACCAAACCTTCAAAAAGTAACTGTCCTTATTGATGGTAAACCTAAAAAAGTTTGGGCTTCAGCTCGTGCATTGAAATCTGGTAAAGTAGAACGCGTTTAATAAAGAATATAGAACCTCATAGAGGTTCTTTTCTTTTTCTCTAGAGACAGCTGTCACAGCGGGAGAAGAATAGTCCCTACCCTTTTACAGCTGATCTCTTTTATGGTAAAATAGAATATAAAATACTTTTGAGGTAGAAATTATGACAGTAAAAATCAATACAAAGGACGGTCAAATTGAATTGACTGATGAGGTTATCGCAACTGTTGTAGGCGGTGCTGCTACTGAGATCTTCGGTGTGGTTGGAATGGCCAGCAAAAATGCGATCAAAGATAATTTCCAAGCTCTCCTAGGGAAAGAGAACTTCTCTAAAGGTGTTGTTGTCAAAACAACGGAAGCAGGAACTATCGCAGTTGATGTTTACACTGTTTTGAGCTATGGAACAAAAATTAGCGAAGTCTCAAAAAATATTCAAGAACGTGTGAAATTTAGTTTGGAAAATCAACTTGGAATCACTACGGATACTGTGAATGTCTATATTCAAAATATCAAGATTGTGGGAGAATAATCGTGGCTAATATTACTACAAGTTTATTTCAAGAAATGGTCCAAGCGGGGGCTACGCGCTTAAATAAACAAGCGGAATATGTAAACTCTTTGAACGTCTTTCCTGTACCAGATGGAGATACAGGGACTAATATGGGAATGACCATCGAAAATGGGGCCAAAGAAGTGTCTGACCGTTCTGCATCAACTGTTGGAGAAGCAGCAGGGATCTTCGCTAAAGGCCTCTTGATGGGTGCGCGTGGGAACTCGGGAGTTATCACTTCTCAATTGTTCCGCGGATTTTCTCAAAGTGTCAAAGACAAAGAAGAATTGGATGGAGCAGCACTTGCAGCAGCCTTCCAATCTGGGGTAGAAGTTGCTTATAAAGCTGTTATGAAGCCGGTTGAAGGAACCATTTTGACGGTTTCTCGTGGGGCAGCCATCGGTGCCAAGAAAAAAGCAGAATCTACCAACGATGCAGTAGAAGTCATGCGTGCCGCTCTTGAAGGAGCTAAAACAGCTCTTGCGAAGACTCCAGATATGTTGCCAGTCTTAAAAGAAGTTGGCGTGGTAGACTCTGGTGGTCAAGGGTTGGTCTTCATCTATGAAGGATTCTTGTCAGCCTTGACAGGTGAATTCATCGCTTCTGAAGAGTTCCAAGCAACACCTGCAACCATGTCAGAAATGATCAATGCAGAGCACCACAAGTCAGTCGCTGGCCATGTGGCAACTGAAGACATCAAGTTTGGTTACTGTACAGAAATCATGGTCGCTTTGAAACAAGGTCCAACCTATGTCAAAGACTTCGATTACGATGAATTCCGTAACTATTTGAACAACCTTGGGGATTCCCTATTGGTGGTGAATGACGATGAGATTGTCAAAGTTCACGTCCATACAGAAGATCCAGGTCTTGTCATGCAAGAAGGTCTTAAGTACGGAAGCTTGGTCAAGGTGAAAGTCGACAACATGCGCAACCAACACGAAGCGCAAGTTGAAAAAGAAGAGCGCCAAGTCAAACCACTTGAAGAAAAAGAATATGCCATCATCGCAGTTGTAGCGGGTGATGGATTGGCTGATATCTTTAAAGCGCAAGGAGTGGATTACATCATCTCTGGTGGTCAAACCATGAACCCATCGACAGAAGACTTTGTCAAAGCAGTTGAAGAGTTGAATGCGCGCAACATTATTATCTTGCCAAACAACAAAAATATCTTGATGGCTGCTCAATCTGCAGCAGAAGTGATTGATCAACCTGCAGCAGTTGTTGAGACCAAGACCATCCCTCAAGGATTGACTAGTCTTCTTGCCTTTGATGAAAGCAAATCGATCGAAGAGAACTACGAACGCATGAGCGCTTCATTGGGCGATGTTGTGTCTGGTAGTGTGACAACAGCGGTTCGCGATACCACTATTGATGGGCTTGAAATCCATGAAAATGATAATCTTGGAATGGTCGATGGCAAAATCGTTGTTTCAAATCCAGATATGATGGAAACCTTGGAAGAAACATTCGCTCATATGTTGGATGAAGACAGTGAAATTGTGACCATCTATGTTGGTGAAGACGGCAGTGAGGAGTTGGCAAATGAATTGGCCCAAGCCCTTGCTGAGAAGTATGAGGATGTAGAAGTGGAAATCCACCAAGGTGGCCAACCGGTCTACCCATACTTGTTTAGTGTAGAATAATTGAACAGAAGGTTCCTTTCGGAACCTTTTTTGTATATAGATAAACGAGGAAATTTCCTATGAAATCGGCGTGATTTGGAGAATTTTAGATGGAAGTGAACTCTCCACGGAGGCTTTATTCGTGAGAAAAAGGAGTTTCTGCAAAAAGTCTCATATTCATCAGATTTTTATTCAAATTGAAGAGCTTGAAAAGAGGAGAAAATGGTTTGAGAAGTGGAGTTTTTAGACAAGAAAGACGCGATATGTTATACTGGTATCAGTATGTGAAAGGAGAGTTATAAAAATGAAGAAATTTTTTGTAACCCTTGGGCTAGCCATTTTGGTATTGACTGGTTGTTCGCAATCCCAAACAAAGAAAACTACAACCGCTAGCTCATCTAGCAGTTCCTCTGTTAAAAAAGAAGTAAAAAATGAAGAAAAAACCACAACCTTAGTAGGAGATATCAATGGAACAAAACACCGGGATATCATCAAATCTAAGGGAGATAAGGTTGAAAACCTTCGCATCGAAGTGACAGCTGATCTGCCCAAACAACTTGGGACCATTGCGGCAGAGAAATCACCTGAAGAACTTACAGCGACCATTCAAGCTTTGTTGGAACAAAACGAAGACTACAAGAAGTTAAAAACCGTTCCTGGTTTTAGTTTGGAGTACACAATCACTCCAGAGAAAAAATTGCTCTCAACTAGTGTGATTGATCTCAACCAAATTGATGGCAAGTCTCTAGAAGAAATTTCTTACTTTAAAGATGCCGGTCTCAATGATTTGAAAAACATGAAGGCAGATGCCTTGGTCAAGGCCTTGAAGCTGCATGGCATGAAAGAAGAAGGTCAGTAAGAAGAATAGAAAAAGTCGAGTGAAGTCACTTGGCTTTTTTTAGTGACTTTTGTCATGTGAGCGAGTGACAAAATCATCTAGTTGCCTCTTCTTCCTTTTCATATAATAAAGTCAGAAAGTAAGAGGGTTGAAAATGAAACAATGGATCTATAAAGTATTTACGTTAACAGTGGTGGGAATGGTCATCTATTTGATCTTTTCAAAGGATGATAGCCTCTATTACCATTTCCCTTGGGAATTATTTGCTGGGCTTGGTATCATGAGCTGGGCGGTTCAAGAAGGATTGAAAATGATCAAGTCTGTTAAAAAGGAAATGGAGCAATGAAACAAACGGGAGTGACCTTGGTTGTTTTTGTCATCATTCTGGCCGTTTAAGGCTGCTTGAAAGGAGAGTATCATGAGCGTCATTAGAGTAGAGAACTTGAACAAAAGTATCAGAGGAAAGGTGATCCTAGAAGATCTTTCTTTCACAGTGGAATGGGGGGATTGACTGGCCTTGATTGGGCCAAACGGAGCTGGGAAAACAAGTTTGATGAACTGTCTTCTGGGAGATATGAAGGCGACTTCTGGAATCATTGAAGTAGAAGGGAAGGCTCCTGGTCATCCTCGATTAAAGGCTAGTGTGTCCTATCTCCCTCAAGAGAATGCTATCGTTCAAAAGTTAACCGTGCAAGAACTGATCAACTTCTTTCGCTCTATTTATCCCAACCCCTTAACAGGGGAAGAAATTGATGATCTATTGCGATTCAGCCTGGAACAAAAGAAGCAATTGGCTAGCAAGTTGTCTGGTGGTCAAAAGCGCCTCTTATCCTTTGTTCTAACCTTGATTGGTTGTCCGAGTCTTTTGTTTTTGGACGAGCCAACTGCTGGAATGGATACATCCACTCGCCAACGCTTTTGGGAAATCGTCGGGAATTTAAAGGACCAAGGTGTGACTATTGTCTATTCTTCCCATTACATCGAGGAAGTAGAGCATACAGCTGATCGGATTCTAGTCTTGCATCAGGGGCATTTGCTTCGGGATACAACGCCTCTCGCTATGAGAAGCGAAGAGGTAGAAAAACATTTCACCTTGCCTTTGCGCTACCAAGCTCTAGCAGCAGAGATGGAAGGTGTTAGTGAAGTAATCATTAAACCCGATGCTCTTCAGATTGTGACACGTGATGCCAATCGTTTGTGGACTCGATTGCAAGAAGAAGGATGTTCGATCCAAGAAATCGAAGTAAGTAATCGAAGTTTATTGGATTCTATTTTTGAAAATACAAAGGAAGTAGGTAGAGAAGATGAAACGCATGAAAGCTCTCGGCGTGGTTGAGTGGCATTTGACCAGTCGCCAAGCTATTTATTACTTGTTATCAATTGGGATGCCCACGGCCTTTTATCTCTTCTTTTCAGGGATGTACCAGGACACGCCAGGGGCCCCCGCTCACTTTATGAGGGATTATCTCCTCTCCATGACGGCTTTTTCCATGATGTCTACGGCTCTATTTTCTTTTCCAACGGTTCTTGAAACCGATCGACTCAATAATTGGCAAAAAATCTTGCGCCATACCCCCGTATCTATGGTAGAATATTATCTAATAAAGGTTGTGGGTCTCTTTGTCGATTTTCTCCTATCGATTGGAGTTGTCTTTACCGTGGGCCATGTGGTGCGGCATGTGAATATGTCCCTACAGGATTGGGTCTTAGCGGCCTTCCTTCTCATCCTAGGAAGTCTAGCTTTTGTAGCTATCGGTCTGGTCTTGACCCTGCTTCCTTCTAGTCAATTGATGTCTGTTGTAGGTAATCTCCTATACATGGGACTGGCTGTCATGGGTGGCCTTTGGATGCCTATTAGCCTCTTTCCAGAATGGATGCAAGCCATCGGCAAATGCCTTCCAACCTATCAATTGATGGAACTGATTAAGACCTTTTTAAACAAGGGACAGGTCAATGTCTTTGCGAGTGTCTATTTAACCTTGTTTAGCCTGGCCTTGTTTGCCCTTGTTATTGTCTATCGTCGTCATTCTGAGGTTCGTTCATGATTGAAAAACTCAAACATATTCACCATATGTTTTACGTAGGCTTAATCTTTATGGCCTTTCCCTTTGCTTCTATTTTCTTAGGGCAGATTCCCTGGTGGCATTTCTTTTTAGCCATCTTCTTTATGATAAGCTATCTAGGAATCCTCATTACTGAAAATAAGAAACTGACCTGGCTTTTTTGGATTTATCTTCTGCTGTATATTGCAGGAAATACCTTTTTTGTTGGAACTAGCTTTTGTTGGTTTTACTATTATCTGAGCAATATTTTGATCTATCGTTTTGGGATTCGCGATTTTCGCTCGCCCTTTCTTTGGACGGCTGTTGGATCACTACTGATCCTTTTTGGAGCGCTATTATTTAATAGGGAGATGAGAGAAAATGATTGGCTTTTTGTCCTGATCGTCTCTTTGTTTATCGCGGTTATGACCTTTAGTATGGTTCGGATGGAGATGATGGAAGAGTTGAAAGCTGACCATGCCAAGCAAAACGCCCAGATCAATCTCTTGCTGGCAGAAAACGAGCGCCATCGGATTGGTCGTGATCTGCATGACAGTCTAGGACACACCTTTGCCATGCTCAGTGTCAAGGCGGACCTAGCTGATCAATTCTTAGCATTGGGTCAGGTTGAGAAGGCCCAGGAACAGGTGCAAGAGATTCAAGCCATCAGTCAAGAGTCCATGCACCAAGTCCGAGAGATTGTCGAGAACTTGAAGCAGCGAACCTTGGCAAGAGAGCTAGAAACCGTCAAGCAAATGCTGGAAGTGGCGCAAGTAAAAGTGGAGATTCAAAACGAGCTTGATACAGCCAGCATCTCGCCGATCCTAGAATCTGCTCTGGCTATGGTATCTCTAGAATTAGCTACCAATATGATCAAACACGCTAAAGCGACGCAAGCTCTCCTCTCTTATCGCTCCACCGAGACAGGAGTGGAAATGGTCGCAGAAGACAATGGCATCGGCTTTGACAAAGTTTCCGACAAGGACCTGCACTCGATTCGCGAACGGATTGCCTTGTTGGGAGGAGAGCTGGAGATCAGTCAACAACACAAGCCGACCCGGATAGAAATACGGATCCCCTATCAAGAAAGGAAATAAGATGCGCTTATTAGTTGCTGAAGACCAAAGTATGTTGCGCGATGCTCTCTGCCAGCTCTTGCTCCTGCAAGAGGATGTGGAAGATGTCTTGCAGGCAGGCGATGGACAAGAGGCCATTCGTTTACTCGAAACACATCCAGTCGATATTGCGATTTTAGATATCGAAATGCCCATTAAAACAGGGTTAGAAGTGTTGGAGTGGGCTAAACGTCAACAACCCCAGATCAAGGTCGTCATCGTTACCACCTTTAAGCGCCCGGGCTATTTCGAGCGGGCTCTCAAGGCTGGAGTCGATGCTTATGTCTTAAAAGAACGCCGCATCACAGATTTGATGGCGACTCTTCATGCAGTATTAGCAGGGCAAAAAGAATATTCACCTGAATTAATGGAAGGGATCTTGACCCATCCCAATCCTCTAAGCCCTCAAGAAAAGGCAGTTTTAAAAGAAGTCGCAAAAGGGGCTTCTAACCAAGAAATTGCTGATCGTTTATTCCTCTCAAACGGGACCATCCGCAATTATATGTCAGCCATTCTGACCAAGTTGGATGCGGAAAACCGGACCGAGGCGGCAAAGATCGCCCAAGAAAAGGGTTGGTTATAAGGAAGAAAAGTTTCTAGGATTTCCTAGAGACTTTTTTTCTGATAGACGTAGCATTTTTAGAAAAACTCTCATTCTTTGGATTTGAATAGAAAATTCAGAAAATTTACTATTTTTCCTTGAAATATTTTCTAAAAATGGTATGATAGTAGCATGCTAATTTGATATACAAAGTACTGGAAAGGAGAGACATGGAGAAAATTACCTTAGAAACTGCGAAAACTGGTTCAGAGCTCGTTCTTGAAACCCTGCGTGATTTGGGCATTGATACGATTTTTGGATATCCTGGTGGAGCGGTTTTGCCTTTATACGATGCCATCTATAGCTTTGAGGGTATCCAGCATATCTTGGGTCGTCATGAACAAGGATGCTTGCATGAGGCTGAAGGCTACGCTAAATCAACTGGAAAGCTGGGTGTCGCAGTCGTCACTAGCGGACCGGGGGCGACCAATGCCATTACAGGGATTGCAGATGCTATGAGCGATAGCGTTCCCTTACTAGTCTTCACTGGCCAAGTCAATCGTGCTGGGATCGGGAAAGACGCCTTCCAAGAAGCGGATATCGTGGGAATTACCATGCCCATCACCAAGTACAACTATCAAGTACGTGAGACGGCAGATATTCCGCGAATTATCACCGAAGCTGTCCATATTGCGACGACCGGCCGTCCTGGCCCTGTGGTAATTGACCTTCCAAAGGATGTGTCTGCTTTAGAGACAGATTTCATCTATGAACCAAGTGTGAAGCTTCCAAGCTACCAACCTACCATTGAACCCAATGAATTGCAGATCAAAAAGATTTTGAAGCAATTGAGTAAGGCTAAAAAACCAGTTCTTCTTGCTGGTGGTGGGGTAAGTTACGCTGGAGCGGCAAAAGAGTTGATTGCTCTAGCAGAGCGCTATCAGATTCCAGTAGTGACCAGTCTGTTAGGTCAAGGAACGATTGCGACCAGTCATCCTCTTTTCCTAGGGATGGGAGGAATGCACGGATCCTTCGCAGCTAATATTGCTATGACAGAGACAGATTTCATGATCAGTGTTGGTTGTCGATTTGATGACCGTTTAACAGGGAATCCAAAGACTTTCGCTAAAAATGCTAAGGTTGCCCATATCGATATTGATCCCGCAGAGATTGGGAAGATCATTGCTGTTGACATTCCTGTCGTTGGCGATGCAAAGAAGGCCTTACAGCAGTTGCTAGCAGAGCCGACGGTTCATAACAACACAGAAAAATGGATCGAAAAGGTGACCCAAGATAAGAACCGGGTTCGTTCATACGACAAGAAGGAACGGGTTGTGCAGCCACAAGCTGTGATTGAACGCATCGGAGAGTTGACCAAGGGGGACGCTATTGTCGTCACAGACGTTGGACAACACCAAATGTGGGCAGCTCAATACTATCCTTACCAAAATGAGCGACAATTGGTGACATCTGGTGGTCTAGGAACAATGGGATTCGGTGTTCCTGCAGCTATCGGAGCGAAAATTGCCAATCCAGATAAAGAAGTTGTTCTCTTTGTCGGAGATGGTGGTTTCCAAATGACCAACCAAGAATTGGCGATATTAAATATTTATAAGGTTCCGATCAAGGTCGTTATGCTCAACAACCACTCGCTTGGGATGGTCCGCCAATGGCAAGAAGCCTTCTATGATGGTCGGACGTCAGAGTCAGTCTTTGATAGCCTTCCAGATTTCCAATTGATGGCGCAAGCATACGGGATCAAGAATTATAAATTTGATAATCCTGAAACTCTTGAGAAGGATTTGGAAGTCATCACAGAAGATGTACCAATGTTCATCGAAGTAGACATTTCTCGGAAAGAGCATGTCTTACCGATGGTACCAGCTGGTAAGAGTAATCATGAGATGTTGGGGGTGAAGTTTAATGCGTAGAATGTTAACAGCCAAACTTCAAAACCGCTCAGGTGTTCTGAATCGCTTTACAGGAGTCTTGTCGAGACGTCAAGTCAATATCGAAAGTATCTCTGTTGGCGCAACAGAAAACCCTAATGTATCGCGGATTACCATTATCATTGATGTTGCTTCGCACGATGAAGTGGAGCAAATCATCAAACAGCTCAACCGCCAGGTGGATGTGATCCGTGTCCGGGATATCACGGATAAACCACACTTGGAGCGCGAAGTTATCTTGGTGAAAGTTTCTGCACCAGCTGAGAAGCGGGCAGAAATCTTGGCCATTATTCAACCTTTCCGTGCAACCGTGGTCGACGTAGCTCCAAGCTCGATTACTGTTCAAATGACGGGAAATGCAGAAAAGAGCGAAGCCCTCATTCGTGTCATTCGACCTTATGGGATTAAAAACATTGCCCGCACCGGTGCAACCGGATTTACTCGAGATTAATTCTCGCCTTAACATTGTTAACCCCGCCTTAAAAAGGCAAATTAAAATAGAAAAGAGATTTTACTTATGGCAGTTCAGATGGAATACGAAAAAGATGTTAAAGTTGCAGCGTTAACTGGTAAAAAAATTGCTGTAATCGGTTATGGTTCTCAAGGACATGCACACGCACAAAATTTGCGTGACTCAGGTCATGATGTTATTATCGGTGTTCGCCCAGGGAAATCATTCGATAAAGCAAAAGAAGATGGCTTTGATACCTATACGGTGGCAGAAGCGACTAAATTGGCTGATGTCATCATGATTTTGGCACCAGATGAAATCCAACAAGAATTGTACGAAACAGAAATTGCGCCAAACTTGGAAGCTGGTAATGCGGTTGGTTTTGCGCATGGATTTAATATCCATTTCGAATTCATCAAGGTTCCAGCAGATGTCGATGTCTTTATGTGTGCTCCAAAAGGACCAGGTCACTTGGTACGTCGTACTTACACTGAAGGATTTGGTGTACCAGCACTTTACGCTGTCTATCAAGATGCTACTGGTAATGCGAAAGATATCGCTATGGACTGGTGTAAAGGTGTTGGTGCGGCACGCGTTGGTCTTCTTGAAACAACTTACAAAGAAGAAACGGAAGAAGATTTGTTCGGAGAACAAGCTGTACTTTGTGGTGGTTTGACTGCCCTCATCGAGGCTGGTTTTGAAGTATTGACTGAAGCCGGTTATGCTCCAGAATTAGCATACTTTGAAGTTCTTCATGAAATGAAATTGATTGTGGACTTGATCTACGAAGGTGGCTTCAAGAAAATGCGTCAATCAATCTCTAACACTGCTGAATACGGTGACTATGTATCAGGCCCACGTGTAATCACTGAACAAGTGAAAGAAAATATGAAAGCTGTTCTTACTGACATTCAAAATGGTAACTTCGCTAACGACTTTGTTAACGACTACAAAGCTGGACGTCCAAAATTAACTGCTTACCGCGAACAAGCTGCTAACCTTGAAATTGAAAAAGTTGGTGCTGAATTGCGTAAAGCAATGCCGTTCGTTGGTCAAAATGACGATGACGCCTTCAAAATCTACAACTAATTGTCTGTAGAAGACTAAGCAAGTTGGGACACCCTGGCTTGCTTTTTTCATCAAATCACAGCAACAGAGGTATGAAATGATAACAGCAAAAGATGTGGCTAAGGCCCATAAAATATTAAGTGGAGTCGTTGTCAATACGCCCCTTGAATACGACCACTATTTATCTGAAAAATATGGGGCAAAGATTTATTTGAAAAAAGAAAATGCCCAACGCGTTCGTTCTTTCAAGATTCGTGGCGCCTACTTTGCGATCTCTCAATTATCAAAAGAAGAGCGGGAACGTGGGGTAGTGTGTGCATCTGCGGGAAACCATGCGCAAGGGGTTGCTTACACATGTAATGAGATGAAAATTCCAGCGACTATTTTTATGCCCATTACGACACCGCAACAAAAGATTGGACAAGTCCGCTTCTTTGGTGGGGATTATGTAACAATCAAGTTGGTCGGAGATACTTTTGACGCTTCAGCGAAGGCAGCACAAGAATTTACACTTGCAGAAAAAAGGACCTTTATTGACCCATTTGATAATCCATTCGTACAGGCTGGTCAAGGGACGGTTGCCTACGAAATCCTTGAGGATGCTCGGAAAGAGTCGATTGCCTTTGATGCTGTCCTTGTTCCTGTCGGTGGAGGAGGCCTCATTTCAGGTGTTTCTGCCTACATCAAAGAAACGGATCCTCGGATTGAGGTCATTGGGGTAGAGGCCGAGGGAGCACGCTCCATGAAGGCGGCCTTTGAAGCAGGAGGCCCCGTCAAATTACCAGAAATTGATAAGTTTGCAGACGGAATTGCCGTACAAAAGGTGGGACAATTGACCTATGAAGTAACCCGCCAGCATGTGGAAACCCTGGTTGGAGTCGATGAAGGTTTGATTTCAGAGACTTTGATTGATCTTTATTCTAAGCAAGGGATCGTAGCCGAACCAGCGGGAGCTGCCAGTGTAGCATCCCTTGAAATCTTGCGCGAATACATCAAGGGTAAAACGATCTGTTGTATTATCTCAGGTGGGAATAATGACATCAACCGTATGCCTGAGATGGAAGAACGTGCCTTGATCTACGATGGAGTAAAACACTACTTTATCATCAATTTCCCACAACGTCCAGGTGCCCTTCGCGAATTTGTAAATGATATCTTAGGGCCAAATGATGATATCACGCGTTTTGAATACATTAAACGCGCCAGCAAGGGGACAGGTCCTGTCTTGATTGGGGTTACTTTGGCTAATAAACATGACTATGCAGGCTTGGTCAACCGTATTGAGCGTTTTGATCCGTCTTTCATTAATTTGAACGGAAATGAAACTCTCTATAATATGCTAGTCTGAATATCATACAGAAACAAACGACTATTTAAGCAATATATTTTGATGGAATATATTGCTTTTTTATGAAGACTTGTGATATGATATGCGTAAATTAAAAGGAGGAACTTTTTATGCCAGGATTTATTATCTTTGTTTTATTCTTGCTACTAGTTGCAGGAGTCATTGTGATCAGCTCACTATATGTGGTGAAACAACAATCCGTTGCCATCATCGAGCGTTTCGGACGTTATCAAAAAATTAGTGATAGTGGCATTCATATGCGAGCGCCTTTTGGCATCGATAAAATTGCCGCACGAGTTCAATTGCGCGTCTTGCAGAGTGAGATCGTGGTTGAAACAAAAACTCAGGATAACGTATTTGTCACCATGAATGTGGCGACGCAATACCGAGTGAACGAAAGCAACGTAAAGGATGCCTACTACAAACTCATGCGCCCAGAATCACAGATTAAATCATACATTGAAGATGCTCTTCGTTCTTCTGTGCCTAAGCTGACCTTGGATGAATTGTTTGAGAAAAAAGATGAAATCGCCCTTGAAGTTCAAAAACAAGTGGCAGAAGAAATGTCAACTTATGGATATATTATTGTTAAAACCTTGATCACCAAAGTTGAGCCAGATGCCGAAGTGAAACAATCCATGAATGAGATCAATGCGGCGCAAAGAAAACGCGTGGCGACTCAGGAATTGGCAGAAGCAGACAAAATCAAGATCGTTACTGCTGCCGAAGCTGAGGCGGAAAAAGACCGTTTGCACGGGGTTGGTATTGCTGAGCAACGGAAGGCTATTGTCGATGGATTGGCAGACTCTATTAAAGAGTTAAAAGGTGCGAATGTAGACTTGACTGAAGAACAAATCATGTCTATTCTCTTAACCAACCAGTACTTAGATACCTTAAATAATTTTGCAGATAAAGAAGGAAATAATACGATTTTCCTACCAGCAAACCCAGATGGCGTCGAAAACATTCGTACACAAATATTATCAGCCTTGAAAGCAAAGTAAACTTTTTTTCATTTTTTAAAAAAGGTTCGTATTTTCAGCGATTTTAGTTGACAAAATGTGCAAAAAAATTTATATTAGTATTGGAAATAATAATATAGGAGAAAGATCATGGCTAAATCGAACTTTGAAAAAGTAGAATCAGTTGTTGGATGGGTGCGTGATAAGAAAATTACAGGTTATCGTATCAGCAAAGAAACAAACGCCCGTGAAATGTCTATCATTGCCTTGGCTCAAGGACGTGCAAAAGTGAAGAATATCTCGTTTGAAACGGCACTTGGATTGATTGATTTTTATGACAAAAATCATCAAAAATTCGAAGATTAATTTGTTGTTCCAATTGAAAACCAGAGAATTTGCTCTCTGGTTTTTTTTGATGCCTCAAAAGCAGAAGCGATACAAAAAACAGCTTGCTTCCATACTGGTAAGCAAACTGTTTCAAGAGATTAATGCAAGAAGCGTTGAAGGAATTCCTTGGTCCGTTCTTCTTTTGGATTGCTAAAGATTTCTTTTGGATCTCCTTGCTCAGCGATGACTCCCTTGTCCATGAAGATGACCCGGCTAGAGACATCGCGGGCAAATTCCATTTCGTGGGTTACAACAATCATGGTGAGGCCTTCTTTTGCAAGGTCCTGCATGATTTTCAAGACTTCCCCAACCATTTCTGGGTCTAGGGCAGAAGTCGGTTCATCGAAGAGAATGGCATCAGGATCCATAGAGAGGGCGCGTGCGATGGCAACCCGTTGCTTTTGACCACCTGAAAGTTGTTTCGGACGGGCAGCCCAATATTGAGAGCCCATACCGACTTTTTCAAGGTTTTCTTTGGCAATTTTTTCTGCGGTTTCACGATCACGCTTGAGGACGGTTGTTTGTGCAACGATGGTATTTTCCAAGACATTTAAATTTTCAAAGAGATTAAAGCTTTGGAAAACCATTCCCAATTTCTCGCGGTAGTGGGTAAGATCATACTCAGGATCAAGAACATTTTGTCCACGATAGAGAATCTCTCCAGCTGTAGGAGTCTCTAGAAGATTGATGGAGCGAAGGAAGGTTGATTTTCCGCTACCAGAGCTCCCGATGATGGAGATCACCTCTCCTTTTTCAACCGTAAGGGAAATATCTTTCAAAACCTCATTTTGACCATAAGATTTTTTTAAATGTTGGATTTCAAGAATTTTTTCTGCCATTATTTCACCTCATTGACTTGCATTTGATTGGCACCTGTAGTATAAGTATCAGAATCTAAGCGACGTTCGATGTAGCGAAGAATTCGTGTGATGGTAAAGGTGAGAACGAAGTAAATCACAGCGATGATCGTAAAGGTTGGGAAGTATTGGTAGTTTTGAGTTGCGACCGTATTTCCTGTAAAGTACAGTTCAACTACAGAGATAACATTCAAAACAGATGTATCCTTGATGTTAATAACAAATTCATTCCCTGTTGCTGGCAAGATATTGCGAACAACCTGTGGAAGGACGACCTTGCGCATGGTTTGTCCATGGGTCATTCCTAGAGCAGTCGCTGCTTCAAACTGACCTGGATCCACTGCTAAGATCCCGCCACGAACAATCTCACTCATATAAGCTCCGGTATTGATGGATACGATAAAGATGGCGGCCCAGGTACGATCCAAGGAAATGTTGAAGGCTTGGGCGGAACCGTAGAAAATGACCATGGATTGAACGATCATCGGAGTTCCACGGAAGATTTCAATGTAGACATTGAGGAACCAACCAAAGGCAGTTTGGCATCCAGCAAGGAATTTATTTTTAGCCTTCGGAGCTGTCCGGAAGACACCGATTAACAAACCGATAATCAATCCAGCGATGGTCCCTGTCATGGAGATGAGGAGGGTCATACCAGTTCCACGTAAGAACTGTGGTCCATTATCTTTCAAAATCTTCATCATTTGGCTGAAGAAAGTCTGCTCATCATCGCTAGCATCACTGGAAGCTGGTTGCTTCTTAATCATATCATCCATGAGTTTGACTTGGTCTTCAGACGAAATTTTAGCTAGTGCGGCATTGACTTGGTCAATTCTAGTGTCACCCTTCTTCATCCCGATAGCGATAGTCGCATCTTCTTCCCCAACTACAAATCCTTTTTTGAATTGAATCATCTTAAATTTAGAATTAGCGGACTCGGCGGTTAGGGCTTCGGGACGTTCAGAAACATAGGCATCAATAACACCCGATTCTAAAGCTTGACGCATCTGGGCAAAATCACCCATTGCAGTTTCTTGTTTCGCACCCTTGAGTTGGGAAATGAGAGAATAGAGGTAGACCCCTTGTTGAGAGGTGACTTTTGCATCCTTAAAGTCATCTAGACTAGTGGCGTTTGCATAGTTTCCATCTTTACGAACGAGCATGACCGGTTCACTGGTATAGTAGCTCTTGGAGAAGGCGACCTCTTTTTTACGTTCAGCGGTTGGACTCATCCCAGCGATAATCATATCGATTTTACCAGAAGTGAGGGCTGGAATTAAACCGTTCCAAGAAGTTTTTACGATCAGAGGTTTTTTACCTAACTCCTCAGCAACTTTTTTGGCGATTTGGACATCGTACCCATTAGCATATTGATTGGTACCGTCAATTTTAACAGCTCCATTTGCATCATCTTCTTGGGTCCAGTTGAAAGGAGCATAGGCAGCTTCCATTCCAATTCGTAAATAGTCATCTGCATGAGCTACCTGTGTGATGCCTAGGCAAATGAAAAGCCCTGTTAAGAGCGCGAATAATGTTTTTTTCATTTTTTCTCCTCTTCCTTATTTTAACTCTTCCTATTGTACAGTAAAATGGGTTGCATTTCAAACATGGTCCTCTTTTTATTTAAAAAATGCTATAATAATACAAAGGAGCGTGATCAAATGAAAAAGTATTTGTATGTTTTTTTCACCTTTCTGGCCTGCCTTTTTGTCAGTCAGAATGTCCATGCATCTAGCCCATCTTATGATGTACTTTACTATGGTGGAACCTTGACCTTGGACACCTGGGATGATGCCACCTATGAGGAGGAGTTGGTCTATTATTTCAAAGATTCTTATAGAGGGCAGTATGTTAGCCTAGGAACTGCGGGCAACATGCCACAAGGGTTTGCAATTGAGATACCGCCAAAGGTTGAGGTGGAAGGTCGTGATCTTCAAAGAGAACCCGAGATTACGAATCTAGGTGATGGCTACCGAGTGAAAATTTATAACAGTGGTGTAGCGCAAGATACAGTCAAAATAAAAGTCACATGGAAATTAAAAAATCTTCTTTATTCACACAAGGATATCTTGCAGTTGAACTGGAAACCAATTACGGATGGCGATCAGAAGGTGGACGAAGT
The DNA here is from genome assembly GCF_041026655.1 of Streptococcus sp. CP1998. Classification (NCBI taxonomy): domain Bacteria; kingdom Bacillati; phylum Bacillota; class Bacilli; order Lactobacillales; family Streptococcaceae; genus Streptococcus; species Streptococcus sp. CP1998. The sequence continues at coordinate 470,361 of NZ_CP163380.1, forward strand.
TCAATTTCGTGTCATTCCTAAGTTTGCACCAGCCAATGCCCAGTCGGAACTGTATATCCATACAGCCTTTATGGGACCGGATGTGACTGTAAAGAAAGAAGATGGAATCTATTCTGCCACTTTCTATAACCTAGGCAAAGGAAAAGCTGTGGAGTTGTATGGTTACTGGTTGAAGTCAGACCTAACTACCTTGTATGATTCTGGTCGAAATACAGGATTGACCAAATTGGATGAATTTCACAAGAACCAAGCTAAAATTGAACAGGAAAAATACTGGACACGCATGTTTTGGAACTGGATCTTACCAGCCTTATTGATTGCACTCTGGCTTCTTTCTCTCTTGGGTCGCAAACGGTTCAAAAAAATGATTTGGCCTGGTGTGACTTATCCGACTGATACTCGTCTTTATGAAATTCCACAGGATATTGCACCTCTTGTCATGAGCTCGGTTGTTTATTCAGCTGAATTAGACGAGGCCTCCCCTACCAATAAAGAGAAGGCAACTCCGCCGGTATTTACATTTGAAAAAATGCTTCAAGCTACATTGCTGGATTTGATGGATCGTGGAGTGATTGTCTACGAGCAACAAGGAAATGAAGTCGTTTTGACCAGAAAGTCTCATGGGCATGTAGATGATTTTGAACGTTCCTTTATGAATATGGCTTTTGGGGATCAAGTTTCCTGTCCTGTTAACCGTCTCTTTGAGAATTATGAATTCAGTGATGATGTATACAAACATGCCAAAAAAGCAGATCAAGATGCGATTCGTTCACTAGGAAGTAAGGCTCAGGCTCGTTTTGATACGGCTGTCAACCAAGTGGCCCGAGATGTTCATCGCAAGGTGGAAGATCTCCATTTGCCAAGCTACTATCGCCCTTTAGAAGCAAAAGAAGAAGCGCAAGCTAGACGAAGTCTCTTCTTTGGTTGGGCTGCTTGGTTTATCGCTCTTGGAGCAGAAATCTTTGCTATCTTTGGGATGGGTTGGTTCTCTGTTCCTTGTTTGATAGGGATCCTCATACTTTGGTTTATGCCAGTGCGCTTCAATGGTGTCTTTAAAGCCTGCCTACGAGATGGGGTTGTCAATCTTGCGGGTGCTGAGCAACGCTATTACTGGGATAGTTTTGGTCGGATGTTGAAAGAGATTGCCCACCTCAACGATGCAGAGTTGCAGTCTCTGGTCCTATGGAATCGCTTATTGGTCTATGCGGCCTTGTATGGTGTAGCTGATCAGGTCACAAAGGTCATGAAGCTTCGGAATATTCATTTAGAAAATCAAGCCTTAAACGCCTTCGTTTACACCCCGTTCTATCATGATGTGACCCACTCAAGTCATGCCATGTCTACTTATGGATCGACAGCATCGACAGCTAGTCATTTCACAGTTTCCTCTGGTAGTGGAGGAGGTTTCTCTGGCGGAGGAGGCGGAGGAGGCTTTGGTGCCTTCTAAGTAGCGCTGAGAATGGTCTTGGTCGCTCTTTCCCTTCTAGTTTAGAAGGCCTAGTCCAGTCCATAGAATTATGATATAATAGAGCAAATGTAAGTTTAGGAGAAAAAGATGTTTCTGATCGAATTAATCAAGGCGGTTCTTTTTGGGATTGTCGAGGGGATTACAGAATGGTTGCCGATCTCAAGTACAGGTCACTTGATTCTGTTACAGGATTTTGTGCAGTTTAAAAATCAAGATCCAGCCTTTATGGAGATGTTCAATGTTGTGATCCAATTGGGAGCGATCCTAGCGGTTGTGGTGATTTATTTCGATAAATTGTATCCGTTCAAACCTGGTAAATCTCCACTCGAAGTACGGCGGACTTGGCAATTATGGGCAAAAGTTGCGGTTGCAACGCTCCCGCTTGTCTTTGTTTTTAAATTAGATGATTGGTTTGAGGCGCATTTCCACAATTCGATTTCCGTTGCGATTATGTTGATCACATATGGGATTGCCTTTATCTATCTAGAAAGACGGGAACAAGTTGAGCCGGCAGTGACGGAATTGCGTAAGCTTCCTTATCGAACAGCTCTTTATATCGGACTCTTCCAAGTCTTATCGCTATTTCCAGGAACAAGCCGTTCAGGTGCTACGATTGTAGGTGGCTTGATCAATGGTGTAAGCCGTCCAGTCGTGACAGAATTCACCTTTTATCTAGGAATTCCAGCTATGTTTGGAGCAAGTCTCTTAAAAGTTGGGAAATTCGTTCTAGGAGGGCATTCGCTTGCACTGGGACAACTCTTTATTCTACTGGTAGCGATGGGAGTAGCCTTTGTGGTTAGTATGTATGCTATCCGCTTCTTGACAGATTATGTGAAAAATCATGATTTCACCGTCTTTGGGAAATACCGGATTGTTCTTGGTTCTATCTTGTTATTGTATGGACTCCTCCGTGTCATTTTCTAATAGAACGGTTGAACTCGATCAAATTGTTTTTTGAGGTTGGAGACTTTTGTCCCAACCTCTTTTCTATGCATCCTTTTTTTGAATTCTATCCAATTTTTTAGTATAATAGTAAGACTAGAAGTATGAGGTTATGCTATGAAGATGAAGCAAATTAGTGATTCAACTATTAAAATCACAATCCAACTAGAAGACTTAGAAGAACGTGGGATGGAAATTGCTGATTTTCTTGTCCCGCAAGAAAAAACAGAAGAATTTTTCTACGCCATTTTGGATGAGCTCGAAATGCCAGAAAGCTTCCTGGATAGCGGGATGCTGAGTTTTCGTGTTACACCAAAACCAGATAAATTGGATGTTTTTGTTACCAAATCAAAAATTGACCAACAATTGGATTTTGAGGATTTGTCAGATCTTCCTGATATGGAAGAGTTGTCGCGCATGACGCCAGATGAATTTATCAAAACCTTGGAAAAAACAATCTCTGATAAGACAAAAGGGGATGCAGAAGCTATTCACCATTTGGAACAAGAAGAGTTACGTGACAATCAAGAACAAGATCCGACACCTGAATCACTAGTAAGTCAGTATATTTATTACATTTTGCGTTTTTCAAATATCCAGCAAGCAGTTGCCTTTTCAAAAACGGTCAGCTTTCCAGTGGATACCTCTGAATTATACAAAATGGGATCCGATTATTATTTAACTGTCTTGATCGATACAGAGGATCAACCAAATCAATATCCAACCTGGTTACTTGCTATCATTCGGGAGTATGCGGATGATTCAGAAGTGACACGGGCAGTTCTGCAGGAACATGGTCATTTATTAATGGTGTCTGGTGCGATTGAGAATTTGAAGAAAGTTGCTAGCTTATGATGTCCTTTTCCTTGCAATTTGTTCTGGTGCTGATTGGGACTTTTGTGATTGCCTTGGTATTGACGCCCTTGGTTCGCCTATTCTCCTTTAAGATTGATGCCGTAGATTATCCGAATGCGCGTCGGATCAATACCAAACCCATGCCAAGCGCGGGTGGACTGTCTATTGTGATCGCTTTTTCGATTGCGACTCTCGTCTTTATTCCTATGCTGACATCCACCGCCGCACCAATCAAAAGTTACCTCTCCTATACATTGCCGGTCGTAGGAGCGGGATGGATTATCGCTCTCACAGGCTTGATCGATGATGTAAAAGAGTTGTCTGCCAAGAAAAAGATGATCGGCATCCTGCTAGCGGCGAGTCTGGTCTGGTTTTTGACGGATTTTCGGCTGAATGATTTTAAGATTCCTTTCGGTGGTCCCTTACTTCATTTTGAACCATGGCTATCGTATCTTTTGACAGTGATTTGGATTGTTTCTATCACCAATGCGGTCAATCTGATTGATGGACTAGATGGATTGGTGAGTGGGGTCTCTATTATTTCTCTCGTGACAATGGGGATTGTGTCCTATTTCTTTCTGCCGGTGCCCAATCTCTTTTTGACCATGACGATCTTTGTCTTGGTTGCGTCCATCGCAGGTTTCTTTCCTTTTAACTACCATCCGGCTATTCTCTATTTGGGAGACACGGGTGCCTTGTTTATAGGATTCATGATTTCTGTCTTGTCCTTGCAAGGTTTGAAAAATTCAACGGCAGTTGCTGTCGTTACTCCTATGATCATTTTGGGAGTACCGATTACAGATACCTTTTTAGCCATTATCCGTCGGACCCTGTCTGGTCAAAAATTTTATAAACCGGATCGCAATCACTTACACCACCGACTTCTGTCTCTGGGCTTGACACATCGGGGAACTGTACTTGTGATCTATGGAATTTCGATGATTTTCTCCTTGATTTCTCTCTTGCTCAACATCTCGAGTCGCATTGGGGGCGTCCTACTTGTGATCGGGCTCTTGTTTGGAGTAGAGTTGTTAGCAGAATTGATCGGGGTACTGGGTCCACATCATAGTCCTTTGTTAAATGTTCTGCGCTATATAGGGAATTCTTCCTACCGGGAGGAAGTTCGTCAAAAACGAAAAGAAAAAACTAAATAAGAATAGTTCTAATCAAAAGAAAAGCCATTTGGGCTTTTTTTTGATATACTTGAAAGGTAAAAAAATACTTTGTGATGAAGGAATCTTTGCTTTGAGAACCTTCTAGACTTCAAAGTAAAAAGAAAGGGAATGCAATGTCGACATTAGAAATTAAAGACCTTCACGTTGAAATTGAAGGCAAAGAAATTTTAAAAGGTGTAAACCTGACCCTAAAAACTGGTGAGATCGCAGCCATCATGGGACCAAACGGAACAGGGAAATCTACTCTGTCAGCTGCCATTATGGGAAATCCGAATTATGAAGTAACCAAAGGGGAGATTCTCTTTGATGGTGTCAACATCTTGGAATTGGAAGTAGACGAACGTGCACGGATGGGCTTGTTCCTTGCTATGCAGTACCCTTCAGAAATCCCAGGAATTACCAATGCAGAATTTTTACGTGCAGCCATGAATGCTGGTAAAGAAGAGGACGAGAAGATCTCTATTCGTGATTTCATCAAAAAATTGGATGAAAAGATGGAACTGCTCAACATGAAAGAAGAAATGGCAGAACGCTATTTGAACGAAGGCTTCTCTGGTGGTGAGAAAAAACGCAATGAAATCCTTCAATTGTTGATGTTGGAACCAACATTTGCCCTTTTGGATGAAATTGACTCTGGTTTGGATATCGATGCTCTTAAGGTTGTATCTAAAGGGGTTAATGCAATGCGAGGTGAAGGTTTTGGAGCGATGATCATCACCCACTACCAACGTTTGTTGAACTATATTACTCCTGACGTCGTTCATGTGATGATGGAAGGCCGTGTCGTGCTTTCAGGTGGACCAGAATTGGCTGCACGCTTGGAACGTGAAGGATATGCCCAACTTGCAGAAGAACTCGGTTACGACTATAAAGAAGAACTATAACCTGATGACAAGTGATCTAATGTTGTCATAAAATCAAACAGATAGTATCTTTATTAGGAGAAAAAAATGAGTATTGAAAATATTACCCTCTTTTCGGAACTACATGCTGAGCCAAGCTGGCTGCAAGATTTACGAAAACAAGCTTTTGACAAGATCGATCAGTTGGAATTGCCAGCCATTGAACGCGTCAAATTCCACCGCTGGAATCTTGGGGATGGAACGATCACAGAAAGCGAGGCTTCTGCCAATGTTCCCGATTTTACAGCCCTTGATTCAAATTTAAAATTGGTCCAAGTTGGAACCCAAACTGTATTTGAACAGGTGCCACAAACCTTGGCAGACCAAGGAGTCCTTTTCACAGATTTCCATACTGCCCTAGAAGAAATTCCGCAGGTAGTGGAAGACTACTTCATGTCTTCCGTTAAATACGACGATGATAAACTAGCAGCTTACCACACGGCTTATTTTAATAGTGGGGCTGTCCTTTATATTCCAGAAAATGTCGAAATTTCAGAACCCATCGAAGGTATTTTCTACCAGGATAGTGATAGTGATGTACCTTTTAATAAACACATTTTGATTATTGCAGGCAAAAACAGCAAGTTTAGCTATTTGGAACGCCTAGAATCAAAAGGTGAAGGCTCAGCAACAGCAACTGCGAATGTGACGGTTGAGGTGATTGCCCGCTCAGGTGCCCAAGTGAAATTTGCGGCGATTGACCGTCTGGGTGGAAATGTCACAGCCTACATCAGTCGACGTGGGAAACTAGGTCAGGATGCCAGCATTGATTGGGCTATCGGTGTTATGAACGAAGGTAACGTGGTTGCAGATTTTGACAGTGACTTGGTTGGAAACGGAAGTCATGCAGATTTGAAAGTCGTTGCTTTATCAAGCGGTCGTCAGGTGCAAGGAATTGACACACGTGTGACTAACTTTGGTTGCAACTCGATCGGAAATATCTTGCAACACGGGGTTATTCTTGAAAAAGGAACCTTGACCTTCAACGGAATTGGTCATATTATCAAGGGGGCTAAAGGAGCAGATGCTCAGCAAGAAAGCCGTGTTTTGATGTTATCGGATCAAGCGCGTTCAGATGCCAATCCAATCCTCTTGATTGATGAAAATGACGTTACAGCAGGCCATGCTGCATCGATCGGTCAAGTGGACCCAGAAGATATGTATTACCTCATGAGTCGTGGTCTGGATCAACACACAGCAGAACGCTTAGTGGTGCGTGGTTTCTTGGGATCTGTTATTGTTGAAATCCCAGTTAAAGAAGTACGTGATGAAATGATTGCCACCATCGAAGAAAAGTTATCTCAACGCTAAGGAGAAACAATGCTAGATAAAAATACGATTGCTCAAGACTTTCCCATTCTCGATCAACTAGTTCACGATGAGCCTTTGGTTTATCTAGATAATGCAGCAACGACGCAAAAACCTAAACGTGTTCTTGAAGCAGTTAATCACTATTATTTGCAAGATAACGCCAATGTTCATCGTGGAGTTCATACTTTGGCTGAACGAGCGACAGCAGCCTATGAGGCGGCGCGTGAGAAAGTCAGAAAATTTATCAAGGCTTCATCAACCAAGGAAGTGCTCTTTACAAGAGGGACAACGACTGGACTCAACTGGGTGGCCCGCTATGCAGAAGAAGTCCTAAAGGAAGGGGATGAAGTCCTGATTTCCATCATGGAACATCATTCCAACATCATTCCTTGGCAGCAAGCCTGCAAGAAGACAGGAGCAAAACTGGTCTATGTCTATCTAAAAGATGACTTACTGGATATGCAGGACTTAAAGAGCAAGCTTAGTGAGAAGACAAAATTTGTCTCTATCACCCATGCTTCGAATGTCTTGGGGGTGGTCAATCCGATCAAGGAGATTGCCCGATTAGCTCATGAAGTTGGAGCGATCATGGTCGTAGATGGGGCTCAATCAACCCCTCATATGGCCATTGATGTACAAGACTTAGATGCGGATTTCTTTGCTTTTTCTGGCCATAAGATGGCTGCACCAACAGGGATTGGTGTCCTCTATGGAAAGGAAGCAATTTTAGAGCAAATGTCTCCGATCGAGTTTGGGGGCGAGATGATTGACTTTGTTTACGAACAATCTGCCTCTTGGAAGGAATTACCTTGGAAATTTGAAGCTGGAACCCCTAATATGGCGGGTGCAATTGGACTTGGTGCAGCAATCGATTACTTAGAAGAGCTGGGAATGGACCGGGTAGAAGCGCATGAGCAAGAATTGATTGCCTATGTGTTTCCAAAATTACAGGCTATCGAAGGCTTGACCATCTATGGTTCCCAAGACTTAGCCCAACGTTCTGGCGTCATTTCCTTTAATCTAGGAGATCTCCATCCGCATGACTTAGCAACAGCACTAGATTATGAAGGAATTGCCGTTCGTGCAGGTCACCACTGTGCACAACCGCTCCTTCAATACCTACAAGTCCCAGCGACAACGAGAGCAAGTTTTTATATCTACAACACCAAGGCGGACTGTGATAAATTAATTGAGGCATTGATCAAAGCAAAGGAGTTTTTCAATGGCACTTTCTAAATTAGATTCGCTGTACATGGCGGTCGTAGCTGACCATTCAAAACACCCCCATCACCAAGGGCAGATTGAAGATGTTGATCAGATCCAACTCAACAATCCAACTTGTGGAGATGTGATCCAGTTAAGTGTGAAATTTGATGAGAATGACAGGGTGGAAGATATTGCCTTTGTGAATTCAGGCTGTACGATCTCAACAGCTTCAGCTAGTATGATGACAGATGCTGTAATGGGAAAAACAAAAGAGGAAGTCGAAGAATTGGCACAGGTCTTTTCAGAAATGGTCCAAGGGAAGTCAGATCCTCGCCAAGAGGAGTTGGGAGATGCAGCCTTCTTATCTGGAGTCTCAAAATTCCCACAACGGATTAAATGTGCAACCCTCTCCTGGAATGCACTTAAAAAAGCGATCGAACGTAGCAAATAATTAAAAGAAGAAACAGAGAAAGAAAGGAAATTATGGCTGAAGAAAGAGTCGAACCGAAACCAATTGATCTCGGTGAATATAAATTTGGATTTCACGATGACGTTCAACCCATTCTCTCTACCGGGAAGGGATTGAATGAAGCGGTTATTCGTGAATTGTCTGCAGCAAAAAATGAACCAGAATGGATGCTCGAATTCCGTTTGAAATCTTTTGAAACCTTCAAAAAGATGCCCATGCAAACCTGGGGAGCCGATCTATCAGAAATTGACTTTGATGATTTGATCTATTATCAAAAACCTTCGGATAAACCTGCCCGTTCATGGGACGAAGTTCCAGAGAAAATCAAGGAAACCTTTGAGCGTATCGGGATTCCTGAAGCAGAACGTGCTTACTTAGCAGGGGCTTCTGCTCAGTATGAATCAGAAGTGGTTTACCACAATATGAAAGAAGAGTTTGAAAAGTTGGGGATTATCTTTACCGATACGGATTCTGCCCTAAAAGAATATCCAGACCTGTTCAAACAGTATTTTGCGAAGTTGGTACCACCAACGGATAACAAATTGGCTGCCCTCAACTCAGCAGTCTGGTCTGGTGGAACCTTCATCTATGTACCAAAAGGCGTAAAAGTCGACGTCCCTCTTCAAACTTACTTCCGTATCAACAACGAAAATACAGGTCAGTTTGAGCGTACCTTGATTATCGTGGATGAGGGAGCAAGTGTTCACTATGTGGAAGGCTGTACAGCACCGACCTATTCAAGCAATAGCCTCCATGCAGCGATTGTTGAGATCTTTGCCTTGGATGGTGCTTATATGCGCTACACGACCATCCAAAACTGGTCTGACAATGTCTACAACTTGGTCACCAAGCGGGCCAAAGCTCAAAAAGATGCTACAGTTGAGTGGATCGACGGGAACTTAGGAGCGAAGACAACCATGAAGTACCCATCTGTTTATCTAGATGGAGAAGGAGCGCGTGGGACCATGTTGTCCATTGCCTTTGCAAATGCAGGTCAACACCAAGATACAGGTGCCAAGATGATCCACAATGCCCCTCACACTAGCTCGTCTATCGTATCCAAATCCATCGCGAAAGGTGGCGGAAAGGTAGACTACCGTGGACAAGTAACCTTTAACAAAAATTCCAAGAAATCAGTTTCTCATATCGAGTGCGATACCATTATTATGGATGATTTATCAGCATCAGATACGATTCCATTTAATGAAATCCACAACTCACAAGTTGCTTTGGAGCACGAAGCTAAAGTTTCAAAAATCTCAGAAGAGCAACTGTATTATTTGATGAGTCGTGGTCTGTCTGAATCAGAAGCGACAGAAATGATTGTCATGGGATTTGTAGAACCCTTTACAAAAGAACTTCCAATGGAATATGCCGTTGAGTTAAACCGACTCATTAGCTACGAAATGGAAGGATCTGTAGGATAATTCGTTTTAATAGCAAAATAAAATCACAATGGATTTGACTCCATTGTGATTTTTTTGCTTATAGCTTTTCGTTGACATAACGAACAAATTCATTCCACCAAACCTTTAAGAAAAAGCTTTTCTCAATGGTTCTTCCCGATACCATATCGACCGTTGGCTCTTGATCTTCTAAGTAGCCACGTCCGATTTTATCTGGATCAGTGTAGTGTAATTTTCCAAGATTTGTGCCTGATTTGACAGGTGCTCGGAATGATTCTTGGTTGCTCTTGAATTGAATTTTTGGTTCCGCTTGACTGCCTTGCTTTTCAACGATATAGAAGTCTTTTTTTGCAACAGCTAAAACAGTCTCGGACTTCCCGTCCATGACAGTTGCCTTACTTTTTCCGTAGGGATCTCCTTCTTTGACGACAATGGAAGAAACAAAGGTTCGTACCACGTAGTTCATCAGAGAAGAAGTAGCCACAAAGCGTGCATATGGATCACCGTCAACTGCCTCCACTCCTAGGACAACCGTGATCATGTGGATGCCATTTTGCGTCGTTGATGCAGCAAATGTGATACCACCTTTGGTAGAGTTGCTGACCCGAAGGCCGTCGACTCCCGACCGGTAATTCGGCATGCCTTCTAGCATCAGGTTGGGGTTTTCAATCTGCGTGTTTGAAAAAAGAGCAGTGGGTTTTGAAGTATATTTGGTCACTTCAGGAAAATCCTGGAGTAAGTGCTTGGCAATGACAGCAATATCATAAGCACTCAATTGATTTTCGTCTCCTTTCCCGTCAGGATCTCCGCTGATGGTTTGAGTATTTAATCCGGTAGCATTAATTAAATGAGGAGATTGAATGCCCCATTCAGAAAGTTTCTGCTTCATTTTTTCAACGAAGCTTTTCTCAGAGCCCCCCACTTTCTCAGCTAAGGCCAAGGCAGCAGTACTAGAATTTCCAACTAAAAGAGCAGTCAATAACTGTTCAACCGTATATTGGTTCGCTTCCATAGGAAGAGTACCAGCACCTTCGATATCATTTAAAGCCAGAGCTTTCTCAGACAATTTGATAGGATCTTTTAGAGAAAGTTTTTTTTCATGAATAGCTTCGAAAATCAGATAAGTGGTCAAGAGTGTAGATAGTCCCCCCACATCTCGTTTTTTCTCTGAATCCTTTTCATATAAAATTTTACCTGTATCAGCTTCAACAGCAATAGCACTTTGAGCAGGAAGTTCTAGCTCATCTGCCAGAACGACTTGATAAGGTAAACTGCATAACAGCAGCATGAAGGTTAAAAAAGAAAGAAAGAATTTTTTCACAGTTGTTTCCTCGTTGCTTAGTCCTCTCTATTGTATCATACAAATGATTAATGGAAAATTGTAAAATCATCAATTAGGCTAAAAAGTCAGTCATAGCAAGGTTTTTGAATAGTGATAAAACGAATATTCAGAAAATTTAGTTTACTTTTTTTTCTACTTGTGATATAATCTTAAACAAATCTAAAAAAACTATTGGAGAATTCCTATGAAAAAAGGTAAAGTATTCGCAGTTGCCGGAGTAACACTCCTTGCAGCTGGATTGTTAGCTGCATGTTCTAGTTCAAATACTAGCAAAGCAAGCTCAGGCGAAGACAAAAACTATGGTTATGTCTACACTTCAGATCCAACAACTTTGGACTATACAATTTCTTCTAAAGCTGCTACCCATGACATCACTACAAATGTGGTAGACGGTTTGTTAGAAAATGATAAATACGGTAACCTTGTACCTTCACTTGCGGAAGACTGGTCTGTTTCTAAAGATGGTTTGACTTATACCTACAAGATTCGTAAAGGTGTCAAATGGTATGATGCGGATGGTGAAGAACACGGCGAAGTGACTGCCAAAGACTTCGTGACTGGTTTGAAACACGCTGCTGATAAAAAATCGGAAACTCTTCCACTCGTTCAAGGTTCTGTCAAAGGATTGGATGATTATGTCCAAGGAAAAATCACAGACTTCAGCCAAGTTGGTGTCAAAGCGGTTGATGATTACACACTTCAATACACATTGAACAAACCTGAAACTTTCTGGAACTCTAAAACGACTAACGGAATTTTGTTCCCAATAAGCACAGAGTTCTTGAAGAGTAAGGGAGATGATTTTGGTCAACCAAACGATGTGAAGTCAATCCTTGCAAACGGACCTTTCCTTCTTAAATCAATCACTTCAAAATCATCTGTTGTATTTGAAAAGAATGACAACTACTGGGATAAGAAAAACGTTCACCTGAAAGAAGTAAAATATACTTATTACGATGGATCAGACCAAGATTCATTGGCACGTGGATTCTCTGATGGTGCTTATACAAAAGCTCGCCTTTTCCCTGCAAGTTCAAACTTTGCAACTGTAGAGAAAAAATATAAAGACGATATCTTTACTACACCAGCAGGATCAGGTGTAGCAGTTCTTGGCTTTAACCTTGATCGTCAATCTTACAAACACACTGCTAAAAAATCAGATGCTGAAAAGACTGCGACTAAGAAAGCAATTTTGAACAAAGATTTCCGTCAGGCCATCACTTTTGCCTTGAACCGTGAAAACTACTCAGCACAAGTCAATGGTAAAGAATTTGCTAAACCAGCTATCCGTAATACATATGTTGCACCTGCATTCGTACAAGTAGATGGAAAAGACTTCGGAAATGTAGTTGCAGATAAGTTGACTACTTATGGAGACCAATGGAAGGGTATCAACCTTGCAGATGGTCAAGATGGTCTTTATAACAAGGATAAAGCGAAAGCGCAACTTGAAAAAGCCAAAGCTGAACTTCAAAAAGATGGTGTTCAATTCCCAATTCATATTGATGTACCGGTAGCACAAAATTCTACAAACTTTGTTTCACGGATGCAATCTCTGAAACAAACGGTAGAAGATACTCTTGGTAAAGACAATGTCGTTCTTGATCTTCAAATGATGGACTCAGACGAAGTGTTGAATATTACTTTGAATGTGCCATCAGCTGCAGACGCAGACTGGGATCTTCAAGGAATGGTAGGATGGAACCCAGACTATGATGATCCATCAACTTACCTTGATACTCTTCAACCAGCTTCTGAGGACCAAACAAAAGTTTACCTTGGTTTTGCAGGTGGTGTAGATAACCCATCAGCAAAAGCTGTAGGTTTGGATGAGTTTGCAAAACTTCTTGACGATGCAAACAACGAAACACAAGATGTTGTGAAACGTTATGAAAAATACGCAGTAGCTCAAGCTTGGTTGACAGATAGTGCGATTGTTATTCCAACAATGTCAAGTACAGGTGCTGCAACAGTTGTTTCTAAGGTAGTTCCATTCTCTGAACCATCATCACAAACAGGTAACAAAGGTTCAACATACTTGAAATACGTTGAAGTTCAAGATGAGCCGGTTACTAAGAAACAATACGATGAAGCCCTTAAGAAATGGCAAAAAGAAAAAGCTGAGTCAAACAAAAAAGCTCAACAAGATCTTGAAAAACACGTTAAATAATTAAATTATTGCTTTTCATTAGAACTTTCTCTTCTAGGGGAGAAAGTTCTTTTGGACATTAAAGGAATGAAATATGAAAAAATATGTTTTTATGCGTATTTTGCGTTCGTTAGTGTCGATCTTTCTCGTCACGACATTAACCTACATGATTATCTATACGCTAACACCGAGAAATCTCATCTTTAAGAATGACCCCAACTACAATAAAGTAGCGAAGACAAAAGATTCGAAGATCAACTACGAAAATACAGTCTATGATCGCATGGGTTATTTGGAATACATGGATTCAAAGAGCTTGCAACAAAAAGCAAGTAAAGAAGATTCTTCCGTAACGGTTGATGCGACAAATGCCAATGAAAAGATCTACAAAAAATATATTGAAAAATTAGGTCATGGTTGGCAGTTGAAACGTTTTCCAGAAAGTAAGTCTTTCTATGCGGTGCGTGAAATTCCGGTTTTTGAACGTGTCATCAGCTTCTATGCGAATTTGATTCAGTTTGATCATCCAGGTTGGGTGAAAGATGCCTCAAATCCAAACCTCAAACGCTATATCCGTATTGAAAATGATCCATCTATTGGTTGGTCAGTTGTAGGTTCTGGTACGAAACACAAATACCTCTTGTACTTTAATGGTCAATTCCCATATGTGCACCAAAACTTTGTAACCTTAAACCTTGGAAATTCATATCCAACTTATTCAAATACCCCTGTTCTTCAAGTTATTACCCAAGGACAAGGAACGACTAAGAAGAGTGAAGTGAACTTCCCAACAGGTAAAAAGACATCTTCCATCGATATCTACTCACGTACCTACAAATCACCAAGTAAGGCAGACTCACAAGATATCAGTCGATTTGGTAAAGGGGATGCCTATACAGCAACGTTGAGCAACTATGAGAATCCATCCATGATTGCATCTTCTTCAATCATTGGTTTGATTGGTATTGCGATTGCTTACTTGATTGCGATCCCATTAGGATCTTACATGGCTCTGTTCAAGGACTCATGGTTTGATAGCATCTCTACTGCGGCTTTGACATTTATGATGTCTCTCCCAACCATTGCCCTTGTCTATATCGTGCGTCTAGCAGGTTCATTCTTTGGACTTCCAGACTCATTCCCAGTACTTGGAGCACAGGACTGGCGTTCATATGTATTGCCGTCTCTGATTCTTGGTTTATTGAGTGCGCCATTTATCGCCGTTTGGATTCGTCGTTACATGATCGATATTCACTCTCAGGATTTCGTCCGTTTTGCTCGTTCAAAAGGATTGTCAGAACGTGAGATCTCAAGAAAACACATCTTCAAAAATGCGATGGTTCCACTAGTTTCTGGAATTCCAGGGGCTATCATTGGAGTTATCTCAGGTGCGACGTTGACTGAAACAGTCTTCGCTTTCCCAGGTATGGGTAAAATGTTGATTGACTCTATTAAAGCATCAAACAACACCATGGTCATCGGACTTGTCTTCATCTTCACATCACTTGGTATCTTTGCTGCCATGTTAGGTGATATCTTGATGACAGTGCTTGATCCACGGATTAAATTAACGAATACGAAAGGAGGCAAATAATGGCTACAATCGATAAAAATAAATTTCAGTTTGTAAAACGCGATGACTTTGCCTCTGAAGTAATCGATGCTCCAGCGTATTCATACTGGAAATCTGTATTCAGACAATTCTTGAAAAAAAGAACCACTATCATTATGCTTGCTATTTTGATTGGGATTCTCTTGATGAGTTTTGTCTACCCGATGTTTTCAAATTTTGATTACAACGACGTAAGTAAGGTAAATGACTTTTCAGCACGTTTGAATCCACCAAGTGCCAAAGCTTTCTTTGGTACAGATAATAACGGTAAATCCCTCTTTGATGGAGTTTGGTTTGGTGCTCGGAATTCAATTATCATTTCCTTCATCGCCACTGTTATTAACGTGGTTGTCGGAGTTATCGTTGGTGGAATTTGGGGGATCTCAAAATCCATCGACCGTATCATGATGGAAGTTTATAACGTTATTTCAAACATTCCGTTTATGTTGATCGTTATCGTCTTGACTTACTCAATGGGATCTGGTTTCTGGAACTTGATTCTTGCCATGTCCTTAACTGGATGGATCGGAATTGCCTATACCATTCGTGTCCAAATCATGCGTTACCGTGATTTGGAGTACAACCTTGCCAGCCGAACATTAGGAACACCAACTTTGAAAATTGTTACGAAAAATATTTTGCCTCAATTGGTATCTGTTATCGTGACACAAACATCACAGTTACTTCCAAGCTTTATTTCTTATGAAGCTTTCCTTTCCTTCTTCGGACTTGGTCTTCCAATCACAGTTCCAAGTTTGGGACGCTTGATTTCTGACTATTCTCAAAACGTAACTACAAATGCCTACCTATTCTGGATTCCGCTTACTGTTTTGATTTTAGTATCCTTGTCATTCTTTATCGTCGGACAAAACTTGGCCGATGCCAGCGACCCACGTACACATAGATAGGAGGAGTAGATATGACATCAAATAACAATATTATTTTATCTGCTCAAGATATCGTAGTGGAATTTGACGTGCGCGATCGCGTATTGACAGCTATTCGTGGCGTATCGCTTGAGCTAGAAGAAGGTGAAGTTCTTGCCTTAGTTGGTGAGTCAGGTTCAGGGAAATCAGTTTTGACAAAAACGTTCACCGGAATGTTAGAAGATAATGGCCGTATTGCCCAAGGTTCGATTAAATACCGTGGTCAAGAATTGACAGATTTGAAATCGAATAAAGATTGGGAAAATATTCGTGGATCTAAGATCGCTACAATTTTCCAAGACCCAATGACAAGTTTGGACCCAATCAACACAATTGGATCACAAATTACAGAAGTCATTATCAAACACCAAGGGAAAACAGCTAAAGAAGCCAAAGAAATGGCTTTGGATTATATGGAGAAAGTTGGAATTCCAGATGCTGAACGTCGTTTTGATGAGTATCCATTCCAATATTCAGGTGGGATGCGTCAACGGATCGTTATTGCCATCGCCTTGGCCTGCCGTCCAGATATCTTAATCTGTGACGAACCAACAACAGCCCTTGACGTAACCATTCAAGCGCAAATCATTGATTTGTTGAAATCCCTTCAAAAAGAATACCAATTTACAGTTATCTTTATCACCCACGATTTAGGTGTGGTTGCAAGTATTGCAGATAAAGTAGCCGTTATGTATGCTGGAGAAATTGTTGAGTTTGGTAAAGTAGAAGAAATTTTCTACGATCCAAAACATCCATACACATGGAGCTTGCTTTCAAGCTTGCCTCAATTGTCAACCTCAGATGGTGATCTTTACTCTATTCCAGGGACTCCGCCATCATTGTATGCTCCAATCAAAGGAGATGCCTTCGCACTTCGTTCAGATTATGCGATGCAGATTGATTTTGAAGAAGAGGCACCCGCTTTCAAAGTGACCGATACTCACTGGGCTAAGACATGGTTGCTCCATCCAGATGCACCAACAGTTCATAAACCAGAAGTAATCGAAAACCTTCACGAAAAGATTGGCTCAAAAATGGGCTTCACTCACATTACAGAATAGGAGGAAGGAAATGACTGAAAAATTAGTTGAAATTAAAGATTTAGAAATTTCCTTCGGTGAAGGAAGTAAAAAATTTGTAGCTGTAAAGAATGCAAATTTCTTCATCAACAAAGGGGAAACATTTTCTCTTGTTGGTGAGTCTGGTAGTGGGAAGACGACAATTGGTCGTGCAATCATTGGTTTGAATGACACTAGTGCAGGTGATATCCTGTATGATGGCAAAAAGATCAATGGGAAGCAATCGCGCAAGGATGAAAATGAATTAATCCGTAAAATTCAAATGATCTTCCAAGACCCAGCGGCAAGTTTGAACGAGCGTGCAACAGTCGACTACATTATTTCAGAAGGTTTGTACAATTATCACCTATTCGAAAATGAAGAAGACCGAGTACGTAAAGTAAAAGAGATTATGCATGAAGTGGGGCTTCTAGCAGAGCATTTAACTCGTTATCCTCATGAATTCTCTGGTGGACAACGCCAGCGGATTGGGATTGCTCGTGCCTTGGTAATGGAGCCAGAATTTGTTATCGCAGACGAGCCTATTTCAGCCCTTGACGTATCCGTACGTGCGCAAGTTTTAAATCTCCTTAAGAAATTCCAAAAAGAGTTGGGCTTGACCTATCTCTTTATCGCGCACGATCTTTCAGTAGTTCGTTTTATCTCTGATCGTATTGCGGTTATTCACAAAGGAGTTATTGTAGAAGTAGCTGAAACGGAAGAATTGTTTAATAATCCGATTCATCCTTATACACAATCTCTCCTGTCTTCTGTTCCGATTCCAGATCCAATTCTAGAACGCAAAAAAGTTCTGAAAGTTTATGAACCTGATCAGCATGATTATTCAACAGACAAACCAGAAATGGTTGAAATCAAGCCAGGACATTACGTTTGGGCAAATAAAGCAGAACAGAAAAAATATAAAGAACTTGTATAATCATAAGAAAACGAGAAGAATACGCTTCTCGTTTTCTATTTTTTGAAAAAAGAAAAACTTTTTTTTAAAAAATAGAAAAAAGATATTGACAGTAGGGGAAGGTCATGATATACTAATATAGTTGTCGCGCGAGAGCGACAAAGACCTTTGAAAACTGAACAAGACGAACCAATGTGCAGGGCGCTATAACTGAGGTTATAGTAACTGAACAATAAAAAAACAATAAATCTGTCAGTGACAGAATGAGTTTAAGACAAACAATTATTTTAATGAGAGTTTGATCCTGGCTCAGGATGAACGCTGGCGGCGTGCCTAATACATGCAAGTAGAACGCTGAAGGAGGAGCTTGCTCTTCTGGAAGAGTTGCGAACGGGTGAGTAACGCGTAGGTAACCTGCCTCTTAGCGGGGGATAACTATTGGAAACGATAGCTAATACCGCATAAAAGTCGACATCGCATGATGTTGACTTGAAAGGTGCAAATGCATCACTAAGAGATGGACCTGCGTTGTATTAGCTAGTTGGTGAGGTAACGGCTCACCAAGGCGACGATACATAGCCGACCTGAGAGGGTGATCGGCCACACTGGGACTGAGACACGGCCCAGACTCCTACGGGAGGCAGCAGTAGGGAATCTTCGGCAATGGGGGCAACCCTGACCGAGCAACGCCGCGTGAGTGAAGAAGGTTTTCGGATCGTAAAGCTCTGTTGTAAGAGAAGAACGAGTGTGAGAGTGGAAAGTTCACGCTGTGACGGTATCTTACCAGAAAGGGACGGCTAACTACGTGCCAGCAGCCGCGGTAATACGTAGGTCCCGAGCGTTATCCGGATTTATTGGGCGTAAAGCGAGCGCAGGCGGTTAGATAAGTCTGAAGTTAAAGGCTGTGGCTTAACCATAGTACGCTTTGGAAACTGTTTAACTTGAGTGCAGAAGGGGAGAGTGGAATTCCATGTGTAGCGGTGAAATGCGTAGATATATGGAGGAACACCGGTGGCGAAAGCGGCTCTCTGGTCTGTAACTGACGCTGAGGCTCGAAAGCGTGGGGAGCAAACAGGATTAGATACCCTGGTAGTCCACGCCGTAAACGATGAGTGCTAGGTGTTGGGTCCTTTCCGGGACTCAGTGCCGCGACTAACGCATTAAGCACTCCGCCTGGGGAGTACGACCGCAAGGTTGAAACTCAAAGGAATTGACGGGGGCCCGCACAAGCGGTGGAGCATGTGGTTTAATTCGAAGCAACGCGAAGAACCTTACCAGGTCTTGACATCCCTCTGACCGCTCTAGAGATAGAGTTTTCCTTCGGGACAGAGGTGACAGGTGGTGCATGGTTGTCGTCAGCTCGTGTCGTGAGATGTTGGGTTAAGTCCCGCAACGAGCGCAACCCCTATTGTTAGTTGCCATCATTGAGTTGGGCACTCTAGCGAGACTGCCGGTAATAAACCGGAGGAAGGTGGGGATGACGTCAAATCATCATGCCCCTTATGACCTGGGCTACACACGTGCTACAATGGCTGGTACAACGAGTCGCGAGTCGGTGACGGCAAGCTAATCTCTTAAAGCCAGTCTCAGTTCGGATTGTAGGCGCAACTCGCCTACATGAAGTCGGAATCGCTAGTAATCGCGGATCAGCACGCCGCGGTGAATACGTTCCCGGGCCTTGTACACACCGCCCGTCACACCACGAGAGTTTGTAACACCCGAAGTCGGTGAGGTAACCATTTGGAGCCAGCCGCCTAAGGTGGGATAGATGATTGGGGTGAAGTCGTAACAAGGTAGCCGTATCGGAAGGTGCGGCTGGATCACCTCCTTTCTAAGGAAAAGGAAACCTGTACGTTGGTCTTGTTTAGTTTTGAGAGGTCTTGTGGGGCCTTAGCTCAGCTGGGAGAGCGCCTGCTTTGCACGCAGGAGGTCAGCGGTTCGATCCCGCTAGGCTCCATTAACACTATAAGGGTGTTAAGATTGAACATTGAAAATTGAATATCTATATCAAATAGTAACAAGAAAATAAACCGAAACGCTGTAAATATTTAAAGAGTTTAGGTCGCAAGACCAAAAATAAGGTTAAGTTAATAAGGGCGCACGGTGGATGCCTTGGCACTAGAAGCCGAAGAAGGACGTGACAAACGACGAAATGCTTTGGGGAGCTGTAAGTAAGCGACGATCCAGAGATGTCCGAATGGGGGAACCCACTAGCTAATGGCTAGTACTCCTATCTGTTAAGGATAGGTAGAGGAAGACGCAGTGAACTGAAACATCTAAGTAGCTGCAGGAAGAGAAAGCAAAAGCGATTGCCTGAGTAGCGGCGAGCGAAACGGCAGGAGGGCAAACCGAAGAGTTTACTCTTCGGGGTTGTAGGACTGCAACGTGGACTTAAAGATTATAGAAGAATGACATGGGAAGGTCAGCCAAAGAGAGTAAGAGCCTCGTATTCGAAATAGTCTTTATACCTAGCAGTATCCTGAGTACGGCGGGACACGAGAAATCCCGTCGGAATCTGGGAGGACCATCTCCCAACCCTAAATACTCTCTAGTGACCGATAGTGAACCAGTACCGTGAGGGAAAGGTGAAAAGCACCCCGGGAGGGGAGTGAAATAGAACCTGAAACCGTGTGCCTACAACAAGTTCGAGCCCGTTAATGGGTGAGAGCGTGCCTTTTGTAGAATGAACCGGCGAGTTACGATATGATGCGAGGTTAAGTTGAAGAGACGGAGCCGTAGGGAAACCGAGTCTGAATAGGGCGCAATAGTATTATGTCGTAGACCCGAAACCATGTGACCTACCCATGAGCAGGTTGAAGGTGAGGTAAAACTCACTGGAGGACCGAACCAGGGCACGTTGAAAAGTGCTTGGATGACTTGTGGGTAGCGGAGAAATTCCAAACGAACTTGGAGATAGCTGGTTCTCTCCGAAATAGCTTTAGGGCTAGCGTCGACATTGAGATTCTTGGAGGTAGAGCACTGTTTGGGTGAGGGGTCCATCCCGGATTACCAATCTCAGATAAACTCCGAATGCCAAAGAATTATGGTCGGCAGTCAGACTGCGAGTGCTAAGATCCGTAGTCGAAAGGGAAACAGCCCAGACCACCAGCTAAGGTCCCAAAATAATTGTTAAGTGGAAAAGGATGTGGGGTTGCACAGACAACTAGGATGTTAGCTTAGAAGCGACTATTCATTCAAAGAGTGCGTAATAGCTCACTAGTCGAGTGACCCTGCGCCGAAAATGTACCGGGGCTAAAACAATTTACCGAAGCTGTGGATACCTTTATAGGTATGGTAGGAGAGCGTTCTATGTGTGGCGAAGGTGTACCGTGAGGAGCGCTGGAACGCATAGAAGTGAGAATGCCGGTATGAGTAGCGAAAGACAGGTGAGAATCCTGTCCACCGTAAGACTAAGGTTTCCAGGGGAAGGCTCGTCCGCCCTGGGTTAGTCGGGACCTAAGGAGAGACCGAAAGGTGTATCCGATGGACAACAGGTTGATATTCCTGTACTAGAGTATGTAGTGAAGGAGGGACGCAGTAGGCTAACTAAAGCGTGCGACTGGAAGTGCACGTCTAAGCAGTGAGGTGTGAATTGAGTTAAATGCTTAATTCTATAACATTGAGCTGTGATGGGGAGCGAAGTTTAGTAGCGAAGTTAGTGACGTCACACTGCCAAGAAAAGCTTCTAGCGTTAATCATACTCTACCCGTACCGCAAACCGACACAGGTAGTCGAGGCGAGTAGCCTCAGGTGAGCGAGAGAACTCTCGTTAAGGAACTCGGCAAAATGACCCCGTAACTTCGGGAGAAGGGGTGCTGGCTTAAAGTCAGCGCAGTGAATAGGCCCAAGCAACTGTTTATCAAAAACACAGCTCTCTGCTAAATCGTAAGATGATGTATAGGGGGTGACGCCTGCCCGGTGCTGGAAGGTTAAGAGGAGTGCTTAGCGTAAGCGAAGGTATGAATTTAAGCCCCAGTAAACGGCGGCCGTAACTATAACGGTCCTAAGGTAGCGAAATTCCTTGTCGGGTAAGTTCCGACCCGCACGAAAGGCGTAATGATTTGGGCACTGTCTCAACGAGAGACTCGGTGAAATTTTAGTACCTGTGAAGATGCAGGTTACCCGCGACAGGACGGAAAGACCCCATGGAGCTTTACTGCAGTTTGATATTGAGTGTCTGTACCACATGTACAGGATAGGTAGGAGCCATTGATATCGGGACGCCAGTTTCGATGGAGGCATTGTTGGGATACTACCCTTGTGTTATGGCCACTCTAACCCGGATAGGTGATCCCTATCGGAGACAGTGTCTGACGGGCAGTTTGACTGGGGCGGTCGCCTCCTAAAAGGTAACGGAGGCGCCCAAAGGTTCCCTCAGAATGGTTGGAAATCATTCGCAGAGTGTAAAGGTATAAGGGAGCTTGACTGCGAGAGCTACAACTCGAGCAGGGACGAAAGTCGGGCTTAGTGATCCGGTGGTTCCGTATGGAAGGGCCATCGCTCAACGGATAAAAGCTACCCTGGGGATAACAGGCTTATCTCCCCCAAGAGTTCACATCGACGGGGAGGTTTGGCACCTCGATGTCGGCTCGTCGCATCCTGGGGCTGTAGTCGGTCCCAAGGGTTGGGCTGTTCGCCCATTAAAGCGGCACGCGAGCTGGGTTCAGAACGTCGTGAGACAGTTCGGTCCCTATCCGTCGCGGGCGTAGGAAATTTGAGAGGATCTGCTCCTAGTACGAGAGGACCAGAGTGGACTTACCGCTGGTGTACCAGTTGTCTCGCCAGAGGCATCGCTGGGTAGCTATGTAGGGAAGGGATAAACGCTGAAAGCATCTAAGTGTGAAACCCACCTCAAGATGAGATTTCCCATGATTTTATATCAGTAAGAGCCCTGAGAGAAGATCAGGTAGATAGGTTAGGAGTGGAAGTTGTGTGAGCAATGGAGCGGACTAATACTAATAGCTCGAGGACTTATCCAAAGAGTCAGAAGATATTGACAACGAAAGGTTAACTTGTTAGAATATAGATGTTCAATTTTGAATGTTTAATCATTCAGAGTTAAGTGACGATAGCCTAGGAGATACACCTGTACCCATGCCGAACACAGCAGTTAAGCCCTAGAACGCCGGAAGTAGTTGGGGGTTGCCCCCTGTGAGATAAGGTAGTCGCTTAGCTTGATTCCGCCATAGCTCAGTTGGTAGTAGCGCATGACTGTTAATCATGATGTCGTAGGTTCGAGTCCTACTGGCGGAGTATAGAATAAAAGAGATCAAGTAATTGATCTCTTTTTTACTTTTCATTTTAATGTTAATTAAAGCTCCGTTTAGTTAACGGAGCTTTTCTCTATTTAGTTATTTGGGAAAAATGCTTGATATAAGGCTTTAATGGCTTTTTCTTCTTGATCTTTACTTACAACAAACATGATGGAAACTTCACTAGAACCTTGCGAGATCATTTGAATATTCACTTCATTTTCTGATAGTGCTTTGGCTGCAGTGGCAGTAACCCCTACCTGACTCTTCATTTTCTCACCAACAATCATAATGATGGAAAGATCATGTTCAATTTCGGCTGTGTCAACTTCTAGCTTTTGCGTTAATTGTTTTAAAATTTCTTGTTCTTTGATTGGAGTTAGTTCACGTGAACGCAAAATGATGGATAAGTCATCGATTCCTGTTGGCATATGCTCCCAACTAATATTGAGATCTTCTAAAATTTGGAGGACTTTTCGACCAAAACCGACTTCACGGTTCATAAGGTATTTTGTAGTGTTAATGCTAACGAATCCTGAATCACCTGCAATTCCTACAACAGTCACATGATCATTTGAATGTTCCAAAACAATGCGGGTTCCAGGGTGGTCTGGATTATTTGTATTTTTAATGACTAATGGAATTTTACCTCTGTATGCTGGAACGAGTGCTTCATCATGCAAGACTGAAAAACCAGCATAGGCCAATTCACGCATTTCTTTGTAGGTTAATTCAGGAATAGAATGTGGGTGTTTAATGATACCTGGATGTGCCGCAAAAATACCATTTACATCTGTAAAGTTTTCGTATAAGTCTGCTTTTACACCTGCTGCAATGATTGATCCTGTAATATCAGATCCTCCACGAGAAAATGTACAAATGTCGCCATCCTGAGTAACACCAAAGAAACCTGGAATGACAATCACTTCACTTGAATCTTTTAGTTCTTCAATTTTATCGTAACTAGATGGTAAAATACGAGCGTTGGAGGGTTCAGCAGTGACCGTAATTCCTGCTTCTTTTGGATGGATGTATCTTGCTTCTAATCCATTTTGATTGAAATAAGCGACAATGAGTTTAGCATTGTTATTTTCGCCTCTTGCTAGGAATGCATCGTATGTGAATGGATTCCCTTTTTTAGGTAAATTTGTTAAATCATAGATATCTTCAGCAATTTCTTGAATAATGGAATCTTTGAGACCCAATTCTTCTGTAATGGCACGATAACGTTCAATAATCCACTGTTGTGTTTGTGTGACATCCTTATCTGAAGTAAATTCTTTATAATACCGGATCAGAGCGTCTGTTACTTTTGTATCTTCAGCGTTGCGTTTGCCTGGAGCTGATACAACTACAAATCTTCTTTCTGGATCATCTTTAATGATATCAAGTACTTTTTTTAATTGAGAAGCTGATGCTAGAGAACTTCCACCGAATTTAGTTACTTTCATATTTTCTCCTTAATAGTTTCATTAATACATTATACCAAAGTTCAGTTATTGATACAATGTATTTACAGATAGGGCATAAAATAATTGATTCTGTAGAGGAGAGAAATTGTAATTATTCAAATTTTACAATTTTGTTACATCTTATAGATATATTTTACTATTTTACTTTTTTGTGGTATGATATGTTATAATTCAAAAGTTTTAATATCAAAATATTTTATATTTAAACAAAAGGAGTCTGTGATGTTTGAAACAATTTTGTATTCTGTCGAAAACGACCTCGCGACAATCTCTTTAAATCGTCCTGAAGTATCCAATGGTTTTAACATTCCAATGTGTCAGGAAATTTTAGCTGCCCTGGAAGATGCAGAAAAAAATGAGGAAGTAAAATTCATTATTCTATCAGCAGAAGGGAAAATCTTTTCAGTTGGTGGAGATTTAAGCGAAATGAAACGCGCAGTCGATGCGGATGACATCGAGTCTCTTGTTTTAATTGCCGAATTAGTTAATACGATTTCAAAGAAAATCAAGCAATTGCCAAAACCGGTTATTATGGTGGCAGATGGAGCGGTTGCTGGAGCAGCTGCTAACATTGCAGTAGCTGTTGATTTTTGTATTATTAGTGATCGTACTAAATTTATCCAAGCCTTTGTTGGGGTTGGTTTAGCACCGGATGCGGGTGGGTTATTCTTGTTAGGAAAAGCCATTGGCATGTCTCGGGCTACTCATTTAGTAATGACGGGTGAAGCCTTGACTGCTGAAAAGGCATTTGATTATGGTCTAGCTTATCGTGTTTGTGAATCTGAAAGACTCGATAAAACAGTTGAGCAATTGCTTAAAAAATTAAGAAGAGGATCTTCAAATTCTTATGCTGCCATGAAAGAAATGGTTTGGGAAGCATTCTTGAAAGAATGGGACCAATATGCGTGTCTTGAATTGGATTTGCAAAAGAAACTAGCATTTACAGAAGATTTCAAGGAAGGGGTTATTGCCTACTCTGAGAAACGTCGGCCACAATTTAAAGGAAAATAAATTTGTAATTTTTCTATGTTTTGTGAAAAAATGCTTGCAAATTATTTTCATTTTTGATAAAATTTGACTATCAAAGTAAAATTAGGAGGTGGAGTTTTGAATTACCAATTAGTTAACGACTATTTAACATCCATCTTTAATAATGTTTTGGTTATTGAGGAGTCGAGCCTAAGAGCAAGTCGATTCAAAGATGTTTCTATTAAAGAAATGCATACGATCGATGTGATTGGTTCGACACCGAATGCAACCCCGAGTGATATTTCACGGGAGTTGATGGTGACTTTGGGGACTGTCACGACAAGTTTGAATAATCTTGAGCGCAAAGGGTATATCGAAAGAAGAAGATCGGAAGTTGATCGCCGGGTTGTACACTTGAGTTTAACGAAGAACGGTCGTCTACTTTATCGTCTTCATCAGCAATTCCATAAACGGATGGTCAACCAGATTATTGGAGATATGAGTCCCGAAGAGAAGAAAGTGATGCAAAAAGGATTGCAAAATCTGTATCGTTTCTTGGAGGAAATTAAATAATGGTCTTTGCTAAAATTAGTCAAGTTGCTCATTATGCACCTGACCAAGTCGTATCAAATGATGATTTGGCTGAGATCATGGATACAAGTGATGAATGGATCAGTAGTCGGACAGGTATCCTTCGGCGTCACATTTCAAAAGATGAGACGACAAGTGATTTAGCAACAGTTGTTGCACAAAGATTATTAGCAAAAGCAAACTTAGACGCTGAGGAAATTGATTTTATCATTGTCGCTACGATTACTCCAGACAGCTTAATGCCATCGACTCCGGGTACAAGCTAATATTGGAGCTTCTCGAGCTTTTGCCTTTGATCTGACTGCAGCATGCAGCGGATTTGTGTTTGCATTAGCCACTGCAGAAAAATACATTTCTTCAGGTATGTACCGGAGAGGAATTGTGATCGGTAGTGAGACGCTTTCAAAAGTATTAGACTGGTCAGAACGTTCCACTTCAGTACTTTTTGGTGATGGGGCTGGTGGTGTCTTGCTTGAAGCGAGCGAGCAAAATTCGTTTTTGGCTGAGAATCTTTTTACAGATGGTAGCCGAGGTGCTAGTCTTGAGTCTTGCTATTTGGGTTTGTCTTCCCCTTATTCAGATGAAGTTTCTGATCGAAGATATCTCACAATGGATGGACGGGCAGTTTTTGATTTTGCCATTCGTGATGTCACGAAAAGTATTCAAAAAATTATAGCAGACGCCTCTATAGAAGCAGAAGAGATTGACTATTTTCTGTTACACCAGGCGAATGACCGAATGTTAGATAAGATGTCAAAAAAACTGGGTGTCTCTAGAGAGAAAATCCCAGCAAATATGATGGAATATGGGAACACTAGTGCTGCTAGTATCCCCATTCTATTATCAGAGTGTGTTGAGAATCATCGAATCAAGATGGATGGAAGTCAAAAAATTCTTCTGACAGGATTCGGTGGAGGTTTGACATGGGGCACACTTCTTGTTACAATCTAGTTAAACATGTGGAAACACATTTTAAAAATTTATATATTTTTTTTAAGGAGGCCTATCATGGCAGTATTTGAAAAAGTACAAGAAATTATCGTTGAAGAACTTGGTAAAGAACCATCAGAAGTAACTCTTGAATCCACATTCGAAGATTTAGAAGCAGATTCATTGGATTTGTTCCAAGTTATCTCTGAAATTGAAGATGCTTTTGACATCCAAATCGAAACTGAAGAAGGATTGTCTACAGTTGGTGATCTTGTCGCTTACGTAGAAGAAAAAACAAAATAATGATGGATGAGAGTATCGAAAGATATTCTCTCTTGTTTAGGTAATAGTTTGAGCCTCAAAGAAACAATCTTTTAAACTCAAACTATTACTTAAGCGAAAAAAGAGGTAGGTATAATGCAAACACGAATTACTGAACTATTGAATATTAAATATCCAATCTTCCAAGGTGGGATGGCATGGGTCGCAGATGGTGACCTGGCTGGAGCAGTATCAAACGCCGGTGGTCTTGGAATCATTGGTGGCGGGAATGCTCCAAAAGAAGTTGTAAAGGCTAACATTGATAAAGTGAAGTCTATTACAGATAAACCTTTTGGTGTAAATATCATGCTTTTGTCCCCATTCGCGGATGACATTGTTGACCTGGTGATTGAAGAAGGTGTAAAAGTTGTTACAACTGGTGCTGGAAATCCTGGGAAATACATGGATCGTTTCCATAAAGCAGGGATCACTGTCATTCCAGTTGTTCCGTCTGTTGCCCTTGCAAAACGGATGGAAAAATTGGGTGCTGATGCGGTGATTGCAGAAGGAATGGAAGCTGGAGGTCACATTGGTAAATTGACGACTATGACCTTGGTTCGTCAAGTGGTTGAAGCTGTTTCTATTCCAGTAATTGGTGCTGGAGGTGTCGCTGATGGTGCTGGTGCTGCAGCTGTCTTTATGTTAGGTGCCGAAGCTGTTCAGGTGGGAACTCGTTTCGTGGTTGCTAAAGAATCTAATGCTCACCAAAACTTTAAGAATAAAATCTTGAAAGCGAAAGATATTGATACGGTAGTTTCAGCATCAGTTGTTGGACACCCTGTTCGTGCGATCAAGAATAAATTGGCTTCTGCCTATAACCAAGCTGAAAAAGATTTCTTGGCAGGGAAGAAGACTCAAGAAGAAATTGAAGAATTAGGAGCAGGTGCCCTTCGCAATGCCGTTGTTGATGGAGATGTTGACAATGGATCTGTCATGGCAGGTCAAATTGCTGGACTTGTCAGCAAGGAAGAAACTTGTGCTGAAATCCTAGAAGATATCTATTATGGTGCGACTAAAGTAATCCAAAGAGAAGTCGCTCGTTGGGCAGATGTAAACGTCTAAAAACGTCGAAAGGATTAGGATAGTGACAAAACGTGCGTTCTTATTTGCTGGTCAAGGGGCTCAGAAATTGGGCATGGCGAGCGATTTGTATGCGGCTTATCCCGTTGTTAAAGAGACATTTGATACGGCTAGTCGTATTCTAGGCTATGATTTGCGTGAATTGATTGATTCTAACGAAGAAAAACTGAATCAGACACGCTATACTCAACCAGCTATTTTGACAACGTCAGTAGCCATTTATCGTCTCTTAGTAGAAAATGGTATCACTCCTGATATTGTTGCCGGTCTCTCTTTGGGGGAATATTCTGCCCTGGTTGCGGCTGGAGCTCTTTCGTTTGAAGATGCAGTAGCTTTGGTTGCGAAACGAGGTGAATTCATGGAAACGGCAGCTCCCGCTGGAAGTGGGAAAATGGTTGCTGTTATGAATACAGACCCAAGTTTGATCGAGGAGATTTGTCAACAAGCATCCGAAAAGGGTGTAGTAACACCAGCTAACTACAATACGCCAGCACAAATTGTGATTGGTGGTGAGGTTGCGGCTGTGGACTATGCTGTGGAACTATTGCAGGAAGCAGGTGCCAAACGCTTGATCCCTTTGAATGTGTCAGGTCCATTCCACACAGCCTTACTGGAATCTGCTAGTCAAAAATTGGCGGCTGAACTAGAAAAAGTATCATTTAATGATTTTGATCTTCCTTTAGTTGGGAATACAGAAGCTACTATCATGAAGTCAGAAGATGTGAAAGCACTTTTGGCCCGTCAAGTAAAAGAACCGGTTCGTTTCTATGATTCAATTGCTACGATTCAAGAATTTGGTGTAGATGAGGTCATCGAAATTGGACCTGGAAAAGTCTTGTCAGGATTCTTGAAGAAAATTGATAAAACTCTTCCAACTCATAACGTCGAAGATCAGGCTAGTCTAGATGCACTTCTGAATGCTTAAAACGAGGTAAAGATGGAACTTAAAAATAAAAATGTTTTTGTAACAGGTTCAACACGCGGAATTGGATTGGCTGTGGCTCATAAATTTGCGAGTCTCGGTGCTAATGTTGTCCTAAATGGACGTTCTGAAATTTCTGAGGACTTGCTTGCGCAGTTTGCTGACTATGGTGTGACTGTTGTTGGTATTTCTGGGGATATTTCTAATGGCGAAGATGCGCAACGTATGGTAGCTGAAGCAATTGAAAAGCTTGGAAGTGTTGATGTTTTGGTCAATAACGCTGGCATCACAAACGACAAGTTGATGTTGAAAATGACTGAAGAAGATTTTGAACGGGTCTTGAAAATCAATTTGACAGGTGCCTTTAATATGACTCAAGCTGTCTTAAAACCGATGTCTAAAGCTCGTCAAGGGGCCATTATCAACATGTCCTCTGTTGTTGGTCTAATGGGGAATATCGGTCAAGCGAACTATGCGGCTTCAAAAGCTGGTTTGATTGGTTTCACTAAATCAGTAGCGCGTGAAGTTGCGGCTCGTGGCGTTCGTGTGAATGCCATTGCACCTGGTTTCATTGAATCAGATATGACTGATGCTATTCCAGAGAAAATGAAAGATGCCATGCTAGCTCAAGTGCCAATGAAACGAATTGGTCAAGCTGAAGAAGTGGCAGAAGTTGCGGCTTTCTTAGCAGGTCAAGAATATTTAACTGGTCAAACAATTGCCATTGATGGCGGAATGACTATGCAATAATGAATGCTCACTGATCGAAAATCACTTACTTAAATATCCATCCGACAAAAGGAGAATATATATGTCTACAAATCGTGTTGTTGTTACAGGTTATGGTGTAACCTCACCAATCGGAAATACACCAGAAGAATTTTGGAATAGCCTTCATGAAGGAAAAATTGGGATCAAACCCATTACGAAATTTGATGCTTCTGAAATTCCAGTCTTTAATGCTGGTGAAATTCAAGATTTCCCATTCGATAAATATTTTGTAAAAAAAGATCAAAATCGTATGGATACTTACTCATTGTATGCAATCTATGCTGCGATGGAAGCTATTGAAAATTCAGGCTTGAACATGGAAGAAGAAGACCGCGATCGTGTAGGTGTGATTGTATCATCTGGTATCGGTGGTTTGCAAGAATTGGAAGATCAAATTATCCGGATGCATGAACGTGGGATGAAGAGAATCCAACCAATGTTTATTCCAAAAGCTCTTTCAAACATGGGTGCTGGAAATATCGCACTTAAGATTGGGGCTCAAGGGGTATGTAAATCCGTGACAACAGCTTGTGCTTCTGCCAATGATGCAATTGGTGAAGCTTTCCGTGAAATTAAATTTGGTATGCATGATGTTGTTTTGGCAGGTGGTGCTGAAGCTTCGATTACTAAGATTGGTATCGGTGGTTTCAATGCCCTTACGGCCCTTTCAACAACGGAAGACCCAGAACGCTCATCTATTCCATTTGACAAAGACCGCAATGGTTTTGTGATGGGGGAAGGTGCAGGGGTTCTTGTCATCGAAAGTTTGGAACATGCCCAAAAACGTGGTGCTAATATTTTAGCTGAAATAGTTGGTTACGGTTCAAACTGTGATGCCTACCACATGACAACACCAACACCAGATGGTTCAGGTGCGGCTAAAGCGATTAAATTAGCGATCAATGAAGCTGGTATCAAACCTGAAGATGTCGATTATGTCAATGCGCATGGTACCTCTACACCTGCCAATGAGAAAGGTGAAAGCGGAGCTATTGTTTCTGTACTTGGTAAAGAAGTTCCTGTATCATCTACTAAATCATTTACAGGACACTTGCTTGGTGCTGCTGGTGCGGTTGAAGCGATTGCTACCATCGAAGCGATTCGTCACAGCTTTGTACCAAAAACTGCTGGTACCAAAGAATTGTCTGACTATATCGAAGCAAACGTTGTTTATGGTGAAGGTCAAGAAGCGGATATTCAGTATGCTATCTCAAATACCTTTGGTTTTGGAGGACACAATGCTGTTCTGGCCTTTAAACGTTGGGAGGGTTAATTCATGAATATTTCTGAAATCAAAGATTTGTTGGCTCAATTTGATGCGTCAACTTTGCGTGAATTCTCATATAAAAATAATGGCGAAGAATTGAATTTGAGTAAAAACCAAACGAGTTCAGTTGCGGCTACACCGGTTGCTCCTGCAGTTGAAGTGGTAGCAACTCCTCAAACTCCTGTAGTAGCCCCTGTTGTTGAAGCCCCAGCAACTCCAGCTGTAGCGGCTGAACCAGTTCGCTCCAGCTCAGGTGCAGAAGGTGATGTGGTTGAAAGTCCATTGGTTGGGGTGGCTTACTTGTCGCCAGCACCGGATAAATCAGCCTTTGTATCTGTAGGAGACAAAGTTACTAAGGGTCAAACACTCTTGATTATCGAAGCCATGAAAGTGATGAATGAAGTCCCAGCACCTAAAGATGGGGTAGTCACTGAAATTTTGGTAACGAATGAAGAAATGGTTGAATTTGGAAAAGGATTGGTTCGAATCAAATGACAATTGATATTAATGCTATTCGTGAGGCTTTGCCGCATCGTTACCCAATGCTTTTGGTGGATCGCGTATTGGAAACAAGCGAAGATACGATTGTTGCCATTAAGAACGTGACAATTAATGAACCATTTTTTAATGGACATTTTCCACAATATCCTGTTATGCCAGGTGTTCTCATCATGGAAGCTTTGGCACAAACAGCAGGTGTACTAGAGTTGTCAAAACCTGAAAATAAAGGAAAATTAGTCTTTTATGCAGGGATGGACAAGGTGAAGTTTAAAAAACAAGTCGTTCCAGGAGATCAACTGGTGATGACAGCTACTTTTGTCAAACGTCGTGGAACAATTGCTGTTGTTGAAGCGAAAGCAGAAGTAGACGGTAAGCTTGTAGCTTCAGGAACGCTTACGTTTGCAATTGGAAATTAAGAAAGGCCTATCTATGTTTCGTAAGATCTTAATCGCCAATCGTGGTGAGATTGCAGTTCGTATTATTCGTGCGGCTCGTGAACTTGGCATCGAGACGGTTGCAGTGTATTCTACTGCTGATAAAGAAGCCTTGCATACCTTACTAGCGGATGAAGCAGTCTGTATTGGACCTGCTAAATCAACAGAGTCTTATTTGAATATGAGTGCTGTCTTGTCTGCAGCTGTTCTAACAGGAGCAGAAGCTATCCATCCTGGTTTTGGATTTTTAAGTGAAAACTCAAAATTTGCGACCATGTGTGAGGAAGTGGGCATTAAATTTATTGGTCCTTCTGCTAAAGTCATGGATTTGATGGGGGATAAGATTAATGCTCGTAAACAGATGATCAAAGCAGGAGTACCTGTTATTCCTGGATCAGATGGTGAAGTGTATACTGCTGAAGAAGCCCTCGAGATTGCAGAGCGTATTGGTTACCCTGTGATGTTGAAAGCATCTGCAGGAGGCGGTGGTAAAGGAATTCGGAAGGTTGAAAAACCAGAAGATTTGGTTGCTGCTTTTGAATCTGCTTCCTCAGAAGCTCAAGCTGCTTTTGGAAATGGTGCCATGTATATGGAACGGGTGATTTATCCGGCACGCCACATTGAAGTACAGATTTTAGCGGATCAGCATGGACATGTTATTCACTTAGGTGAACGCGATTGTTCTCTTCAACGAAATAACCAAAAAGTTCTAGAAGAATCCCCTTCGATTGCTATTGGAAAAACGCTTCGTGATCGGATTGGTTCTGCAGCTGTTCGTGCAGCTGAATCAGTTGGGTACGAGAATGCTGGAACGATTGAATTCTTGTATGATGAAGGCAAGGGTGAGTTCTACTTTATGGAAATGAATACCCGTGTCCAAGTAGAGCATCCTGTCACGGAATTTGTAACAGGAGTTGATATCGTTAAGGAACAGATTAAAATCGCAGCTGGCCAAGAATTATCCGTTACTCAAGAGGATATTGTCATTAAAGGCCATGCGATTGAATGCCGGATCAATGCGGAAAATCCTTCCTTCAACTTTGCACCTAGCCCTGGTAAGATCACTAATCTCTATCTTCCAAGTGGTGGGGTTGGCTTGCGTGTGGATTCTGCTGTGTATCCTGGGTATACGATTCCACCATACTATGATAGTATGATTGCCAAAATCATTGTCCATGGGGAAAATCGCTTTGATGCACTGATGAAAATGCAGCGTGCTCTTTATGAGTTGGAAATCGATGGTGTCACCACCAATAGCAGTTTCCAGTTGGATTTGATTTCAGATTCACATGTGATCGCTGGTGATTATGACACTGCATTTTTGATGGAACAATTCCTTCCAAATTATAATAAGGAATGATGAAAAAGCCTGGACTTGTGAGGGAAGTATGAACATCATCTTCACAGTTTCAGGCTTTTATAGTAATGCTTCAGATACTGTAGCATATTATAAGGAGTAAGTAATGGCATTATTTTCTAAAAAAGATAAATATATTCGGATCAATCCGAATAGGTCAGCCTGGAAGGAGCCTCAGCCAAAACCTGAAGTTCCTGATGAACTATTTTCACAATGCCCAGGTTGTAAACATACCATTTACCAAAAGGATTTAGGTAGTGAACGAGTATGCCCGAATTGTGGCTATACCTTCCGTATTTCTGCTAAAGAACGCTTGGCGTTGACAGTGGATCCAGCTAGCTTTGAAGAAATGTTTACAGGAATCGAAACGACAGATCCTTTGAATTTCCCAAATTATAAGAAGAAATTAGCAGCAGTGCGGGAAATGACAGGACTGGATGAAGCTGTCCTGACTGGAGCTGCCTTGATTAAAGGGCAAAAAGTTGCGCTTGGGATCATGGATTCCAACTTTATCATGGCTTCAATGGGTTCTGTAGTAGGCGAAAAAATTACTCGTTTATTTGAATTTGCGACAAAAGAAAAATTGCCAGTTGTTCTTTTTACCGCTTCCGGTGGTGCTCGGATGCAAGAAGGAATCGTGAGTTTGATGCAAATGGCAAAAATTTCTGCGGCTGTTCAACGTCATTCTAAAGAAAAATTATTCTATTTGACGGTATTGACAGATCCGACAACCGGTGGGGTAACGGCTTCATTTGCTATGGAAGGTGATATTATCATGGCAGAGAGTCAGGCCTTGGTCGGGTTTGCTGGTCGACGCGTGATTGAGTCTACTGTACGTGAACAATTGCCAGATGATTTCCAAAAAGCAGAATTTCTACAAGAACATGGATTTGTAGACTTGATCGTGGAGAGAAGCCAAATCCGAGCAACAGTTGGACAATTATTGGCCCTTCATGGAGGTAAACATGAGTAAAATAACACAGATTATTAAAGAGGCACGTGACCAAGGAAGATTGACTGCGCTTGATTTTGCTCAAGGAATTTTTGATGATTTTATCGAATTACATGGAGATCGAAACTTCCGTGATGATGGTGCGGTGATTGGTGGGATTGGACGATTAGGCGATCAAACGGTTACAGTCGTTGGGATCCAAAAAGGAAAAAATCTTCAGGATAATCTAAAACGTAATTTTGGGCAACCCCATCCAGAAGGCTATCGAAAAGCTTTGCGCCTCATGAAGCAAGCGGAGAAATTTGGTCGTCCAGTTGTGACCTTTATCAATACAGCGGGTGCTTATCCTGGTGTTGGTGCTGAAGAACGAGGACAAGGGGAAGCCATTGCCCGCAACCTCATGGAAATGAGTGATCTAAAAGTTCCAATTATCGCGATTATCATCGGAGAAGGTGGCTCTGGTGGTGCCTTGGCTCTTGCTGTGGCAGATAAGGTCTGGATGCTTGAAAATTCCATCTATGCGGTCTTGAGTCCAGAAGGTTTTGCCTCTATTCTTTGGAAAGATGGAAGCCGTGCAATGGAAGCAGCAGAGTTGATGAAGATTACTTCTCACGAATTATTAAATATGGAAATTGTCGATAAGGTGATTCCCGAGCATGGATTTTCGAATGGGGAACTACTGGCTCAAGTGAAGAAGGAATTACAGGAAGAGTTAAAGGTTTTACAAGCTTTAACTCTCGAAGAGCTTCTGGAGCAACGCTACCAACGTTTTCGTAAATATTAAAAAACTGAGCTTGCAATTTGCAAGACTCAGTTTTTTTAAACTTTATTTTGGTGCGATGACTTCTGCGCCACCCATGTATGGGCGAAGGACTTCTGGAATGGTCACAGAACCGTCTTCGTTTTGGTAGTTTTCAAGAATAGCAGCGACGGTACGTCCGACAGCTAACCCAGAACCGTTCAAAGTGTGAAGGAGTTTTACCTTGCCATCTGCTTCATCACGATAGCGGATTTGCGCACGGCGAGCTTGGAAATCTTCTGTATTAGAACAGCTTGAGATTTCACGGTAGGTGTTTTGCGCTGGAATCCATACTTCCAAGTCATAAGTCTTGGCAGCTGAGAAGCCCATGTCTCCCGTGGAGAGAGCTACTACACGGTATGGAAGGTTCAGTTTTTGAAGGATATTTTCAGCATTGACAACCATTTTTTCCAATTCATCATATGATTCTTCTGGTTTGGCAAATTTCACCATTTCAACCTTATGGAATTGGTGCAAACGGATCAAGCCACGAGTATCACGACCAGCTGAACCAGCTTCTGAACGGAATGATGGACTCATAGCGGTGAAGTAGATTGGAAGGTCTTTCCCATCAAGAATTTCATCGCGGTAGTAGTTCGTCAAAGGAACTTCAGCAGTTGGAATGAGGACATAATTAGTATCGCTAAGTTCAAAAGTATCTTCCTTGAATTTTGGATATTGTCCAGTACCAAACATAGAATCATGGTTGACCATGTAAGGAGGGATGACTTCAGTGTAGCCTTCCTTGCCATGTTCGTCCAACATGAAGTTGTAGATAGCGCGTTCTAAGCGAGCTCCAAGTCCTTTGTAAAAGAGGAAACGAGCACCAGTAACTTTAGCCCCGCGTTCCCAGTCAAGGATATCAAGGTCTTCACCTAAATCCCAGTGAGCTTTTGGTTCGAAGTCAAACTCGCGAGGAGTTCCCCAACGGCGAACTTCAACGTTGTCATCCTCATCTGCTCCAACAGGGACACTGTCAGCAGGGATATTTGGAAGGGTAGTAGTGAATTCAGTTAATTTGGCATCGATTTCAGCCAATTCTGTATCCAATGCTTTGACTTCTGCAGAGAGGGTTTGCATGGCAGCAATCTTATCATCTGCATTTTCCTTGTTGCGTTTAGCTTGTGCGATTTCAGCAGATACAGTATTACGCTCTGCTTTGAGATTTTCTACTTTGACTAAGATATCTCGACGTTTAGCATCGATTTCTTTCATTTCATTCAAAATAGCTGCATCTACGCCACGTGTTGCCAATTTTTTAGCAACAGCATCAAAGTCTGTACGAATTCGTTTAATATCTAACATAGCTTCTCCTTTAACAAAAAACACACCTGTTAGAGTGTTGGAGTGGCAGAGCCACGGTTCCATCCAACTTCACAGGTGTGCACTTGATTCGATATTGTATTTTAAAGAAACGGTAGAATTTCAATTAAGATTTCTATCTGCTCGCAGCAACCGCAGACTTTCTGAAAGAACCTCTTAACTTACTTATCCGTTTGCGTCTATTATACAAGAAAAGATCCTATTTTGCAAATAGATTTTTAATTTTAGCCGTGATGATTTGGATCAACGTAGGAAGTTTGACAATTTTATCATTTCCTAGATGTTCCCGAGCAATCTTTAAAATTTTTCCAGAGTCTTTTGAAGCAAAGAGAAATTTTGATTCTCTGGTATAGATTTCAAAATGGCGGCTAATTTTACGTCCGGATACATTGGCTCCGATTTGTTCGATTTCTTGCCAGGGAATTTGGATGTAGTCTTCAACATTAGCATCCGCATAAAATTCAAAAGCGGCATTCCCGACTAGGATTTTTCCAACCTTTCCCCCCACTCCAAGGTAAGAAACCCCTGTAGTATGGAATTCAACGGTTTTATTCAATGATTGAGCCATGAGATCCTCCTGTATTGCTATTCACTCCATTATATCATAATAAAAAGAAGGCCGAAACCTTCTTTTTAGTTGATCTTTGCTTACATCAAGCCAGCAACGTGTGCTAATACACCGATTACAAAGAGAGCGATAATGATAGTGATTGGAGATACTTTTTTCTTCAACAACCACATACAAGCAAAAGTAAGAAGTAATCCCATCAAACCAGGAATCAATGAATCCAAGTTTTGTTGGAAAGTCGTAACTTTTTCAGGTGTTTGAGAGAGACCTGAGCCAACTTGAGCGAAGGCTTCTTGGATACCCTTGTATCCTTCAGGAAGTTTATCCCAGTGGATATAAGCTTTGTCGTCTAATTTGACAGAAGAAACATTGAAGACGAATTTAATAGATACCCAACGTTCTACCAAAACAGCGAGGATGAACATCCCAAGGATAGAAGCTCCTTTAGTGATGTCTTGCAAGATCCCACCAGACATATCTTTGGTAATTTCAGAACCTGCTCTGTAACCAAGTTCTTGCGTGTACCACAAGAAGGCCATACGAATCGCATTCCATGCGATAAAGAAGATGAGTGGGCCAAGGATATTACCAGACGCAGCAAGTGATGCACCAAGGGCACCAAGGATAGGACGTACTGTAAACCAGAAGACTGGATCTCCGATACCCGCCAAAGGACCCATCATACCAATTTTAACCCCTTGGATGGCAAGATCATCAATCGCAAGACCGTTTGCTCTTTCTTCTTCAAGAGCAAGTGTTACCCCGATGATAGGAGCGGCAACGTATGGGTGAGTGTTGAAGAATTCCATGTGACGTTCAAGAGCAGCCGCTTGGTCTTCTTTCTTCGTGTAGAGTTTTTTGATAGCTGGGATCAATGAGTAAGCCCAACCCAAGTTTTGCATCCGTTCATAGTTCCAAGAACCTTGCAAGAAGGTTGAACGCCACCAAACTTTTTGACGATCTGATTTAGATAATTGTAATTTTTCAGTCATGATAGTGTCACACCTTTCTTAATAGTCTTCGAGAATGTCGCCGATTGGATCGTTAGAAGTAGC
This sequence comes from Streptococcus sp. CP1998, assembly GCF_041026655.1. Lineage (NCBI taxonomy): Bacteria > Bacillati > Bacillota > Bacilli > Lactobacillales > Streptococcaceae > Streptococcus > Streptococcus sp. CP1998. The sequence continues at coordinate 508,662 of NZ_CP163380.1, forward strand.
GGCTCCGCCACCTCCATTGCCACCTTTCTTAGAAAGAGTAAGGTAGATCAAGGCAAGGGCAACACCAATTGCTCCAAGAGCGATCAAAGTTAATTGGCTAACGGCTGCAAGAGCAAAACCGATGGCAAAGAATGGCCATACTTCACGGCTCGCCATCATGTTGATAACCATGGCATAACCAACGGCTACAACCATACCACCACCGATTTGCATTCCATCAGAGAGCCATTTTGGCATTTGTTCAAGAGCAGTTTTGACAGTTTCAGCAGGAATCATCAACAAGAGGGCTGCAGGAATGGCGATACGAAGACCTTGAAGAAGAAGGGCCACAAAGTGAGCGCGTTCTACACCTTTGATATCCCCTTTTCTAGCAGCAGCGTCGGCAGTGTGAACCAAACCAACGGAAAGGGTACGGACGATCATGGTCAAGAAAAGACCAGCAACTGCAAGTGGAATAGCGACACCTTGAGCGACAGCGATTCCTTTTGTACTGAAGTCTCCCCCAAGTACCATGATGATGGCAGCAGCGACAGATGCAAGGGCAGCATCGGGTGCAACTGCGGCACCAATGTTTGCCCAGCCAAGTGCAATAAATTGAAGTGAACCACCAAGCATAATGCCAGCAGTCAAGTTACCTGTTACCAAACCGATTAAGGTACAAGCAACAAGGGGTTGGTGGAATTGGAATTGGTCAAGGATACCTTCAAGACCTGCTAAGAAGGCAACAACGACCACTAATACCATAGAAATAATAGACATGTTTAAAATCCTTTCGTAAGTAATCGATTATTGAACGTTAGCTTTGTTAATTAAGTCAAACAAATCTTTCTTAGAGTCATTTGGCACTTTACGGACGTCAAATTCAACTCCAAGATCACGCATTTTTTCAAATGTAGCCACGTCATCTTTATCCATTGACAACACATTGTTAACCATGGTTTTACCAGTTGAGTGGGCCATTGAACCAACGTTCAAGGTTTTAATCGGAACACCACCTTCGATGGCGCGAAGAGCATCTTGAGGTGTTTCAAATAAGATCAAAGCATGGGTATTTCCAAAACGTGGATCTTTTGCAACGTCGATCAATTTTTGAATTGGGACAACGTTTGCTTTCACACCATTTGGTGCCGCTTGTTTGATCAATTCCTTACGGAGTTCATCTTTGGCAACAGAATCTGAAGCAACAATGATCCGATCGGCTTTTGAATCAGGTGTCCAAGCAGTTGCGACTTGTCCATGAAGAAGACGTGTATCTAAGCGGGCAAGGTTAATCTTGAGTTTTCCATCTCCGATAACCGTTCCTTCTGGAATAGCAGCTTGGGCTACAGGAGCAGCAGCGGCTGTACTAGCTTCTTCAACAGGATTCAATTCTTCTGGAAGGGCTTTGACACCGTCTTTTGCTTCCTTGATGATGTTTGCAGCGACTTGATCAACGCCGGCATTTGCATCCATCAAACGTTCTGTATAAGCTTGAATCAACATCGGAAGGTTCAATCCTGTGATGATCGCAAATTTACGATCTGGATTTTCTCCCATGACGCGACTTGCTTGGTTAAATGGAGAACCACTCCAAAGGTCAGCCAAAACCAAGACTTCATCTTCTGCATCAAATGCGGCAACAGCTGCATTGAATTTAGCATAGAGATCATCCGGGCCTTCACTTGGCATGAACGTAACCACTTGAACTTTCTCTTGATCCCCAAAGATCATCGAGCCGGATTGGTGGATTCCAGCTGCAAATTCACCGTGGCTAGCAATAATGATACCAATACTCATTATTGACATTCCTCCTTATAAAATTTGTTTGACTTTCAGTTTAAGAAAACTTTAAGCTACTTTATTATAAATCGTTTTCACACTTAAGTCAATTTTTCTATCAAAATCTCGATATAAAAATATTAATTTGTTATATTAAATTAACATTAGATAGAAAAAGAATGCTCTTGAATGAATTTTGTTTATTACTTGTTGATGCTTAAAAAATCAATAATAATATGTTTTATAGGATTTTGTTCTCAATAAAAAGATTCCGACAATCAAACGATATTCCCGAAAACAAAAATAAATATATAATAAATTGTAAAATAGAGTGATTGAGAGCACACAAAAAAGACTAGCCCAGTTGGGCTAGTCCTGTAGGTTCAGTTGTTTAGTTTGTAAAGTCAAGTACCATACGTCCTTGAATGGTTCCGGCTTCCATTTCGTCAAAGACTTTGACTGCATCTTCTACTGGACGTTTTTGAACGACAGGAACTACCAAGCCTTCTGCACCAAATTGGAAAGCTTCTTCCAAGTCTTTACGAGTTCCTACAAGAGAACCAATGACTTGGATACCATCTAATACCGTTTTCACAATGCTGAGGTCCATCATTTCAGAAGGAAGACCAACTGCGACAACGCGGCCACCTGCACGAACAGAATCTACTGCTTGGTTGAAAGCTACTTTAGAAACAGCTGTTACGACAGCAGAGTGAGCTCCACCATTTGTTTTTTCTTTAATCAATCCTGGGACATCTTCAACTTCGCGACCGTTGATGACAAAGTCTGCACCAATTTCTTTCGCCAATTCTAGTTTATCATTGTTGATATCGACAGCGATGACATGTGCGTTGAAGACTTTCTTAGCATATTGAACACCCAAGTTTCCTAGTCCACCAGCTCCATAGATAACGATCCATTGTCCTGGTTCAGCTTTGGCTTCTTTGATGGCTTTGTAAGTTGTAACACCTGCACACGTAATAGAAGAAGCTTGGGCTGGATCTAATCCTTCAGGTACTTTCACTGCATAATCTGCAGTAACGATACATTGTTCAGCCATTCCTCCATCAACAGAGTAACCAGCATTTTTAACAGTCCGACAAAGAGTCTCGCGACCAGTTGTACAGTATTCACAAGTTCCACAACCTTCGAAGAACCAAGCAACACTGACACGATCCCCAACTTTTAGGCTCTTGACATCTGGAGCAACTTCTTTCACAAGTCCGATTCCTTCGTGTCCAAGAACACGGCCTGGAACTTTACCGAAGTCTCCATGTGCGACGTGCAAGTCAGTGTGGCAGACACCACAGTATTCGATTTGAACAAGAGCTTCCCCTGTTTCAAGTGGTCGCATTTCTTTGTTTGCAACAATTTCAACACCAGTACCTTCTGGATTTACAACAACAGCTTTCATTTTGTTCCTCCTTAAGTGAACGAGAAGTGGTTTAGCATTTTTGGAAGCGCTTCTTTAATAACTATGTTAATAATATCACAAGTTAGATGACAAAGCAATGAAAAAAATGGAAAAATAGGGGGGTATTGATTAACCGATTAAGTATTTAGGGTAGAAAAAGACATGAGGGGATAACTCATGTCTGTTCCTATTATAAGAATAATTGAATTAATTGGCGCGCGACACCATCTTCGTTATTGGTGAAATCTGTGACGGAGTCTGCATAAGGGAGAAGGACGGAGCTAGCATTTTTCATGGCGTATCCATGACCAGCGAGAGCTAGCATGTCGGTATCGTTGTGCTCGTCTCCAAAGGCAATCAAATCTTTCTGATCCATATTGAGTTTATCCAGAAGGTAGGTCAGAGCAGATGCTTTGGTCACATTTTTGGGATTGCATTCCAGAATATTTAAGGGACCACCCCAAGTATTGATAGACAGATTGTAGTCATAATGCCGATTCATTTCATCTGCCAGAGCATATTTGTCTTCCGCTTTCGTTTGAAAGAGGATACAGTTTGGGTCGCTCGTTACCCGCTCGGGATTGAATTGATTTTCTGGTTGGAAAGATTCAATACCGAATAATTTAGGGTCTGCAACGTGCTCATTTGGATCAGTAATAAAGAATTTATTGCGGTATTCGCCAGCTATAAAGTCCGCTTGGATGGTGTCTCGGTTAGCGACCATATCTAGCAGGTATTTTTTATCTAAAGTCAAACATTGTTCATCCGCCCATTTTTTCTCAGGTAGATGCGTAAGAGAACCATTAAAATTGATCATTGGAGTATCTAGCTCTAGTTGTTTGTAGTAGGTATGTGCCATACGGTAGGGGCGTCCTGTTGTAATAATGATTTTATGGCCAAGAGCACTAATTTTTTTAATCGTATCAATGGTAAAGTCGCTCAATTTGCTTTCGGAATTTAAGAGGGTGCCGTCTAAATCTAGAGCGATCATCTTTTTATGCATAATTCGGTTCCTTTCGAGAAGAATGAGACCATTATATCAGAAAAATCGGAAAAGCGCTCAAAAATCGAGAAGAGAAGTAGGATTTCTTGAAAGGCGAAAGATCTTTTGGTAAAATAGAAATAACGTTCGCAAATTGATTGGGAGCGAGAATGATGAAAAAGGAGTTTATTCTGAAATGGATAAGTTTTTTAAACTTTCAGAACATGGAACCACTGTTCGGACAGAGGTTCTTGCTGGTTTGACAACCTTTTTTGCGATGAGTTATATCCTCTTCGTAAACCCTCAAATGTTGTCACAAACAGGTATGCCAGCTCAAGGAGTCTTCCTTGCAACGATTATTGGATCCGTTGTCGGGACCTTGATGATGGCTTTTTATGCCAATTTACCTTATGCACAAGCACCTGGGATGGGCTTGAATGCCTTCTTTACCTTTACCGTTGTATTTGGTATGGGCTACTCATGGCAGGAAGCTTTGGGAATGGTCTTCATTTGTGGTGTGATTTCATTGATTATCACATTGACAAATGTTCGAAAGATGATCATTGAATCAATTCCGACCGCTCTTCGGTCTGCTATTTCAGCGGGGATCGGGATTTTCTTGGCTTATGTTGGGATTAAGAATGCAGGATTTTTGAAATTCACGATTGATCCTCATACCTATACAGTGGTCGGGGAAGGAGCAGATAAGGCGAATGCAACGATCTCAGCCAATGCATCTGCTGTTCCTGGATTGGTTGATTTTAACAATCCGGCTGTCCTCTTGGCTCTTGTTGGTCTTGCGATTACTATTTTCTTTGTTGTCAAAGGAATTAAGGGAGGGATTATCCTTTCTATCTTAGCAACGACTGTGCTTGGAATTCTCATCCATGTGGTTGATATCACTAAAATTGACTTTGCAAGTAACCATCTAGGAGCTGCCTTTAATGATTTAGGCACGATCTTTGGTCAAGCTTTGGGATCAAAAGGATTGGGTTCGTTGATTTCCAATACGTCTCGTTTGCCTGAGACCTTAATGGCAATTTTAGCCTTCTCCTTGACTGATATTTTTGATACAATTGGAACTTTAATCGGTACGGGTGAAAAAGTTGGGATTGTTGCGACAAATGGGGAAAACCATCAATCAGCGAAATTAGATAAGGCCCTCTATTCAGACCTTGTAGCGACTTCAGTCGGAGCTATTGCAGGAACTTCAAACGTAACGACGTATGTTGAATCTGCAGCTGGTATTGGAGCTGGTGGACGCACTGGTTTGACAGCCTTGGTTGTGGCAATCTGTTTTGCTATTTCAAGTCTCTTTAGTCCTTTGTTGGCGATTGTACCGACCGCTGCTACAGCTCCAATTTTGATTGTTGTTGGGATCATGATGTTGAGTGGATTGAAAAATATCCATTGGGAAGATATGTCAGAAGCAGTTCCTGCCTTCTTCACCTCTATCTTTATGGGCTTCAGCTACTCGATTACACAAGGGATCGCTGCTGGATTTATCACCTATAGCTTGGTGAAGGTGGTTAAAGGACAAGCCAAAGAAGTGCACAGCATGATTTGGATTTTAGATGTTCTCTTTATTTTAAACTACGTTAGCATGGCCTTGAATTAAGCATCAGGAAAGTGCCAAAAAGGAATGGGAGTTGTCTCCCATTCCTTTTTAGATGGATTGAGGGAATTAATGGGAGAGTTTCCTGTTTTCTTTGATTTCTTTTTCTCAAAAACAAACCGGAGTCGAACATTTTCTAAAAGAAAGAGCAGATTTTTAAAAAGTTTGGTATAATAGAGAAATGATTAGTCACAATGAAACGGAGCTGATCGCTCTAGGAAAACAGCTAGGAAAACTCATAGAAAAGCAAGACGTGATCATCTTATCAGGTGATCTAGGGGCAGGAAAAACGACCTTTACTAAAGGAATTGCAAAGGGGTTAGGGATTGATCAGATGATTAAAAGCCCGACTTATACCATTGTTCGTGAATACGAAGGTCGCTTGCCTTTATACCATTTGGATGTTTACCGGATTGGAAATGATCCAGATTCTATTGATTTAGATGATTTTCTATTTGGAGATGGGGCTACCATTATTGAATGGGGAGAGCTGATTGAGCCGAGTCTTTCGGATGCTTATCTAAAAATTTTTATCCGAAAATTGGAAGATGGGAGAGAGTTAGCTTTTGAAGCTCATGGAGCGCGTGCAGAAGCTTTACTAGCATCCTTTGAGCAGGTGGAAAAAACCGATGACTAAGGAAAAGGAAGTGACGTTAGAAATTCGGCAAGCTGAAAGTGCAGACGCAGCTCTTGTCATTGATTTCTTAAATCAAGTTGGAAAAGAGTCGGACTACATGACGCTAGATGAAACTGGGATTGGCATGACTCTAGCAGACATGGAGCATTTTCTAATGGTGCAAGAGATGTCGGATAACCGGATTTGCCTCTTGCTATTTCTAGATCAGGAATTGGTAGCTTTGTTAAATATCACTGCGGCTTCTAAACGGTCCACTCAGCATATTGGTGATGTCTTTATTGTGGTTCAAAAAGCTTATTGGAATCAAGGGCTTGGACAGATCTTGCTGGAAGAAGGAATTGAGTGGGCACACTCGACCGGTATTCTTCGGAAACTAGTCTTGAATGTCCAAGTGCGCAATGAACGGGCGGTTCACCTGTATAAAAAGTTAGGTTTTGAGATCGAAGGTTGCCAAGCTCGTGGAGCTTGTTCAGCTGAAGGAGAATTTTTAGATGTTTACCTTATGGGGAAACTGATAGATTAGAGAGAGATTCTATATGGTTAAAAAAATTATTTTGATGTTTTTGAGCTTATTGACGGTAACAGTGATTGGGGTCGGAGCCTATGGCCTTACCATCCTTAATCAGACGACGGGGGCACTCAGTAAGACCTATAAGAGCTTTGGAAATGAGACCAATGTCATTGCAGAAAACAAGCCGATGACCATCCTTTTGATGGGGGTTGATACAGGTAGTGGTTCTAGGGAAGATCCTTGGGCTGGAAATAGTGATACCATGATTTTGGTGACTGTTAATCCTCAAACAAAAGAAACAACCATGACGAGCTTGGAAAGAGATATCCTAACCAATATTACTTCAGATGGTGAAACGGTCCAAGCAAAATTGAATTCGGCTTATGCTCAAGGTGGTGCCAAGTTAGCCATTAAGACCATTCAAGATCTTTTGAATATCCATATTGACCGCTATGTCATGATCAATATGAAGGGATTGGTTCAATTAGTGGATAAGGTTGGTGGGATCACGGTTAACAATCCATTTGACTTCGATATCTCGATTGAGGAAAATGAGCCAGAATATACGGCTAAAATCGCACCAGGACGTCAGGAAATTAATGGGGACCAAGCACTCGTTTACTCACGGATGCGCTACCAAGACCCGGAAGGAGACTATGGGCGTCAAAAACGCCAACGTGAAGTGATTAAAAAAATTGTTGAGAAAGTTTTAAGCCTCAATAGTTTGAGTCACTACAAAGGAATTATTGAGTCTGTTAGTGACAATATGCAAACCAACATTTCACTTGATAGCAACAGTCTTCTTCAATTACTCGGATATAAAGACGCCCTTTCAACGATTCATCAGTATCAGCTGAAAGGAGAAGATGCGACCTTGGCAGATGGTGGAAGTTATCAGATTGTCACTTCAAAACATCTCTTGAAAATTCAAAATATCATCCGCAAAGCTTTAGGAAAGAAAGAAATTAAAACACTGAAAACAAATGCTTACTTATTGGATGGAGACGAAGAGTTGAAGAATTCTTCTTCTCAAAATGATACTCCAGTAGCAACATCTGAGGAAGCACCTGTTTACCAAGAGTATAACCAACTACCAGTTGTACCATCAACCCAGGATACAGGTGTAGTGACACCTCAAAGTTCCGTTGCTCCTGTAACGCCAGTTGCCCCTGCAGCTACAGAGTCGAGCAGTGTGACACCTACGGTACCTTCAGAATAAGAAAAAAACGATTGAGTTTTCTCAATCGTTTTTACTTGGTTGCCAGATGTCTTGAATTTCTTTTAGAGAGGCTGTTGCTTGCTGACGAAACAGTTTTGTCTTGTATTGGAAATCCGTTACCAATTCTTGAAGATTGGTCTTTTGGTCTTGGATAATATCCAGGTTGCGTTGGATCTTTGCTAGGTTATCTTGAATTCCCTTGACCAATTGGCTGGATTCAGTCACCTCTGTTTTAATTTCCTGACGGTTTTTTACCAGGTGGTAGCTAATGCTAGCTCCTGTTGCAAACCAAAAGAGATTTTTGAGTTTCATATGGCCTCCTTTTTAACTGTTTTTGATGGTTTCTGCGAGAACTGCTAGTTGTTCAAAATTAGGCTCGTGTTCAGTAAATGAAATGGCAAGCTCATCTTGATCGGAATAGCGAGGGATAATGTGGACATGTGTGTGAAAAACGGTTTGTCCAGAAACTTCTTCCATGTTGCTGATGATATTCATTCCTTTAGCTTGGGTAGCAGCTTCTACTTTTTTTGCAACTTTAGAGACACGTGCAAATAGTTGAGCTGTGACAGTTTCGTCCATCTCTAAGAGGTTGCGAGCGTGTTTTTTTGGAACTACTAACGTATGACCGGGTGTAACCTGAGAGATGTCCAAAAATGCGAGGACCTCCTCGTCCTCGTAGACTTTGGAGGAAGGAATGTCGCCAGCTATAATCTTACAAAAAATACAATCATCAACCATAAATACACCTCATTTAGACTAAATTTTGTTATAATATAAGAACATTATACCAGAAATCGGAGAAAATATGTTAGAAATCAACAAGTTGACAGGGGGCTATGTCAACATCCCTGTCCTGAAAGAGGTGAGTTTTTCAGTTCCGGATGGCCAATTGATTGGTTTGATTGGACTAAATGGAGCTGGGAAGTCAACCACGATTAATGAAATTATTGGTCTGCTGCATCCTTATGCTGGGGAAGTACGGATTGACGGCCTAAGTTTGCCAGAAGCTCCAACGGAATACCGCAAGAAAATTGGTTATATTCCAGAAACCCCTAGTCTATATGAAGAATTAACCTTGCGAGAGCATATCGAGACCGTAGCTATGGCCTATGATTTAGACATGGATCAAGTCATGGTGCGCGTCCAGCCTTTGTTGGAACGATTCCGTTTGGCTGAAAAATTAGATTGGTTCCCTACCCAGTTTTCAAAAGGGATGAAGCAAAAGGTCATGATTATTTGCGCCTATGCAGTGGATCCAAGTCTTTATATTGTCGATGAACCCTTTTTGGGATTGGATCCTGTTGCGATTGCAGATTTGATTCAGTTATTGGCAGATGAGAAAGCAAAAGGAAAATCGATTTTGATGAGTACCCACGTTCTTGATTCGGCTGAAAAGATGTGTGATGGTTTTGTGATCCTCCATAAGGGTCAAATCCGAGCACAAGGGAGCCTGGATGAGTTGCGTTCAACTTTTGGGGATGAGAAAGCAAGTCTAAATGATATCTACATGACCTTGACAGAAGAGGAAACAGCATGAAAGAGTTGATGAAAAAACGGCAAGAAACGTTTCGAACTCAATGTGTAAAATATAGCCGCTATGTTCTCAATGATCATTTCGTCCTCTTTATGCTAATTTTCATAGGATTTTTGGCGGTTCAATACAGCCAATTCTTGCAAGATCTACCCAAAGATACAAGCCTGATCCGCTGGAGTCTCATGATTGGTTTGCTCCTCTTGGTTCCGATAGGCTCCATTGCGACTTACTTAGAGAAGCCCGATGCTTTATTCCTTTTAGTAAAGGAAGAGGAAGTGAAAAGTTATATTAAAGGGCAGGCTAAGAGGTCTTTTGTCTTTTGGTTTTTGATTCAAAGTTTTGTTCTTCTATTATTTGTGCCTCTTCTTCTGGCAACGGGGATGAATAAATTTGCTATAGTAGCTTATATCCTTGTCTTAGGGTTGGCTAAAGGGGCTGTTTTTAGTTGGAAGGAAGCCCGCTTCTACCAGGATGGAAATTTGAATTGGACCTTGGCCATTGCTCGTGAGAATGCAAGGAAACAATTGATCCTTCGTTTCTTTGCCTTGTTTACAACGGTGAAAGGCATTACCAACAGTGTCAAAAGAAGAGCTTACTTGGATGGTTTCTTGGGGCTTCTTCCCAAAACACATGGCAATACTTGGTTTCACTTGTATATGCGCTCCTTCCTACGGAATGGGGATCTTTTCTCTATGACTCTCCGACTCTTGGCTCTTTCCATTCTCGCTATCATCTTTATTCCTCAACCCCTCGTAGTGATTGCCCTTGTAGCCTTGCTCAATTACTTGGTTATTTTTCAATTACTGGGGCTTTACAGTGCTTTTGATTACCAACCGTTGACCCTCCTTTTCCCGATGAAAAAGGGCAGTAAAAAGGCAGGGTTGAACAAAACGATTCAGCTGGTCATGGGGATGATAACGGTGATAGAAGGGGGAATTGGCCTGGTCTTTATTTCAGATAAAGTCCTGTTGTTAGGCTTATTGGCTTATACAGTTGCTTTAATCCTACTCTATCTTCCATTTAAGATGGCGCGCTTGGTTGACGAAAGTCGTTAAAATTAGTAAAATAGATTGGAAACTTTTTACGGAGGAAAAGATGGACTCGAATGAAAAAGAGCTAAGCCTCACCCCAATTCCTGGGAAGAGTGGGAAGGCCTACATGGGGACCTACCCAGATGGTGGGCGCGTTTTTGTAAAAATGAATACGACCCCAATCCTTGCGGGTCTAGCAAAAGAACAGATTGCTCCTCAATTGTTATGGAGTCGACGCTTGCCAGATGGAAATGTGATGAGTGCCCAGGAATGGTTGAACGGGGAAATTCTCACGCCTAATGGGATGTCGAAAAAACAAGTCGTCAATATTTTAACGAGATTGCACCGTTCTAGACCTTTGATGACCCAATTGAAAAAACTTGGCTATCCTGTGGAATCTCCATTAGAATTGCTCAATTCTTGGAGCAACCGGTTGCCAATTGCCCTACGTCAGAACCACTATATCCAATCAGTCGTAAAGAATTTACGTAAGACAGTGCCTGCCTTTCGGGAGGATTATGCGACGATCGTCCACGGAGATGTCCGTCATAGTAACTGGATTGAGACAGAGAGCGGCTTGATTTATCTAGTCGATTGGGACTCTGTTCGTTTGACAGACCGGATGTTGGATGTGGCGCATATCTTGAGTCACTATATCCCAGATTCTAATTGGCGCGATTGGTTAGGCTATTATGGCTACAAGTACAATCAAAAAGTATTTGATAAACTCTATTGGTTTGGTCAATACTCTTTCTTGTGCCAAATTGCTAAATACTATGAAAATAATGATTTAGAAAATGTCAATCGCGAGATCTATGCTCTGCGCAATTTCCGGTTGAAATATGGAAAGGAAATATGAGAGTTAGAAATCGCAAGGGAGCGACTGAATTATTAGAAGCGAACCCGCAATATGTGGTTCTAAAACCTGAAGATGCCAAGGGAAAGTGGCATGAGATTTTCGGGAATGATCATCCAATCCATATTGAAGTGGGAAGTGGAAAAGGAGCTTTTATTACTGGGATGGCCAAGGCCAATCCAGAGATCAACTACATTGGAATTGATATTCAAAAATCGGTCTTGAGTTATGCTTTAGATAAGGTCTTAGAAGCTGATGTTCCTAACATTAAATTGCTTTGGGTAGACGGGGATAGCTTGACCAACTGTTTTGAAGATGGAGAAATCGATCAACTCTATCTGAATTTTTCAGATCCATGGCCAAAGAAACGTCATGAGAAACGTCGCTTGACTTACAAGACCTTCTTGGATACCTTTAAGCAAATTCTTCCAGAACATGGGGAGATTCACTTTAAAACAGATAATCGAGGTCTGTTTGAATACAGTTTGGTGAGCTTTTCACAGTATGGTATGACTTTGAAGGGAGTCTGGCTAGACCTTCATGCTAGTGATTTTGAGGGGAATATCATGACGGAATATGAGAAAAAGTTCTCAAGTAAAGGACAGGTCATTTACCGTGTTGAAGCACAGTTTTAGCATATTCCTTGCAATCATTGGGGAATCGTGCTATAATACATAAAATGAATAGAAAAGGAGAGGCGGGGAAATATCTTCGCCTCTTATCTATGAGGAGGTGGCAACCATCGCAACAATTGTTGACTTAGTAACAGAAGTGATTCAGCCAGCTATAAAGGAACCATTTGAATTGGTTGATGTTGAATATGGCAAAATGGGTGGTGACTACGTCTTAAGCATTTTCGTAGACAAACCAGAAGGAATCACACTGAATGATACAGCGGATTTGACAGAAATCATTAGCCCGCTATTGGACCAAATCAAACCAGACCCATTTCCAGAACAATACTTTTTAGAAGTCACCAGTCCTGGCTTGGAGAGACCTTTGAAAACCAAGGAAGCACTCGAGGGAGCTGTTGGCAAGTATGTCAATATCAGCTTATACAAGGCTGTTGAAAAGCAAAAAGTCTTTGAGGGAAACCTGGTAGGTTTTGAAGAGGATGTTTTAACCATTGAGTACATGGATAAAACACGGAAGAAAACAGTGGATATTCCTTATAACCTTGTGTCCAAAGCAAGGTTGGCCGTAAAATTGTAACAGAATGAAAGAAAGGATGCCTTTATAGAAGAGGCAAAAATAACATGACTAAAGAAATGCTAGAAGCCTTCCGCATTTTGGAAGAAGACAAAGGGATCAAAAAAGAAGATATCATCGAAGCAGTCACAGAATCATTGCGTTCAGCTTATCGCCGTCGTTATGGACAATCAGAAAGTGCAGCGATTGAATTCAATGAAAAAACTGGAGATTTCCGTGTTTATACGGTTCGTGAAGTAGTAGATGAAGTCTTTGATAGCCGTTTAGAAATCAGCTTGAAGGATGCCTTGACCATTAGCTCTGCTTATGAGTTGGGAGACAAGATCAAGTTTGAAGAAGCACCAGCTGAATTTGGTCGCGTAGCGACTCAAGTCGCCAAACAAACGATCATGGAAAAAATGCGGAAGCAAACGCGCACCATCACATATAACACTTATAAAGAGCATGAAAATGAAATCATGAGTGGAACGGTGGAGCGCTTTGATAATCGTTTTATCTATGTTAATCTTGGTTCGATCGAAGCACAATTGTCTAAGCAAGACCAAATCCCGGGTGAGGTATTCCAATCTCATGACCGGATCGAAGTTTTTGTCTACAAGGTAGAAGATAATCCACGTGGTGTCAATGTCTTTGTTAGTCGAAGCCATCCTGAAATGATCAAACGTTTGATGGAACAAGAAATTCCTGAAGTTTATGATGGAACTGTTGAGATTATGAGTGTAGCGCGTGAAGCTGGAGACCGTACAAAAGTTGCAGTCCGTAGCCATAATCCAAATGTAGATGCGATTGGGACTATCGTTGGTCGTGGTGGATCGAATATTAAAAAGATTACTAGCAAGTTCCACCCAGCTCGATACGATCAAAAATTAGACCGCATGGTTCCGACAGAAGAAAATATCGATGTCATCGAGTGGGTTCCAGATCCAGCTGAATTCATCTACAATGCGATCGCTCCTGCAGAAGTGGACCAAGTTATTTTTGATGACGAAGATAGCAAACATGCTCTCGTTGTGGTACCAGATAATAAATTATCTCTTGCCATCGGTCGTCGTGGTCAAAACGTTCGTTTGGCTGCTCATTTGACCGGTTACCGCATCGACATCAAATCTGATAGTGAGTTCGAAGAAATGGAAGTAGCTCAAGAAACTTTTGAAGACCAAGTAGAAAGTAGTCAAGAGCAAGTCGATTAAGAGAGGAAGGGAAAATGGTAAAAACAAGAAAAATCCCTTTAAGAAAATCTGTCGTTTCAAATGAAATTATTGATAAGCGCGATTTGCTCCGCATTGTCAAAAATAAAGAAGGACAAGTCTTTATCGATCCAACTGGCAAAGCCAATGGTCGAGGTGCTTACATCAAGCTAGACAATGAAGAAGCGACACTTGCTAAGAAAAAGAAAGTTTTTAATCGTAGCTTTAATATGGAAGTGGAAGAAGCTTTCTATGATGAATTGATCGCTTATGTAGATCATAAGGTGAAGAGAAGAGAGTTAGGCCTTGAATAAGCAAAAGATAAGTAATTTGTTGGGCTTGGCGCAAAGAGCAGGAAAACTCATTTCTGGAGAAGAACTCGTGATCAAAGCAATCCAGGAAGAAAAAGCAAAATTAGTTTTTCTGGCAAATGATGCAGCTAGTAACCTGACAAAAAAGGTGACAGATAAGGGTCGCTATTATGAGGTTCAAGTATCTACCGTGTTTTCAACACTAGAATTAAGCACTGCAATCGGACGTGCCCGTAAGGTCGTCGCCGTTGTAGATGCTGGATTTTCAAAGAAAATGAGGTCTCTTATGGAATAGAAGAGGAGGACAGCAATTGTCTAAGAAAAGATTATACGAAATTGCCAAAGAATTGGGCAAGGAAAGTAAGGAAGTCGTCACTCGTGCGAAAGAATTAGGTTTTGACGTCAAGAGTCATGCATCTAGTGTCGATACTGATGTTGCTGAAAAGCTGATCAAGAGCTTTGCAGCGAAAAAGGAAACAGTCGAAAAGAAAGTAGCAGAAGTGGCTGCCAAGACAACGGCTGTCGCAGAGAAAAAAGAAGCAGCACCCGTCAAAAAAGAAGAGGCAACTGAGACAAAATCAGTAACACCAGCTGTTAAACCAAAGAGTCGTAACTTTAAAGCGGAACGAGAAGCACGTGCAAAAGAGCAAGCTGAACGCAGAAAACAACAAGATAACCGTCCAAAACGCGATCGCAAGGACAATCAGCGAAATGGTGACAATCGAAATCAACGACCACAAGAGCGAAATGAACAACGAAATCAAGGATCTGATCGTCGCAATAACCGACCAGATCAAAGACGTGGTGAACAACCCCAAGTGGCACCAAAAGTTGATTTCAAAGCGCGTGCAGCAGCACTGAAAGCTGAACAACATGCTGAGTACGCACGTGGAAGTGAAGATCGCTACAAACAACAAGCTGCAAAAGCAGAACAAGAACGTCAACAGCGCCGGAAACGGGTAGAAGCACCAGAAGTGAACGCACTTGTACAGGAGCCAGCTGTTGAGAACCATACAAAACCAGTTGTTGCCGCTACTCCAGCTCAAGTCGATACACGTCGGAAGAAACAAGCGCGACCAGATAAGAAACGCGATGATTTTGATCGTGAAGAAGATGGTCCAAGAAAACAACAAAGGAATCGAAATAGTCAAAATCAAGTGAGAAATCAGAAAAATAGTAACTGGAATAACAGTAAGAAGAATAAAAAAGGAAAGAACAACCGTAATGATGCTCCAAAACCAGTAACAGAGCGTAAATTCCATGAATTACCAAGTGAATTTGAGTATACGGATGGAATGACGGTTGCAGAAATCGCAAAACGGATCAAGCGTGAACCTGCTGAAATCGTCAAGAAACTCTTTATGATGGGAGTCATGGCGACTCAAAACCAATCGCTGGATGGAGATACGATTGAACTCTTGATGGTGGATTATGGAATTGAAGCCAAGAAAAAGGTTGAAGTGGACAATGCCGATATCGAACGCTTCTTCGTTGAAGATGGTTACTTGAATCCGGATGAGTTGGTAGAACGCCCACCAGTTGTCACCATCATGGGACACGTTGACCATGGTAAGACAACCCTTTTGGATACCCTTCGTAACTCCCGTGTGGCGACAGGTGAAGCTGGTGGGATCACTCAGCATATCGGTGCCTACCAAATCGTTGAAAATGGCAAGAAGATTACCTTCTTGGATACACCTGGACACGCGGCCTTTACTTCTATGCGGGCGCGTGGTGCCTCTGTTACTGATATTACCATTTTGGTCGTAGCGGCAGATGACGGGGTTATGCCTCAAACTATCGAAGCTATCAACCACTCAAAAGCTGCCAATGTTCCAATCATTGTGGCCATCAACAAGATTGATAAACCAGGTGCCAATCCAGAGCGTGTAATCGGTGAATTGGCTGAACACGGTGTGATGTCAACTGCTTGGGGTGGAGATTCTGAGTTTGTAGAAATCTCAGCCAAGTTCAACCAAAACATCGATGAGTTGTTGGAAACTGTCCTTCTTGTGGCCGAAATCCAAGAACTCAAGGCAGATCCAACTGTTCGTGCCATCGGTACCGTTATCGAAGCGCGTTTGGATAAAGGAAAAGGTGCGGTGGCAACCCTCCTTGTTCAACAAGGTACCTTGAATGTCCAAGACCCAATCGTTGTCGGAAATACCTTTGGACGTGTCCGTGCCATGACCAATGACCTGGGACGTCGTGTGAAGGTAGCAGGACCATCTACTCCGGTTTCTATCACTGGTTTGAACGAAGCGCCAATGGCGGGTGACCACTTCGCAGTATATGAAGATGAGAAATCTGCGCGTGGGTGAAGAACGTGCCAAACGTGCTCTGATGAAACAACGTCAAGCAACCAACCGCGTCAGCCTTGAAAACCTCTTTGATACCTTGAAGGCTGGGGAAGTGAAATCTGTTAATGTCATCATTAAAGCCGATGTCCAAGGTTCGGTTGAAGCCCTTGCTGCTTCCCTTCAAAAGATTGAAGTAGAAGGTGTGAAAGTGACCATCGTTCACTCAGCGGTTGGTGCCATCAACGAATCAGACGTGACCCTTGCAGAAGCTTCAAATGCCTTCATCATCGGATTTAACGTCCGACCTACCCCACAAGCACGTCAACAAGCTGAAGCTGATGAGGTAGAAATCCGTCTTCACTCAATTATCTACAAAGTGATTGAAGAAATGGAAGATGCCATGAAGGGAATGTTGGATCCTGAGTTCGAAGAGAAAGTCATCGGGGAAGCAGTTATTCGTGAAACCTTTAAAGTCTCTAAAGTGGGTACCATCGGTGGATTTATGGTCCTTAGTGGTAAGGTTACACGTGATTCCAAAGTCCGTGTCATTCGTGACGGTGTCGTGATCTATGACGGTTCTCTTGCAAGCTTGAAACACT
Organism: Streptococcus sp. CP1998; assembly: GCF_041026655.1. Taxonomy (NCBI): domain Bacteria; kingdom Bacillati; phylum Bacillota; class Bacilli; order Lactobacillales; family Streptococcaceae; genus Streptococcus; species Streptococcus sp. CP1998. Next base: position 525,825 of record NZ_CP163380.1, read on the forward strand.
TCAAAGATGATGTTAAAGAGATTACAAATGGTCGTGAAGGTGGATTGATGATCGAAGGATACAATGATATCAAGACAGATGATACCATCGAAGCCTACATCATGGAAGAAATTAAAAAATAAGAGGTTGACTAGGAAAAAAGAGGGGATCCCTCTGATTTTCTAGTTTTTAAAACATAAAGCAGAAAGGAGTTCCTATGGCAAGTCATTTTCGGACAGACCGAGTAGGGATGGAAATCAAGCGTGAAGTCAACGAGATTTTACAAAAGAAAGTCCGTGACCCGCGTGTTCAAGGCGTCACCATTACGGATGTTCAAATGCTAGGTGATTTGTCTATGGCCAAAGTGTATTATTCAATTATGAGTGATTTGGCTTCAGACAATCAAAAGGCTCAGACAGGCCTTGAAAAAGCAACAGGAACCATCAAGCGTGAATTAGGTCGGAATCTGAAATTATACAAGATTCCAGATCTTACTTTTGTGAAAGACGAATCCATCGAATACGGTAACAAGATCGATGAGATGTTGCGCAATTTGAACAAAGACTAGAGAGGTTGGAAATTTTCCACCCTCTTTTTTTGCTTTTTAAAATGAGGAAAATAAAACAGAAAGAAAAAAACGGTTTCAAAAAATAATAGAAATTTACAGAAATCTCTTGTGTGATTGGAAATTATCCTTTACAATAGGAGAGGAGTTTTATTTTTGATCTCATATTTGGAGGAATGATCATGTCCATTAACTGGCAGGAAATTTTGTTTAACTTTTTGGGAGGGTTGGGTCTCTTTCTCTATAGTATTAAAACCATGGGAGAAGGGCTGCAACAAGCAGCAGGGGACCGTCTTCGCTACTATATTGATAAATATACCAGCAATCCCTTTCTTGGAGTCTTAGTAGGGATTGTTGTGACAGCCCTTATTCAGTCTAGTACGGGGGTAACGGTGATTACCGTTGGTCTGGTCAGTGCAGGTCTCTTGACCCTGCGTCAAGCCATTGGGATCATCATGGGGGCTAATATCGGGACTACGGTCACCTCGTTCATTATTGGGTTTAAACTGGGGACTTATGCCCTTCCAATTATGTTTCTTGGAACGGTCTTACTTTTCTTTACCAAGAATCGAATGGCCAACAATATTGGTCGGATTCTCTTTGGAGTTGGAGGAATTTTCTACGCTTTAAACCTGATTAGTGCGGGAATGAGCCCTTTAAAAGAATTGCCAGAATTTAGTCAGTACATGATCACCCTTGGAAAAAATCCAATTCTGGGTGTTTTAGCAGGAGCCATCATCACCGTTTTGATTCAAGCTTCTTCAGCTACCATTGGGATTCTACAAGGTTTGTATTCAGGTGGTTTCTTAGATCTTCGCGGTTCTTTACCCATTCTTTTTGGGGACAACATCGGAACAACCTTGACAGTTATTATTGCAGCGATGGGGGCAAATGTTTCTGCTAAGCGTGTTGCAGCAACCCACGTGCTCTTTAACTTGATCGGTACAATCCTTTGTTTGATCTTATTAACACCTTTTACAGCCATGATTGAATACTTCCAAGGGCTCTTGCATTTGTCACCAGAAATGACCATTGCTTTTTCTCACGGAGCTTTCAACGTGACCAATACCATCATTCAATTCCCATTCATTGGAGCTTTGGCATACTTTGTAACCAAACTGATTCCTGGTGAGGATGAGGTTGTCAAATATGAGCCGCTCTACTTGGATGAAAACTTGATCACTCAAGCGCCTTCGATTGCTCTTGGAAATGCGAAAAAAGAGTTGCTTCATTTAGGTGGGTATGCAGATAAAGCCTTTAGCCTTTCTTATGATTATATCCTTCATCAAAATGAAAAAACAGCTGAAAAGGGACATAAGACAGAAGAAGCCATTAATACCATTGATGACGATTTGACTCGCTACTTGATTCGTTTGTCGAGTGAAGCCTTGAGTCCGAGAGAGAGTGAAATTCTCACCAATATCTTGGATTCCTCACGGGATTTGGAGCGGATTGGAGATCACGCGGAATCCTTGATCAATCTGACCGATTATTTAATTCGTAAGAAAGTTGTTTTTTCAGAAGCAGCTTTGGCTGAATTGGAAGATATTTATAACCAAACCCATCAATTTGTTGAAGATGCCTTAAAGGCTGTTGAGAATAATGATGTAACGCTTGCAAACCAACTGGTAGCGCGACATGAGACAATTGAAAACTTGGAGAAAAGACTACGGAAAACTCATATACGTCGTTTGAACCAAGGTGAATGTACACCTCAAGCCGGAGTGAACTTTATTGATATCATTTCTCACTATACACGTGTCGCGGACCATGCCCTGAATATAGCTGAAAAAGTACAAATCGAGCAAATTTAAGGAACGTCAAACAGAGTAAGTAGGAAGCTTGCTCTGTTTTTATTGGATTCTATCCAAAAATAGGTCTATACCATTTACAAATGAAACTGAAAGCGTTATAATATGTATGAATAAAAAAGGAACGTTTGTTTCTACAATGGAAAGGACGATTTTATGTCTACATATATTAAAGCAGATCAATTTTATTACCCACATGGGGTTCGCCGCGGAGGTTATTTGGAGCTTGTTGATGGCAAGTTTGGAAAACATGTGGAAAGCATACCAGAAGGTGCGAATGTACTGGATTATTCTGGTTACAGCATTGCGCCAGGTCTCGTAGATACCCATATTCACGGTTTTGGTGGGGTAGATGTGATGGATAATAATATTGAAGGCACTCTCTATACCATGAGTGAAGGTCTCTTGAGTACAGGGGTTACGAGCTTTTTGCCTACGACCTTGACTTCCTCTTACGAACAACTTTTGGCAGTAACTGAAAATATCGGTGAACGATACAAAGAAGCAACAGGAGCCAAGATTCGCGGGATTTATTTTGAAGGCCCTTATTTTACAGAAAAATACAAGGGAGCTCAAAACCCAGCTTATATGAAGGATCCAAGTATGGAAGAATTTCGGGCTTGGCAAAAAGCTGCCAATGGTCTGTTGAATAAGATTGCCCTTGCTCCCGAGCGTGAAGGGGTAGAAGAATTTGTTCGGACCATTACAGGAGAAGGAGTGACAGTCGCCCTTGGACACTCCAATGCAACTTTTGAAGAAGCTAAAAAAGCGGTAGATGCAGGTGCGAGTGTCTGGGTGCATGCCTACAATGGTATGCGTGGTTTGACGCACCGTGAACTCGGTATGGTTGGTGCCATGTATGAGTTGCCTCATACTACAGCAGAGTTGATCTGTGATGGCCATCACGTTGATCCTCTAGCGTGTGATATCCTGATGAAACAAAAAGGGAAAGAAAATGTTGCCTTGATAACTGACTGTATGACAGCCGGGGGCTTAGAAGATGGGGACTACATGCTTGGGGAATTCCCAGTTGTGGTTGCTGAAGGGACTGCTCGCTTGAAATCAACTGGTAATCTAGCTGGCTCAATCTTGAAATTGAAAGATGGATTAAAAAATGTTGTAGAGTGGGGGATTGCCAACCCTTATGAGGCAGTGATGATGGCCAGCCTCAATCCGGCAAAATCAGTCCATATTGATGATGTTTGTGGTCAAATCCGTGAAGGATATGATGCGGACTTCATCGTACTTGACCAAAATTTGGATCTGGTTGCGACCTATCTTGATGGGGTCAAACGTTACCAAGCTGCCAACTAGATTCAAAAATTAAAGAACGAACAATTCCTCTCTAGGTCATACCTAGAGAGGTTTTTGTGAGGTATTCATGGGAGTTAAACAGTCTGGAGGGTCTTTTTGTTTACCAATGGTAGTACAATTTTGTGAATGCTGCCTTTTCATGCTATAATGGGAATTGAAATGTGAGGTAGCTTATGAAGGCGATTGATATACGTTTTTTATTGATGGGAATTTTTTTCTTGCTATATGGGATTGTTAGAAAAAATATCTTTATTGTGATTGTTGGTGGGGCATTTTTACTCTATAGTTTTTATAGCAAGAAGATGGAGCCAACCAAGAAGAATATTTTTAAGCCAGAGCTCAAGCTTCGAGGGCCTAAGAAACCGAAATCGAAGAAAGGAAAGAAAAAATGAATCATTATCGTTTAAATAATGGGGTGGAGATTCCTGTATTGGGATTTGGAACTTGGAAAGCGACGGATGGAGAAGAAGCCTATCAAGCTGTTTTAGTCGCTTTAAAAGCAGGTTATCGCCATATCGATACAGCTGCGATTTATCAAAATGAAGAGAGTGTTGGTCGGGCTATCAAGGATAGTGGTCTTGCGCGCGAGGACCTGTTTATTACCACCAAACTTTGGAATACTCATCACACCTATGAAGATGCTCAAGTTGCTTTGGACGAGTCTCTTGAGAAACTGGGCTTGGACTATGTCGATCTTTATTTGATTCATTGGCCAAATCCAAAGCCCCTTCGAGAAAATGATGCTTGGAAAGAACGGAATGCTGAGGTTTGGCGAGCAATGGAAGATATGCTAGCTGCTGGCAAGGTTCGAGCTATTGGTATTAGCAATTTTCTGCCTCATCATTTGGAAGCCCTCCTTGAAACAGCTCGGGTCATTCCGGCTGTGAACCAAATTCGTCTAGCACCTGGGGTGTACCAAAGCGAAGCCATCGCAGCGAGTCGCAAGCATGGCATTTTACTAGAGGCTTGGGGACCTTTTGGCCAAGGAGAATTGTTCCAAAATGAACAAGTAAAAGAAATGGCTACTAAATATGGAAAGACCGTCGCTCAACTAGCCCTGGCTTGGAGTTTACAAGAAGGTTTCCTTCCACTGCCAAAATCGGTTACACCTGAGCGGATTGCAAGTAATCTAAATTGCTTTGATTTTGAATTGACGGCAGATGATATGGAACTCCTTCGCCATCTTCCGGTTGAAGCAGGTGCACCAGATCCGGACACCAAAGATTTTTAAAAGAGAATTTCTATTTATTAATGAAAATCGAGGACAGTTTTGTTCTCGGTTTTTTAAAATCCTTTGATAAAACAAAAGATATCAACTTCTTGAACTTTGGTCTTTATATTTCAGAAATCTTTACCCAGTAAAAAACCAAAAGCTGTAAGTCGTCCATAAGCAAAACAAAATAGTTTGTTAGCCTAAAATCCGTATGAAACGATTGTCTCATGCGGATTTTAATTTACAAGTCATTAAAAATTTGCTATAATACTAGTCAAGAAAGAAGGGCTTACGGTGTTTTTCTAGCGAGCTTGGGATAGTGAGAGCCAAGTAGAGCAAAGTAAGCAAGTGGCGCTTTCTCTCAGTAAAAAGCTGAGTAAAGTAAGATAAAATGAAGTAATAAATTAGGGTGGAACCGCGTTTCTGACGCCCCTAGGTCACAGACTTAGGAGCGAAGACACGGTTCTTTTTGTATCCTGAGTCACAAGAAACTTTATGAAAAAGGAGTATGCAATGTCTAAAAAACTAACCTTTCACTGCGTTAGTGGCAGAGACCTCCATACAGTCGGACTGCCCCACGCTCAGCACTAGGGTGCCTGAGCTAAACGCAGTACTAACTCGTCTTGCCTCGTATGATCAACGAGGCAGACTCGTGTCGCAAGAAATCATTTAAATCAAGGAGTATTTAATGTCTAAGAAATTAACATTTCAAGAAATTATTTTGACTTTGCAACAATACTGGAATGACCAGGGTTGTATGCTCATGCAGGCTTATGATAATGAAAAAGGTGCGGGAACAATGAGTCCATATACTTTCCTCCGTGCCATTGGTCCTGAGCCATGGAATGCGGCTTATGTAGAGCCATCTCGTCGTCCAGCGGACGGTCGTTACGGGGAAAACCCAAACCGTCTTTACCAACACCACCAATTCCAAGTGGTCATGAAACCATCACCATCAAACATCCAAGAACTCTACCTTGAGTCATTGGAAAAATTGGGGATCAATCCTTTGGAGCACGATATCCGTTTCGTTGAAGATAACTGGGAAAACCCATCGACTGGTTCAGCTGGTCTAGGTTGGGAAGTTTGGTTGGATGGTATGGAAATCACTCAGTTCACCTACTTCCAACAAGTTGGTGGGTTGGCAACTGGCCCAGTAACTTCTGAGGTCACTTATGGATTGGAACGTTTGGCTTCTTACATCCAAGAAGTAGATTCTGTTTACGATATTGAGTGGGCTCCAGGCGTTAAATACGGAGAAATCTTCCTTCAACCAGAATATGAACACTCAAAATACAGCTTTGAAGTTTCTGATCAAGATATGCTTCTTGAAAACTTCGAAAAATTTGAAAAAGAAGCAGGACGTGCTTTGGAATTGGGCCTTGTTCACCCAGCCTATGACTACGTTTTGAAATGTTCGCATACCTTTAACTTGCTAGATGCACGTGGAGCAGTATCCGTTACAGAACGTGCTGGCTACATCGCCCGCATCCGTAACTTGGCACGTGTCGTAGCCAAAACCTTCGTCGCAGAACGTAAAAAACTTGGTTATCCACTTCTCGACGAAGCCACACGCGCCAAACTCCTAGCAGAAGAGGAAGAATAAAAAGAGTGTATTAGATAGGATAGGTTAATAGAGTAACCCTACAGAACCAGTTGCCACTGTGATTTAGGTATCGTTAGAGAAACTAACGATACCAGGCAAAATTGGAGACCTTAGGCTCCAATTTTAGCAATGAAACGACGAAGTCGGTTGCTTGCGTGCCAATCACATAAGGCAAACTGGAAAAAAAGATATTTTTCGGAGAAAAAACATGACAAAAAACTTATTAGTAGAACTTGGACTTGAAGAGTTGCCAGCCTACGTTGTCACACCAAGTGAAAAACAACTCGGTGAGAAGATGGCAGCCTTCTTGGATGACAACCGTCTTTCATACGAAAGCATTCAAACCTTCTCAACACCACGCCGTTTGGCTGTCCGTGTGATTGGTTTAGCAGATCAACAATCGGATTTGACTGAAGATTTTAAAGGACCTTCTAAGAAAATCGCCTTGAATGCAGATGGAAACTTCTCAAAAGCGGCTCAAGGATTCGTCCGTGGGAAAGGCTTGACGGTTGATGATATCGAATTCCGTGAAGTCAAGGGTGAAGAGTACGTTTATGTTACGAAGCACGAAGCTGGAAAACCAGCTAAAGAAGTCTTGGCTGGCGTTCCAGAGGTGCTTGCTTCATTGACCTTCCCTGTTAGCATGCACTGGGCTAACAACACCTTTGAATACATTCGCCCAGTTCACACCTTGATCGTTCTTTTGGGCGACGAAGCACTCGACCTTGATTTCTTGGATATTAAGTCGGGTCGTGTGAGTCGTGGGCACCGTTTCCTTGGACATGAAGTAGAAATTACCAATGCGGATTCTTATGAAGAAGACCTTCGCACGGTTTACGTGATTGCGGATAGCAAAGAACGTGAAAACATGATCCGTGAGCAAATCAAGGCCATCGAAGCAGAACAAGGTGTGCAAGTTCAAATCGAAGAAGGACTTTTGAATGAAGTCTTGAACTTGGTCGAATACCCAACTGCCTTTATGGGAAGTTTTGACACTAAATATTTGGACGTTCCAGAAGAAGTCTTGGTGACCTCAATGGAAACACACCAACGTTACTTTGTTGTACGTGACCTTGATGGTCAGCTTAAACCAAACTTCATCTCAGTTCGTAATGGGAATGCTGAGCACTTGGAAAATGTTATCCGAGGAAATGAAAAAGTATTGGTGGCACGTCTTGAAGATGGTGAATTCTTCTGGCGTGAAGACCAAAAACTTAAGATTGAAGACCTCGTTGCTAAATTGGCGAACGTGACCTTCCATGAAAAAATTGGTTCTCTTTCAGAACACATGGCGCGTGCTGGTGTTATTGCAGCGTCATTGGCTGAGCAAGCTGGTTTGACTGCTGAAGAAACGGCGACCGTCGCTCGTGCAACTGAAATTTACAAATTTGACCTCTTGACGGGCATGGTCGGAGAGTTCGATGAATTGCAAGGAATCATGGGTGAAAAATACGCCCTCCTCGCTGGTGAAAATGCTGCGGTAGCGACAGCTATCCGTGAGCACTACCTTCCTGATTCAGCAGACGGAGCCCTTCCAGAGACTAAGGTTGGTGCCGTTCTTGCCCTTGCAGATAAATTGGATACCCTCCTTTCCTTCTTCTCAGTTGGCTTGATTCCATCAGGTTCCAATGACCCATATGCGCTTCGTCGTGCAACACAAGGGATTGTTCGTATCTTGGATGCCTTTGGTTGGCATATCCCTATGGATGAGTTGATTGATAGCCTTTACGGACTTTCATTTGATAGCCTTTCTTATGACAATCAAGCAGAAGTGCTCAACTTCATCAAAGCGCGTGTGGACAAGATGATGGGACGCACACCAAAAGATATCAAAGAAGCTGTTCTTGCTGGTTCAAACTTTGTCGTGGCTGATATGCTGGAAGCAGCTGAAGCTCTTTCAGAAGTCGCGAAAACGGATGGTTACAAGGCGACTGTTGAGTCTCTCTCTCGTGCCTTCAACTTGGCAGAAAAAGCAGATGCTTCAGTAGCAGTCGATGCCAATCTCTTTGAAAATGATCAAGAAAAAGCCTTGGCTCAAGCAGCAGAAAGTCTGGAATTGACAGGTTCAGCTAGCGACAAATTGGCACAGCTTTTCTCTCTTAGCCCAGTCATCGATGCTTTCTTTGATAATACCATGGTGATGGCAGAAGATGAGGCGGTTAAAAACAACCGTTTGGCCCTTCTTGCAGGCCTTGTAGCGAAAGCTAACGCTGTTGCAGCCTTCAACCAATTGAACACAAAATAAGTACCTGATGACAGGTAGAAAGTAGGTTTTATTATGACACCTGAAAAAATCGCTCGTATCAATGAGCTTGCTAAAAAGAAAAAAACAGAAGGTTTGACTCCTGAAGAAGCAGTGGAACAAGCAAAACTTCGTGAAGAATACATTGAAGGTTATCGTCGTTCGGTTCGTCACCACATCGAAGGGATCAAAATTGTGGATGAAGAAGGTAACGATGTAACACCTGAGAAACTACGCCAAGTGCAACGTGAAAAAGGTTTGCATGGCCGTAGTCTCGATGACCCTAATTCATAAGCAAAAGAGTGCTGGAAGAGACTCCAGCACTCTTTTTAATCTATAAAATTCAGAATATTCTGGACTGGATTGACCAATTTTTAAAAACATGGTATAGTAGATTGTATGAAAATTTGAAGTATACTTTTCTGAAAATGTACAGAAAAAGAATTGGAGTAATTATATGTCAAAAAAACATCATCCTGGTGAAGAAACCGAAAATGGGATGGTTCGTGGTCTGCAAAATCGGCATGTTCAGCTGATCGCTATTGCAGGAACCATCGGGACAGGACTCTTTCTTGGAGCCGGTCGTTCCCTTTCTTTGACAGGGCCCTCTATTATTTTAGTCTATATGCTGACTGGCGCATTCATGTACTTGATGATGCGGGCAATCGGAGAAATGCTCTATATGGACCCTGATCAACACACCTTTATCAACTTTATCACCAAGTATATAGGAAAAGGTTGGGGTTATTTTTCAGGATGGTCCTATTGGGTCTCCTTGGTATTTTTGGGAATGGCAGAGATCACCGCTGTTTCCAACTATGTCCAGCTTTGGTTTCCAAATTGGCCAGCCTGGCAGATTCAAATTATCTTTTTAGCGCTCTTAAGTTGTGTAAACTTGATCGCTGTGAAGGTGTTTGGAGAGGTTGAATTCTGGTTTGGAATGATCAAGATTGTCACGATTTTAGCCTTGATCGCAACAGGGATCTTTATGGTGACGACGAATTTTGAAACACCTGCTGGACACGCTAGCTTAACCAATATTACCAATGGTTTTCAAATGTTTCCAAATGGTTGGGTCAAGTTCGTCATGGCCTTCCAAATGGTCTTCTTTGCTTATCAAGCGATCGAGTTTGTTGGAATTACTACTTCTGAAACAGCAAATCCCCGCCAAGTATTACCAAAAGCCATTAAAGAAATTCCAATCCGAATTGTAATCTTTTATGTAGGGGCTTTGTTGGCGATTATGGCTATTTTCCCTTGGCAACAGCTTCCCGTCAATAAATCACCATTTGTAACGGTCTTTCAGATGGTAGGAATCAAGTGGGCGAGGATTGATTAATTTTGTTGTACTGACAGTCTGCATCCTCCTTGAATTCCACCCTCTATTCAACAGGGCGTCACTTGTACCAGATTGCAAAAGAGACGCCAAACAGTAAAGTGATGAATCGTTTGAAACTGAATAGCTTATCTCGTATGGGGATTCCAAGTCGGGCGATTATTTTTTCTGCGATTGTGGTTGCTGTTTCAGCCTTTATCAATGTCTTGCCAGGTGTCTCAGATGCCTTTGCTTTGATTACGGCATCTTCTTCTGGTGTCTACATTGCTATTTACATTTTGACTATGCTTGCCCATCTTAAGTACCGTAAATCGAAAGAATTTATGCCAGATGGTTTTGTCATGCCAGCCTATAAAGTGTTGAATCCATTGACCATTGTTTTCTTCCTCTTTGTATTCGTTTGTCTCTTCTTGCAAGAATCAACATACATTGGAGCGATTGGAGCAACCATTTGGATCATTCTCTTTGGGATTTACAGTAATTGGAAACATAATCAATAAACCGCAAAACTCACCAAACGGTGAGTTTTTATTATTTCAGAGCTAGTTTGCTTTTTTTAAGGAGTTTCTTGGAGTGAATAAAAGAAAAACAGAGGTGAAAGAAATTATTTTTCTTTCATCTCTGTTTTTTGTCCTTGAATGGCTTTTTTGAGCCACCAAAGTGAGCCGACTAGGATCAGGGCAGCAAGCCAAAAAATCCAAGCCTCAATAGTAGTTATAAAAAAATAGAGAGCGATAGCATCGACCAATAAAAGTGGGATGAGAATCTGTTTTCTTATTTTCATAAGAATATTGTATCATAAATCTTATAGGAAACAAGTGATATCAAGACCTTCTAGGTATTTTGTAAGATCCGAAAAGGTCAGATAGGATTAGTTAGTGAATTTTCTTTCAGGAGTGCATCTTGGTCCCATTTGTGGTAAAATAGTAAAGATATGAGTAAAGAATTTCATCATGTAACGGTTTTGCTTCATGAAACGATCGATATGCTGGATGTTAAGCCAGATGGGATCTATGTAGACGCCACATTGGGTGGGGCAGGACACAGCGAATATTTGTTAACAAAATTAAATGAATCGGGCCATCTTTATGCCTTTGACCAAGATCAGCATGCGATTGAGAATGCTAAGATTCGTTTAGCTCCATTCATTGAGAAAGGCATGGTGACCTTCATTAAGGATAACTTTCGTCATTTGAAGGAACGTCTAAACGAATTGGGTGTGACTGAAATTGATGGAATCTGTTATGACCTAGGTGTGTCTAGTCCTCAGTTAGATGAACGGGAACGCGGATTTTCTTACAAGAAAGATGCGCCACTGGACATGCGGATGAATCAAGAAGCTTCCTTGACGGCCTATGAGGTCGTAAATAGCTACGATTACCATGATCTAGTCCGTATTTTTTTCAAATATGGAGAGGACAAATTTTCCAAGCAAATTGCGCGGAAAATTGAGCAAGCACGAGCAATTAAACCGATTGAAACGACGACTGAATTAGCAGAGATTATTAAATCTGCTAAACCAGCCAAGGAGCTCAAGAAAAAGGGCCATCCTGCTAAACAGATTTTCCAAGCCATTCGTATCGAAGTCAATGATGAACTGGGAGCTGCAGATGAATCAATTCAGCAAGCCATGGATTTGTTGGCCATCGATGGTCGTATTTCTGTGATTACCTTTCATTCGTTAGAGGATCGATTGACCAAACAATTGTTTAAAGAAGCTTCGACGGTTGAGGTTCCAAAAGGACTTCCCTTTATTCCAGATGATTTGAAACCAAAGATGGAGTTGGTCAACCGAAAACCAATTTTGCCGAGTGAAGAGGAGCTTGAGGGCAATAATCGATCCCATTCAGCAAAATTACGGGTTGCTCGAAAAATACACAAGTAAGAGGAATTGATATGGCAGCAAAAGATGAAAGAACAAGAACACAGGTACTGCAAGACCGCTTTCGCCGTTTCTCTAGAGTAGAAAAGGCATTTTATGGGTCGATTGTCCTAACAGCTGTTATTTTAGCCATTAGTATCGTCTTTATGCAGACACGGATTTTACAAGTTCAAAGTGAATTGACTGATTTGAATACGGAACTAGAAGCCAAAAAGACGGAATTGGCAGATGTTCGTCAAGAGGTCAATGAATTAACACGTTATGACCGCTTATCACAGTTGGCTAGCTCCCAAGGAATGAAGCTGCAAAAAGAAAATCGAAAAACAGTGAGTGCAAGTAGTGATGAATAAATTTAAAAAATTTTTAATCAGGTATTCGATAAAGAAACGTCGCTTGCCGGATCAGAATCGAAAACAAGTTGGGAAAAATCTCAGTGTACTGGCGATTTTCCTCTTTTTTCTCTTTCTGATTAATTTTGCAATGATTATTGGGACTGACAAAAAATTTGGTGTGACCTTATCGGATCAAGCCAAAAAAGTCCATGAGCAGACGGTTATTGTTCCTGCAAAACGTGGAACGATCTATGACCGAAATGGAGCAGTAATTGCTGAAGATGCTACGACCTATAACGTTTATGCCGTTATTGATAAAAAGTACAAATCAGCAACTGGAAAAATCCTCTATGTAGAAGAGAGCCAATTTAAAAAAGTAGCAGAAATCTTTAAGCAGTACTTAGGGATGGATGAGGATTACGTCATTCAACAGTTGTCGCAAAAGAAATTGAAACAAGTTTCTTTTGGCTCGAACGGAAACGGCATAACTTATAGCAATATGACGGCCATCCGTGAGGCCATGGAAGCGGCGAAGATTGAAGGGGTTGCCTTTACAACTAGTCCAAATCGGAGCTATAAAAATGGGGTTTTTGCCTCTCAATTTATAGGTCAGGCCTCTCTTCAAGAAGATAAAGAGGGGAATAAAACCCTGAAGGGGCAATCAGGGATGGAGAAATCCCTCGATCGTATTCTCGCTGGTCAAAATGGGGTTATCACCTATGACAAAGACCGAAACGGGAATATCGTTCCTGGTTCAGATAAGGTTTCTGTCAAAACAGAAGATGGAAAAGATGTCTATACGACCATTTCAGCAGAATTACAAACCTACCTTGAGACGCGAATGGATGTTTTCCAAGAAAAAGTAAAAGGAAAGTATGTTAGTGCGACTCTTGTGAGTGCAAAAACTGGAGAAATCCTGGCGACAACGCAACGTCCATCCTATAATGCGGATACCAAACAAGGGTTGGATCTGAAAAACTTGAAAACCTGGAATACCATCCTTTATCAAGATCAATATGAACCGGGTTCAACGATGAAGGTCATGTTATTAGCTTCGGCGATTGATCATGGAACCTTCCCAGCCTATAATGAAGTATACTACAGTAACGAACTACAAGTAAAAGATGCGACGATCCGTGACTGGGATGTCAATATGGGACTGTCTGAAGGTCGCTATATGAATATCGCACAAGGCTTTGCTTACTCAAGTAACGTGGGGATGACCCGCTTGGAGCAAAAGATGGGAAATGCTGTCTGGATGGACTACCTAACCCGCTTTAAATTCGGTCTTCCGACCCGTTTTGGAATGGGAAATGAAGCTTACGGGGGTCTTCCAGGGGATAACTATGTCAGTCAGGCCATGTCTTCCTTCGGTCAAGGGATTTCCGTCAGTCAAACCCAAATGTTACGGGCCTTTAGTGCCATCGCTAATGATGGACAAATGTTGGAGCCGAAGTTTATTAGTGCTATTTACGATAAAAAATCAGACACAGCCCGCAAATCAAAAAAAGAAGTTGTTGGAAAACCAGTTTCAGGATCAGCTGCACAACAGACACGGAACTATATGATCACCGTCGGAACAGATCCAGAGTATGGAACCTTGTACAGTGATGGACCCATCATTCAGGTACCCGGTCAAAACGTTGCGGTGAAATCAGGGACTGCCCAAATGGCGACAGATCAAGGATACTTGCAAGGAGAAAATGATTATATCTACTCGGTTGTAGCCATGACACCTGCAGAAGATCCTGAATTCATCATGTATGTGACGGTCCAACAACCAGAAGTGAAATTCTCATTCACCAGCTGGGAAGAGCTGGTCAATCCTATTTTGGAAGATGCAGTTGCTTTAAAAGACGAATTGCATCTAACATCAGAGGCACCAACTTTGGATGATGTGACCAAAGAAACGACCTACAAAATCCCTTCAGTAGAAACTCTCTCTAAGGAGTTGAATCTGAAACAAAATCTGAGCCCAGGTGCTTATTCAGAGGAATTGCGTCGCAATTTGGTGCAACCAATTGTCCTAGGAACCGGGAAAAATATCCGCAAGATGTCTGTGGATGTAGGCTCTAAAGTCAAAGCCAATCAGCAAGTATTGTTATTGACAGAAGACTTTGATGCGGTTCCAGATATGTACGGTTGGACAAAGAAAAATGCGGACATCTTTGGAGAATGGACTGGAATTGAGATTACCTATAAAGGTAGTGGAAAGAAAGTAACCAAACAAAGTGTCAAAATGAACACCTCACTTAATAAAACTAAAAAGATTACGTTAACATTAGGAGACTAAGATGTATATTGCTACGATCCTTGTATCGTTTCTATTAACAGTGGCTGCTATTCCAGCCTTTATTCGATTTTACCATCGTGCTCATATTTCTGGGCAACAAATGCACGAAGATGTGAAACAACACAAAGCGAAAGCTGGCACTCCGACAATGGGTGGAGTTGTATTTCTCATTACAGCCGTTCTAGTTAGTTTTGTCGTTACCGTATTGACTGGAAATTTCACGCGCCCTGTTCAACTGATTCTATTTATCTTGATTCTTTATGGAATTGTTGGATTTTTGGATGACTTTTTAAAAGTTTTTCGTAAGATTAATGAAGGTCTTAACCCAAAACAAAAATTGGCCCTTCAACTTGTTGGTGGAATCATCTTCTATATTTTTTCTGAACGCCACGGTGCAGGAAGCCTTTTGAATGTTTTCGGATATGAACTTTACTTGGGCTATTTCTACATTCTCTTTGCTTTATTTTGGTTGGTTGGTTTTTCAAATGCGGTCAATTTGACAGATGGGATTGATGGATTAGCCAGCATCTCCGTTGCCATTAGCCTGAGTGCCTATTCCTTTATTGCCTATATGCAAGGGAAATGGGACATTCTCTTTGTCACCTTGAGTATGATTGGGGCCTTGCTAGGATTCTTTGTCTTCAACCACAAGCCGGCTAAAATCTTTATGGGAGATGTCGGTAGTCTAGCTCTTGGAGGGATGCTTGCAGCTTTGTCAATGGCTTTGCATGTCGAGTGGACGTTGCTCTTAATTGGTCTGGTCTATGTCATTGAAACGGGTTCAGTAATGCTACAAGTGACCTATTTCAAATGGACCAAGAAACGTTACGGGGAAGGACGTCGGATTTTCCGAATGACTCCTTTCCACCATCATTTAGAATTGGGTGGCCTTTCTGGCATTGGCCGAAACTGGTCAGAATGGAAAGTGGATGCCTTTATGTGGAGCATTGCCTTAGTGACAAGTGTCGTGACTCTAGTCCTTCTCTACCTATAAAACGACGGTGGGCTTGCCCATCGTTTTTTTGCTGACTCAGAGAGACTTCGCTGGTTAGGAAAAATGACCCATAAGAGAGGCAAGAAGACAGCTTTTCTGATATAATAATAGAGATCATGAAAGGAACTGAGAAAATGAAATTTACAGAGTTTAATTTTAAGCCCTATATTCAAGAGGCACTGAAAGAAATCAATTTTAGAGAAGCAACCGAAGTACAGGAAAAACTAATTCCGATTGTCCTAGCTGGAAATGATTTGGTTGGAGAGTCAAAGACAGGTTCTGGGAAGACCCATACGTTCCTCTTGCCGATTTTTCAAACCTTAAATGAAGATAGTGAGCAAGTTGAAGCGGTCATCACGGCTCCTAGTCGGGAGTTGGCGACGCAAATTTACCAAGCTGCTCGTCAAATCGCTAGTCATTCTGACAAAGAGATTCGGATTGTGAATTATGTTGGAGGAACGGATAAAAGCCGTCAGATTGAAAAATTGCAGGTCAAACAACCACATATCGTTATTGGAACTCCAGGCCGGATCTATGATCTGGTTGCATCGGGTGATCTGGCTATTCATAAGGCCCATACTTTTGTGGTAGATGAGGCAGATATGACACTGGACATGGGATTCTTGTCTACTGTGGATAAGATTGCTTCAAGGCTTCCGCAACAACTGCAATTTTTAGTTTTTTCAGCCACCATTCCGCAAAAATTGCAGCCTTTCTTGAAAAAATATCTCTCAAACCCAGTCATGGAGCAAATTAAGACTAAGACGGTGATTTCA
Source organism: Streptococcus sp. CP1998 (assembly GCF_041026655.1). Classification (NCBI taxonomy): domain Bacteria; kingdom Bacillati; phylum Bacillota; class Bacilli; order Lactobacillales; family Streptococcaceae; genus Streptococcus; species Streptococcus sp. CP1998. The sequence goes on from NZ_CP163380.1 coordinate 542,168, forward strand.
GATACCATCGATAATTGGCTGGTTTCCACCAAGGGTCGGGATAAAAATGAGCAAATTTACCAATTGACCAAGACCTTGCAACCTTATTTGGCCATGATTTTCGTTAATACCAAAACGAGAGCAGATGATCTCCATGCCTATTTGGTGGCTCAGGGATTGAAAGTGGCAAAGATTCACGGAGATATCCCACCACGTGAACGGAAACGGATCATGAATCAGGTTAAAAATCTTGATTTTGAGTATATTGTGGCCACAGATTTAGCGGCTCGTGGAATTGATATCGAAGGGGTGAGTCATGTCATCAACGATGCTATTCCACAAGATCTTTCTTTCTTTGTCCACCGTGTCGGTCGGACAGGGCGCAATGGTCTACCAGGTGTCGCTATTACTCTTTATCAACCGAGTGATGATTCAGATATCCGTGAACTAGAAAAAATGGGCATTCGTTTCGTACCTAAAGTCTTGAAAAATGGGGTTATTGAAGATACTTATGATCGGGATAGACGGGCCAATCGTGAGAAAAAGCAAGAGAAACTCGATATCGAAATGATTGGTCTGGTGAAGAAGAAAAAGAAAAAAATCAAACCAGGCTACAAGAAAAAAATCAAATGGGCAGTTGATGAAAAGAGGAGAAAAGCTAAGCGAGCTGAAAACCGTGCGCGTGGTCGGGCGGAACGAAAGGACAAACGTCAAACTTTCTAACCCCTTCTTTCACATGTTCAGAAGAAAACATAGATTTTCTTTATGAACTCCATAAAGAAAATCTATTAGGAACTTGTCTAAAATTATGATAGACTAAATTTGAGTAGTCTATCATTTTTCTATTTCTGTAGCAATTTTTGGAATTCCGATAGTGAATGTGATAGAATGTTTATGTTCGAGAAAGGAAGTAACAAAAATGTTTACAACTAATCTTTTAGCTGCCAACTGGTATGCTGACTTTTTAAAACACGTTCCAGATAGCAAGCTGTTTAGTTTGAGAGCCGTATTGGATGCATTTCCGGCAGTCATTGGGAAATTGCCTGTGACGATTTTATTAGCCCTAGGAGGCGCATTTTTTGGGATTATTTTTGCCATGATTTTTGCTCTGGTCAAAATTAATCGTGTACGAATTCTTTACCCGATTCAAGCTGTTTTTGTCAGTTTTTTGCGGGGGACTCCTTTGTTGGTTCAGTTGATGTTGACCTATTATGGGATTCCTCTTATTTTAAAAGCGATCAATCAGTCTTATGGAACAGCTTTTAATATTAATGCCATTCCAGCTGAGTTATTTGCAATTGTGGCTCTTGCCTTTAATGAGGCGGCTTATGCGAGTGAGACCATCCGGGCAGCCATTTTATCAGTGGATCCTGGTGAAATTGAGGCAGCGCGTAGTCTTGGAATGACCAACCGTCAAGTTTATCGCCGGATTATTATTCCCAATGCAGCAGTCGTTGCAACTCCTACTTTAATCAACTCTCTCATTGGCTTGACCAAGGGGACCTCGCTAGCCTTTAGTGCCAGTGTAGTTGAAATTTTTGCCCAAGCACGGATTATTGGGGGGAGCGATTTGAAGTACTTTGAACGCTTTATCACGGTATCGATTGTTTACTGGATTGTGAACATTCTCATTGAAATACTAGGCCGTCACATTGAACGTCGACTGGATATTGAGACTCCCGTAGCAATTGATTTACCAGATCAGGAGGTCCGGATCTAATGATTTATATTTCAGAATTATCAAAGACATTTTCAGGTCAAAAGGTTTTAAATAATCTCAGTTTGGAAATTCAAAAAGGGGAAGTCGTGGCCTTAATCGGGTCTTCGGGAGCTGGTAAATCAACCTTCTTACGCAGTTTAAACTATTTGGAAGCTCCAGACAGTGGTAGAATTAAGATTGATGATTTCGAGGTTGATTTTGAGCACATTACCCAAGATCAAATCTTGACCTTAAGAAGAAAATTGGCCATGGTGTTCCAACAGTTTAATTTGTTTGGTAGAAAAACAGCTCTTGAAAATGTGAAAGAAGGGCTCATTGTTGTGAAGGGCTTATCCGACCAAGAAGCAACGAAAATTGCTCGAGAAGAACTGGCAAAAGTCGGCTTATCGGATCGTGAAAATCACTATCCTCGTCACCTCTCAGGTGGACAAAAACAACGGGTGGCTTTGGCCCGTGCCTTGGCCATGAAACCAGAGGTTCTTTTGCTGGATGAACCGACTTCGGCCTTGGATCCAGAATTGGTTGGAGAAGTTGAAAAATCCATTGCCAATGCAGCAAAATCAGGACAAACCATGGTACTGGTCAGCCATGATATGTCTTTTGTAGCGCAAGTAGCAGATAAGGTCTTATTTTTGGATAAAGGACGGATTATTGAATCTGGAACACCAGAGGAAATCATGCAACATCCAAAAGAAGAACGGACAAAAGAATTCTTTGCTAGTTACAAACGGACCTATGTTTGATATAATAGAGGAGAGGTAAGACTCAGCTGGCGATGCTAGCTGGGTTTGTTTTCTGAAAATGTAAAAATATTTGGAGACGTGATGTTAAATAAATTATTGTCCTTATATTTACAAAGTTTAGTGACGACAACGATTTTAGTTGGGATCGCTTCTTGTATTTGGATTGGCTACCGTGCTCTTAAGAAGAAAGATAAAACAGCCAAGCAACGACAAGCCCATTTGTATGATATCCTCTTAATTGATATCATGACGATTCCTATTTTAACCTTTGCGGTCATAGGGATTTTGTTTATCTTTCAAGCACGATAATTGCAAAAAGACCGTGTTAGAATTATAATGGTTACAACAAAACAGAAAGAGGTTGAGTATGTTTGATACAGTGATTATTGGAGCAGGTCCTGCAGGGATGACTGCCCTATATGCGACGAAGCAATTTAAAAGTCGCATTAATTGAGAGAGGAATTCCAGGCGGTCAAATGAATAATACGTCTGACATTGAAAACTATCCTGGCTATGCGAATATTAGCGGCCCAGATTTGGCTGAAAAAATGTTCGAGCCTTTAGAAAATCTTGGTGTGGAACATTTGTTTGGTCAGGTAGAGCGCATCGAAGACAACGGAGCAACCAAAAAGATTGTCACAGATGATGGGGAATTTGAAGCTAAAACCGTGGTGATTGCAACAGGGTCTAACCACCGTTCATTGAATGTCCCTGGTGAAGAAGAGCTGAATAGTAGAGGGGTTTCCTACTGTGCTGTTTGCGATGGAGCTTTCTTTAGAGATGAGGATCTCTTGGTCGTTGGTGGTGGCGATTCTGCGGTAGAAGAAGCTGTCTTTTTGACTCAGTTTGCAAAAACAGTGACCATTGCCCATCGTCGTGATCAATTGCGTGCCCAAAAAGTTCTTCAAGATCGTGCCTTTGCTAATGATAAAATTCACTTTGCTTGGAATACGGTTGTTGAAGAAATTAAGGGTGAACAAAAAGTAACGTCTGTCCTTTTAAAAGATGTGAAGACAGGAGAGGTTAGAGAGCAAGCCTTCGGTGGTGTCTTTATCTATGTTGGTTTAAATCCTGTCAGTGATTTTGCGACAGAACTTGGTATTTTAGATGAAAATGGCTGGGTGATCACGGATGATCATATGAGAACCACAGTCCCTGGTATTTTTGCAGTTGGCGATGTTCGTCAAAAAGATTTGCGTCAAGTGACGACAGCTGTCGGAGACGGTGCGATTGCTGGCCAAGAAGTTTATAAATATATCACAGAAAACTTTTAATCAAAAAAAATCTGAGCTTCCTGTCTCAGATTTTTTTCATGCTTTCCTTTCAGTATTCAATAGGGCTGAAATGTGCTATAATGGTACTAATTTTATGGTAGGAATTCATAGAACAAATCAATAAAAAAGAGGTATACATATGTATCCAGATGACAGTTTAACCTTACATACTGATTTATACCAAATCAACATGATGCAAGTCTATTTTGATCAAGGTATCTACAATAAACATGCCGTTTTTGAAGTATTTTTCCGTAATCAACCTTTTAAAAATGGCTATGCTGTTTTTGCTGGTTTGGAGCGAATTGTGAAATACTTAGAAAACTTGAATTTTTCTGAGAGTGATATTGCCTATTTAGAGTCACTTGGTTATCATGGGGCCTTCTTGGAATATCTTCGTGATCTCAAGTTGGAACTGACAGTACGCTCAGCTCAAGAAGGAGACCTAGTCTTTGCCAACGAACCAATTGTTCAGGTAGAAGGACCTCTAGCTCAGTGTCAATTGGTGGAAACAGCTCTCTTGAATATCGTCAACTTTCAAACCTTGATAGCCACAAAGGCTGCTCGTATTCGTTCAGTGATTGAAGATGAGCCCTTGATGGAATTTGGAACACGCCGTGCGCAAGAAATGGATGCTGCCATTTGGGGAACTCGTGCGGCAGTCATCGGAGGGGCCAATGGAACTAGTAATGTTCGTGCAGGAAAACTCTTTGGAATCCCAGTTTTAGGAACACATGCCCATTCTCTTGTACAGGTATACGGAAATGATTACCAGGCCTTTAAGGCTTACGCGGAAACCCATAAAGATTGTGTCTTCCTCGTAGATACCTATGATACCCTTCGTATTGGGGTACCAGCAGCTATTCAGGTAGCGCGTGAAATGGGAGAGAAGATCAATTTCCTAGGCGTCCGGATTGACTCAGGAGATATTGCCTATATTTCTAAAAAGGTTCGCCAGCAATTAGATGAGGCTGGGTTTACAAATGCTAAAATCTACGCTTCTAATGACTTGGATGAAAATACCATCCTCAACTTAAAAATGCAAAAAGCAAAAATTGATGTTTGGGGTGTAGGAACCAAGTTAATTACAGCTTACGATCAACCAGCGCTTGGGGCGGTATACAAAATTGTTTCTGTTGAAAATGATAAAGGAGAGATGATCAATACCATCAAGCTTTCCAATAATGCCGAAAAAGTTTCTACTCCAGGTAAAAAGCAAGTCTGGCGGATTACTAGCCGTGAAAAAGGCAAGTCAGAAGGGGATTACATCACATATGATGGCGTGGATGTTTCACAATTGACAGAACTAAAAATGTTCCATCCGACTTATACCTACATCAATAAAACGGTCCGAAACTTTGAAGCCATTCCTCTTTTAGTGGATATTTTTAAAGAGGGTCAATTGGTTTATCAACTACCAACATTATCAGAAATTCAAGAATATGCTCGTAAAAATTACGATCAATTGTGGGATGAATACAAGCGTGTCCTCAATCCACAGCATTACCCGGTTGACTTGGCCAAAGATATCTGGCAGGACAAGATGGACCTGATCGAGAAAATGCGTAATGAGACCAATGGAGAAGGAGAAGCAAAATGAGTTTGCAAGAAGAGATTATCCAACAATTGGGTGTCAAGCCAAGCATTGATTCTCAAGAAGAGATTCGCCGCTCGGTTGATTTCTTAAAAAGATATCTAAAAAAACATCCCTTCTTAAAAACATTTGTATTAGGGATCTCAGGAGGACAAGATTCGACTCTGGCTGGGCGATTAGCTCAATTAGCCATGGAAGAAATGCGAGCTGAAACAGGAGATGCCTCCTATCAATTTATTGCTGTTCGTCTTCCTTATGGGGTACAGGCAGATGAAGCAGATGCACAAAAAGCATTGGCCTTTATCCAGCCGGATGTTAGTCTAGTTGTGAATATCAAGAAGTCTGCTGACGAAATGGTACGAGCAGTAGAAGCGACTGGAACAGAGGTTTCTGATTTTAACAAAGGCAATATTAAGGCTCGCAGTCGCATGATTGCTCAGTATGCCCTAGCTGGAGCACGGAGTGGAGCGGTGATTGGTACGGATCATGCTGCAGAAAATATTACTGGTTTCTTCACAAAATTTGGAGATGGTGGTGCAGATATTTTGCCCCTTTTCCGTTTGAATAAACGCCAAGGAAAACAATTGCTTAAGGACTTAGGAGCCGATCCTGCTCTTTATGAGAAAATCCCAACAGCAGATTTGGAAGAAGAAAAACCAGGAATAGCAGATGAAGTAGCACTGGGTGTTACCTATAATGAAATTGATGATTACCTAGAAGGCAAACAAGTGAGCCCAGAAGCTCAAGCAACTATTGAAAAATGGTGGTACAAAGGCCAACACAAACGCCACTTGCCAATCACAGTATTTGATCATTTTTGGGAGTAAAAAGGTCCAGTGGACCTTTTTAGCCCGAGTCTTAAAATAGGAAAACGAGGTAGAAATCGGTAACTCGTAGAGTTCGATTTCCTAGTCTCACCCCCGCAAGGCTGTCTAGATTTGAAAGGTGCTCAAAGAGCTCCGTTCAAATCAGCCAGCTACTGCGTCAATGTATCATTGAAAAGCTCATGGATGAGGTGGAGACAAATAGAATTTTTCTATTAATACTAGACAGAAATCGGTAACTCGCAGAGTTCGATTTCGTAGTCTCCCCATACAATATTGTGAAAAGCATCAAAAAGAAGGGCGGTTTCATCCGTCCTTTTCTTCTAGATTAAAGTAACCAACTTGCAACGTTCAAGTTGCATAAAAAATGAAGGGAGACAATCTATGAATCATCTTGGAAGTCTTGTCATAGAGACAGAGCATTTATACTTGAGGCCTTTCGTTTTGGAGGATGCACCAGCGATGTTTGAAAATTGGGCTTCTGATCCTGAAACCCTGAACTATGTCACCTGGGATGCCCATGCATCTACTGAGAGAACCAGAGAATCGATCAAAAGATGGATCGAACAGTATCTTAAACCAGATACTTATAAATGGGCGCTCTGTTTGAAAACATCACCGGAACAGGTAATTGGAGATATTAGTGTGGTTTCTCAAGACCAGGAAAGTCAATCATGCGAGCTAGGTTATATCCTTGGCAAGAAATTCTGGGGGCAGGGATTCATGACAGAAGCCGTCATAGCTGTTTTGGATTTCTTATTGAACAAAGTTGGATTTAAAGAAATCAAAGCCACTTATGTCAGTTTAAATCCTGGCTCAGGGAAAGTCATGGAAAAGGCAGGAATGCAGTATGTAGAAACCATCCCTCATGCCATTCAACGCAAAGGATATTGCGGAGATAAAATCATCTATTCTAAACAGAATCCCTCTCTATAGGGTGATTTTTACTTGAAGATTCTGCTCAAAGGATTATAATAGTAAATAACGAAAAAAGGAGATTGCTATGTCAGAATTAACGAAAGAATTTACAGACCAGCTCTATGCTAATTATGAAGCAAATGTGAAATATGCGGCTCTTGAAAATGCTGTTACCCACAATGGGATCCATGCATCGCTTGAAACGCGCAAGAGTGCAGTAGAAAATACACCAGTTTTTTCACTTGATTTGACCAAGGATAAGGTGACAAACCAAAAAGCATCTGGGCGTTGTTGGATGTTTGCGGCTTTAAATACCTTCCGTCACAAGATGATTTCAAGCTTCCAATTGGAGGATTTTGAATTGTCTCAAGCACATACTTTCTTTTGGGATAAGTATGAAAAATCAAACTGGTTTTTGGAGCAAGTGATTGCTACAGCAGACCAAGAATTGACCAGCCGTAAGGTGGCTTTTCTCCTACAAACCCCACAACAAGATGGCGGTCAATGGGATATGGTGGTATCCCTCTTTGAGAAATACGGAGTGGTTCCAAAATCAGTTTATCCAGAATCGATTTCTTCAAGCAATAGCCGGGAATTGAACACCTACCTCAATAAACTCTTGCGTCAAGATGCGCAAATCTTGCGTGATTTGATTCACTCAGGCGCAGATAGTGAGGCAGTTGCGAGCAAGAAACAAGCGTTGTTGCAAGAAATCTTTAACTTCTTGGCTATGTCTTTAGGATTGCCTCCGCGTGAATTTGACTTTTCATACCGTGATAAGGACAACCAATTCCATAGCGAAAGTGACTTAACTCCACAAAGCTTCTACAAAAAATATGTAGACCTTCAATTAGACGATTATGTCTCTATTATCAATGCCCCAACTACAGATAAGCCATATGGAAAATCATACACCGTTGAGATGTTGGGCAATGTTGTAGGTAGCCGTTCAGTTCGCTACCTAAATGTTCCAATGGATCGTTTGAAAGAATTAGCCATTGCTCAAATGAAAGCAGGAGAAACTGTCTGGTTTGGTTCAGATGTAGGTCAAGTCAGCAACCGCAAAGCAGGAATCCTGGCAACCGATGTCTACGACTTTGAAGCGGGTATGGATATTCATTTAACACAAGACAAAGCCGGTCGCTTGGACTATGCTGAAAGTCTAATGACACACGCTATGGTCTTGACAGGGGTTGATTTAGACGAAGCTGGTCAGTCTCGTAAATGGAAGGTTGAAAATTCATGGGGGGACAAGGTCGGTACAGATGGTTACTTTGTGGCTTCTGATGCATGGATGGATGAATATACCTACCAAATCGTAGTTCGTAAAGAATTCTTAACCTCAGACGAATTAGCAGCCTATGAAGCAGAACCAATTGTCCTAGCACCGTGGGATCCAATGGGAGCTTTAGCAAAATAATGATATAGAAAAGAGCTGAAAGGCTCTTTTCTTGTATACTCAAAAATTAAAAAGCTGGAATGTCTAACTAAATAAATCAGATTTATTAGTGTTGTTTTTAAAACAAGAACAGAAGGTTCTGATGTTTCAATCATTGTTTAAAAAAAGCCGGGTGAAAAGCCCGACTTCTCCATTATATTATTCGTTATGATTGTTAGAGTCTTGTGAAGAAGATTCTGATGGTTTAGATGAATTTTCTTCGTTCGAAGAGTTAGACGAAGGTTCCTCATATGAATACTGATCTGTGGGATAACTCGGTTCATAGTAGTAGTTATTGTTGTTGTTGTTCTTACCATTGTTTAAGTAGAGATAAGAACCACTTCGATAAAGCCCACTTGGTTGTGTCCAATCTGTATGCCCAGAATTATTGTTATTAGCCAGATAGAGCATCATTTGACGATAAACATCTGTTGCTACCTGAATTCCGTTGTCTAATACCGGAGTCAAGCGATTTGAATAACCCGTCCAGACGGCCATAGCATATTCAGGTGTGTATCCTACGAATGACTCATCCGGAGCTACGATACTTGAATAACTTGAATTTTTAGTTAGTTTACTTAACTCATTATCGGAGTAGTTTGACGTACCAGTCTTACCAGCTTGATAGACTCCTGAAATAGCTGCATTTGTACCAGCACCAGCCATGAGGACTGTCTTCATCATATCTGTCATCATGTAGGCAGTTGTTGCTTTCATCGCGCGGGTTCCTTCCGAATCAAAATCTTTAGTAGTTCCATCGCTAAAGATAACCCGACTGACATATTTCGGTTTGTAATAGGTACCACCATTCGCAAAAGATAGGCGTGACCATTTTTTCACTGCTAGCTCCGTATTTATTGCTTGAATCGCTAGTATTACTTGAGATAGCGTTAGCGTATACCATTTTTGGATAATCGATTCCCAGTCCATTTAGGAATTTCTTAGCCTTTTTAAGACCGACTTTTTCGAGAGCCTTCACTGCTGGAACGTTCCTAGATTGTTGGATTGCATAAGTCATGGTAATGCTACCGTAGTAGAAACGGTCCCAGTTGTAAACTGGTGTTGAGGAATGAGGGAAATTGTAAGGTGCATCTGTAATGGTTGCTGCAGTAGAAGTATATTCCTCATGTTCAAGAGCTGGTGCGTAATCTGTGATTGGCTTCATTGTAGAGCCCCAGTCACGGTTGGTCTCAACCGCTTGGTTAGTACCAAAGGAAACATTGCTAGATTGGTGACGAGATCCTAATTGTGCAATGACTTTCCCAGTATTGACATCGATAACTGTAGAAGCTACTTGCAATTCATCATCAGGATAGTTGACATATTCATCTGTATTGTAGATGTCCCACAATTTCTTTTGCGCTTCGGTGTCAACGTTTGTATAAACATCCATCCCAGTTGTCAACAAATTGTAGCCGGTCTCTTCTTCAATCTGCTTAATCACTTCTTTCAGGTAATTATCCATATATGGTGGATAACTACTTGAAGAACTAAGACTTTGAAGACCATCTGTAACAGGCGTATTGACCGCTGCTTCGTATTGTTTGTTAGAAATGGTCTTCATATCGAGCATTTCTTTTAATACTAAGTTTCGGCGGTGTTGCGCTGCTTCAGGATGGGAGTATGGATCGTATTGGTTTGGTGCTTGGGGCATCCCCGCAAGGAGTGCCAATTGAGGGAGCGAAAGATCTTTTAGATCTTTTCCGTAATAACTTTTCGCGGCTGTCTGCATTCCGTAATTCCCATTCGCCATAAATACTTTATTGACGTAATAGGTCAAGATTTCTTGTTTGGTTGCTTTCTTTTCTAGTTGAGTTGCTAACCAAGCTTCTTGGATCTTACGAGAGAGGGTACGGTCGGAGGCCGAAGTGGAGAAATAGGTTAACTTGATCAATTGTTGCGTCAAGGTTGACCCACCTTGACTTCCTCCTCGTAAGTTGTGAAGGAAGGAACCGCCGATCCGAATGATGTCGACCCCACGGTGATTGAAGAAACGGTGGTCTTCAATCGCCACGATAGCATTGACCAAATCAGTAGGGATTTCATTTGCTGAGGCGTTGATTCGTTTCTCAGACCCCAAATCTGCGATCAAGTTATTTTGGTTGTCATAGATCTTACTAGATGTTGTTGCAACCAAATCCCTTTCAGATAAGGTTGGCGCTTTCATGGCATAGTAGCCAAATATCAGTCCACAAAGGACAAATAAAAGTAAGAAAAATGAAATGGCTGCGATGGCAACATATTTCAACCACTGAATGACTGTTTGTTTGTTCATTTAAATACCGCCTAGAAGTTTCTGTTCGATAATTTCAAGATAAGGAACACTCGGAAGTCGATTCTTATCTACTAGAAAACCGTGCTCCTGAATATAGGAGAGAGGCATAGATTTACTACCATGATCGATGTTGTAATAGTGAATTAATGCAGGAGCAGGAAGTAAGTAGGTTTCGCTTAACTTTGCAAAATGCAAGAGAACGAAACAGATACCGCCTTGATGGACAACCGCCTCCATATGATCGATCTGATGTTGATGAAAATTTTTCATCGGCATAGACTGCTTTTGCTGTGTTTCCTTAGCTTCAAAATCGATATAGCGTCCCTTGTATACTCCAGAATAGTCCGTCGTTGAGGCTTGCCTGAAATAGGCTTCAACAATCTTTGCCCGACTGCGACGTGGATAATCCACTTTCACGATTTGAATCGGTGTTGGTTTTTTATGGATGACTGCCAGACCTCGAGAAAGATAGTATTGATTGCTTTCATTGATCATTTTTTCAAATGTCATCCCACGATTCGCAAAGTCGACTGGATGTTTCCTTTGTGTAGAGACCAAGGTTTTTTGGGCTACTTTATGTGGATAGTTGACCATAGTTCTCCTTATTGGTACAATTACATCACTCTATTATATCATAAATTAGAATAATGAGGAAAAAATGAATACCATACTTGTTGCAGGTTATAAGAGTTTTGATGTGGGAGTCTTTTCCAATAAAGACCCTCGACTGACCATTATCAAAAAAGCCATTGAAAGAGATCTTCGTCGTTTATTTGAAGAAGGAGTGAAATGGCTAGTCTTTTCTGGTAATTTGGGATTTGAGGCTTGGGTATTAGAGGTCGCCTTTGCATTAAAAAAAGATTACGATTTTCAAATGGCGACGATCTTCCTATTTGAGAATGTTGGCGAAAATTGGAATGAAAGCAATCAGGAATTATTAGCACGCTTCAAACAGGTGGATTTCGTGAAATATGCCTATCCTCACTATAGCAATCCGGGTCAACTAAAAGAATACAATCAGTTTTTGATAGATAACGCGGATGGAGCTTATGTTTTTTATGATCCAGAAAATGAAACCAATTTAAAATATCTTTACAAAATGATGGTAGAAAAAGAACCATTTTATGTCAAACAATTAAGTTTTGATGATTTAAATGAACTTGCCGAAAATTTTTACGAAAACTAAGTGTTATACCTTGATTTTTCTTACCATTTTTTTATATAATTGTGATGATGAACTAGATTGGAGAGACTAATGGCAAGTATTATTTTTACTGCGAAAGATATTTTTGATCAAGATTTCAAACGAGAAGTTCGTGGTTATAACAAAGATGAAGTAAATGAATTTTTGGATGATGTTATAAAAGACTATGAAACCTATGCTGCTTTGGTGAAGGAATTGCGTGAAGAAAACGCTCGCCTTCGTGAAGAACTTGCCCAAAAAGCAGAAGAAACACCACAAACATCTCCGATTGCTAGTACAGCTACGCAAGAATTCCCACAAGTGACAACAGCTACGAACTTTGATATTCTCAAACGACTCAATCGTTTGGAAAAAGAAGTTTTTGGGAAACAGATCGTAGATCGCGATTATTAATCCTTTAGATCGTGCAATTTTTGGATAATCGCGTGAGAGGATGCTCTCATGAGGAAAGTCCATGCTAGCACAGGCTGTGATGCCTGTAGTGTTTGTGCTAGGTGAATCCATAAGCCTAGGGACTTGGTATTCAAGTTACGGCGAGTGAAGGAGCTAAGTCTGAAGATAGGCTCTAGTAGCTCTGAAAGTGCCACAGTGACGTAGTTTTTAGGGAAACCTAAAAAGTGGAACGCGGTAAACCCCTCAAGCTAGCAACCCAAACTTTGGTCGGGGCATGGAATGCGTGGAAACGAACATAGCATTCTGACTGGAAACAGTAGACAGATGATTATCGAAGGAAATGGTACCTAGTCATTTCTGGAACAAAACATGGCTTATAGAAAATTGCATATAGGTTGATGAGGTGGAGAGAGATCTCAACCTCCTTTTTTAAAGTGATAGGAATAAGATGAAAATACAATTTGAATTGATTGCAACGGCCGCTGCTGGTATAGAGGCTGTTGTTGGTCGAGAACTACGCGATCTTGGCTACGATTGCCAGGTTGAAAATGGACGGGTTCGATTTCAAGGAGACCGTCGAGCAATCATAGAGACCAATCTCTGGTTGCGCGCGGCTGATCGAGTGAAAATTGTGGTTGGGAGTTTTCCGGCCAAAACTTTTGAAGAACTCTTTCAAGGTGTCTTTGCTTTGGATTGGGAAAACTATTTGCCTTTGGGAGCACGTTTTCCTATTTCTAAGGCTAAATGTGTCAAATCAAAACTTCATAATGAACCTAGCGTTCAGGCCATTTCGAAAAAAGCAGTTGTTAAAAAGTTACAAAAACACTATGCCCGACCAGAAGGTGTTCCTCTAATGGAAAATGGGGCAGAGTTCAAGATCGAAGTATCGATCCTTAAAGACCAAGCAACCGTCCTGATTGACACTACTGGCAGTAGCCTTTTCAAACGTGGCTATCGGACCGAAAAAGGGGAGCCCCTATTAAGGAAAATATGGCGGACAATCCTTTTGCTGTCAAACTGGTATCCAGATAAGCCCTTGATTGACCCCACATGTGGTTCTGGTACGTTTTGTATTGAGGCAGCGATGATTGCTAGAAAGATGGCACCTGGTTTGCGTCGGACCTTTTCTTTTGAAGAATGGAACTGGATGGATGATCGCTTGATTCATGAAGTCCGTCAAGAAGCAAGCAGAAAAATCAATCGTGAGATCGAATTGGATATTATGGGAACCGATATCGATGCACGGATGGTTGAGATTGCCAAAGAAAATGCTCAGAAAGCGGGCGTTAGCAGTGACATTACTTTCAAACAAATGCGAGTTCAAGATCTTCATTCAGATAAAATCAATGGGGTGATTATCTCCAACCCTCCATATGGAGAACGCTTATCAGATGATGAAGGTGTGTCAAAATTGTATACTGAAATGGGGCAAGTATTTGCACCTCTCAAAACATGGAGTAAATTTATCCTAACCAGTGATGAAGGTTTTGAATCTAAATTCGGTAGTAAAGCAGATAAAAAACGAAAACTTTATAACGGAACCCTTAAAGTTGATCTCTACCAATATTTTGGGGAACGTGTAAAACGGCAGATAAAGGCATAGAAAGGATTTTTATGACAGAGAAGGATAGAAAGCCATTAGAGCAAGAAACAGAATCAATTTTAGATTTTAAAGATGCTAAAGAGATGACGATTGGGCAGGCCAATCGAAAGGCAGAAGAAATTGAAGCAGGTGTAACGGAAGGTGATAATGTCTTAGACAAATATATCAAACAACACCAAGCAGAAATAGAAGCAGAAAAATATGATACAAAGATTTTGGCCAAAGAAGAATTGGCTAAAGCTGAGGAGTTGGCTGCTTCAGAAACAGTTGCTGAAGCAGTGGAGGCGCCGGAAGTAACGGAAACGGTCTTGGAACAAAGACCTGAAATGGATGCTATCTCAACAGAATTACCAGCTAAGATTAAATTTGGACCCACACCAACCGAACCAATTGTAGAAGCAGAGGACCTTCCTGAGGAAACACCAAGCAATGCGGGTAAACGAATCAAAGCGGTTTTATACTCTACGTTAGGTCTTGCGATTGTCGGTTCGGCCATTTTTGTAACCTATAACTGGATGCATAGTCGTGGAACATCTGGTGGTACAACAGTTGTATCATCTTCATCTAGCAAGTCATCTTCTACTTCTAAATCAAGCAGCAGTGAAACACAGGCTAAAAAACTTGAAGAGTTTACCAAAGCTTACGATGCCTTTTTTGTAGACGAATCGAAAAGTAGTCTTAAAAATGATAAATTCGGAGACTTGGAAAATCTGAAGAAACTGCTGGACAAATTGGAAGGAAGCAGTGATTATAATGCAGCTAGAACAAAATATGAAGACCTTGTGAAGCAAGTTTCTGCCATTCAAAAAGTGAATTCTCAATTTAGTTCTCCAGTCATCAAAGATGGAGTTCTTGATGCAACTGCCAAAGCGAAAAGTGATGCGACCTTTGCAGAAACAAAGACAGGCAATGAAAAATTAGATAGCTTATTGAATGAAGCGGTTGCGCAAGGACGTTCACAACAAGTTGCGACACCGGCACCAGTGACTGGAACAGGTGGTACAGATACTTCTAATGCAACCCCAGCCCCAGCTCAAGCAGCAACACCTACGGCCCCAGCTGTCAATGCTGCTACAGGTAGTGCAGGAACGGCAAGTCCAGGCTATTCAGGGTACGGTCTTCCAAGTGATGGTGTCCCACTTCAGCGGAACTTGAGTCGTGTGCCATATAACCAAGCAGCTATCAATGATGTCAATAACCCAGCTTGGGTATTTGGTGATGGGATCCTTGAAAAAGTATTGAATATTGCTCGTAAACGTGGACATATCACTGGCAATCAATACATTTTAGAGCGTGTCAATATCATTAACGGTAATGGCTATTACAACCTCTTCAAACCAGATGGAACCTATCTCTTTAGTATCAATGCCAAGACTGGTTATTTCGTAGGAAACGGAAAAGGTCATTCAGATGCTCTGGATTATTAATGCTTGATCAGACATCCCCTTTTTGGGAAAAATGACAATAAAAAAGGATGAACCAGAGGTTCATCTCAGATTGAAGACAAAATCATCTTAAAAACTTTCCTTAGGTGAGTACGGACGTCAGCGAACTTCTTTGAAGTTCCATGACTAATTATTGAGCCTACGGTCTCAATAATTCCGAGTGTCTGAAACGTTATTGTTTCAGACACTTTTCTCACAGCGGAAAGTTTCAGTATTTTCTTAAATCGATTTAAAAATTGGGACTCAATTTTATTTTTTTGCAGAATCACTTAGCTTATTTTACTTTAAAATAGTTTGTCTACATTCTAGGATGAACCATAGGTTCATCCTTTTTCGTATTAAACAATATGACGTTCAAATGGATCGTCAGAAATTCCTTGATCTAGAATCAGGCGACACCATTCTTTGGCTGAGAAGAGGCTGTGGTCCTTGTAATTTCCACAAGACTCAATAGTTGTGCCTGGGACATCCTCCCAAGTGCTGACAGATGCAATTTCTTCTAAAGAATCTTTGATTACTTTAGCAATTTCCGTACTCGAATGTTGTCCCCACATGATCATATGAAAACCGGTGCGACATCCAAATGGGGAACAATCAATCATACCATCGATGCGTTTGCGAATGAGCATCGCAAGAAGATGCTCGATCGTGTGAAGTCCTGCCGTTGGAATCGCATTTTCGTTGGGCTGCACCAGACGTATATCAAAATTGGAGATGATGTCTCCTTTGGGTCCAGTTTCCTCACCAATCAAGCGTACATAGGGAGCCTTCACAGCTGTGTGGTCCAATTCAAAACTTTCAACAATTACTTCTTTTGTCATACTCAAATCCTTCTTTGTTTTTCTTGATTATAGCATAAAAAGTAGATTCAACAAAGTGGAAATAGATGAATTTCTCACAGGTGTTCCATGAAAGAAACGTGGATAAAAGAATAAGGGTCAAGCAAAAATATAAAAGGTTTTTCCTGTTTTTTTAGATTGTTAATTTTAGTAATTTATGGTAAAATGTAAGAGAATTTTTAATTCAACTAATTAAATAGATTTGGGGTAAAAGCATGAATTTGTTTATTACAGGTGTTTTTGCCGCGGTCATTGGTTTAGTCATTGGATATGTGGGAACTGCTCTTAAAATGAAAGCTTCAAAAGAAGCAGCGGAACTCACCCTTTTGAATGCTGAACAAGAAGCAACGAATTTACGTGGACAGGCTGAACGTGAAGCCGATTTAATTTTAAAAGAGGCGAAGCATGAGTCAAGTTCACTTAAAAAAGAAGCACTTTTGGAGGCAAAGGAAGAAGCCAGAAAATATCGTGAAGAGGTCGATGCTGAGTTTAAGTCAGAACGACAAGAATTGAAGCAATTGGAAAACCGTTTGGCAGAACGTGCTAGCAATCTTGATCGCAAAGACGATATTTTAACAAGCAAAGAACAGTCTCTTGAACACAAAGAGCAAAGTCTTACAGATAGAACTAAACACATTGATACGCGTGAACAACAGCTGGAAGAGCTTGAACACAAGAAAGTAGAAGAACTGGAACGTGTCGCTGCTCTAAGTCAAGGAGAAGCGCGTGACATTATTTTGAATCAGACGGAAGAGCAACTTTCAAAAGAAATTGCATCGCGGATTCGTGAAGCAGAACTGGAAGTGAAAGAACGTTCTGATAAAATTGCAAAAGACATTCTCGTGCAAGCCATGCAGCGAATGGCTGGTGATTTTGTTGCTGAGCAAACAAACTCAACGGTTCATTTGCCAGATGATAGTATGAAAGGGCGCATCATCGGTCGTGAAGGGCGCAATATTCGTACCTTTGAGAGCTTGACAGGTGTCGATGTGATTATCGATGATACACCAGAGGTGGTGACCTTGTCAGGGTTTGATCCGATTCGTCGTGAAATTGCCCGTATGACAATGGAGAGCCTTCTCAAAGATGGTCGCATCCATCCAGCCCGCATCGAAGAGCTGGTTGAGAAGAACCGTCAGGAAATTGACAATCGTATTCGTGAATACGGTGAGGCCGCTGCCTATGAAATCGGTGCGCCAAACCTTCATCCAGATTTGATGAAAATCATGGGACGGTTGCAATTCCGTACTTCTTATGGTCAAAACGTTTTGCGTCACTCCATTGAAGTTGCCAAACTTTCTGGTATTATTGCTAGCGAGTTGGGTGAAAATGCTACTTTGGCACGACGTGCAGGATTCTTACATGATATCGGTAAAGCGATTGACCGTGAAGTGGAAGGAAGCCACGTCGAGATTGGGACAGAATTGGCACGGAAGTACAAGGAGCATCCAGTGGTTGTCAATACCATTGCTAGTCACCATGGTGACGTGGAACCAGAAAGTGTCATCGCAGTTATTGTCGTTGCAGCAGATGCCTTGAGTCTTGCTCGACCTGGAGCACGAAGTGAGTCACTTGAAAGCTACATCAAACGCTTGCAAGATCTTGAAGAAATTGCAAATAGTTTTGAAGGAGTTAAGACAAGTTTCGCCCTTCAAGCGGGTCGTGAAATCCGTATTATGGTTAGCCCTGAGGCAATCAAGGATGATAAAGTGACGATCTTGGCTCATGATATTCGTGAGAAGATCGAGTCCAATCTTGAATATCCTGGAAACATTAAGGTTACCGTTATTCGAGAATTGCGTGCAGTAGATTACGCAAAATAAACGAAAAGCTTGAGATCTAGCATCTCAAGCTTTTTGAATGAAAAAATCAGTTGAAAATTAGGCCGATTTTTGTTACACTAGATAGAAAGACATTGAAGGAGAAATCATGGCGGATCGTGGCTTATTAATCGTATTTTCTGGCCCTTCGGGGGTTGGAAAAGGAACGGTCAGACGAGAAATTTTTGAAAACTCGGAGAATCAGTTTCAGTATTCTGTATCGATGACGACGCGTTCACAACGTCCAGGTGAAGAGGATGGTGTCGACTATTTTTTCCGTACACGTGAAGAATTTGAAGATTTGATCCGTCAAGGGCAAATGTTGGAGTACGCTGAGTACGTTGGAAATTACTACGGGACTCCTTTAACCTATGTGAATGAAACCTTGGACAAAGGAATCGATGTATTCCTTGAAATTGAAGTTCAGGGTGCACTTCAAGTAAAGAAGAAAGTTCCAGATGCAGTTTTTATTTTCTTAACTCCGCCTGATTTGGATGAATTGCAGGATCGATTAGTGGGTCGCGGGACAGATAGTGCAGAAGTTATTGCGCAACGGATTGAAAAAGCAAAAGAAGAAATCGCCATGATGCGTGAATATGACTACGCCATTGTGAACGACGAGGTTCCTCTTGCTGCTGAGCGTGTCAAACGTGTGATCGAAGCAGAGCATTTCCGTGTAGACCGTGTCATTGGCCATTATCTGGATATGTTACCAAAAACACAAACTATTGTGAAGAGATAAATAATTAGAAATTAGGTATAGGAATATGATGTTAAAACCTTCTATTGATACATTGCTTGACAAAGTACCATCAAAATATTCATTGGTCATTCTTGAGGCAAAACGGGCCCACGAATTGGAAAGTGGTGCAGTACCAACTCAAGAATTCCAATCAGTCAAATCAACATTACAAGCGCTTGAAGAAATCGAGTCTGGGAACGTAGTTGTTCACCCGGATCCAGAAGCAAAACGTGAAGCGCTTCGTCGTCGGATTGAAGCAGAGCGGATCCGCAAAGAAGAAGAAGAGCGCAAAATTAAGGAACAAATTGCCAAAGAAAAAGAAGATGGTGAAAAAATTTAAGGTTGGGGCTTCTCAATCTTATTTTTTGCTATTTAAAGGGTTCCGTGATAAAGTAAAGCTCATATGATCGAGGCTGGAGGTGAAAATGTGATAGCAAAAGTCATCGTAGATGTCCCATTGATGCAGACAGATAAACCCTATTCTTATCAGATTCCATCAGAATTTGAGGATATGGTGGAGGCAGGTATGCGAGTTCATGTCCCCTTTGGTAAAGGGAATCGCCTCATTCAAGGGGTTGTGGTAGATGTTTTAGAAGAGGCAGACACAAGCGAGGAATTAAAAGCGATTGTGGAGGTCTTGGATTACACTCCGGTCTTAAATCAAGAGCAGTTCTGGTTGGCAGATCAATTACGAAAAAGTGTTTTTTCTTATAAGATCACGATTTTAAAAACCATGCTTCCTTCTCTCCTCAATTCGAGTTATGATAAGATTTTGTATCCTCAACCTTCTTTAGATCCCACTCTCAAAGTGAAACTTTTTGGTGAGAAAAATGAAGTTTCTTTTTCTTCTCTGGATGCGGCCGATCAAGCCCAAGTGATGCGGTTGGTCAGAAAAGGAGATTTGGTACTTGAATACAAGGCCAAGGATAAGAAACAAATTAAAACAGAAAAATGGTATCGCGTTAACCAAGAAGGATTAAAAGAACTTCAACCATCAGCGCGAGCTAAAAAAAGGCTAGCATTGAAAGAACGCCTGTTACTAGAGCAAGGGGAGCAACCTTTAGCAGGGTTGTATCAGGATTTTTCACGAGAAGTAGTAGCTTATTTTATTGATCAGGGTATTTTAGAAATTACAGAACGAGAAGTGAATCGGGCGGCTGCATATTATGAAGGAAAAGAACAGACCCAGGCCCTTCTTTTAAATTCAGAGCAAGCAAAAGCTGTAGAGACAGTAGTTTCTCAAATTGGGAAAACATCAAAGCCTTTTTTATTAGAAGGTGTGACTGGAAGTGGAAAAACAGAAGTTTATCTGCAGATTATTCAGGAAGTTCTCAATAAGGGGAAAACGGCTATTATGTTGGTTCCTGAGATTTCCCTGACGCCACAGATGACGGATCGTTTTATCTCGCGTTTTGGTCAGGAAGTAGCCATTCTACACTCGGGCTTATCAAACGGTGAGAAGTATGATCAATGGCGAAAAGTTGAACGTGGGGAGGCCAAGGTAGTCGTTGGAGCACGCTCAGCCATCTTTGCTCCCTTAAAAAACATCGGAGCCATTATCATTGATGAGGAGCACGAGGCTTCCTACAAACAAGATAGTAACCCACGCTACCACGCAAGGGAAGTTGCAGTTCTAAGGGCTCAGTACAATCAAGCAGTCTTGCTTCTTGGATCTGCTACACCAAGTTTAGAATCGCGGGCTCGTGCAACAAAAGGGGTTTATGAATTAATTCGTCTAACCCAGCGGGCCAATCCGGCAGCCAAAATTCCAGAAGTTAAAGTCGTTGATTTCCGTGATTATGTTGGCCAAAATGAAGCTGGTAACTTCACTCCGGTTCTAGTGGAAGCTATTGCTGATCGCTTGCAGAAAAAAGAGCAGGTTGTCTTGATGTTGAACCGCCGTGGTTATTCCAGTTTTGTCATGTGTCGCGAGTGTGGAACTGTAGATACTTGTCCCAATTGTGATATCTCACTGACCCTCCACATGGATACTAAAACTATGAACTGTCATTATTGTGGCTATAGCAAAGCAATTCCTCGACACTGTCCAAATTGCCAAAGTCCTTCCATTCGTTATTACGGGACAGGAACACAAAAAGCCTATGATGAATTACAAGAGATCTTTCCTGAAGCTAAAATTCTGCGCATGGATGTGGATACCACCCGAAAAAAAGGGAGCCACGCAGCGATATTAGATGCTTTCGGGAATGGAGAAGCGGATATTTTGTTAGGGACGCAAATGATTGCGAAGGGCTTGGATTTTCCAAATGTGACATTAGTGGGTGTCTTGAATGCGGATACTTCTTTAAATTTACCGGATTATCGATCCTCAGAGAGAACCTTTCAACTCTTGACTCAGGTGGCAGGAAGGGCCGGACGAGCAGAGAAAGAAGGAGAGGTTATCATTCAGAGTTACAACCCCAATCATTATGCGATTCGATTTGCCAAAGACCAAGATTATGAAGGCTTTTTTGCCTATGAAATGCAGATTCGCCGGCAGCTGGGCTATACGCCTTATTACTTCACAGTTGGGTTAACCCTATCCCATAAGAGTGAGGAAATTGTGATGGAGAAGTCACATCAGGTCATGGAAATTCTCCGATCAGGCTTATCTGATCAGGTCCAAATCTTAGGACCAACACCTAAACCAATTGCACGTACACATAATTTGTATCATTATCAAATCATTGTGAAATATCGTTTCGAAGAAGGCATGACTCAGGTCTTGAATCAAATCTTAGAATTTACGCAAGAAAGAGGCAACCAAGATCTCCGTGTCAGTATTGATAATGAACCTCAAAGTTTTATGTAAGGAAGAAAGAAATGACAAAATTAATATTTATGGGAACGCCTGATTTTTCAGCGACGGTTTTAAAGGGATTGTTAGCAGATTCGCGCTATGAAATTTTGGCAGTTGTGACGCAACCAGACCGCAAAGTAGGTCGCAAAAAAGAGATTCGAATGACCCCGGTGAAGCAGGTAGCTTTGGAACATCAACTACCAGTTCTTCAGCCGGAGAAGTTATCGGGTAGTCCAGAAATGGAAACTCTCTTATCACTAGATGCAGATGGAATTGTGACCGCTGCTTTTGGACAATTTTTACCGACAAAATTGTTGGAGAACTTCCAATTTGCGGTGAATGTCCACGCGTCTTTATTGCCTAAATATAGAGGTGGAGCTCCCATTCACTATGCCCTGATCAATGGTGATGAAGAAGCTGGGGTTACAATTATGGAAATGGTCAAGGAAATGGATGCCGGAGACATGATTGCAGCTCGTTCTCTCCCAATTTTAGATGAGGACAATGTGGGAACTTTGTTTGAAAAATTGGCTGTCCTTGGACGTGACTTACTCCTAGATACTTTGCCAGCTTACCTGGCAGGGGAGATCAAGCCAAGTCCACAAGATCCAAGTTTGGTCACATTTTCACCGAATATTTTACCGGAAGAAGAGGTTTTGGACTGGACCAAAACCAATCGCCAAGTCTTTAACCAGATCCGGGGGATGAATCCTTGGCCGGTTGCTCATACGTTATTAAATGGTCAGCGCTTTAAAGTTTATGAAGCAGAGCTATGCGAAGGAAATGGAAATCCAGGAGAAGTGATTGCTTTGACCAAAAAAGAGTTGGTGGTCGCTGCAGGAGAAGGCGCGCTGTCCCTCAAAGTTGTGCAGCCGGCAGGAAAACCAAAAATGTCCATCACAGACTTTTTGAATGGCGCTGGCCGTCAATTGAAAGAAGGAGATCACTTTGGAAGTTAAACAAATGAATGCGCGTGAACAGATCGTTCGAGTGCTAGAAGAGGTTTTTGAGCAGGGAGCTTATTCTAATATTGCCCTAAATCAAGCGTTAGAACACTCTCAACTTTCAGATAAAGATAGAAGCTTTGTTACGGAAGTTGTATACGGTACTGTAGCACGAAAGATAACACTCGAGTGGTATCTCGCCCACGTGATTGAAGACCGGACGAAATTAGATCCTTGGCTCTATTATCTTTTGATGATGAGTTTGTATCAACTTGTCTATTTAGACCGCATTCCCGATCATGCCATCGTCAATGAAGCTGTCCAGATAGCAAAATGTCGTAAAGAAGGCAGTGAGAAGTTTGTCAATGCTATTCTTAGAAAGCTCCTCCGCGAGGGGCTACCAGCTGTTGATACGATCAAGCGAAAGAACAAACGTTATTCGGTAGAGTATTCCCTACCTGTATGGTTGGTCAAAGCATTGATCGAAGAATACGGTGAAGAACGTGCTTGCGCTATTTTTAAGAGTCTCTATCAGCGTAATAAATCCAGTATTCGTGTGATTGATCTGGACGAAAAAGAAGAGTTAGCTCAGCTGCTCGAAGCAACCTCCTCTCTACTTTCTTCGTCCGCTCTCGTGAAAGAGCAGGGACATTTTGCAGGACACTCCTTGTTTAAAGAAGGGCGCATTACTATTCAAGACGAGTCCAGCCAATTGGTGGCACCGGCTTTGGATTTGCAAGGAGATGAGTGGGTTTTAGATGCCTGTGCGGCGCCAGGTGGAAAGACGACCCACCTGGCTTCTTATCTCACAACTGGGAAAGTCACAGCCTTGGATCTCTATGACCATAAGCTCAAATTGATTCAAGAAAATGCTAATCGGCTCCATGTTGCGGACAAAATTTTGACAAAGAAGCTAGATGCGACAAAAGTCTTTGAAACATTTGGACCTGATGCTTTCGATAAAATTTTGGTGGATGCGCCTTGTTCAGGGATTGGTTTGATACGGAGAAAGCCTGATATCAAGTACAATAAAGAGAGTGCAGATTTTGTATCTTTACAAGCCATTCAATTGGCCATTCTGGATAGTGTTTGTCAAAGTGTGCGTAAAGGTGGTATAATAGTGTACAGTACGTGTACAATTATGGGCAAAGAGAATTTTGAAGTGGTGGACCAATTTTTGAAAAAACATCCAAATTTCGAACAAGTCCCATTGGATCACGAAAGAAAAGATATTCTTAAAAATGATTGTATCCTTATTACACCCGAATTATATGGAAGCGACGGCTTCTTTATCAGTCGTTTTAAGAGAATTTCATAATATCAGGAGGAAACTGACAGTATGGATATGACGATCTTAACCGATGTAGGTCAAAGACGGACAAATAACCAAGACTATGCAAATCAATATAAAAACAAGGCAGGAAAATCTATGGTTTTCCTTGCTGATGGTATGGGAGGACACCGTGCCGGAAATATTGCTAGTGAAATGGCAGTCACAGATCTAGGTGCGGCCTGGGTTTCTTCTGAGATCGAGACGGTCAATCAAGTACGGGAATGGTTTGCAGAACATTTAGAAGCTGTGAATCGTCGGATTCATTTAGCTGGGCAAGATGATGAGCACAAAGGAATGGGAACGACACTGGAAGCTTTGGCTTTTGTAGAAGGACAAGTGATTTATGCCCATGTTGGGGATTCACGGATTGGCCTCATTCGTCAGGGCGAATACCAGCAGTTGACCAGTGACCATTCTCTTGTAAATGCTCTTTTGCGAGCTGGTCAAATTACAGAGGAAGAAGCAGCCCATCATCCTCAACGTAACATCATCACTCAGTCCATTGGTCAAAAAGATGAGTTAGAGCCGGATTATGGTTTGGTGACGATTGAAGCAGATGATTATATTTTGATCAATAGTGACGGTTTAACCAATATGATTGGCCCAGATGAAATCAGAGACATTGTCTTAAGTGATGTTTCACTGGAAGAAAAAGCTCAAACCTTGATTCGTTTTGCCAATAATGCTGGAGGCTTGGATAATATCACTGTTGTACTGCTCCACTTTACTGAGGAGGACGCAGCATGATTCAAATCGGCAAAATTTTTGCCGGGCGATATAAAATCATCCAACAAATTGGACGCGGCGGGATGGCAGATGTTTATCTTGCGCGTGATTTGATTTTAGATGGGGAAGAAGTTGCAGTCAAGGTACTGCGTACGAATTACCAGACGGATCCCATTGCAGTTGCGCGTTTTCAGCGTGAAGCAAAGGCGATGGCAGAGCTGGACCATCCAAATATCGTTCGGATTACAGACATTGGCGAAGAAGAAGGACAACAATACCTTGCAATGGAATATGTTGCAGGTTTAGACTTGAAACGCTATATCAAAGAAAATGCTCCTTTATCAAATGAAGAAGCTGTTCGTTTGATGGGGCAGATCCTTCTAGCTATGCGTCTTGCCCATACGCGTGGCATTATCCATAGAGATTTAAAACCACAGAATGTCCTCTTGACACCAGATGGAACAGCAAAAGTTTCAGACTTTGGGATTGCAGTGGCCTTCGCAGAGACTAGCTTGACCCAGACCAACTCGATGTTGGGGTCGGTTCATTATTTGTCCCCTGAGCAGGCGCGTGGTTCAAAAGCTACGGTGCAAAGTGACATCTACGCTATGGGGATCATTTTCTATGAGATGTTGACAGGACACATTCCTTATGATGGAGATAGTGCAGTCACAATTGCTTTGCAGCATTTTCAAAAGCCACTCCCATCTATTCGTGAAGAAAATAAGAATGTTCCACAAGCTTTAGAAAATGTGGTGATCAAAGCGACAGCTAAAAAACTGACGGATCGCTATAAATCAGTGGCAGAGATGTATGTGGATCTTTCAAGTTGCTTGTCCTATGAGAGAAGAAATGAGAAAAAATTGGTTTTTGAAGACCAAGCGAAAGCTGATACAAAGACTCTTCCAAAAGTGAGTCCAACTCCAAAGACAGCTCCTGTTCCAATCTCTGAGGTACGCAGTGAAATCAGTTCAGTAGATCCTAATCGACCATTATCTGATCAGCAGACAATGACGCCAAGTAAAAAGCCAAGAAGACGCTTGCGAGCGAGATACAAGGTCTTGTTTGTTGCCATTGCCCTAGTTCTTGCAGCCTTTACTTTCTTGTTGTATATGAGCCCAGCCAATAAAACAGTTCCAGATGTTTCCGGCAAAACCATTGCCGAAGCTAGAGCGGTTATTGAGGGACAAGACCTTCAAGTTGGTGAAGAGAAAGAAGAGTACAGTGATTCGGTAGCAGAAGGTTACGTCATTCGAACCAATCCAAATGCAGGGGCCCAAAAGAAAGAACAAAGTCGAATTGATTTGATTGTTTCAAAAGGTCCAAATAGTTTTGAAATGCCAAACTATGTAGGAGAAACACGAGCTAAAGCAGAGGAAGATCTGAAAAATACTTATAAAGTATCAAGCAAAATGATCACGATTGAAGAAGTTGAGACCTTCGATTATGCTGCAGGGACAGTTCTTGAACAAACCCCAGCTCCAGGAGAGCAATATTCTCTGAATTCAAAAACCAAGATTGTTTTGAAAGTAGCGAAAGAAACGACTTCAATTGAAATGCCAAACTATGTTGGATCAACTTATGATTTTGCTAGAAGTAATTTGATTGAGATCTATGGTATTAAAGAAGCCAATATCGAATTAAGAAAAACGGAACATCTCCCTGATGGAGTATTTGTTTCTGCAGGTCAAATTGTCAGTCAAACTCCAGAAGTCTCGAGTACGGTGGATATTAACCGAACACGAATTGTTTTAACGGTATATGAGCCTAAAGTGACGGCTTCTTCAAGCACGAAAGCCTCTTCAAGTTCAGAGACATCTAGTTCGTCCTCTGCGGAACGATCCGATACAGAAAGTTCTAGCAGTAGTGAGCAATAGTGCTACAGGTGTGGATTAAAAAATACAAAAAGACTCAGATGAATTTCTGAGCCTTTTTGTATTTTTTATTGCTATGTCGTAATTTTTTTATTTCCCTGTTGAGGGAAAAACTTTAAGGCCACTACAAGATACTATTTTTCTAAGTTTGAATAGATTGTGCGAACCCCTTCACAAACAAGGGGTTTCAAGATCGGTAAAATAAAATAGTCAATTAAACATAAGGTGATTTGAAATTGAAAATAGATTGAATATCAAATTATTTGCCTTCGATTTAGGCCCATGCTATAATTTGCATGAAAGGAAATCAAAGAGTAAAAATGTCGTTCAGACCTGCTTTGATAGGAAATTGGTTAATGAATAGATTTTTTCTACTAGTTGAATAGGCCTTGAAACTAGTGGAGATAAATATCGTGAACTAAGATACAGGGAGGCAGAATGACTTTTGAAATATGTGCACATAGTTGATATATCTTTCGCCTATACTTTCCCAATGGAGATTAGTTAAATGGACAGAAAATATAGAGTGGTTAGTCGAGCAATCCTAGCAACAGCTATGATTGTTCCGGCATTTATAGCAACAAAAGTAGCTGCAGAAAATCGAGGATGGAATACCTCCTCTTATCGTTCAAACTATTATAACTATGCTTACAATAACTGGAATGGTTATAATGGTTATAATCCATGGACCTATAGTTATGGCTATGGATATCCAAATTGGAACTATTATTATGGTTATAACTATGGTTATCCTAGCTGGAACAATTATTATGGCTATAACTATGGTTATCCTAGCTGGAATAATTATTATGGCTATAATGGTTGGAACTATGGCTATTCCTTAGAAAATGATGAAAACTACATTTATTGGAATGGCAATCATTATTATCGGATGAGTGATGGAACTTACCGGATCTACCGCAATGGTGAGTGGAAACCTCTAACCAATCGGAATAACTCTACTAATAACCTTGCCAACGACCCTCATTATTTGTATGAAAATGGCTACCATTATTATGTATTGGATAACGGGGATTATTACTATTATAAAAATGGTAAATGGGTTTTTGTGAAGAATTCAACGGAAAATCCTTCTACTCCTGATCCAGTCCCAACACCGACTCCGGATCCAACACCAACACCTGAAGAACCAAATCCAACCGATAAACCAGATCAACCTGTTACACCATCAGATCCTTCTGATTTTGATAACATTGATAGTTTAGTATTCCCAGAAAATCCTCCATTTGTAGGGGCAGATGGAGAGTTTAATCCTTTCGCTCCAACTCCAGAAAATCCAAGTGAACCGAAGCCAGAGGAACCGGTTCAACCTGAAGTCCCAGGAAATGATGGTTTGGTATCATCGGATCAGCCTAGTGAAAACCAAATTCCTCCATACGTTGAGACACCAGCAGAAGGATTAGAACATCTTCCATGGGCTCCGAATGGACGTGCGCCTAAAGTAGTCTACCCTCCTGGTAAACCTGGCTCAGTAGCCCTTCGTGGAGATAAGAACTACTACTTTGATGGTTCAAGTCACTATTACTATGTTCCATCTGATACAGAAGCAACTGGTTACTCTGCTTATTGGAAATGGAACGGAGACAAATGGAAACTTTATGGAATGACAGATCCGAAAGATCCTGAGATCGATCCAAAATTCCACGAAGATGCCAAAGATGATGAATATGCTTATAGCGATCGTGACTCAAGCGTGAAGCTCTACTCTACAAATCTTGTAGAAACAGCTAAAGCAGGTCAAGCTCTTCCATTTAAGAATGTGGATGAATTTAAGGACTATGTCATTAAGAAAATGAATCCTAAATTTATTGACAATGCTGGCTGGGATGCCAAAGTAGAATGGGAAATCGAAGACCCAGAACTCTTTGAGCAATCTAAAGAAAACCCATGGGCTAAAGACTATGTTTTAATCGCTAACTTGAAGAGTGGAGTAGATGACAAGAACTACAAAGATGTTGAGTTTGGCTATGTGAAATTCGTTTATCGTGTAGAAGCGACAGACAATACAAACTATATCGAGTTAGATAAAGCGAAAGAAGCTTTTGCTAAGATTAACGAATTGCGAAAAGCACAAGGCTTAAAAGAATTGACTTGGTCAGATGATGTCTACAACTCACGTGCCTTACCAAAAGCCCATACTATTTCACGTCAGTACGATAGCACAGGTTTTGTAGCTCGTCGTGAAGACAATGCAACAACGGTTGCAACGAAATGGTATAACAGTGGATTGAGAGAATTAATGCTCGATCCAAATGCCACAGAAGGTGCAGTAGCAGCAGTCATCAATGGCGACGGTAACTATTACTGGGCATTCATGTATAAATAATGCCTCTATACAACCGTTATCGGAAAGAACTTATTTAATAACAATTCATTCCGATACCAAGGACACCCAAAGGATTTCTATCTTTTGGGTGTTTTTTTGCTCTTCGTATTATCCAACCACAGACGGAAGTCAAATGAGGAAAAATTTGATAAAATAGGAAAAGATGAGGTAGACTATGTGGAAAATACAAATTTTTATTTTCGTTGAAGCCGTTTTGTTAACATTAGCAGCGATCACCATTTTATCAATCGATTTTTCCAGATTTGTTGTCTTGATGGTTCTCTTTTTGCTCCTTTTGTATTACTATTTTGGCAAACAAAAAGCGAATTTTCTATTAATCGCGCTGAGTGTGCTCTTGTTTTTTATCGTGATGCTGAATCCTTTTGTGATTGCAGCCATTTTATTTGCGGTGGTTTATGGTTTATTGATTGCCTACCCTTATATGTATAAGGAAAATGAAGCCGTTGTGTTTGATGTTGAAGAGGATACGAAAATTCGTCAGGAAAAAACTCGATGGATTGGTGATTTACAACATTTTTCAAAGCAAAGTCGAGGGTATCGAGATCTGAATGTGATCCGAGTTTTTGGAAATGACACCCTCCATTTAGAGGAGGTAGCCATTTGCAATTGGGACAATGTGGTGATCATCCGGAAAGGTTTTGGTAATACAAAAATTATCTTACCGATTGATTTAGAGTTGCATTTACAAATTAACACTCTGTATGGAGATCTGAAGTTTTTGGATCTTCCTGTCCGTAAAATGAGGAATGAAACCATAGATATTGAAACGGCACATTATCGGAGATCGCACCGTTCTATAAAAATTGTGTTAGTTGGTATTGTTGGGGATGTTGAGGTGATTCGCGCATGAAGAAATTAGACTATCTCCTATTGTACTTCTATTCCCTAATGGTGGTTGCGGTCATTTGTCATACCATTTTCCATTTTGTTGGTTTTCAGTGGGGCAAACTTCTCTCAGATATTTCCTTGCTTCAATCATTCCTATTTTTGGTTTTTAGTCTGACGCTTGCATTGACGGCTTTGGTTGTCTTAATTATCAAAATCACGCAATTTGTAACGGTCCATGCAGTACAACAAAAGGTAGAATCTATCCTGACTGCTTCACAGCGAAAAGAAATTGCCCCAAAAGAATTGAATCAACAGTTAGATTTATTGGACAGCAAATTGCTTCGACTAGAAGAAAATTTACAAAAAAGTGAAAATCGTGTGATGCGAAATGAGGAAGAAATTGTGGAAATCGAGCGTAAGAGAATTGCGCGTGATCTACATGACACGGTTAGTCAAGAATTGTTTGCGACCAATATGATTTTATCTGGAGTGGCGACCCAGGCCCTTGAGTTAGAGAAAAGTCAGATCCAGCAGCAACTCAATGGTGTGTCAGATATTCTAGGGACAGCCCAAAATGATTTGCGCGTCTTGCTACTACATCTTCGTCCTACAGAATTGGAAGGAAAAAGTTTGGTAGAAGGGATGGAGATGATTTTTAGAGAATTGAAGGAAAAGAGTAACCTAACAGTCGTCTTCAAACACAATGAAGTGAGCATTCCAAAAGATATGGAAGAACATCTATTTCGGATTGTCCAAGAGATTGTTAGCAATACCTTGAAACACGCTAGAGCTCAACAAATGGATGTCTTCTTGCATCAGGAAGGAAAACAACTTCATTTACGGATGGTAGATGATGGAATCGGCTTTGAGCAGGAAAAATTAGAACGATTGAGTTATGGGTTGAAAAATATTCAAGAACGTGTAGAGGACATGGCGGGAACCATTAAAATAAGAACGAGTCCTCAAAAGGGAGTGGCTGTGGATATTCGCGTTCCCCTCCTTGTAAAAGATAAAAATGAAAAGGAAACTGTATGAAAGTATTATTAGTAGACGACCATGAAATGGTCCGGTTGGGATTGAAAAGCTTTTTGTCCATGCAAACCGATATTGAGCAAGTCTTAGAGGCGAAAAATGGGCAAGAAGGGGTGGAGTTGGCGTTGAAAGAAAGACCAGACGTCATCATCATGGATATTGTGATGCCAGAGCTAAATGGAATCGATGCGACTCTAGCCATCCTAAAAGAGTGGCCGGAAGCTAAAATTGTTATTTTGACGTCTTATTTAGATAACGAAAAGATTTATCCTGTCTTAGATGCCGGTGCAAAAGGGTATATTTTAAAGACCTCGTCAGCAACTGAAATCTTACAGGCTGTCCGGAAGGTTGCAAAGGGAGAATTTGCGATTGAGACAGAAGTTAGTCAAAAAGTTGAGTCACGAAAGAACCATGCTGAATTGCATGATGATTTGACAGCTAGAGAACGAGATATTCTGGCTTTATTGACGAAAGGATATGAAAATCAACGAATAGCAGATGAACTCTTTATTTCTTTAAAAACAGTGAAGACCCATGTCTCCAACATCTTATCCAAATTGGAAGTCAGTGATAGGACGCAAGCAGTCGTCTATGCCTTTCGACACCATCTGGTGAATCAAGAAGATTTTTAAAAGGAAACATGCTATAATAGAGCATGATCATAAGGGGGAGACAAGTGGACGCAAAATTACGTTATAAAGCCAAAAAAGTTAAAATCGTCTTTTTTGATATTGATGATACATTACGTGCAAAAGAAACTGGATTGATCCCAGAATCTGTCAAAGAAGTCTTTCATCAATTGAAAGAAAAAGGAATCCGGACAGGGATTGCAACCGGCAGAGGGATTTTTGGGGTTGTTCCTGAAATCATGGACTTAAAGCCTGATTTTCTAGTAACCTTAAACGGTGCCTATATAGAAAATACAAAAGGAACTGTGATCTACCAATCACCAATCAATGAAGCAATCGTTTCTTCTTTTGTAGATTGGACCAAAGAATCCGAGATTGATTATGGGTTAGTGGCTAGTCATCAAGCTGCCCTGTCTAATCGGACACCCTTGATCAGTGATGCTATTGACATCATTTATCCCAACTTACCCGTAGATCCAGATCTGCATTTGAAAGAACCTATTTTCCAAATGTGGACCTTTGATGAAAAGGATAGTGAGCTAGAGTTGCCCCCTTCTTTGCAAGAGGACTTGCGCCTAGTTTCGTGGCATCCCCATTCGTCTGATGTTGTCCGCTTTGAAGCTTCAAAAGCTTCAGGAGTTTCTCATCTTGTAAATCATTTGGGCTTGAAGCCAGAGAATGTTTTAGTATTTGGGGATGGATTAAATGATCTAGAACTGTTTGATTATGCTGGAATTAGTATCGCAATGGGAAAATCTGCCCCAGAGTTACAAGAAAAAGCTGATTATATCACTAAGAATTTAGAAGAAGATGGCATATTCTATGCCTTAGAGGAGTTAAATATGGTTGAAAAAGAATTGACATTACCACAGTTAGAACTTGCTGCGGTTGACGGACCTGTCGCTGTGATCAAAACCAATCATGGTGAGATGAACATTCAATTGTTCCCGGATCAAGCGCCAAAAACAGTTGCAAACTTTGTAGCTCTTGCAAAGTCTGGTTATTATGATGGTGTCATTTTCCATCGGATTATTAAAGATTTTATGATCCAAGGGGGAGATCCAACAGGCACAGGTATGGGTGGTGAATCCATCTATGGGGAGAGCTTCGAAGACGAGTTTTCAAAAGAATTGTACAATATTCGCGGAGCCCTTTCGATGGCAAATGCTGGACCAAACACAAATGGCAGCCAATTCTTTATTGTACAAAATCAACATCTTCCATATTCGAAAAAGGAATTGGTCCGCGGCGGCTGGCCTGAAAAAATTGCAGAAATCTATACGACAGAAGGGGGAACTCCTCACCTAGATCAACGTCATACAGTATTTGGTCAATTGATGGATGAAGCTTCTTTTGCTGTGTTGGATGAGATCGCGGCTGTTGAGACAGGGATGATGGATAAGCCAGTAGAAGATGTCGTGATTGAAACCATCGAAATTGAGGACTAATATGAAAATTGGAGATAAGTTAGAAGGAACCATCACAGGCATTCAACCTTACGGCGCCTTTGTTGAACTAGAGTCGGGTGTGACGGGCTTGATTCATATCTCAGAGATTAGAAGTGGTTATGTAAGTAATATTCAGGATATTCTGTCGATTGGGGAGAAGGTCTTTGTTCAAGTCATCGATGTTGATGAATATTCTAAGAAAGCCAGCCTCTCTCTGAGAACGCTTGAAGAGACCCCGCAACGAAGCATTCGACACCATCGCTTTTCTAATGACCGTCACAAGAGTGGTTTTGCGCCCTTAGCTCAACAGATGCCGACCTGGGTCAAAGAAGGAAAGGTATTCTTTAGCAAACAAGAAAAAAAATAAAAACTTCGATAGGTTGATGAAACCTATCGAAGTTTTTTTGATATAGAGAATTATTCAAATTCGTAAAGGGTAGTAGAAAGGTAACGTTCTCCATTATCTGGTGCAAGAGCAAGAACTTTTTTACCGCTTCCCAATTCTTTTGCGACTTCAATAGCAGCATAGATAGCAGCTGCGCTTGAGATACCGACTAAGAATCCTTCAGCTCCACCGATAGCGCGTGCAAGTTCGAAAGCTTCTTCTGAAGATACGCGACGAACACCATCATATGCGTTAGTGTCTAAAGTATTTGGAATAAAGCCTGCTGAAATTCCTTGGATTTTATGTGGTCCAGGTTTTTCACCAGAAAGGACTGCAGATTCATTGGCCTCAACGGCATAGACTTTGATAGCAGGATTATTCTTTTTCAAAGTATGAGAAATACCAGAAACAGTACCACCAGTACCAACACCTGCGACAAAAGCATCTAAACCATCTTTTCCAAAGGCATCAACGATTTCTTGTCCTGTTGTTCTTTCATGTACCTCTGGGTTAGCAGGGTTTTCAAATTGAAGAGGAAGGAAGCCATTTCTTTCTGCAGCGATTGCTTCAGCTTTAGTGATAGCGCCTTTCATTCCTTCACTTCCAGGAGTCAAAACGAGTTCAGCTCCATAGGCTTGGATGATTTTACGACGTTCCACACTCATAGTTTCAGGCATGACAATCACAACTTTGTAGCCTTTAGCTGCGCCAACCCATGACAAGCCAATCCCTGTGTTCCCACTAGTTGCTTCGACAATGGTATCACCTGGTTTGATCAAGCCATCCGCTTCAGCTTTTTCAATCATGCTCAAAGCAATCCGGTCTTTAACAGATGATCCAGGATTGAAAGCTTCGAGTTTGACATAGACATCTGCAGCTCCTTCAGGAACAAGACGGTTCAATTTGACAATCGGAGTGTTCCCAATCAGTTCTGTAATATTTTCATAAATAGCCATAATATACCTCAGTTCTAGGTTTTCTTGATACTAACAAGTATAGTCCCTTGCGGGAAGAATGTAAAATATAGAAATTTTATGGGTGTGATAAAAAAAAACTATCGTTGCCGATAGTATTTTAATTATTTTTCTACAGAAAGCAGGGGTACTTCAACCTCACGAATTCCTTGATCCTTAATAATGACTTTACCATTGTAAAATTCGACTAAAGCTGCTGTGATAGAGTTTGTATTTTCTTTATCCACAAAAATAGTTGTCATCACCTGATCTGTGAACATTGGATCTTGTTCCGCCAATTGATGGTCTTTTAAGAAATTAGCAAATTCTTGGTATTGGGAATAAGAAAGTGTGATCCCAAGAACCACTTGCTCTTTGATTTCTACCAGTCCAATTTCTCGAACTGCTTGTGCCACACTTCCAGCATAAGCACGAATCAGACCGCCAGCACCTAATTTAATACCTCCGAAATAGCGGGTAACCACGACACAACTATTAGTGATGCGATGATTCTCCAAAACTCCTAACATCGGTACCCCAGCTGTTCCACTAGGCTCTCCATCGTCACTGGTTCGTTTGATATCACTTTGTTCTCCAATGATGAAAGCAGAGCAGTTATGTGTAGCCTTATAGTGTTCCTTTTTGATGGCATTGATAAAATCTCTAGCTTCCTCTTCAGAGGAGACTCGCTTGACATGACAAATGAATTTTGACTTTTTGATTTCTTCTTGAACAGTACCGTTCTCTTTAAATGTAACATATTCCATATTCTTATTTTACAAAAAAAGAATGATTTTCTCCAACTTTTGCGAATTAATAAGTATGAAGATAGAAGATTCTTATGGAAGACTCTTAACGGAGAGTCAAATGACAAATGATCTAAAAGAAATTGCCCAAGAATTTCCAGCTATAGAAAAACAGAATGGAAGGTACCAATGCTTTCGATGTGGCAGTTTGATTAATCAAAAACTGTGGAAGTTGAGTGAAGAGGTACTGTATTGTAGAGCCTGTATCCAATTGGGAAGGATCCGGAGTGATCAAAAACTTTATGCTATTGGACAGCAAGACTTTGAAGGAAAAGAGGTGCTAAACTGGAAAGGGACCTTGACTTCCTATCAACAAGAGGTATCTGAAGGACTTATCCATGCAGTTAAAGCAGGAAAACATGCCTTGGTACATGCTGTGACAGGAGCTGGAAAAACGGAAATGATGTACCAGGTTGTAGCAACAGCGATCAAGGCAGGAAAAGCAGTCTGTATTGCTACCCCAAGAATCGATGTCTGTATAGAATTGTACGGAAGGATGGAGGAAGATTTTTCCTGCTCCATCTCTTTGCTTCATGGAGAATCAGAGCCCTATTTTAGAACGCCTTTAGTGATCGCTACAACCCACCAATTGCTAAAGTTTTATCAGGCCTTTGATCTCCTTATTATAGATGAGGTAGATGCTTTTCCATATGTGGATAATCCAATCTTATATAAAGCAGCTCAGAATGCAATAAAAAAAGAGGGGAATACCCTATATTTGACAGCAACCTCTACAGATGAGTTAGATAAAAAGGTCAAGAAAAAAGAAATCATTCGTTATAGTCTCCCAAGAAGATTTCATGGGAACCCACTAGTGGTCCCTAAAATAAAATGGGTGCCGAAAATTAGAGAAAAAATAGAAAAAGGAAGAATCCCTTACGAACTATTGCAACTGATCAAGAAACAAAGACAGACTCACTACCCATTGTTAATCTTTGTATCTGAAATAGAATTAGGACAACAATTCACTGAGAACTTAAAAAAATACTTTCCCAAAGAAACAGTAGGTTTTGTATCCTCACAGACAACAGACCGTCTACGAATGGTAGAAGAGTTTAGAAACAGAGCCATAACCATGCTAGTCTCTACAACTATTTTAGAAAGAGGAGTGACCTTTCCGTTTGTAGATGTCTTTGTTTTAGAAAGTAATCATAAATTATTTACTAAAAGTACCCTCGTACAAATTTCAGGAAGGGTCGGTCGAAGTAAAGAAAGACCAACAGGTAAACTACTTTTCCTATCAGATGGCATAACACGAGAAATGAAGAAAGCGATTAAGGAAATAAAGGAAATGAATCAGGAGGCTGGATTTTGAAAGAATGTCTGCTTTGTACGAAAGAGTTGAAAACTGGTGAACATTTCACAGACCTTATTTTTATGAATCAACAAGAAGAATGGATTTGTAAAGAATGCAAAGAAGACTTCGAACAAATTGGCGAAATCCATTGTCCTAGATGTTATAAAGATAAAGAGGAGAAAGTATGTAAAGATTGCGAATACTGGATACAAAAGGGGAATATAGTCGAACATGAAGCATTATATAGATATAATGCAGCAATGAAGGACTATTTCAAGCGATATAAATTTGAAGGAGATCGTTTATTAGGAATGGTATTTGCATGTGACATCAAAAAAGCCTTAAAAAAGTATAAAAGCTATACTATAGTACCGACTCCAATTAGCCATGAAAAAAAGCAGGAGAGAGGATTCAATCAAGTATCGACTATATTAGATTTTGCAGAAATAAAGTACAGCAGTCTATTCCAAAAAGAAGGCACCTTAGCCCAATCAAAAAAAACAAGAGAAGAAAGATTAAAAACCTCTCAACACTTTCAATTAAAAGGAGAAGTTTCAAAAAAGCAGAAATATCTTATCTTCGATGACATCTACACAACTGGCAAAACAATCGAATTAATGAAGCGCCTATTAATTGAAAAAGGTGTGAAAGAAATAAAGACATTTTCAATCGCAAGGTAAAAAAAGATTTGCAAAAACTTTATGAAAGCGTTATAATATACATATAAATAAAAACATAATGTTTAGAAAGTAGGTACTAATATGATTAAATATAGTATCCGTGGTGAAAACCTAGAAGTAACAGAAGCCATTCGCGACTATGTCGTTTCTAAACTCGAAAAGATTGAAAAATATTTTCAGGCAGATCAAGAGCTAGACGCTCGAGTAAACTTAAAAGTTTACCGTGAAAAGACCGCAAAAGTAGAAGTAACTATTCCACTTGGATCTATTACACTGCGTGCAGAAGATGTCTCTCAAGATATGTACGGTTCAATTGATCTGGTTGTGGATAAAATTGAACGTCAAATTCGTAAGAATAAAACAAAAATCGAAAAGAAAAATCGTGTTAAATCTGGTGCAGGTAAATTGTTTACCGACGCAGTTGTAGAAGAAGCAACAACCACAGAAAAAGTTGTTCGCTCAAAAACAATTGATCTAGAACCAATGGATATAGATGAAGCGATCCTTCAAATGGATCTATTAGCACACGATTTCTTCATTTATCGTGATGCAGAAGACAACACAACTAATGTTATCTACCGTAGAGAAGACGGAGATATCGGTCTATTGGAAGTAAAAGAATAGAGATCAAAAAGAGATTGAAAACATCAATTAAATTATAGAGGAATCAGGGGTATTGATGCTCCTGATTTTTTTATATAAACAAAAAACTTTCAAGAAAGTAAAATTTTTTGAAAAAAAGTATTGACAGTAGGGGAAGGTCATGATATACTAATATAGTTGTCGCGCGAGAGCGACAAAGACCTTTGAAAACTGAACAAGACGAACCAATGTGCAGGGCGCTATAACGCAAGTTATAGTAACTGAACAATAAAGAAACAATAAATCTGTCAGTGACAGAATGAGTTTAAGACAAACAATTATTTTAATGAGAGTTTGATCCTGGCTCAGGATGAACGCTGGCGGCGTGCCTAATACATGCAAGTAGAACGCTGAAGGAGGAGCTTGCTCTTCTGGAAGAGTTGCGAACGGGTGAGTAACGCGTAGGTAACCTGCCTCTTAGCGGGGGATAACTATTGGAAACGATAGCTAATACCGCATAAAAGTCGACATTGCATGATGTTGACTTGAAAGGTGCAACTGCATCACTAAGAGATGGACCTGCGTTGTATTAGCTAGTTGGTGAGGTAACGGCTCACCAAGGCGACGATACATAGCCGACCTGAGAGGGTGATCGGCCACACTGGGACTGAGACACGGCCCAGACTCCTACGGGAGGCGCAGTAGGGAATCTTCGGCAATGGGGGCAACCCTGACCGAGCAACGCGCGTGAGTGAAGAAGGTTTTCGGATCGTAAAGCTCTGTTGTAAGAGAAGAACGAGTGTGAGAGTGGAAAGTTCACGCTGTGACGGTATCTTACCAGAAAGGGACGGCTAACTACGTGCCAGCGCGGTAATACGTAGGTCCCGAGCGTTATCCGGATTTATTGGGCGTAAAGCGAGCGCAGGCGGTTAGATAAGTCTGAAGTTAAAGGCTGTGGCTTAACCATAGTACGCTTTGGAAACTGTTTAACTTGAGTGCAGAAGGGGAGAGTGGAATTCCATGTGTAGCGGTGAAATGCGTAGATATATGGAGGAACACCGGTGGCGAAAGCGGCTCTCTGGTCTGTAACTGACGCTGAGGCTCGAAAGCGTGGGGAGCAAACAGGATTAGATACCCTGGTAGTCCACGCCGTAAACGATGAGTGCTAGGTGTTGGGTCCTTTCCGGGACTCAGTGCAGCCTAACGCATTAAGCACTCCGCCTGGGGAGTACGACCGCAAGGTTGAAACTCAAAGGAATTGACGGGGGCCCGCACAAGCGGTGGAGCATGTGGTTTAATTCGAAGCAACGCGAAGAACCTTACCAGGTCTTGACATCCCTCTGACCGCTCTAGAGATAGAGTTTTCCTTCGGGACAGAGGTGACAGGTGGTGCATGGTTGTCGTCAGCTCGTGTCGTGAGATGTTGGGTTAAGTCCCGCAACGAGCGCAACCCCTATTGTTAGTTGCCATCATTGAGTTGGGCACTCTAGCGAGACTGCCGGTAATAAACCGGAGGAAGGTGGGGATGACGTCAAATCATCATGCCCCTTATGACCTGGGCTACACACGTGCTACAATGGCTGGTACAACGAGTCGCGAGTCGGTGACGGCAAGCTAATCTCTTAAAGCCAGTCTCAGTTCGGATTGTAGGTCGCAACTCGCCTACATGAAGTCGGAATCGCTAGTAATCGCGGATCAGCACGCCGCGGTGAATACGTTCCCGGGCCTTGTACACACCGCCCGTCACACCACGAGAGTTTGTAACACCCGAAGTCGGTGAGGTAACCATTTGGAGCCAGCCGCCTAAGGTGGGATAGATGATTGGGGTGAAGTCGTAACAAGGTAGCCGTATCGGAAGGTGCGGCTGGATCACCTCCTTTCTAAGGAAAAGGAAACCTGTACGTTGGTCTTGTTTAGTTTTGAGAGGTCTTGTGGGGCCTTAGCTCAGCTGGGAGAGCGCCTGCTTTGCACGCAGGAGGTCAGCGGTTCGATCCCGCTAGGCTCCATTAACACTATAAGGGTGTTAAGATTGAACATTGAAAATTGAATATCTATATCAAATAGTAACAAGAAAATAAACCGAAACGCTGTAAATATTTAAAGAGTTTAGGTCGCAAGACCAAAAATAAGGTTAAGTTAATAAGGGCGCACGGTGGATGCCTTGGCACTAGAAGCCGAAGAAGGACGTGACAAACGACGAAATGCTTTGGGGAGCTGTAAGTAAGCGACGATCCAGAGATGTCCGAATGGGGGAACCCACTAGCTAATGGCTAGTACTCCTATCTGTTAAGGATAGGTAGAGGAAGACGCAGTGAACTGAAACATCTAAGTAGCGCAGGAAGAGAAAGCAAAAGCGATTGCCTGAGTAGCGGCGAGCGAAACGGCAGGAGGGCAAACCGAAGAGTTTACTCTTCGGGGTTGTAGGACTGCAACGTGGACTTAAAGATTATAGAAGAATGACATGGGAAGGTCAGCCAAAGAGAGTAAGAGCCTCGTATTCGAAATAGTCTTTATACCTAGCAGTATCCTGAGTACGGCGGGACACGAGAAATCCCGTCGGAATCTGGGAGGACCATCTCCCAACCCTAAATACTCTCTAGTGACCGATAGTGAACCAGTACCGTGAGGGAAAGGTGAAAAGCACCCCGGGAGGGGAGTGAAATAGAACCTGAAACCGTGTGCCTACAACAAGTTCGAGCCCGTTAATGGGTGAGAGCGTGCCTTTTGTAGAATGAACCGGCGAGTTACGATATGATGCGAGGTTAAGTTGAAGAGACGGAGCCGTAGGGAAACCGAGTCTGAATAGGGCGCAATAGTATTATGTCGTAGACCCGAAACCATGTGACCTACCCATGAGCAGGTTGAAGGTGAGGTAAAACTCACTGGAGGACCGAACCAGGGCACGTTGAAAAGTGCTTGGATGACTTGTGGGTAGCGGAGAAATTCCAAACGAACTTGGAGATAGCTGGTTCTCTCCGAAATAGCTTTAGGGCTAGCGTCGACATTAAGATTCTTGGAGGTAGAGCACTGTTTGGGTGAGGGGTCCATCCCGGATTACCAATCTCAGATAAACTCCGAATGCCAATGAATTATGGTCGGCAGTCAGACTGCGAGTGCTAAGATCCGTAGTCGAAAGGGAAACAGCCCAGACCACCAGCTAAGGTCCCAAAATAATTGTTAAGTGGAAAAGGATGTGGGGTTGCACAGACAACTAGGATGTTAGCTTAGAAGCGACTATTCATTCAAAGAGTGCGTAATAGCTCACTAGTCGAGTGACCCTGCGCCGAAAATGTACCGGGGCTAAAACAATTTACCGAAGCTGTGGATACCTTTATAGGTATGGTAGGAGAGCGTTCTATGTGTGGAGAAGGTGTACCGTGAGGAGCGCTGGAACGCATAGAAGTGAGAATGCCGGTATGAGTAGCGAAAGACAGGTGAGAATCCTGTCCACCGTAAGACTAAGGTTTCCAGGGGAAGGCTCGTCCGCCCTGGGTTAGTCGGGACCTAAGGAGAGACCGAAAGGTGTATCCGATGGACAACAGGTTGATATTCCTGTACTAGAGTATGTAGTGAAGGAGGGACGCAGTAGGCTAACTAAAGCGTGCGACTGGAAGTGCACGTCTAAGCAGTGAGGTGTGAATTGAGTTAAATGCTTAATTCTATAACATTGAGCTGTGATGGGGAGCGAAGTTTAGTAGCGAAGTTAGTGACGTCACACTGCCAAGAAAAGCTTCTAGCGTTAATCATACTCTACCCGTACCGCAAACCGACACAGGTAGTCGAGGCGAGTAGCCTCAGGTGAGCGAGAGAACTCTCGTTAAGGAACTCGGCAAAATGACCCCGTAACTTCGGGAGAAGGGGTGCTGGCTTAAAGTCAGCCGCAGTGAATAGGCCCAAGCAACTGTTTATCAAAAACACAGCTCTCTGCTAAATCGTAAGATGATGTATAGGGGGTGACGCCTGCCCGGTGCTGGAAGGTTAAGAGGAGTGCTTAGAGGTAACTCGAAGGTATGAATTGAAGCCCCAGTAAACGGCGGCCGTAACTATAACGGTCCTAAGGTAGCGAAATTCCTTGTCGGGTAAGTTCCGACCCGCACGAAAGGCGTAATGATTTGGGCACTGTCTCAACGAGAGACTCGGTGAAATTTTAGTACCTGTGAAGATGCAGGTTACCCGCGACAGGACGGAAAGACCCCATGGAGCTTTACTGCAGTTTGATATTGAGTGTCTGTACCACATGTACAGGATAGGTAGGAGCCATTGATATCGGGACGCCAGTTTCGATGGAGGCGTTGTTGGGATACTACCCTTGTGTTATGGCCACTCTAACCCGGTAGGTTAATCATCTACGGAGACAGTGTCTGACGGGCAGTTTGACTGGGGCGGTCGCCTCCTAAAAGGTAACGGAGGCGCCCAAAGGTTCCCTCAGAATGGTTGGAAATCATTCGCAGAGTGTAAAGGTATAAGGGAGCTTGACTGCGAGAGCTACAACTCGAGCAGGGACGAAAGTCGGGCTTAGTGATCCGGTGGTTCCGTATGGAAGGGCCATCGCTCAACGGATAAAAGCTACCCTGGGGATAACAGGCTTATCTCCCCCAAGAGTTCACATCGACGGGGAGGTTTGGCACCTCGATGTCGGCTCGTCGCATCCTGGGGCTGTAGTCGGTCCCAAGGGTTGGGCTGTTCGCCCATTAAAGCGGCACGCGAGCTGGGTTCAGAACGTCGTGAGACAGTTCGGTCCCTATCCGTCGCGGGCGTAGGAAATTTGAGAGGATCTGCTCCTAGTACGAGAGGACCAGAGTGGACTTACCGCTGGTGTACCAGTTGTCTCGCCAGAGGCATCGCTGGGTAGCTATGTAGGGAAGGGATAAACGCTGAAAGCATCTAAGTGTGAAACCCACCTCAAGATGAGATTTCCCATGATTTTATATCAGTAAGAGCCCTGAGAGAAGATCAGGTAGATAGGTTAGGAGTGGAAGTTGTGTGAGCAATGGAGCGGACTAATACTAATAGCTCGAGGACTTATCCAAAGAGTCAGAAGA
The DNA here is from genome assembly GCF_041026655.1 of Streptococcus sp. CP1998. Taxonomy (NCBI): domain Bacteria; kingdom Bacillati; phylum Bacillota; class Bacilli; order Lactobacillales; family Streptococcaceae; genus Streptococcus; species Streptococcus sp. CP1998. The sequence continues at coordinate 584,706 of NZ_CP163380.1, forward strand.
TATTGACAACGAAAGGTTAACTTGTTAGAATATAGATGTTCAATTTTGAATGTTTAATCATTCAGAGTTAAGTGACGATAGCCTAGGAGATACACCTGTACCCATGCCGAACACAGCAGTTAAGCCCTAGAACGCCGGAAGTAGTTGGGGGTTGCCCCCTGTGAGATAAGGTAGTCGCTTAGCAAGAGATTGAGCCTAGTAGATACTAGGCTCATTTGGGAGTTTAGCTTAGTTGGAATTGAGAGGCAATCGAGATTCCAATCGGCGGATAAGAGAAACGCAGTTTCTGACCGTTGGCTGAGTTAAACGACCATAAGGGAGTTTAGCTCAGCTGGGAGAGCATCTGCCTTACAAGCAGAGGGTCAGCGGTTCGATCCCGTTAACTCCCATAGGTCCCGTAGTGTAGCGGTTATCACGTCGCCCTGTCACGGCGAAGATCGCGGGTTCGATTCCCGTCGGGACCGTTAAGATAATGAAAATTATTTTAAGACTCGTTAGCTCAGTTGGTAGAGCAATTGACTTTTAATCAATGGGTCACTGGTTCGAGCCCAGTACGGGTCATATTTTGCGGGTTTGGCGGAATTGGCAGACGCACCAGATTTAGGATCTGGCGCTTTACGGCGTGGGGGTTCAAGTCCCTTAACCCGCATAAGAGAATAATAATGAGCCGGCTTAGCTCAGTTGGTAGAGCATCTGATTTGTAATCAGAGGGTCGCGTGTTCAAGTCATGTAGCCGGCATTTTTTTATATAAAGAAAGCAATGCGAACGTAGTTCAGTGGTAGAACACCACCTTGCCAAGGTGGGGGTCGCGGGTTCGAATCCCGTCGTTCGCTTGAGGAGGCCGGGGTGGCGGAACTGGCAGACGCACAGGACTTAAAATCCTGCGATTGGTAACGATCGTACCGGTTCGATTCCGGTCCTCGGCATAGACAAAGGTTGAAAGAAGCACCCTTAGCTCAACTGGATAGAGTACCTGACTACGAATCAGGCGGTTAGAGGTTCGACTCCTCTAGGGTGCATGGTCGGAAGGCTATGTAAGAATTAAATAGGAATGAGCACCCTTAGCTCAACTGGATAGAGTACCTGACTACGAATCAGGCGGTTAGAGGTTCGACTCCTCTAGGGTGCATAAAGCGGTAGCTTTAGATCGGGAAGTAGCTCAGCTTGGTAGAGTACTTGGTTTGGGACCAAGGTGTCGCAGGTTCGAATCCTGTCTTCCCGATAGTGTATCGAAAAAGTCTAATGGTTGTCATTAGACTTTTTTTTGTAGTTATTTTTTTATTAATTTAAAAGAAAAAAGAGCTTGCGCTCTTTCCAACTTTATTTATTTCGCAGTTCAACATAACGGTTATACCAAATTTTGATATATTCCTCAGAAAAGGGACTTTTGTTTTGGTTTATCCAATCTACTAGAACCTTAACATTTTCCTTTAAAATAAAGTCGATGTCATCTGAATAGTGCATTTTTTCTTTATGCTGCTCGTATTCTTCAACATCTAACAATTTTTTTTCACCATTGGTAAAGACCTTGACATCGAGATCATAGTCGATATATTTTAAGGCTTCTTGGTCAATGTGAAAAGGACTTGCTAGGTTACAGTAGTAAGACACACCATTGTCACGGATCATGGCGATGATGTTAAACCAATATTTTTTATGGAAATATACGATCGCTGGTTCACGTGTAATCCAACGTCTACCATCACTTTCAGTAACAAGTGTATGATCATTTACTCCAATAATTGCATTTTCGGTTATCTTTAATACCATGGTGTCACGCCATGTTCGGTGTAAACTGCCATCATGTTTATAACTTTGAATTGTAATAAAGTCGCCTTCTTTAGGTAGTTTCATAACTTACCAACTTTCTACAATCTAAGTATATCCTCTATATTGTATCATATTTTTTCAAATTTTTTCTTATTTTTCTATTTAATTTTCAATTTGGTTTATGAATCTAAGTATTCTCTAATAGCTGACGTTATATCACTATAATCATATCCCTTTCTGGCCAGTGCTTGAGTTAAGCGTTGTTTGAGGTCATAGCCTTCATATTTTTTACTGTATTTACGGTATTGTTTTTCTAACTCTTTTAGAATGAGCTCATTGGTTGTTTCTTCATCTGTTTCGAGCTCGAGATTTTGGAATGCTATCTTTGCTTGATTGTAAGAAAAACCTTTTGAAATGAGTGCTTGGATGATTTTCGTTTCAATGGCTTTTAACGGATATTTTCCTTGGTATTTTTTTAGCAGTTTTATTGCGGTACGGTCGATCACTTCTGAAAAATCATAGTCTGCAAGTATTTCTTGAAGGATAGATTTTGGTATCCCTTTTTGTTGAATTTTTTGTTGTAATAAGAGAGGGCCCTTATCGCCACTGAGGAGGTTGGCTTCTATCAGGTTTCTTGCATATTGACGATCATCTAACCACTTGTCTTCTTTTAGGTGTTGGACCACTTTATCAATAATGCCACTTTCAATCTCATACTTTGTCAGGTAGTCTCTGACTTCTTTTGTTGTTCGAGCTTTAAAAGAAAGATGGTAAAGGGCCAGGTTTTTACCATAGGAGTATTGAGCAAACTCTTGGATTTCTTTTAGTTCCTCTTCACTGATTTCTTTCTCTTTGGAAAGAAAATATTTGACGATGGTGTCTTCTGTGATATAAAGTTTTTGATCATTGTCTAATTCAAGGAGGTAGAGTCTTTTTTTCTTTTCTAGTTTTGTAATTTTCATGTTTTTATTATACCGAAAAATGTGTTAAGATAGGGATATGAACGTTAAAGTAAAACAAAAAATTCCTTTGAAAATTAAACGAATGGGAATTAACGGAGAAGGGATTGGCTTTTATAAAAAAACACTTGTCTTTGTGCCAGGTGCTTTGAAGGGAGAAGATATCTTCTGCCAAATTACAAGTGTCAAGAAAAATTTTGCGGAAGCCAAACTCCTATCTGTGAATAAGGCGTCTAAGTTTCGTGTGACACCCATGTGTGATATCTATGAGACCTGTGGTGGTTGCCAAATCATGCATTTGAAGTATGACAAGCAGCTGGAGTTTAAGACAGATTTATTGCAACAGGCCTTGAAGAAGTTCTCACCTGAAGGATTTGAACAGTATGATATTCGGCCAACAATCGGAATGCAGGAGCCTCTTTACTATCGGGCAAAATTGCAATTTCAAACAAGGAAATTCAAGGGTCAGGTGAAGGCGGGCCTCTATGCTCAAAATTCACATTATTTGGTGGAATTAAAAGATTGTTTGGTTCAAGATCCGGTTATTCAAGCTATCGCCAACGATCTAGCGGATTTACTGACCTATTATCAGATTCCGATTGCTGATGAACGTAAAGAACTGGGTGTTAGAACCATGATGATTCGACGGGCTCGGAAGTCTGGTCAGGTTCAGATCATTGTGGTTACCAGTCGTCAGATTAACCTAAATAATTTGGTGCAAGACTTGGTCACGAAACACCCTGAGATTGTCACAGTTGCTGTTAATAAAAATACGTCTCGATCCAGTGAAATTTATGGGGAACAAACGCAGATTATTTGGGGAGAAGAAGCCATTTTGGAAGGGGTTTTGGATTATGAATTCTCCCTTTCTCCTCGAGCCTTTTACCAGTTGAATCCGGAACAAACTGAAGTATTGTATAGTGAGGCTGTCAAGGCTCTAGATGTTTCTCCAGAGGATCATTTGATAGATGCCTATTGTGGGGTTGGAACGATTGGGTTTGCTTTTGCTAATAGAGTGAAAAGTGTTCGGGGGATGGATATTATTCCTGAAGCGATTGAAGATGCCAAATACAATGCTAAACGGATGGGATTTGAGAATACCCACTATGAGGCTGGTACAGCAGAGGAGATCATTCCTCGCTGGTACCAAGAAGGCTATCGAGCTAATGCTGTGATTGTGGATCCACCTCGTACGGGCTTGGGTACAAAATTAATCGAGACCTTGTTGCAGTATGCACCTGAAAAGATGGTCTATGTCTCTTGTAATGTCTCTACTTTGGCACGCGATCTAGTGGCTTTGACGAAGGTTTATCAGGTTGAATATATTCAATCAGTGGATATGTTCCCCCATACTGCACGCACAGAAGCAGTTGTGAAATTAGTGAAGAAGAGAAAATGAACAGAATGAGTGAAGGAAATAGGAAAATGGACAATGTTATTGATGTATCGATTCCAGTGGCTCAAGTCATTGATCAACATCCGGAAGTATTGGATTTGTTGGTGGAGTTGGGCTTTAAACCCTTAGCCAATCCGATCATGCGCAATACAGTTGGGCGCAAGGTTTCTTTGAAACAAGGATCAAAATTAGAAGGTACGCCTATGGAGAAGATTGTGCGAACGCTAGAGGCTAATGGCTATGAAGTAGTGGGGCTAGACCAATGAGTGATGAACGAATTCATGTCTTAAGAGATATCTTATTAGAGCTTCATCATGGAGCTTCCCCTGAATCGGTTCAGGAACGGTTTGATGCGACTTTTGCAGGGGTTTCTGCGATTGAGATCTCCCTTATGGAGCATGAACTGATGAACTCCGATGCAGGCATCACCTTTGAGGATGTCATGGAGCTGTGCGATGTCCATGCCAATCTCTTTAAGAATGCGGTTCAAGGGGTCGAAGTAGCAGATACCGACCACCCTGGTCATCCTGTTCAAATCTTTAAACAGGAGAATCTAGCCCTTCGTGCGGCTATGATGCGGGTACGCCGCTTGCTAGACAATTATGAGACGACTGAGGATCCTGAGATGATTCAGGAGATTCATAAGGGATTGTTACGTCAGCTGGGTTTGGTGGGTCAATTTGACCGGCATTACCGTCGTAAGGAAGAGTTGATGTTTCCGATTATGGAAAAATATGGGCATGATTCCCCACCAAAAGTGATGTGGGGAGTGGATGACCAGATTCGGGAACTCTTTGCGAAAGTTTTGGATGTGGCCAAGAAATTACCGGATTCTAGTATCTTAGAAGTCAAAGAGCTCTTTGAAGCCTTTGCGCAAGAATTTGAGGGCATGATCTTCAAGGAAGAGTCGATTCTCTTGATGATTTTGTTGGAGGCCTTTACCCAGGATGACTGGCTCTCCATTGCAGAAGAAAGTGATGCTTATGGTTATGCCATTATTCTCCCAAGTGAGAAATGGGTGCCGAAACGCGTGGACTTCAAGGAGGAAGCGTCTGAAGAGTCAGAAGGTTCAACTGAACCGCTTTCTTCTTCAAATGGAGACGAGCACCGTCAGGTCATTGAGACTCCTGAGGGACAGTTGACGATTACCTTCACGCCTAAGAAAAAAGAAGAGAATTTCGATCGCAACCAACCTCAACCGTTTGGTAATGGCTATTTGTCAGTGGAGCAAGCGAATTTGATCTTGAATCATCTGCCGATGGAGATCACCTTTGTCAATAAGGATGATATTTTCCAATATTACAATGATGCTGCGCCTTTTGAGGAAATGATTTTTAAGAGGACGCCATCACAGGTAGGACGTAATGTTGAGCTGTGTCACCCTCCGAAATACTTGGAGAAGGTCAAAGCCATCATGCAAGGGCTTCGTGAAGGGAAAAAAGACAAGTATGAAATGTGGTTCAAATCAGAATCGCGTGGGAAATTTGTCCATGTCACCTATGCAGCCGTGCGTGATGAAGCAGGGGATTTTCAAGGTGTCTTGGAATATGTTCAGGACATTCAACCTTATCGGGAGATCGATACGGATTTTTATAGAGGAATGGAGTAAAGATGAGTTACGAAACAGATTTTATGAAGGAGTTTGAGGAGTGGATCAAGACTCAAGTCATGATCAATGAAATGGCTCTCGAAGAAAGTAAGAAGGTTTTTGACGAAGACCAGGATGAGCGAGCTAAAATTGCTATGATTCGCTATGAAAGCCGTTTGGACGCTTATCAGTTCTTGCAAGGGAAGTTTGAAAATTTCCATGCTGGAAAAGGATTTCATGATTTACCAGATGGCCTCTTTGGTGAAAGAAAATATTAAAATGGCCTTATTGAAGGCGTTTTACTGGCTAGATTTACCTGAAAATTGAGCAATGACTTGATTTTTTAGGGGATTGTGATACAATAAAAAAGTTGAAATGACATCAACGGATTATTGAATGGAATTATGGTGATGAAACCTTGTTGCCTTAGGAATTGATCACTGAATTTAGGAGGAAAAATGGCAAAGAAGAACGTAAACCGTGCGAAACAATACAAACATCAAAATAGACATCTTTTGAAAAAGCTGTCGCAACTGTAACTACTGTGAAAGAAGCACCTAAAAAGGTTGAGAAAGCTACAAAAGCAGTGGCGAAAGAAGTGAAACAAGCGACTTCTTCAGTGGAAGAATTTGTCGCAAGTTTGGAAGGTGTGGCACTTGATCGTGCGCAAACATTCTATGATGAAGGTATTCGCTCTGTTGCGGACTTCGCAAACTGGACAGAAAAAGAGTTGTTGGCCCTTAAAGGAATCGGCCCAGCTACAATCAAGAAATTGAAAGAACTAGGCGTTAAATTTAAATAATCGCTTTTATGATTTCTTGCTATTTCCAGGAAAACTTGCTAAAATGAACCTATTAGAGGTGTTTTGAATCCCACATTTTACAGAAAGTGGCGGTGCTGAGAAGTCCACAAATGTGTCAGAACTAGTTGCTAATGGATGAAAATGAAATAAACAAAGTTGCGGGCATTGCCCGAAATTGGGTGGTACCGCGGATCAACACATTCGTCCCTGTCAGATTAATGACAGGGACGATTTTTCTTTTATCCCGCTAGCTGAAGGAGCTTGTCATGAAACAATCTTTTAACACCAGCAAACTCTACTACGGTTTTCCGATTTTCATCTTGGGGTATCAGGACCAGAACTTTGGGGACAATATCACGACTTGCAGTTCCTCTTATAGCTTGGGAGATTGGCTGGTCATCGGTGTTGGTAGTGAGGAAAATGCGGCTGACCAGATTAAGCATTATCAACAGTTCACTGTCAACATCCCTGATGAAAATCTCATGCTCCAGATGGAGCAGGCTGGTTTTATCAGCCATAGGGAGAAATTGAAACACTTGGGCCTTGACTATGAGATTTCTGAACGAACTCAGGCACCGATTTTAGAAGCTTGTCCAGTCGTTTTGGATTGTCAGGTGGATCGGATTATTGAGGAAGATGGCATCTGTCATATTTTTGCCAAGATTCTCGAGCGACTGGCTGATCCAGAGCTCTTAGATGACAAGGGGCATTTTAAAAATGACCGCTTTGCGCCAACTTACTTTATGGGGGACGGGCACCAGCGTGTTTATCGTTATCTAGATGACCGAGTCGATCCCATGGGGAGCTTTATGAAGAAAGCGAGGAAGAAGAATGACAAGAGCTGAGTTGCCAGATAAAATCGAAACGGATCGACTGGTCTTGCGAGTCCGAACAGTGGCGGATGTTGAAGATATCTTTGACTATGCTAGTCGTCCAGAAGTCTCTTACCCAGCAGGTTTTCCACCTGTCAAGACCTTGGAAGATGAGATTTATTACCTAGAACATATCCTTCCCGAGCGCAATGAAAAGGACAATCTCCCAGCTGGTTACGGCATAGTAGTTAAAGGGACCGATACAATCATTGGTTCTGTCGACTTCAACCATCGCCACGAAGATGATGTGCTGGAAATTGGCTATACCTTGCACCCAGACTATTGGGGCCGAGGTTATGTGCCAGAAGCAGCGCGAGCCTTGATTGACTTAGGCTTTAAAGAATTGGGGCTTCACAAGATAGAACTGGTCTGCTTTGGATACAACCTTCAAAGTCAACGAGTCGCGGAAAAGCTTGGCTTTACCCTCGAAGCTCGCATAAGAGACCGCAAAGATGCCCAAGGCAATCGCTGTGATGATTTGAGGTACGGCTTGCTGAAGAGTGAGTGGGAGACTCAAGATCAACACTAAAGAATAGAAATAACTAGAAAGGACACACACATGTCTAAAGAACTTTCACCTAAATACAATCCAGCCGAGGTTGAGGCTGGTCGTTACCAAAAATGGCTTGACGAAGATGTTTTCAAGCCTTCTGGCGATAAAAAGGCTAAGCCTTATTCCATCGTTATTCCACCACCAAACGTAACTGGGAAACTTCACCTTGGTCACGCTTGGGATACAACTTTGCAAGATATCATCATCCGTCAAAAACGTATGCAAGGTTTCGATACGCTTTGGCTTCCAGGGATGGACCACGCTGGGATTGCCACTCAAGCTAAAGTAGAAGCGCGTTTGGCTGAGGACGGCATCTCTCGTTATGACCTCGGTCGTGAGAAATTCCTCGATAAGGTTTGGGAATGGAAAGACGAATATGCGACGACTATCAAGGAACAATGGGGCAAGATGGGGCTCTCTGTAGACTACTCTCGTGAGCGTTTCACCCTTGATGAAGGGTTGTCAAAAGCCGTTCGTAAGGTCTTTGTAGAGCTTTATAAGAAGGGCTGGATCTACCGTGGTGAATTTATCATCAACTGGGATCCGAAAGCCCGTACTGCCCTTTCTGATATCGAGGTTATTCACAAGGATGTTGAAGGTGCCTTCTACCACATGAACTACATGTTGGAAGACGGTTCCCGTGCCCTCGAAGTAGCGACAACTCGTCCGGAGACTATGTTTGGGGATACTGCCGTAGCGGTTAACCCAAATGACGACCGTTATAAAGACTTGATTGGTAAAAATGTTATCTTGCCAATCTTGAACAAGCCAATCCCAATCGTAGGGGACGAACACGCAGACCCTGAATTTGGTACTGGTGTGGTGAAAATCACTCCTGCCCATGACCCTAACGACTTCTTGGTTGGTCAACGTCATAATCTTCCGCAAGTGAACGTCATGAACGATGATGGCACCATGAATGAATTGGCTGGCGAATTCAACGGTATGGATCGCTTTGAAGCTCGTAAGGCTGTTATCAAGAAGTTAGAAGAAATTGGTGCCCTTGTTAAGATTGAGAAGATGACCCACTCAGTTGGTCACTCAGAGCGTACAGGGGTTATGGTTGAGCCACGTTTGTCTACACAATGGTTTGTGAAGATGGATCAATTGGCGAAAAATGCCATTGCCAACCAAGACACAGATGATAAGGTTGAATTTTACCCACCTCGTTTCAACGATACCTTCCTTCAATGGATGGAAAATGTCCACGACTGGGTGATCTCTCGTCAGCTCTGGTGGGGTCACCAAATCCCAGCTTGGTACAATGCTGAGGGTGAAATGTACGTTGGCGAAGAAGCGCCAGAAGGTGACGGATGGAAACAAGACGAAGATGTCTTGGATACTTGGTTTAGTTCAGCCCTTTGGCCATTCTCAACTATGGGCTGGCCGGATGTCGACTCAGAAGACTTCAAACGTTACTTCCCAACTTCAACCTTGGTAACAGGTTACGACATCATCTTCTTCTGGGTGTCTCGTATGATCTTCCAATCTTTGGAATTCACAGGTCGTCAACCATTCCAAAACGTTCTGATTCACGGTCTCATTCGTGACGAGCAAGGACGCAAAATGTCGAAATCTCTCGGTAACGGGATTGACCCAATGGATGTCATTGAGAAATACGGTGCCGATGCCCTTCGTTGGTTCCTTTCAAACGGTTCTGCTCCAGGGCAAGACGTGCGTTTCTCTTACGAGAAAATGGATGCGTCATGGAACTTCATTAACAAGATTTGGAACATCTCACGTTACATCCTCATGAACAATGAAGGGTTGACCTTGGATGTGGCGCGTGAAAATGTAGCTAAAGTGGCTGCTGGTCAAGCAGGTAACGTGACAGACCGCTGGATTCTCCACAACCTCAACGAAACGATCGGTAAGGTCACTGAAAACTTCGATAAGTTTGAGTTTGGTGTGGCTGGTCACATCCTCTACAACTTCATCTGGGATGAGTTTGCGGACTGGTATGTTGAGTTGACTAAGGAAGTGCTATACAGCGACAATGAGGACGAAAAAGTCATCACTCGTTCGGTTCTTCTTTACACCTTGGATCAAATCTTGCGTCTCCTTCACCCAATCATGCCATTCGTGACTGAGGAAATCTACGGTCAAATCTCTGAAGGAACAATCGTGACTGCGGAATACCCAGTGGTTCGTCCAGAGTTTGAAAACGAAGAAGCAGCAGCCGGCGTTGAAGCTCTTAAAGATGTGATTCGCTCCGTTCGTAACTCACGTGCAGAAGTGAACGTAGCGCCAAGTAAACCAATCACTATCTTGATCAAGACAAACGACAGCAAGCTCGATGCTTTCTTTAATGATAATGTCAACTACATCAAACGCTTCACAAACCCAGAACACTTGGAAATTGCAGCAGATGTCGAAGTGCCTGACTTGGTTATGTCAAGCATCATCACAGGCGCAGAAATCTACTTGCCACTTGCTGACCTTCTTAATGTTGAAGAAGAATTGGCTCGTCTTGAAAAAGAATTAGCCAAATGGCAAAAAGAACTGGATATGGTTGGTAAGAAGCTCTCTAACGAACGCTTCGTAGCCAACGCCAAACCAGAAGTCGTCCAAAAAGAACGCGACAAACAAGCCGACTACCAAGCGAAATACGACGCGACTGTTGCACGTATTGATGAGATGAAGAAGTTGGTGAAATAAACCTAGAAACACGGCGGTATGCCGTGTTTTTTTGGTATAATGGAAAATAAAGTGTTAAAGTAGGTTATTAAATTGTCTATATCAGATATTGAGTTTGAACGTAGTGAGAAGAATTACCGTTACTTAAGACTAGCTATTGAACAGTTATCTGAAACGGATAAAACTTTTATTAAAGAGAATTTGTTAACGATTATTTCGGGACGTGAAAGTTCCTTATCTTTGAAGGAAGAAGCAAGAGAATTGCTAAATTATCTTAGAAGAATTGACATTAACAAAAGAAATGGAGCAATAGCGGAATTAGTCGTCATATGTTTATTGAGAACGAAAGGTTTTTCTCAAGAATATTGCTTTAGAAATTTAGAAGAAAATTCTGCTAAAAAAGGGTTTGACGGTCTTGTACTTGAGGGGGAAAGATTCTGGTTGTTAGAGAGTAAATCTAGTCAGATAGGACATAATAACAGTCATAGGAATACAGTATATAGAGCATACAATGGGTTAAAGAAGCAATTATCTGGTGAAAATGAAAAAATCAATAATCCGTGGCGGAATGCATATAATCATACAAAGATTGCTCAATCACCACATAGTTTAGTTCAAAAAGTTGCGGAATTATCAACAGATTATACAAATGGAAATTATTTTAAAATTGAGGATAATAACGTTATTATAGGATCGACGATTATACCAGATAAGAGAGGGAACCATCATATTAATGAAATTAATTTTGAGATTTCTACCTTAAATAATTTTATAAAAAATCATCAATCAAAAGATGAAATAATTATCGCAATTAATTTACAAACTATTGAAATTTTTTTGGAATACTTAGAGGAAATCATTGATGAGTAGCGATGGAAAAAGTACATTGACAACACTCTCTAAAAGAGAAGAGATTGTAAATACAATCTTAGAATTATTGTTTATAAAAGAGAAATTAACTAATCGAGACGCAGAATATTTATTTGCAATATCATTGTTATTTATTGAAGAATTTGAAAAAAACAGATCCAGAAGTTATTATATAGAGTTTGCGTATTCAATTATTGTTAGAACATGCTTTAAAATCAAAGATTACAGAGCTCTATACGATTTTTCAGTTAATTTTGGTTATTATCCAATTGCACGAAAACTTTTAAAAAGTGGTTTGGTAGATGAAGGAATATTGAATTATTTTCTTTCGGATTTAAAACTTGCTCAATTCTCAAATGGTGATAAAATGAACACGTTTGAACAAGATAAAGTATCTAAGGAAATCATTACTTCAGGAAATAAAACATTTGCTTTTATTGCTCCAACATCATATGGAAAAAGCGAAATAATTTATCAACATATTTTAAAAAATAATGAGTTGGACAATATTGGAATTATAGTACCTACTAAAGCGTTGATTGACCAAGTACTCCGAGAAGCAAAAAAGTTAAGAGAATTAAATAGGAAAATTATAACTCATGAACAGAATTATAATGATTCTGATCGACGAGTACTTGCGATTGTTACACAGGAGAGAGCGTTGCGATTAATTGAACAACACTTAATATTCGATTCTCTCTATATAGACGAAGCGCATGAACTGTTTAACTTTGATTTCGGTTTGAAACATGCAAATAGAAGCCTATTATTAGCAAGATTACTTAAACTCAACAAGAAACTAAATCCTGGACTAAATATATACTATTTTTCACCTCTAATTCAAAATGTTAAGAATTTATTGTTAAAAGATGAAGAAGGGGATATAGAGCAGTATAAAATTAACAATAATTTGAAGGTTTTAGATATAAGATATGTTAGTAATTCCAATGAACAATTTGTCTTCGAGCAATATCTGGGTTACTTTTTTAAATTACCTAATACGGAAAATAATTTAAAATATATTGTTAACTGTAGTAAAAATTACAAAAAAAATTTGCATTATTTATATAGGCCTATTTATATAGAACATTACGCTAAAGAATTATTTGACCAATTACCTGAGTATGATGAGTTACCAAATTCACTCGGTAATTTAATTGAAGAATTGAAGTATATAGTTCATCCTAAATTTAAGCTAATTGAATTTTTATCAAAAGGAATTCTATATTTACATGGTAGACTACCAAATAATATAAGGAATTATCTTCTAAAATGTTTTAGAGATGATACTTCAATTAAACATTTAATTGCCAATTCAGTTATTCTCGCTGGTATGAATATGCCTATCGACTCTTTATTCTTTATTTCAGGTTTTTCGGCTACTAATGAACTAATAAACTTAGTTGGTAGAGTCAATAGATTGAATGAGATTTTTTCAAATAATGGTGAACTAAATAAAATCTTAGTTCCTGTACACTTTGTGGAACTTGATAGCTATCCTCAAAATAGAAATGGTCAATTAAAGAAAACAGTTGAATCTTTACGAAGTAATATTAAGGATTCTGTAAAAAATCCACTGTTAGAAAATTCTGTAGTAAATAGATCTAATTTAGAAAATTCTGAGAAAATTTTAGCTTTAGAAAGTAATATAGTTAATGATTTTGATAATCCTAGTTTTATTTCTCGTCTCACGAGATCTGGAGCTCAGCAACTATTAAATTATACTGATTTAGGTTTAATAAAATTAGAGAAAATTATAAATAAGACAGAAATTATCCATAATGCTGATAATGTCTACAAAGAAATTTTGCTTAAAGTTAAGGAAGTTTTTTTTGATAATTTTGTTTCTGAAGGTGTCGATAGAGATATAGACTATAGGTATTTTCATCCGAATAACAATGTCAAACGTTTGCGGTTTGAACCTACGATTAATTATTATTCAGGTTTTATTCCAAGCGCCTATTCTCCTCTAAAGGATAGAGTAAATAATTTAGTATCATATTGGAAAGATATTTTAAGTTCTCCTTCGGATCATGAAAAAAATTTAATGCAATATGTTGGTAGCCAATTTGGAGAAAAGGCATATCAGTCGAATGATTATAATGATTCCAGGGCAAAAGTCTATATAGATTTAAATGACTATAAAACTAGAGAATATGATATGTATAACATCGCCATTATTAAACTCCAAATCGATGATGAATTTGTAGATTTTGAAATTGGTTTATTAGTAAATTCATTAAGAGAATTTAATATTATCTCTGATGATTTGTATAATTTGTTTATGTTTGGAACAAATGACATAAAAGAGTTGCAAATTTCGCAACTAGGATTAAGTAAAAATCTATATAACACGCTAAAAAAGGATAACCAAATTCAAAACATAGAGTTTGATGATTTTTATAATCCAAGAGCAAATCAACATTTAAGAGAGTACATACTTTCAAAGCAAGGAATTGAAAAATTTGAATTAGAACAATATTTTTTATAAACTATATAGAGCCATATATCTTTTATTTTAGAAAGCAGGTTACTACATGACAAATTCTGTAAGTTCGAGCCGACCTGAGAAGTACAACATTGCAGCTTTCTTCTCAGGTGTTGGGGGAATTGAGTTGGGATTTGAACAGACCAACGAGTTCAGAGTGGTGTATGCCAATGAATTTGATAAGTATGCGCGTCAGACTTATCGTTTAAATTATCCAAATACGCATTTGGATAGTCGTGATATTCATGCGGTGCAGCCGGAAGAAATTCCAGCTGAGCGCGTGGATGTCATTATGGGAGGTTTCCCTTGTCAGGCCTTTAGTATTGCGGGGTATCGCAAGGGCTTTGATGATGATCGTGGCGATCTTTTCTTTGAGTTGCTTCGTATGATTGAAGGACGTAAACCTCGTGCCATCTTCATCGAAAACGTCAAAAACATGGTCGGTCATGACCATGGCAATACCTTCAAGGTTATTCGTGAGGCTTTGACTGAGAACAACTACTTCATCAAGTGGAAGGTACTCAATGGGAAAGACTATGGAAATATCCCACAAAACCGTGAGCGGATCTACATTGTTGGTTTTGATACTAAAGAAGCCTACGACTTATTTGAATTCCCAGAGGAAATCAAACTAACAACGACCTTGGCTGATGTCATTGATTTTGGTGCCAAGCCTGATGAGGCCTACTATTATCGAGAAGGGAAACAAAATTTCTACGATCAGTTGAAGTTTGAAGTGACTAGTCAAGATACGGTTTATCAATGGCGTCGTCAGTATGTCCGTGAAAACAAAAACGGTGTAGTCCCTACCTTGACAGCCAATATGGGAACAGGTGGACACAATGTTCCATTGATCTTGACAGACAGTGGCGAGATTCGGAAGTTAACTCCCAAAGAAACCTTTAATGTTCAAGGCTATCCTAAATCCTTTAAAATCCCTGAGGGGGTTTCCAATGGTCAGCTCTACAAACAAGCTGGAAATAGCGTAGTTGTTCCTGTGATTAAACGCATTGCAGAGCGGATTGCTTTTGCCCTTAATGAGAGCAATGGGCCGTCTCAACTGGATCGTTCAGGAAAATTTGCCATTATCTACACCAAGATGAATGGTCAATTTGAAGGTCAGTCTTATGTGAAAGATTTTGTCTCCACTTATGAGGAAGCAGAGAAGAAGATTGCCTCCTATGAGGATGGGCTTGCAATTTTATCAGATGAAGATTATTTCAGATTGGTAAAAAAACGTGGGAATTTGGAGTTTTACAGCATTATTTAACGAATTATATAAGTAAGAGGACTAGTGAAAATCTAGTCTTCTTTTGATATACTTAAATAAGAAGTGAGGATGAATAGATGTGGGAACACTTAAAAAAAGAACAAAAAGAGAAATATAAGACTCTCATTACCAATTTTGCTAGTCTGAGTGAAGCATTTTCTCAAAAAGCAGAAGGTGAAGATTCTGATGATCGAGAAAGCTATGTTGCTCCGATTGTCAATTCAAAATTCCAAGAGACTGTTTTCCAAAAAGCTTTTCATGCGGTTGGTGAGGATATTGCTAATACCTCCTATGATGCTTCGGTTGTCGTTGATGAGCAACATAAGTATTTGGTTGGGATTAAATCCTTTGGTTTGGATTCAGGGGATCAAAAGATTGCTCAGTTTAAGAAAGATTCGCAGTCTTGGAATGAGCTGTTGAGTGAAATCCGATTTCAGGCTGAGATTTCACCGGACAAGGAAACAGCTGATAAAGAAAATGATGCCCGTTATGAAAAACTGGCCCGTGAGATTGCGTCTTTGCGAAATCAACGGATTGAATCCTCCAAAGCACTCATAAAGGGATTTCATGATGATGCTAGTCATGTAGAAGCCGTCTATCATGTTTTGATGCCGACCTCGAAAGGACACAAGCCTCAGATCCATGTAGGAGAGACAACTTATTTGCCGGTTGATTTAGACCATCTCAAGATTCTAGGATCAACGACCAAAAACAATCCGACAAATTTCCGTTTTACGGACGGCCAGCATGATTACAAATATACGGCTGCAGATAGTCAGCTCCATATGACCTTTAGGAATAAGGAGATTGTGGTTGATACCTGGGATGTGAATTATGTCGAAGATCCCTTTTATCTCTTTGAACATCTTCACTTATTGACCTCAGAAAAAAGTGATACTGAGATTCTTGAGACGGTGTCGTGGGTGATCACAGACAAGCATGGAAATGTAGAAGAAAATTCTGGTTTTAATGCCTTTAATGGTGGATCAAAGTTGGCCAAGAAGGATCGCTTGCCACGGATTTTAAAGATTCAGGAAAAATTTAAAGACAGTCTGGCTCCAGAAGAACTAGCTTTTGTGACTTTTTCTTTAGAAGAAATCCTCTTGAAAAAATGGTCTACCAAGGAAGAAAAAGCCCAGATGAAGTCCATTCGTGAAGACTTGATTCGCTTTGTACACGAGACGGGGAATGAAAAACTAATCAAAGAAATTGAACAGCTGGTGTATCGTCCAGTCAGTGAAGTGTATATTCCTCTTCCAGACTCCAAACATTTTCATGAGGAGCGTCCGGACTTTTTTGGTAAAGATATTGGAAGGTTTGAGACAGGTACAAGTAAACTTGTGCTCCCAAAAGAAGAACGGACCTTTAAGCTACGATTTTTATCATCAGGTGATGTGATTACGGCCTATATCAACCAAGAAGCTGGGAAGGCCATTCAATCAACTGATAAGCAAGAAATCCTTGGAAATTGGATTCTTCGTGGGGTCTTTCAGTTAAAAGACAGAGAGATCTTAACGGGTAAGAAATTATCTCAGTTAGAAATCAATGGTATCCGTCTTACTAAATTCAAAAACGGTGAAATCGGCATTGATTTCATCTGGATCGATGTGGACAATCCTCCTGCAGACGCGATTGGTTGGGTTGCGAAATAGAGAGTAATAAACTATTCATAGAACTACAAAAACACCACCTCCTAGTCTTTAGGAGGTGGTGTTATGCTTTAGACCATTTGCCAGAAATAATCGATGATATAGGTCAGGCCGTAGGTGTAGATGACGAGGGTGATAGGTTTGCAGAGGATGATGATGGTCATGTAGCGTTTGAAGGTCATATTGGTCAGACCTGCCAGCATACAGATGAAGTCGGCGGGACTAACTGGCCAGATCATCATGAAGATAAAGAAGCGATCGAATCGCTTGCCTTCATTGAGCCAGCCAATGTACTTGTCGTAGGTTTTCTGACTGACCATGGATTGGACGAACTTGGGCCCGTACATTCTGGCGAGATGGAAGATAATAGCACAGCCGATGACGATGCCGATGTAATTGTAAATGGTCCCAATAATATGGCCGTAGATGAAAACACCTGCTACAGATGTCAGGGCACCGGGAATAATAGGGACCACTGTCTGAAGGATCTGAAGAAAGATAAAGAGAGGTGGTCCAAAGATGCCCGCTTGTAGAATAAAAGCTGACAAAGTTTCCTTGGATTGAAGGATGCCAGCAAAGTAGGCCCAGATACAAAAGGCCAAGGTCCCAAGAGCTCCGATGATGGAGGACCAATTAATGATGCGCTGGAGAAGAGGAGAGACCTCTTTTAAGCTTGTTTGTTTCATAAAAAATTCCGAGTTCTTTTTCTTCTACTATACCATGTTTTTGGAACTTTGTAAGGATTTTGTCTATTTTTTGAGCAGTGAAATTGACCTGATAGGAGTCTGTCGTTGTTTTAGTCGTGAAGCGAGTGCAAAATGGGCCTTTTTATGCTACAATGAAAGGAGTATAAAAAATGGAGAAAAACGTGTCAATCGAAAATTACAAACCAGATTTTGCGGTGGAAGCAGCCTATGATCTCACCGTTGCAGACTTGAAAAAACAGGGCATCAAGGCGGTCCTTGTGGATTTGGATAACACCTTGATTGCTTGGAACAATCCGGATGGAACTCCGGAGATGCGCCAGTGGTTGCATGACCTTCGTGATGGAGGGATTCGGGTTATCGTAGTGTCTAATAATAGCCCCAAACGGGTCAAGCGCGCTGTTGAGAAATTTGATATTGACTATGAAGCCTGGTCGCTCAAGCCCTTTACTTTTGGGATTGATCGGGCCCTCAAACGTTTCCACTATGAGAAAAATGAAGTGGTCATGGTCGGGGATCAACTGATGACGGATATCCGGGCTGCCCATCGTGCAGGCATTCGTTCGATTTTGGTCAAACCTTTGGTCGAGCATGACTCGATCAAGACGCAGATCAACCGGGCGCGTGAACGCCGTGTTATGAAGCAAATGGCCGAAAAATATGGTCCGATTGTATACAAAAAAGGAATTTAAGAATGGAAGAATTATTCTGTATTGGCTGTGGAGCCCCCATTCAGACAGAAAACAAAGAGGGACTAGGTTATACTCCCCAATCAGCTCTTGAAAAGGGCTTGGAAACAGGCGAGGTTTATTGCCAACGCTGTTTCCGTCTGCGTCACTACAATGAAATCACTGATGTGCATCTGACAGATGATGATTTCCTAAAACTCCTTCACGAAGTAGGAGATAGTGATGCTCTCGTGGTCAATGTAGTGGATATTTTTGATTTTAATGGATCCGTTATCCCTGGCTTACCACGCTTTGTAGCAGGAAATGATGTCCTCCTGGTCGGAAACAAAAAAGACATCTTGCCCAAGTCTGTCAAGGACAGCAAGGTGACCCATTGGTTGATGGAGCGGGCCCACGAAGAAGGCATGCGTCCTGTCGATGTGGTCCTCACCTCTGCCCAAAACAAGAGTGCTATCAAGGACTTGATGGAAAAGATTGAACAGTACCGTAAGGGCCGTGACGTCTATGTGGTGGGTGTGACCAACGTTGGGAAATCGACCCTCATCAATGCAATCATCCAAGAAATCACTGGAGATAAGGATATCATCACGACCTCTCGCTTCCCAGGGACGACACTGGACAAGATCGAAATCCCACTGGACGATGGATCCTACATCTACGATACACCAGGGATTATCCATCGTCACCAGATGGCTCATTACTTGACAGCAAAAAATCTCAAGTATGTCAGCCCTAAAAAGGAAATCAAGCCTAAGACTTATCAGCTCAATCCAGAGCAAACCCTCTTCTTGGGTGGTCTGGGACGCTTTGACTTTATTAAGGGAGAAAAGCAAGGTTTCACCGCCTTCTTTGATAACGAACTCAAGCTTCACCGAACTAAGCTCGAAGGAGCGACCGCCTTTTATGACAAGCATGTCGGTGGCTTACTAACCCCACCTAATAGCAAGGAAAAAGAAGAATTCCCGCTCTTGGTTTCTCATGAGTTCACCATCAAGGACAAGACAGACCTCGTCATCTCAGGCCTCGGCTGGATCCGCGTCAATGGAGAAGCCAAAGTAGCTGTCTGGGCACCAGAAGGCGTCGCCGTCGTCACCCGCAAAGCTATTATTTAAAAATTTGTAATAGAATGAATTGAAGAGCGCACGAAGTGAGCTCATAAAGAGATCGTTATTGCCGTGGTGTAGTTGCCAATCGATCGATTGGCAAGGGCAAAATGGAGACCAAGGCTCCATTTTGAGGTGAGGAAATCCATTTTTCAAAGATGAGATCTTTGAAAAATTAGTTCCGGCCGTCCCCACCACTTAAAATAACGATCAAAAAAAGGAAGTAAAAACATGACATTAACATCTAAACAACGGGCTTTCCTCAACAGCCAAGCCCACAGCCTCAAACCCATTATCCAAATCGGGAAAAATGGGCTCAATGACCAAATTAAAACCAGTGTGCGCCAAGCGCTAGATGCGCGCGAACTGATCAAGGTAACTCTTCTTCAAAATACGGATGAGAATATCCATGAAGTAGCAGAAATCTTGGAAGAAGAAATCGGTGTGGAAACGGTCCAAAAGATTGGTCGGATTCTCATCTTGTTTAAACAATCGAGCAAAAAAGAAAATCGTAAAATTTCAGCGAAGGTAAAAGAAATTTAGGACATCGAGGAGAGCAAACCTATGGCAATTGAACTATTGACTCCCTTTACCAAGGTAGAGTTAGAGCCAGAGATCAAAGACAAGAAACGCAAACAAGTTGGTATTTTGGGTGGAAATTTCAATCCGGTCCACAATGCCCATTTGGTCGTTGCGGATCAAGTGCGCCAACAATTAGGATTAGATAAGGTGCTCTTGATGCCTGAGTATGAGCCACCGCATGTCGATGCCAAGGGGACGATTGCAGAGCACCATCGCCTTAAGATGCTGGAATTAGCTATTGAAGGCATTGAAGGTCTGGAAATCGAGACGATTGAACTTGAGCGGAAAGGGATTTCTTATACCTACGACACTATGCTCTTGCTCAATGAACGGGATCCAGACACAGATTATTACTTCATTATTGGTGCAGATATGGTAGATTATTTACCAAAATGGCACCGCATCGATGAATTGGTGGAGATTGTGCAATTTGTCGGAGTCCAGCGACCACGCTATAAGGCAGGGACTTCTTATCCGGTGATCTGGGTGGATGTTCCTCTCATGGACATCTCTTCTAGTATGGTGCGTGATTTTGTTGCCAAAGGCCGGACGCCGAATTTTATGTTGCCAAAACCAGTCTTGGACTACATCAAGAAAGAAGGATTGTATCAATGACCTATGAAAACTATCTAGGCTTTTCTCGTGAGGTCTTGCTTGAAAAAATGCGTCAAATCCTGCCAGAAAAGCGGCTAACTCACTGTTTAGGAGTTGAGAAGGTTGCGCGTGACTTGGCCAAACGATATGGGGCTGATGAAGAGCAGGCTGGCCTAGCTGGTCTCTTACATGACTACGCCAAGAAAATATCGGATCAGGAATTTCTGGACTTGATCGATCGCTATGAGCTGGATCCAGCGTTAAAAAACTGGGGCAACAATGTCTGGCATGGGATGGTCGGGATTTATAAGATCCAAGAAGATCTGGGGCTGACAAATCCAGCCATTCTTCGCAGTATTGAGATTCACACCGTGGGGAGTGGACAGATGTCGACCTTAGACAAGATTGTCTATGTGGCAGATTATATTGAACACAACCGGGCCTTTCCTGGGGTAGAACAAGCACGTGATATCGCTCAAGTTTCTTTGGATCGTGCTGTGGCCTATGAGACGGCTCGCACAGTCGAACACCTGGCCCACCAAGGATTGCCCATTTATCCCCAAACCCTTGAAACCTATAACGCCTTTGTGAAGTATTTGAAAGAGGAGCAGTGAGTGAAGACAGCTTTTATCATTATTGATGTACAAAATATCTTAGTGGAAACAGGTTTTGAGACAGAAAAGATCTTAGAGAAGATCGCTTATTTGCAAGAGCAGGCTAGAAAACAGCAGATTGAAATTATCTACATGCAGCATATTGAAACGCCAGAGGCTTTAACTTCGGAAGATTGGCAATTGTCGCCTCAGTTGAAGAGACAGGCAAATGAAAAGGTATTTCAGAAGCGATACAATAGCATGTTTAAAGAGACAGGATTAAAAGAATACTTGGATCAACAAGGGATTGAACAACTGGTCCTGTGTGGTATGCAGACAGAATATTGTGTCGATACATCCGTCAAAGTGGGATTTGAATATGGCTACAAGCTGGTCATTCCAGAAGGAGCTGTCACAACCTTTGATGGAGAGGATATTCCAGCAGAAACGCTGAATGAATTTTATGAAAATATTTGGGCAGAACGTTTTGCGGATGTCTTAGATTACAAATCAATTTTTTAAGGAAAGAGGATTACATGAAAGAAAAAGAACTACTTGAACTAGTTGTCAAAGCAGCAGATGAAAAGCGTGCAGAAGACATTGTAGCTTTGGATGTTCAAAGCTTAACCAGCGTGACAGACTACTTTGTCATCGCAAGCTCTATGAATAGCCGTCAATTGGAGGCTATCGCTGAAAATATTCGCGAGAAGGTCGTTGAAGCTGGTGGCAATGCCAGCCACGTCGAAGGTGATTCAGCTGGAGGTTGGGTCCTTCTTGACTTAGGTAGTGTGGTGGTCCATGTCTTCTCAGAAGAAATGCGTGCCCACTATAACCTAGAAAAGCTATGGCACGAAGCAAGTGCTGTCGATCTTTCAGCAGCCCTAGCATAAGCAGGTAAACTCAGTTGGTAGCAACTGAGTTTTGTTGGTTAAATTGAAAATTCTACGGAAAGAAAGGATGGAGCCTCGTGTTTAGTTGGTTTGATAATTGAACACGAGCTAAAAGCTGTGAGAAAAAGAGTAACTTCCTTTGTATCTGACGATAGGGCAGAAAGGTTCCTATTTTCTCTTTGCTTTTAAGGCTCTTTGTATCTTAGAAAGGATTTGAACCCGTCCTGTAATCCTCGGGAAATAGATAGCTCTCCTTGGAGCTTAGCTCCATCGTCGTGCTCCTAATTTTCTATCGGATTACGGGCGGACTCGGTATCATGAATATGGCGACTTATGAAACGTTTGCGGCGGTCTATGATGCGGTCATGGATGACAGTCTGTATGATTTGTGGACGGATTTTTCCCTCCGGCATCTCCCTAAAAGCAAGGACCGGAAAAAATTACTGGAATTGGCTTGTGGGACAGGGATCCAGTCTGTCCGCTTTTCCCAAACTGGTTTTGATGTGACAGGATTAGACCTGAGTGCGGACATGCTGAAAATTGCTGAAAAAAGAGCTGCTTCAGCCAAGCAGAAGATTGATTTTATCGAGGGGAATATGCTGGACTTGTCACAAGCAGGCACTTACGATTTCGTGACCTGCTACTCGGATTCTATCTGCTATATGCAGGACGAGGTAGAAGTAGGGGATGTCTTTAAAGAAGTCTATAATGCCCTCAATGAGGACGGAGTCTTTATCTTTGATGTCCATTCGACCTATCAGACGGATGAGGTTTTCCCAGGTTATTCCTACCACGAGAATGCCGAAGACTTTGCCATGCTCTGGGATACTTACGAGGACGCGGCCCCTCACTCGATCGTCCATGAGCTGACCTTCTTTGTCCAAGAAGAAGATGGAACCTTTAGTCGCCACGATGAAATCCATGAGGAACGCACTTATGAAGTTTTAACCTATGACATCTTATTGGAGCAGGCTGGCTTTAAATCTTTCAAATTGTACGCAGACTTTGAGGACAAAGAGCCAACAAAGACCAGCAAACGATGGTTCTTCGTAGCACAGAAGTAGGAAAGCATGACAGTTACAGGTATTATTGCAGAATTTAATCCCTTTCACAATGGTCACAAGTACCTGCTGGAACAGGCAGAAGGGCTGAAGATTGTGGCCATGTCTGGGAATTTTGTTCAACGTGGCGAGCCTGCCATTGTAGACAAGTGGATTCGCGCGCAGATGGCTTTGGAAAATGGAGCGGACCTGGTGGTCGAGCTCCCCTTTCTCGTGGCTGTTCAATCGGCGGATCATTTTGCCAAGGGAGCGGTAGAAATCTTATCCCGTCTGGGAATCGACCAATTGACTTTTGGGACAGAAGCGGTCTTAGATTACCAAGCGATTGCGAGTGTTTATTCGGAGAAAGAGGCGGAAATGGAAGGTTTCTTGCGAAATCTTCCAGAAGATTTATCCTATCCACAAAAGACCCAAAAAATGTGGGAAACCTTTGCTGGAGTGGAGTTCACAGGAGATACTCCCAACCATATTCTGGGCTTGGCCTATGCCAAGGCTTGTGCTGGGAAGGGGATTGCGCTCAAGGCTATCCAACGGCAAGGTGCAAGCTACCATTCAGAAGAAAAAGAGGTGGCCTATGCTTCTGCGACTAGTCTACGCCTACACAAGGAAGATCAAGACTTTGTCGCTAAATTCATGCCCAATAGTCAACTCTTTCAGTCGGCACCACAGGTGTCTTGGGAGGATTATGACCAACTGCTCCGTTATCAAATCCTAACCCATCCGGATCTGACACAGATTTTTCAAGTCAATGAGGAACTGGCCAATCGGATAAAGGATGCGGTTCGAAGTGCTAGCACTGTGGAAGACCTGGTGGAGAAAGTCGCAACCAAGCGTTATACTAAGGCGCGTGTGCGCCGCATCTTGACCTACATCTTGGTAGGGGCGATGGATCAAGCTCTTCCCGATGCCATTCATGTCTTAGGATTTTCCGCAAAGGGACAAGCTCACCTCAAAGGCTTGAAAAAATCAGTAGAAATCGTGACTCGAATCGGTAAGGAACCTTGGGATGGTTTGACTCAGCAAGCAGATCAGGTGTATCAGCTAGGCCATCCCCAATTGCCTGAACAGATCTGGGGTCGGGTGCCCGTGAGAGTGGAAGAATAAAATGTCTCACGGAAATCTCCTTTTCCCCAAAAATAAAGGTGTTTTTGTCACATAAGGCAAGAAGTTTATGATATACGGAAACAATGTTTATCTACTGTCTAAAAATTCTTTTTAGACAGTAGATTTTTTTTACCAATTTTAGAAACTTTTTACGAATAATTAGGTAGAGAGGGAAAAACTTGTACAAGTTTCTGACAAGTTTTTCTTTTTCATGTATAATAATAGAAAAGAGGTAGAATGAGGTATGGTCATGGAAGCAGTCGTTTATTCAACATTCCGCAATCATTTGAAGGATTATATGAAGAAGGTGAATGATGAGTTTGAGCCTTTGACGGTCGTAAATAAGAATCCAGACGAAGATATTGTGGTCATCTCTAAGAGCGAGTGGGACAGCCTACAAGAAACCCTGAGACTAGCTCAGAACAAGGAATTGTCAGATAAGGTCTTGCGGGGCATGGCAGAAGTCCGAGCTGGCCAGGTTCAATTCCATAAGATTGAGGGGTAACGGATGTTACTCAAGTTTACAGAAGATGCCTGGAAGGATTATTGTTACTGGCAAAGTCAGGACAAAAAAACACTGAAGCGAATCAATACTCTTATCAAAGAGATCCAAAGGGATCCATTTGCTGGGATTGGTAAGCCTGAGCCCTTGAAATATGACTTTCAAGGAGCATGGTCAAGGCGGATTGATGCAGAGAATCGCCTGATTTATATGCTAGATGAGTCAGGTGTCGCTTTTCTGTCATTTAAAGATCATTATTAAGTCTTTAAAAGAGGATCTTTTTGATAGTTAGGATAGCTATTTAGAATTTCCAACTCGAAGAAAATTCCTATAAAATCCCCTTTCTAAAAATAGAAAAATCTAGTCTAACTTCGATGATTTGTGATATAATGTTAAAGATTGAAAATAATTTGAAAAAATTTAAGGAGAATCCTCATGGGACGTAAATGGGCCAATATTGTTGCCAAGAAAACTGCCAAAGATGGTGCCAACTCAAAAGTGTATGCCAAATTTGGTGTGGAGATCTATGTAGCTGCTAAAAAGGGTGAACCAGATCCAGAACTAAATACTGCTTTGAGATTCGTTATTGACCGTGCTAAACAAGCGCAAGTGCCAAAACACGTTATTGATAAAGCGATCGATAAGGCAAAAGGAAACACTGACGAAACCTTTACAGAAGGACGTTACGAAGGATTTGGACCAAATGGTTCGATGTTGATCGTTGATACTTTGACTTCAAACGTTAACCGTACAGCTGCCAATGTCCGTGCTGCTTTTGGTAAAAACGGTGGGAACATGGGAGCTTCAGGTTCTGTATCTTACCTCTTTGACAACAAAGGTGTTATCGTCTTTGCTGGTGATGATGCCGATGCGATCTTTGAACTTTTACTTGAAGCAGATGTGGATGTAGATGATGTCGAAGCAGAAGAAGGAACGATCACCGTCTACACTGCTCCAACTGATCTTCACAAAGCAATCGTTGCTTTGCGTGAATCAGGTGTCGAAGAATTCCAAGTAACAGAATTGGAAATGATTCCTCAATCAGAAGTTGAGTTGTCAGGTGAAGATTTGGAAACATTTGAAAAACTTTACAGCGTTCTTGAAGATGACGAAGACGTACAAAAAATCTACACAAACGTAGATGGATTCTAATCACTCCTAAGGATTGTAGTGAATCCCATAAATTAAGAAAAAGGATAGCTTCTTAGATCAAGCTATCCTTTTTCTCTGTTTGATGAGGAACTATCTTTTGTAAGTGATGTCCTGTATAAGCGTAAATACGGGTCAGGGGTGATTGGGAGAGTGTGGAAACCTTAAAATAGAAATAATGGTCTCGATGATCCCGACTTTTGGTGTGGTGAAGACGAAAGTAGTTTCGCTGGCCTGCTGCCATAGAGTGGAGAATATCGTCTTCTAAAAAGACGAGTGGCGTAGAAGTAGCTGCCCACTTGTAAAAGTCTGTCTCAAATTGGTGGTAATTCTCCGAAAAATAATCAAATTGTAATTCGTGTTTAGTCTGAATAGGTTTCATAGGCTGTTTCCTCAGATTCAATAAAAATGATAGAGTCTACGAGGAGACGGTGGTAGTGGCCATCGCTTTTGAGAAGAAGCTCAGAAGCAGATAAGGTGTGAATCGAACCTGTGTAGGTTGCAAATTGATTCCCCTCTAAAGTTGTGATCGAGATCGTCGTTTGTTGTTGAAAGGCCTGCTCCAGGAGCTGGATCTGTTCAGCAAGTGGAAGAATTGTGAGCTGACTGCGGTCAATTTCTTTTGTCTGCAGGGCAGTTGTGTGCTCGGATAAAAAGAAGCCAGCCCATTTGGCCATGCCACGATCTTGAAATTCGCGGGCGGATTGATAAGGGAGATAAGAACGGTCGATCATGTTAATCCATCTAAGCCTCCTGCGGAATGTCCGCCTGTTAGTTTACTGCGTGCAATGGCGCGTGAGTTTTCTAGTAGTGAGGAGCCTTTCTGAAGAGAGGTGAATCCAAATTGGTCCCGAATGCGGTCAATGGTCTGCTGGAGTTTTTCCTCTTTTTCCAAGGCTACTGGATCGTCAAAGAGAGAAAAGAGTTGAAGAGACTCCTCGACAAGTTCTCCATAAAAAACGCCAATCTGCCGAATGGCGCCTCCTTCGTACTTGGAGCGAAAGAGCCGCAGAACCGTATCGGATAAAACTTTGGTGGATTGAGTAGGCTCAATCTTTTGCTGGCAGTGAATGGACGGAAGCCCCTCGATTTTGGAGTAAGAGGCATGAATGGAGACCAGTTGGGTCTTCTTTTTTTTCCGTCGCAAGCGAATAGCCACCTGCTCAGCCATCTCCCGAAACACCAGTTCAATATCAGCTTGTAGATGGTAGTCATAGGGCAAGATTTGAGAGTTGCCAATGCCTCGTGATTTCGGACGATAAGGCTTGTGGACATTGCTTTCATCAATGCCATGAGCATGGAACCAGAGTTGCAGACCCATGACTCCGAATTCTTTCTTTAAGAGATCCGGATGGGCCTGAGCCAGTTCAGCAATCGATGTGATCCCGATCTTTTGCAATCGCTTTTCAGTCCGACGTCCAATGCCCCAAAAATCAGTGAGCTGGGGCAGTTTCCAGACCTTACTTTCTACATCTTCATAAGACCAATTGGAGCGCATATTTCGGCAATGCTTGGCTTCATTGTCCAAGGCTAGCTTGGCAAGAAGGGGATTGGCATTGCTGAGGCCGATGGTAGAGTAGATTCCAGTTTCCTGCCAGATCCTTTTTTGGATTCTGGCAGAAAGGAG
The DNA here is from genome assembly GCF_041026655.1 of Streptococcus sp. CP1998. Taxonomy (NCBI): domain Bacteria; kingdom Bacillati; phylum Bacillota; class Bacilli; order Lactobacillales; family Streptococcaceae; genus Streptococcus; species Streptococcus sp. CP1998. The sequence goes on from NZ_CP163380.1 coordinate 612,159, forward strand.
ATCTAGTTTTTCCTTTCGAGAGAGGGAGGGATCTGGAATAAAATAATTTAAGGAAGAAGTCAGATCGATAAAGCCTTCGTCAATCGAGTAAGGGAAAATATCATCTGGTGCCGCAAATTCCTGAAAGACCTTCTGAATCTCCATATTGACTTGAATATAGGCATTCATCCGTGGAGGCACAATCAGAGTTCTCTTGGCCCAGGATTCAATGGATGCAATAAAGGCTGAATCTGTGGGCAATCCTTGCTTTTTGGCGACGTAGCTATTAAATTTTCTGGTTTTGAGGTCAAAAGGTAGGTCGTAGCTACGACTCACATTCTTCTTACCAAAGACTTGTTTGAAAACGGGAGAGCTCGCCAAAATCAGGCCAGCAGAATTGTCGCTTCGACTCATGACGCAAAGGGAAGTCGTCAAGGGGTTGAGACCTAGACGGACACATTCACAGCTAGCATAAAAACTTTTCATATCCACAAAAGCAATATCAGAATGAGGCTCACGTGAATAATCAAATAGCATATTTAAACCTCGAGTGGAAGAAAATGCCCGACCACAATGCCGACGATTTTGGGCTCGTCTTCATAGGGAGCAAATAAATCATCGTAGTCAGGGTTGATGGATTCTAAGCGCAAACCTTCCGCTTCTCGATAGACTTTCTTGATGTAGGTTTTTCCGTTCCACATGAGGGCATAGACAGCCCCATCATAGTCAAAGCCAGTCTGCTTCATGAGGGCAACAGAGCCATTGGGATAGAGAGGTTCCATCGAATCACCTGATACCCAAGAAGCGAAATCGTGCTGGATCTCTTGGTCAAAATAGACGGTTTCATAGTCCGTTTCGTTGTCATAAAAGGTATGTCCTAAACCGGCTGCTAGTTCAATCGAAAGAACCTTATAAGCAGTCAAGGAAACAACTTTTTGTTGCTGTTCCAATAACTGGCTGGCCAACTGGTCGACTTTCTTTTGATGAGGTGGGGTTAATAAAGGGTAGGTGTAGAGTGCGGAGTCTTTGTTAATAAAGTAGTCCTCTTTAACGGAGAGGCGCTTGGCCAACCTCCTGAGATTTTTTTCGTGTGGCTCCGCTAAGCCATTCTCCCAACTGGAGTAAGTCTTGCGAGAAATCTTGAGATCCTCGTAGACATCTGCTTGGGTCAAGCCTTTTTCCAGGCGTCTTTCTTTTAGTTTTTTTGCATCAAACATGTCAGTTCTCCTATGTAACGTTTTAAAAGTTACGTATAGTTTATCAAAAATAAATCCTTTTTGCAAGAGAAAAATTAAGTTGAAAACGAATGAAAAGACTTGATTTTGATTGAAAAAAGAGTATAATCATTTCTAAAATGTCTATAAATGAGGAACTATATGAAAAAAAGTTTTATCCACCAACAAAAAGAAATTTCGTTTGTTAAAACGACGTTCACACAATATTTAAAAGATAAATTGGACATCATTGAAGTCCAAGGGCCAATTTTGAGCAAGGTCGGAGACGGGATGCAGGATAACCTTTCTGGGATCGAACATCCGGTATCTGTAAAGGTCCTTCAAATTCCTGATGAGACTTATGAAGTCGTGCATTCACTTGCAAAATGGAAACGCCATACCTTGGCACGTTTTGGTTTTGGAGAAGGTGAAGGTCTCTTTGTCCATATGAAGGCCCTTCGTCCAGATGAAGATTCGCTAGACGCTATCCACTCTGTTTATGTAGACCAATGGGACTGGGAAAAAGTCATCCCCAATGGTCAACGCAACATCGCCTACCTCAAAGAAACGGTTGAAAAAATCTACAAGGCGATTCGTTTGACAGAACTAGCAGTAGAAGCGCGCTATGACATTGAGTCAGTTCTTCCAAAACAAATTACCTTCGTTCACACAGAAGAGTTGGTGGAACGCTATCCAGATTTAACTCCAAAAGAGCGTGAAAATGCCATTGCCAAAGAATTCGGAGCCGTTTTCTTGATCGGGATTGGTGGAGAGCTTGCAGATGGCAAACCACACGATGGACGTGCACCTGACTACGATGACTGGACAACAGAGTCTGAAAATGGCTACAAGGGCTTGAATGGTGATATCCTCGTCTGGAATGACGTTCTAGGTTCAGCATTTGAGTTGTCTTCAATGGGGATCCGTGTCGATGAAGATACGCTTCGTCGCCAAGTAGCGATTACCGGGGACGAGGATCGTCTACAATTAGAGTGGCACAAGGCTTTGTTAAATGGTCTTTTCCCACTTACAATTGGTGGAGGGATCGGACAATCTCGTTTGGCTATGTTCTTGCTTCGTAAGAAACATATCGGTGAAGTCCAAACTAGTGTCTGGCCTCAATCTGTCCGCGATGAATATGAAAATATCCTATAAGGAAAGAAAGAGAGTGGGACAGAAATCGGTAATTCGTTAGAATTCGATTTCGTCGTCCCACCTTCGCACAGTTGAGTAGGGCTGTAAAAGCTGATGAAATCAGCGTAATAGAGCCCACTCAACCACTGCGTCTTGCTCGACAATCCAAAAATAATTGAGAGGCTAGGACTTTTGTCCCAGCCTCTTTTAATTGTCGCTTGACCATATCAAATCGCAATTTTCTGATTTTTTTTGGTATAATGGTCCCTATGAAAATAGTATCTGGAACCTATGGGGGACGTCCCCTCAAAACACTTGAAGGAAAAACAACCAGGCCGACTTCTGATAAGGTCAGAGGGGCCATGTTCAATATGATTGGTCCTTACTTTGACGGTGGAAGAGTGCTGGATCTCTATGCAGGAAGCGGTGGGCTCTCTATCGAAGCAGTTTCTCGAGGCATGTCAGAGGCCGTTCTAGTAGAACGAGATCGTAGAGCGCAGGAGATTGTAGCAGCCAATATTGCCATGACTAAGGAAAAGGAACGGTTTCAACTGCTAAAAATGGAGGCCAAGCAGGCCTTAGGGCTTTTAACGGGCACCTTTGACTTAGTTTTCTTGGATCCTCCTTATGCTAAGGAAGAGATTGTTCGCGATATCGAAACCTTGTGCGAGCGCCATCTCTTGTCAGAGGACATCATGATTGTGTGCGAAACTGATAAACACGTAGAACTTCCTGAGGAAATCGGACAAGTGGGAATCTGGAAAGAAAAAATCTATGGAATTAGTAAGGTAACAGTATATGTCAGATAGAAGTGGATTGTTTACAGGATCGTTTGATCCGATTACCATTGGGCATGTGCAATTGATCGAGCGAGCTAGTCGCTTGTTTGACCGTGTCTATGTCGGAATTTTTTATAATCCGGAAAAAGTCGGACTCTTTTCCATTGAGCAGCGCGTGCGCATGGTGAAAGGGGCCCTGGCTCATTTGGAAAATGTTGAAATTGTGACGTCAACTCAAGAGTTGGCTGTGACAGTGGCGCGCAATCTTGGGGTCATCACCTTGATCCGGGGCTTGCGCAATGCACAGGATCTAGTATACGAAGCCAATATGGATTATTTTAATCATCAGTTGGCGCCTGAATTGGAGACGGTTTATCTCTATGCCCAGCCTCCTTACCAGGCTATTAGTTCAACCCGTATTCGAGAGTTGCTGGCTTTTCAGCAGGATATCTCACCTTATGTACCAAAGAGTGTAATGGAGGAAATCAAAGATGACACAAGCGAATAAACCAAGCTTGCCCACTAAAAAGAAAAAAGGACGATTGAAAGAATACCGATGGCCGATTGCAGGCGTTCTTTTCTTGCTCCTCTTGCTAGCTGCTTTTGTGATTCGCCTTCCCTATTATATTGAGATGCCAGGAACGGCAGAAGACATTCGATCGGTCATGACAGTCGATGGAAAAATGGATACCAAGTCAGGATCCTATGATTTTGTAACCGTGGCAGTGAAAGAAGCGACCCCGGCTGATTTGATCTATGCTTGGGCGACACCTTTTACAGATATCTACTCTGCCAAGGATATGACAGGTGGTAGTTCGAGCCAAGAATTTACGCGGATTAACCAATTCTATATGGAAACCTCGCAAAATATGGCCATCTACCAAGGGTTAAAGACAGCTGGAAAAGAAACCCAGATGGACTTTCTAGGTGTTTATGTCATGCAGGTGGCAGATGATTCGACCTTTAAGGGTATCTTGAACATTGCGGATACCGTCACCGGTGTGAATGGCAAGACCTTTAAGAGTTCCAAAGAATTGATTGACTATGTCGGTTCTCAAAAAATTGGCGATCCCGTTTCAGTGACCTATATCGAGGATGGACAAACCAAGACCGCAGATGGGAAGATCATCAAATTGTCCAACGGGAAAAACGGAATCGGGATTAGCCTAATCGACCGGACTGAAGCCAAAGGCGATGTTCCTGTCCAATTTGCGACCCAAGGGATTGGTGGACCAAGTGCCGGTATGATGTTTAGCCTAGCCATCTACACCCAAGTGGCTGATCCAGATCTTCGTCAGGGACGCCATATTGCAGGGACAGGAACCATTAACCAAGATGGAACGGTTGGCGATATCGGTGGGATTGACAAGAAAGTCGTCGCAGCCGATAAAGAAGGAGCAGAAATTTTCTTTGCCCCTAATAATCCTGTTTCCAAAGAAGAAAAGAAAGCCAATCCCAAGGCCAAATCAAACTATGAAACAGCTAAAGAAGCAGCGAAACAAATTCATTCGAAGATGAAAATTGTACCCGTCAAAACCTTGCAGGATGCCATCGATTATTTGAAAAAGAACTAAAGTAGCCTGTTTGACAAATTTCGTACTTGAACGTATGACATCGTGTTAGCAGAGGGGAACATTCATCTTCTAATCAAATTCAAGTTTTTGCTTATCAATCTCTCTATTTTTAGAGGGATTTTTTCTTTATACTGGTATCAGAAAGAAAGGGAGGTAGTGAAATGATTCAAACCAGTTTGTTTTCCATTTCAGTATTCTTAGCGGGAGTTCTATCCTTTTTCTCCCCATGTATTTTGCCACTGATGCCAGTCTATGTAGGGATTCTATTGGATTCTGAACGTGTGAAAACTGTTCGAATTTTTGGAAGAGATATTTCTTGGTATGGCTTGGTGAAGACTCTTTGTTTTATCGCAGGTCTATCAACTGTTTTCCTAATTCTAGGATACGGTGCAGGGGCTCTTGGTCAGGTATTGTATGCTCCATGGTTTCGCTATCTGCTAGGAGGGATTGTGATCTTACTAGGGATTCACCAAATGGAAGTGATCAATCTGAGACAACTCCAAAAGCAAAAGACTATCCAACTCAAAAAGAATCGGGAGCGCAATGAATTCTTCAATGCTTTTCTGATAGGGGTCACCTTCAGTTTTGGTTGGACCCCTTGTGTCGGACCAGTTTTGAGTTCTGTTCTAGCCATTGCAGCTTCTGGAGGAGATGGTGCATTGCAAGGCGCTCTCCTGATGCTGGTATATACATTAGGCTTGGCTCTGCCTTTCTTGCTTTTAGCCTTGGCTTCTAGCTGGGTTCTACAACATTTTGCTAAACTCAAGCCCCATATGGGAACCTTGAAAAAAATTGGTGGTGCCCTCATCATCTTGATGGGCATCTTGCTGATGCTAGGAAATCTTAATAGCCTCGCATCCCTGTTTCACTAATCTTGAATGATTAAAGGAGAAAAATCATGAAAAAAATTCTTGCACTTTCTATTGCTACACTTAGCATCGTCACTTTAGCAGCTTGTTCTGGACAGAAATCAGATTCAGACATGAAAAAAACGGACGATAGTAGTATGATGAAGAAGGACGATATGAAGAAGGATGACATGAAGGATTCATCCATGTCCGATGATAAAATGAAAAAAGAAGACATGAAAGATTCATCTATGATGTCTGACAGCAGTTCTGAAATGAAGGACGATATGAAAAAGGATGAGATGAAATCCAGCGATTCAGAAATGAAAGACGAAAAGAGTGGATCATCTGATATGAAATCAGACAACTAATGAAAGAAGGGAGAGGTCATCTGAGGATGACTTTCTCCTTATTTAAAGAGGTAATAATGATGAAGAAATTAGCTTTAGTAGCTGCAGGATTCTTGTGTACTGGACTTTTGGGGGCTTGCTCGAGTCAAGGAATGGCTACTTCCAATAAGGACATGAGCCAACAAACAGCCAAAGCTGGGGCTAGGCAACCATCTGGCAAGAAAGTGAAGGAGTTTAACCTGCAAGGAGTAGACGGTAAGACCTACCGCTTATCCGATTACAAGGGAAAGAAAGTTTACCTCAAATTTTGGGCTTCCTGGTGCTCAATCTGTCTTTCAACATTAGGCGACACAAATGATTTAGCAAAGGCAGAGGAGGGTAAGGATTATGTGGTCTTATCCGTTGTAGCTCCAACCTTTAATGGTGAAAAATCGGAAGCAGATTTCAAAAACTGGTACCAGTCTTTGGATTACAAGGATTTCCCGGTCTTGCTAGATAGTAAAGGGGAACTGCTAAAAGAGTATGGGATTCGTTCATATCCATCGGCGCTCTTTATCAATAGTGATGGGACTTTAGCAAAGAGTCATATTGGCTATATGAATAAAGAGGATATCCTCAAGACCCTAGAGAACATGCAGTAAGGAGATAGACAATGGAAACAAAATGGAAAGTGTTTGCTATCCTTCTCGTTGGCTTACTATTCATTGGTTTCTTTTTCTTTAGTAAGGGATCAAACGGAATGGATCAATCAGAAACAAGCACTGAGATGATTAAAAAAGCATCGATGAGTCAGACTCCAGTAGCCAAAAAGGAAACAAATGAAAAGGTTGATCCAAAGGATCAGCGTGAAATTTATTTGGCTGGTGGTTGCTTCTGGGGCGTAGAGGAATATTTCTCCCGTGTTCCAGGTGTGATTGATGCTGTATCAGGCTATGCCAATGGAAAGGGAGAAACAACCAAGTATGAATTAGTCCCTCAAACAGGCCATGCTGAAACAGTTCATATCACTTACAATGTCAAGCAGGTATCTCTGAAAGAATTGCTCCTGCATTATTTCCGGATTATCGACCCAACGTCGAAGAATCGTCAAGGAAATGATCAAGGAACTCAATACCGAACAGGTGTCTATTATGTCTCCCAAGAAGACCTTCCAACTATTAACCAAGTCTTTGAAGAGGTAGCAAAAAAATACGACAAACCGTTAGCGGTGGAAAAAGAGCCACTGACTAATTTCATCAAGGCTGAGGACTACCACCAGGATTATCTAAAGAAACATCCGAATGGGTACTGCCATATCGATGTCAATCAGGCTTCTTATCCTGTTATTGATGCTAGTCGCTACTCTAAGCCAAGCGATGAGGAAATCAAAAAGAAGTTATCTCCTGAAGAGTATGCGGTGACACAAAAAAATGATACCGAACGGGCCTTCTCCAATCGTTACTGGGATCAGTTTGATGCCGGTATTTATGTAGATGTCGTGACCGGTGAGCCGCTCTTTTCCTCTAAGGATAAATTTGATTCTGGTTGTGGTTGGCCAAGTTTCAGTCGTCCTATTAGTCCTGATGTGGCAATCTATAAGGAGGATAAGAGTTTCAATATGACGCGGACAGAAGTTCGGAGCCGTGTGGGAAATTCCCATCTGGGCCATGTTTTTACCGACGGTCCCAAGGAAAAAGGCGGCCTTCGCTATTGCATCAATAGTTTGTCTATTACCTTCATTCCCAAAGCAGAAATGAAAGAAAAGGGCTACGGTTATTTATTGGACTATGTCTGAGACATTTGGAACCACAATTTGCTATAATAAGTATAGCAAAGACAAGTAGGTGAAAGACATGTATGCGATCATGATTGTGGAAGATGAAGAGCTTATCCGGCAGGGTCTGACTTCCTTAGTAGATTATGAACAGTTTGGAATGACTGTCATCAACCAGGCAGAAAATGGCCGTGAGGCTTGGGAAAAGTTTAAAGAGCAACCAGCCGATATCCTTCTAACCGATATCAATATGCCACAAATGAATGGCTTGGATCTGGCCCATCTCGTCAAAGAGCAGTCTCCGTCTTGTCATATCATTTTTTTGACAGGTTATGATGACTTTGAGTTTGCGAGGAAAGCCATCAAGTTAGGTGCAGATGATTATTTGCTGAAGCCTTTTTCAAAAGATGATATTGAAGAGATGTTAGCAAAGGTGAAAGGAAAACTTGATCAAGAGCGTAAGAAAGCGCAAGTCGAAGATTTGGTCAGACATGGTTATTCGACAGACTTGGAAGAAGCCATTCATGCTCGTTTAGCAGACTCTCAGTTAACTCTAAAGGATCTGGCCTATCAACTTGGTTTCAGTGCCTCTTATCTAAGCGTATTGATCAAGAAAAAATTGGGACTCCCCTTCCAAGACTACCTCATCCAGGAGCGAATGAAGAAGGCTCAACTCTTGCTTCTCACGACAGATCTAAAGATTTATGAGATCGCCGATCAGGTTGGTTTTGAAGATATGAACTATTTTTCTCAACGCTTTAAGCAGGTTGTTGGGGTGACACCAAGGCAGTACAAAAAAGGAGAGCATGAATGAAACGATATCCCTTGCTGATTCAGCTGGTCCTCTACTTTTTTCTCTTCATTCTCCTGCTGTTTGGTCTTATTGGTAGTCTTTACTATCAAACGAGTTCAGGGACGATCCGCCAGCAAACAGAGCGGACGACAAGAAATAGTATCGATCAAAGCAGTCAGTTCATCACCTCCTATCTAAAAAAATTAAAGCAGACCACCACGGTTCTTAGCAAAGAGCAGGCTGTTCGCCAATTTGCACAAGACAAGAGTGCGAATCAAGAAACGGTTCAACACCTGATGCGAACGATGATTGAAACGGATCCGGACCTAGTCTCAGCGGTCTTGGTGACCAAGGATGGACGTCTGGTAGCGACAGATTCCAAAATCAGCATGCAGACTTCCTCAGATATGATGAATGAAAGTTGGTATCAAGAGGCGATTAAGGAAAGAGCCATGCCGTTCTTGACGCCAGCTCGAAAGGAATCCTTGACTTCGGAAAAAGAAAAATGGGTGGTTTCTATTACCCAAGAAGTGGTCGATCAGACTGGCCAAAATCTCGGAGTAGTACGCTTGGATATTGGCTATGATAGCCTTCAGGCTTACTTGGATCACCTTCAACTAGGGAAACAAGGCTTTAGTTTTATCATTAATCAAAAGCATGAGTTTGTCTACCATCCCAAAAAAGCGGTTTATTCTTCCAGTCAAGAAATGCAGGCCATGCAGCCCTATATTGCTGTGAAAGATGGTTATGGCAAAGGAGAGAAGAATTTTATCTATCAGGTTCCGATTCCAGATAGCGATTGGACCTTGATTGGAGTGGCTTCACTTGAAGGACTTCAGATGCTACAGTCGCAGCTCCTATACTCTTTCATTGGCCTAGGATTACTAGCTTTGATCATGTGTTTAATAGGGATTGGCTTTGTTCTGCGTTTGTGGATCAAACCCTTACGAGACCTTCAAACCATCATTTTGAGGATTGGAGCAGGAGATGCCCACTTGAGGGCTGTAGCCAAAGGATCTCCAGAATTGGTGGACCTCGCTCAAGCTTTTAATGCCATGTTGGACCAAATCGATCACCTTATGCAACAGGTCAAGGAAGAGGAACAGAACGCACGGCGGTACGAGTTGCGGGCACTTTCGGCTCAGATTAATCCGCATTTCCTCTACAATACCTTGGATACGATTGTCTGGATGGCGGAGTTTAATGATAGTCGGCGCGTGGTCGACATCACTAAGTCTCTGGCTCAATATTTTCGACTGGCTCTTAACCAAGGCCAGGAACAAATCCTACTGAGAGATGAAATCGACCATGTCCGCCAGTATCTTTTCATTCAAAAACAACGTTATGGTGAAAAGCTCAACTATGAAATTCTAGAAGATGAACGGTTGGGCGACTATCAGCTTCCAAAATTAGTGCTTCAGCCTTTAGTGGAAAATGCGATTTACCATGGCATTAAAGAGATCGATCGGCCAGGTCTCATTCGAGTGACAACTGAAGTCAGTGGAGACTACGCCTGCGTATCGATTTTTGACAATGGACGAGGGTTTGACCGATCAGGATCAACAGACCAAACCCTTCTTCGTTTAGGAGGTGTTGGCTTGAAAAATGTGGACCAACGATTGCATCTTCAATTTGGCGAAGCCTATCATATGGAGATTGATTCTAAGGCAAATAGCTATACCAAAATTACTCTTTTTTTGCCACTTGCATCCGGCAATGAATATTCATAGAGGCTGGGACAAAAGTCCTAGCCTCTCAATTATTTTTGGATTGTCGAGCAAGACGCAGTGGTTGAGTGGGCTCTACTACGCTGATTTCATCAGCTTTTACAGCCCTACTCAACTGTGCGGAGGTGGGACGACGAAATCGAATTCTAACGAGTTACCGATTTCTATCCCACTCTCTTTTTGCTCTCAAAGGAATTTCAACTCTTTTCTAGTCAAATCTGACGCAAGTCATCAAATTTATGATAAAATAAAGTGTTACAGTAAATAGATTTTGATGAAGGAACACTATGCGAAAAGAGATTGACCCTGAATTATATAATTACAATAAATTTCCTGGACCTGTCTTTCATCAGGTAGGAGACCAAATCCGTTCAGAAAACCTCTCCTTTGAGCTCTTGAAAAATGAGAAGGAAGCTTTTGATGCGACTGTTTTTGGTCAGCGATTTTCTGAGATTTTAACCAAGTTTGATTACATTGTTGGTGATTGGAGCAATGAGCAGTTGCGCTTGCGTGGCTTCTATAAGGAAGAGCGCGATGTTGCAACGATGGATAAACTAAGTCGTTTAGACGATTATTTGTTAGAATATTGTAGCTATGGTTGTGCTTATTTTGTCCTTGAAAATAAGGAACCTCATCGTGCTTCTTTTGATAAGAAATCACCGGTCAAAAAAGCTCAATCAGAAGAAAGAGAGCCCAAGAAGCGTTCGCGCAATCGCAAACAAAAAGATCGTTTCCAAAAACGAGAACGCGACAAGGGACAACCAGCCAAAAACTCGAAAAAAACAAGACCGTCTGCTGAGACTAAAAAGACAACGAAGACAGACAACAAACGTCATTTTGTGATTCGACAAAAAGAGGAGTAAGAAAGAATGAAACCATCCATTTATAGTTTAACACGCCAAGATATGATTGATTGGGCGGAAGAAAACGGCGAAAAGAAATTCCGTGCAGCACAAATCTGGGAATGGCTCTATCGCAAACGCGTCCAGTCTTTCGAAGAAATGACCAACCTTTCTAAGGATTTGATTGCAAAGTTAAATGATCAATTTGTCGTCAACCCACTTAAGCAACGGATCGTGCAAGAGTCAGCAGATGGAACGGTCAAGTATCTTTTTGAATTGCCAGACGGCATGTTGATTGAAACCGTCTTGATGCGTCAGCACTATGGATTATCTGTCTGTGTAACGACTCAGGTCGGATGCAATATCGGTTGTACCTTCTGTGCTTCTGGTTTGATCAAAAAACAACGCGATTTGAACAATGGGGAAATCGTGTCTCAAATCATGTTGGTCCAAAAATACTTTGACGAACGTGGCCAAGATGAACGGGTCAGTCATATCGTTGTCATGGGGATCGGAGAACCATTTGACAACTATAACAATGTCTTGAAATTTATCCGGACGGTCAACGATGACAAGGGATTAGCGATTGGTGCTCGTCATATTACCGTGTCAACTTCTGGTTTGGCTCATAAAATTCGTGACTTTGCAAATGAAGGTGTGCAAGTCAATTTGGCAGTGTCTCTTCATGCTCCAAACAATGACTTGCGCTCTAGCATCATGAAGATCAACCGGGCCTTTCCAATTGAAAAATTGTTTGCGGCGATTGAATACTATATTGAGACTACGAACCGTCGGGTGACCTTTGAGTACATCATGCTCAATGAAGTCAATGACGGGGTCGAGCAAGCCTTAGAGTTGGCAGAATTGCTCAAGAATATCAAGAAATTGTCTTATGTTAACTTGATTCCTTACAATCCTGTCAGTGAGCATGACCAATATAGCCGGAGTCCCAAAGAACGGGTCATGGCCTTCTATGATACCTTGAAAAAACAAGGTGTTAACTGTGTAGTGCGTCAAGAGCACGGTACGGATATTGATGCAGCCTGTGGCCAATTGCGTTCAAATACCATGAAACGGGATCGGGAGAAAGCGATTGTTGAACATGCGCAACCTTAAACAAGGGCTGATCGATCATACAGAACTAACAAAAAGAGGAAGAAGGCTGTTACGGAGTGGCAGCTTCTTCTATTTTATCCTTTTGTGTCTGATGTGTTTTTTGCCCCAACAGCCAGAGCCGGGTATGGAAACACCGGGTATTCAACATTTCGGTCGCATCGTCGTCCTGCTGGTTCCTCTTAATTCGGTGATGAATCTTGGTCAGATCACCAGTGTCATCCAACTCATTAAGGTCATTCTCCAAAATATAGCCAATATCTTTTTGTTAAGCCCGCTGGTCTTTCAACTTCTCTGGCTATGGCCCTGGTTGAGGAGTCGCAAACGGGTCTTGTGCTTCGGTTTTGCCATGAGCTTGTGGATTGAATGTAGCCAAGTTCTGTTAGATCTCTTGTTTGATGCCAATCGTGTCTTTGAGCTAGATGATTTGTGGACCAATACCTTAGGCGCTTATCTAGCTTATTTAGGCTTTCAGTATTTCCGAGCACGATTGCTAGCAAAAAATGGTGAAATGTAAAATCCGAACATTTTAGTGTCTTTTTGAAATTTTTGTTGACAAAATCAGAAGCGGGAGCTATAATATCTTCAAGACATCAGAAAAGTAGAGATTTTTCTCACTTCCAGGGAGCTTGTGGTGATTGCGAACAAGCAGTGGTGAATCTTGAAATGGGCTGATGTGTTTATGATGATGAATTTGAAACAATAAAAATTCGGTGAGCACACCTTATCGTGCACCCTGTTGTTAGACAGGTCAGAGATGTAGGAGAAAGAATAGCTTCCTACAATTGAGGTGGCACCGCGGTATCGAATCGTCCTCACACAGATTTTTCTGTGTGAGGTTTTTTGTATCTCAAAGGAACCCAATGAGACTGCAGCTCAAAGGGCCCGCGAGAGAAAAAGATCATAAACAGGATTAAAGATATAGAAAAGAGGACACAATCATGACAGAAACAAAAGGCTATTTCGGACAATTTGGTGGATCTTTCGTACCAGAACCGATTCAAAACTTGCTCAATCAATTAGAGGAAACCTTTGAACAGTATAAAAATGATCCAGAATTTATTGCAGAATACAAACATTATTTGAAAGATTATTCTGGTCGGGAAACACCGCTCTACTTTGCGGAAAGTTTGACAGAACATTTAGGTGGGGCAAAAATTTATTTGAAGCGCGAAGACTTGAATCACCTAGGTTCGCATAAATTGAATAACGTTTTGGGGCAAATCCTCTTGGCCAAACGCATGGGCAAAACGCGCGTGATTGCTGAAACAGGGGCTGGTCAACACGGTGTAGCTACAGCGGCAGCTAAGTTCGGTATGGCCTGTGATGTTTACATGGGAGCAGAAGACGTTGAACGTCAACGTCTCAATGTCTTCCGCATGGAAATGATGGGGGCAACCGTCCATGCGGTTGAAACCGGGACTAAGACCTTGAAAGACGCCGTTGATGCTGCCTTTGGAGCATGGATGGCGGATCTGGATGCCTTTTACGTTTTGGGTTCTGCTGTTGGCCCTCACCCTTACCCAACCATTGTGCATGAATTCCAAAAAGTGATTAGTGAAGAATCTAAACGTCAAATCTTGGAAAAAGAAGGCCGTTTGCCGGATTATGTGATTGCCTGTGTCGGTGGTGGCTCTAATGCCATCGGTGCCTTTTCTGAGTATGTTGCAGAAGAGGAAGTCGGCTTGGTTGGGGTAGAAGCAGCTGGACATGGCTTGGACACCGATCAACACGCAGCGACCATGACCAAAGGGACTATCGGTGTGGTTGATGGGATGAAGACCTATGCAGTCTTTGGCGAAGATGGAAAAGTAGCGCCAGTGTACTCGATCTCTGCTGGTTTGGACTACCCAGGGGTTGGTCCAGAGCATGCTTTCTTTAAAGATTCTGGTCGTGTCAAATATGTAGCAGCGACAGATGATGAAGCAGTAGAAGCTCTTCTTCTTCTCAGTAAGACAGAAGGGATCCTCCCAGCCATTGAAAGCTCACACGCGATTGCAGAAGCGGTCAAACGTGCTCCACAATTGGATAAAGACAAGATCATTATCATCAACGTTTCCGGACGTGGGGATAAAGATGTGGTCGCCATCGCCGATTATCTAGAAGCGAAGGTCGCAAAATAAAAAGAATTTATCTGCAAAACATCGTATAAAGCAGTAAAGCGTGATAACTGAGAAAGAGACAGGGAACAAAGGGAATCCGGTCTCTTTCTTTTTTGAGAGCAAAGACGAGAATGCCTAAGATGGATGCGATCTGAATGAGAATGAGGATCTGGGTAGAAGAAAAGCTTAGCGAAAAGGTAGCTAGTAAGAGAAAATCTCCTGCTCCCATTCCGATAAAGAAAAAGTGAGCTCCGATCGCAAGGAGTAAAAAGACCAGCATGAGGAGATTACTACCGGATAAAAAGAGGACCAGGGCATGGAGACAGCACCAGATGAATAAAGGGTATTCCATAAAGCGAAGGTCATAGATGGCTAAAACGGCAGCTCCCAGTAGTGTTAGAAGTTGAGGCAGGGAAAGGTAACCATTGGCGCAGGCTAAAAAGAGCAGGCCACTCCAGACCTCAAAAAGGCAGTACCAAAATGGGTAGATCTGATGACAATAGCGACAGCGAAAGCGATGCAGGAGTTGCGAGAGGATAGGGATGAGGTCCCAAACTCCAAGGACGTGCTGGCATTGATCGCAATGACTGCGAGGAGTGAGAATGGATTGGTTTGGAAAACGATCGACTACTAGTCCCAAAAAAGAGGCGATGCAAGTACCGATGGTAAAAAAATAAAAGTTGATCATACTTATTTATTCGTAAAGCAATCGGAAAATTTCATCATTTGCTTGAAAATCTTGTAAAGCCTTTCTAAATTTGATACAATAATGAACATGAAAAACCTGTATGATGTTCAACAATTTTTAAAACGTTTTGGAATCATCATTTACGTAGGGAAGCGCCTCTATGACATCGAATTGATGAAAATTGAGCTTCAACGTCTTTATGATGCAGGCCTGATGGAGCGGCTCGATTATTTAGAAGCCGATACCGTTTTAAGAAGAGAGCACAAGCAAGAATTAGAATTTTTGAAAAAGAGTGAGGTAGAGTGATGGGAAATATCATTTTTTGGTTGGTTGTTTTAGGAGCATTTGGATGGATGGCGTTTAATTATTTCCGCATCCGTAAAGCTGCTAAATTTGTGGACAATGCTACTTTTGAAGAGCTGATTCGTAAAGGTCAGTTGATTGACTTGCGAGAGCCAGCTGAGTTTCATGCCAAGCATATTTTAGGAGCACGCAACATTCCTTCAACTCAGTTGAAATTGAGTCTTGCAGCCTTGCGCAAAGACAAACCAATTTTGCTCTATGAGAATAGCCGTAGTTCTCGAGTAACCAATGCGGCTCTCTATCTTAAGAAACAGGGCTACACAGACATTTATGTCTTGTCTTATGGTCTTGATTCTTGGAATGGGAAAGTGAAAAAAGATGCTTAATAAAAAGAGCTCTAACTGCACCAGCTGTGTAGTTAGAGCTTTTTTATCTCGTTTTTTCAAGGGACTCTTTGACCCATGTGAGCTCCACCTCATTCAAAGGTCGGCTTTCTCCAGGGGCTAACTGAGGATCCAAGGTGAAGGGACCAAAAGACAAGCGGTTTAAGGTCATTACTTTGACCCCTATGGCTAAAAACATTTTTTTCACTTGGTGGTATTTTCCTTCTGAGATCCGGATCTGGGCCTTGCTGTAGCTGAGGGTGCTTTCTAGAATGGTTAAGGAGGCGGGCTTGCAGATAGGACCGTCTGTGAATGAAATTCCATTCTGAAATTGCTCGATGTGGGCTGCATAGAGCGGACCATTGACTTCTACCTCATAGACCTTCTCCACATGGTATTGAGGATGGAGCAGTTGAAAGCCTAAGGGACCATTATCTGTGATGAGGAGCAGACCACTGGTGTCGCGATCGAGGCGACCAAGAGGATAGAGGTCTGGGTACTCTTGCTGGGGGTCCACTAGCTCGATCACCGTTGGATGGTGGGCGTCTCTTTTGGCGGTCACGGCCCCGATTGGTTTGTGGAGCATGTAGTAGTGGTGACGCGGTTCTTGAATGATCCGATCCCCTATTTGAATCTGTTGGAGTCCAGGGTCGATGTTTTGGGATAGCTTTTGAGCTGGTAGGTGATCGACCAAGATTTGCCTTCGAGCCAGAAGTTGTTTGATGTCTTTGCGAGAGTACTGATGGTCTGCCATCAATTGATCTAATCTCATGGGAGCCTCTTTTTCTGTAAGTCTTATCATTAGTGTATCATGAAAAGAAAAGGAAATCGAGTCGGAGAAAAGAAATGAAGATGAAAACATTTACAACTAGCTGAACTGTGTTTTTTAGATAGGACTGTGGTATAATTGTTCAGTTAGAAATATTATTTAAAATTTTATAGAGGAAATCATGACAAAATTAAGAGAAGATATTCGTAACGTTGCGATCATTGCCCACGTTGACCATGGTAAAACAACCTTGGTAGACGAATTGTTGAAACAATCGCACACCTTGGATGAACGTAAAGAATTGCAAGAACGTGCAATGGACTCAAACGATCTTGAAAAAGAACGTGGGATCACTATCCTTGCTAAAAATACAGCCGTTGCTTATAACGGAACTCGAATCAATATCATGGACACACCAGGACACGCGGACTTCGGTGGAGAAGTGGAACGGATCATGAAAATGGTCGATGGGGTTGTATTGGTCGTTGATGCCTATGAAGGAACCATGCCTCAGACGCGTTTCGTATTGAAAAAAGCCTTGGAACAAGATCTTGTTCCGATCGTTGTAGTCAACAAAATCGATAAACCATCTGCTCGTCCAGAAGAAGTTGTAGACGAAGTTCTTGAACTCTTCATCGAATTGGGTGCGGATGACGACCAATTGGAATTCCCAGTTGTTTATGCATCAGCGATCAACGGAACCTCTTCACTTTCAGATGATCCAGCTGATCAAGAGCACACAATGGCACCGATCTTTGATACCATCATTGATCACATCCCAGCCCCAGTTGATAACTCAGATGAGCCACTTCAATTCCAAGTATCCCTGCTTGATTACAACGACTTCGTTGGACGTATCGGTATCGGACGTGTCTTCCGTGGTACTGTAAAAGTTGGGGACCAAGTAACCCTTTCTAAATTGGATGGAACGACTAAGAACTTCCGTGTTACCAAACTCTTTGGTTTCTTTGGTTTGGAACGTCGTGAAATTCAAGAAGCTAAAGCGGGTGATTTGATCGCTATCTCTGGTATGGAAGATATCTTCGTTGGAGAAACGATCACACCGACAGACGCAGTTGAAGCTCTTCCAATCCTTCACATCGATGAACCAACGCTTCAAATGACCTTCTTGGTTAACAACTCACCATTTGCTGGTCGCGAAGGAAAATGGGTGACCTCTCGTAAAGTTGAAGAACGCTTGCAAGCGGAATTGCAAACAGACGTCTCTCTTCGTGTTGACCCGACTGACTCACCTGATAAATGGACAGTTTCAGGACGTGGGGAATTGCACTTGTCTATCTTGATCGAAACCATGCGTCGTGAAGGATACGAATTGCAAGTATCTCGTCCAGAAGTTATCATCAAGGAAATCGATGGTGTTAAATGTGAACCATTTGAGCGCGTGCAAATCGATACACCAGAAGAATACCAAGGATCTGTTATCCAAAGCCTTTCTGAACGTAAAGGTGAAATGTTGGATATGATTGCAACAGGAAATGGTCAAACTCGTTTGGTCTTCCTAGTTCCTGCTCGTGGTTTGATTGGCTACTCAACAGAGTTCTTGTCAATGACACGTGGTTACGGAATCATGAACCACACCTTTGACCAATACTTGCCAGTGATTCCAGGAGAAATCGGTGGACGTCACCGTGGTGCTCTTGTCTCAATCGATAACGGAAAAGCAACCACATACTCTATCATGTCTATCGAAGAACGTGGTACGATCTTTGTCAATCCAGGTACAGAAGTTTACGAAGGAATGATCATCGGGGAAAACTCTCGTGAGAACGACTTGACCGTAAACATTACGAAAGCCAAACAAATGACCAACGTTCGTTCAGCTACTAAGGACCAAACAGCGGTTATCAAGACTCCTCGTATCTTGACCTTGGAAGAATCTCTTGAGTTCTTGAACGACGATGAGTACATGGAAGTAACGCCTGAATCTATCCGTTTGCGGAAACAAATCTTGAACAAAGCAGAACGCGAAAAAGCAAATAAAAAGAAAAAATCAGCAGCTGCTGAATAATACGGAAAGAAAGGAGAAACAAAATGGTCTATTTTATCTTAGGAATTTTGATTCTCCTTTTTTACCTTTTTATGACACCAAAAAGCATTCGTGGCACGTTAGATAGTGTGGTATTGGTTATTTTGATCGTCTCGATTATCGTATTAACCTGTCTCGCTGTTTTTCAGATATTCCAATTACCATCTGAGTTTTTTGTCGGCGCCTTACTAGCCTTCGTTGGCTACCTGGCTTTGGTGGATATTTCAAGATTACCAACCGAGTTAAAAAAACGGAAATAGTAGAAGCTCAATATAAATCGTTAGAGTTATAAAAGGGAAATTCTTCTCTTTTGTAACTCTTTTTTCTTTGGTATGAGCCAAAAAGTACTTCAAACAATGAAAAAGGAGCACACCTTGATCGGTTTGCTAATTGATTGTGCTAAGGGTATAATAAAGGAAAGAAATAAGGAGGGAATAGAGATGAAATCAAAAATGATTCGAAATCTGTTTCTGATTCTTGGTGGGATTAGTGTTTTACTCTTAGGATCTTGTAGTTGGAACTCTATACCAAAAAAATCTTCTGACGAGTTTTCACAGTATGACTATGCTGTTAGCTTTTATTCCTATCGCCCAAAGGGCAAAAGGGATATCCTAACGAAGATTTTTTTCATTGACAAAAAAGGAGAACAAAAAGAATATTCTCTAAAAGGGTATAATGTTGGTACGCTTTTCCAAAAAGGAAATGAACTCTATGCCTACTCTTTTGGAACTAGACCTCATTTGGTGTTCAAGTCCCCTTCTACTTATTTCGTTTATCCAAGTCAAATTTTCTCTATAGGTTCGACTACCTATTCTGTTCGATTTGTTTCAAAGGGACAGAAAGGGCCGATTGAAGGATTATCTGTGGAGGATGGGAAGGTAGGTGTGTTGCGAAGTCGCATCCGCTACACCAACTCTAAAAACAAGCAGGTAGTGTCACCAGAGGTTGATCTAAGCCTTGATAAAGGAATCGAAGTCAATTCAAAAATTTTTGTTACAGGATTTGATTTAGTTGGTGATGATATGCGTTTTCTCTACCTAGATGAGGAAAAGAATGAATTTGAGTTTATTGAGTTGCAGGATCCGTCTCAGTCTGATTTTCAGGAACTTTTATTGGTAGACGGGAAAGTGATAACCGTTGGGAATCCTAAATTTACTCGCTTTGATGATGAGAAAAAGCGAGAGGAAAAGAAAAATAAAATTAGCCTGACAAGTGTTGATCCAGAGACGTTAGAAGTAAGCGAAGAGACCTTTGAAGCTGAGAGAGTCCTCACTGCTTATCCTATTCATAATCACTTTCGCTTTGTGACATCAGATCATCGATTGCTAGAATATACAAGTGACTTAAAACTTGTTTCTGAAAAAGATTTATCCGGAACTGATTTTATCAAGCTTTTTAGTGATAAAGGTCTAAAAGTCCAAAAAGTTTGTTATACGGATGATAAGGTCGTAGTCTTAGCGACTCCAGCAAAAGCTTCCACTAAAGAAATGGGGACCATTGTTGAATTTGATGCTGCAACCTTAGAGGTGAAAAAACGGATTATGATTCCACTCTCTGAAAAAACAGAATGGGAGACGGATTCCGCTGATTTGCTTCTTATTGATCATCCCTAAAATTTTTTGCCAAGAAATATAGAAAAGAAAGATGGGTTAGAGTAGACGGAGCTTTAACTTTCATTTCTAATATAGACAACACCTACCGGTAAGTAATCACTTATTACATTTCGGTGGGTGTTATTTAACTCGGACAATAGAAGTCGAATCCGATGGTGATAGTTTACGTTTTCTTTGTTGATCTAGCCTTAGATGATTGAGGTTATCCTACCTATGTACATGAATTGCCCTACTCATTAGATTATCTAGTTGCCTTTAACAATCATGGACGATGGGATGATACAAGAGCAAAGTTCTATGTATATATGATGCCTGAAAGCTCTTATATGCCTGCAATATCCTTTAACCTCAACTTTTCTTTTGATGAAAGATAGATTCTACAAGGGACACCTTTAAAAAAACTAAGCAGAGTAGATTTGATGTTCTCTATCGTCTAGACAATATAGGAATGGGGTATAGTTGAGGATTGTCAGAAACTGAAACAAGCTATTTACAAGGCTTATCTCAAGGAATCTAATGAGTTTAGAGGAGTCTGTCTATACTCCATAAAAAACAAAAGAACCTTGTAACAAAGCAGAAATTAAACTAGGAATGCCTCTTAGGCAGTTAGTGAAATAGATAGGGGTATAAGAATGAGAAATAACATCAGTTGAATGGATTTAATCGGATGTTGTTTCTTTTTCTGTCTTTGGGCTTTTTAATTTTGCTAAAAAAAGGTAAAATAGAGAGTGATAAAAATGGAGCGAAGAAATCATGAAATTTGTGAAACAATTTGAAAATAAAAAGGTTCTTGTGTTGGGTTTGGCTAAGTCCGGCGAGTCAGCTGCTCGTTTGTTGGATCGCTTAGGAGCGATTGTGACCGTCAATGATGGCAAACCTTTTGAAGAAAATCCAGCAGCACAAAGTTTACTGGAAGAAGGGATTAAAGTCGTGACAGGAGGTCACCCTCTGGAATTGTTGGATGAAGACTTTGCAGTCATGGTCAAAAATCCAGGGATCCCTTATTCGAACCCGATGGTCGAAAAAGCGCTTGAAAAAGGCATTCCAGTCCTTACTGAAGTAGAATTGGCTTATCTGATTTCGGATGCGCCAATTATTGGGATTACAGGATCAAACGGAAAAACGACGACGACAACCATGATCGGAGAAGTCTTGACAGCTGCCGGTCAAGGTGGTCTATTGTCTGGAAATATCGGTTTTCCAGCTAGTCAAGTTGCACAAACAGCGACCGAAAAGGAAGTCCTGGTCATGGAATTGTCTTCTTTCCAATTGATGGGAATTGAAGCTTTCCATCCAGAGATTGCAGTGATTACCAACCTCATGCCAACCCATATCGACTATCATGGTTCTTTTGAAAATTATGTAGCTGCCAAATGGAATCTTCAAAAGAATATGACAGAAAAAGATGTCATTGTATTGAACTTCAATCAAGACTTGGCTAAGGAACTGGCTACAAAAACCAAGGCAAGGGTCCTTCCATTTTCTACAATTGAAAAGGTGGACGGTGCTTATTTGGAAGATGGACTTCTCAAGTTTAAGGGAGAAGCTGTCATGCGTGCGGATGAGCTGGGTGTTCCAGGAAGCCACAATGTAGAAAATGCCTTGGCAACGATTGCTGTTGCAAAAGTCCGTGGTGTGGAGAATGAGGTCATTAAAGAAACCTTGTCAGCCTTTGGAGGAGTGAAACACCGTCTTCAATATGTGGATGAAATTCAAGGTGTCAAATTCTACAATGACAGTAAGTCGACCAATATTTTGGCGACACAAAAAGCCCTTTCTGGTTTTGATAACAGCAAGGTGATCTTGATTGCAGGAGGGCTCGATCGTGGCAATGAATTTGATGAATTAGTGCCTCACATTACTGGCCTAAAGGAAATGGTGATTCTCGGGGAATCAGCTCCTCGAGTGAAACGCGCAGCCGATAAAGCAGGCGTCCCTTATGTCGATGCGGCAGATGTAGCAGATGCTACAAAGAAAGCCTTCGACTTGGCTAGCCCTGGCGATGTTGTACTACTAAGTCCTGCCAATGCTAGCTGGGATATGTATCCGAATTTTGAAGTGCGTGGGGATGAATTCCTTGCTACAGTAAAAGGGTTGAAATAAGATGAAAAAAATAATGTTTACTGGTGGGGGAACCGTGGGACATGTGACCCTTAATCTCCTCTTGATTCCAAAATTTATCGAAGATGGATGGGAAGTCCATTATATTGGAGACAAAAAAGGAATCGAATACCAAGAGATCAAAAAGTCTGGCTTAGACGTACGCTTCCATTCAATTGCAACGGGGAAATTGCGTCGCTATTTCTCTTTCCAAAATATGATGGATGTGTTCAAGGTAGCTTGGGGAACGCTCCAGTCCATTGTAATCCTGCTTCGTGTGCGTCCACAAGTTCTCTTCTCAAAAGGGGGATTTGTCTCGGTGCCACCAGTGATCGCAGCTAGACTCACGCGTGCCCCTGTCTATATCCATGAGTCCGATCTTTCTATGGGATTGGCCAATAAAATTGCTTATAAATTCGCCACCAAGATGTACACGACTTTTGAGCAAGCACATGGTTTGACAAAGAGTGAGCATATCGGTGCAGTAACCAAGGTCACAGATCATATTCCGCCGACTTCAGAAGTTTTAGAAGAAAAAACAAAAGGTTTTCGAAAAGAGTTGCCGACTCTTCTCTTTGTCGGAGGATCAGCTGGTGCGCGTGTTTTTAATGAATTTGTGACAGAGTATCAAGCAGAGCTCTTGCACCACTACAATATCATCAATTTGACAGGCGATTCAACATTGAATCAGGCTGAGGGCGGTTTGTATCGAGTGGATTATGTAACGGATCAGTATTTGCCCATGCTCCAGAAGGCTGATTTAGTGGTGACTAGAGGTGGAGCCAATACCTTATTTGAACTCTTAGCTATGAACAAACTCCATTTGATAGTACCACTAGGAAAAGAAGCCAGCCGTGGCGATCAGATTGAAAATGCTCAATATTTTGTGGATAAAGGTTATGCAGAGCAATTGCAGGAAGATCAATTGACACTCGAAACCTTTAATGAAACCATTCAAGAAATGTTGAAGCAAAGCCAAGTCTACCACCAAGCAATGGAAAAATCGACAGAACTCCTTTCACTAGACGATTTTTATGGCCTGCTTCAAAAAGATATCAGTAAGGGAAAAGATGACGGACGACAATAAAAAAACGCCAACGGATGACAAAATTACAGAATTGTCAGCCTGGCAAAAAAGAAACAAAGAATATTTAGAAAAAAAAGCGCTTGAAAAAGCGAAAGAAGCTGAAACAGAGGAAACTGAAAGCGAAGAAGCAAAAGAAGACGAAGACCTTTCAGAAAAAGAGACAGCTTCTGTCTCAGAGGAAGAATCTGACGAAATAAAAGAGTCTGAAGAGGAAGATGAATCTGAGGTCGAAGAGAATTCAGAAGCAGATGGAGAAAGTTCAGAAGGAAAAGAGGACGATCCGGCTATAGAGGAGCTAGATCCTTCAGAGAAGCAAGAGAAAAAGCCTTCATTATTTGAACGCTTGAGGACGAAAAAGCCAAAGAAGGAACCGGCAGTGGCAAAACGTCATATCTATCGTGCCCTTCCTGTTATCGGCATCAGCTCGATCGTCGCGCTTCTCTCAATCTATTTTTTAAGCCCCTTATCCACACAGAAAGTGATTGAATTTTCAGGGAACAAAGCGGTTGATCAGAAACAATTGTATGAACAAAGTCACATCAAAGAAGAAGATTATACTCTGACGACCTTCCTTCATAAATCGGTCTATGAACAAAATATGAAAACGGCTAGTCCATGGATCAAAGAGGTTCACATGAATTATCAATTCCCAGTGACCTTTAAAGTCAATGTCGTAGAACACAAAGTGGTTGCCTATTATGTGACCGGAGAAGACCACTATCCAGTGTTGGAAAATGGAGAAGTGGTGGAGACAGTAACTCCAGCTTCAGAATTGCCGTCCTCCTATATTAGTTTGAAATTCTCAGATCGAGAATTGGTTAGACAATTTGTCCAAGAAATGAAGTCTATTTCTTCTTCCATTACGGATAAAATTGTTTCGGTTGATCTGACACCGAGCAAGGTCACGAAAGATCTGATAACCATTACCATGAAAAACGATAATAAAATCTTGGTGCCTGTTTCCCAAATTACCCGCAAGCTTCCTTATTATAAGGCGATCAGTAAGCAATTAGACGATGATTCCACCATTGATATGGAGGCTGGAGTCTTCAGCTATAGTGAACAATCCATCGCAGATGCCAAAGAGCAAGCTGAAAAAGAAAAGGATGAAAGTACAGAAAATCAAGAAGAACATTCTGAGGAAGCAAGCCAAGAACAGAATCCAGAAGGAGAGAATTCTTCTGGGAATGAGTAAAGCCCATAAATTATCTCAAATAATTGAAGAAAAAATGTCCATTTTAGGCTTCTTTGTGATATAATGAAGTTTGGATAGTTCCAACTAAAAGGGCTATAAATAGATGTAAAGTGAAAACAAATAAAGAGAGAGGACTGGTGTAATGGCTAGAGACGGCTTTTTTACAGGTTTAGATATCGGTACTAGTTCAATAAAAGTATTGGTGGCAGAACATGTCAATGGAGAAATGAATGTAATTGGAGTCAGCAATGCAAAAAGTGCTGGCGTCAAAGATGGAATTATAGTAGATATCGAAGCTGCTTCAAATGCAATTAAAAATGCAATCAGCCAAGCTGAAGAAAAAGCAGGGATTTCAATCAATCTAGTCAATGTTGGGTTGCCTGCAAACTTACTACAAATCGAAGCAACTCAAGGAATGATTCCAGTCACAAGTGATTCAAAAGAAATCACAGATGCAGATGTTGAAAATGTTGTCAAATCTGCACTCACAAAAAGCATGACACCGGATCGTGAAGTAATCACCTTCATTCCTGAGGAATTCACAGTTGATGGTTTCCAAGGAATCCGCGATCCACGCGGAATGATGGGGATCCGACTTGAAATGCGTGGCCTTCTTTATACAGGACCTCGTACAATCTTGCACAATTTGCGTAAAACCGTTGAACGTGCAGGCTTACAAGTTGAAAACATCATCATTTCACCGCTTGCGATGATCAAAACAGTCTTGAATGAAGGCGAACGTGAATTCGGAGCTACAGTGATCGATATGGGTGGTGGCCAAACAACGGTAGCATCTGTTCGTAGCCAAGAACTTCAATTTACAAATATCTACCAAGAAGGTGGCGATTATGTTACCAAAGATATTTCTAAAGTATTGAAAACTTCTCAAAAATTGGCAGAAGGCTTGAAGTTCAACTATGGTGAAGCCTATGTGCCATCTGCTGGAAACGAAGTTTTCCATGTAGAAGTCATCGGTGAAGTAGAGCCAGTTGAAGTGACTGAGAAGTACTTAGCTGAAATCATTTCAGCACGTATCAAACACATCTTTGAGCAAATCAAGCAAGACCTTGAGAGAAGACATTTGTTGGATCTTCCTGGTGGTATTGTGATTATCGGTGGAGGAGCGATCCTTCCTGGTGTTGAAGAATTGGCTCAAGAAGTCTTTGGTGTAAATGTGAAATTGTTTGTTCCAAATCAAATTGGAATTCGCAATCCAGCTTTTGCCCATGTGATTAGCTTGTCTGAATATGCAGGCAATTTGACAGATGTGGATATTATTGCTCAAGCTGCGGTTCATGGAGACGAAGTCTTGCGTCAACAACCGATTCAATTTGATCGTCCTGTGCAACCACAAGTACAACCACAACCTGCTGCTCCAGCACAACCGGTAGTACCTGCATACAATGCTGAGAAGATTGAATCTCCAGTGGATGCTCAAGGAATTCCAGCACAAGCAATGATAGCAAACAAGAACCAAAAACTACATTCACAGACCGAATGAAAAATTTGATCGGTAATATGTTTGATTAAGGAGTGTAAGTATTTATGACATTTTCATTTGACACAGCGGCACAAGGTGCAGTAATTAAAGTAATCGGTGTCGGTGGCGGTGGCGGAAACGCCATCAATCGTATGATTGACGAAGGCGTTGCCGGTGTAGAATTCATCGCCTAATACAGATGTTCAAGCACTTTCAAGTGCAAAAGCTGAAACAGTTATCCAATTGGGTCCAAAATTGACTCGTGGATTGGGTGCTGGAGGTCAACCTGAAGTTGGTCGTAAGCTGAAGAAAGCGAAGAAGTATTAACAGAAGCTTTGCAAGGTGCAGATATGGTCTTCATCACTGCAGGGATGGGTGGAGGATCTGGTACAGGTGCTGCACCAGTCATTGCTCGTATTGCCAAAGCTGTAGGTGCTTTGACAGTAGCCGTTGTGACTCGTCCATTCGGGTTTGAAGGTTCAAAACGTGGCAACTTTGCTATTGAAGGGATCAACGAACTTCGCGAGCATGTAGATACCTTGTTGATTATTTCTAATAACAACTTGCTTGAAATTGTAGACAAGAAGACACCGCTTCTTGAAGCTTTGAGTGAAGCAGATAACGTTCTTCGTCAAGGTGTTCAAGGGATCACTGACTTGATCACAAGTCCTGGATTGATCAACCTTGACTTTGCAGATGTGAAGACCGTTATGGAAAACAAAGGAAATGCCCTCATGGGTATTGGTGTTGGTAGCGGTGAAGAACGCGTTATCGAAGCGGCTCGTAAAGCAATTTACTCTCCACTTCTTGAAACTACAATTGATGGTGCAGAAGACGTGATCGTCAACGTAACAGGTGGTTTGGATATGACATTGATCGAAGCTGAAGAAGCTTCAGAAATTGTGAACCAAGCTGCAGGTCACGGAGTGAACATCTGGTTGGGTACATCTATTGATGAATCTCTTAAAGATGAAATCCGCGTGACAGTTGTTGCAACTGGTGTCCGTCAAGACAAGGTAGAACGCGTTAGCGGAATTGCTTCCTCACAACGTCCTTATAAAACAGGACCACGTGAACAACGTCCACAAGCTGCACCATTTGACCGTGAATTTGATTTGAAACAAGATGTTGAATTGCCAACAACTCCAAGTCGTCCAGCGGTAGAACCAAACCGTGGCTCAGCCTTTGGTGATTGGGATATTCGTCGTGAGAATATCGTTCGCCAAACTGAACCAACATCAACACATCAAGTTGATCGTTACGTAGATTCATCTTCAGATGATGATGAATTGGAAACACCACCATTCTTCCGGAATCGTTAATCATGAATCTGGTAGAGAATGCTGATCTTGTTCGGCAACAAGTAGAAACAGCAAGAAACAAAGCTAACCGTCAAGATCAAGTTAATGTGATAGCTGTCACCAAGTATGTGGATGTTGCTACAACAGAAGCACTGGTGAAAACAGGTATCCAACATATCGGTGAAAATCGTGTCGATAAATTCCTAGAAAAGTATCAAGCTTTAAAAGAGTATGACCTCACTTGGCACTTGATTGGGAGCCTCCAACGGCGGAAAGTAAAAGACGTGATCAATCTCGTCGATTACTTTCATGCCTTGGATTCGGTGAAGCTGGCTCAAGAAATTCAAAAGCGAGCAGAACACCCAATCAAGTGTTTCCTCCAAGTGAACATTTCTGGTGAAGAAAGTAAGCATGGATTTGCACCCGATGAACTGGATGATGTTTTAGCGGAAATCGCACAGCTGGACAAAATTGAAATTGTTGGTTTAATGACGATGGCTCCTTTTGAGGCTAGTCAAGAAGAGTTGCAGGATATTTTTTCAAAAACTCACCAACTTCAGAAACAACTAGAAAAGAAACAATTAAAAAATATGCCTTTTTCAGAACTAAGTATGGGTATGAGTCGTGACTTTGAAGTAGCCATTGCGAACGGAGCGACTTATGTTAGAATTGGGACATCATTTTTTAAATAGGAAAGAACTATGTCATTAAAAGATAAATTTAACAACTTTATTGACTACTTCACAGAAGACGGTGAAGAAGTAGAAGTTCATGAGGCAAAAGCAGCTGGGGCGGAAACACAACCAGTTCCACAGCCACAGCCGACTCCTCAAGTGACTTCTCCACGTCCGCAGATTAGTCAAAGAGAACCAGTAAAACCAAAACCGACTCCTGTCGCACCTGTTACGAATCCAGTGTCTACAGCGGCAGTGAAGGAACCTGTTTCAACAACGAAAAATACATCTGAGAATATTACTCGCTTGCATGAACGTCAACGTGAATTGGCTGCTAATCGTGCGAATACAGATGAAAAGATTACCATTGATGTACGCTATCCCCGCAAATACGAGGAAGCGACTGAAATTGTTGATCTATTACTATCTAATGAGAGTATCTTGATTGACTTCCAATATATGACTGAAGTACAAGCACGTCGTTGTTTAGATTATTTGGATGGGGCTCGTTATGTTTTAGCAGGAAATCTTCGTCGTGTTGCTAGTACCATGTACTTGTTGACTCCAATTAATGTAGTCGTTAACATTGAAGATATCCGCCTTCCAAATGATGTGGAAGTGACAGAATTTGACTATGATATGAAACGTAATCGTTAAGATGGTTATCTTTCAATACTTATCAAATATCATTCAAATCTATTCCATCATTCTTGTCATCTATGCCTTACTATCTTGGTTCCCTGGGGCACCTCAGAGTACTCTTGGACAAATGGTTCACCGCCTAGTTGAACCATTTTTGAGCCTTTTTAGAAAGTTACCATTGCAATTTGGGGGCTTGGATTTTACAGTTCTAGTAGCACTTTTGGTCTTGAACTTGATGAATCAGTTATTAGCCCGCTTGTTCCTACTTTTGATTGGATAGAATACGATGGGACAGACAGAGATTTACCAACATTTCAATCGCGAAGATCACGAATTCATTGATCGCTGTATTGAATTGTCTGAAAGAGTGGTGGAACGCTATTCTGTTGAGGTGACGGGTTTTTTAAACCCTCATCAGGTCACTATTTTACGAAATGTCGCGGCAAGCTACCAATTACAGGTCTTTGCTTCCAGTGATGAGCAGAAAATGGAGTATGCTAAGGTTATTGTTGCTCCAGATTATTACCAATTAGATCCAAGTGACTTTGATCTGGCCTTATTGGAAATGGTCTATGCTTCAAAATTTCATCACTTGACCCATTCCCAGGTACTGGGGACCATTGTTCACCAATTAGGTGTGGAGCGCAAGTCCTTTGGAGATATTCTGACGAGTGATGGAAAGATCCAAGTATTTGTTGAACAGCGTTTTGTTCACTATTTCATGGATCACATCCAGAAAATTTCTCGGGTACCTGTTAAGCTGAGGGAAGTTCCTCTATCTGAACAAATGATCGTAGAGGAAGAAAGCCAGCAGCGAGATATTCTCGTGTCGAGTTATCGGTTAGATAAGGTGATTGCTGGGACCTTCAAGCTTTCGCGCTCACAAGCTAGTCAGTTGATTAGTTCTGGTCTAGTGAAAGTTAACTATGCGACTACTTCCAATGTTAGCTATTCTGTAGGTCTGAATGATTTAGTCAGTGTCCGACGCTTTGGGCGTCTTAAAATTGTTTCTGAAAATGGTATTTCAAAGAGTGGAAAATATAAAGTAACTGTTGAAGTACTCTTAAGTAAAAAATGAGGAGGAGTTATGGCTCTTACTGCTTTAGAAATTAAAGATAAAACTTTTGGCGTTAAATTTAGAGGGTATGATGCGAACGAAGTAGAAGAATTTCTAGATATCGTTGTTCGCGATTATGAAGATCTTGTTCGTTTAAATCATGATCAAGAAGCAAAAATTCAAGCTCTTGAAGAACGCTTAAACTATTTTGATGAAATGAAAGATTCATTGAGTCAATCTGTTTTGATTGCACAAGATACTGCTGAACGTGTCAAACAAGCAGCTAACGAACGTTCTGAAAATATTGTTCGTCAAGCTGAACAAGATGCACAGCACTTAGTAGATGAAGCAAAACAAAAAGCAAATGAAATCCTTCGTCATGCAACGGATAATGCCAAGAAGGTTGCCGTTGAAACAGAGGAATTGAAGAATAAGACACGCGTCTTCCATCAACGTTTGAAATCAACCATCGAAAGCCAATTGAGCATTATCGATACACCTGAATGGGATGAAATTCTTCGTCCAACAGCTATGTACATTCAAACAAGTGATGAAGCTTTCCGTGAAATTGTGGAGAAAGCTTTGGGTGAATCAGTTCACCATCATCATGCAGAAGATGATAACATTGATTTGACTCGTCAATTCTCTCCAGCTGAAATCGAAGAATTGCAAAAACGAATCGAAGCTGCTAATTTAGAATTGGGTGCAACACAAGCGTTTGAAGGTTTGAATGAAAAAGTTCAATCCGCTTTAGAAGAAGCAGAGCACACTCGTCATGAAAATGAGGAAGTCGTTGAGGTTGAAGAAACTGTTCAACCTGAAGATGATGCAAATCGTGAATCTGTCAATATTTTATAGTTTTGTAAAAACAGGTCCATTAATGATAGGTCTAGCGAGCAGATGATGGTGGAAGATCTGCACTCCCTCTTAATGGATGATCCTTTTACAGTATTCGTTCTGAACCCTTGAGTAAGAACGGACGTTTCCCTCGTTACGGGATGAGAGGAGAAGGTCGCTTGCGACTTCTCGAACAAAGGTGGTACCACGAGCAATCGTCCTTTTTAGGATGCTCGTGTTTTTTTTATAGCTTTTAAATCAATAAGGAGACACAATGAAACTCAAAGAAACATTGAATCTTGGGAAAACAGCTTTTCCAATGCGGGCTGGGCTTCCAACGAAGGAACCAGTTTGGCAAAAAGAATGGGAAGATGCAAAATTGTATCAACGCCGTCAAGAGTTGAATGAAGGAAAACCGCATTTTACCCTTCATGATGGCCCTCCCTATGCTAACGGAAATATTCACGTAGGGCATGCCATGAACAAGATCTCAAAAGATATCATTGTTCGTTCTAAGTCTATGTCAGGCTTTTACGCCCCTTATATTCCAGGTTGGGATACCCATGGTTTGCCAATTGAGCAAGTCTTGGCCAAACAAGGTGTGAAACGTAAAGAAATGGACTTGGTTGAGTACCTGAAACTCTGCCGTGAATACGCTCTTTCTCAAGTAGATAAACAACGCGAAGACTTTAAACGCTTAGGTGTTTCAGGTGATTGGGAGCATCCTTATGTAACCTTGACGCCTGACTATGAAGCAGCGCAAATCCGCGTCTTTGGTGAAATGGCCAATAAAGGCTATATCTACCGTGGGGCTAAGCCAGTTTACTGGTCTTGGTCTTCTGAGTCAGCCCTTGCTGAAGCAGAGATTGAATACCATGATTTGGTATCAACGTCTCTTTACTATGCGAACAAAGTTAAAGATGGTAAGGGTGTCCTGGATACAGACACTTACATCGTTGTCTGGACAACAACTCCATTTACGGTTACAGCATCTCGTGGATTGACGGTAGGTGCAGAGTTTGATTATGTCGTAGTGAAACCTGCTGGATCTGACCGCAAGTATGTCGTAGCATCTGAGCTCTTGCCAAGCCTTTCTGAAAAATTCGGTTGGGAAAATGCTGAAGTCCTTGCGACTTACCAAGGGAAAGAATTGAACCATATCGTGACAGAACACCCATGGGATCCGGAAGTGGATGAATTGGTGATCCTTGGTGAGCATGTAACCCTTGATTCAGGTACTGGTATCGTCCATACTGCTCCTGGTTTTGGTGAGGATGACTACAATGTAGGGATTGCCAATGGCCTCGAAGTTGCTGTTACTGTTAATGAACGCGGAATCATGATGGAGAATGCTGGTCCTGACTTTGCAGGTCAGTTCTATGACAAGGTTGTTCCAACGGTTATCGAAAAACTTGGAGATTTGCTCCTTGCTCAAGAAGAAATCTCTCACTCCTACCCATTTGACTGGCGGACGAAAAAACCAATCATCTGGCGTGCCGTACCACAATGGTTTGCCTCAGTATCGAAATTCCGTCAAGATATCTTGGACGAAATTGAAAAAGTGAAGTTCCACTCAGAATGGGGGAAAGTCCGTCTTTACAACATGATTCGTGACCGCGGTGACTGGGTCATCTCTCGTCAACGTGCCTGGGGTGTGCCTCTTCCAATCTTCTATGCAGAAGATGGAACACCGATCATGACGGCTGAAACCATCGAACATGTAGCGCAACTCTTTGAAGAGCATGGTTCCATTATCTGGTGGCAGCGTGAAGCGAAAGACCTCTTGCCAGAAGGATTTACGCATCCAGGTTCACCAAATGGCGAATTTACAAAAGAAACAGATATCATGGACGTCTGGTTTGACTCAGGTTCATCATGGAATGGGGTTGTCGTTAACCGTCCTGAACTCAAATATCCAGCGGATCTCTACCTAGAAGGTTCAGACCAATACCGTGGTTGGTTCAACTCATCTCTTATCACATCTGTGGCGAACCATGGTGTTGCACCATACAAACAAATCTTGTCTCAAGGTTTTGCTTTGGATGGGAAAGGTGAGAAGATGTCTAAATCTCTTGGAAATACCATTGCTCCAAGTGATGTTGAAAAGCAATTTGGTGCTGAAATCTTGCGTCTCTGGGTAACTAGTGTAGACTCAAGTAATGACGTGCGTATCTCAATGGATATCTTGAGCCAAGTGTCTGAGACTTACCGTAAGATCCGGAATACTCTTCGTTTCTTGATTGCCAACACTTCTGACTTTAACCCAGCTGAGGATGCAGTTGTTTATGACGAGCTTCGTTCAGTTGACAAGTACATGACCATTCGCTTTAACCAGCTTGTCAAGACTATCCGTGACGCTTATGAAAACTTCGAATTCTTGACGATCTACAAGGCGCTAGTTAACTTTATTAACGTTGATTTGTCTGCCTTCTACCTGGATTTTGCCAAGGATGTTGTTTACATCGAAGGAGCTAAATCCCTCGAACGCCGTCAAATGCAAACAGTCTTCTACGATATACTTGTGAAAATCACGAAACTCTTGACGCCAATTCTTCCTCACACTGCTGAAGAAATCTGGTCCTATCTTGAGTTTGAAGCAGAAGACTTCGTTCAATTGTCAGAATTACCAGAAGCAGAAACGTTTGCCAACCAAGAAGAAATCTTGGATACTTGGTCAGCCTTCATGGACTTCCGTGGTCAAGCTCAAAAAGCCTTGGAAGAAGCGCGGAATGAAAAAGTGATTGGTAAATCACTTGAAGCTCATTTGACTGTTTATCCAAATGAAGTTGTGAAAACACTTCTTGGAGCTGTTGATAGCAATGTTGCTCAACTCTTGATTGTTTCTGAGTTGACCATCGCAGAAGGACCAGCTCCAGAAGGTGCAGTGACCTTTGAAGATGTAGCCTTCACGGTTGAACGTGCAGCTGGTGAAGTTTGTGACCGTTGCCGTCGCATCGATCCAACAACGGCTGAACGTCACTACCACGCAACCATCTGTGATCACTGTGCACGCATCGTCGAAGAGAACTTTGCGGACGCAGTCGCAGAAGGATTTGAAGATAAATAAAAGCCATTAAAAGAAGTTCCATAAAGGAACTTCTTTTTTAATGGCTAGAATGGTCTATAAATTCATGCATTAAGGAAATAAAAAAAGTAAGGCAAATTGGCCTTACTTTGTAATTGGAAAGGAAATTTCAATTAGTTTATCGGAGTAGAGGGTTTTAATAGCGGATTGGTCAATGATTTGAAGATCAATCTTACGTTTTAAAAAGAACTCACGAATTTTTTCTACTTCAGTTTCACGAATAGCTCGGTGTTTGTTACTGATCAATAATTCATAGTGTGTTGGGGCCTGTGTAAAAACAACATCGGTATTGCCCGCGGAATAAACCTCGACAAGCAAGGCGTCAGTGCTGGCAAGTTGGCTTTTGACCAGTGCAGCATGACTATTTGTGGTATTAATGAGCTTCATATGAGTTCCTCCT
This sequence comes from Streptococcus sp. CP1998, assembly GCF_041026655.1. NCBI lineage: Bacteria > Bacillati > Bacillota > Bacilli > Lactobacillales > Streptococcaceae > Streptococcus > Streptococcus sp. CP1998. Next base: position 646,028 of record NZ_CP163380.1, read on the forward strand.
AACCTCTATCTTCATTTATTATAGCACTTTTTTATTTTTTGTGAAAGAATTCCTTTATTTTTTGTGGGTATTTTTCCACTGTTCAATGCCCCATTTGTGACTGCCACGTTTGAGTTTTTCAATAGCTTCCTCTACAGGAAACCAAGCAAGATTGTTAAAATCTTCCAGTGGTTTTTGAGCCTCTGTATAGTCTACAACTTCATAAATATAGGCAGGATTGTAGTAGTAGGCGTCGCGATGGCTAGAATAGAAGTACTCATCTGCTTGGCCATAGTATTGTCCTAAAATAGCGGTAAAGCCTAATTCTTCGATCAGTTCCCGTTTCAGAGCTTGCAAGTGATCTTCACCTGCCTCGATTTCCCCGCCTGGTAAGAACCAGGCTCCATTAGGAGCTTGAACGAGGATGATCTGATCCGTGTCCTTATTGGGAATAACAGCGTAGACACCATAGCGATTGACGTAGGTCACATCTTGTTTTTTTTTACCAAAACTTGGAATGGTCATGGTTTTCTCTTTTCTTATTTTTTCATCATTATATCATATTTTTTAGCAAAAATCTGGAGGGAAAAAAGAAAGAGACTGGAACAAAGGTCCTAGCCTCTCAATTATTTTTGGATTGTCGAGCAAGACGCAGTGGTTGAGTGGGCTCTACTACGCCGATTTCATCAGCTTTTACAGCCCTACTCAACTGTGCGGAGGTGGGACGACGAAATCGAATTCTAACGAATTACCGATTTCTGTCCCACTCTCTGAATGTACATTTACTGATTATGATTATGACTTCTTTTCAGCCGTCTTATGAACAGCTTTGATGCTAATATCTCCATTGCTGGTCATGACTGCTTTGAGTTGTTTCTCACTTGGATGTTCCAGGTAATAATCGGTAATAGCATCTTCGATATGATCTTGAATGGTACGACGGAGTGGGCGGGCCCCCATTTTTGGATCGTATCCCAGATCGACCAATTTTTCTTTGACCTTCTCTGTCACATCCAGATGAATCTCATTTTGTGCGAGACGTTGATTGACTTCATCCAGCATGAGGGTAACGATTTGGAGAAGGTTTTCTTTTGACAGAGGTTGGAATTCAATGATGCCATCAAAACGGTTCATGAATTCAGGGCTAAAGAAGTTACCGAGTTCTCCAAGTACAGAGTTGGTTCGACCTTCGCGAGCAGCTCCAAAACCAACATTGGCCTCAGCTTTGCCAGTTCCAGCGTTAGAGGTCATGATGATAATGGTATCTTTGAAGCTGACGGTACGGCCTTGACCATCTGTCAAACGGCCATCATCCAAGACTTGCAAGAACATGTGCATGACATCTGGATGGGCTTTTTCCACTTCATCCAATAACACGAGGGAGTAAGGATTGCGACGAACCTTTTCCGTTAGTTGTCCAGCTTCATCGTAGCCAACATAGCCCGGAGGAGCTCCGACTAGTTTCGCTACGCTATGTTTTTCCATGTATTCGCTCATATCAAAGCGGATCATATTGTCTGCAGAGCCAAAGAGCTCGATCGCTAATTGTTTAGACAACTCGGTCTTTCCGACACCAGTTGGTCCGACAAAGAGGAAGCTTCCGATTGGACGGTTAGGCGATCCTAAGCCGACACGATTGCGTCGAATGGCTTTCGCGATTTTATCTACGGCATCGTCTTGACCAATCACATGAGCTTTCAAATCAGAAGCCAGATTGATCAATTGAGACTGTTCTTTTTCTTTCAAATCACCAACAGGAATATTGGTCTTTTGTTCAACGATGTGTTCAATCGTTTTTTCACTGATGACAGGGGTTTCCTGATCGGTGACATGTTGACCTTGCATTTCCTTGTATTTCGCGATTTGGTCACGGAAGTAGGCTGCTTTTTCAAAGTCTTCTTCACGGGTCGCTTGGGCTTTGAGGTTTTCCGCTTCAATCAAGCGCTGGTCGATCACTTTTGGATCCACGAAGTTTAGGGTCAGGTTCATCTTAGACCCCGCTTCATCCAACAAATCAATGGCCTTGTCTGGCAGAAAGCGATCTTGGATGTAGCGGTTTGAAAGAATAGCTTCGATGGCCCCGTCTGTATAGTGGACGTGGTGGTAGTCTTCGTATTTTTTCTGGATGCCCTTGAGGATGGTGATGGTTTCTTCAACCGTTGGTTCATCGACCTTAACGGGCTGCATCCGACGTTCCAAGGCCGCATCTTTTTCAATGATACGGTATTCATTGAGGGTAGTAGCCCCAACTAATTGGAGTTCACCGCGCGCCAAGGCTGGTTTGAGGATATTTCCAGCGTCCATATTGCCCTCACCAGCAGATCCTGCGCCAACAATTTCATGGATTTCGTCGATGAACAGGATAACATCTTCGCGTTGACGAATTTCATCCATTAATTTTTGCATGCGTTCTTCGAATTGACCACGGATACCTGTACCCTGAACGAGGCTGACGACGTCTAGGCGGATGACTTCTTTTCCTTGCAATTTATGAGGAACGTCGCCATCGACGATTTTTTGAGCCAGGCCTTCCACAACGGCAGTTTTTCCGACCCCAGGCTCTCCAATCAGAACCGGGTTGTTCTTGGTTCGACGGTTGAGAATTTCGATGACACGGATAATCTCCTCGTCACGGCCAATGACAGGGTCAATATCCCCTTTGCGGGCAATTTCTGTAACATTGATGCCAAACTCCTCTAACAGTCCTTTTGGCTTTTGAGGGCGTGCTTGACGAGGGTCTTGACCGTCGCCACGGTTATTGTTTTGACCGTAGCCACCACCTCCATAACTGCCTCCGGATTGAGTTGGAGGGGTTTGAGGTTCTTGCGGATTTTGGAAGTTTCCAAGGTTATTGAAGAAATCTTCAAAAGGATCTCCAGTGAGTTGGCTCCGTTGGGTCATGCCTTTTAAGAAGCTGTTATTTGGGTCTGTTTTCATAATTTTATAGCAATTTTGACAGAGGTCTACTTGCTGCTGACGTCCATTTACATTTGTATATAAATGGATGGTTGATTCATTTATTTTACAATTTTGACAAAGCATATACATACCTCACAGTAGGTTTTTGATGGTTTTCCATCAAGAGACGAGCCTATTTTTAAAAGGTCAAAAATAGTCAAAGATTTATAGTTTCATTATATCAGTATTCTAGAAGTTTGCAAGAATTTGCTACGGAATGTCGCTAAGGATTGAAGAAGAGAGCAAATCAAAGGAAAAATGTGAATTTTTATTGGAAGAGCTTTCTCTTTTATGATAAAATAGGAGAGTAGAAAGTAAAGAGGAGAAATAAAATGGAATCACATTTAGTACGGATTATTAACCGTTTGGAGACGATGACAAAAGACGGTGGAAACTTAAAACGTAATTTTGAACGTGACGGTGTTGTTGTCGCTGAAGTAGCCTACAACCACAATGAAGAAGAAGGTTCAACCTTTACACTTCGTGATGTTAAAGCGCGTGAAACCTATACATTTGATAGCATTGATTTAATTGCAATGGAAATTTATGAATTACTTTACTAAGTAGCTGAGTGGATGAGTTTGGGGTGGTCTCAAGCTCATTTTTTGTCCATCTGGTTATAGTTTTCGTCTATAAGAAATTCTAAGCAGGAACAGTTAGGTTTGAGAGTTGAAATCTGCTATAATAGAGAGGACTATTTTCATTACTTGACTAGAAAGAGAATTGACATGACGACAATCATTGATGGGAAGGCGCTCGCTACAAAATTACAGGGTGAGATTGCGAAGAAAACAGCACAATTAAAAGAAGAGACAGGAGTTGTGCCTGGCCTCGTTGTAATCGTGGTAGGAGATAATCCAGCTAGCAAAATCTATGTAAGAAATAAAGAGCGTTCTGCTATTGCGGCAGGCTTTCGGAGTGAAGTGAGACGACTTCCTGAAAGCATCAGCCAAGCTGAATTATTAGAAGTGATCGAACACTACAATCAAGATCCCCTTTGGCATGGGATTTTGGTGCAGTTGCCACTGCCTAAGCATATCGATGCGGATGCAGTCCTTTTAGCCATTGATCCGACAAAAGATGTGGATGGCTTTCATCCATTGAATATGGGACGCTTGTGGGCTGGAAATCCTCTCATGGTGCCTTCAACTCCCGCTGGGATCATGGAGATGTTCAAAGAGTACGGGATTGATCTAGAAGGGAAGCGAGCAGTCGTGATTGGTCGTTCCAATATCGTTGGAAAACCAATGGCGCAGTTGCTCCTCGCCAAAAATGCGACGGTAACCTTGACCCATTCTCGGACCCATCATCTGCCTAAAATTGCTAGAAGAGCAGATATCTTGGTTGTTGCGATCGGTCGTGCAAAATTTGTAACAGCAGACTTCGTGAAAGAAGGTGCCGTCGTCATTGACGTCGGAATGAATCGCGATGAGAATGGCAAATTGTGTGGGGATGTCGATTTTGACTCTGTTGCCCCTTTGGCCAGTCATATTACTCCGGTTCCAGGAGGGGTTGGGCCTATGACCGTCACCATGCTGATGGAGCAGACCTTCGAAGCAGCTGTTCGTGCCTTAAAAAAATGAAAGTGTGAACAAGATGAAGTTTGTATTTGATTTAGATGGAACCCTGTCATTCGATGGTGTCACAATCGATGATGAAATCAAACAGGTCTTATTGAGAGCAGAAGAATTTGGCCATGAAGTTGCCTTTGCTTCTGCACGTTCTTACCGGGACTGCTTGGACCTTTTAGGGGATCCATTGAGTCAACAACTCGTGATAGGCTTAAATGGTGGATTGGCCTATCGTCAGGGACAATTAGTATATGAGGAACAATTGGACAAGGATGTGTATCGGGAAGTCCTTGGCTTTTGTCACCATTACAATCTACCATTTTTTGTGGATGATACCTTTGATTATAGCGGACAGATTTTGGAAAAGATTCCTTTTGTTGTTAATGTAGACCCTCTCAAGAAAGCCCAGTATCGTTCGTTAGAGGAGCTGACAGATCCGATTAAGGTTGTGATCTATATGGGTGGCCATGAGGAGCTCGTGGATGAGATCATCGAGCGAATCGAAAAGACAGACAAGGCCCATATCCGCTATCATGCGCATGAAAAATGCATCTATCTCAATCCAGCAGATACGCATAAAGCAACAACCGTAGAAGAACTCTGTGGAGAGAATTTCGTGGCTTTTGGCAATGATCAAAATGATATCGAGCTCTTTGAAAAAGCTCTTTATGCAGTTCAGATTGGTGATTTTCCAGCCCTTCAGCCTTATGCGGATGATCAATTGGTAGCCAAACAAAATCAACCACAAGCTGTGGCTGCTAAGATCTTGCAAGTCTTTGCAGAATTCAGAGGAAAATAAAAGAAGGGGGGGAGTCGTGGCTTCTCCTTTTTCGCTAGAAATGAGGATGGTATGAGAAGAGTTGAGAAAGAAGAGATCCAGCGAGTCATTGTGCAGCGAGAGGCAAAGTCTTATAAGGGTGATTTTGGCCGTCTGCTCTTGATTGGCGGGACTTACCCCTATGGGGGAGCTATTATTATGGCGGCGCTTGCTGCGGTTCATAGTGGAGCGGGTCTAGTCACTGTTGCAACAAATCCTGATAATCTGACAGCCCTTCATAGCCATCTTCCTGAAGCCATGGGCTTTGATTTGGCAGATCACGAACTCCTTTGTGAGCAGCTCCAAAAAGCCAGCGTGATTCTCGTAGGACCTGGCTTAAAGGAAGTAAGAGAAAACCAAGTAATCTTGCACATGATTTTTGAGCAAGTCTCTAGCCAGCAGGTCTTGATTTTGGATGGAGGAGCTATTAGTCTTTTTGCAAGCTCTCAGTTTGACCTGCCAGAGGCTCAGTTGGTCTTTACCCCTCATCAAAAAGAATGGGAAAAACTGTCAGGGCTTGAGCTAGCAAGCCAGATTGAAGACAAGAGTCGAAGAGCAGTACAGAACTTTCCTAAAGGGACTGTCATTGTAGAAAAAGGGCCTCACACCCGCATTTGGACAAGTGGGCAAGAAGAGGGCTATCAGCTAGATGTTGGTGGCCCCTATCAAGCAACAGGGGGCATGGGGGATACCTTGGCAGGGATGATCGCAGGATTTGCGGGTCAATTCCCACAGGTCAGTCTCTATGAGCGCGTGGTGGTTGCGACCTATCTCCATTCAGCCATAGCAGAAGATTTGAGCAAGGAGGATTATGTGGTTCTACCCACGACTATCAGCAAAGAAATCCCCAAATGGATGAAAAAGTGGAGTGACAAAGATCAGGTTACCAGCACTGAAAATAGAAAATAGGTAAAAAAGATGAAGGAAAGCATTCGGAAAGCAAATCAGTATATCAATGAAAACAGGGAGAAGGTTGACCAGCAATATAGAGGGGCATTTCATTTGCTGCCTCCAATCGGCTGGATGAACGATCCAAATGGTTTTGTTTATTTCCGTGGGGAATACCATTTGTTTTACCAATTCTATCCCTATGATAGTGTTTGGGGTCCCATGCATTGGGGGCATGCCAAATCAAAAGATCTTCTCCATTGGGAAGAATTACCAGTAGCTATAGCACCAAGTGAAAGCTATGATAAGGATGGTTGTTTCTCAGGTAGTGCTATTGTGAAAGATGACAAGCTCTATTTGCTGTATACTGGTCATGTAGACGATGAGGAAAAGCGCGAGGAGACTCAGTGTCTTGCGGTGTCGACAGATGGCATTACCTTTGAAAAGTTGCCTACTAATCCAGTGATCCATGCTCAACATATTGAGGGGATCGCAGATATTGCAGATTTTCGTGATCCTAAAGTATTTGAATACGAAGGAAGCTATTACGCTGTCGTTGCTTCTAAGACGCCAGATGACAGTGGTCAAATTCTCCTATTTGCATCAAGTAATCTAGTAGATTGGGACTTTACATCAGTCCTTCTAGAAGGTGAAAAAGGGCAAGGGATTATGTGGGAGTGTCCTGATTTCTTCCCTTTAGATGGCAAATGGGTCTTGATTCTGTCTCCCATTGAAATGGAAAGGCAGCAAGAAAAATACTGGAATTTAAATTCGACGGTTGCCTTTATCGGTGACATGAATTGGGAAACGGGGCGCTTTCGTGTTGATTCTTATGATGAATTGGATGGTGGTTTGGATTTCTATGCCCCTCAAACTAGTCAAGGACCAAATGGCGAACGATACATGGTTGCCTGGATGCAAATGTGGCACCGGTCTATCCCCAGTCATGATTTAGCCCATGGGTGGGCAGGTAGTATGACTCTTCCAAGAAAATTGTCCTTGAAAGACGGACGATTGGTTCAGGAGTTACCTGAGTCAGTGAAAGAACAATTTCTTGTAGAACATGCATCAGAAACCATTGTTCAGGGCAATCAGATTACGATCCCAGCGAGAGGGAAACAAACCTTGTTTGAGCTAGATACCAAACCGGGTCGCTCCTTTATCCTTGGATATGGCGATGAAACCGATCCTGATAGTGTCTTGCAATTGGTTTACGACGCCTCTCAAAAACGCTTTAGCTTAAGTCGAGACCAATTTGGGCACCCCATTTCTGGAAAAGAAAATCCAGCATTTCAATCGAGATGGATTCAGTTGGATGCTGAAAAGGATCATCATTTTTTGATCATTCGCGATACCAACTCAATCGAAGTATTCGTGGATGGTAAAACTCTCTCGATGACCTTTTATGAAACGACTGAGAATCCTGTCTATACCCTCACGGCAGATGAAGGAGTTGATTGGGTCGTAAAAACCTATCAAAAATAGGAAAGCAATAGCCTCCTAAAGAATAAAAAGACAAGTACTGTGACTTGTCTTTTTTGTGTATTCCAACTTGGTCTTGAGTTTTAAGGATGCTGGTGTCAAACAGACAAGTAGAGAGCAACTTGAATAAAATGAGGCCTGTAGAGAAAGGAAATTCATGATTTCGCTTTGTCTGCCAGCCTTTTTTGGTGTTTTTTGGTATAATTAAACTTGATCATATTCTGCAGAAAGGAGTTCCTATGTCCAACTATTTATCCGTATCAAGTTTGACCAAATATTTGAAATTAAAATTTGATAAGGATCCCTATTTGGAAAGGGTTTATCTGACAGGGCAGGTCTCCAATTTCCGAAAACGTCCCAACCACCAGTATTTTTCATTAAAGGATGAAAAAGCGGTCATTCAGGCAACGGTCTGGGCTGGGGTTTATCGAAGCTTTGGTTTTGAGCTAGAAGAAGGCATGAAGATCAACGTCATCGGTCGCATTCAGCTCTATGAGCCAAGTGGGAGTTATTCCATTGTCATTGAAAAGGCTGAGCCAGATGGGGTAGGGGCCTTGGCCATCCAATTTGAGCAACTCAAGAAAAAGTTGACCGAAGAAGGGCTCTTTCAGGATCGGTGGAAGCAAGCTCTGCCACAATTTCCTAGAAAGATCGGGGTCATCACCAGTCAAAGTGGGGCCGTGATTCGCGATATTATCACAACGGTGAGCCGACGCTTCCCTGGTGTAGAGATTGTGCTCTACCCGACCAAGGTTCAGGGTGAAGGAGCATCTAGTGAGGTGGTTGCTAATATTCAAAGAGCCAACCAACGGGATGATTTGGATGTCTTGATTATCGGTCGTGGGGGTGGTTCAATTGAAGATCTCTGGGCCTTTAATGAAGAAGCAGTGGTGCGAGCCATTTTTGAATCGCGGATTCCGATTATCTCCAGTGTTGGACATGAGACAGATACGACTCTAGCCGATTTTGTAGCAGATCGACGAGCTGCTACTCCGACAGCAGCTGCTGAATTGGCTACTCCAGTAACGAAGTTGGATCTCTTGTCGCATTTACAAAAGCAGGAAAATCGCATGGCAACAGCCATGTCCAATCGCTTGGCCTATAATCGTGAACGCTTGGCCAAATTAAGTCAATCGGTTATTTTTAGACAGCCTGAAAGACTCTATGATGGCTACCTGCAAAAGATTGACCAGTTGCAATTGCGATTGAAACAAGGGATGCGCGATGCTTATGGGCAAGGGGCCAATCAGCTGCAAGGTCTGCGTCATCGCCTAGAAGCTATGTCTCCTTTGCATCGCATCGAGCGCTACCAAGATCGCCTGCTCCAAAATAAGAGAATCTTAACCAGCCGAATGGAACAAGTCCTAAAAGAGCAAAAGATCAAGGTGAAAGGCTTATCAGAAGCCCTCTTGATGCTCGATACCAGTCGGATTATTGCGCGTGGCTATGCCATGGTCAAGGAAGGAGATCAGGTCCTAGATTCCGTTGCGAAAGTAACAGAAGGGGACCCGCTGTCACTCATCATGAGAGATGGCCAGTTAGAAGTAGAGGTAAAACATGTCGAAAGAAAAGAAATTTGAAGAAAATTTAGCAGATTTGGAAGCCATCGTCCAAAAATTGGAGAGTGGTGATGTGGCTTTAGAAGAAGCCATTACAGAATTCCAAAAAGGAATGAAGTTGTCGAAAGAATTGCAAGATACCTTGGATCAAGCAGAGAAAACCCTGGTCAAGGTCATGCAAGCAGATGGTACTGAAGCGGATCTAGCATGAGACAAGAAGAAAAACGAAATAGAGTAGAGCAAGCAGTTCGCTCTTTTTATGAGGAAAAATCTGTTGCCCCCCATTTAGTGGAGTCGGTCCTTTATTCGATCCAGGCAGGAGGAAAACGCCTGCGCCCCTTGCTTCTTCTAGAATTGTTAGAGGCCTTTGGACAGGAATTGACGGAGGCTCACTTTCAAGTGGCAGGGGCTTTAGAGATGATCCACACAGGAAGCCTTATTCACGATGATTTGCCAGCCATGGACAATGATGATTACCGTCGGGGGCAATTGACCAATCATAAGAAATTCGGAGAAGACCTGGCGATTTTAGCAGGGGATGCGCTTTTTCTTGATCCCTTTGGGATGATTGCTGCCAGTGCCCTTCCTGATGCGGTCAAGGTCTCTTTGATCCTTGAATTGTCAGATGCTTCCGGTAGTCGTGGAATGGTAGCTGGCCAAGTCCTGGATATGGAAGGGGAGCACAAACAGCTCACATTAGCAGAGTTGCAGACTATCCATGCCAATAAGACAGGACGCCTCCTTGCCTATCCTTTCATCGCAGCTGGTTTGATTTTAGAGTTGCAAGCAGACATTGCTCAGCTTTTAAAAAAAATCGGGAAAAAATTAGGCCTGGCTTTTCAAGTGAGGGATGATATTTTGGATTTGGTCGCTGATTTTGAGGCTTTGGGGAAGACCCCTCAAAAGGACTTAGTGGCTGAAAAATCGACCTATCCAGCCCTGTTGGGATTGGAAGAATCAAAAGCTTTGCTGACAAGAGAATTAGATGCTTGCGAGGACTTGTTGGATCAGATTACAGCTGCTTGCGACTTTGATCCGCAAGCGATCAAGAAATTAATAGAAGGATTACGAATAGATGGCTAAGGAAAGAGTGGATGTATTAGCCTATAAACAAGGCCTATTTGATACCCGCGAACAAGCCAAAAGAGGGGTGATGGCAGGTCTTGTCGTTGCCGTTATCAATGGTGAGCGCTTCGATAAACCGGGTGAAAAAATTGATGAAGCAACCGAGTTGAAATTAAAGGGCGAAAAGCTCAAATATGTCAGCCGGGGCGGTCTTAAATTAGAAAAAGCTCTGAACCAATTTGGTTTATCTGTAGAGGGTAAAATTGCGATTGATATTGGAGCTTCTACAGGTGGCTTTACAGATGTCATGCTGCAAAATGGAGCCAGCCAGGTCTTTTCGGTGGATGTCGGGACCAATCAGTTGGCCTGGAAATTGCGCAATGATCCTCGGGTGGTCTCGATGGAGCAGTTCAATTTCCGTTATGCCGAGCCAGATGATTTTGAAGCGACACCGAGCTTTGCGAGCATCGATGTCAGCTTTATTTCCTTAGACTTGATTCTGCCAGCCCTTCACCGGATTTTGGCAGAAAATGGACAAGTCGTAGCCTTGGTGAAACCTCAGTTTGAGGCAGGACGCGAACAGATCGGGAAAAATGGGATCATTAAGGATCCTAAGATTCATTTCGCCGTTCTTGAAAAGGTCGCTGCTTTTGCAGGGACACATGGCTTTGCGGTAATGGGAGTGGATTATTCCCCTATCCAAGGAGGCCATGGCAACATCGAATTTTTGATGTATCTAGAAAAAAAAGAAGAGAAAACAAAGCCAACTACAGAGCAGCTGGAGGCTGTTGTGGAGCGGGCACACAAGGAATTTAAACATGAAGAGTAAGAATATTAGATTAGAAAAAATTCGTCGCTTCATTCGCGATCATGAAGTGGGGACCCAAGAAGAAATCGTCGAACATTTGAAAGAAGAAGGCATCTCAGCAACCCAAGCGACAGTATCACGGGATATCAAAGAATTGGGTATCGTAAAACGTCCTCTGAAAGATATGACTTATGTCTATGAATTGCCACGCAAGCACCACCAAGGGATCGGGATGATCGAAAGCAATATTTTGTCTCATCGTCGCATGGGAGAATATGTCAATTTCACCATGGTTCCAGGTACGGCTCCTTTAGTCAAACGTCGCTTGCGGGAGATTTATAAGGAGCATATCTTTAGTATTGTTGCAGATGATGATACAATCTTACTGATCGCCTATTCAGCTCCAGAAGCAGAGAATATCCTCAAATCAATCTTTGGGTGGTAAGAGCCTATGCTATTAGAAATTTCGATTAAGAACTTTGCCATTATCGAAGAGATTTCCTTAAATTTTGAAAAGGGAATGACGGTACTGACAGGGGAAACAGGTGCAGGGAAATCCATCATTATCGATGCCATGAACATGATGCTGGGAAGCCGTGCAACGACGGATGTCATTCGACACGGAGCTCCAAAAGCGGAAATCGAAGGTCTCTTCACTGTTGAGAGCAATCGCCACTTGACGGCTCTCTTTGAAGAGCAAGGACTAGAGTGGACCGATGAATTGATCATTCGCCGAGAGATTCTGCAAAATGGACGAAGTGTCAGCCGGATCAATGGTCAGATGGTGAATTTGTCTGTCTTAAAGGCAGTCGGTCAACATTTGGTGGACATCCATGGCCAGCATGATCAGGAAGAACTTATGCGCCCCCAATTGCATATCGCTATGCTGGATGAATTTGGGGATGCAGCCTTTTTCCAAACTAAAGATGCTTATCGTCAGACCTTTGAAGACTACAAACGCCTGCGCAAACAAGTGGTGGAACTCCAGCGTAACCAGCAGGAAAATAAGGCCCGTATTGAAATGATAGAGTTTCAAATTGCAGAGATTGAGGCTGCTTCCTTGGAAGTGGATGAGGATGTGCGTTTGGAGCAAGAACGCCAACGCCTGCTCAATCACAAGATGATTGCAGATACCCTAACCAATGCCTATACCATGCTGGATGCAGAAGAATTCTCGAGCCTCTCCAATGTTCGCTCAGCCATGAATGATCTGGAAAGCATCGAAGAATACGATCCCAGCTACAAAGAGCTCTCAAGCCAGTTATCTGAAACCTTTTATGCCCTTGAGGATATTACCAAGCGCTTAGAAGATGTGGTCGATGGTCTGGAGTTTGATGGCAATCGCCTCATGCAGGTGGAATCACGTTTGGATTTGATCCACTCCATCACGCGCAAGTATGGTGGTCAAGTCAAGGACGTCTTGGAATACCTGGCGCAAATCACCAAAGAATATAGCCTCCTCACCGGAAGTGACCTCTCGTCTGAGGATTTGGAAAAAGAACTGAAACGTTTGGAAAAGAGTTTGGTCACCTTGGCTCAAGATTTGAGTGATCAGCGGCATGCCCTGGCCCAAGCTTTGGAAAATGAAATCCAGCAAGAATTGGCAGATCTCTACATGGACAAGGCGCGTTTTCAAGTGCGTTTTAGCAAGGCTAAGTTTAATCGGGAGGGAAATGAAGCCGTCGAGTTTTACATTTCGACCAACCCAGGTGAGGACTTTAAACCTCTTGTCAAGGTGGCATCTGGCGGAGAATTGTCACGCTTGATGTTGGCCATTAAGTCTGCTTTTTCTCGAAAAGAAGGAAAAACCAGTATTGTCTTTGACGAGGTGGATACAGGAGTCTCTGGGCGCGTGGCTCAAGCCATCGCAGCGAAAATTCATAAGATTGGTCAAAATGGCCAAGTGCTTGCTATTTCTCACCTGCCTCAAGTCATCGCTGCAGCAGATTATCAATTCTATATTGAGAAAATCAGTGATGCACACTCTACTGTGTCTACAGTACGTTTGCTCAATAGAGAAGAACGAATCGAAGAAATTGCCAAGATGCTGGCAGGAGAGGATCTAACGGAAGCTGCCCGTCAACAAGCAGAGCAACTTCTCAAGCGTTAAGAGAAAGAAGGTTTGAACCAATGTCAACATACTTTGTAGTCGGGGATATTCACGGAAAAGCACAAATGCTAGAAGAGCTCATGACAGAGTGGGATGGAAAAGCTCAATTGGTCTTTTTAGGGGATTTGATAGATCGAGGCGAAAACAGCAAACGATCGATTGAAATCGTAAAAGACTACATAGACCACCACGGAGCTGTCTGCCTTTCTGGGAATCACGAGTACATGTTTTTAGCTTGGTTGGACAATCCAGAAGAGCGTTATGACCACTATCGAAGAAATGGTGGCGATACGACCATCAACTCTCTTTTAGGCCGGCCGCTCGATGCTCCTGTGGATGGCATTGCGGATGCACAAGCCGTAGAGAGTGCCGTCCCTGACTTGGTGGCCTTTATCCGCAGTTTGCCCTTTGACTACGAGACAGAGACCTATTACTTTGTTCACGCTGGTGTGGATCTAACCCTTGAAAATTGGCGGGAAACCAGTGATTACCAAAAAGTCTGGATTCGTAAACCATTCCATGAAGCGGAGAATCATACAGGAAAATGGATCGTCTTTGGCCATACGCCGGTTTATGGACTGCTCAATGAGCCGGTCGGTACCGAAAATCTTTGGATTTCAGATCAGAAGATGGGCGTCGATGGGGGCGCTGTCTATGGTGGAGTCCTCCATGGATTGCTCTTGGATGATCAAGGCATCGTCCATGACCATGTCCTTCATAATACAGGTTTTTCTGCCGCAGACGACTGAGGAAGCAGGAATGGATATCTTTCACTGCAAAACCCCGTGTTTTTTGATATAATGAAAACAGAACATTCTTAGGAAGAGTATAGAAATATATGGCAAATATTAAAATAGTTACAGACTCATCTATTACAATTGAGCCTGAAGTGGTTGAAGAATATGGCATTACCATTGTGCCACTTTCTGTTATGGTGGATGGAGTCCTTTATTCCGACAGTGAGTTGGGCGAAGGGGACTTCTTGCGCTTAATGCAGTCTAGCAAAAATCTTCCAAAGACCAGCCAACCACCTGTTGGAGTCTTTGCGGAAATTTATGAAAACCTAGCAGCAGATGGAGCTCATATCGTTTCAATTCATATGTCTCATGCCTTGTCAGGAACCGTAGAGGCGGCTCGTCAAGGGGCAACCTTGTCAGGGGCAGAAGTAACTGTGATTGATAGTGGCTTTACAGACCAAGCCATGAAGTTCCAAGTGGTTGAGGCAGCTAAGTTGGCTAAAGAAGGAGCAGATCTAGACACCGTTTTAGCTCGTATTGAAGAAGTCAAAGAAAAGACAGAGTTGTATATCGGCGTATCTACCTTGGAAAATCTAGTTAAAGGTGGTCGGATTGGCCGTGTTACCGGACTTTTGAGCTCGCTTCTCAACATCCGTGTGGTAATGGAAATGAAGGACCATCAATTGGAACCAATCGTCAAGGGACGTGGAAACAAGACCTTTAAGAAATGGTTGGATGAATTAGTAGAAAAACTATCCCACAGCAAGGTGGCTGAGATCGGGATTTCTTACGCAGGGACACCAGAGTGGGCCAATGAAATGAAGGCTCAGTTGCAATCACTCGTCGAAAAAGCGATCCCTGTTCTCGAAACTGGATCGATTATTCAAACCCATACAGGTGAGAATGCATTTGCAGTTTTGGTGCGCTACGAATAAGCTAAATAAATGTTTAAAAAAACAGGTTTAGTACTTGACCTAAAGGCTTTTTTTAGATATGATAGTACTGTTAAGGCGTAAAGCCTAAAAAAAATTGGAGGATTTGTTAAATGGCTAACAAACAAGATTTGATCGCAAAAGTGGCAGAAGCTACAGAATTGACTAAAAAAGATTCAGCAGCAGCTGTTGACGCTGTATTCGCAGCAGTTTCAGAATACCTTTCAAAAGGTGAAAAAGTTCAATTGATCGGTTTCGGTAACTTCGAAGTTCGTGAACGTGCAGCTCGTAAAGGTCGCAACCCACAAACTGGTAAAGAAATCAAAATCGCAGCTTCTAAAGTTCCAGCATTCAAAGCTGGTAAAGCTCTTAAAGAAGCAGTTAAATAATTGCATTTTGAAAAGCCATCCTAGATTTCTAGGGTGGTTTTTTTGTTGGACAGCTCTATAGGATAAGGGTATAATAGGAAAAAAGAAAGAGAGAGAAAAGACCATGAGATTCATTCTAGGACTCTTTGCCTTGTTGTTTATCCGACCTATTTTGTATCTATTGAAAGGGCTGTGGTTTGTACTGGAATTTTGTTTTATGATCCTCGTGGTCAAAATGATCCTAGGAACCGTGCGCTGGATGACCAGTTGGATCGGCTGAGAGTAGATGAATCTATTTCAGGCTCGTGAATCAATGTCCCCCGGACAAAAACTCGCTCTTCCATTTTCAGGCTCGTGAATCAATGTCCCCCGGACATTTTTTTTAATTAAAAGCATTCTAAATAGTGATTTATTTTGAAACATGATATAATAAGGGTAACGAATCGATTAAATCATATTGGAAAGGGGGAATCATAGTGAACGCATTGCATCGTCATGAAGAAGAGCGCGTGGAAGAAGTCTTGCATAATTTACGTGCTAAGGGCATTCGGATTACCGATACCCGCAGAGCAGTTCTTTCTTATTTAGTGGCGAGTCATGAACATCCAAGCGCTGAGAAGATCTATCGTGATTTATTGCCTCAGTTTCCAAGCATGAGTCTAGCAACTGTCTACAACAATATCAAGGTTTTGATTGATGAGGGGGTTGTTTCTGAGATCAAGGTTCGCAATGATACCACGACCTATTTTGATTTCATGGGGCATGACCATTTGAATGTGGTGTGTGAAAAATGTGGCCGTATCGCAGATGTGGACATTGAAGTCCCAGATCTTCGCAAAGAAGCAGCCAGTCAAAGTGGCTACCAGATCACCAAGACCCAGATGACCGTCTATGGCATTTGCCCCGACTGTCAGAAAAATTAATGGGAGAGAAACCAGAGCCGTCAGGCTCTTTTTTGTGAGAAATTGCACTTTTCTATGGTCGCCACTAGATTTTTCACTGAAAATCTAGTAGAATAGAATAGATAAACGGGGGAAACCTCGGAGAATAAAAAGGAGATCCATCTAATGGTAAAATTGGTTTTTGCTCGCCACGGTGAGTCTGAATGGAACAAAGCTAACCTTTTCACTGGTTGGGCTGATGTTGATTTGTCTGAAAAAGGTACACAACAAGCGATCGACGCTGGTAAATTGATCAAAGAAGCTGGTATCGAATTTGACCAAGCTTATACTTCAGTATTGAAACGTGCGATCAAAACGACTAACTTGGCTCTTGAAGCTTCTGACCAATTGTGGGTTCCAGTTGAAAAATCATGGCGCTTGAACGAACGTCACTACGGTGGTTTGACTGGTAAAAACAAAGCAGAAGCTGCTGAACAATTTGGTGATGAACAAGTTCACATCTGGCGTCGTTCTTACGATGTATTGCCTCCTGCAATGGACCGTGATGATGAACACTCAGCACACACTGACCGTCGTTATGCTTCACTTGACGATTCAGTGATTCCAGATGCTGAAAACTTGAAAGTTACTTTGGAACGTGCCCTTCCATTCTGGGAAGATAAAATCGCTCCAGCTCTTAAAGACGGTAAAAACGTATTCGTAGGAGCACACGGTAACTCAATCCGTGCCCTTGTAAAACACATCAAACAATTGTCAGACGACGAAATCATGGATGTGGAAATCCCTAACTTCCCACCATTGGTATTCGAATTTGACGAAAAATTGAACGTTGTAAAAGAATACTATCTTGGAAAATAAAAATATCCAGTGGATATTTTTATCCCGAGCCTAGAAATGCCAAAGCGAGGCTTATCCAGTGGATATTTTTATCCCGAGCCTGAAAACGCAAAAGCGAGGCAATTATAACGGGATTTGTTATCAATCATAGAAAGCTGACTTCGGTCAGCTTTTTTGCTTGTCTTCCTTTGATCCTAGCTGGTTTTGGGTTTTCAGGGTCTCCTAAAAATGTTATAATAGAGTGTTACTAAATTGGGTTCCATTAGCCCTGAAAGGAAAATCAAATGACAAAATCATTCTACATCACAACACCTATCTATTACCCATCTGGTAAATTGCATATTGGTTCAGCTTATACAACCATTGCCTGTGACGTCTTGGCGCGTTACAAACGCATGATGAACTACGATGTTTTCTACTTGACTGGTCTCGATGAGCACGGGCAAAAGATCCAGCAGAAAGCAGAAGAAGCTGGGATTACACCACAAGCTTATGTAGATGGGATGGCGGTTGGAGTGAAAGAACTCTGGCAATTGCTCGATATCTCATATGATAAATTCATCCGTACGACAGACGATTACCATGAAAAAGTGGTGGCGCAAGTCTTTGAACGCTTGCTTGCGCAAGACGACATCTACCTGGGTGAGTACTCTGGTTGGTATTCAGTCTCTGATGAAGAGTTCTTTACAGAAAGCCAATTGGCTGAGGTTTACCGTGATGAGAATGGCAAGGTCATCGGTGGGGTAGCCCCATCAGGACACGAAGTAGAATGGGTTTCTGAAGAATCTTACTTCCTTCGCCTCAGCAAATACCAAGACCGCTTGGTGGAATTTTTCAAATCCCAACCAGATTTCATCACGCCAGATGGTCGTCTTAATGAAATGTTGAAAAATTTCATCGAGCCAGGCTTGGAAGATTTGGCGGTATCTCGGACCACCTTTACTTGGGGAGTTCCAGTTCCATCTAATCCAAAACACGTGGTCTATGTATGGATTGATGCCCTTCTCAACTACGTGACAGCTCTTGGTTATGGTCAAGAAGATCATGAAAACTTTGATAAGTTCTGGAACGGAACCGTCTTCCACATGGTTGGAAAAGACATCCTTCGTTTCCACTCCATCTACTGGCCAATCCTTCTTATGATGTTGGATATCAAATTGCCAGAACGCTTGATTGCCCATGGTTGGTTTGTCATGAAAGACGGCAAGATGTCTAAGTCTAAAGGGAATGTCATCTACCCAGAAATGTTGGTGGAACGCTTCGGCTTGGATCCACTTCGTTACTACCTCATGCGCAGTTTGCCAGTTGGTTCTGATGGGACTTTCACCCCAGAAGACTATGTGGCTCGCATCAACTATGAATTGGCCAATGACCTTGGAAACCTCCTTAACCGGACGGTAGCCATGATCAACAAATATTTTGGTGGTCAAGTTCCGGCTTATGTCGAAAATGTCACTGCATTTGATGCTGAGTTGGCTAAGGTAGTTGAAGAAAACATCGCTGAATACCACAAGCAAATGAACGCGGTGGATTACCCACGCGCTTTGGAAGCCGTATGGAACATCATCTCTCGGACTAACAAGTACATCGATGAGACTGCTCCTTGGGTTCTCGCTAAAGAAGATGGCGACAAGGAACAATTGGCAGCAGTCATGGCTCACTTAGCTGCTAGCCTTCGTGTCGTGGCTCACTTGATCCAACCATTCATGATGAACACCTCAAACGCCATCATGGAACAACTTGGCTTAGGATTGGACTTCGATCTTGAAAACTTGACTTTAGCAGCCTTCCCTGAAAATATCACAGTGGTTGCCAAAGGAACTCCAATCTTCCCACGTCTCGACATGGAAGAAGAAATTGCCTACATCCAATCTCAAATGACTGCAGGTAAACCTCAAGAAAAAGAATGGATTCCAGAAGAAGTGGAACTCAAGTCTGAAAAAGATGAGATCAAATTTGAAGACTTTGACAAGGTTGAAATCCGTGTAGCAGAGGTCAAAGAAGTGGAACGTGTCGAAGGATCAGACAAACTGCTTCGCTTCCGCCTAGATGCAGGAGATGGCGAAGACCGTCAAATCCTCTCAGGTATCGCTCAATTCTATCCAAATGAACAAGAATTGGTTGGCAAGAAACTCCAAATCGTGGCCAACCTCAAACCACGGAAGATGATGAAGAAATATGTCAGCCAAGGTATGATTCTTTCCGCAGAACACGGAGATCAATTAACAGTCTTAACGGTTGATCCATCTGTACCAAATGGAAGTATCATTGGTTAAACGAATGTCCAATTTGTCCTCAACAAAGATAAGAAACCTCGGAAAGCAGGCTCTACCTATCAGGTTTATTTTGTGCAAGAAGGTACGAAAGGAACTAGTCCTGGACAAGAGCTGATCATGACCTTGATTCCTGAAAATGTTCAAGGGCCAGACGGTGTAGTTTCTCCTTTGAGACGCATCTTTTATCATCAAGCTTCTTTCCAAACCTACCAAGACAAGTGGTGGGAAGCTTATCCTGCTCCAAAGAAAGAAGTGGATCTGGATATTTCTGCGATTAATAGTGGAGACTTTTCAAGTCTAGTGGGTACCTGGCGCAATGCGAAGGGGCAGGAAATGGTCATTCAGGCGGATGGTACAGTCAAAGGACAAGGAAGGATTAAAGCAGTAGCAAATTCAGATAAGACTAGCAAAATCCCTTATGTCGAGTTGAGAGTGGGAGAAACTGGTGCAGCTGTTGGTCTCTTTAAGATTGGGTTTGAAAACCCTGATGGAGACCAGTCAGACACGAGAAAGCCTCGCTTGGTCATTACCCAATCAGCTGGGAACTATTCAGTGGATCAATACTTCTATCGTCAATAAAGAAAAATAAGGATAGGATTTCAGTTGGTTTCCGATGCTAGAATGGGATCTATTCATTCTCTAGTGATTATGATTGATTGGTGACTTCATGGTTCATGCATATAGTGTAGCGGATGATGGGGCAAATCATGAAATAGGTCGTCACTAAGAATAAGGTGACATTACCTGATAGGAATCGACCTCATTTTGGAGTATGATGGAAACGAAGTTCATAGGTCCTATCGTATGTAAAGGAGAAAGAAATATGATAATGTTTTATATGGTGCCTAGACGTATGGTATTGAAAAAACATGAAATCCAAGAGTTTCGTGGTATTGCAGAAGGTTTAGTAGGGGAGAGTGGGATTGATGTAGACTTCCCATCAGAGACCCCACCCGCAAGAGGAATGAAAGTTGTGGGCTGGATTCTTGCCCTGTCTATGCTAGGTTTGCTTGGAATAGCAGTGCATGTCATCCGTTTACTTGGATTTAAAGCAGAAGAATCGCTTGTAGTGATTGGAAGTTGGATGTTATTGTTCTTGCCAGTCCTTCTTTTATGGACAGTTGGAGTCGGAGTGTGGAGCTATTTGTTCCGTCGTTACCAAGATAAATTATGGCTTGAATTAGGTGATTTATTAGATATTGCTGATGAGGCAACCATTGCTTTACATGAGCAAAACCGTTCAGACATCGCTGCAGAGATCAAACGGGTAGAAAGACTTGTTAAAAAATACAGAAGATACGGAGTATAGAACCTAGAAAAACTATCTTGGTGGTCTGAAAAGAGAACAGTTAAAGTCCTAGAATGGATGGAAAATGGACTTCTAGCCGTAAGGGAAATCGGGAAAAATACTTTGACTTCAAAGGAAAACCAGGAAAATTAATTTTCCTGGTCAGAACGTAGACAAACGTCATTTTTGGCGTTTGTCTTTTTGTATGTTCAAAAATATTTTGTCTTATCATCTACTATTCCATCCAAAAACTGGATTTAGAATAAAATAAAAAGGGATATTCGCTATCCATTTCACCAATCTTTTGATATCTAAGCATGCCAAAGTAAGCCCAACCTTATCTTCAATTTTGGACTTTCCTTTCTCTCTAGTGTATCTCAAGTTATGATATTCCTTAGCAGTCCCAAAGAGTCGCTCAATTGTTTCTTTGCGCTTCTTATAAAGCTCCTTCATCCCTCTTTGGTGGTGAATCTCTTCACAAAATTCAAGATCATCTTTCCATACATGTCTCGTGATTACTTTTTGGTGATTTTGGCTTTGGGTACAAATGGATAATAGGGGACAAGAAGCACATACTTTGGGATTACTCTTATACTCACGATAACCTTCTCGAGTCGTGGTGCGATAGCTTAACACTTGGTTCTCTGGACAAAGGTAACAGTCATAGAAAGTATCATAAACAAAATCATTGGGCCTTAAGTTCCCCTTTACTCCCTTTGGACGAGTATAAGGGAAGACAGGGATGATAATTCGCTCTAATAAATAATGGGCAATAGCTGGTGTCTTATAGCCTGAATCCGCAATAATATAGTGTGGGGAGAAGGGTTCTAACTTTGAAAAAAGATCAGGGAAGGCTTGACTATCATGGACATTTCCTGCTTCAACCGTATAAGCCAAAGCCTCACCATGCTTATCACAAGCTACTTGGGCAGAATAGGCAAACACTTCCTTATGTTCACCCTTGTGGAACCAACCACTCTCAGGATCTGTTGTTGAGATTTTCTTTTCTTTAGCCTCGCTTTCTGTTACGGGCTTTAAGGACTTTTTTTCGTGTTTTCTCCTATCCAAATCAATCTCAACTGCCAATTGTTCACTCATAAATTTAGCTTCTTGCTCTACCCATTCCTTACGATACTTGTGGCTGTTAGCTGAAGCTTTGATATGGGTACCATCCAAAAATAGTTCAGAAGGATCAATTAAGCTAGTACATAAAGCTTGATTGAGCACTCGCGAAAATATCTTTGAAATTAGTTCTCTATCTTGAAAACGACGACTGTAATTCTTTCCATAGGTGGTAAAATGAGGGACCTTGTCATCTAAGGTTAGTCCAAGAAACCAACGATAGGCAACGTTTACTTCAATCTCTTTAATCGTTTGGCGTATAGAATGGATACTATAAAAACATTGAATCAAAGGGATTTTGACTAACATGACAGGAGCTAGACTAGGACGACCGTTATCTGGACTATAGGTATCTTCTACCAAATCATAGATAAAGTCAAAATCAACCTCTTTATCCACTTGTCGAAGAAAGTGATCTTCTGGGACTAATTCGTCTATCGTATAGAAGCCATATTGGCATCGATTATAATCTGGTTTTTCTTTGTGAAACATAGCGAACATCTCACAATTCTTCTTACCTCTATTATACGAGTTTACACAAAGAAAAGCCCTTAGAAACTTATGTTCCAAGGACTTTGTCTTCAATCTGAAGCACTCCTGTGGAGTGCTTTTCTTATAACAATACATGTTCTATTCATCTGGCCGGTATTCTAGGATATCTCCTGGCTGACAGTCGAGTTCTTTGCAGATGGCTTCAAGGGTGGTGAAGCGAATAGCTTTAGCCTTGCCGGTTTTGAGGATGGAGAGGTTAGCTGTCGTGATGCCGATTTTGTCGGCTAGCTCATTGGATTTCATTTTTCGCTTGGCCAGCATGACATCTAGATTGACGATAATCATGGCACCCTCCTTAAATGGTTAGCTCATTTTCTTCAGCAATCTCAATCCCTCTCTCTAAAATCTTGCCAGAGACCCAGACGATTGGAACGGCAAGGAGAAGCCCTGTATTAAAGGTAAATTTGAAAGTGAAGGGAAGGAGATAAGCATTTCCACTGGTTTCAAGTGTGCCAGACATAAAAGACAAGACCAAGAGAATCTTCCAAGCTCGGTTGCAAAGATTAATGTTGGAGTGAGAAAAGATCTTTTCTTGGTAGAGATTTTGGAGGAAGCTACGAATAGTGATGAGAAGGTAAATATAGATAGCGCTTGAGGCTAGTGGGAAGAGCAGCTGCCAGAGAGGTTGTGGATGTTGGGGAAAGAGCTGGATGCCATTCGCATCAAAGGACAAGCGACCTGATTGAATGAGATCTTTGAAAAGGCCCATGCGGGAAAGCAGATGGACGACCAATGCAGCCACGGTCATAAAGCCACAGAAGTAAATGAAAGCCGTTAAGACTTCAATGACATTTTTTAAGGTTTTTGAGTTTTTCATCGCAAGCCTCCTTGAAGTTTATTTATTTTTCACTTATAGTATACTCTTTATAAAAAATTAGTCAATAAAAAAGTATCGAAAAACGATAAAAAAATAACGATAAACAAAATATTGTTTTTGAAAAACAGGTATTCTCTGCTCAAACTAGTCGGTTTAAGACGGGGAAACCACTACATAGAGGGGAATTTTACTATACTGTCGATTTAGGGTATACTAGTGTAAAGATCTTATTCCATGGAGGTAGTGAAATGAATCTTAAGTGGAAGAAAAAATACCTGGGGCCGATTTTGGGGCTGGTCGGAGCAGTTGTTCTGATCGGTGGAGTCTATCTCTACTCTAGTTCCAACATCCAACCAGACCATCAAAAGGAATTTAACCAGACCAGTAAGAAGGTCACCAAGCCAAAAGAAAAAGCTATTGACCTGAGTGGTGACTACGTCTCTAATGAACGGGATGAAGCCAAAATCGAGAAAAAAGGCAAGGCCTGGAAGATCGATTACCAAACGGCTGACGGCAAGGTATCTGCTGAATTTAGTACGGATTGGAAGGTCGAAGGGTCTAATAAAGTTTCGACAGGCAAGATGAAAAAGTCCGATGGCAATACAGACTTTACAGTCACTGTTCGTGTCTTTAAATACAAGACAGATAAGAAGCCTTTGATCACGATCACCATGTCTGACAAAAATCCCGACCACGAGATGGTCTTTGCCAATCGAGAGGATTTTTTCAAATCGACAGATCCAAATGATGTCGTCCTTGATGGCAATCTCTCACCGTTTGAAGGGGCCTATTCCAATGATACCTATGAAAAGGAAATCGCAGCTTCGGGTTTTAAACTCTATGGCTATACTCCTGAAGAGTATTACCAAAACAAGACCAGCGCCTTTCCAAGCATTGTAAATAGTGAGACCGGCTGGATTTTCTGGAGTGGAGGGACTCGGGCGAGTTATCTTTTCAATAAAGAAAAAGAGCCCAAAAAGCGAAAAGGCTATTATGAAGTTTATTTCACTGGGGCAAATGGGACTGCGATCCAAGGGCAAGAGCAAACCTTGTACTTGATCCCAGCAGGTGTGACAGGTCCTGATGGAGTGGCTTCTCAAGAACGTCGGATTCTCTTTGGTGACGCGGCTTTCCGTGATTACCATCTAGAGTGGTGGAAAGCTTACCCGCAACCGAAAAAAGAGAAAGACTTGGATATTGCGGCCATTAACGGAGGCGACTTCTCAAGCTTAGCTGGAACCTGGCGCAATGGCAAGGGTGCTGAAATCGTCATCCAAGCAGACGGAAAAGTCAAGGGACAAGGCAGCCTCAAGGCTGTTGCGGACTCGGATAAGAAGAGCAAGATCCCTTATGTTGAGATGAAGATGGGTGAGACCGGTGCTGCGATTGGACTTCTGAAAATCGGTTTCCAAAATCCAGATGGAGACCAGTCTGATACCAGCAAACCACGTCTAGTGGTCACTCAATCTGCAGGCAACTACCCGGCTGATCAATATTTCTACCGTCAATAAAAAGTTTGAGACAGCTTTGTCTCAAACTTTTTTACTGTCTAAAAGGCAGCTATCTATTTGCAGAATGCTAGTTCCTAGCATTAAAAGGAAAAAATGTAAAAAAGGCTTGACAAAGCAAATAATTAGCAGTATGATTAACTAGTTAATTAACTGATTAATAAACTGGTTAATAAAAATAAAAAAGAGGTGAAGGATGATTAGGAGAAAAATGAAGGTTCTGGGATTCTTGTTTCTCGGTTTCTTTCTGCTGACAGCTTGTGGAAGTCAAGGAAATGCGGGCAAGCCCCCTTCTAAAAAAGGTCTTAAAATTGTCACGAGTTTTTATCCCATCTATGCCCTGGTCAAGGAAATCTCTGGCGATCAAAATGACATCTGGATGGTTCAGTCAGGTGCAGGGATCCATGATTATGAACCCTCAACCAAAGAAGTAGCCCAGATCTATGATGCGGATGTGTTTGTCTATCATTCTCAGACCCTGGAATCTTGGGCCGGCCGCTTAGATCCCAATCTTCAAGGTTCCAAGTTGCGAGTGATCGAAGGCAGCCAAGGAATGACCCTTGATAAGGTGGCTGGATTAGAGGATGTCGAAGCTGGTCAGGGAAAAGAAGCCAAGCACTTGTATGATCCGCATACTTGGTTGGATCCTGTAAAAATCGCAGAGGAAGGAAAGATCATCGCCCAACGTTTGGGAGAGATCGATCCAAAGAACAAGGAACTCTATCAGGCCAATGCTCAAAAGCTTGAAAAGCGCTGTGAGGACCTGGTAGCCCACTACCAGCCTCTCTTTGACAAGGCCAAACAAAAGACTTTTGTGACCCAGCATACGGCCTTTTCTTACCTGGCCAAACGCTTTGGTCTCAAGCAGTTAGGGATTGCAGGGATTTCCCCAGAGCAAGAACCGACCGCTCGGCAATTGGCCGAGATCCAGCAGTTTGTCAAAGACTACAAGGTGAAAACGATCTTTGTGGAAAAGCACACGTCGTCAAAAGTAGCAGATAGTATCGCCAAGGCAACAGGGGCGCGTGTCAAGGTCTTGGATCCACTGGAAGCCGATCCACAAAACGATAAGGATCTATTAGAAAATTTAGAAGAAAATATGGCGACTTTAGCCAAGGAATTAGAGGAGTAAATCAAGAATGAAGAAAAAGGGAACGATTGGAATTGTAGCGACCTTAGGAATAGGGCTCTGTGCCTATGCGCTCAGTCAGCAACCACAAGTCAAGGAAGAGAAAAAGAATCAGATTCAATACCTGCAGGCAGAAAAGAAATCGTCATCGACTGACACCAGCAAAAAGGAAGACAGCATCGAAGCGGTCAATGCCAAGGAAAAGACCCAGGCAGAGCAGATTGTCATCAAGATTACAGATGAAGGTTTTGTCACTTCTCATGGGGATCATTTTCATTACTATAGCGGCAAGGTTCCATTTGATGCCATCTTTAGTGAGGAGTTGATTTTACGGGATCCAACTTACCAGCTGCAAGAAACGGATATCGTGAGTAAGGTCAAGGATGGCTATATTATCAAACGCGCTGGGAAATACTATCTCTACTTAAAGGATGCCCAACATACAGTCAATGTGCGCTCGATTGAAGAGATCGCCCAACAGCAAAAAGGGGGCGTAAAAGAAGAAGGGGAAACGGGATCGGTGCAAGCGAGCTCCTCGCACAAGGCAGGCCAGACCCGTGACTTCCGTCAACCGAGTCAAGCGCTGAAAGAAGGGAAGACTCTTGAGATGCTGACGGCTAAGAACCATACAGGTGGTGGCTACCGTACGGACGATGGTTATGTCTTTAGCCCTGGAGATGTCATTTCAGATACAGGGGACGGCTTTATTGTGCCCCATGGCGGCCATTTCCATTTTATTCCAAAGAGTGCCTTATCTGCTGGCGAGTTAGCAGCAGCTCTCTCTGTCTTAGGTGGTCAAGCTGGCCATCAGGCTGGAAACTCACACCTAGCTGGAGCAAGCACAGAACAAGGGAAAGGAACTTCAGATCAAGCCTCTCCAAGCCTTGGGAAGCAAGCGAGCAACCAGCCGTCATCCAGTCCAACCAATACACAGACGACCCCAACGATTTCTAAACCGGCTGCATCTAAACCGAGTCTAACCCTGACCAACTTGATCGAAGAATTGCAGAAAGCCCCGTTGTCTTCTCGTCATGTGGAGTCTGATGGTTCTGTCTTTGATCCAAGTAAGATTACCAAGTGGACCGATCAAGGGATTGTCTACCCTCATGGGGATCATTTCCACTTTATCCCATACAGCTCCCTATCTCCTTTAGAGCGTGAGTTGGCGCGGCAATTCCAATTGCTTCGTGCTCAAGGATCTAGTAGTCCAACAGAAGGAAGTCCAAGCTTGCCTTCAAATCCAAGCACAAAACCAGTTGAACATGATCATGACCACGACCATGAGAAGGAAGATCCTCATCACAAGCATGACCATGAGGACCATGAAGCCGATCATGACCATCATCATGAAGGCGAACATGATCATGGTTTCCACGCAGACAAGGTCATCAGCAAGGACGAGGATGGCTATATGGTTGCTCATGGCAACCATGCCCATTATTTCTATAAAAAGGATCTCTCTCCTCAAGAAATTGCGGCAGCAGAGGCAACTCTAGCTGGTAAGAAAGAAGAGGACAAGGGTCAGCCCCTGACAGATGATGTTGCTACCTATTCTCGTGATGCCTCAGATGAGGAAAAAATCCAATACATCAGCAAGACCTACGGTGTCCCTCGTGAGGCCATTAAGATTTCCAATGGTTTCTTTGTCTTTAACAATCCAGACCAAGAATACGATCCTACCCACATCCATCCTTATGCCGTTCGGAAGGAACATGTCCGCATCCCACTTGAAACTGGCAATCCTGAACTAGACTTTATCAATGAACTCTATGCAACAGCGCTTCGTTCGGGGATTTCTCCTTATAGCCTCCAGATTGAAAATGGTCAGTTTGTCATCCCGCATGGCGATCACAACCACTATATCAAGGTACGTTCAGCAGGACTAGCAGACTACTTAGCCCACCGTCTTCCAACCATCCAATCGCCTTACAAAAAAGGAGACTTGGACAAGAAAGTCGTAGAGGACAGGGTCAACCAGCTCTTAGCAGAAAGCCGCAGCCTCTATGCTTCTGATCCATTGCAACAAAGACGGATTGAGCTCATCTTGGGCCACTTCTTGGAAAATGTCAAGAGCTTCCCAAGTAACTCAACAGAGGGCTACCTAGCCAGTCTCAAACAGGTTGATGAGCAGTACATTCATGCGACTCAAGCGGTCAAACCAAAAGAGGAGACAGCCTTGGATCGTCGTTACCAAGAATTGTTGGAACAAGTGCGCTTGCTAGACACAGAAGCCTTCCAATTGAAGAAGGAAGAGCTGGTCTCTCAACTGCAGGAAGCCTATACTGCCAAAGACAGCAAGCGTTTAGAACAGGAAGGGAAGCTATTAGAAGCTGTTCAGGAGATGCAAGATCGGACGGGTGTGACATCTGTCGACTACCTCAAGTATTTCTACCAAAGCTTGAGCGATGCGCGCTTGACACCAGAACTCCGCACCAAGGCAGCAGATCTAGCCTTGAAGCTCTACCGAGCTCAAGCCTTTGAAGAAGCTTGGGATTCCAAGTCTCACTTTATGGAACTCTACCAAACTAAGCAAGCTATTGATCAGCTCTTCTCCCAAGAAAAAGGCCAAACCTATCCTATTGAAAAAACAGTTTTGGATCAAAAAGGAAGTCAAGTCCCATCCTACAACGTAGCGGTTTATGATTTCCTCAAAGGCTTGTATGGAGAGTTGGATAAGGCAACAGAAGCCCGTCAACAGAACAAGATTTTGACAGCCCTC
Source organism: Streptococcus sp. CP1998 (assembly GCF_041026655.1). NCBI lineage: Bacteria > Bacillati > Bacillota > Bacilli > Lactobacillales > Streptococcaceae > Streptococcus > Streptococcus sp. CP1998. The sequence continues at coordinate 674,452 of NZ_CP163380.1, forward strand.
TTAGAGCAAATCCAGTCGCTCTTGCCACAAGTCGAAGACCAAGGCAAAAGAACGGCTTTTGAAGCAGGCTTGACTCAACTTGGAAAAGAATCTGATCCAGACAAGGCTATTACAAGTGGAGAAGCACTTCTACGTGAAATCAGTGATACCATTGAAAAGCAAAAACAAAAGAAAACGGAAGAGCCTCAAATTGGGGATGTCGCTCTTTATCAACAGCTCTATAACCAATTGATGGCCCTACACCAACAATTGCAGGACAAGGGAGCTAGTGATACTGTATTTGATCGCTTAGAAGCTCTCTTTGACCAATTGGCTAATCCAAAGAGTGATAAAGCAGCCTTACTACAAGCCATCCAAGCCTTCCAGGCGGAATTGGCAGCAATGCCATCTGCAAGCGAAGTGACCAAACCAGCTACCACGGTTGAAACGCCTGTCGCTACAGAAACTCCGGTGGAAAAAGAAGCAGTAGCTTCAGAAGGAAGCAAGCCTGCCACAACTGAGATAGAAACCGAGCCTGCAAGCGCAGCTGTAACAGAAGCAAGTACGCCAGATGCTCCATCTCCTCAGAACCAATAGAAAATAGAAAAGAGAGTGGGACAGAAATCGGTAATTCGTTAGAATTCGATTTCGTCGTCCCACCTCCGCACAGTTGAGTAGGGCTGTAAAAGCTGATGAAATCAGCGTAGTATAGCCCACTCAACCACTGCGTCTTGCTCGACAATCCAAAAATAATTGAGAGGCTAGGACTTTTGTCCCAGCCTCTTTTTGCGTTCTAGTGAATAGAAGAAGTCAGTAGTTGAGCCTCACTCCTTGTGCTCGAGGAGCAGTGGCGAGGCAAGCTCGACTGCTTTTTTTCGCTTGAAAAATGCGGCCATTTGAACCAGGATACGGGGGACCGTCTGCCATTTTTTCCAAGCTTGAAAGCGGGTATCGATGAGCTGCTTGGCCAAGCGTTCTAACATTTCCTGCTCGGTTGGATCCAAATCCTGGGCATTTTGGAGGATTTCTTTGGCCTTAGCTAGCTGTTTGAGATCGGTTAGGTCATTGATGGAAGTGATGCCGGCATCCAGAAAAATGCCAAAAAAGGTGTCAAAAAAATTCTTGCGCTCCTCTGCCGATGTTTCGCGAACCCATTGCATCAAGGTCAGATCGGTCTGCTGGCTATCGGGACTGGTTTCAGAAACGGTCACAAAGCTGTAGTCTTTGATTTCCCAAGTGAAGGCGTCATGCTGGGCAAAGCCACCCAAGGCACGACTCTTGACAATGGTCGTCGGTTCTGGCACTTCCAACATCATGCCAACGATGGATCCCTGAGGGACAAAGCGACGAATGTTTGGGGACGTGCGCTGGTAGCCTTCGGTTTCGATGATGGCCTTGTTGAGGCCAGGAGCATCGTAGCTGTAGATCGCGTCGACCCGCTCAAATAAGGAATCAGGTAGATAAGAGCAGGCATAGGTCGCAAGGTTGCCCCCTTTGGAGTGACCGGCTACTAAGAAACGTCCTTTTGGAAATTCCTTCATGACATGTTGCAGGTAGCTGGCTGCGCGCTTCTGAGCTGGAACATGGTCCATATAGGTCATGTGGAAGTCTTCCTTCCAGCCGATCAAGGTATCATCCGTCCCTCTGAAAACGACCAAATACGCATCCAGACTAAGCCGATAGGTCATGGCCGCGAACTGTTTTTGCACATCGGGATCGTACTCATCGACATAGTTGAGGAGTTTGATGTTCTTAAAGCGCTTTGAAGTAGCCAAGTCATCGACTAATTGCAGATGCTGGTTACTCACGATGAAATCGGTGGTCCGATCGATCAGTTCCATCGCATCAGACAGGCGCACTGGAATTCCTGTTGTATCTCCTTGAGGCACAATGTGTCCAAAGGGCAGATAGGTCAGCTCTGTCAATGCGAGAACATCCAGCTCCTTGAAAGGGCGGTCATATATGGAATCGTAAGTCACTTCTTTTAGGTAATCAAAAATCGTCGACATCTGCGCCTCCTGCATCTTATTTCTTTCAGTATAGCACAAAAATGGATGGAGAAAAAGCGCCTCCCATCAAGAAAAGAGGAGTGAGATCATCTTTCCCTCTGAAACAGCCTTTTTCTCTGCTTCTTAATCTGTTATAATAGGAAGAAGAAAAAAAGAAGGAAAGAAAGCCATGCATAAAATTCTCTTAGTCGAAGACGATGACATTATCCGCCAACAGGTCAAACAATTATTGGAACAATGGGGCTATGAAGTGGTCGCAGTCGAGGATTTTATGGATGTCCTAGGAATCTTTGTCGAAAGTGACCCCCACTTGATCCTCATGGATATTGGCCTGCCACTCTACAACGGCTACCACTGGTGCCAGGAGATTCGCAAGGTTTCAAAGGTTCCGATCATGTTTCTTTCTTCACGGGATCAAGCCATGGATATTGTCATGGCTATCAATATGGGTGGAGACGACTTTGTCACCAAGCCCTTTGATCAAAATGTCCTCCTTGCCAAGGTTCAAGGACTCTTGCGCCGCTCTTACGAATTTGGGACAGATCAAAATCTGCTGGAGCACCGGGGAGCCATCCTCAATCTCAAGTCTACGGACTTGGTGTATGAAGGGGAAGTCATCAAGCTGACCAAGAATGAATTTCAGATCCTGCGTGTCCTCTTTGAGCACGCGGGCAGTATCGTGGCGCGTGATGACATGATGAAGGAGCTCTGGAATAGCGATTTCTTTATTGATGACAATACCTTGTCTGTCAATGTGGCCCGCCTTCGTAAGAAACTAGAAGAGGCTGGCTTGTCAAACTTCATCGAAACCAAGAAAGGCATCGGTTACGGGTTGGTCCATGAATAAATTTGGAAACATCTTCTGGCAATATGTGGTATCCCGCAGGCGCCTACTCTATCTATTGGTCATCTTTTTGATCGTCGATTTGGTCTTTGCCTATCTCTTTCCAGAGACGGGGAAGGTTTTCCTCTATGCGACCCTAGTGCTAGGCTTTTTTGCCCTCTGTGTCTTGATCTGGGATTTCGCCATGACCTTTCAGGACTATCGCAAAGTCGCACTTTATGAGGAAATAGAGGTTGCCTCACCACTGGAACACCTCCTTTATGAAAAATACACGGAAGAACAGCAGGCGCGCTTGGAGGAAGGGAAGATAGCCCAGGCCAAGTTCAATGACCTGATGGATTACTATACCCTCTGGGTTCACCAGATTAAGACGCCCATTGCGGCCAGCCAGCTCTTGGTGCAAGATGTCGAGCCGCCCATTGTCAAGCAGCAGATGGAGCAGGAGCTCTTTAAGATTGACTCCTATGCCAATCTGGTTTTGCAGTACCTGCGACTGGAGAGTTTTCATGATGATCTAGTCTTAAAGCGCGTGTCGGTAGAAGATATGGTCAAAGAAGTAGTCCGCAAGTATGCCCTCTTTTTTATCCAAAAGAACTTGACCGTGGATCTGCATGATTTGGAGCAGGAGGTCATCACCGATCGCAAGTGGCTCCTGGTCATTATCGAGCAGCTCTTGTCCAATAGCCTCAAGTACACCAGCACTGGTGGAATTGAAATCTATTTTAAAGACCAGACTCTCTATATAAAAGATAGCGGGATTGGGATCAAAAATAGCGATGTTCTCCGTGTCTTTGAGCGGGGCTTCTCCGGCTACAATGGCCACCTGACCCAGCAATCTTCAGGGCTGGGGCTCTATCTATCTAAGAAAATCGCAGAGCAATTGGGCCACAGGATCACCCTCCATTCAGAGGTCGGCCAAGGCACGACTGTTGCCATTCACTTTGAAGAGAAGAAGTTGGTCATGGATTAAGATTCCCCATCTTACAAAAATGTAAGAAATAAACGGTAAAATGAAAGGTTAGGTTATGGTAGCCGCCTTTTATTTTTTATACAATAGTCTCATCAAATGAAGGAGGTCAAGAAAATGAAACTCTTGAAATGGATGAAACAACCCAAAAAGATTAAGAAACCAAATAACCAACCCGATCTGGAAAAGACGGAATTTGGTCTCCAAGTCCTGCAACAAACCCAAGAATTTTTCTTGATCTACTAGTAAAAGGAGAAAAGTATGTCATTACTAGATGTTCAACATATCAAAAAGATCTACAAAACCCGCTTTCAAGGAACGCAGGTTGAAGCCTTAAAGGATATCCATTTTACCGTTGAGAAGGGTGAATACGTCGCCATCATGGGGGAATCAGGATCTGGGAAATCGACCCTTCTCAATATCCTAGCCATGCTGGACCAACCAACCGAAGGACGGGTCTACCTCAATGGCACGGACACCTCAACCATCAAGAACAAGGATGCGTCGAGCTTCCGTCGCGAAAAACTAGGCTTTGTCTTTCAAGATTTCAATTTGCTTGATACCTTGTCGGTCAAGGACAATATCCTCTTGCCTTTGGTGCTTTCTCGCAGACCGGTTAAAGAAATGATGAGCAAGGTGGATAGCGTGAGTCGGGAGTTGGGCATCCACCAACTGCTTGAAAAATATCCCTACGAAATCTCTGGTGGGCAAAAACAACGGGTGGCCGTGGCACGGGCTATCATCACCTCGCCAGAAATTCTCCTTGCGGATGAGCCAACAGGGGCGCTGGATTCCAAGTCTTCGGCAGCTTTGCTAGATGTCTTTGAAGATATCAATACCATGGGGCAAACCATTCTCATGGTGACCCACTCAACCGCAGCAGCAGCTCGGGCCAAGCGCGTGCTCTTTATCAAGGACGGGATTCTTTACAACCAGATCTTTCGTGGGGAAAAGACAGAGCGTCAGATGTTCCAAGAAATCTCGGATACTCTGACGATCATGGCAAGTGAGGTGGAGTAGATGTTTCGATTAACCACTAAATTAGCTTGCTCTAATCTGATCAAGAACCGCAAGCTCTATTATCCCTTTGCGATTGCGGTCATTCTCGCAGTGACCATCGCCTACCTCTTTGACTCCCTGACCTTTAATCCCCACATTCATGAGCTTCGAGGGGGAGATCCCATGATCTTTACCCTGGTCTTGGGACTGTTCGTAGTTAATGCTGCGGGGGCTATCATCGTGCTCTATGCCAATAGCTTCGTCATGAAAAACCGCTCCAAGGAACTGGGCATCTACAGCATGCTCGGCCTTGAGAAACGCCATCTTATCAGCATGATTTTCAAGGAACTCTTGCTTTTTGGCTTTCTGTCTATCTCAGCCGGTGTCTTGATTGGAGCCCTCTTTGACAAGCTGATCTTTGCCTTTCTTTTGAAACTCATGAAGATGAAGGTCCAGCTAGTATCCACCTTCCAACCTGGGATTGTCGTCTTGGTCTTTGTCACCTTTGGTCTCATCTTTGGACTTTTGATTCTTCTCAACGCTTGGCGGATTCTCCGTTTGAATGCCTTGCAGTTGACGCGTGAGAAGGCCAGTGGTGAAAAGAAAGCCCGCTTCTTGTGGCCCCAAACCATCCTGGGACTAGCCTCTCTTGGTTTTGGCTACTACCTAGCTTTGTCTGTCAAAGACCCCATCATTGCGCTTGTGACCTTCTTTCTAGCTGTTATCCTGGTCATGATTGGGACCTACCTGCTCTTTAATGCGGGGATCACCGTCTTCTTGCATTTGCTTAAGAAAAAGAAGAGCTACTATTACCAGCCCAACAACATGATCTCGGTCTCTAACCTCATCTATCGCATGAAGAAAAATGCAGTGGGCCTTGCGACCATTGCCATCCTCTCGACCATGGTGCTAGTAACCATCTCTGCAGCAACCAACATCTATGTCGGTAGCGAAATGGTCAAGAAAATCATGGCGCCTCATGATTTCTCTGTCCAAGGAAAAGGGGTCGACCTGAATCAGATCAATCAGAAATTTGATGAATTTGCTTCTGAACACCATCTCGAGATCAAAAATCGTGACCTGATGACCTATGCCAACTTTGGGGTTAAATCACAAAAGGGGACAGACTTCACCGTCTATCCAGCTGATGAACGCAGCGTCACTCCTAAAACCGTCTTTATGGTCTTTGATGCAGCTAGTTATGAACATATGACAGGCGAACAGGTCGATCTGACTGGCAACCAAGTCATCCTCTTTGCCCATAACAAGGATCTTAAGGGGCAAAAGCAGTTTACTATCAACGGGCATGACTTCCAAGTCAAGGAAGAAGTGAGCAAGGATTTTATCACCGACCACGTGCCCAATCAGTTTAACATGCTGACGGAGGATTTCAACTACCTGATCGTGCCTGACCTCGCGGCCTTTGTCGCCCAGTTTCCAAATCTGGCCATCAATACCAATATCTACGGTGGCTTCAATGTCAATGTCGATGAAGACCAGCGACTCAAGCTAGCGACTAGTTATGACAAGATGATCGATGAATTGAGCGACCAACAGGCCCAAGGAACATTTATCTATGGAGGTAACCGAGCCAATGATGTGGCAGAGTTGAATAGCCTCTTTGGTGGCATCTTCTTTATCGGAATTTTCTTGTCACTGATCTTTATGGTCGGAACGGTCATCGTCATCTACTACAAGCAAATTTCAGAAGGCTATGAAGACCGTGACCGCTTCGTCATCCTCCAACAGGTGGGACTCGATGAACACGAGGTCAAACGAACCATCAACCGCCAAGTACGGACCGTCTTCTTCCTCCCTCTCATCTGTGCCTTTCTCCACCTGGCCTTTGCCTACCATATGATCCGCCTCATTCTCAAGGTTCTCGGTGTCATCAATAGTGGCCAAGTCCTCGTCGTGACCCTCAGTGTCTGTGCTGTCTTTCTCATCACCTACCTGATCGTCTTTTGGATCACCTCTCGGAGCTACCGTAAGATTGTGCAGATTTAAGAAAAGAAGCTCAAATTAAATTAGAAACTTTCCTTAGGTGAGTACGGACGTCAGCGAACTTCGAAGAAGTTCCATGACTAATTATTGAGCCTAAGGTCTCAATAATTCCGAGTGCCTGAAACATAATTGTTTCAGGCACTTTTCTCACAGCGGAAAGTTTCAATATACTCTAAATAATAATCAGAAATCATTTTGATATTTTTGCACAATAGTCCAGCATAGGTTATTCAAAGAAAAGAACTGTCAATTTTTAAGCTCGCTCATGGCGGGCTTTTGTGCGAAAATCGACAGCGATTGTTTTTGCTTTTCAAAGGGATATAAAAAAGACTGAACCAGTCGAGTTCAGTCTTTGTTCGCTTTCTATTAAAGTGATGTAAGGAAAGTCAATCCTCCTAGGATGACACCTGCCGAATTCGGAATGATCAAAATCCAGTCTTTTTTAGGTTCCTTGGTCCAACCATAAATGACCCAGATCAAGCAAGAAATAGCAGCTGACAAGGGTTGGAAAGGTTGGGCCTTATGTCCCTGTAAATTAGCAATAATTTGTGGGATGTAGGCAATGAAAACGATAATCCCAATAAAGGCACCGATCGAGCCAACGATTTGGTTGATTTTTTGTTTATTCATAAAATTTTACCTCTGTGTATTAAAATAGCATAAGTAGGAAGATAATGCAATTAATTTGCATGCTATTCAAGATGAAAATGATTATATTTGCAAAAAAATTAGACAAAGTGTCTAAAATAATTACTAGAGAGAAGACTCTCTCGAAAAGAAATCCATCTTCCTGCAAAATCACAAGATTGTGACACTTTACAGTTCGGTAACATTTGAAAAAAAGACTTGAATTTGTAAAGGACAAAAGGTAGAATAGTGCATACTTAAAAAAAGAAAAGGAAATGGTAGTTTCAAAATGAATGAAAAACAAATGAAAATTCTTGGTTGGGTTGCGACCTTTATGTCTGTTATGATGTATGTGTCTTACTTCCCACAAATCATGGATAACCTCGCTGGTCACAAAGGGAACTTTATTCAACCCCTTGTCGCAGCCATCAACTGTAGCCTTTGGGTTTATTACGGACTCTTCAAAAAAGAACGCGATATTCCACTTGCTGCAGCCAATGCACCAGGGATCATCTTTGGTTTGATCACAGCCATTACAGCTTTGTAATCAATGAAAGAGAGAGTGGGACAGAAATTGGTAATTCGTTAGAATTCGATTTCGTCGTCCTACCTCCGCACAGTTGAGTAGGGCTGTAAAAGCTGATGAAATCAGCGTAGTAGATCCCACTCAACCACTGCGTCTTGCTCGACATTCTAAAGACAATTGAGAGGCCAGGACTTTTGTTCCAGCCTCTTTTTTATGACTTAACTCATTTCCATGGTATAATGGGAGGACTATTCATAGAGAAGATCAAAAGGAGACACGAGTGGATCAAAAACATCACTGCCAAGTCCTATGGGCGAAAAATAAATACCTGGTGCTGAGTCATTCCAGCAATATTTACAAGGAGATCCGGGAATACCTCAAGCAAGACCAGGTGGAGGTCAGCCACGTCGAAGGCTTGATCCAGCAAGCGCTGGCCTTGCCGGAAAATCGTGGTCAGGTCTCCAACGCCTTCCAGCATATCTGGGGCTATTTCAAAAAGCAGGCGACTCCTGAGGAAAAAGCGGACTTCATGTTGTTACTTGAAAAGTACCAACATGGCCAAGCTAGTCAAGAAGATCTCATCAAGGGGATCCAGACGCTCCTGGAGCGCTACCCGAATCGCTACTTGCAAGACTCGACGTTACTTGGAGGTCAATAAATGAGACTGTGGCACCAAGACTTGATTAGCAAACTTCCTCGTCCCCAGCTCCTCGGCCAACACCGGGAATGTTGCGCCCTTCGAGGCAATGGCTGGGGCAAGAAGCACGCGACGGTCAACTATGTCTTTGACTACTCGCCTTATCGCCTCTATGCCTATCACCGCTTGATCATGGAGGAGATGACTGCACGTGGCTATAAGGTCAGCCCAGAGTGGTGGGAGCCAACCTACCGAGGCAAGACCTGCCCTGCTTATACAGAGTTGGAAGAGGAAGCCTTGAGCACCCCTATCTATCCCGAGCATCAGGACACTTACCTCCAAGAATGCCTGGATAACCTAGCAGAAAAAGGGATTCAACTAGATTAAGAAAAAACGAACCAGACCAGGTTCGTTTTTTTGCGCCAAATCCCAACAAAATGCTTTGAAAGCGTTAATTTCTTTCCCAAACATGCTATAATAATAGGAGATTATGTACAGGAAAAGGATAGACGGATGAAGGCAGTAGCAACTCCAGAACTTGAGATTGAAAGACAGTTGATCCAACAATTGACATCAGGAGAGAGTCAGTGGACCTACCGCGAGGATCTCAAGAATGAAGACCAGTTATGGGACAATTTTTTTGATAAGCTAGCGCAAAACAATGTCGCCGTGCTGGCGGACCATCCCTTGACTGACCAGGAAAAGCGCCAGATCAAGAACCAGCTCAACTTTGTCAGCTATTATGAAGCAGCCAAGTGGCTTGCGGGTGAAAATGGTATCGCCAAGGTAGAAGTCCAACGTGAGGATGCCAGTCTAGGGACGATCCGCTTGGCAGTCATCTGGCGGGACAATATCGCGGCTGGGAAGTCGAGCTACGAAGTGGTCAACCAAGTCGAACGCGACAAGGCCTATCCGCTAGACCAGGATCGACGGCTCGATACGACCCTTTTGATCAATGGCCTGCCCCTCATCCATATCGAACTCAAGAGTCCACGAGTGGCTTTTCTAGATGCCTTTCATCAGATCAAAAAGTACGACCGTGAAGGCAAGTTCCGGGGGATTTACTCCAGCTTGCAGATGTTTGTCGTGACCAATAAAGTCGACACACGCTACATCGCTGCAGCGCGTGAAAGCAAGCTAAATAAGCAATTCCTGACCAAGTGGGTGGACAAGGATAACCAGCCCATGATCGATCTCAACAGCTTTGCCCATGAGGTCCTCTCCATCCCTCGGGCCCACCAGATGGTCATGCAGTACTCAGTCATCGACGATAGCAAGAAAGCCCTCATCCTCCTGCGTCCTTACCAGATTCATGCCATTGAGGCTGTACAGGAAGCCTCTCGTCGCCAAGAGTCGGGCTATATCTGGCATACGACCGGATCAGGCAAGACCCTGACCTCTTACAAGGTAGCGCGCAATCTCTTGCAGATCCCAGCGATCCAAAAGACCATCTTTGTCGTCGACCGCAGAGATCTGGATCAGCAGACGACCTCGTCCTTCCTCTCTTATGCGGCCAATGATGTCATCGATATCGACGAGACGGACAATACCCATGAACTGGTCAAGCGCCTAGGGGGCAATGACAAGCGCGTGGTGGTCACGACCATCCAGAAAATTACGACCATGATGCGTAAGTTCGAAGAAGGGAAGTACCAGCGAGATGCTGGGAAGATCAAGGAGTTGCGCGTGGCCTTTGTCGTGGATGAGTGCCACCGGGCGGTCACACCACAGACGCAAAAGGAGATCAAGGCCTACTTCAAGAACTCTCTCTGGTACGGCTTTACAGGAACTCCGATCTTTAAGGAAAACAAACGCAAACAAGTGGGAGATCTGGCTCAGACCACCCACCAACAGTATGGCGATCGCCTACATGAATACACGGTCAAGGAAGCCATCCATGATGGGGCGGTTCTAGGTTTTAAGGTAGACTACCGCAATACCATCATCTCCGATCTCCTAGAAGAAGAGATCCCAGATCAGGCCTATGAGGACAAGGAGCACATGCTAGAGGTCCTAGTATCCTCAATAAGAGCCAGCAACAGCTCAATATCCCTAAAGGGGTCGGAAAGAGCTATGAGGCGATCTTGACGGTCAAGTCTATCCCAAGAGCTCAGGCCTATTATAATTTGCTCAAGAGCATCCTCGCTGGCAAGGAACGGGTCAAGGTTTCTGAGCGGGTCAAACAATACCTACCAGATTTTCCAAAGTTTACCATCACCTACTCAGTATCTGAAAATGAGGAAGAATCCATCGGCTACCAAGACCACATGAAGCAGGTCATGGAGGACTACAATCAAGAGTTTGGTACCCATTTTAGCCTAGCGGATCTGCGGGGCTTTAATAGTGATGTCAATAATCGCCTGGCTAGAAAGCAGGACAAGTACCTCTACCGCAATGAGCAGTTGGACCTGGTCATCGTGGTCGACCGTCTTTTGACAGGCTTTGATGCACCTTGTCTTTCTACCCTCTTTATCGATCGCAAGCCTATGCGCCCACAGGACTTGATCCAGGCCTTTAGTCGGACCAATCGGATCTTTGATGACAAGAAGCACTTCGGTCATATCATCACCTTCCAGCGTCCTCAAGCCTTTAAGGAAGCCGTCGACAATGCCCTCAAGCTCTACTCTAATGGAGGAGAAAATGAGGTCCTAGCACCAAGATGGGAAGAAGAAAAGCGCAACTTCTTAAAAGCCTGGGCAGAGTTTAAAGGCCAAGTCACAGACTTGGAAGAAGAAGGAGTCGCCCTCGAGCAGGCTCCAACAGCCCAGCTCCGCAAGGTCGCCAAAGCCTATCAGGTCTTTGACAAGTACCAAGCCTCGATCCGCGTCTACTCGGAGTATGATAAGGAAGAGATCTATCTGGAAACAGGCCTCAGCGACAGCCAGCTCGAAGCCTATCTAGGCCTCTATCAAAATATCCTGGCGGAGATCAAGAGCAGGGATCCAGAAGTGGGCAGCGAGGACGAGCTGGACATCCACTATGAACTGGAGTCTGTCCAAGTCGATGAGATCAACTATGCTTATATCCTGATGCTGATCCAGAGTATGATCCAGCAGGAGGAAAATGACGAGCAAAGCCTGAGTGACAAGGATATCGCAACCGTGGATAGCTATATCGAGAGCCTGAACCGGACCAATCCAAGCCTAGCGGAGATCATCCAAAACCTTTGGACCCAAGTCCAAGAAGAGCCCGAACGTTACCGAGGACAATCCATCACCGGAGTCTTGGACCAGATGATCGAATCTGTCATCGATAGCCATATCGTAAGCTTTGCTAAACGCTGGTATATCGGAGCCGAGGAACTCCGCTATTATATCCAACACTACCGCAAAGGCGCCAAAAAACAAGCCGGCGAAAGCCAACTGACCAAGAGCCAACGCTACAAAGACTACAAGGCAGAAGTAGCAGACGCCCTTAACCCACTCAGCTACAAAAAACAAATCAAAGAAGCCTATACCCAATTGATCGAAGAGGTGATTGAACCGCTAAGAGTGGGGAGGTAGGAGAGAGTCACAATGAAAGAAACGGAAGTTTTTAAAAGACTTGGGATAAGAAATAAAAATGAGTTAATTTCTCTGCGACAGTTTTCAGATATTTTAGGGTGCATCTGGTCAAATGGAAACTATTATGAATTAACACCTAAAATCCCTCGTCTAATCGATAAAATTGAATTTCTAAACAATCCTGAAGGTTTTCACCCTATTGATATTAATAAAGAAATTAAACTTAATTACTACAGAAGAGATAGAGACAATTTACAAAGAAAAAATAGATATGTTGGTTGGAAGGTAAAAATTCCAAGGCGGGTTTTATTAAAAGAAGATATATCAGATTACTATACAACAAATGAAGGTATACCTCATAACAATGTTGTCCATAGGGGGCACCTTTTGGGGAAACAATTTAAAAAATTTCTTTTTGAGAGTACTTCTATAAAGAATAATATTCATTTTTTTGATAAAAATAACATTGACAATATATATCAACAATTTAGTCGAGCAAATTGCAATGATAAGTTTAATAATGGGCAGTCATATTTTGAAAATATTGTCTGTGGAATTATCGAAAACTATATTAGCAAAGGAATTTTCGAGTGTTGCTATTATGAAGTTGAAGCAATCTTTTTAGATATAGATGACAAGATGCCGGTAGGAAATAGGATTTTATTTTTTGACAAGGAAAATTTTGAAAATAGTTTTCATGTATTTGTTCCAAATTACAGTGAAAAATATGTGCTCGAAAATTATAGTTATCTTAAGTATAGGAAACGCTTTAAATCAGGATTTTCAAAAAAGGTATTAAAGTTTATAGGGAGTAATTATAATTGTTAACAAATGATCAATTAGATGAAATCGTAAGGGAATTATTTTATCTTGGAGTGGAAGGGGAATATTGGGATTTTAAAGAAAAACCATATTTCTTCGAAGGTCAAAGTAAAGAAGAAAAAAATAAAAAGAAGAACGACCTTCTCCATGATATTATTTGTATGGCAAATAATTTAAGTAATCGTGACGCATACATTATCATGGGTATTCAAGATAAACCTGTTAAAATAACAGGAGTTAAGCAATTTTCTAATAAGTGGACACAAGAAAATTATCAGGATTTTTTACAAAATTTAACTTGGGCTGGAGACATGATTCCTACAGTTGAATTTCGAACTATTAATAATGGAGATTTAGATGTTTTAATTATAAAAAAATCAAATAGGGTACCATACTACATAACTAAAAGCTATGGTAAAGTTAGAGAAAATCGAATTTATGTTCGAAAAGGCTCTAAGAATACTGCAATTAATAGTCAGGCAGAAATAGGTGATATTGAAAAACTATTCGAATTTAGATTTGGATTAACTCCTTTCCCTAAGGAACGTGTTATTAACTATATAACTGACCACGATCATTGGATTGAGATGAAGGGGAATTATGAAACTCGTTCTTGGTACTATGAGAAATTTCCTGAATATACTATGGAATTAGTTGATGATCCACAGAACGATGAACTAAAAGCTCCAGTTTATGCACTCATCCATCCCAACGCAAGAACTACATGGCAGATTTTACGTCTAAAATACCACCAAACAATTTTGTTGGAATTCAGTTCACATTATATTGACGAATATAGGGGGATATCTGTTCAACCAAAGTATAATTTTTTAAAATTATTCGACAGGATAAACGATATAAAGTTTCCATCTATGTATTACTATTATTTATCTAACTCTGTCGAAATAGAATTGATGTATTTGTTAAAAGAATTAATGCAACAAGATGGTGAAGCATGGAGAAGGCATTTGAGTCTAATTCCTGTTTTTTATGACGATGAAGAAAGAAATGTTATTGAAGAATATATTGAAGAAAATAAATCTGATATTCTTGAGAAAATAAAAAAGGAAAGTGAGAAGGTTTGTTTAGATTACAACTATGAAGGGAATGAGCAACATAGTAAATGGGACAAAGAAGAAATAGCAGTAACCAAAGTTGTAAAAAATATCTTAAATGAGTATAGGGAAAAGAAGGTATATGAAAAAACAAAGTAATGCTCCAAAAATTAGGTTTCAAAATTTTGAAGATGAGTGGCTAGATAGCACAATAGGACGTCATATTTCTTTGTTAAATGGTCGTGCATATAAACAGGAAGAATTATTAGATGAAGGAAAGTATAAAGTTCTCAGAGTTGGAAATTTTAATACAAATAGCAAATGGTATTATTCAAACTTAGAGCTTGAAGAGAATAAGTATGTAAATAAAGGTGATTTGTTATATTTATGGGCTACAAATTTTGGACCTGAAATATGGACCGAAGAAAAGGCAATTTATCATTATCATATTTGGAAACTTGAATTTGATAGAACGGAAATTAATCAAGATTATTTAAATATCTGGTTAGAGAGTGATAAGAATAAAATTCAACAAAATACTAACGGCAGTACGATGGTTCATATTACAAAAACTATGATGGAAGAAAGAAGGGTTTCACTTCCTAACTTTGATGAACAATCCGCCATTGGCTCTCTTTTCCGTAACCTCGACAACCTTCTTGCTAGCTACAAGGACAATCTTGCTAACTACCAATCCCTCAAGGAGACCATGCTCTCCAAGATGTTCCCCAAAGCTGGACAGACAGTTCCAGAGATTCGTTTGGATGGATTTGAAGGTGAGTGGAAAAAAGTGAAGCTTAAAGATGTAACTGAGAGCATCGAATACGGATTAAATGCCTCAGCTAAGGAATTTGATGGAGAAAATAAATATATTCGTATTACTGATATTGATGATGTTTCTCGTAAATTTAAAGAAGATAGTCTAACATCTCCAGATATTAACGTAAGTGAATGCGACAACTATCTATTGTGCGAGAAAGATATATTATTTGCTCGTACTGGTGCTAGCGTTGGGAAAACGTATCTTTATGATATGAAAGATGGTAAAGTTTATTTTGCCGGTTTCTTGATTCGTGCTCGAATAAAAGAAAAATATGATTCAAAGTTTATTTTTCAAAATACATTGACTAATAGATTTACACAGTATGTAAAAGTAACTTCTCAAAGATCGGGACAACCAGGAGTTAATGGGAAGGAATATGGGGAATATGAGTTGTATTTACCAAAATATGAAGAACAACAAGCCATCGGTGCCTATTTCTCAAACCTAGATAACCTCATCAACTCTTACCAAGAAAAAATTTCGCAGTTAGAAACACTCAAAAAGAAACTCTTACAAGATATGTTTATTTAAGGGGGAGTTATGTATAGTTCTAAAACAGATTTAATTGAAAAGTTAAAATCTGAAAGAGAAAGACTTCAAGATAACTTGAGTCAGATAGCTGATCATGAAAAAGATCTATATAGTAGAGTAGATAATTATCTATCTGAACTGATTTCTTTTATAAATGACGAGCTAAATGAAGAAGTTTTCTCTAATGATGTAACGGTAAGGTACAAAACATTACGTGATAATTTGTTAGAAAGCATCTACAATTGTTTTGGTGGTGAAATTTATCTGTATGATTCTATATTTCCTCAAATTTTGTATAATTTCAAAGTTATTAAACTTTTCTCTTTTATTGCTAAAATAGATTCTACTACTGTTATTATAGGAGCTAATGGAGCAGGGAAGTCAAGTCTTATTAATGAATTAAGAAAGAATAGTATAGATGAGATGTATGTTTTGCCTGCTCAAAAAATATTATATTTTGTGCTTAATACTTTTGGTCGTGATAGTATCAATAAAGAACAATATATAGCAAATTTAAAAAACGTAGAAATTAAATATGACACGATTGACATACAGACTCATAAGATTGAAGATAGTTTTTCGGGTACTTTTACTAAATTAATAACTCTGTTGGTAAAAGATTATGCAAAAATAGCGACTGATAATTCTAGGGGAGTAGAGGGGGTGTCAGTTGCTTTATTGGACAGAGTGGAACAAGTATGGAATCAAATTTTTCCAGAAATAACATTTTATCCTGAAACTAATGATAGAGTTTTAGAAGTTATAAGAAATGGGGCTAAATATAGTATAAATGGGCTTAGTGATGGTGAACGCTGTGCATTATTTTATATTGGTAATGTTCTTCTTGCTCCAGAAAATAGCTATATTGTGGTTGATGAACCAGAAACATTCCTTAATGCTGCTGTCTATAATGAATTATGGGATTTGCTAATATCAGAGAGACAGGATTGTCAATTTATTTTTGCTTCACATAATATGGACTTTGTTCAATCAAGATCAAATGCTACTTATGTGTGGTGTAAGAAATTTGAAGCACCTTATGACCTAGATTATGAACGATTGGAAGATTCTCAAGAATTTCCTTTACCCTTATTAACAGAAGTTTCTGGTACAAGGAAACCAATACTATTTTGTGAGGGTACTAAAACTAGTATAGATTATAAAATCTATTCTAAACTATTCAGTAAATTTTGCTTTGTAAAACCAGTACAAGGGCATAAACAAGTCATCCAGCATACTAAGGCTTATAATAATTTAAACAAAATGCATGGAAATAAAGCATATGGAATTATTGATTATGATTGGATGGATGAGGAGAAAATTGCAAAATATAAAAAGAAAAATATTTTTGTACTTCCTTTTAATGAGATAGAGATGCTTCTAGTGGATGAAGCAGTAGTAAAGTCAGTTTTGGCATCTGATGATCAGGATAAAGAACTAAAATTAAATAAATTCCAAGAAGCTATTAAAAGTTTGTGTATAGAAAATAAAGATAAGATAGTAAGTATCGCCTTAAAAAAGAAACTTGATGAATTTATGGAAAGTCATTTTATAGAGGAGAATAAACCAACTAAACGTGGTGCTCAAGAATTTTTAGAAAGTTTAGTAACCAGATTTAATGTAACTTCAACAGTTGAAAATATAACTTCTATTGTTGATAAAAGTATAGTTTCACCAAATTTTGCATCAATTTTAAAGGTTTGTAACTTAAAAAATGAGATTATCAATAAACTAGGGGATAATCTAATCACTCGCGACTTTAAAAATAAGTCAATAAATAGGATTACAATAAATCCCGAGTTACAAAATTTATTGAGAAACAAATATTTTGGTGAACTTGTAACTTTGCTTAATAATAATTAAGGGTGTTAGTTTATTATAATCCTCACCTTAAACACTCAAAAAGAAACTCTTACAAGATATGTTTATCTAACCTTCAAAAATGCCCCTTATCAGCATCCTTAAGCATATCCTTTTTCGAATAATATAAGTGAGCCTCTTTGATCCTTTCAAAGGGTGCTCCTTAGTATTTAATAACTTAAAAGTATTTACTTTTAATAACTTTAGAGTTATAATGAATTCGAAAAGAGGTTGCTTAGTGCACGAAATTTATTTTTATAAGGACAAATAGGGGAATCAACCAGTCTTGGACTACATGAGGGAGTTAGCTCGTCGCGATAACAAGGACAGCCGGATCAAACTCAACAAGCTCAACGACTATATTGAACTGTTGAGCCAGCAGGGAACACGTGCTGGCCAACCCTACATCAAGCATCTGGATGCGGAGATCTGGGAGTTGAGACCCTTGAGGGATCGGATTTTATTCGTGGCTTGGCTGGATGGGAGCTTTGTCTTACTGCATCATTTTGTCAAAAAGACGCAAAAGACACCTAGACGAGAGATCGAGAAAGCCAAGCGGGAGTTGCAAGATTTGAAGGAAAGAGGGCTAAGAGATGAAGAATAGTGCCATCGGCAGCAATTGGAAAGATGTGAGAGCAGAGCTCTTCACCAAGGAAGAAATCCTGGAAAGCGATTTGCGGGTCGCGATTATGACTGAGCTGATCGAGGCTCGGCATGAAAAGGGCATTAGCCAAAAGAAACTAGAAGAACTCAGTGGGGTCAGTCAACCGGTCATCGCTCGGATGGAGACAGGAAAGACCAGTCCTCAATTGGACACGGTCTTGAAAGTCTTAGCCAGTCTGGGCAAGACCCTCGCTGTCGTTCCACTGGAACAAGAAAAGGTCTAAACGAAATCAGAAAGAATTACTATGGAAACAACACAAACCTCCCAGTCGCTCTACCAAGCCCTGTGGAACTCAGCGGACGTACTCCGCTCTAAGATGGATGCCAATGACTATAAGTCTTATCTATTGGGGATGATCTTTTACAAGTATCTCTCAGATAAGTTGCTCTTCTTCGTGGCGGAGACCATGGAGAAAGAGACAGAGAGTCTGGATGAAGCCTTGGCGCTTTACCGAACCTACTATGAGGATCCAGACTCTCAAGAGGATCTAATCACCGTCATCACCGATGAGCTTAACTATGTCATCAAGCCAGACTTGACCTTTACGGCCTTGGTGGACCGGGTCAATGAAGGAACCTTCCAGCTGGAAGATCTAGCTCAAGGCTTCCGAGACATCGAGCAAAGTGATGACCTCTATGAGAATCTCTTTGAGGACATTGATCTCTACTCCAAAAAGCTAGGGGCCACTCCTCAAAAGCAAAACCAGCTAGTGGCTGCCGTTATGAAAGAATTGGCAGTGCTGGACGTGGCAGGTCATGCGGGTGATATGCTTGGAGATGCCTATGAGTACTTGATCGGTCAGTTTGCGACCGACTCTGGTAAAAAGGCAGGAGAGTTCTATACGCCCCAGCCTGTAGCCAAGCTCATGACTCAGATTGCCTTTTTAGGGCGTGAAGACGAGCAGGGCTTTACCCTCTACGATGCCACCATGGGATCGGGCTCGCTCTTGCTCAATGCCAAGAAGTTTTCTCACCAGCCTCAAACCGTCCAATACTTTGGCCAGGAGCTCAATACCTCTACCTATAACCTGGCCCGGATGAACATGATCCTACACGGGGTCCCGGTGGAAAACCAGTTCTTGCACAATGCCGATACGCTGGATGAAGACTGGCCGACTCAGGAACCGACCAACTTTGATGGGGTCCTCATGAACCCACCATACTCAGCCAAGTGGTCTGCAAGCTCTGGTTTCCTCCAAGATCCACGCTTCTCCCCATTTGGCAAGTTGGCGCCTCAGTCCAAGGCAGACTTCGCCTTTCTCTTGCACGGTTACTATCACTTGAAACTAGACAATGGTGTGATGGCTATCGTTCTTCCTCACGGGGTCCTTTTCCGTGGCAATGCGGAAGGAACCATTCGCAAGGCCTTGCTAGAAGAAGGGGCCATTGATACCGTCATCGGTCTTCCTGCAAATATCTTCTTCAATACCAGCATCCCAACGACGGTGATCATTCTCAAAAAGAACCGGACCAATCGGGACGTCTACTTTATCGATGCTTCTAAGGAATTTGACAAGGGCAAGAACCAGAACATCATGACGGATGCTCATATCGAGAAGATCCTCCAGGCTTATAAGAGTAGAGAGGATATGGATAAGTTTGCCCATCTGGCTAGCTTTGAGGAGATCGTCGAGAATGACTACAACCTCAATATCCCACGTTATGTGGACACCTTTGAGGAAGAAGAAGTAGAGCCATTGACAGAGATCGTGGCTAAGATCAACCAAACCAATGCGACGATTGAGACCCAGACAGCTTCTCTTCTAGACATGCTCAGCCAGCTTCATGGAACGACACCAGAAGCCGATGCCGAACTCAAGAAATTTGTCCAAGAGTTTAAGGGTTAGGGTGTGAGAAGATAGGGATTAGGTAAAGGGTACATTATTCGCTATTTCCCAAATTTTTTTCGAATAATAGAAGTAGAGGGACCTTCCCTCTATTTTTTATCGAAAAGGAGCAGGGATGCAAAAAAGACACGCGCATGTATCGCCGACCTTGGATATCATGGCCAAGAAGATTTTTAGTTTGCCGGAAGTGACGACGGCTTTTATTCGAGATATTTTGGAGCTGGATGTGGCGGACGCTCAGATTGTGGAGGGAAGCCAGCCCCACAGCATGGCCTATGAGGAGGATGACTTGTTCTCCACTGCGGTGGATGTGAGAGCCAAGCTCCATGATGGGACCGAGGTGATCATCGAGATCCAGATTCGCAAGCAGCAGTATTTCTTGAATCGGTTCCATTACTATTTGGCCAATCAACTGGTGGAGAATGTGCAAAAACTGCGCCAGTAAGGACAGACACATAAGATGTACGAGCAGATGGAGCCCGTCTATGGAATTGCGATTTTGGAGAAGTCGCTCTTACTGGACGAAGAGGCCGCCATCAACAAATACTGGCTGACCAATAGCCGGTCTGGCAAGCAACTCAAGGCTTATTATAAAAATGGCAAGCACCAAAATCTTCTGCAGGTTGCCTTTTTAGAGCTAGACAAGTATAATAAAGATGAGAACCTGACAGATGCAGGCAGACAGTGGCTGGAATTTTTTGGGAATCTTCCCTTTACAAAAGCTCCCAGTCAGGCCGTTGCCCACGCAGATTCATTATTAGATTCATCTAGCTGGACCAAGGAGGAGAAGACCATGATAGACGAGCGTATTCGTATTCAAGAAAATTATGATATGACCCTGGAGACGGCTATAGACGAAGCGCGCGAAGAAGGTCGTAAACAGTTGGTATGCGAGATGGTCTCACGAGGAATGACGCCTGATCTTATATCGGAGATGACGGGTTTGTCGCTTGAAGAGATCAAATCTATGTTAGCGTAAGATCTAGCTGGACCAAGGAGGAGAAGACCATGATAGACGAGCGTATTCGTATTCAAGAAAATTATGATATGACCCTGGAGACAGCGATAGACGAAGCACGCGAAGAAGGTCTGGAACAAGGTCGTAAACAGTTGGTATGCGAAATGGTCTCACGAGGAATGACACCTGATCTGATATCAGAGATGACAGGTTTGTCGCTTGAAGAGATTGAGACTCTTCTTTCCTGAGTCGTTAAAAGAGGCAGTGCCTCTTTTCTTTTTTGAAAAAACTTGAAAATTTTCTCATTTTTTCAATCCGCCTTTCTAGAATTGTTGTAGAATAGAGTCAACAAAGAGCTATCCTCACCAACAGTGTGATCGATACTAGAAAAGAGGATTCTGATGACAAGAAAAATTGGTATTATTGGTTTGGGGCATGTGGGTGCGACCTTGGCCCACAGTATGATTTTGAAACACACCTGTGATCACTTGGTCTTGATTGATACCAATGAGAAAAAGGTCAAGGCAGATGCCTTGGATTTCTGTGATACGGTTGCCAATACAGGTTATCCGGTGCATATCACGGTCAATGACTATGCGGCTTTAAAAGATGCGGATGTGGTGGTGTCGACTCTTGGAAATATCGAGTTGCAGGCTAATAACACTGATGACCGTTTTGCAGAGCTTCCCTTTTCCAGCAAGCAAGTGGTGCAAGTAGCGCGTGATTTGAAGGCTTCTGGCTTTAGCGGGGTCTTATTGGTAGTGACCAATCCGGTCGATGCTGTCACTCAACTCTATCAACAATATACCGGCCTTCCAAAAGAGCAGGTGATTGGGACAGGGACTTTATTGGATACAGCTCGGATGAAGCGTGCAGTCGCTGATCGTTTGCAGGTTTCTCCTGCTAGTGTATCAGGTTACAACCTCGGTGAGCACGGAAATTCTCAATTTGTCGCTTGGAGTCAGGTCCGTGTTAAGGGACATGCTATTACCGATCTCTTCTCTCAAGAAGAGCTTGATGCTATCAACTACGAGTCCTTGCGCGGTGGCCACACGGTTTTCTTTGGCAAATTCTATACTAATTTTGGGATTGCAGCAGCAGCCCAACGCTTAGCAGAAGCTGTGATCAATGATAGCCACGAGGAAATGCCAGTGTCTAACTATCGTCCAGAATATGGAACCTATCTTGGCTACCCAGCGATCGTGGGTCGAAAAGGAATTCTTGAACGATTGGATTTGCATTTGACAGAAGAAGAAAAAGAAAAATTGCTCCATTCAGCTGAAACCATCAAAGAAAATACACGAAAAGGATTGGAGCATGCATAAAAGCAAGAGGCTGGGACAAAAGTCCTAGCCTCTCAATTATTTTTGGATTGTCGAGCAAGACGCAGTAGTTGAGTGGGCTCTACTACGCTGATTTCATCAGCTTTTACAGCCCTACTCAACTGTGCGGGGGTGGGAAAACGAACTCTTTTTAACTAGTCAGAGTTCTTTCCCACTCCCTTTTATCTGCAATTTTTTCGAATGGTATAAGTGAGGGGATTCCCTATACGAAATCATTGGAGGTTGCTATGAAAAAACGACACGAGTATGTATCGCCCACCTTGGATTTAATGGCGAAAAAGATTTTTAGTCTGCCGGATGTGACAGCGAAATTCATCCGCGAAGTATTGGATCTGCCAGTAGAGTCCGTTGAGATTTTAGAAGGAGACCAGATACATGAGCAAGGGTTTTTAGGAGATCTTCCTTTTGAAACATCCGTTGATGTGAGAGCAAGACTAGATAGTGGGCTTGAAGTGATCATTGAGATTCAAGTTTTGAAGCAAGAGTATTTCTTGAATCGTTTCCACTATTATTTAGCCAATCAACTGGTAGAAAATGTCCAACGCAAGCGAAAGAAAGGGGCAACCCATTCTATGTACCAGGAGCTGGAGCCGGTCTATGGGATCGCTATCCTGGAGCGAAGTATTTTTCCTCACTTAGATTCACCCGTCAATGTCTATGAAATGCGCCATACAGTAGATGGGACACCCCTTTATAGCTCTCGAAAGGATGGAGTAGCGCACAATATGTTAAAGGTTGCCTTTTTAGAGTTGGATAAGTATAATGAAAGTAGAGATACGGAGTTGAATGCTCACTGGAGACAATGGCTTGAATTTTTTGGCAATCGCCCATTCAGTCATCAACCAGATCAAGTGATCGAGCTGGCAGAATCACTCCTGATCCCATCAAATTGGACAAGGGAGGAAAAAGAAATGATTGATGAACGGATTCGTATCAGAGAAAATTGGGAAATGAGCATGGATACCTTTCGGAAAGAACAACTGGAAGCCGGTTTTCAGAAAGGGTTGAAAAAAGGTCTCGAACAAGGTCTCGAACAGGGATTGGAACAAGGCAGACAAGAAGGCATGGAGCTGGGAGTTCAAGCTGGTCAGCAGTCTCTGATACAAAAACTATCTTTGAAGGGGATGAGTATCGAGATGATGGCTGAAATGACAGATTTATCCTGCGAATCCATCAAAAAAATGTTGGCTACTGATTCGTCTAACGAGTAGTAGTAGCGAGAACAGAATTTGAGGAACAAAGAAACTTTGAGAATTACCTTGCTGAGAAAAAAGTAGTTCTAAAATGGATTGTAAAGATCGTCTAGGGCTCGTTTTTATTGGATGGTGATCCTCTACAGATTTATACGGTTATGATTTATTGAAGGTTGGACACTTTTGTCTAACCTTTTTTTCTCACTCCTCTTGGCCCTCCCTTAGTGAAATGAAATAAAAGTTTAAAATGTCCGAGTTGTAATCCTTGACACTACATTATGATCGTGTATAATAGCTATTGTAACAAAAAAACTTACAACAGAAAGAGAAAACAACTATGAAAAACATTTTATTTATCGTCGGATCTCTTCGTCAAGGATCTTTTAACCACCAAATGGCTAAGAAAGCAGAAAGCCTTCTGGAAGGAAAAGCAACGGTGACTTACTTGGACTACAAAGACATTCCAATGATGAACCAAGATTTGGAAACACCAACCTTGCCAGCTGTACAAGCAGCGCGTGATGCAGTTCTTGCTGCAGATGCCATCTGGATTTTCTCGCCAGTTTATAACTTTGCCATTCCAGGCGTGGTGAAAAATCTGATCGACTGGCTGAGCCGTGCCCTTGACCTATCAGAAACTCGTGGTCCATCTGCCCTTCAAGACAAGATCGTAACGGTTTCTTCAGTAGCCAATGCCGGACACGAACCAATGTTTGCGGCTTACCAAGCGCTCTTGCCTTTCGTTCGGACTCAAGTGGTTGGAGAGTTTACTGGAACAACCGTTAACCCAGAAGCTTGGGAAACAGGTGAATTAGTCTTGACAGATGAAGCGGTCGCAGGACTGGAAAAACAAGCACAAGCCTTATTAGAAGCATAAGAAAAGCTGAGACAGAAGTCTCAGCTTTTTAGATACTAAAGAGTTGTCCGAAGAAGTAAGTCACACCCATGGTGAGAAGGCCAATGATGAGGTTGCGAAGCATGGCTGGCTTGGTTGGTGCTTTTCCCAGTTTTGCACTGGTATAGCCAGTGAAGATCAAGGATAGTCCAACAACGAAGACCGTCACCGGGATGCGATAGGCAGTTGGAAAGAGAATAATAGAGAGCATTGGAGGAAGGGAACCAACCGAAAAAGCAAGAAAGCTAGATGCAGCAGCATGCCAAGGATTGGTAAACTCCTCATATTCGATACCATATTTCTCTTCGACCAGGGCTTTGAGTGGATGTTTCAGAAAGGCCCGTTCTGTCAAAATCTTTGCGGAAGTTTCGCATTCTCCATTTTGAAGGTAAGCGTGGTAGAGAGATTCTCTCGCTAACTTTGGATCGCGATCCAATAAGGCTTGTTCGCGGTTCACAGCGGCTTCTTCCGTGTCTTTTTGTGTGGAAACAGAGACATACTCACCGCCCGCCATCGAAAAGGCACCTGCCAGAATCGCCGACAAGCCAGATAGGAAAATGATCCAGATGTTTGGTGTGGCACTGGCTACCCCAATCACCACCCCAGCAATAGAAATAATCCCATCATTGGCCCCGAGAACAGCGGCTCTCAAGATATTCAAGCGGTCGTTAAATGATTCATCTACTCCATGTTTCATTTCAGTCATACAATATCTCCTTCATCTTATTTAGAATGATTATAAATAAATTACAAAAAGAAAGCAAGGATTTAAACTCAAATGATAAAAGTTCGACAATTTAATGGAAATTCTAGGTGTAACGTTTGACATTACACCTAAATAGGATATAATGTAACATATATAGTTACAATATAGGAGGAGAAAATGGTTTACGCATATAATAGTGAGATTTACCTCGCAGAAGCAGTGCTAAATGTTAAGGATTTAGCTCGTCAGACGGCCTTTTATACACAGATTATAGGACTTGAAATCCGAACCCAAACGGAAACCGAAGTTATTTTGGGAGCAGGGGGAAAAGACTTAGTGCATCTGATTCAAACTAATCGTAAAGAAGCGGTCAAGTCTAGTTATGGCCTCTACCATATGGCCATTTTGTTGCCGTCTCGCGAGGACCTAGCAGATGTGTTTAAACACATTGCGGAATTGAATTATCCGTTTATTGGGGCAGCAGACCACGGCTATAGTGAAGCTCTTTATCTGGAGGATCCAGAAGGAAATGGCATCGAACTCTATAGAGATAAACCTGTTGCCGACTGGGATATTCGAGAGGATGGCCGCATCATTGGGGTGACAGAGGAACTCTCAGCACAAGAAATTTACGACATGGGTCGTAAAATGAATCCTTTTGTCATTGCATCCGGTACTCGAATGGGACATATTCATTTATCAGTCAAGGATAGCCACTTAGCAACTGCTTTCTACCAAGCCGTTTTGGACCTATCTGATAAGTTCACCATTCCATCTGCCAGCTGGATCGCTTCAGGAGACTACCATCATCATTTAGCCGTCAATGAGTGGGGTGGAAAAAACTTGGACAAGAGAAAAGCAGAATTTCCTGGACTTGCCTATTACGTTGTTGAAGTCGAAAAGAAGGAAGACTTGGTGGCCATTGCAGAGAAGGCCAAAGCCAATGGAGCTCCTGTCAAATGGTTGAGCTCTAATGATTTTACCTTTGAGGATCCTGATGGCATTGTCACACGGGTCAGAAAAGGATAATAAAAAGGGAGTGGGAAAGAACTCCAACTAATTAAGAAGAGTTCGTTTTCCCACCCCCGCACAGTTGATTAGGTCATCTTTGGAGCTTAATCAAGCGAACAAAGATGCCAATCGACCACTGCGTCATACAGTTATTTCTATCAAAGATCGAAGGCTGGACAGTTTATTCCCAGCTTTTTTTTGATGAGATAAATTAGTTGGTTTCATTTTCTTTTCCGACAACCCAAAATAAGAGAAGGAGTTGGAAGATGCCTAAGGCAAATAGGACCATGAAACCGTTGCGACTTCCTTTAGCAGTGGCTTGGGTGAAGTCCATCTTTTGATTAGCTTGGCTCATGGCAACAATCAGCGAAGCCAGGGTTGTTCCGACAGCGCCTGCAAATTGTTGCAGGGTGTTAAAGATCGCGTTCGCATCGGGTTGCTCTTCCAGAGAGAGTTGTTTTTGTCCGTTGGTCATGATATTGCCAAAGGTAAGACCCATACCGGTCATGAAGATCATGTAAAAGACAAGAATCAAGACATTTGATAACTTCAAGCCAAATAGTGTGAAGAAGAAATGAGCCAGAAGGATCAAACCAGCTCCAAGGAGAATTGGTTTGCGGGCGCCTAGTTTATCTAGAATGAGGCCGGAGAAAGGAGCAAAACCTGCTCCAATGATGGCTCCTGGAAGTAGCATCAAGGCTGCAAGCGTGGTGCTCGAGTGGTTGACCAATTGGACATAATTGGGCAAGAGGAAACTCATGGCCAGAGATCCTAATTGGAAAGTGAAAAAGGCAAGAACATGGCCAGTAAGGAGATGGTTCTTTAAGATGGCAAGGTTGATAATGGGAGTCTCTAACTGATTAGACCGCCGAACTAAGAGAACCAGTCCCAAGAACCCAATCACCAGCCAACCAAGGACGAAAAAACTAAAGAAAGCATGGTCAGAGAGTCCGTGAATGCCTAAAATCAAGCCTAAAAATGAAGCAATAATGGCGAGAAGGCTCATGATATCAAGCGTTTTCCGCTTGACTGTACTGATTTGTTCGATGGAGCGAAGCCCTGCAACTAGCGAAGCTAGAAGGATCGGGAATTGAACCAAAAAGATGGACCGCCAACCGAAGTTAGCAGTCAAGAGACCACCGACAGTAGGCCCAATGGCGGGAGCGATGGCTGTAATTAGGGTACCCACTCCCATCATGAGACCGATCTTGCGTTTTGGGACCTGCTCTAAAATGATATTAAACATCAGAGGAAGAGCAAAACCAACCCCCATTCCTTGAACCAATCGACCCAAAACCACAAAGCCAAAACTTGGAGCTAGGAAGTCAATGAGAACACCTAAAACAGACAGAAGATTTCCAACTAAAAAGATGGACTTCATTTTGAAGGAGCGTTTGAGGTAGGCAGATAAGGGGACTACACAGGCAACCACTAGAAGATAGATGGTGGTGACCCACTGGACGGTTGCGGTATTGATCTCAAATTCCTTCATCAATATTGGGAAGGTGATATTCATGGCAGTTTCTCCAGCCACCCCGCAAAAGGAAAGGATCCCTGTTGCAAAAATAGCGTATAGGACCTTGGCTGAAATTTTTTCTTGTGACATCGGTGTCTGATTCCTCCTAAATCTTCCTAAAGATATGGACTATGGTATAAAAATCATGGTAAAGATCTGATTTTCCGTCAGGTAGCATAGCAAGACCAACGGTAACCTGATCCATCGTTTTGTTAGCTAACAAATAGTATAGAGGAAATGAAGACCCCTGTCAAAGAGTTTTTGAAAAGTTTTGAAAATATTAACAGCGTTCTCAAATGATGACATCTTTCCAAACGAAAGGAAAGGCTCGCCAGTATGGTATAATAATGGAAAAGTAAACAATGTGAATAAGTCAATCAACTCGAACAGGAGGCCCCATGACCAAGTATTTAGTCCAGAAGTTTTTCTGGTTACGAGAAAAAAGTTTGATTCAAATTTCCCAGAAAACTCTGGTTTCCTTATTTCCTTTTTTTCTATTTTCAGGAATCATTCGGGTGATCGCTCTATCGGTCTTCTCCGATCGAGGCTATATCCATCAGCTCTTTTCGATGGATAGCTGGTTGCCATGGGATCAGGCCATTAGTCAAGTCCTCATTAATTTTTCCAATTTTTTAGGAGGTCTAGCTGGGCCTTTAGTGACCTACTTCGCTGGAAAATATACAGCTGGGCACTATGGTAGAAGTACAGGGACAGCTGGAGTGACAGCTCTTTTGGTCAGTCTAATAGTAGGCTCTCAGGAATTGTTGGTGGGCCCCCTCCATGACGGGCAACTGACGCGTATCAACTTACCTGCGACGACCAATATCGTCTTAGCGATTTTTTTAGGCTATCTAATCGGGCAGATCTTTCGTCTATCTAAGGCCAGTGACGACCAGATCGTAGACAAGGATTTCATCTATCAGCCCAAGACGGTGCGTCCCATTTTCTTATCCTTAGTTCTAGGGGTCAGCCTAAATCTTCTTTTGGTTCTTGGGAACCAATTTAATATTTTTCAGACTATCCGACAGTTCTTGGCTTCTCTCACGGTAAGCAGTCATCATCTCTTATCCACCTTCGTCATGGGTCTTTTCAGTAGCCTATATGCTTGGTTTGGAAATAGTCAAGCCTTTGCCTTGAACTCAATTGCGGATGATAACTTTGCTTTGGAAAATCTCACCTACGCTGTGACGCATCATACAACGACAGGTATTCCTCATCTCTATACCTTGACCAATTTGTACCGCAGTTTTGGTCTGGTGTCCGGTGTTGGAGCTGTCCTAGCGCTTTTGGCGATCCTGTTGGTTTCGCGAAGTCAAAAGGACAAGAAAGTTAGTCTCCTCAGTATTTTTCCAAGTCTCTTTAACAATGGGGCTTCCTTCATGGTAGGCATACCAGTCCTTCTCAATCTACTTTATGTGATTCCCTTCCTATTGATTCCTTTGGTGAATATGGTGATAGCGACTGTTGCTTTGTGCTTCAAACTGATGCCGGCGACTGTTTATCCAGTGCCAGATGGGACGCCGAGTCTTCTCTATGCCTTTATTGGAACCGGAGGAAGTCTGAGGGCTTTAGCTGTCAGTATACTTTGTTTTGCCGTCGATGTGCTCCTTTATCTACCATTTGTCTGTATGGGAAATCGTATTCGAAAAGATTTAAAAGTGAAAGGAGAAAGCGATGAAGCCATCTAAAAAAACAGCGATCGTCCTTACTTTGGTCAGTCTTTTCTTAATCGCTTTAGCCATTCCTTCTTATAGCTGGACTCGGACCAATGTTTCAAAAATCGAGAAATTTTATAATTCTAAACTGTCGCCCATCATCATGATCCCGGGAAGCTCTGCGACAGAGAACCGCTTTGATGGCTTGGTGACCAAGCTCAACCAAGACCGCCAAGGAACCAAACACAGTCTACTTAAGGTTAAGGTTTGGAATGATGGGCATATCACCTATAGTGGTAGTATTGATGCCAAGGACAATGAGCCGGTAATTGTGGTTGGTTTTGAAAATAACAAAGATGGCTATAGCAACATTAAAAAGCAAGCCAAACTATTTAATCAAGCCTTCGAAGCCCTTCAAGAAAAATACAATTTTAATAATTTTAAGGGCTTGGGTCATTCCAACGGTGGCTTGATTTATACAGCCTTTATTGAAAATTATCTGGGGGATTATGATATAGATCTCAAGACCCTCATGACCATCGGAACTCCCTATAATTTCACGGAGACCAATATCAAAAATAAATCTGAGATGTTGGCTGACTTTATCAAGGGAAAAGAAGCCATCCCCACAACCCTTCATATGTATTCAGTAGCAGGGACTATTACCTATGATTCAGATGAGTTGGTCCCAGATGCCAGTGTTTCCGCTGGGAAATATATCTACCAAAACCAAGCAGCTAGCTATACGGAGATTACGGTGACGGGGGAAGATGCCCAGCACTCGGACCTTCCAACCAATGATGAGGTGGTTGCCTTGGTGAAAGGGCATATTGAAAGTCAAACGGATCGTCGAGCCAAACCGAATAAAATAAACCAAGTGTGAAGAAGGGATTCCTTCCTCACCTTTTTTTTAGTATAATGAAGATCAGTGAAAACAAGGGAGACTAAGGAGTTCAGATGAAAAGAAAACAATGGATGCAGTTGGGCTTAGTGGCTTCAAGTATGCTTTTGTTGACAGGATGTTACCAGAGATACCAGCGCCAGTCCAGTCCTAAAAAAGAGACTGCAACGAGCCAGACTTCAGCAAAAAAACAAGCGAAAAAAGCAGATAACAAACAATTATACCAGTCTGTTTTTTCAGACTATCAAAAGATTTTTGCCACTTCAAAAGATTTAGACGCCATTTCCAAATTGAATGATGCATTAGCCAAAGAAGATCGGATGATCAATAGCTGGGTGATCGAGACCGTGATCAATCAGCCAGATGCCGTTTACTATGCCTTTAAGGACTTAAATAACGATGGGGTAGATGAGATGATCATCGCCAATCAGCAGACCAATGGAAGCTACTTTGTGACAGGAGTTTATTACCTCAAGGACCAAAAACCGACTCTGCTAGCTGAAGGTTTCGTCGCTGGACACGGTGGAGCGCGCAATGCGACGACCCTCTATCAGGGAGGAGAAGTCTTAGAAGTCAGCTGGATGTCAGGAACTGGCCGTGGTGTAGCTGTGCTCTCACGGATAGAAAAGGCACCTCAAGCCGCTACCAAAGTCCAGGAAGAAGAAGTCCAAGTACCGGGGTCGGATCTGAATGCCCTCTTTGGAAAATCGAATGAGGAAAAATGGGATCTCAAGAGGTTTGACTGGCAAACTTTTGACAGCACACCATCAGCGGGAAATAGCCAAAGCCAGGGAAAAACGCCTTGGAATGCAGAAAAATCAGCAAAATTAGCAGAATTTATGAAGACCTGGGGTGAAAAGATGGGACAACCCAACTATCAAAAAGGTATTGCTGGCGGTGATGTAGGACCAGACAACCTCTATACTCTAGGGGAAAATAGCAAGATGGATGCCATTTATACAGAAACTGGTCAGGGAAATGCAAAATACAGAATCGTGGAACGCTATAGCAATTGGGACAAGTATCCAGATGTGCATAGTTATTTCTTTGCCATTACAGATACAGGAGAAGCCATTGTCTTTCATTCTCCCACGACCAATGGTGGAAAGATGTATCTAAAACCAACGGACAACAAGGAACTTCAAGAAGAGTTCAATCAATTACTTCATCAATGAAAAAAAGAAATACGGGCTTATTCAGTTCTTTCAATCATTCATCAAAGATTGGACGTTTTGTCTAATCTTTTATTTTATATGCGGAATGAATAAAAATTTATTTTCTGGGTTTTGTGAATTGGATGGCGAAACATGTTAAGAGTTAGTGATAAAAACTGGTATAAGAAGGATCAAGTACATAAAATATTTGACAATAAAAAGATTTCATCTTAAAATATAATCAATCAATATCTATAGGAGAAAAATTATGAAAAAACTTCTCACAGCAGGCGTGGCTCTCTTATCAGTCGCAACATTAGTAGCATGTTCTGGCAAAACTGCTTCAGAATCATCAAGCAAAGATGCAAAGTCTTCTTCAAGTAAGGTAGAAAAGTCATCTAGTTCAGAAAGCAAATCAAGCAATTCATCAAAATCATCTGCTAATGATAAGACAAAAGATTCAAAAAAAGATGATAGTAAAAAAGAGGACTCTATCGCAGATGCTCAAAAAACCGTTCTCGAAACGAGTGATGAAGCAGGTAAGTCAATCATCACCTTGTATTACAAGGGAGATACCTTGTTAGTACAAGAAAAAGTTGATGATTACGATGTCTCAAAAGTAGCTGGCGATAACCCTCTTCAATCAATGAAAGAAGCCGTTGCTAGGAACCAAGAAAAATTTAAAGATCTGATGGGACATGGATTTGAACTGACATCAGAATACAAAGACGGTATCTTCTATATCACCAATACAATTGATTACACCAAAGTAGATATTAAAAAATTAAAAGAAATAATCCCTACTCTGAACCTAGAAGCCGACAATACAATCAGCTATTCTAAAGCTAAAGAGCTTTTCATTAAAAGCGGTATGGTCGAAAAATAGTGTTTAGATGTCCAAAATGGAATGGAGAGCGACTGAATCCGTCGCTCTCTTTTTGCTTTCTTACAAAAATGTAAGAAATAAAGGGTAAAATGTAAGGTTATGTTATGGTGAAAGCGTTTCAGTTTTAGTACAATAGATTTGTAAAAATCGATTGAAGCTTTTATCGAGCTAGAAAGGAACGGACCATGACCCTACTAGACGTTCAACATATCAAAAAAATCTACAAAACCCGCTTTCAAGGGACGCAGGTTGAAGCCTTAAAGGATATCCATTTTACCGTTGAGAAGGGGGAATACGTCGCTATCATGGGGGAATCAGGATCCGGGAAATCCACCCTTCTCAACATCCTAGCCATGCTGGACCAGCCAACCGAAGGGCGGGTTTACCTCAATGGCACCGTCACCTCCACCATCAAGAACAAGGACGCTTCGAGCTTCCGTCGCGAAAAACTTGGTTTTGTCTTTCAAGATTTCAACCTGCTCGATACCTTGTCTGTCAAGGACAATATCCTCTTGCCTCTCGTCCTCTCTCGCAGACCAGTCAAGGAAATGATGAGCAAGGTGGATAGCGTCAGTCGGGAGTTGGGCATTCACCAACTGCTTGAAAAATATCCCTACGAAATCTCTGGTGGGCAAAAACAACGGGTGGCCGTAGCACGGGCCATCATCACCTCACCTGAAATCCTCTTGGCCGATGAGCCAACAGGGGCGCTGGATTCCAAGTCTTCTGCAGCTTTGCTAGATGTCTTTGAAGATATCAATACCATAGGGCAAACCATTCTCATGGTGACCCACTCAACCGCAGCGGCAGCTCGAGCCAAGCGCGTGCTCTTCATCAAGGACGGGATTCTCTACAACCAGATCTTCCGCGGAGAAAAGACAGAGCGTCAGATGTTCCAAGAAATCTCAGATACCCTGACGGTCATGGCGGGAAAGGAGGATCGTGATGTTTAAATTAACAAGTAAATTAGCACTTTCCAACCTCAAACAAAATCGCAAGTTGTATTATCCTTTCGCTATAGCTGTCATTTTAACGACCATGATCCTCTATAGCTTTATCGCGCTGGCAACGACTCCTCATTTAGAGGATTCTTACGGAGGGGGATCGGCGAGAACTGTTCTTGGTTTTGGTAGTTTCGTCGTCCAGCTGGTCGTCATCATTTTGGTGGCTTATGCCAATGGCTATGTCATGAAAAATCGTTCCAAAGAACTGGGACTGTACAGTGTTTTGGGGATGGAGAAGAAGCACCTTCTCGTCATGACCTTATGGGAATTGCTCTTCTTCTATATCCTCACAGTTGGCGCGGGACTGGGTTTGGGACTCTTGTTTGATCGCTTGATTTTCGCCTTGCTTCTAAAATGTATGGGTCTACCAGTCGTCATTCAATCAACCTTCCAGATAGGGGCTGTTCTTAACACTTTACTTGGGTTAGCCTTAGCTTTTGGCCTCATTCTTTTGTTGAATTCTTTCCGTCTCTTGCGCTACAGTTCCCTCCACCTCATGCAACAGAAAAAGGCAGGGGAGAAGAAGGGACGCTTCTTGTTGGTTCAAACTCTGTTAGGACTAGGGCTCTTAGGAATTGCTTTTTATATAGCGCTAACCGTTGAGCGGCCAGTTGCGGCTGTTCAAGGATTCTTTATTGCCGTCATCTTGGTCATTCTTGCGACTTATCTCTTATTCAACGCAGGCTCTATTACCTTCTTAAGATTTCTCAAAGGTCGGAAATCCTATTATTACAAGCCAGAGAATTTTATATCCGTCTCTAACTTAATAGCTCGGATGCGAAAAAATGCAGCGGGCCTCGCGACCATTAGTATTCTATCCACCATGGTCTTGGTCACCTTAACCGGGTCGCTCAATCTCTTTATTGGAGGGCAGAATTACCTAGATACTGTTTACCCTTCTGATTACATGATTAGTGTGGGGCATATGCCTTCAGATGTTGAGACAGAACCGGTTATCAAGGATGTTCAAGCCCAAATTAAGAAAACAGCCGATGCGACACATCTATCAGATTATCAGGTGGAACAGACAACATACTGGTCTGCTGAAATTCGAAAGATTGATGGAAGGAGCTTAGAGGTGTATGAGCAGTCCGATCAAGAAACTGGTCAGGAGATGAAGACAGAGGGAACAGTCTACTTTTTTGATCAGGCGACTTACGAGCAACTGACGGGTCAAAAAGTTGAGCTTGGGGAAAATGAAATCCTGGCTTATGGGTATCAGTATCCTGGAAGATTAGACGCACAATTAGAAATCAATGGGAAAACTTTCACGATTAAAGAAAAACTAAACTCCAATTTTATCCAAGGGAAGATCCCCCAAGACGCCCTGTTTCAACACCAAATGGGCTTGTACCTGGTTCTCCCTGACTTGAATCAACTGGGTCTAAAAGTTGATAAAAATTTGGAATTTTCTATTAACGCAAAAGATAAAGATAACCAAGATTTCACCGGTGGCGTGACCAAAGAGCTGTATTCGACAGACAAAATCAGTCAATATGGTGCGACTTATTTTGGTGGGATTGATCGATACAGCATAGAGAAAGATTGGCGTGAATCAGCAGGGACAGTGCTCTTTATTGGAGTTTTCCTATCTGTGATCTTTCTATTAGCTACGGTTCTCGTCATTTACTATAAGCAGATTTCAGAAGGCTATGAGGACCGGGAAAATTTTGTGATCTTACAACAAGTAGGATTGGACCAAAAGCAAACGTCCACCACCATTCGCAAACAAATTCTCACCGTCTTTTTCCTCCCATTATTCTTCTCCTTCTTGTACCTAGGAGTAGCCTACAAGATGATCGCAAAGATCGTTGCCCTCCTAGGAGCGACCAATGCGGGCTTGGTTCTTCAAACAACTCTTTCTATCTGCGCTGTCTTTTTCATCTCTTATGTTCTCGTCTTTCTTCTG
Source organism: Streptococcus sp. CP1998 (assembly GCF_041026655.1). Classification (NCBI taxonomy): domain Bacteria; kingdom Bacillati; phylum Bacillota; class Bacilli; order Lactobacillales; family Streptococcaceae; genus Streptococcus; species Streptococcus sp. CP1998. Next base: position 709,279 of record NZ_CP163380.1, read on the forward strand.
ACTTCTAGAAGTTATCGGAAGATTGTCGTGAGATAGCGTTCGAGTCTATAAAAGATTAGAAATAAGATGAAACATACAACATTTTGTTAGCACAAAAAACACCGAGGATCAAATCCTCGGTGTTTTCTATCGTGATTATTTCACGTGTTTTGCAAGTTCTTCTTGCGCTTTTTTATTGGATTCTTCTTTTTCTTTCAACCAATTCTTATACGCTTTTTCGTAGTCCGCAGTTGTGACAGTCTTGTCTTGAACTTTTTGGTATTTGAAGAAGCTTGTTTCCCCTTTAATACCAATTGCAGAATTTGCTGCTGAGAATGGTGTGACCTTGGTGATAGATGGAACGCCACCCTTAGAGTAGATTGGAAGAACCATAGCATTTTCTGTCAACCAAGCTTGGGCAGCAGCATATTTTTCATAACGTGCATTGGTATCCAATTTTTCATCATTGGCAGCATCTAGCAAGGCTTTGTATTCGTTCAAACCAATTTTCTCGATGAGCGCTTGGTCTTTCTTAGGATCAAGTCCCATACCAGTCAAGGTTGAACCATCTGTTGGGTTTAAGATATCCAAGTAAGTAGATGGGTCTTGGAAGTCAGGTCCCCAACCAGTGATATCCATATCAAAGTCTTTTTGGTCTGGTGATTGAGCAAAGTAAGTAGCGTTATCAGCATCGTCTGTAGACAATTTTTGTACATCGATCACGACATTGTCTTTACCAAGGGACGCTTCGATTGAGCTCTTCATAGAGTCTGCTTGTTGGACAAGAGCATTAGAAGATTGGTCTACAACATAGTCGATATGGATTGGGAATTGAACACCTTGCGATTGCAATTCAGCCTTAGCTTTTTCAAGTTCTGCTTTGGCTTTATCTGCATTATGCAAGCTATCTTGAGCATCAGCGAAGCTAACACCTTTCCACTCATCTCCTGTTGCGGCAAGTTTTTCTTCAACGAGAGTACCGAAGTCTTTCCCGTCTGCTTGCACAAATGTCGGTGGAACTAGAAGGGTACGAAGAGTTTTTGTTGCTCCGTCTTTTCCGTTCACTTGAGCGCTGTAGGAAGTTCTATCTAAAGCAAAGTTCAAAGCTTGACGGAAGTTTTTGTTTTGAAGAGCTGTCTTGGTGCTGTTCTTTTGCTCATCCGATGTCTTCTTAGTATGACCGTAGTTTTGACGGTTGACGTTGAAGTAAGCGTAGTAAACAGTAGAGTCTTGTGGGGTATAAACGATGTTATCTTTGAATTTCTTCTCAATCGTACTGTAGGTTGAGCTAGTTGGGAAGAGACGAGCAGTAGATAGGTTACCATCTGAGAAGTTACGAGCAAGATAGTCTTGGTCTGATCCATCGAAGTACGTTAATTTAACAGTATCGATGTGAACATTTTTCTTGTCGTAGTATTCAGGGTTTTTATCCAACTCAATTTGTGATTTTGAAGTGAAGGATTTCAAAATGTATGGACCGTTGTAGAGGATACCATTTGGTTTCACGCTACCAAAGTCCTTACCAGCTGATTCCAAGAATTTTTCATTGACCGGCATCATGGTAGAAGTGGTCAATTTAGAATTCCAGAAAGATTCTGGTTGGTTCAAAGTATATTGAAGAGTATAATCATCAACAGCCTTGATTCCAACAGTTGAGAAGTCTTTAGTTTTCCCGTTTACGTAATTATCCAAGCCTTTGACTGAGTTTTGAACCAAGTAAAGAGCATCGGATTTTTTATCGGCTACATATTTCAGAGCTGTCACGAAATCATGTGCAGTGACGTCAGCGTATTCATTTCCTTCTGAATCATACCACTTCGCATCTTTTCGAAGCTTGTAAGTATAAGTCAGACCGTCTTTTGAAACGGACCAGTCCTCTGCAAGAGCAGGCACTAGGTTACCGTATTGGTCGTTTTCAAACAAACCGTCGACCAAGTTGGTTGTAATGTCGCTTGTAGTTGAACGATTTGAAGTCAAATAGTTCAAGGAATCAGGGTCTGTACCATACACGTAGTTGTAGGTTGTTCCCTTTGATGAGTTAGAAGATGAACCACATGCAGCAAGGAAAAGCGTTGAAGCAGCGGCTACACCAGCTAAAAGAGCAAGCTTCGATTTTTTCATATTCGTGTCTCCTTTTGTATAATTTTAATTATTATACTCCAATCAATCTATAAAATAAAGTGTTTTTTGAACTTTTTTTGCATATTTACACACCGGTATACAGTGAAAGCCTTGATTTTAAGGAATTTTTAAGTAATAAAAATTTTTTTAAAAAAGTTACTATTTTGCTTTACATACTAGTCGAGAAAGAGTATACTGATAGTGAAGAAACTAGTATGTAAAACCAACTAGTTGTCGAAGAAAGAGGTGAGAAGGATGAAAGAGTCCCAATTGCTAAAGGGAGTCTTGGAGGGCTGTGTTCTAGAGATTATTTCCAAAAAGGCCATCTATGGGTATGAATTGATCCAAAGTCTTAAAGAGATGGGGTTTGACAAAATTGTCGCAGGGACCATTTATCCCCTGCTTCAAAAATTGGAGAAACAAGGCATTATCTATGGGGAAATGAGACCCTCTCCAGATGGTCCCGATCGCAAGTATTTTTCCTTAAGTGATATTGGGAAAGAGCGCTTAGAGGAATTTTGGAACCAGTGGCAGGATTTGGTTAGTAAAGTAGAGCGCGTGAAAAAGGAGGGGGAAGAATGATAGAAGATTATACAGAAAAAATGTCAGTTGAATTAAGGCACCTAAACAAGGATGATCAAGTCTATATGAAGAAAATGGTGGCCTATATTGGGGCCAAGTCCTATTTTTATGATGATGAAGCACTCGGTGAACAACTCTACAATATGGTTTGTGACCTGAAAGTTGCTGAGAAAGAAGGCATACGGGCGGTGGATTATTTTGGAAAGGATCCACGGGCGATGGTGGATCAAGTTCTTTCAGACTTGCCTAAACGCTCTTTAGGATCTTATGTGGGACTCGTCTTCCTACTTGGAGGGATCTTAGTTGGCATGCGTTATTTAATGGATTTTACCTGGATGATGCCACTGAAAATACAACCCTTAACTTATGTTGTCATTCTACTCAATTTCTTGGTATTCAATCAGTTCATCCTGTGGCTTTGGTCCAAACAGAGCTATGGAGAAATGAAGCGTCTTTGGGCTATTTTTCTCAGTGTGATCAGCCTGCTAGTGTTTTTGAACATCGTACGACTATTTTCGATCTATTTTGGGCACATTGGGAGTGTTTTCTTATCAGATAGTTGGGCGATTGCTCTTGCTGTCTTAGTCCTACTTGGGTTTGCGGTTATGGCTTATAGAAGCAGAGATCGCCTGATGACGAGTCTGCTAGTACTGGGGCTGACTTTCCTAGTTACTGGATGCTGGATTCGTCTTGTGAATCAGGAAACTGCTCATTTAATAGGCTGGCTACTTCCTCTTATAGGACTAGTCCTGTTCCTCCTTGTATTTCGTCTCCAAAGAAAGGGGAAAGCAATATGAAATCAGCTATTTATTACGAAGAAACGCAGGCTTTGGTTCAAACCTTTCGTCAGGAGGACCAAGCTTATTTCCAAGATCTCTGGGATTATTTCAATTTCGCCGGTTTCTTATATGAGGAGAAGGCTTTAAGAGAGCAGGTCTATAATCTAGCCCTAGATTTTTCGCAAGCAAGCGGAGATGGATTGACAGCAAAGGACTATTTTGGTCTCGATCCAAAGGAAATGGCAGACCAAATCATCGAACATATGCCCAAAGAATCCACGCGCTCCGTTCTGAAATATGGGGCGATCATCTCGGGAATTGTGATTTTTTATCGCCTCTTAAGTGATTTTGCTTCACAAGCAGTCCTGGTTCTTAAGCCGCTCGTCTATCTAACGGATGCTATTTTAGGAATTTTGGCTGTTGGGCTATTATTCTATCTCCTTCGTCGCCTCATTTTTGCAGAAGAAAAGTCAAAAAAAGCAATTTATGTAGCAGTCATTTTCGTTCTAGGAGTCTATTTCGCTAGTGAGATAGTGGGGGTCCGTTTCTTACCAGCTCTTGCTTGGTTGACAGTACCGAATCCATGGGATACTCTCCTGATGACAGGAGCTAGTGGCGCCCTCATATTGTGGCAATGGAAAGATGAGATTGGCCGAGCCTTCGTCTTTCCTATCGTCGCCTTTTTAGTGGTTGGATTCTTACATCGCTGGACCTTAGCGCAAGGAGTTCAGAATCCTGGTGTGACTATTCTTCTACCAACAGTGATCATCGTTTTGGGACTGGTTATTTATTATTGGTTTACGATTCGCTCTTTGAAAAAGAATAAGACAGAAAATGGTGAATAGAATGAAAAAGAAGCTGGGCAAAAACTGTCCAGCTCTTTATAGTGGATAGAAATAACTGCATGGCGCAGTGGTTGATTGCTCAAAGCCCTGCTTTGAGGGGGTGGATGGACTAAGTCTTGGTTCGCTTTTTAAGCTCCAAAGATGACCGATGGTAACGGAAACGATGTTTTCTTTTCTCTTCCAAGTATGATAGAATAAACTAATTAGATGGGAGAAGCGACATGAATATATTTCGAAAAAAAAGCCTCGGGCAAGTACACCCGGGTCTGAACCGTCATTTACGATTGTGGGATTTGATTATTTTAGGAATCGGTGCCATGGTGGGGACAGGGATCTTTACGATCACGGGGACTATGCGACGAATTTAGCTGGCCCAGCCTTGATTGTTTCCATTGTGATTGCAGCATTTTGCGTTGGCTTATCTGCTCTCTTTTTTGCAGAATTTGCTTCGCGGATCCCTGCAACTGGGGGAGCCTATAGTTATCTCTATGCCATCTTTGGAGAGTTTCCAGCCTGGATTGCTGGTTGGTTGACTGTGATGGAGTTTATGACAGCCGTATCAGGGGTAGCTTCGGGTTGGGCTGCTTATTTCAAAGGTTTGTTAGCCAATCTTGGCTGGAGTCTGCCAACTGCTTTAAATGGGACTTTTGACCCAGCAGCGGGGACTTATGTGGATCTCTTGCCGATTTTGGTGATGGTCTTGGTCACCGCCTTGGTCCTCATGAATGCAAAGGCAGTCTTACGCTTTAATTCCTTGCTGGTTTTACTTAAGTTTTCTGCTCTTGCCTTGTTTATTCTTGTTGGAATTTTCCATCTAAATCCTGGAAACTGGGCAAACTTTGCTCCTTATGGCTTTGGAGAAATCTATGGAGGCCAGACAGGGATTATGGCTGGCGCTTCGCTTATGTTCTTTGCCTTTCTTGGCTTTGAGTCTATTTCAATGGCGGTCGATGAAATCAAGGAACCACAAAAGAACGTTCCTCGAGGCATTGTCCTGAGTCTCTTGATCACAACGGTTCTCTATATTTTAGTGACCTTGGTGTTGACCGGTATGGTTCCTTTTAAGGATTTGAATGTAGAAGATGCAGTTGCCTTTGCCCTTCGTCAGGTCGGTGCAGGATGGGCTGGAAATTATGTCTCGCTAGTAGCTATTTTGACCTTGATTACCGTCTGCATTTCCATGACCTTTGCCCTCTCACGGATGATCTACAGTTTAGCGCGGGATGGCCTTTTGCCAAAAGCTATGAAACAGCTCGATCCAAAAACTAGAATTCCAAAAAATGCAACACTAGTAGCTGGATCGATGGCAGCCATTGCTGGTGGAGTCTTTCCACTTGCAAGCATCGCTTCCTTCTTAAATATCTGTACCTTGGCTTACCTGGTTATGTTGGCCCTTGCCCTCTTGAAATTGCGCAAGGAACACGGGGCTCCTGGACCTGGTGAATTTAAAACACCCTTGGTTCCAGTCTTACCAATCCTATCGATTGTGGTCTGTCTGTCCTTTATGACCCAGTATTCTCTATCGACCTGGCTGGCCTTCGGAGTTGCTCTCTTGATCGGGGTTGGAATTTATTTCGGTTATGGCTATCGCCATTCAGAAGAAAATCAATAAAACATAAAAGCTAGAGTAGAAGAACTCTGGCTTTTTGTATAGGGAAAGCTCTTTTTTTGATATAATAAAGGGAGAAAGTTAACTAGATAACAAAGGAGAAAAACATGACATTTGAAGAGATTTTACCAGGCTTAAAGGCTAAGAAAAAATATGTACGAACAGGATGGGGTGGGGCAGAAAACTACGTCCAACTCTTTGATACCATTGAGCAAAACGGGGTGGCTCTAGAAGTGACGCCTTATTTCCTCATCAACGTCTCTGGTGAGGGTGAAGGTTTCTCCATGTGGAGTCCAACCCCTTGTGATGTTTTAGCGACAGATTGGGTGGAAGTCCATGACTAAAAGGGTCTTGATTACAGGCGTGAGTTCTGGGATTGGTCTGGCCCAAGCTCGTCTCTTTCTAGAAAAGGGCTACCAGGTCTATGGGGTGGACCAGGGAGCGGATCCCCAGTTAGCAGGTAATTTTCACTTCTTGCAGCGGGACTTAACTCTTGATTTGACGCCAATTTTTGACTGGTGTCCTGAGGTAGAGGTCTTGTGCAATACAGCCGGAGTTTTGGATGATTACAAGCCGCTTCTGGAGCAAAGCGCTGAGGAGATTCAGGAGATCTTTGAGATCAACTATGTGACTCCGGTGGAGCTGACGCGGTATTATCTGACTCAAATGTTGGAGAATAAAAAAGGTATCACCATCAATATGTGCTCCATTGCTTCTAGCCTGGCAGGAGGAGGCGGTCACGCCTATACCTCGTCCAAACATGCCTTAGCTGGATTTACCAAGCAGTTGGCGCTGGATTATGCAGAAGCTGGGGTTCAGGTCTTTGGCATCGCACCAGGAGCCGTCAAAACAGGCATGACCGCAGCAGACTTTGAACCAGGTGGTTTGGCTGACTGGGTAGCCAGTGAGACGCCTATCAAGCGCTGGATTGAGCCAGAGGAAGTGGCAGAAGTCAGCCTCTTTTTGGCTAGCGGGAAGGCATCTGCCATGCAAGGGCAAATCTTGACCATTGATGGTGGCTGGAGTTTGAAGTAGGAGGATGAAAAAGCAGGAGTCGAAATCTTGCTAAGAAATGTAATTGTTTTTTCCTTACTGAAAGAGGATCAAACCTAGGTGGACAATTGAGTTACGACAGTGGTGAGACAGGTATTTACCTCTATGCTAAAGAAGATCTTACTGAACGAAATTAAACCTACCAGAGTGATCAGGATGAATCAGATTTCTTTATGATTGGTCACGATGGAGATCTAGCCTTTTTCACCAAAAAAAGACAGGAATAATAACAATTATGAAGATAACTGAGGGTAAGTTCAGAAGAACTTTTTGAATGGGCTACCTGAAACCTTAAGAGATTGTTTTAGAAGAAACGAATAGTACAATTGATTTGCTAAGTTATTGTGGAATGAAGGTGAAATCATGATTAAATTAGTGAATGTTACTAAATGTTTTAGTGATGGATCGAATGTCAGATACATTTTCAAAAATTGTAATTTTGAATTTAAAAAAGGTAGCACGACTGCAATAGTTGGCCGTTCTGGATTAGGAAAAACTACTCTTGTTAAATTAATATTAGGGATTACCAGTTTAAATGAGGGGGATATCTTAGTCTGTGGTAGTTCCATTTTAGATATGAAAAATTTGAGTAAGGTAAGGCGTAGGAATATTGGCTGTGTCTTCCAAAACTTTAATTTGATTTCAGGTTTCACGGTGAAAGAGAATATTCTACTTCCAAGATATTTTTTTGAAAATGGAGAGAATAACATTAACGAAATTTGTAACACTCTAGGTCTTTCAAAGGAAATGTTAAGTAAGAGTATTGATAAGATTAGTGGAGGTGAAAAACAAAGAGTTGCTTTGGCAAGAGCTCTTATTAATAATCCAGAAATATTGATAGCGGATGAACCTACTGGTAATTTAGACGCTGCTAACGAACAAAATATAATAGAATTGTTGAAGCGGATCAATGAGGAGTTAGGTATCACGATTATAACAGTAACTCATAGTGATAAGGTGGCGAATAGTATGCAGTCTATTTGCACAGTTGTTGATGGCAAAATTGAGTACGTAAGGAGATGATAAAATGAATCATTCCATATTATTCATTGCTAAAAGAGATTTAGAAGTTAACAAACGAAGATATAGATTAGTTCGACTGTCAATAGCGATCTCTGTTTTACTAATTGTTTTAGTGATGCTCATTTCTAATTCTTTCTATAATAAAATGATTAAAGAAATGACTGTAGCAAATAAAAATGTTGTTACTGTTGCCTTTGGTAATAAAGAAAATTCTCTGAATTATAAAGCTTTGCCTTTATTTTCTAATGAAGATATTGATCGAGTTAAAAAAATAGATGAAGTAAAAAATATTACTGGTATAAAACTATTATTTACGGATGATATCAAATTCCAAAATGGTAAGACATCGGTTTCCAATACTATCCATTGTCTAGAAGAAAAGTATTTAAAAAACCTGAATATTAGAATTGCTGAAGGAAAATTTCCAGAGAAGGACAATGAAATATTAATCGGAGATTCCGTACACAAGGCTACATCAATGAATGTCGGAGATACGGTGACTATTAAGATTGATAATCATTATGAAAAGTTTGTAATTTCTGGCATTATAGACAAGCAAGAAGCGCAGTTATTTTCTACCTTGCCAACAGAAATAAATCAAATGATGGCAATCAATGTAAAAAGTAGTAGCGTTTCATCAAATAAATTTTATTATCTGAATGCTACTGTGAAAAATGGAACCGATTTAAATGAAGTAGCAAAGAAGATAGAAAAGACTGTTTTAAAAAATGAAAATTTAAAACAATCTTTATCAGGAACAGGATTAGATGTTGTTGTAGCAACACAACAGGATGTTATCAATATGCTATCCAGATGGTTTTCCTACATCGACCTTTTTATCCTCTTAATCATAGTTCTTATCTCTATTGTAGCGATTATTAATATCATCAATATTCTTGCCATTACCATTCAGGAGAATCATAAACAGATCGCAACTTTTAAAATCATCGGTGCATCTGATCGACAGATAAAAAGAATATATTTATTTGAAAGCTTCATGATGGGAGTACGAGGTACAAGCGCGGGATTGGTGATAGGAATTGCTATTTCTTATTTGATCATCTTTTTGAGTGGATTGCCACTAGATATTGAACTTAGCAGATTGTTGTTCCCGGTATTAATAGGGATACTTACTTCAGTTTTTGCAGGATTATTGGTATCTAGAAAAATTACTAAAATTGATATTGAAAAAGTATTAAATCAATAGAGAAGAAATGATTAGGGTCAATAAGAGATGGTGTTGCAAAAAGAATAGCTATACTGGTTTCACTATCGACTGAGCTTTGAATGAAAGTAGGAGGATTTGATGGAAATCAAAAATCACTTTGGTGTCTACGGAGTCTGTCTTCAAGAGGGGAAACTGCTCTGCATTGAAAAAACAAGAGGCCCTTATCAGCATCGTTTTGATCTACCGGGTGGTAGCCAGGAACTAGGGGAGGGACTGACCGAAACACTCAAGCGAGAAGTTCTGGAAGAGACGGGCTATACGATTAGCAGATACGCTAATCCTAGGATGTATGACGTGATGGTTCAAGAAGAAGGGAAAGACTTCGCAGTGCATCATATCATGGCCTTTTATGATATCGTACTCGATTTCGAGAGCTCTCAACAATCCCTTCCTCAGGAGGTTCTTGATGGAAGCAATGATTCAGCCAATGCCATTTGGTTGAATGTGGAAGAAATTACTGCAGACAATGCTTCTCCCTTAGTATTGAAGGTAAAGGCAGAGTTAGAAGGATTTCCAGAATTAGAACTGATAAGCTATAGAAATTGGAAGGTAAAATAGAGGGAGAATGGAACTATTTAAAACATGGAAGAAATATATGGTTCTCTATGGTCTTAAATCTCAAATTGGAACTGTTTATCGAAACAGTGATAGGACAACGAGCTTTTATGATATTGGGAATTTTCTATACCTAGCAGGGGAGTTGGATCCCAGATTTTGGGAAGACTTTGTTAGGCAATATGGTTTAGATTATAAGATTATTATTTCAGAAGACACTAAGTGGCAAGATTTTCTGCATCGGCAAGTGGGGTTAATTTCTTTTACTCGCTATTCTTTTAAGGATAAGGCAAATTTTCAAGTTGAATTTCTAAATGATCTAGTTACTCATTTAGAGGAAGGTTACAATATTGTACCTATTGACAATCGTATTTATAACTATCTTTCTGAGGAAGAATGGTCACAAGATTTACAGGGGGATTTTGAGTCCTACCAGGATTTTGCTTTAAAAGGTGGATTTGGCTTTGTTATTCTTAAAAATAATGAACTGATTGCTGGGATTTCCTCAGGGTTAGTTTACCACGGAGCAGTTGAAGTGGAAGTTGCAACTAGACCAGACAAACAAGGAAAGGGATTTGCTAAAAAACTTGGTGCTGCAATGATTCTAGAGGCTTTAAATAGAGAAATGTTCCCACTTTGGGATGCTCATAACGAGGCTTCTAAAAAAGTAGCAGAATTTTTAGGATACGAATTAGTTGAATCTTATGAAGCTTTTGAACTAGAGGAAAGTGTCGTATAATGATATCTAATATTGTATCTTTTAAGACGAGGTGAATCGCTATGCAAAATCAACTGGCTCTTAGTGGCGAAAGAATTGTTGAAAAAATTTACCCACAACTATTTCATCATGTTGGTATGATTCGTGGCGAATATTTGGTGAGGGAGATCAGTCAAAATATACTGCTAAAAAGTTGTCAGCAATTTGTGAAAGATTATCTAGACACTATTTGTCATTTGTACTCAGATGAAGAAGTCTGGTATCGCTTTTCAGAGTTAACAAATGCAGAAGCAAATAGTCTAGACGGGACTAAAGAGTATTTTGACGAACGCCACCCATTATTTGGATATAGAGGTATCAGGCGTTTACTGGCGTGTTTGGATGAATTTCATGCTGAAGCAAATGTTGTTACAGAAGTTTATCAAACCAATCCCAATTTGTCTGTTATTTTTCCTTTTGTCAATGATGCCGACCAATTAAGACAAGCTATTAGAGTGTTGCGCCAGCATGGTTTTACTGGAAAAGTTGGAACAATGATTGAATTACCGTCAGCTTATTTTGACTTGGACAGGATACTGGAAACTGGTATTTCAAAGATTGTAGTGGGAATGAATGATTTGACTTCTTTTGTTTTTGCGACTGTGAGGAACAGTCAATGGCATGATATGGAAAGTCCCATTATGTTAGAAATGCTGAAACAGATGCAGGATAAAGCAAGGAAGAACAAGATTGATTTTGCTGTAGCAGGCTATCTGAATACTTCTTTCATACAAAAAATGAATCAGATGGGTATCGAATGTATTCTCCATTACAGCTCTATTCCAGAGATTTTTGATTTAGAAATTGACCATCCAGACCATCTTAAACATATAAAAGAAGAAAGTAAAAAATTTCAAAGGAGAACCCATGACACCGCAAGAAATGTGGAATGCCTACAAGAAAATTAACCCCTCTATCGGAGATGAGATAGATGCCTGGGCTTTTGGAGTGGACCCAGACCTTTTAGCGGAACTGGTCTTTAAAGGCGAAAAAACAGCAACAGCTTCAGCTTTCGACCTCTACGCAGTAGAGGACGAACCCCTTCCCCAAGGAGGGACCTTTGATGTTATTTTAGACAGTCAAGATCGGGCTGTCTGCATTGTCGAAGTTACAAAGGTTTCCGTTCAGCCTTTTCATCAAGTGTCAGCTGACCATGCCTACAAGGAAGGTGAAGGAGACAAATCTCTAGCTTATTGGCGTCAGGTTCATGAAGACTTTTTTAAAGACTGCTTAGGAGAAGCAGGATTGACTTTTACACCTGATAGCAAGGTGGTTTTAGAAGAATTTCGCAAGGTTTATCCATTATAGATACGCTCTCCATTTAGAAAATCAGAAAAAAGAATAACTGTTTTTATACAAAATAGGCCTAGTGATTGTGACAAGCTAAAAATACTGCCCAGTTCTTAGAACTATTAAAAGATTTTTTGAGACTTTCCGCTGTGAGAAAAGCGCTTGAAACCTAAAAGTTTCAAGCGCTCGGGAGTTTTGAAACTTTAGGTTCAAAACTAAATCATGGAACTTCCTGGATTGCTGAAATCATCCACTGGATAATTTCACCTAATGTCCGTACTCACCCAAGGAAAGTCTCAACGAAGATTTGATCTTAATCTGACTCTCCTTTTTGGAGAGTTTTTTTGATTTGGGTCTTATTTTCCAAAAGGGCTAAAAAATGGTATAATGTAAGCGATATTGTACAGAAAAGAGAAATGTTATGCCAAATTATGCCATTATTTTAGCAGCGGGGAAAGGTACCCGTATGAAGTCAGATTTGCCTAAGGTTCTTCACAAGGTTGCTGGGATCTCTATGTTGGAGCATGTCTTCCGTAGTGTTGGAGCCATCTCACCTGAGAAGACGGTAACGGTTGTGGGCCACAAGGCAGAATTGGTGGAGCAAGTCTTAGCGGGACAAACAGAGTTTGTTAAGCAAACCGAACAATTAGGAACTGGTCATGCAGTTATGATGGCTGAGCCAGTCTTGGAAGGTCTTGAAGGGCACACCCTCGTCATTGCAGGGGATACTCCTTTGATTACGGGTGAAAGCCTCAAACACTTGATTGACTTCCATATTAATCACAAGAATGTGGCAACCATTTTGACAGCCGAAGCAGCCAATCCATTTGGTTATGGCCGGATTGTCCGCAATGACAATGCGGAAGTGCTTCGAATCGTCGAGCAAAAAGATGCGACAGATTTTGAAAAGCAAATCAAGGAAATCAATACAGGGACTTATGTCTTTGACAATGCACGACTCTTTGAAGCGTTGAAAAATATCAACACTAACAATGCCCAAGGTGAATACTATATTACGGATGTCATTGGTATTTTCCGTGAGGCTGGTGAAAAAGTAGGGGCCTATACGCTCAAAGATTTTGATGAAAGTCTTGGGGTTAACGACCGCGTGGCCCTCTCAACAGCAGAAGGCATCATGCGTCGTCGCATTAACCAAGCCCACATGGTCAATGGGGTGAGCTTTGTCGATCCAGATGCGGCCTATATCGATGTCGATGTTGAGATCGCACCAGAAGTGCAAATCGAAGCCAATGTTACCCTAAAAGGCCACACAAAAATTGGGGCTGAGACAGTTTTAACTAATGGAACCTATATTGTGGACAGTGAAATTGGGGCAGGTGCTGTCATCACTAACTCTATGATTGAAGAGAGCACGGTAGCCGATGGTGTAACGGTAGGACCATATGCTCATATTCGCCCAGGTTCTAGCCTCGCCAAAGATGTCCATATTGGAAACTTTGTCGAAGTCAAAGGTTCGTCTATTGGCGAAAATACCAAAGCTGGTCATTTGACTTACATTGGTAACTGTGAAGTCGGCAGCAACGTCAACTTTGGTGCAGGAACCATCACAGTGAATTATGATGGCCAACACAAGTTTAAAACGACGATTGGAAACAATGTCTTTGTCGGCTCCAATTCGACGATCATTGCGCCAGTTGAATTAGGCGACAATTCCTTAGTCGGTGCTGGATCAACCATTACCAAGGATGTACCAGCTGATGCGATTGCGATTGGCCGTGGCCGTCAAGTGAATAAAGAAGAATATGCCCTTCGCTTGCCACACCATCCTAAAAATAAATAGGAGATTCTCATGCAATTTGAAGAAAAAACCATTGAGCGCAAGGAGATTTATCAGGGACCGATTTTCCAAGTGGTCACTGATCAAGTAGAACTACCCGCTGGAAAAGGCCAAGCGCAGCGTGATTTAATCTTCCATAACGGAGCAGTAGCGGTTTTGCCGATCACAGAAGATGGGAAAACGATCTTGGTCAAGCAGTACCGCAAGGCGATTGAAAGGACCTCGGTGGAGATTCCAGCAGGGAAGTTAGAAAAGGGAGAAAATGCAGATCCTAAAGCAGCTGCTCTGCGTGAATTGGAAGAAGAAATTGGCTACACAGCGGATCTAGAGTTGTTGTATGATTTTTATTCAGCTATTGGATTTTGTAATGAGCGAATCAAACTTTATGGTGCGACCAACTTGAAAAAGGTGGAAAATCCACGTCCACAAGATGCGGATGAGACCTTAGAGTTATTAGAAGTGACCTTGAAGGAAGCGAAAGATTTGATCCTTTCTGGTGAAATCTGTGATGCCAAGACCATTATGGCTATCCAATATTGGGACTTAATCAATAAATAGAGGAGGATCCGATGGGAAAACCTTTATTAACCGATGAAATGATTGAACGAGCAAGGCGAGGTGAGGACATCACCGGTCCTAATATGGTCGATGCTGAAGAGACGAAAATTATTCGGACAGACCACAGAGGATTTGGCTATGAACGTCCTATGAGAGAGAGTCGTATGGAGCGTCCACAAGAGCGTTATTCTCAGGATACTGTGCAGATCCAAGTGGAGCCCACAGTGACCAAGAGTCGTCGCATTGAAGAACGCAAACAAAGTGTGGTCCAATCCAAACTCAATAAGATTTTGTTCTGGATCATTGTGCTCCTCATTGTTTTAATTATTGCTATTTGGCGTCTATAAGGTCGTTACAAGGAGAGAAATGACATGAAAATTGGAATTATCGCAGCCATGCCCCAGGAGTTGAAGATCTTGGTTGAAGCCCTTGAAAATGGGGAAAAGCATCTGCGTCTTGGAAAAGTCTACTATACAGGATCGATTGGTCGCCATGAGGTCGTTTTGGTGGAAAGTGGTATCGGAAAAGTCATGTCTGCTATGAGTGTGGCAGTCTTGGCCAATGATTTCAAAGTGGAAGCCATTATCAATACAGGTTCTGCAGGTGCGGTTGCACCGGGAATGGCTGTTGGGGATATCGTCCTTGCAGACAAATTGGCTTATCATGATGTGGATGTGACAGCCTTTGGCTACAAGTATGGTCAAATGGCAGGTCAACCACTTTACTTTGAATCCAGTCGCTATTTTGTTTCAGAGATGAAAAAAGTTCTGGAAGAAGAAGCTGCAACCACACATGTGGGCTTGATTACAACAGGAGATAGCTTTATCGCGAGTGAAGAAAAAGTCGCAACAATTCGGGAGCATTTCCCAGAAGTATTAGCAGTTGAGATGGAAGGGGCGACTATTGCCCAAGCCGCTCATGCGGCTGGACGTCCCTTCATGGTCATCCGAGCGATGAGTGATACGGCAGATCACGCAGCCAATATCTCTTTTGATGAATTTATCGTGGAGGCTGGCGAACGCTCTGCTCAAACCCTGATTACCTTCTTGAAGAGATTGGTGTAAAATAAACAATAGATAGAAGTGGGATTGGATGAGTTTTTTTACAATTCATTTTGTCCCTCTTCTTTTTTTGAAGCCGATTCTTCCAGAAATAGGGAACTTTCATGCTATAATAAAGACTAGTAATGTAAAGGAGAGAATATGGTTTTATCAAAAAAACGGGCACGTCATGTGATTGAAGAAATTATCGCCCTTTTTCCAGATGCCAAGCCAAGTCTGGATTTTCGTAATCATTTTGAATTACTAGTGGCAGTTATGCTCTCAGCTCAGACGACAGACGCGGCTGTTAACAAAGCGACACCAGGTTTGTTTGCGGCTTTTCCAACCCCGCAAGCCATGGCAGCAGCCAGTGAGGCCGATATCGCCAAGCATATTTCTAAATTAGGCCTCTATCGAAATAAGGCCAAATTTCTCAAAAAATGTGCCCAACAATTGCTGGATAACTTTGATGGGCAAGTACCTCAGACTCGCGAAGAGTTAGAAAGTTTAGCAGGAGTAGGACGCAAGACAGCCAATGTGGTCATGAGTGTAGGTTTTGGGATTCCAGCCTTTGCTGTCGATACCCATGTGGAGCGGATCTGCAAGCACCATGATATTGTCAAGAAATCAGCGACGCCATTGGAAGTTGAAAAGCGGGTCATGGATGTTCTGCCAAAGAGCGAATGGCTGGCGGCTCACCAAGCCATGATTTACTTTGGACGGGCCATCTGCCATCCTAAAAATCCTGAATGTGACCAGTACCCACAACTCTATCATTTTGATTAGGAATCAGTTCCTCTGCTCGAAAGAGCAGAGGTTCTTTTTTAGGCTAAACGTATATTTATTAAAAGGATTGAAAGATTCGGTTTTGCAAATCTGTGGTGGTAGGTGCCTAGACTCCCCTATCCGGCTTCTTTGAGATCGATTTCAAGATGCTTTTTCTTTATATCTTATTATATTCATTCAGAAAAAACGAACTTTTTTAAAATAAATTTGGTTTTTTTTAAGAAATAGTGTATAATGGTAGAAAATCTAACATAAGGAGATAGTGATGAAAGCAAAAAAACTGTTAGCTCTTGCAGGAGTTTCTGTTGCAGGTGCCTTTCTCTTAACAGCATGTGGTGGTAGCAGCAGCAATCAAGCAACCTACTCATTTGTCTATTCAGCAGATCCAAATACCTTGGACTATATTGCTGCAACTCGTACGACTACTTCAGATGTCACAAGTAACCTTGTAGATGGTCTTCTTGAAAACGACCGATACGGAAACTTTGTGCCAAGTCTAGCAGAAGATTGGACTGTCTCTGAAGATGGATTGACCTATACTTACAAACTTCGTAAGGATGCCAAATGGTATACGAGTGAAGGAGAAGAATATGGTGCTGTAACGGCTCAAGACTTTGTTACAGGGATCAAACACGCAGTTGAGTCTAAATCAGAAGGTCTCTTCTTGATTCAAAATTCGATCAAAGGTTTGGATGCCTACGTAAAAGGGGAAACCAAAGACTTTAACACAGTTGGAGTCAAAGCCTTAGATGACCACACCATCCAATATACTTTGGTCCGTCCAGAAAGCTTCTGGAACTCAAAAACAACCTCAGGTGTTCTTTTCCCAGTCAATGCAGATTTCTTGAAATCTCAAGGAAAAGATTTTGGTTCTTTGAAACCTAGCAGCATCTTATACAATGGTCCATATTACTTGAAATCATTGACTTCAAAATCTGAGATTGAATTGGTCAAGAACAAAGACTATTACGATGCGAAAAATGTTCATATCGACAATGTCAAATTGACCTTTAACGATGGATCAAACCCAGATTCTATCATTAAGAACTTTGAAAAAGGTCAATATTCCTTTGCATCTGTTATGCCAAACAGTTCGACTTATAAGAGTGTCAAGAAAAACTTTGGTGACAACATTGTCTATGGTTTGCAATTGGGAACATCCTACTATCTTGGATTCAACTTGGACCGTCAAAAGTATGACCACACAGCCAAAACAACGGATGAACAAAAAGCTTCTACCAAGAAAGCAATTCTGAACAAGGACTTCCGTCAAGCGGTGAACTTTGGCTTTGACCGCAAATCATATGCGGCACAAGTATCTGGATCTGATGCGGCTGAAAATACCCTTCGTAGCACTTTGGTGCCACCAACTTATGTCCAAGTCAATGGAGAAGATTTTGGTAAAGTCGTTGAAAAACAATTGGTTACCTATGGGGATCAATGGAAGGGTGTGAGCCTGGCCGATGGTCAAACGAGCCTTTACAATCCAGAAAAAGCCAAAGCTTCATTTGCAAAAGCCAAAGCTGAATTGCAAAAACAAGGAGTTCAATTCCCAATTCATTTGGACTATATTGTCAGCCAAGTGGACAACAGCATGGTCCAACAAGCGAGTTCCTTCAAACAATCCGTAGAGTCAGCGCTTGGTGCAGACAATGTCGTTGTGGACCTTCAAAAGGTATCGGATGATGATTTCCAAAATATCACCTACTTCAGCGATACAGCGGCTGCGAGAGATTACGATATCTCAGGCGGTGGTTGGGCTCCTGACTACCAAGACCCATCGACTTATCTTGAAAGTATCAGCCCAGTAAATGGTTCTGTCTTCTACTATCTTGGTATTGATGCAGGTTCAAACAATCCAGCCATTGCAACAGTTGGTTTGGATCAATACGCTAACATGTTGAAAGACGCCGATGCTGAATTGTTGGATCAAGGAAAACGCTATGAAAAATATGCAGCAGCGCAAGCTTGGTTGACAGATAGCTCGATTACGCTTCCAACTGTCTCAAATGGTGGTGCTCCAATGCTTCAACGGACCGTGCCATACAGCCGTGCTGCTTCATGGGTAGGTACTAAAGGAACAGGAACATTCTACAAATACCTTGAAATGTCGAAAGATGTTGTCACCACAAAAGACTTTAACAAGGCCAAAGAAGAATGGTTGAAGAAAAAAGCAGAATCCAATAAAAAAGCTCAAGAAGATCTCAAAGATCACATTGAGAAGAAAAAATAAAAAAATCAATCATTGGTCTATCAATGAAGATAAAAAAGTCGGAGCCGTCATGTGAAGGCTCCGTTTTTTTTATGTCTCGAAAGTCAGTCTGTCTCATTTTTTAAGATGAAAGATAAATAAATCACCCGCTATTGAACTGTACTCACAAAAATAGATTTTTGGGTATGGTCCATAGACGGGTGATGATCATTCTATTCACTAAATCTTAAAAAATAGCCATCAGGGTCTAAAACTGCAAATTCATGGGGATAGATATATTGTTCACCAACACGAAATTTTCTTTTGTTATACCCTATGCTTTTTAGTGAAAGCGTTTCCTGTTTTAATTTAAATAAACTATAAAAAATGATATAATACATGTGAGTCAACCACTTTAAGGAGAACAATCCTGATGAAAAACAAAATAATATTAAGCTCTGTAACGCTTCTATCTGCATTTATACTAGCAGCATGCGGAAACGGAGAGAAGAAAGCAACAGAAACTACGGCTGCATCAACGACAAAAGCTCAAACAACAACTCCTGGGTCTTCTTCTAGGGCAAAAGAAATATCCCTTGCAGATACTCAACGTATCGGAAATGAAAATTTTGGTTATATCAATATCCCTAAAGATTGGGTCGTATATAATTTCAAAGCTCAAAGTAGCAAAACTCAAAGTAGCAAAACGCTCAAATATTCATCGCCAGACAAACACAATATGTTGTTAATGGAATCAAACACTAAAGATACTGTTGAACTTGGCCCCAACGAAACCTTTGACGCACAGTTACTTGCGGACCGTTTATATAGCTTCTGGGGAAAAGCCAAAAATCAAACTAGTTTAGAAGGTGTAAAAGCTATTTTTGCCAGTGAGGACGCTTTCTTAATAAAAGTAACATTTAAAAATGGGAACATTTTGTACGAATGGGTATTCCAAAAAGGCGATAAAGTATACAATATCACAATCGTAGGTTCAGAAGATATGATTAAAGCCTTAAGACCTGTTCTCGAGCAATCTTGGGGCTTAGATCCAAATATTCCTGGGAAATAATCCCCAAAAGACTAAAAGAGAGTGGGACAGAAATTGGTAATTCGTTAGAATTCGATTTCGTTGTCCCACCTCCGCACAGTTGAGTAGGGCTGTAAAAGCTGATGAAATCAGCGTAGTAGAGCCCACTCAACCACTGCGTCTTGCTCGACAATCCAAAAATAATTGAGAGGCTAGGACTTTTGTCCCAGCCTCTTTCTTTTTTTGTTTCTTTTTCTACTCTAGTGATCTATTTTCTTATTCACTAAATCTTAAAAAATAGCCATCTGGATCTAGAACTGCAAATTCATGGGGATAGATATATTGTTCACCAACACGAAATTTTCTTTTGGTCAAAGGACGATGAATAGGATAGTTAGACTCGATTACTTTTTGATAGAGTCTAGGGACATCTTTTATGCCGAAGGAGATATTAACTCCACGACCAAAGGGGTAGGTCAGTTCAGCTAGTTCCTCCTTACTCCCCTCCTCTATCATTAGCTGGCACTCTTCAAGAGAAAGAAAGAGGAAGTTCTCTTCTGGTCGCCCGTATTCGATGGTAAAACCCAGTAAATCACAGTAGAAGGAACGGGACTGCTCTAAATTCGATACAATAAACTCAGGAATCACTGCATTGAAATTCATAAAGACCATCCTTACAAATCAATTTCTAATACAATTGGTGTATGATCTTGACGAGCGCCTGAGTCAATCATATCTGATTTAGTGACCTTGTCAGCAATGCGGTTTGAGGTTAACCAATAGTCGATTCTCCAGCCCGTATTGTTGATTTTTGAGGTTTTACTTCGTTGTGCCCACCAAGTATAGCGCTCAGGAACATCACCATGTAGGTGACGAAAGGTATCTGTAAATCCTTTGGCCAAAAGATTTGTAAATCCTTCACGTTCTTCGTCTGTGAATCCTGGTGAACGGCGGTTGCTGGCTGGGTTGGCAAGGTCAATTTCCTTGTGGGCAACGTTGTAGTCCCCAGTTGCAAGGACGGTTTTTTCTTTGTCTAATTCAGCCAAATATTCAGCATACTTAACGTCCCAAATTTGACGTTCTTCCAAACGTTTGAGTCCATCACCAGCGTTAGGTGTGTAGACCTGAGTCACGAAAAATTCATCAAATTCCAAAGTAATGATCCGACCTTCCAAGTCCATGGTCGAAGGAGCTCCGATTTCTGGGAAAGTCACAACTGGTGTGAGCTCTTTTTTATAGAGGAACATGGTTCCAGCGTAGCCTTTACGAGCCGGTTCTTGAGAAGAGCGCCAGGTGTTTTCGTAGCCAGGGAAGAGCTCCTCAAGGATTTCGAGGTGTTTTTTAGTAGGACCTTTGGCGGATAACTTGGTTTCTTGAATGGCAATGATATCCGCATCCTCAGAAACCAAGGTTTGGAGGACTTCTTGAGAGAGTTTGGCGCGTGCTGAATCACTAGTTAATGCAGCATTAAGCGAGTCGATATTCCATGAAATGAGTTTCATTGTATTTCCTTTTCTTGACATGATAGATAATTTTATTATAACAAAAATAGCATAAAAATCTAGTTATCCGCATAAAAACTGGACTTATCACACTTTATCAAGGTCAAAACCACTCAATTTACTACTAATTTACTACTTATGAATGAGCTTTGATACGACGATTTATCCTTGAAAAGTGAAGATATAAAGATACTTCCAATAAAATTTGAATATTTAATAGGTAGACACTTCAAAAAATGAGGTGTCTATTTTTTTACCCGATTTTGAAAGGAAGTGAACTTATGAAAACAAAAAATCAAGAATCAAAAGGTCGTTCCCCACTCTTTAAGACCATCAAACATTCATTCAGCCAATAAAAAAGAAAGGATAGGTAAAAATATGGAACTTAAATTTGTGATTCCCAACATGGAAAAAACATTCGGCAATTTAGAATTTGCTGGCGAGGATAAAGTCGTTCAGCGAAGAATCAACGGACGGCTAACTGTCTTATCAAGAAGCTATAATCTCTATTCTGATGTTCAAAGAGCAGATGATATTGTGGTGGTGCTTCCTGCTGAAGCTGGCGAAAAACATTTCGGCTTTGAGGAACGTGTGAAGTTAGTCAATCCACGTATTACCGCAGAGGGCTACAAAATCGGCACTCGTGGTTTTACAAATTACCTTTTACATGCTGACGACATGATAAAAGAATAAAGAAAGAGAGGAAAAATGATGAGATTAGCAAATGGCATTGTATTAGATAAAGACACGACTTTTGGAGAATTGAAATTCTCTGCTCTACGTCGTGAAGTGAGAATCCAAAATGAAGACGGGTCGGTTTCAGATGAAATCAAGGAACGTACCTATGACTTAAAATCCAAAGGACAAGGACGCATGATTCAAGTAAGTATTCCTGCCAGCGTGCCTTTGAAAGAGTTTGATTATAACGCACGGGTGGAACTTATCAATCCCATTGCGGACACCGTTGCTACTGCCACCTATCAAGGAGCAGATGTTGACTGGTATATCAAGGCAGACGATATTGTGCTGACAAAGGATTCTAGTTCATTCAAAGCTCAACCACAAGCAAAGAAAGAACCGACACAAGACAAATAGTCGCTAGGTAGAAAGGAGACTTTTTCGCATGAAACAGCGTGGTAAAAGGATTCGCCCATCTGGTAAAGATTTAGTCTTTCATTTTACGATAGCGTCACTCCTGCCTGTTTTCCTGCTGGTTGTCGGACTGTTTCATGTGAAGACAATCCAGCAGATCAACTGGCAGGATTTTAACCTATCACAAGCAGATAAGATTGACATTCCCTATTTAATTATCAGTTTCAGTGTCGCAATTCTTATCTGCTTGCTGGTAGCGTTTGTATTCAAACGGGTTCGCTATGATACGGTTAAACAACTTTACCACCGTCAAAAACTGGCAAAGATGATACTTGAAAACAAGTGGTATGAATCTGAACAGGTCAAAACAGAGGGTTTCTTTAAAGATAGTGCTGGTCGTACAAAGGAAAAGATAACCTACTTCCCTAAAATGTATTATCGACTTAAAAATGGCTTGATACAGATACGGGTGGAAATCACGCTGGGAAAATATCAAGACCAACTCTTACACTTGGAAAAGAAATTAGAGAGTGGCTTGTACTGTGAGCTGACGGATAAAGAGTTAAAGGATTCCTACGTGGAATATACCTTGCTCTATGACACCATAGCCAGTCGTATTTCTATTGATGAAGTAGAAGCTAAAGATGGTAAACTTCGCTTAATGAAAAACGTATGGTGGGAATATGATAAGCTCCCTCATATGTTGATTGCTGGTGGTACAGGTGGCGGTAAAACTTACTTTATACTGACACTGATTGAAGCCTTGCTTCATACAGATTCAAAACTGTATATTCTTGACCCGAAAAATGCTGACCTTGCGGACTTAGGTTCTGTGATGGCAAATGTCTACTATAGAAAAGAAGACTTGCTTTCTTGCATTGAAACATTCTATGAAGAAATGATGAAACGTAGTGAGGAAATGAAGCAGATGAAGAACTATAAGACTGGCAAAAATTATGCTTACTTAGGTCTCCCGGCACACTTCTTAATCTTTGATGAATACGTCGCTTTCATGGAAATGCTGGGAACAAAAGAAAACACCGCAGTTATGAATAAGCTGAAACAGATTGTCATGTTAGGTCGTCAAGCTGGCTTCTTTCTAATACTGGCTTGTCAACGTCCAGACGCAAAATATTTAGGCGACGGAATCCGTGATCAGTTTAATTTCAGAGTGGCTTTAGGTCGTATGTCTGAAATGGGCTATGGCATGATGTTTGGCAGTGACGTACAAAAGGATTTCTTCTTAAAGCGAATCAAAGGTCGTGGCTATGTTGATGTAGGAACAAGTGTCATATCAGAGTTTTATACTCCCCTTGTACCAAAAGGATATGATTTCTTGGAGGAAATTAAAAAGTTATCCAACAGCAGACAGTCCACGCAGGCGACGTGCGAAGCGGAAGTCGCAGGTGTGGACTGATCTTGCTGGCTGGTGTGGCAATAGCCACGCCAGCACTTAACCCCCCGTATCTAACAGGGGGGTACAAATCGACAGGAAACAGTCAAAAAAACATTAGAAAATCCTTTGGTTACAAGGGATTTACAAAATTTCAGCGTATGTCAAATGGGCTTTAAAAGTTGACATACGCCTTTTTGATTGGAGGGATTTTTACTGAATGAACAAACTTGGTTACAGCATTTAAAAGAAAAACGCTTGGCTTATGGACTATCTCAAAACCGTTTAGCTGTTGCGACTGGTATTACAAGGCAGTATCTAAGCGATATTGAAACAGGAAAAGTCAAGCCATCAGAGGATTTACAGCAGTCCCTTTGGGAAGCTCTGGAACGCTTCAATCCCGACGCTCCCCTTGAAATGCTGTTTGATTATGTAAGGATTCGCTTTCCGACAACAGACGTACAGCAGGTGGTCGAAAACATCTTACAACTGAAACTGTCCTATTTTCTTCATGAGGACTATGGTTTCTATTCTTATTCAGAGCATTATGCTTTAGGCGATATATTCGTTCTCTGCTCCCACGAACTGGACAAAGGAGTTCTGGTGGAATTGAAAGGTCGTGGGTGTCGGCAATTTGAAAGCTATCTTCTGGCTCAACAAAGAAGCTGGTATGAGTTCTTTATGGACGCTTTGGTGGCTGGCGGTGTGATGAAACGCCTTGACCTTGCCATTAACGATAAGACAGGGATTTTGAATATCCCTGTACTCACTGAAAAATGCAGACAGGAAGAATGTATATCCGTCTTCCGCAGTTTCAAAAGCTATCGCAGTGGCGAACTGGTACGCAAAGATGAAAAGGAATGTATGGGAAATACCCTCTATATCGGTTCATTACAGAGTGAAGTTTATTTCTGTATCTATGAAAAGGACTATGAACAGTACAAGAAAAATGATATTCCCATTGAAGACGCAGAAGTAAAAAACCGTTTTGAGATTCGATTGAAAAATGAGCGTGCCTATTATGCAGTCCGTGATTTACTCGTCTATGACAATCCAGAGCATACCGCCTTTAAAATTATCAATCGGTATATCCGTTTTGTAGATAAAGACGATTCCAAACCTCGTTCTGATTGGAAACTGAATGAAGAATGGGCTTGGTTTATTGGGAACAATCGTGAACGATTAAAACTAACCACAAAACCAGAGCCTTACTCCTTCCAAAGGACGCTGAACTGGCTATCTCATCAAGTTGCCCCGACCTTAAAGGTTGCGATTAAACTTGATGAAATCAACCAGACGCAGGTTGTAAAAGACATTCTCGACCATGCGAAACTGACAGACCGACACAAGCAGATTTTGAAGCAACAGTCAGTAAAAGAACAGGACGTGATAACAACAAAAAAAGGATATAATGGGAGATAAGACGGTTCGTGTTCGTGCTGACTTGCACCATATCATAAAAATCGAAACAGCAAAGAATGGCGGAAACGTAAAAGAAGTTATGGAAATAAGACTTAGAAGCAAACTTAAGAGTGTGTTGATAGTGCATTATCTTAAAATTTTGTATAATAGGAATTGAAGTTAAATTAGATGCTAAAAATTTGTAATTAAGAAGGAGGGATTCGTCATGTTGGTATTCCAAATGCGTAATGTAGATAAAACATCTACTGTTTTGAAACAGACTAAAAACAGTGATTACGCAGATAAATAAATACGTTAGATTAATTCCTACCAGTGACTAATCTTATGACTTTTTAAACAGATAACTAAAATTACAAACAAATCGTTTAACTTCTGTATTTGTTTATAGATGTAATCACTTCAGGAGAGATTACATGAACAAAAATATAAAATATTCTCAAAACTTTTTAACGAGTGAAAAAGTACTCAACCAAATAATAAAACAATTGAATTTAAAAGAAACCGATACCGTTTACGAAATTGGAACAGGTAAAGGGCATTTAACGACGAAACTGGCTAAAATAAGTAAACAGGTAACGTCTATTGAATTAGACAGTCATCTATTCAACTTATCGTCAGAAAAATTAAAACTGAATACTCGTGTCACTTTAATTCACCAAGATATTCTACAGTTTCAATTCCCTAACAAACAGAGGTATAAAATTGTTGGGAATATTCCTTACCATTTAAGCACACAAATTATTAAAAAAGTGGTTTTTGAAAGCCGTGCGTCTGACATCTATCTGATTGTTGAAGAAGGATTCTACAAGCGTACCTTGGATATTCACCGAACACTAGGGTTGCTCTTGCACACTCAAGTCTCGATTCAGCAATTGCTTAAGCTGCCAGCGGAATGCTTTCATCCTAAACCAAAAGTAAACAGTGTCTTAATAAAACTTACCCGCCATACCACAGATGTTCCAGATAAATATTGGAAGCTATATACGTACTTTGTTTCAAAATGGGTCAATCGAGAATATCGTCAACTGTTTACTAAAAATCAGTTTCATCAAGCAATGAAACACGCCAAAGTAAACAATTTAAGTACCATTACTTATGAGCAAGTATTGTCTATTTTTAATAGTTATCTATTATTTAACGGGAGGAAATAATTCTATGAGTCGCTTTTTTAAATTTGGAAAGTTACACGTTACTAAAGGGAATGGAGATAAATTATTAGATATACTACTGACAGCTTCCAAGAAGCTAAAGAGGTCCCTAGCGCCTACGGGGAATTTGTATCGATAAGGGGTACAAATTCCCACTAAGCGCTCGGGACCCCTTGTAGGAAAATGTCCTAAGTGGGATATCTGTCAACTGGTATGGTTGACTAAAAATACTTCCTACGAAAATGTAGGGGGTATTTTTTTACGAAAAAATACAATCGATTCTTAAAAAGAAAAATTTTTGATTGGCAAAACCATAACAAGTTCGTTTTAGGGTTTTGATTTTGCGATTGATGCCTTCTAAAGGACCATTAGAGTATTCAAATTTAGCGCTATTTAAGACATATTTTCTGTTTTGACGAAGGGTTTGAATAGCAGTATCCATTTCTGTATTGGTTTTTTGGTAGTCTAAGATGGTTGACTCTAGTAATTCACTATTGCGCTCGTTTAGGGCTTTCGTGATATCTTGGTAAGTTTGGTATACTTCAGCGAACTTGGAAAATTTACTAGTAATGAGATCAACAGCATTTTGGCGAGTCATATATTGTTTAACGCCGCGAAGAAAAACTACTTCTTCAGGGTGAAGATCTTCAGCTTTTTTATGGAATAGCTTCCAATGTGACTTCATAATTTTATATTCTTGGCTCTGTTTATCAAGTTGCTTTAGGATAGAGATACGACAATTGTCCAAAGCGCGACCAGCTAATTGTACAAGGTGGAAGCGATCAATAATGATATTGGCATTAGGGAAAAGGCGATAGATAAAACTTTGATATTGAGCATTTAAATCAATTACAACTGATTGAACGCATTCGCGTTCGGCTTTTGAATAACGACTTTCAAAATAATCAACAATGGTAGGTGATAGACGATCCTGTAACTTTGTGACAATTTGGTGGGTTTCAGCGTCACAACAGATAAAGGACATCACAGACTTAATTGAACGAAACTCGTCAAAACATAGATGCTTAGGCAACTTAGCCACACGATAGTGTGGTTCCATGCGCTCTAAGATTGTTCGACGAACACTGCTAGGAGAGCAGTGACACATTTCAGCAATAAGCTGACCAGATAAGCCTTTACGAGCTAAAAGCATGATTTGATTTTTGAGATCACTGGATAAGGTTTGATTTTCTTTGGTTAAATTAGTAATAGCACCAAAAGTAGTATGGCATGATTTACATTTATAGCGTTGTTTACGAAGCTCTAGTTCATATCTTCTCCCATTTAAACTTGCCAGTCGTACATGAGTTTTGCGAAAGCCATCCTTATTAACTGTGGGAAAGCCACAGTTACGACAACGATTAATCGGATAAGAAAGAGTAGCTGTTATTAGCGTTATATACTCTTTAACAGAATCGTTGTTGTGTTCAGCTTCTTCAACAGAAATAATTTTAATATTTTTATCTTTAATTCCAAGAATATTTAGGATAGAATCATTATGGGACATTTGTTTAACCTTCTTTCATGATTTTTGTGGTGAATTGATTGTATAACGAGGGGACAGCAAATGTCCTCTTTTTTGTATAAAAAAATCTGGCATGGAATCTCTATCCATACCAGAAAGTGTATACCCCAAAAAAATAACTCAAATACAAATTCATTGAATATAGAGAGGAGAACATTTTTATGAATTTTGGACAAAACCTTTATAACTGGTTTCTATCAAACGCTCAATCACTGGTGCTTTTAGCAATCGTTGTGATTGGCTTGTATCTTGGCTTCAAGCGTGAGTTTAGCAAACTGATTGGCTTTTTAATTATTGCGATTATTGCGGTTGGCTTAGTCTTCAACGCTGCTGGAGTAAAAGACATTTTACTAGAGCTATTCAATCGCATTATTGGTGCTTAAATAAAACCGTTCTTTTGTGGAATATAAGTGGTTTTCTTATGTTCCGCAAAGGAATGGTACACCAAACGAAGTGCGGTAGGGATTTTTGAATCTCTACAAAGAAAGGACGTGAATATATGGACGATATGCAAGTCTATATTGCGAATTTAGGCAAATACAATGAGGGCGAATTGGTCGGTGCGTGGTTTACCTTTCCCATTGACTTTGAGGAAGTCAAAGAGAAAATCGGCTTGAATGATGAATATGAGGAATACGCCATTCATGACTACGAGTTACCCTTTACGGTTGACGAATACACTTCCATTGGCGAACTCAATCGACTATGGGAAATGGTATCGGAATTACCCGAAGAATTACAATCGGAGCTATCTGCTCTGCTCACTCATTTTTCAAGCATTGAAGAACTAAGCGAACATCAAGAGGATATTATCATTCATTCCGATTGTGATGATATGTATGACGTGGCACGCTACTACATTGAAGAAACGGGTGCTTTAGGCGAAGTACCAGCTAGTCTTCAAAACTATATTGATTATCAAGCCTATGGTCGGGATTTAGACCTTTCAGGAACGTTTATCTCAACCAATCATGGGATTTTTGAAATCGTCTATTAAATCTGTCGGTACATTACTACTGGCAGATTTTCTATTTTACGGGGTGGCTCAATCAGCTACCCCTATTTTTTATGAAAGGATTGATTACATGAAGAAAATACGAAGCTATACCAGTATCTGGTCTGTGGAAAAGGTACTGTATTCTATCAATGATTTTAGACTTCCGTTTCCCATAACCTTTACGCAAATGACATGGTTTGTCGTGTCACTCTTTGCAGTGATGATACTTGGCAACTTGCCCCCTCTTTCCATGATAGAGGGAGCATTTCTCAAATACTTTGGGATTCCTGTGGCTTTCACATGGTTTATGTCTACAAAAACTTTTGATGGTAAAAAGCCTTATGGATTTTTGAAGTCTGTCATTGCTTATGCACTGCGACCAAAGCTGACCTATGCAGGAAAAAAAGTAACGCTTGGCAGAAACCAGCCACAAGAAGCCATTACAGCAGTTAGGAGTGAATTTTATGGCATATCCAATTAAATACATTGAAAACAATCTCGTCTGGAATAAAGACGGGGAATGTTATGCTTACTATGAGCTTGTTCCTTACAATTACTCATTTCTAAGTCCAGAACAGAAAATACAAGTGCATGATTCTTTCAGACAGCTTATCGCACAAAATCGTGATGGCAAAATTCATGCTTTACAAATCAGTACAGAATCCAGCATACGTTCTGCACAAGAGCGTTCCAAAAATGAAGTCACTGGCAAGCTCAAAGCGGTTGCCTATGACAAAATCGACCAACAGACAGACGCTTTAATATCCATGATTGGCGAAAATCAAGTGAACTACCGTTTCTTTATCGGCTTTAAGTTGCTTCTCAACGATCAGGAGTTTTCTATGAAAAGTCTTACCGTTGAAGCAAAAAATGCTTTGTCTGATTTTGTCTATGATGTGAACCATAAGCTGATGGGCGATTTTGTTAGTATGAGTAATGATGAAATCCTGCGTTTTCAGAAGATGGAAAAGCTCTTAGAAAATAAAATCTCTCGTCGTTTCAAAATCCGCAGGTTAGATAAGGACGACTTCGGCTATCTGATTGAACACCTTTACGGACAGACAGGCACTGCCTATGAAGAGTATGAGTACCATCTATCAAAGAAAAAGCTGGATAATGAAACGCTGATTAAATACTATGACTTGATTAAGCCTACTCGCTGTTTGGTGGAAGAAAAACAGCGATATTTGAAAATCCAGCAGGAAGATGAAACCGTCTATGTAGCTTACTTTACCATTAACAGCATTGTCGGAGAACTGGACTTCCCGTCCTCTGAAATCTTCTACTACCAGCAACAGCAATTTACATTCCCGATTGATACGTCAATGAATGTGGAAATTGTAGCGAATCGTAAAGCCCTATCTACTGTCCGCAATAAAAAGAAAGAACTGAAAGACTTGGATAACCACGCTTGGCAAAGTGATAATGAAACCAGCTCCAATGTGGCGGAAGCTCTGGAAAGTGTGAATGAGCTGGAAACCAATTTAGACCAAAGCAAGGAATCTATGTACAAGCTGTCTTATGTGGTAAGGGTATCAGCAAATGATCTTGACGAACTCAAACGTCGTTGTAATGAAGTGAAAGATTTTTATGACGATTTAAGCGTAAAACTGGTACGACCATTTGGGGATATGCTCGGCTTACATGAAGAATTTTTACCTGCCAGCAAGCGTTATATGAATGATTATATTCAATACGTGACCTCTGATTTCCTCGCTGGTTTAGGTTTTGGTGCTACTCAAATGCTGGGGGAAAATGAGGGGATTTATGTTGGCTACAGCTTAGATACTGGACGCAATGTCTATCTGAAACCTGCTCTTGCCAGTCAAGGGGTTAAGGGTTCAGTAACCAATGCGTTAGCGTCGGCTTTTGTTGGTTCGCTGGGTGGTGGTAAATCCTTTGCGAATAACCTTATCGTCTATTATGCGGTGCTTTATGGGGCACAAGCAGTGATTGTAGACCCAAAAGCAGAACGTGGCAGATGGAAAGAAACCTTGCCAGAGATTTCCCATGAAATCAATATCGTCACTCTGACTTCTGATGAGAAAAACAAAGGCTTACTTGACCCTTATGTGATTATGAAAAATCCCAAAGATTCTGAATCACTGGCTATTGATATTCTGACATTCCTTACGGGGATTTCCTCTCGTGATGGGAAACGCTTCCCAATCCTTAGAAAAGCCATTCGTGCAGTAACCAATAGTGAAGTACGAGGGTTGATGAAAGTGATTGAGGAATTACGGGTTGAGAATACGCCACTAAGTACCAGTATAGCCGACCATATCGAAAGTTTTACAGACTATGACTTTGCACATTTATTATTCAGTAATGGTTATGTGGAGCAGTCTATCAGCTTAGAAAAACAACTGAACATTATACAGGTTGCGGACTTGGTACTTCCCGACAAGGAAACTTCCTTTGAGGAATATACCACTATGGAGCTTTTATCCGTTGCTATGCTGATTGTCATTAGTACCTTTGCTTTAGACTTTATCCATACAGACCGAAGCATTTTCAAGATTGTAGATTTAGACGAAGCATGGAGCTTTTTACAGGTAGCACAAGGAAAAACACTATCTATGAAGCTGGTTCGGGCTGGTCGTGCTATGAACGCTGGGGTATATTTCGTGACCCAAAATACAGACGACCTCTTAGATGAAAAACTGAAAAATAACCTCGGCTTAAAATTTGCATTTCGTTCCACTGACCTTAACGAGATTAAAAAGACCTTAGCCTTTTTTGGTGTAGACCCAGAGGACGAAAACAATCAGAAGCGATTGCGTGATTTGGAAAACGGGCAATGCCTTATCAGTGATTTATATGGTCGTGTCGGTGTGATACAGTTCCACCCTGTATTTGAAGAACTGCTCCATGCCTTTGATACCAGACCACCTGTGCGAAAAGAGGTGTAAATGTGAAACCATCAATAGTAAACAGAATAAAATCAAACTGGACGCTGAAACGTCTAGGTAAAGTGGCAATGACAGTGGCTTTCACACTTGTGATTGCCATTTTTCTTTTAGCCATGCTGGGAACGGTGGTTCAAGCTGCGGGCTTGGTAGATGATACGGTCAATGTGGCAAATGAATACAGCCGATACCCACTTGAAAACTATCAACTGGATTTTTATGTGGATAATAGCTGGGGCTGGCTTCCGTGGAACTGGTCGGACGGGATTGGAAAACAGGTCATGTATGGACTATATGCCATTACCAATTTTATTTGGACAATCAGTTTGTATGTTTCCAATGCGACAGGTTACTTAGTACAGGAAGCCTATTCCTTAGACTTCATTTCCGCTACAGCAGATTCCATTGGTAAGAATATGCAGACCTTAGCTGGTGTGAGTGCAAACGGATTTTCAACAGAGGGTTTCTATGTTGGATTCCTCTTACTCTTGATTTTGGTTCTTGGGGTTTATGTTGCCTATACGGGACTGATAAAGAGAGAAACCACAAAGGCAATTCATGCCATTATGAATTTTGTGCTGGTGTTTATCCTATCGGCTTCCTTTATTGCCTACGCTCCCGACTACATTAAAAAAATCAATGACTTTTCATCAGACATCAGTAATGCCAGTTTATCACTTGGCACGAAGATTGTCATGCCCCATTCCGATAGTCAAGGCAAGGACAGCGTGGACTTAATCAGAGATAGCCTGTTTTCCATACAGGTTCAGCAACCGTGGCTACTGCTTCAATACAACAGTTCAGACATTGAAAGTATCGGTATTGACCGTGTGGAAAGCCTGCTCTCCACCAGCCCAGATTCCAACAATGGCGAAGACAGAGAAAAAATTGTTGCGGAAGAAATTGAAGACAGAAGCAATACCAATCTAACCATTACAAAGACCATTAACCGTTTAGGTACAGTCTTCTTCCTATTTGTCTTCAATATTGGGATTTCCATATTTGTATTCCTATTAACAGGAATCATGATTTTCTCGCAGGTACTTTTTATCATCTATGCTATGTTTCTGCCTGTGAGCTTTATTTTAAGCATGATTCCATCATTTGATGGTATGTCAAAACGAGCCATAACAAAGCTCTTTAATACCATTTTGACACGAGCTGGAATCACATTGATTATTACGACAGCATTTAGTATTTCAACCATGCTCTATACCTTATCGGCTGGTTATCCGTTCTTTTTGATTGCTTTTCTACAGATTGTGACCTTTGCAGGAATCTACTTCAAGCTGGGCGATTTAATGAGTATGTTTTCTCTACAGAGTAACGATTCTCAAAGTGTGGGAAGTCGTGTGATGAGAAAACCTCGTATGCTTATGCACGCTCACATGCACCGTCTACAGCGGAAACTTGGACGTTCCATGACTACTCTAGGGGCTGGGTCTGCCATTGTTACAGGTAAAAAAGGACAGTCGGGTTCGGGGAGTTCTGCAAGGACACAAGCAGATCACTCCCGACCAGACGGAAAGGAAAAATCAACACTTGGAAAACGTATCGGTCAAACCATCGGTACAGTAGCTGATACCAAAGACAGAATGGTAGACACTGCTAGTGGTTTGAAAGAACAGGTTAAAGATTTGCCGACCAATGCAAGATATGCAGTATATCAAGGAAAATCCAAAGTAAAAGAGAATGTCCGTGATTTAACCAGTAGTATTTCTCAAACCAAAGCGGACAGAGCCAGTGGACGCAAGGAACAGCAGGAACAAAGGCGAAAAACCATTGCGAAGCGTCGCTCTGAAATGGAACAGGTCAAACAGAAAAAACAGCCTGCTTCTTCTGTTCATGAAAGACCGACTACAAGACAAGAACAATATCATGATGAACAGACCTCAAAACAGTCTAATATTCAGACTTCATATAAGGAATCTCAACAAGCCAAACAAGAGCGTCCAGCAGTTAAGTCCGATTTTTCAAGTCCAAAAGTGGAACGCCAAGGCAATACCGTTCAAGAAAAAACCGTTCAAAAGCCAGCAACTTCAACCACTACAGCAGATAGAACTTCACAACGTCCAATCACAAAAGAACGTCCGTCTACTGTTCAAAGAGTACCACTACAAAATACAAGAAGTAGACCACCAATCAAAACCGCCACCATTAAGAAAGTCGGTAAGAAACCATGAAGTTGAAAACTTTAGTGATTGGTGGTTCTGGATTATTCTTGATGGTCTTCTCACTGCTTCTGTTTGTTGCCATTTTATTTTCAGATGAACAGGACAGCGGAATTTCCAATATTCATTATGGAGGTGTGAATGTTTCCGCAGAAGTGCTGGCTCATAAGCCTATGGTAGAAAAATATGCCAAAGAATATGGCGTTGAAGAATATGTCAACATACTTCTTGCGATTATACAGGTGGAATCGGGCGGTACTGCGGAAGATGTTATGCAGTCCTCGGAATCCCTCGGTCTTCCACCTAATTCATTGAGTACAGAAGAATCCATTAAGCAAGGTGTGAAGTATTTCAGTGAATTATTAGCCAGTAGCGAAAGGCTCAGTGTAGATTTAGAATCGGTTATCCAGTCCTACAATTATGGTGGTGGTTTCTTAGGGTATGTGGCTAATCGTGGAAATAAATATACCTTTGAACTGGCTCAAAGTTTCTCAAAAGAGTATTCAGGTGGCGAAAAAGTGTCTTACCCCAATCCCATAGCCATACCTATCAATGGGGGCTGGCGATACAACTATGGCAATATGTTTTATGTGCAACTGGTAACGCAGTATCTTGTCACAACAGAGTTTGATGATGATACGGTACAAGCCATCATGGACGAAGCACTGAAATATGAGGGCTGGCGATACGTTTACGGTGGAGCTTCCCCGACTACTTCTTTTGATTGTAGCGGACTGACACAATGGACGTATGGAAAAGCTGGAATTAACTTACCACGAACCGCACAACAGCAATATGATGTGACCCAGCATATCCCACTATCGGAAGCACAAGCTGGCGATTTGGTTTTCTTTCATTCTACCTATAACGCTGGCTCTTATATTACTCATGTTGGGATATACCTTGGCAATAACCGTATGTTTCATGCAGGCGACCCAATCGGTTATGCCGACTTAACAAGCCCCTACTGGCAACAGCATTTAGTGGGAGCAGGACGAATCAAACAATGAGAAAGGAAGATTTAATGATGAAATTTAGAAAAAATCAGAATAAAGAAAAACAGATACCAAAGGAAAAGAAACCTCGTGTCTATAAGGTCAATCCTCATAAAAAGGTTGTGATTGCCTTGTGGGTACTTTTAGGGCTTAGTTTCAGCTTTGCGATATTCAAGCACTTTACAGCTATAGATACTCATACTATTCACGAAACAACTATCATAGAAAAGGAATACGTTGATACTCATCATGTAGAAAATTTTGTAGAGAACTTTGCGAAAGTCTACTATTCATGGGAGCAATCCGATAAGTCCATTGATAATCGAATGGAAAGTCTAAAAGGCTATCTGACAGATGAACTTCAAGCTCTCAATGTTGATACAGTACGCAAAGATATTCCTGTATCGTCTTCTGTAAGAGGATTTCAGATATGGACGGTAGAGCCAACTGGCGACAATGAGTTTAATGTAACCTACAGTGTAGACCAGCTCATTACAGAGGGAGAAAATACAAAGACCGTCCACTCTGCTTATATAGTGAGTGTCTATGTAGATGGTTCTGGAAATATGGTACTGGTTAAGAATCCGACCATTACCAACATACCTAAGAAATCAAGTTATAAACCAAAAGCCATTGAAAGTGAGGGGACGGTTGATTCCATTACAACCAATGAAATCAATGAGTTTTTAACGACGTTCTTCAAGCTCTATCCTACAGCGACAGCCAGTGAACTTTCCTACTATGTGAATGACGGGATATTAAAACCAATCGGAAAAGAGTACATCTTTCAAGAACTGGTAAATCCTATTCACAATCGTAAGGATAATCAAGTCACGGTATCGCTGACAGTGGAGTATATCGACCAGCAGACCAAAGCAACGCAGGTATCTCAATTTGATTTGGTACTTGAAAAGAACGGGAGTAATTGGAAGATTATAGAATAACAAATATTGGTACATTATTACAGCTATTTTGTAATCACGTACTCTCTTTGATAAAAAATTGGAGATTCCTTTACAAATATGCTCTTACGTGCTATAATTTAAGTATCTATTTAAAAGGAGTTAATAAATATGCGGCAAGGTATTCTTAAATAAACTGTCAATTTGATAGTGGGAACAAATAATTGGATGTCCTTTTTTAGGAGGGCTTAGTTTTTTGTACCCAGTTTAAGAATACCTTTATCATGTGATTCTAAAGTATCCGGAGAATATCTGTATGCTTTGTATGCCTATGGTTATGCATAAAAATCCCAGTGATAAAAGTATTTATCACTGGGATTTTTATGCCCTTTTGGGTTTTTGAATGGAGGAAAATCACATGAAAATTATTAATATTGGAGTTTTAGCTCATGTTGATGCAGGAAAAACTACCTTAACAGAAAGCTTATTATATAACAGTGGAGCGATTACAGAATTAGGAAGCGTGGACAAAGGTACAACGAGGACGGATAATACGCTTTTAGAACGTCAGAGAGGAATTACAATTCAGACAGGAATAACCTCTTTTCAGTGGGAAAATACGAAGGTGAACATCATAGACACGCCAGGACATATGGATTTCTTAGCAGAAGTATATCGTTCATTATCAGTTTTAGATGGGGCAATTCTACTGATTTCTGCAAAAGATGGCGTACAAGCACAAACTCGTATATTGTTTCATGCACTTAGGAAAATAGGTATTCCCACAATCTTTTTTATCAATAAGATTGACCAAAATGGAATTGATTTATCAACGGTTTATCAGGATATTAAAGAGAAACTTTCTGCCGAAATTGTAATCAAACAGAAGGTAGAACTGTATCCTAATATGTGTGTGACGAACTTTACCGAATCTGAACAATGGGATACGGTAATAGAGGGAAACGATGACCTTTTAGAGAAATATATGTCCGGTAAATCATTAGAAGCATTGGAACTCGAACAAGAGGAAAGCATAAGATTTCAGAATTGTTCTCTGTTCCCTCTTTATCATGGAAGTGCAAAAAGTAATATAGGGATTGATAACCTTATAGAAGTTATTACTAATAAATTTTATTCATCAACACATCGAGGTCCGTCTGAACTTTGCGGAAAAGTTTTCAAAATTGAGTATTCGGAAAAAAGACAGCGTCTTGCATATATACGTCTTTATAGTGGCGTACTGCATTTGCGAGATTCGGTTAGAATATCGGAAAAGGAAAAAATAAAAATTACAGAAATGTATACTTCAATAAATGGTGAATTATGTAAAATTGATAAGGCTTATTCCGGGGAAATTGTTATTTTGCAGAATGAGTTTTTGAAGTTAAATAGTGTTCTTGGAGATACAAAGCTATTGCCACAGAGAGAGAGAATTGAAAATCCCCTCCCTCTGCTGCAAACGACTGTTGAACCGAGCAAACCTCAACAAAGGGAAATGTTACTTGATGCACTTTTAGAAATCTCCGACAGTGACCCGCTTCTGCGATATTATGTGGATTCTGCGACACATGAAATCATACTTTCTTTCTTAGGGAAAGTACAAATGGAAGTGACTTGTGCTCTGCTGCAAGAAAAGTATCATGTGGAGATAGAACTAAAAGAGCCTACAGTCATTTATATGGAGAGACCGTTAAAAAATGCAGAATATACCATTCACATCGAAGTGCCGCCAAATCCTTTCTGGGCTTCCATTGGTCTATCTGTAGCACAGCTTCCATTAGGGAGCGGAGTACAGTATGAGAGCTCGGTTTCTCTTGGATACTTAAATCAATCGTTTCAAAATGCAGTTATGGAGGGGATACGCTATGGCTGTGAACAAGGATTGTATGGTTGGAATGTGACGGACTGTAAAATCTGTTTTAAGTATGGCTTATACTATAGCCCTGTTAGTACCCCAGCAGATTTTCGGATGCTTGCTCCTATTGTATTGGAACAAGTCTTAAAAAAAGCTGGAACAGAATTGTTAGAGCCATATCTTAGTTTTAAAATTTATGCGCCAAAGGAATATCTTTCACGAGCATACAACGATGCTCCTAAATATTGTGCGAACATCGTAGACACTCAATTGAAAAATAATGAGGTCATTCTTAGTGGAGAAATCCCTGCTCGGTGTATTCAAGAATATCGTAGTGATTTAACTTTCTTTACAAATGGACGTAGTGTTTGTTTAACAGAGTTAAAAGGGTACCATGTTACTACCGGTGAACCTGTTTGCCAGCCCCGTCGTCCAAATAGTCGGATAGATAAAGTACGATATATGTTCAATAAAATAACTTAGTGTATTTTATGTTGTTATATAAATATGGTTTCTTGTTAAATAAGATGAAATATTCTTTAATAAAGATTTGAATTAAAGTGTAAAGGAGGAGATAGTTATTATAAACTACAAGTGGATATTGTGTCCTGTATGTGGAAATAAAACACGATTAAAGATAAGGGAAGATACTGAATTAAAAAAATTCCCCCTCTATTGTCCGAAATGCAGACAAGAAAATTTAATTGAAATAAAGCAGTTCAAAGTAACTGTGATTACAGAGCCAGACGCAAAGACGCAGAGCCGATAAAATGAGATTAATACAATCTCATTTTATCGGCTCTTTCCGTTATGTATGGATTCTTTTAATTAGTCTTCGATGTTTCTTGCTTCGTTGATACCGCTGGCTAAAGATTCCATTAAGGATAGTTCTTTGTCTGTAAAGCTATCCATGTATTTCTCTATCTGTAATCGTCGGGTGCTTTTTACCAAGTTATTAGCAGGTAAGAAAAATTCATCAACGGAAACATGAAGTAACGATACAAGGTCATAAAGAACTTGTATGCTGGGGTGTTGCCCCTTATTTTCAATATTAGTTAAGTAACGTGGGTCAATTTCAATCAATGCTCCCACTTGTTCACGAGTTAAACCTCGTTTCAATCGAGCTTCTTTAATGGCTAAACCAAAGGCTCTAAAATCATATTTATCTTCTTTTTTACGCATAGTAGACCACCTCTATACATTTTACTGTTCCTATTGAATTAGAAACAGGTATAGAAAAACATGTTATATAGTTTATAGGTTCATATTTAATAAAAAGCACTACTAAACGCCAATAAAAAAAACCGTTATATGGTAGTGCTATTTATGCTGTTAAAATATTGTATCTTACTTCCAAATGGCGGTTTGTTGGAGGTCAAAGTCGCCATGAAGTATATCACATACAATCAAGTTCCCCACATTGAGTATTTATCAAAAAAAGTCGTCTATCTGCAATAGATAAGTACGTCCACCAATGTGGTTTTATAAATCATATAGATAGAAAAATAAAAGCATGTAAACAGAGAAATCAATCTGTTTGTGTGCTTTTTTGGTTATTCAGAACTTTTTTACAAAGTTTATTTATCAGTAATGCAACAAATCCCCCTTTCACATTGGGACTAAGAGTGAAAGGAGATAAACGAGCAAGGCTCACTTCCTTTCCTAGACAGAAAGAGGGTGAGAAACATGAAACCATCTTCTTTTCAGACCACAATAGAAAATCAGTTTGACTATATCTGTAAACGTGCTATGGGAGACGAGCGAAAGAATTATATGCTTTATCTTTCAAGGATTGCAAAGCGTGAGGTGTCCTTTTCGGATGTTGGCGATTATCTTGTTAGCCAGTTTGCGACAACAGATAACTATTCAACTGACTTTCAGATTTTTACACTCAATGGGTTATCAGTAGGCGTTGAAAATGATTTGTTGAGTGAAGCATTACGTGAGTTGCCAGACAAGAAACGTGAAATTCTACTGCTGTTTTACTTTATGGACATGAGCGATTCAGAAATTGCAGACCTGTTGAAATTGAACCGTTCTACTGTCTATCGGCATAGAACCAGTGGACTAGCCTTAATTAAAAAGTTTATGGAGGAATTTGAAGAATGAAAACACAATATCCTATGATTCCCTTTCCTCTCATTGTAAAGGCAACAGATGGCGATACCGAAGCGATTAACCAGATTCTACATCATTACAGAGGGTACATAACGAAGCGTTCCCTACGACTTATGAAAGATGAATATGGCAATCAAAGTATGGTCGTTGATGAAGTCTTACGTGGAAGAATGGAAACCAGACTGATTACAAAGATTTTGTCATTTGAAATTAAGTAATATCCTCTCTCCTTTCGTGGAAGCGTGCTAAACCATTCCACGCTTCCCGAACAGGGAGGTTTGTTATTCCACCAAAGCATATTGAGCTTTCAATGTGTTTTGATAGGCTAACGAGCCATTGTTCTTTGAAAACTGAATAAAAGTAATCGAATACGTTTCGATAAGAAAAGAGCCAACGGAACTAACCGCCATGACCTATCTTATAAAGATAGCGAGCGATTCATGTTAGTGATCCGAGAAGCAATCTTTAGCAGGATTGCCTGCAACGACATTCTTATCGTGATAATGATACTCCCATACAGTCAATAGTCCGAGCGTGATAAAACCGTCGCAGGCAATGAGTATGGCTACATGAGAACCATGCAGGGGTGGAACTCCCGTGAGCTTTGCTAAAGCTGTTCGATTGCTGGTAAAACAACTTTTATGAAATCCAAATAAGTGATTTGGAAAGGAGGATTTTATGAAGCAGACTGACATTCCTATTTGGGAACGTTATACCCTAACCATTGAAGAAGCGTCAAAATATTTTCGTATTGGCGAAAACAAGCTACGACGCTTGGCAGAGGAAAATAAAAATGCAAATTGGCTGATTATGAATGGCAATCGTATTCAGATTAAACGAAAACAATTTGAAAAAATTATAGATACATTGGACGCAATCTAGCGTCGCCAAAGGGTCTTGTATATGATAAAATAGTATTAAGTCGTATCAAGGCTCTTTCCATAAAGGAAAGGAGCAAATGCCATGTCAGAAAAAAGACGTGACAATAAAGGTCGAATCTTAAAGACTGGAGAGAGCCAACGAAAAGACGGAAGATACTTATACAAATATATAGATTCATTTGGAGAACCGCAATTTGTTTACTCGTGGAAACTTGTGGCTACAGACCGAGTACCAGCAGGAAAGCGTGATTGTATCTCACTTAGAGAGAAAATCGCAGAGTTACAGAAAGACATTCATGATGGTATTGATGTTGTAGGAAAGAAAATGACACTCTGCCAGCTTTACGCAAAACAGAACGCTCAAAGACCAAAGGTTAGAAAAAACACTGAAACTGGACGCAAATATCTTATGGATATTTTGAAGAAAGACAAGTTAGGTGTAAGAAGTATTGACAGTATTAAGCCATCAGACGCTAAAGAATGGGCTATTAGAATGAGTGAAAATGGTTATGCTTATCAAACCATCAATAACTACAAACGTTCTTTAAAGGCTTCATTCTATATTGCTATACAAGATGATTGTGTTCGGAAGAATCCATTTGACTTTCAACTGAAAGCAGTTCTTGATGATGATACTGTCCCTAAGACCGTACTAACAGAAGAACAGGAAGAAAAACTGTTAGCCTTTGCAAAAGCTGATAAAACCTACAGCAAAAATTATGATGAAATTCTGATACTCTTAAAAACAGGTCTTCGTATTTCAGAGTTTGGTGGTTTGACACTTCCAGATTTAGATTTTGAGAATCGTCTTGTCAATATAGACCATCAGCTATTGAGAGATACTGAAATTGGGTACTACATTGAAACACCAAAGACCAAAAGTGGCGAACGTCAAGTTCCTATGGTTGAAGAAGCCTATCAAGCATTTAAGCGAGTGTTAGCGAATCGAAAGAATGATAAGCGTGTTGAGATTGATGGATATAGTGATTTCCTCTTTCTTAATAGAAAGAACTATCCAAAAGTGGCAAGTGATTACAACGGCATGATGAAAGGTCTTGTTAAGAAATACAATAAGTATAACGAGGATAAATTGCCACACATCACTCCACATAGTTTGCGACATACATTCTGTACCAACTATGCAAATGCAGGAATGAATCCAAAGGCATTACAGTACATTATGGGACATGCTAATATAGCCATGACGCTGAACTATTACGCACATGCAACATTCGATTCTGCAATGGCAGAAATGAAACGCTTGAATAAAGAGAAGCAACAGGAGCGTCTTGTTGCTTAGTAGTACAAATGAATTTACTACTTATTTACCACTTCTGACAGCTAAGACATGAGGAAATATGCAAAGAAACGTGAAGTATCTTCCTACAGTAAAAATACTCGAAAGCACATAGAATAAGGCTTTACGAGCATTTAAGAAAATATAAAAAGATAATTAGAAATTTATACTTTGTTTCAAAGAAAAAATATATTTTTTTCTGATTAGAATGCCTTGAATTCTCCCCTGAAATCTATTATAATAGCTTGAATTCATTTGGAGAAAGGG
This sequence comes from Streptococcus sp. CP1998, assembly GCF_041026655.1. Classification (NCBI taxonomy): domain Bacteria; kingdom Bacillati; phylum Bacillota; class Bacilli; order Lactobacillales; family Streptococcaceae; genus Streptococcus; species Streptococcus sp. CP1998. The sequence goes on from NZ_CP163380.1 coordinate 750,977, forward strand.
AGTTCATTATGAAATTTTACTCTTATGACTATGTATTGAGTCAGATCAGTCAGCAAAATTGGGTGACTATTGGGATCTCTGGTTTGCTCATTCTACTGACTGGTTTTTTTGCGGTGAAAGCCTATCGGGATAAGCACGATAGCAAATTCCGTGAATTATCTATTATTTCCATTTTGACTCTAGTTGCAGTGGTCTTGATCGGCATCAGCAATTTCCAAAATAGCCAAAGTAATAATGACCAATTCCAACGTTCTCTGCATTTTATTGAGGTCATCTCAAAGGAGTTGAATGTCAAAAAAGAAGACGTCTATGTCAATACTTCAGCAGCCACAGATGGGGCGATCCTGAAGGTTGGAGAGGTTTATTACCGAGCTATCGCAGGATCTGACCCAGATAGCTACCTATTAGAAAAGATGGATCTGTATAAAACAGACGTGGAACTTGTGGAGGTGAACAAATGATAGTAAATTTTTTAAACATCTTGATTAAATTAGCTTTGGGCTTGATTTCCTTGGTATTTGTCATCAATGTGACCGGGAAAGGAAACTTAGCACCAAATTCTGCAGTAGACCAGATACAGAACTTTGTTCTTGGGGGCATTATTGGTGGGGTCATCTACAATAGCTCCATTACCATTCTTCAATACATTGTGATTCTCTTAATGTGGACTATTTTGATCTTGCTCTTAAAATGGCTCAATACCAATGTTCGTTTTATGAAGCACTTGATTGATGGAAAACCAACTGTCATCATTAAAAATGGGAAACTGGATCCGGAAGCGTGTCGTTCCAAAGGACTTTCTGCTTCAGATGTTGCTTTGAAACTACGTGGACAAGGGATTTTTCAATTAAAAGATGTGAAGCGCGCTGTTATTGAACAAAATGGTCAAATGATCGTTGTCCGTGCGGGGGATGAAAATCCTAAATACCCGATCATTACGGATGGAGTGGTTCAGCTTGAAATTTTGGAAACAATTGGAAAAAGCGAAGAGTGGTTGCTGGCTGAATTGGAAAAAGAAGGCTATGACAACGTTTTGGACATTTTCATTGCCGAGTATGACAAAGGCAAGATCAACGTTGTGACCTATTAGTAGAAGAGATTGGGCAAACAGCTCCAATCTTTTTTCTTTATAAAATTCCAGGAAAGGGCTCTTCCTTTTCTTGAGATACTCTTGGAAAAATAGTAAAATGGAAGGTAAGTGTTGATTAGAAAACAAGGATAGAACATTTCATGAAGAAGAAAATACGGAAGTTTGAGAATCATTCGATTACACGCAGACTCTACCTGCTGTTTAGTTTGATTTGCCTTCTTTTTTTGGTGCTGATTGCCCGACTTGGCTATATGCAGATCACTCACCAAGCCTATTATACGGATAAATTGGCAAAAGCTACGAAAAAGACGGTCAAACAAGGGAGTGTGCGAGGGCAAATCTATGATGCTTCTGGTAAGCCCTTGGTGGAAAATGTGGGAAAACAAGTCCTTACCTTTACACGTGATCGTAAAATGACGGCCCAAGAAATGCGAGAGACAGCTGGGAAACTCTTACAGTATGTCGATGTAGAAAATCCTCAAGTAACCGAACGTCAAGAAGTGGATTACTATCTAGCCAATACCAAGGTCTACCAAGAGGTCGTGGAACACCTACCTGAGAAAAAGAAATTTGATACTGATGGCAATCGTCTGCCAGAAGCTAAAATCTATCAAGCGGCAGTGGACAGCATTGACCCTTCAAAACTCGGTTACACAGATGATGAGAAAAAGATTATCTATCTCTATAGCCAAATGAATGCTGTGGAGAATTTTGCGACGGGGATTATTTCGACGCAAGCACTAGGAGCTGAGCAGATTGCGACCATCGCGGCTGACAGTCAGGACCTTCCTGGAATTGCGATCACGACCAGTTGGGACCGCAAGGTTTTGGATACTCCTTTAGCTTCTATCATCGGAACGGTTTCGACTGAGCAGGCGGGACTTCCAGCAGAAGAAGTCGAGGACTATGTCAAAAAAGGCTATGCCCTCAATGACCGGGTTGGAACGTCTTATCTCGAAAAGGAATACGAAAACGTCCTTCAAGGAAAACGCAGTGAAAAAGAAATTCTTCTGGATAAAAATGGCAATATGGATAAAGTGGTAGACATTTCAAAAGGAGCTAAGGGGGAAAACCTCAAGCTCTCGATTGACTTGGATTTCCAAAAAGGGGTGGAAGATATTCTCCGCTCTGCCTTTAGCGCAGAGTTGCAAGCTGGAAATGCGACCTACTCCGAAGGCGTCTATGCTGTAGCCCTTGAGCCTGATACAGGGAAAGTCCTTGCCATGGCAGGGATCAAACACCAGGCTGGTAGTCAAGATTTATCAACCGATGCTTTGGGAACAGTCACCAATGTTTTCGTCCCAGGATCGGTCGTTAAAGGAGCAACCTTGACTTCAGGATGGGAAAATGGTGCCATTTCCGGCAATCAGGTACTGACCGATCAGCCCATTGTTTTTGCAGGATCAACGCCGATTAACTCTTGGTTTACCCAATACGGCAGTCGCTCCATCAATGCAGTAGAAGCTTTGGAGTATTCTTCCAATACCTACATGGTCCAGATTGCTCTTAAGATGATGGGGCAACCCTACACTCCAAATATGACCTTACAAGTGGATCAAGTGTATCCTGCTATGAAAAAACTCCGCTCCACTTTTGCAGAGTACGGTCTTGGAACGTCAACGGGGATTGACCTTCCCAATGAATCGACCGGTTTTATCCCGAAAGAGTATACAGTCGGTAATTATTTGACCAATGCCTTTGGCCAGTTTGACAACTACACCCCTATGCAATTGGCTCAGTATGCGGCAACCGTTGCAAATGATGGGAAGCGGGTGAGTCCTCATGTCGTCGAAGGAATCTATGACAATAATGATCAAGGTGGCCTCGGTCAGTTGAAAAAAGCGATCGAAGCCAAGGAGCTCAATCAAGTCCATATCTCAGCGGAGGACATGGCTTTGATCAAGCAAGGGTTTTACCAAGTGGCCAATGGTACGAGTGGGTTGACGACTGGAAAAACCGTTGGTCGTGGGGCCAGTGTGCCCATCAGTGCAAAGACTGGTACAGCTGAAACCACTGTCGATGGAGGCAAACAAGCCATTAATACTAATGTGGTGGCGTATGCACCATCGAATAATCCAAAGATTGCGGTAGCGGTGGTCTTTCCACATAATACCAATCTACAGGCAACGGTTAGTCATTCCATTACGCGTGACATTATTAACTTATACAATCAGAAACACCCCATGAATTAGAAAGGAAACTATGCTTTATCCAGCACCTATTGCAAAATTAATTGACAGCTATTCGAAGTTGCCAGGAATTGGGATCAAAACAGCGACCCGTCTTGCTTTTTACACCATTGGCATGTCAGATGATGATGTTAATGAATTTGCCAAGAACTTACTAAATGCCAAGCGTGAGCTAGGGTATTGCAGTATTTGTGGCAATTTGACTGATGAAGAAACCTGCGAGATTTGTCGAGATGAAACGCGGGATCCATCCCTCATTCTTGTTGTAGAAGATAGCCGGGATGTCTCTGCTATGGAAAATATCCAGGAATACCACGGTCGCTATCATGTCTTGCATGGCTTGATCTCACCCATGAATGGCGTGGGACCCGATGATATCAATCTCAAGAGTTTGCTCAGTCGCTTGATGGATGGAACAGTTACTGAGGTCATTGTTGCGACCAATGCGACGGCAGACGGGGAAGCAACATCTATGTATATCTCACGCGTGCTCAAACCAGCCGGGATCAAAGTGACCCGTTTGGCACGGGGTCTAGCAGTTGGAGCCGATATCGAGTATGCGGACGAAGTGACCCTTCTTCGCGCGATCGAAAATCGGACAGAATTATAAGAGAAGTTCTTTCGAAAGGGCTATCATTGTGGTATACTATCAAGTAAGAAATCAAGGGAACAATTAGGGAGAAACTATGAGTAAACAAGACTTAATCCTGTTATATGGTGGACGTAGTGCAGAACGTGAAGTATCTGTTCTTTCAACAGAAAGCGTGATGCGCGCGATTGATTACCAAGCATTTTCGGTTCAAACCTACTTTATTACGCAGTCAGGAGACTTCATCCAGACGCAAGCTTTTGAAGAGAAACCAGCGGATGATGAGAAATTGATGACCAATGAGACAGTGGACTGGTCTAAAAAAGTGGCTCCATCTGCGATTTACAAGGAAGGAGCAGTAGTCTTTCCAGTTCTTCATGGACCGATGGGAGAAGATGGCTCTATTCAAGGATTCTTAGAAGTCTTGAAAATGCCTTATGTCGGCTGTGGTATCCTAGCTTCCAGTGTGGCCATGGACAAGATCACGACCAAACGGGTCTTGGAGTCTGCAGGAATTCCGCAAGTTCCTTATGTAGCTGTAGTGGAAGGCGATGACGTGGATGAGAAAATTGCTGCAATTGAAGCGACTCTCTCTTATCCGGTTTTCACCAAACCATCCAATATGGGTTCTAGCGTAGGGATTTCAAAATCTGAAAACCAAACAGAGCTTCGGGCTGCTCTTGAATTAGCCTTTAAATACGATAGCCGTGTTTTAGTAGAACAAGGAGTCAATGCGCGTGAGATTGAAGTTGGACTGCTTGGAAACTATGATGTGAAGAGCACCTTGCCAGGTGAAGTTGTGAAAGATGTGGCCTTCTATGATTATGATGCCAAATACATCGACAACAAAATTACCATGGCGATTCCGGCTCAATTGGACCCTGAGGTTGTGAAAACCATGCGGACCAACGCAGAGAAAGCCTTTCGTGCGATCGGTGGTCTGGGCTTAGCGCGTTGTGATTTCTTCTATACCGATAAAGGAGAGATCTTCTTAAACGAACTCAATACCATGCCTGGATTTACCCAATGGTCTATGTATCCTCTGCTTTGGGACAATATGGGACTCAAATATACAGATTTGATCACCAAGTTAGTAGAGCTTGGAAAAGAAGTCTTCCAAAAACACGAAGCGCATTTGTTGTAAGAAAAGAGAGAGTGGGACAGAAATCGGTAATTCGTTAGAATTCGATTTCGTCGTCCCACCTCCGCACAGTTAAGTAGGGCTGTAAAAGCTGATAAAATCAGCGTAGTAGAGCCCACTCAACTACTGCGTCTTGCTCGACAATCCAAAAACAATCAAGAGGCTAGGACTTCTGTCCCAGCCACTTTTTTTGTGGTCTAGAATATGGTATAATGAGAAGAATTTGATAGGAGCGTCCAAATCTTTGAGGACGCTACGGAGAACTGAGGAGTCGGATATGAATCTCACATTACATGAAGTTGCTCATCTAGTACATGCAAAAAATGATATCAGCCAATTTGAAGATGTGGCCCTCGTCAGGCCTGAATTTGACAGCCGTTTGATTGGGCCTGGAGACCTTTTTGTTCCGTTAAAGGGAGCGCGTGATGGTCATGACTTTATTGAGACTGCTTTTGAAAACGGAGCCGTAGCCACTTTTTCAGAGAAAGTGGTCGAAGGGCACCCTTATATTTTGGTGGAAGATGTGCTGAGCGCTTTTCAAACACTAGTGACCTATCTTCAAAAGACAAAAGTAGATGTTTTTGCAGTGACGGGGTCAAATGGTAAAACCACTACAAAAGATATGTTGGCACAGCTTTTGTCCACCACCTACCTGACCTATAAAACACAAGGAAACTATAATAACGAAATTGGTCTTCCTTATACGGTTTTGCATATGCCAGAAGGGACGGACAAACTCGTCCTTGAAATGGGACAAGACCATCTAGGAGATATCCATCTCTTGTCAGAACTGGCGCATCCAAAAGCTGCTATTGTCACCTTGATTGGGGAAGCCCATTTGGAATTCTTCAAAGATCGAAGTGAGATCGCAAAAGGAAAACTCCAGATTGCGGACGGGATGCCAGAAGGTGGCCTTCTGGTAGTTCCAGCTGATCCGATCGTCGATGCCTACCTTCCTGAAAATCAAACAGTCGTTCGCTTTGGTCCAGACGAGGAGATTTTTATTACCGAGTTAATCGAGCGAAAGGATAGCTTAACTTTCCGAGCGAATTTCTTAGAAGAAGCGATCGATCTTCCAGTAACAGGAAAATACAATGCGACCAATGCCATGATTGCAGCTTATGTTGCCCTGCAAGAAGGAGTGAGCGAAGCTGCGATTCGTGATAGTTTTGAAACCTTGCAATTAACGCGCAACCGGACAGAATGGAAGAAGGCCAGCAACGGAGCGGATATTCTATCCGATGTCTACAATGCCAATCCAACGGCCATGCGCCTAATTTTAGAAACCTTCTCAACTATTCCTGCCAATCCAAAAGGTCGAAAATTAGCCGTCCTGGCGGATATGAAAGAACTAGGGGAGCAATCTGTAGATCTGCACAACCAAATGATTCTCAGCCTCTCGCCAGATGTCTTGGATACGGTTATTTTCTACGGCCAAGACATTGCAGGATTGGCTCAGTTAGCGAGTCAGATGTTCCCACTCGGACATGTCTATTATTTCAAGAAGACAGCTGAGGAAGATCAGTTTGAGGACATGGTCAAACAAGTCAAGGAAAGCTTAAAAGAGCAGGACCAAATCCTCATCAAGGGAAGCAATTCTATGAATCTAGCCAAATTGGTAGAGGAGATAGAGAATGGCGAGTAGTAATGTACTAAAGAACATTCAGCGCTTGATTTCAATCACCAATACAGGCTTAGCGTTCTCAAAAGATCCATTTGATCAAGAGCGCTACCAGGATATTCGTGCTATTTTACAGGATCTTGTCAGAGAAGCGACTGATCTGAATCCACAAGAATTATCGGATTTGTTTCGTCCGACAGACCATTACGACACTCCCTTGATTGATGTAAGGGCCTGGATTGTCAAAGATGACAAACTTTGTTTAGTGAAAGGTCAGGGAGAAGAGACCTGGGCTTTGCCGGGTGGTTTTGGTGAGGTTGGCTATTCTCCTAAAGAAAATATTTTAAAGGAAATCCAAGAAGAAACTGGCTATGTAGCGCGTGTTAATCGCTTGTTGGCAGTATTTGATACCAATCGCTACCAATTGCAAAGCCGACAATATGTGAAATTGGTATTTGAATGTGAATTGCTGGATGGAAGTTTTCAACAGAATCAGGAAATTTCCGATCTTGCCTTTTTTGAGAGAGAGAAAATGCCTGCTCTTTCTACCAAGCGCAATACAGAAGAACAATTGAACTTCCTTTGGGAGGTTTATGATGGGAAACGAGATTTGTATTGTGATTAAAAACGATTTATAAATTAAAGGGATAAAAAATGACACTTTGGGATTTATTGTTTACGAACCAAAAATCAGCCCCGCCTGAGTTTGGGCTCTGGTATTTCATTCTGCCAGCATCTTTGTTGGTGGTTGGTTACTTTTCCATCAGATATGCGCAGTCTAAAAGCTACCAACGCTTTTGGTATTGGGCACAGTTGATCCAAGTCTTGACCATCAATGCTTGGTATATTCTTGCCCACATGCCTTTGACGGATAATTTGCCTTTTTATCATTGCCGCTTGGCCATGTTGGTGATTCTCTTTGCCCCTAAAGGGACCTATATCAAGCAATATTTTGCTCTCTTGGGAGTTTTGGGATCGATTGCGGCCCTGGTTTATCCAGCCTTTGATCCCTTCCCATTCCCTCATATCACTGTGCTCAATCTAATTTTTAGCCACTGGGCCTTGTTTGCTAATAGTTTGATTTACCTGCAAGATTTTTATCAGTCGGAAAAGCAAGACAGCCTACGAATTGTTAAGATCACCTTTGGCATGAATGCCTTGATTTTCTTGGTCAACCTTTTGACGAAAGGAGATTACGGCTTCTTAAAGCGTCCACCAATCATTGGAGACCACGGTGCTCTCTTGAACTACCTCTTGGTCAGCATCGTGATGGTAGCTGGTATTTGCTTGGTCAATCAACGCTATAAATACAAATACAAGATGGTCGAAGAGAGTATAGTTTCGCGTTCAGAATAAAAAGAGCAGAAAAGGGAAAGAAATCATGACACTTTGGGACTTATTTTTCACCAGTCAACCAACGACCCCTCCTCAATTGGGGGTCTGGTATTTCTTATTGCCGACTTCATTAGTGGTAGTGGGAGGTCTGTCCATTCGATTTGCTCACTCTAAAGGCTACCAAAACTTTTGGTATTGGGGGCAATTGATTCAGTTGTTGATTATCAACTCTTGGTATCTAGCTGCTCGCTTGCCTCTTTCAGAGAGTCTTCCCTTCTATCATAGCCGGATGGCCATGTGGATCATTCTTTTGGCGCCCAAGGGCAGCTTCAAACAATATTTTGCTCTCGTGGGAGTCTTTGGCTCCATTATGGCCTTGGTTCATCCTGTTTTTTATCCCTACCCTTTTCCTCACGTTTCTTCGATCAACAATGTCTTTGGTCACTGGGCTCTCCTGGCCAACTGTTTGATATATCTGGTTCAATCCTACCAGGTGGAAGAAGGGTCTGTTTGGAAAATCTGTCAGATGACTGTTGGGGTCAATGCCATTATTCAGCTTGCCAATCTCGCAACAGGTGGAAACTACGGCTTTATGCGTCGCCCTCCTGTGATCGGTGACCATGGTCTTGTGTTCAACTATTTAATCGTGACGGTACTCATGACGGGGACACTGATTTTCATCAATACGATCGTTCAGTACAGTAAGAAAAGAAGAATACCTAAATCTGTTTAAATAAGGAGATTTTATGCATCATTTTTTCACTACAGAATCAACAGCACCACCAGCAATCTCAGCACTTTGGTATAGTGTGATGGTCTTGTTAATTGTGACAGCGATTATGATGTCACTTCGTTATTATCAGAATGAGCAATTTCGCAAATGCTTTCAATATTTACAAGGCTTCCAGTTAATTTGCTTGTATCTTTGGTATTTTGCCTACCACATTCCTTGGTCCAATAGCTTACCATTTTATCATTGCCGCTTGGCCATGTTTGCGGTCTTGTTTTTACCAGACCGCTGGAAAAGCAAACAGTTCTTTGCCTTGATGGGAGTGAGTGGAGCCATCTTTGCTTTAGGCTATCCAGTCTTTGATCCCTATACTTTCCCTCATATTACGGGCTTTTCTTTCCTCCTCGGACATTACTGTCTTTTAATCAATTCCTTGATTTATCTCTTGAGATGGTATGATCGAAACCTCTTAAAAAATAGTCAGATTGTTCTCTATACCTTTGCCTTAGATTTATTCCTGGTTGGAGTCAATCAATTGACAGGAGGAAATTATGGCTTGATGGCCCGACCTCCGATTATGAGAGGGGATAAGGTGTGGCTTAATTATCTGGTTGTATCCAGTATTTTAGCCCTTGCTTTATTACTCTTTAATCAGTTCTTCAGTCGCAGAAGTGAGCGGGTGAAAGTGAGAAAATAACCATGATTGAAGAGGACTAGAATCGACGGATTTTAGTCTTTCTTTTTGCCTTCAAAGAAGAATCATCGTTGAAAAAAGTGCCTATTTTCGCTATAATAGGACAGATAGAGAAATTGAGGAGAAATCCGATGTAGAGATGAATTTGTAAATTTATCAAAAAATAAGAAGAGAAAGAATTAGGAACATGAACGTACAAGAAGAAATTAAAAAACGCCGTACCTTTGCCATCATCTCCCACCCGGATGCTGGTAAAACGACGATTACTGAGCAGTTGCTCTACTTTGGGGGAGAGATTCGGGAAGCTGGTACCGTAAAAGGAAAGAAAACAGGAAACTTCGCTAAATCTGACTGGATGGACATCGAGAAACAACGTGGGATTTCGGTAACCTCATCTGTCATGCAGTTTGACTACGATGGAAAACGGGTTAATATCCTTGATACACCAGGGCACGAGGACTTCTCGGAAGATACTTACCGGACCTTGATGGCGGTAGATGCTGCCGTTATGGTGGTAGACTCTGCCAAGGGGATCGAGGCTCAAACCAAGAAATTGTTTGAAGTTGTCAAACACCGTGGCATTCCAGTCTTCACCTTTATGAACAAGCTGGACCGTGATGGTCGTGAGCCATTGGACCTCTTGCAAGAATTGGAAGAAGTCTTGGGCATCGCAAGTTACCCAATGAACTGGCCGATCGGGATGGGGAAAGCCTTTGAGGGGCTTTACGACCTCTATAATCAACGCTTGGAACTCTACAAAGGGGATGAACGCTTTGCCAGTCTAGAAGATGGAGACAAGCTCTTTGCCAACAATCCATTCTACGAGCAGGTGAAAGACGATATCGAACTTTTGCAAGAAGCTGGGAATGAATTCTCAGAAGAAGCCATCCTTGCGGGTGAATTAACACCAGTCTTCTTTGGATCCGCTTTGACGAACTTTGGGGTGCAGACTTTCTTGGAGACTTTCCTCAAGTTTGCTCCAGAACCACACGGCCACAAGAAGACCGATGGAGAAATGGTCGATCCTTATGACAAGGATTTCTCAGGATTTGTCTTTAAAATCCAAGCCAACATGGACCCTCGTCACCGTGACCGGATTGCCTTTGTGCGGATCGTATCGGGTGAATTTGAGCGTGGGATGAGTGTCAACCTGCCTCGTACTGGTAAGGGCGCTAAGCTATCAAATGTCACCCAGTTTATGGCCGAAAGCCGTGAGAATGTCAGCAATGCCGTGGCAGGAGATATCATCGGGGTCTATGATACTGGTACTTATCAGGTTGGAGATACGCTGACAGTTGGTAAAAACAAGTTTGAATTTGAACCACTGCCAACCTTCACCCCTGAAATCTTCATGAAGGTGTCTGCCAAGAACGTTATGAAGCAAAAATCCTTCCACAAGGGGATTGAGCAATTGGTGCAAGAAGGAGCTATTCAGCTCTATACCAACTACCAAACAGGTGAATACATGTTGGGTGCTGTCGGGCAACTTCAGTTTGAAGTCTTTAAGCACCGGATGGAAAATGAATACAATGCCGAAGTGGTCATGAGCCCAATGGGTAAAAAGACCGTTCGCTGGATCAAACCAGAAGACCTAGATGAGCGCATGTCTTCAAGCCGGAACATCTTGGCCAAGGACCGCTTTGACCAGCCAGTCTTCCTCTTTGAAAATGATTTTGCCCTCCGCTGGTTTGCGGACAAGTATCCAGACGTTGAGTTGGAAGAAAAGATGGGATAAGGAACGTTTTCAAAACCGATCCACAACAAGAGAAATAAGAAAACGGAAATTTATCTGTTTTCGCTTTTAAAGGAGAAATGATGGGATTATTAAGTGGTTTGATGGGCAATGCCTCTCAAAAAAATGTTGACAAAGTAGAAAGAGATCTAGAAGATATCTTGGTGCCTGGCGAGCAAGTCACTCTCGCTTTTAGCCTGATTCGTGATTTGATCGTCTTTACCGAATTTCGTTTGATCTTGGTGGATAAGCAAGGGATGACAGGAAAGAAAACATCCTACAAATCCCTTCCTTATCGCTCCATCTCTCGTTTTTCAGTGGAAACTTCCGGTCATTTTGATTTGGATGCTGAATTAAAAATCTGGGTTTCTTCTGCAGTGGAGCCTTCAGAAGTTTTACAATTCAAGAGTGACAACAGTGTCATTGAAATCCAGCAAGCATTAGCTAGTGCGGTCTTTAAATAAAAGAAATCGATTTGATAGAGAACAGTTGAGAAAGGAGACGGAATGTTTATCGATAAACAATTGGGCCATGATCGCAAATGGATCAATATTGACTCGGATATGATTACTGAGAATTCATATCTTTATAAAAAATACGAGATTGATAAAGAAACCATTGAGTACGCGATGGATAAGAACGAACGTGCCCATATGGATTACAATCGAGAAAACGGTACGATCACCTTTATCTACAATGTATTGGATTTAGAAAAGGACAAGGAATACTACGAAACTATTCCTATGACCTTTATCGTTCAAGATACGCGACTCGTGACCATCAGTAACCAAGACAATGCCTATATCATTGAACAAATGGTTCGCTATTTGGAAAGTCATGAGGAACTGTCGATCTATAAGTTGCTTTTTGCAGGTCTTGAAATGATCAGTAATGCTTATTATCCGATTATTGATCGCTTAGATAAGCACAAGGATGAACTCAATCGCTTGCTTCGAAAGACTACAACAACCAAGAATCTCTATGCCCTGTCTGACCTTGAGACCGGTATGGTTTATCTGGTCGCAGCAGCCAAGCAAAATCGGATGTTGCTAGAGCATATCAAAGCGCACGCCATCTATCGCAGGCTGGATGATGTTGAAAAAGAGCAGTTTGATGATGCCATGATCGAAGCGCGTCAGTTGGTTTCAATGACGGAGTTGATTTCCAACGTCTTGCAACAGTTGTCAGGATCCTACAACAATATCCTAAACAACAACCTGAATGACAACTTGACAACCCTGACCATCTTTGAAGCCTTGTTGGCGGTCTTAGCCGTTATCACCGGTTTCTTCGGAATGAATATCCCTCTTCCTATGACAGAGGATCCCAATGCCTGGATCTATGTATCCGTATGTAGCTTTATTTTATGGCTCATTTTGGCAAAGGTCATGCGTTGGATTGTGAAAAAAAGATAAAAAAAGAGGCTTGGAGAAATCCGAGCCTCTTCGTATCTAGAAACATCTGAGAAATAGGAACCATCTAGACACCTGCCCTCCTCTCCAAAGAAGGGGCAGTGTGAATAGTTCATCGACTGTACAAATCTTCTTGGAAATAGTAGGAGTAGATTTAATAGTACTGAGTGGTTTCTAAATAAATTAGAACGTAGAATAAATCGTTGAATCAGATAAAATGATCCTATTTCTTTATACAGAAATATTTTAGATACTAACTGTATTATACATATTTATTTGTAAAAACGCAAGATAAGAGCTACCAAAAAATAAAAGTTTTTCCTGTTTTTTATACTTATATGATGAAGTATATGAAATGGTCGCAAGAAGAAAAGCAGTCCTGGCTTGGCTTTGCGTCACTTTTATGATTTCAAGCGATCCAGGATTTTTTTCCTAAAAAATAAAATTAGTCTCCTTTGACTATCATTTGCCTCTTCATTGTGTTATACTAGATAAGTTGCAAACTTGTATGAGAGAAATGGTGGGGAGGCAGAACAGATGGAAGGGTTCTGTTCGAAAGAAAACTCCCGCAAGAAGGATCTTGTGGCCTATTTGTTTGAAAAACGATACTAGCCAACAACATCCGTTAGGACGCAAAACATTTTTCTCTAAAGAAAATGCAGTCTCAAATAGACGGACTAGTTTTTCTTTAGATGAGTCTTGCGACAGGTAACCAGGAAGGCGACTTCCTATGCAATCAGTGCGTTTTCGCATTGAAAGAAGTTTGATAAAGTGGCTTCGCACCACTTTTTAGAAAGAAGAAAGAATTGAAATTCAATGAATTTAACTTATCTGCTGCATTATTAGCAGAAATTGAAAAAGCTGGCTTTGTAGAAGCAAGCCCTATCCAAGAACAAACCATTCCTTTGGCTCTTGAAGGAAAAGATGTCATCGGTCAAGCGCAAACAGGGACTGGTAAAACAGCTGCTTTCGGTCTTCCAACGTTGGAGAAGATTGATGTCGATAACACAGTGATCCAAGCCCTTGTCATTGCCCCGACGCGTGAATTGGCAGTTCAAAGTCAGGAAGAACTCTTCCGCTTTGGACGCAGTAAGGGTGTTAAAGTTCGCTCTGTCTATGGTGGATCAAGCATTGAAAAGCAAATTAAAGCTTTGAAGTCAGGTGCTCACATCGTTGTGGGAACACCTGGACGCTTGCTAGATTTGATCAAGCGCAAGGCTTTGAAACTCGATCATATTGAAACCTTGATCCTGGATGAAGCAGATGAAATGCTCAATATGGGCTTCTTGGAAGATATCGAAGCCATCATTAGTCGTGTCCCAGAAACACGCCAAACCTTGCTCTTTTCAGCAACGATGCCAGAAGCCATCAAACGCATTGGTGTTCAGTTTATGAAAGAGCCAGAACACGTTAAGATTGCGGCCAAAGAATTGACAACCGACTTGGTCGATCAATACTATATTCGTGTCAAAGAAGGCGAAAAATTTGATACTATGACACGATTGATGGATGTCGAGCAGCCTGAACTTGCCATTGTCTTTGGTCGAACCAAACGCCGGGTTGATGAATTGACTCGTGGCCTCAAGATTCGTGGTTTCCGAGCAGAAGGGATTCACGGTGATTTGGATCAAAACAAACGTCTTCGTGTCCTCCGTGATTTTAAAAATGGGAACTTGGACGTCTTGGTAGCAACAGACGTTGCGGCACGTGGCTTGGATATTTCAGGTGTTACCCATGTCTACAACTACGATATTCCACAAGATCCAGAAAGCTATGTTCACCGGATCGGACGGACAGGTCGTGCTGGGAAAACAGGGCAATCCATTACCTTTGTTTCGCCAAATGAAATGGGCTATTTGCAAATCATTGAGAACTTGACCAAAAAGCGGATGAAGGGAATGAAACCTGCAACAGCAGAAGAAGCCTTCCAAGCGAAAAAACAAGTAGCACTGAAGAAAATTGAGCGAGACTTTGAAGATGAAAAAATCCGGACCAACTTTGAGAAGTTTGGCAAGGATGCTCGCAAATTGGCTGCAGAATTCACTCCTGAAGAATTGGCTATGTATATTTTGAGCTTGACCGTTCAAGATCCAGACAGCCTTCCAGAAGTTGAAATTGCACGTGAAAAACCATTACCATTTAAACCATCCGGTGGTGGCTTTGGTGGGAAAGGCAAAGGTGACCGTGAAGGTGGACGCCGTGATTTCAAACGCAAGTCCAAAAAAAATAGCCGAGACTTTGAAGGCAAAGGCAACAAACGTCCTCATCGTACTTCCAATGAAAAGAAAAATGGATTTGTCATCCGCAACAAAGGGGATAAATAAGTCCGAAGGACGGTCTAGCAATAGGCCGTTTTTTATATGAAAATCAAAAATACAAGGGTTAACTAGCTGTTAACCCTTGTATATTTATAAGGAGACCTAAATGATAACTGACTCTTTTAGAAAAATGTATCATGATAAGGAGCATCCAAAAAAGTCAGACAACAGAAAGAATGAATTCCTAAAACGGAATATTTCTGTTAACATATTAAGTCTACAATTATTTCTAAGCCTTGTCAAGAATTTTTTCTTATTTTTTTAAAATTTTTGACTAGAAAGATAAAAATTGACAATCTCTTCTAAAAGGTTATAATGAATATAATAACCATACTAATTATAAAGAGGTGTCGTCCATGGTGATTGCATTAAAAAATGATGATCTAGAACTACAATTTAAGACATTTGGAGGGGAATTGAGCTCTATTCGAAGTAAAGAAGGCATAGAATATCTCTGGCAAGGGGATCCAGAGTATTGGTCAGGACAAGCGCCGGTTCTGTTTCCAATTTGTGGGAGCGTTCGTAATGGCCAAGTGCAGTATCATCTAAAAGATGGAGTGAAGACAGGCCAGCTTCCAAGACACGGTCTTATTCGCAAGAGAGAGTTTGAACTCAAAGAACAGACAGACCATTGTCTTGTCTTTGAAATTACCTCTAACGACGAAAGCTTACAAAATTATCCCTACCATTTTCGAGTGGAAATCGCTTATGAATTGAAAGGGAAAGAAATCACCATCACCTATCGCGTGCAAAATCTAGAGTCAGATCAAGTCATGCCTTATTTTATTGGAGGGCATCCAGCCTTTCGTTGTCCCCTTTTAGCAGATGAAGACTATGAAGACTATGAGTTGATTTTTGAAAAAGAAGAAAGCTGTAGCGTCCCTCTCTTGTTCACAGAAACCGGTTTGGTCGATCGCCTGCAACGGACGCCATTTTTAGACCATAGTCGTAGCCTACCTTTGCGCCATGAACTGTTTGAAAAAGACGCCATTATTTTAGATCAATTAGCCTCTAAATCTGTGCAGCTCCTCTCGAAAAAATCTGGTAAAGGTTTGGAATTTGCCTTTGCAGATTTTGAGAATCTCGTCCTTTGGTCTACCAATAACAAGGGTCCTTTCATTGCCTTGGAGCCTTGGACGGGTATTTCCACATCTGCAGAAGAGGGCGATTTCTTCGAAGATAAAAAAGGTGTGATCCAGTTGGCTCCTCAAGAGACACGGAGTCACCAGTATCGTATCACCATTTTGTAAATGAAAAACCGTTGGACTATGGAGTCCGACGGTTCTTTTTGATATAGTTTAGCTTAGCTTGGCGTGATTTCTTTTTAAAGAGAGCCTCGGCAGACATAGCAGAGGGCTTATCTGAATAGGATTCTTGGTAAAGAAGTTTAACGGGGAGGCGAGCCCGTGTGTATTTGGCGCCTTTTCCAGCATTGTGAGTCTTTAGGCGTTTTTCGACATCCGTGGTGTAGCCAGTGTAGAGGGAGCCATCCGCACACTCTAGGACATACATGTAAGCCTTAGTTTCCATAGTAGATCTCATGAATCTCGTCTGTATAGCTGCCGTCTTCATTGTGAATAAAGAGGGGAGGCAGAATTTTTAAACCATCCAGTGAGCCATCCTTGATCGCCTCAATCAACAACATATTCGCCTCTTTGGTCATTTTGGGATAGACAAACTGGATCCGCTTAGGTGCAAGATTGTAACGCTTCATGGTTTCGATGATATCTAAAAAGCGATCTGGACGATGGACCATCGCTAAGCGACCATTTGATTTGAGAACCCGCTGGGCCACATGGCAAATCTCATCTAAGTTGGTCGTAATTTCATGTCGAGCTAAGAGGTAGTGTTCACTATCATTGAGATTGGAATGCTCATCTACCTTGAAATAAGGAGGATTACAGAGGATAATATCCACCTTACTCCCCCCGATATGTTGAGGCAAATGCTTGAGGTCATCGGTGATCATGGACATTTGCTGGTTCAAGTCATTGAGGGCAATGGAGCGGGTAGCCATATCCGCTAGACGTTCCTGAATTTCGACACCAATGATCCGGGCCTCTGTCCGAGTGCTTGCAAAGAGTCCCACGGCCCCATTTCCAGCACAGAGATCTACGATCAAGCCCCGCTTGGGCAATTTTGGAAAGCGCGAGAGGAGGACACTATCCACGGAGTAACTAAAGACTTCCCGATTTTGTATAATTTTCACATCACTTGAAAAGAGTTGATTGACGCGCTCACCGTCTTTTAATTCGATATCTGTCATAGCTCTATTATAGCATGAAAAGATGCTTGGGGAAAGATCGATAAAACATAAAAAGTTGAGAGTTTTACTCTCAACTTTTTTTAATCAAATTCATATTTTTGGAGAATTGTAGTGAGGATAAAGACTCCTGTAAAGATGGCCATCAATGCCAGATAAACTGGGAAAGTAGTGGCTGTAAGGAGGGAAATCTCGATCAAGTTTTTCAACACGATCGCAGATGCGTAGAATCCTACTACAGAGAAGAGAATGAGGAGGGCCCGCCAGATATTTAGTGGCAGGCAAGCACGGATAACGGATAGGAAACCGATGGATCCAAGTAAGTAGTAGGATACAGTAGACATATCGGCTGCAGACCAACCATGGCTTGCTCCCCAAAGGCGAATAAACAAGACACTAAAGACGACCATCAAGGCGCTTGGTAAGGCTAACAGAAGGGAACGTCTCAAGAAGTGTTTTTCAACCGGTTTGATATTGCGTTCAAAGGTCAATACAAATGGTGGGAATCCTTCGACGAATTGGTCGATCAGGGTGATTTGAATAGGAATGAAAGGGAAAATCAGCAAATAGTTGACGTTAAAGAAGAGAGCACTGGCGATACAGATGATAGCCAAGAGGAAGGAATAGATCGTTTTGATAAAGAAGATTGGAGCGATTCGTCCAATGTTATTCACCACACGACGGCCTTCAAAAAGAATTTCTGGAACGTCATTAAAGTCAGAGTTCAAAAGAACAATATTGGCAATTTGACGGGTTGCGGGATCTCCTTCAGCCATCACGATGGAGCAGTCTGCTTCGCGAAGAGCAAGAATATCATTGACCCCATCTCCTGTCATAGCAGTCGTCCGACCAGCTGCTTTCAAGGTTTGGATAAGCAGTTTTTTCTGGTGAGGGGACACGCGCCCAAAGATAGCTGTTTCTTCTGCTTGATCCACTAATTGATCATCAGAAATTTTTGAACAATCGATGTAGTTCTCATAATTTTCGAAGCCAGCTTGTTGAGCGATATAAGAGACCGTCACAGGGTTGTCACCAGAGATGATTTTGAGATCCACTCCTTGAGAGCGCAAATACTCAAGAGTATCTGAAGCCCCTTCACGAATGGGGTCTGTAATCTCAATAACCGCAATCCCTTCAAGATTTTCAGGCAGATTCAATTCCTGCATGCTGATCAGTTCTGAACTATGAGCCAAGACGAGCACGCGTGATCCACGAGCTTGTGCTTCGACGACAGCAGCTGGATTTTCTTGAAGGAGCATTTCAGGAGCACCGAGAAAGACGGTTCCAAGGTTGGATAGGTGCATGGCTCCCCATTTCCGATCACTTGAGAAAGGAATAATGTTTTCCGCAGTATAAGCATGCTCCAACTCCCCATAAGCCTTGCGAATAGCTTGAGCAGTAGGATTGGTGTCCTCGCTATTTTGCATGTAAGCTGAAAGGATAACTTTGATGGTTTCCTCAGAAAAATGATCAGATAAGCTATGGAGAGATTCAACTGTCATCTTCCCTTGAGTGATGGTGCCGGTCTTATCAAGACACAAGGTATCCACACGCGCCAGGGTTTCTACTGAGTACATTTCTTGGACAAGAACCTTGCGCATACCGAGCTTAATCACCGCTGTCAAAAGAGACGTAACTGTCAGTAAAGCGATTCCCTTTGGCAACATTCCCAAGAGAGCTGTTGAAGAATTCACGACAGAATCCTTGATCGGTAGCATCTTGATCAACAGTGCTTCAAAGAAGAGGGCAAGGCCAAATGGGATGATAATTTTACCAGTGAAGCTCGAAATTTTCGCTAAGTTATAAAGAATACGCGAATTGATAGGCTTCAAGGTCTTGGCTTCCATCATCAGTTTGTTGGCATAGTTGTTTGCTCCAACTCGCTTGACACGGGCATAGACTTGACCACTGGCAATATAACTACCAGAAAGCAGTTCATCGCCAACTTCTTTTAAGACAAGGTCACTCTCACCAGTCAGCATAGCCTCATTGGCTTCTGCGATACCGGACATGACTTCGGCATCACTAGGGATCTGCTCACCCGAAGATAAGAGCATTAGATCACCCAGAACAAGCTTTTCTGGTGGAATCGCATCTTTTTCCCCGTCTCGAATGACAGTCACTAGCTCACGACTCATGAGGTTAAGTTTATCAATCATCCGCTTAGCGCGCATCTCGGTCATGATCCCTGTAATGGCATTGAAGCAAATGACTGCGAAAAAGATCATATTGCTCCAAGCCTGTACAGCAGCTAAAGCCACAGCAATCACAAAGTTTAAGGTATTAAACAAGGTGAAGACGTTGCGCTTGATAATTTGCCAGGTGCTGGTACTTGTATTCGTTGTAAAATCATTGGTTTGTCCGCGATCCATTTTCTTGCGGACTTCACTGAGGGACAAGCCCTTTAAATCAATAGTTTCCATAGATAATATGATATCATTTTTTTGAGAAAAAGACTATCTAGAATCGGTCCGCTGAGACAATTTTTATCTAAAAAAGGTTTGCGGTCAAAATCAGGATACGGTATAATAAGAAAGAACCTTTTACAGGATGAAATATCTTGTAGAGAGACGAATGAAATGGATTTGAGGAACAACTATGTTTTATACCTATTTACGTGGCCTTGTTGCCTTTATTCTGTGGGTTTTAAATGGGAATGCCCATTACCATCATAAGGACAATATTCCAGATCGAGAAGAGAACTACATCTTGGTATCCCCTCACCGAACTTGGTGGGATCCAGTCTATATGGCCTTTGCGACCAAGCCAAAGCAATTTATCTTTATGGCGAAAAAAGAGCTCTTCACCAATCGTATTTTTGGCTGGTGGATTCGCATGTGTGGGGCTTTTCCGATCGACCGTGAAAATCCAGGAGCAGAAGCTATTAAGTATCCTGTCAATATGCTGAAAAAGAGCAACCGTTCCTTGATTATGTTCCCAAGTGGAAGCCGTCATTCTCAAGATGTCAAAGGCGGTGTTGCCATCATTGCCAAAATGGCAAAGGTCCGTATCATGCCAGTGACTTATACTGGTCCAAGAGACTTGAAAGGGTTGGCAACGGGTGAACGCATTGATATGAACTTTGGACATCCCATTGATATTTCGGATATTAAAAAGATGAATGACGAAGGAGTGGCAGAAGTTGCCCGCCGTATCCAAGAGGAGTTTGATCGCTTGGATGCGGAAGCACAAGCGATCAACACCCCAACAAAACCTTTTATCTTGATTCGTTTGTTAAAAATCCTTTTGATTCCCCTTGTCTTAGTCGTTGGCATCTTGACCTTGATCTTTAGTTACCTAGCAAGCTTTGTATGGGATCCAGACAAACATCGGAAAAACAAGTAAAAAAACTGAGAGTTTTGCTCAGTTTTTTTTATTTTTACGAATAATAAAAGTGAGAGGAGGTTTCTTATGGAGGATATCATCGAAAAAATCAAAGAATATAAGCTCTTTTTAGCTCTTACTGCTATCGGACTCTTACTTGGAGGGTATTTTCTTTTTCATCGACCTCAGTCAAGTGCATCCACCATACCGGATTTTTATCAGTCTTCTAGTTCAACTTCGAGCAAAGAAAAGGTGCAGACCGCTAGTTCCAAAGAAGAAAAGACGGCGACTTCTGTGTCTGATGCACCCGAGATCATTACGGTCGATGTCAAAGGAGCCGTCAAACAACCAGGTGTCTATGAGTTGCGCTCAGATAGCAGAGTCCACGATGCTATTCATAAGGCGGGTGGGATGACAGCAGATGCCAATAGCCAATCGGTCAACTTGGCGCAAAAACTCTCCGATGAAGCAGTGATCTATGTTGCTAAAGAAGGAGAGGATGTTCCAGCACTTGGAAGTTCTGAAAGTCCTGAAACTTCGTCAGCGCCAGCAGAAAAAACAGACAAGGTCCATTTAAATCGAGCGACCGAATCAGAGCTCCAGACAGTATCAGGCATTGGCCAGAAACGTGCCCAGGACATTATCGCCTATCGCGAGGCAAATGGTCCTTTTCGATCAGTGAATGATCTGAAGAATGTTTCAGGAATCGGAGAGAAAACACTGGAGAAACTAAGAGATGCTTTCACGGTGGATTAAAAACCTTCCTTTTTCGCTTATCCATCTCGCCTTTGTACTCCTATGGTCGTATTATAGTGTTTATCAACCATCTTGGCTTTCGATCAGCGGTCTAGTAGTAGTGGGAATTTTAGCGGTTCATCACTATAAAGGGGAGCGCTCAAGTTTGCTAGGGCTTGCTTTAGCAACCCTTTGTTTTGCGGCCTTCTTTGTCTTTCAGCGACTACAGGATCATCCAGTACAAGCAGAAAGTCAGCCCCCATCCCACTTACGCCTGATTCCAGATACCATCAAGATCAATGGGGATGCCCTGTCTTTTCGTGCTAGAAATCAGGGAAGGACCTACCAAGTCTTCTACACTTTAAAATCAGAAAAAGAAAAACAGCATTGGCAAAGTCAAACCCACTTGCTGGAGTTGACATATAAAGGTGTTATAGAGGAACCAGAAGGGCAGCGAAATTTTAGAGGATTTGACTATCGGTCTTATTTGGAAACACAGGGGATTCACTATCAAATAAAAATTGAAGCGATCCAATCCGCGCTTCCTATACAGACTTGGAATGTTTTTGACTGGCTATCTCGATGGAGACGCCAAGCCATTGTTTGGAGTAAAGAGCACTTTCCGCAGCCGATGAACCAGTATATGACCGGCCTTCTTTTTGGCTATTTAGATACGGATTTTGAAGAGATGGACCAGCTTTACACGAGTTTAGGCATCATCCATTTATTCGCCTTATCTGGGATGCAGGTTGGCTTTTTCATCAATGGGATCCGGAAAGCTCTCTTACGTCTAGGAATCTTGCAAGAAACAGTTGATATCTGGATGGTTCCAATTTCTTTGGTCTATGCTGGCTTGACAGGTTTTTCAGTTTCAGTGGTTCGTAGTCTCTTGCAAAAGATCCTCTCTCAAAAGGGGATCCGAGGGATGGAGAATATGGCGATGACCTTGCTGCTTTTAATGTTTCTCATGCCCAAGTTTCTCCTGACAGCTGGAGGGGTCTTGAGTTGTGCCTATGCCTTTATTTTGACCTTGGTAGATACCAGTTCTTATTCAGGACTTAAAAAGATACTAGTGGAAAGTTTCTGGATTAGCCTGGGGATTTTGCCTCTTTTGACCTATTACTTTAGTGTCTTTCAACCCTGGTCACTCCCTTTAACCTTCCTCTTTTCTTTCTTATTTGACCTTGTTCTTCTTCCGGGTTTAACGGTGCTATTTATCTTATCGATTCTAAAGCCCCTTACCATTTTTAACAGTTTCTTTCTTCTCATAGAGGAGTGTATTCGTTGGATTTCAAAGCTCACGTCGCTACCTTTGGTATTCGGTCAGCCGACGGGACCAGCTCTGATCGCTCTCTTCCTTCTTTTAGGGATCTTGTATGATCTTCGAAAGAAAAAGAACTTTCGTTTTCTGGTAATAGGCATGATTCTACTCATCTTTTGTTGGACCAAACATCCTTTAGAAAATGAGATCACCATGGTGGATATCGGTCAAGGAGACAGTATCTTTTTACGCGATTGGAAAGGAAGAACCATATTAATTGATGTCGGAGGACGCGTCACTTTTAAAAGTGGAGACAAGTGGCAAGAGCGCAGTCAATCTGCTAATGCGGATCAAACCTTGATTCCATATCTCAAGAGTCGAGGTGTTGGAAAAATCGATGCGCTGGTCTTGACTCATACAGACCAGGACCATATGGGTGATATGGTGGAGGTCGCCAAACAAATCCCAGTTAAAAAAGTGTATGTCAGTCCAGGCAGTCTAACCAATTCTCAATTTCGAGAGAAATTGAAACAGCTTCATAGTCCGATTAAAGTAGTCCAGAGAGGGGATCGACTTCCTATTTTTGATCATCATCTAGAAGTCTTATCCCCTGATGAAGTGGGGGATGGTAAAAATGATGATTCGATTGTCCTATACGGGCAGTTCTATCAGAAACGATTTTTGTTCACGGGTGATCTAGAAGAAGCTGGAGAGAAAAAACTATTGGAAAACGATCCACAATTACAAGTAGATGTCTTGAAAGTAGGCCACCACGGATCTAAAGGTTCCTCTAGTGATGTGTTTTTAGACCAGTTACATCCTCAGTTGGCCTTGATCTCTGTTGGAAAGAAAAATCGCTACCAGCATCCCCATAAAGAATTGCTCGATCGTCTAGAGGAACGCTCTATTTCTTATCTTCGTACCGATGAAAGAGGAGCAATTCGCTTGATTGGATGGGAGCATTGGAGGGTAGAAACGGTCCGCTAGAGATGAGGAGAGGTTTGCTTTCTATGCTGAAAATTGCTATTATAGAAAGTGAAATCAATGTAAAGGTAGAATCGTATGAACGCATTTAAGCAATTTTGGATACAGTATGCAGATTTTTCAAGTAAGACCAGTCGGGCCCATTTTTGGCTAGCTTTTTTCTGGAATTCCCTGATTTCGTTGCCTCTTTGGGTCTTTTACATCGTGGCCTCATTATCTCATCAAAATGCTCAAGAAACGCTCAATTTTTCAACTGTTCATTCTAAGACAGGTTTATGGGCGCTCGCTTTCTTAGCATTCTTTTACTTCCTCATTTTAGTACCCAGTCAAGCCATTTGTGTACGTCGCTTGCGGGATGCTGGGATCCATTGGTCTTGGATCTTTTTGAACCTTGGTCCGGTTCTACTCTATTTGTTGACGGGCCTAGATATTTTCCTATTTCTTTGGGTGATTACATTTATTTCTCTATTGATTCTCATGATGCTTCCAGGGAAAAACACCTTCCCGCAACCAGTAGAAACTCCTATGGGAGTGGCTTCTGAACCACAAGTCACAGCGACAGGGGGGAGCTTTGGAGGCAACTCGTTTGAGCAAATTCCTAATTTTGTAGCAGCACCTGATTTGTCTGATGAAAAACCACCATTGGAACAAAAAATGGCTGCTGAACACGAAATCCACTAAACTGATAAAGATAAGAGAGTTTCATGCAAGCAATTACTGACACTAAACATCTGACGGTTCAAACTCTGCCTTCTATTCTTGTCTTGACAGGGGAGGATGTAGGTCAATTTGAATGGTTAAAAAAAGACATTTTAAAAAAAATAGGCTATGATCCTTCAGATTTGAATTATTCTTATTTTGATATGAAAGAAGCCTCTTATGCTGAAGTCGAGCTGGATTTGGTCAGTCTTCCCTTTTTTGCAGATGAAAAAATCGTGATTTTGGATCACTTATTGGATCTGACCACTGCTAAGAAACGCAATTTAACCGATGAAGATCTGAAGCAATTTGAAAACTATCTGGAAAATCCTTCTGAATCGACCCGTTTGGTGATTTTTGCAGAAGGAAAATTAGATAGTAAGCGTCGCTTGGTCAAACTCCTAAAACGGGATGCCCAAATCATTGAAGCAACAACACCTAAAGAGCAAGATTTAAAGCGTTATTTTTCTAGTCAGGCCCAAGAATTGGGCTTACAGTTTGTAGGCGATTCCTTGGACCAGCTACTTTTAAAATCTGGCTATGATTTTGGAGAGTCACAGAAGAATCTCGCTCTATTGCAGGCTTATAAAGAAGATGGTCAGATTACCCTCGAAGAGATCGAGGAGGTTGTTCCAAAGTCCTTGCAAGATAATATTTTTGATCTGACACAAATGATTCTCAAATGCCAAATCGATCAAGCCCGGAATTTGGTTAAGGATCTCCGCTTACAAGGAGAAGATGAGATAAAATTGATCGCTATTTTGTTGAGTCAATTCCGAATGTTTTCTCAAGTTAAAATTTTCTCAGAAGAAGGCCAATCCGAAAGCCAAATTGTAGCGAGCTTGTCGGACTTGTCAGGGCGCAAGGTCAATCCTTATCAGGTGAAGTTTGCCTTACGGGATAGCCGCAGGCTTTCCCTGTCCTTTTTGAAGCAGGCCATGATGACCTTCATCGAGACGGACTATGCGATTAAAAGTGGAACATATGAAAAAGACTACTTATTTGATTTGGCCCTGTTGAAAGTAGCAAATAGCGTCTAACGATGAATGAAATCGCAGGCAGATTAGTTGAATAATTTAGCTGTTTGCGTTATCATCAAGTCAGTAATAAAGAAAAGAGGACCATAAAATGGCTATCATTTTACCAGAATTACCATATGCTTATGATGCATTGGAACCTTATATCGATGAAGAAACCATGCATTTGCACCATGATAAACACCATCAAACATATGTAAACAATGTGAATGCAGCTCTTGAAAAACATCCTGAAATTGGAGAAGACCTTGAAAGCTTGTTAGCTGATGTTGAATCCATTCCAGCTGACATTCGCCAAGCTGTGATCAACAATGGTGGTGGTCATTTGAACCACGCTCTTTTCTGGGAATTGATGACTCCAGAACAAACAGCTCCTTCAGCAGAACTTGTCAGACGATTGATGCCACATTTGGTTCATTTGAAGACTTCAAAGACCTTCACAGCAAGCAGAACGACACGTTTTGGTTCTGGTTGGGCATGGTTGGTTGTCAACAAAGAAGGCAAACTCGAAGTGACTTCAACAGCAAACCAAGATACACCAATCTCTGAAGGTAAAACACCAATCCTTGGTTTGGATGTTTGGGAACATGCCTACTACGTGAAATACCGTAACGTACGTCCTGACTACATCAAAGCTTTCTTCTCAGTGATCAACTGGAATAAAGTTAATGAATTGTTTGCAGTAGCAAAATAATAAAATGAAGGAATCTATTAGAGCGAGTATTGGCTCTTATAGATTTTTTTGTTTACATCCGAAAAATCGGAGTATAATTTCTTGCGTTTGGACAGGAAAATGATACACTAGTAGGAGTGTGTCTTACTTGTTAGAAGCCTGGTTTGAAGGGCCTAGGCAAGGAAAAGATAAACCTTAAAATGAAAACTGAAACATTCAGGGAGAAATGAAATGACTAGTATTACCATTACCAAAGGAACAGTTGAGACGCCTATCTATTTGCGGATGTTGAATCGTCATGGCTTAATTGCAGGAGCTACTGGGACAGGAAAAACGGTTACTCTCAAGGTTCTAACAGAAAAATTAAGCAAAGAGGGCATTCCGGTCTTTCTAGCCGATATCAAGGGAGATTTATCTGGTTTAGCAAAAGCCGGGCAATGGACACCAAAACTGGAAGAACGCTACAAGCTTCTTGGTATCACAGATCCGTTTGAGCCACAAGCCTTCCCAGTTCGATTGTGGGATGTCTTTGGCCAAGCTGGTCATCCTGTTCGGGCGACGGTCGAAGGGATGGGCTCATTGCTTCTTTCTCGTTTGCTTGATTTGAATGAAACCCAATCAGGAATTCTCGCAATTGTCTTTAAAGTGGCCCAAGAGAAAGACTGGCCCTTGATTGATTTGAAGGACCTGCAAAGCCTTTTAAAGGAAGTTTATGAACACAGCTCAGACTATTCGGCCCAATATGGCAATATCACCAAACAATCTGTCGGAGCGATCCAAAGAAGTCTCTTGGTTCTTGAAGAAGAAGGAGCAGACCAGTTTTTCGGAGAGCCAGCACTTGATTTAAATGACTTCATGCAACTCGATGCATCTGGTCGTGGTTATATCAATATTCTTTCGGCTACAAAACTCTTTCATTCACCGAAATTGTACTCAACCTTTTTGATTTGGATGCTGTCTCGTCTCTTTGAAACACTTCCAGAGGTTGGGGATCCTGAAAAGCCAAAACTGGTCTTCTTCTTTGATGAAGCTCATCTCCTATTTAAGGATGCAAGCAAGCTCTTTCTTGAGAAGGTCGAGCAGGTCGTGCGCCTGATTCGTTCTAAGGGGGTAGGGATTTACTTTATTACTCAAAATCCTCAAGATCTTCCAGAATCTGTTTTGGCACAACTTGGGAACCGCGTTCAACATGCACTTCGAGCTTATACACCAAAAGAAATGAAGGCCATCAAGGTAGCTGCCCAAAGTTTTCGTCCGAATCCAGACTTTGATACAGAAACAGTGATCACAGAATTAGGGACAGGGGAAGCTTTGGTTTCTTTCCTGAATGAAAAGGGACAGCCTAGTGTGGTTGAGCGTGCTTATATTCTCTCTCCTCAATCGAGTTTTGAACTCTTAAATGAGAGTGAACAATTGGCCTTGATTACAACATCGCCTTTTCATCAAAAGTATGCGACGACGATTGATCGAGAATCTGCCTATGAAAAATTAGCAGCTAAAGCAATCAAGGAAGCACAAGAAAAAGAGCAAAAAGAAGCAGAAAAGGAAGAGGTTGCAGATAATGACTCAAAAACGTAGTCCAGGTCGTCCAAGAAAATCTAGTCTTGAAAAGGCAAAAGATTCCTTCTTGAGTTCCTTATTCCGGACGATTGCGCGTGAGATCGCTAAGCTAATTATGGGCTCCTTTAAACGGAAATAACAGTCTAGAGGTAGCGTAAAAAGGTATTTAAGGAGAAATCGTTTTCCTCGCCTGATATGCCTTGTTATTTTTTGTAGAATCTTTTATAATAAAACTTATATGAAAAACTATTTGAAGCTACGCTCGATCATGATTGCGATCAGTATTCTATTGTGCATAGCGGGAACGGGCACACTGGGCTACTTGCATGTTACGCAACCAACAGCATCAGCAATCGACAAAAAAGCAAAGAAAACAAAAGAAGCAAAAGAACAAGATATCGAAAAGTCTACCCCTGAGACAAAAAAGCCACGTATCAAATCTCCTGAAGCCAAGCAAGCGGTGCTAGATGCTGACAGGGAGACAATGAATGAGTATGGCTTAGTCTATGATTATGCTAATAAAGGTTTGGTAGAGGTTGTTCAGGATTTCCTAGCAGAAAGTGAAATTGATCCATCACAAGTTGCCTTCACTTATCGCAATGCCATTACAGGAGAGCAATTTGCCATGAATGATCTCCAACCAATGACTGGAGGAAGCACCTATAAGCTACCATTAAACATGTTGGTGGTGGATGAGGTCGCAAAAGGCAAACTCAATTTAACAGACCGGTTTGACATTACCAATACCTACTATGAATATGTAGGGGAGCATGACAATTACGTTGCTGCCTTCGATGGTGCCATGTCTATTCCTGATATGCAACGCTATTCATTGGTTTACTCTGAAAATACCCCTGCCTATGCCTTAGCAGATCGTTTAGGGGGAATGGAGCAAGCGCGCAAGTTATTCAGTCGCTATGGTCAATCCCGTTCACCAGAGGTTAAAACCTTTAGCGAAGATAATAAAACGACAACGGATTATTACATCCATGTCTTGGAATATCTTTGGAATCATCAAGAAAAATATGCAGATTTACTAGAACTGATCGGGGAGTCTTTCCCAGGCGAATACTATAAGAAATTCTTGCCAGATTTGGTGATTCAACAAAAACCAGGGTATGTTGCTGAAGCACTTAATGTGGAAGCCATTGTCCATGAATCGACTCCTTATTTGGTTGCCATCTATACTGCAGGACTTGGAGGAACGACTCCAGAAAGTTCTGAAATCAGTGGTGTTGGTCTTTATCAATTGGGTCAATTGGCTTATGTTATTAATGAATGGCATCGCGTCAATATGAATGAATAATCGACAGAAGGTCTGAGTTATACTCAGGCCTTTTTTTCTAACAAAGTGTCATGACAATTACTTGGTGTTTCGAATTACTTTTCTGTTCAATAGAGACTTCTTTCCCTTTTCTATAAAAAGTATGTTATACTACTAATAGTAATAAGAGGAAGTATAGACATGATTACAAAGGAAGATTACCAGTTGCTTCGCTCGCATCCAGCCTTTTCTGCGCTACCAGTGGAGCTATTTGATAAATTAGCTGTTGAAATTCATGCCAGGGATATCCCTAAGGGACAAATTTTATTTTATGCAGGAGATAAGCGGGAGCGCATTTTTCTTCTGGCAAAAGGCTTTGCTCGTATTGAGCAATTTGATTCGTCTGACCAATTCTCCTATATGGATTATATAAAGAGGGGGGCTTTGTTCCCTTATGGTGGGATGTTCCAGGATGAGCGTTACCACTATACTGCTAGTGCGGTGACGGATTTGCGTTGTTTCGTGATCCCCGTTAATCTCTATGAATTATATGCCCAAGAGAGTAAGGAGCAGTTGCTCTTTATTATGAGAAAGCTCTCTTCCATCCTAGAATTTCAAGAGTTGCGCTTGCGCAATGTCGTGACAGCTAGTGCTAGTGAGCGCGTGATTCAATCCTTAGCCATTCTGTGCAAGGACTATGAAAGTCTAGGAAATCAACTTCCATTTCCAATTAGTATGAAGGAAATGGCTAAACTAGCAGCCACAACTCGAGAAACCGTCAATCAAGTTTTAAAGAAACTCATCGATTCTCATAAGGTCCAGTATGAGAGAAAACAACTAACTTTTCTAGATACAGCCTACTTTTTAAAGAGTTTTGAAGAGATCAACTAATTTGTTGATCTTTTTTATTTTTTTACAAAAAAATATATATTCATAAAAATAATATAAAAGGCAAAATATGCAAAGAAAACGCTTCATATTAACTAAAAAATAGGAAAGATTCAAAAAAATGCCAAATTCTTTGCATTCAAAAAGCAGAATCCTTTGTGAAAGCGGTACCAATTGGTGATAAAATAAAACCTGTAAACGGGATTAGGTAAACTAAGCCGCAAGAAGAAGGAGGACTATAGATGTCTACACACCCAATTCATGTTTTCTCAGAAATTGGAAAACTGAAAAAAGTTTGTTTGCACCGTCCAGGTAAAGAGTTGGAAAACTTGATGCCTGACTATCTTGAACGTCTTCTTTTTGATGATATTCCATTCTTGGAAGATGCTCAAAAAGAACACGACGCATTTGCTGAAGCACTTCGTAACGAAGGAATCGAAGTACTTTATCTTGAACAGTTGGCTGCTGAGTCATTGACTTCTCCAGAAATTCGCGATCAGTTCATCGAAGAATACCTTGAAGAAGCGAACATTCGTGGACGCCAAACAAAAATTGCGATCCGTGAATTGCTTCACAGCATTGAAGACAACCAAGAATTGGTTGAAAAAACAATGGAAGGGGTTCAAAAAGCTGAACTTCCAGAAATTCCTGAAGAAGCAAAAGGATTGACAGACCTTGTTGAATCTGACTATCCATTTGCTATCGACCCAATGACAAACTTGTACTTCACACGTGACCCATTTGCAACAATTGGTAATGCAGTATCATTGAACCACATGTACGCAGATACACGTAACCGTGAAACTTTGTATGGTAAATACATCTTCAAATACCACCCAGTTTACGGTGGAAAAGTTGAACTTGTCTACAACCGTGAAGAAGATACTCGTATCGAAGGTGGAGATGAGTTGGTACTTTCTAAAGATGTATTGGCAGTTGGTATCTCACAACGTACTGATGCTGCATCAATCGAAAAATTGTTGGTAAACATCTTCAAGAAGAACGTTGGCTTCAAGAAAGTATTGGCCTTCGAATTTGCGAACAACCGTAAATTCATGCACTTGGATACAGTATTCACAATGGTGGACTACGATAAATTCACAATCCACCCAGAAATCCAAGGTAACCTTCGCGTCTTCTCTGTAACTTATGAAAACGAACAATTGAAGATCGTTGAAGAAAAAGGTGATTTGGCTGAATTGCTTGCTGAAAACCTTGGTGTTGAAAAAGTTACATTGATTCCATGTGGAGGTGGCAACGTCGTTGCTGCTGCACGTGAACAATGGAACGACGGATCAAATACTCTTACAATCGCACCAGGTGTGGTAGTAGTATACGACCGTAACACTGTTACCAACAAGAAATTAGAAGAATACGGACTTCGTTTGATTAAGATCCGCGGAAGTGAATTGGTTCGCGGTCGTGGTGGACCTCGTTGTATGTCAATGCCATTCGAACGTGAAGAAATCTAATCATCCTTCTATAGGTTAGACGGGCTCAGTGTCTAAACTGAGCCCTCTAAACTGGTTGACAGGATCCAATCAAGCATAATAAAAGGAGATAATTAATGACAACTTCAGTATTCCAAGGACGTAGCTTTTTAGCAGAAAAAGACTTTACACGTGCAGAGTTAGAATACCTTATCGGACTTTCAGCTCACTTGAAAGACCTTAAAAAACGCAACATTGACCACCGCTACCTAGCTGGTAAAAACATTGCGCTTTTGTTTGAAAAAACTTCAACTCGTACTCGTCTTGCCTTCACAACAGCAACTATCGACCTTGGTGCTCACCCAGAATACCTAGGTGCAAACGACATCCAACTTGGTAAAAAAGAATCTACAGAAGATACTGCTAAAGTTCTTGGACGTATGTTTGACGGTATTGAATTCCGTGGTTTCAGCCAACGTATGGTTGAAGAATTGGCTGAATTCTCAGGTGTTCCAGTATGGAATGGTTTGACTGACGAATGGCACCCAACTCAAATGCTTGCAGACTACTTGACAGTTCAAGAAAACTTTGGACGTTTGGAAGGTTTGACACTTGTATACTGTGGTGATGGACGTAACAACGTTGCGAACAGCCTTCTTGTAACAGGTGCTATCCTTGGAGTGAACGTACACATCTTCTCACCAAAAGAACTCTTCCCAGAAAAAGAAATCGTTGAATTGGCAGAAGGATTTGCAAAAGAAAGTGGCGCTCATATCTTAATCACTGAAGATGCTGACGAAGCTGTGAAAGGTGCAGATGTACTTTACACTGACGTTTGGGTATCAATGGGTGAAGAAGACAAATTTGCAGAACGTGTTGCCCTTTTGAAACCTTACCAAGTAAATATGGATTTGATTAAGAAAGCTGATAATGAAGACTTGATCTTCTTGCACTGCTTGCCAGCCTTCCACGATACAAATACTGTTTACGGTAAAGATGTAGCTGAAAAATTCGGCGTAGAAGAAATGGAAGTTACTGACGAAGTGTTCCGTAGCAAATATGCTCGTCACTTTGACCAAGCTGAAAACCGTATGCACACCATCAAAGCGGTTATGGCAGCTACTCTTGGTAACTTGTACATTCCAAAAGTTTAAGACTTTATAACCGTATACCAACAGCTATAGGGGCTGGACTGCTAGCTTTAGTCCTGCCCCTATTTTTTATAGAAAGGGAAAACTTATGTCAAGAAAAATCGTTGTTGCTTTGGGAGGAAATGCTATTCTCTCATCTGATCCTTCTGCTCAAGCTCAACAAGAAGCGCTTGTAGAAACAGCAAAACACTTAGTCAAATTAATCAAAAATGGGGATGACTTGATCATCACTCACGGAAATGGTCCTCAAGTAGGGAACCTCTTGCTCCAACACTTGGCAGCAAACTCTGAAAAGAACCCTGCTTTCCCACTTGATTCATTAGTTGCTATGACCGAAGGAAGCATTGGCTACTGGCTTCAAAATGCTCTTCAAAATGCTCTTCTTGAAGAAGGAATCGAAAAAGACGTGGCTTCTGTTGTGACACAAGTCGTTGTTGATAAGAACGACCCAGCTTTTGTCAACCTCAGCAAACCAATTGGTCCATTCTACTCAGAAGAAGAAGCAAAAGCAGAAGCTGAAAAATCAGGAGCAACTTTCAAAGAAGATGCTGGTCGTGGCTGGCGTAAAGTTGTGGCTTCACCAAAACCAGTGGATATCAAAGAAATCAATACCATTCGCACTTTGTTGAACGACGGTCAAGTCGTTGTAGCTGCCGGTGGTGGTGGTATCCCAGTTGTGAAAGAAGCAGATGGTAGTTTATCTGGTGTTGAAGCTGTCATCGATAAAGACTTTGCATCTCAACGTTTGGCTGAATTAGTAGAAGCAGACCTCTTCATCGTCTTGACTGGTGTCGATTATGTCTTTGTGAACTACAACAAACCAGATCAAGCAAAATTGGAACATGTTAATGTGGCTCAATTGGAAGAATATATCAAACAAGACCAATTTGCACCAGGAAGCATGCTTCCTAAGGTAGAAGCTGCCATTGCCTTCGTCAATGGTCGCCCGGAAGGAAAAGCAGTTATTACATCCCTTGAAAACCTTGGAGCTTTGATTGAGTCTGAAAGTGGAACAATCATCCAAAAAGACTAATGAAAAATTAGGAAAAAACTAGTATTTTAAAGCTTATTGTGATAGAATAAGTCTATAGGTAAGCGTTTTACAAGAGACTCTTGTAAAACATCACTCACACTTTGTTGCGTTAGGAGGAAGACAAATGAGTGAAAAAACGAAAAAAGGATTTAAGATGCCTTCATCTTTTTCCGTATTGTTAATTATCATTGCCATTATGGCAGTGTTAACTTGGATCATTCCAGCTGGTCAATACAAGGTTGATAAAGCTGGTGCCATCATCGCAGGTAGTTATGAATCTGTGAAACAAAATCCTCAAGGGATTTGGGATGTCTTGATGGCTCCGATCAATGCCATGCTTGGTAAAGCACCAACTAGTGCAGCGATTGACGTAGCCTTCTTCATCTTGATGGTCGGTGGTTTCCTTGGAGTTGTGAACGAAACAGGTACCCTTGATGTAGGGATTGCTTCTATCGTTCGTAAATACAAAGGCCGCGAAAAAATGTTGATCTTGATCTTGATGCCATTGTTTGCCCTTGGTGGGACAACTTATGGTATGGGTGAAGAAACCATGGCCTTCTATCCACTTCTTGTACCTGTTATGATGTCCGTTGGTTTTGACAGCTTAACAGGGGTAGCCATTATCCTTTTAGGATCACAAATCGGATGTTTGGCGTCAACATTGAACCCATTTGCAACAGTTATCGCTTCTGACACTGCAGGTATCTCAAGTGCCTCAGGTCTCTTGCTCCGTGTAATCTTCTGGATTGTCTTGACAGCCCTTAGCACATACTATGTATATCGTTATGCAGATAAGGTTCAAAAAGACCCAACCAAATCTCTCACCTATGCAACTCGTGAAGAAGATTTGAAACACTTCAACGTTGATAGTGGCGAAGAAATTCCTTCACAAATGAACAAGAAACAAAAACGTGTCTTGCTCGTCTTCATTTCAACATTCGTTATCATGGTTGCTGGATTTATCCCATTCAAAGATTTGGGTATTACATTCTTTGAAAACTTTAACGAATCTCTCCATAAAGTTCCAGTGCTTGGTCAATTGATCGGTAACACAGATGCTCTTGGTACATGGTACTTCCCTCAAACAGCTATGCTCTTTGCCTTTATGGGAATCCTTGTTGGTATCATTTATGGCTTGAAAGAAGATAAAATCATTTCATCCTTCATGAATGGTGCAGCTGACCTCTTGAGTGTTGCTCTTATCGTAGCGGTAGCACGTGGTATCCAAGTCATCATGAACGACGGTATGATCACTGCGACAATTCTTCACTGGGGTGAAGAAGGACTTAAAGGTCTTTCATCTCAATTGTTCATTGTCTTGACTTACATTTTCTACTTGCCAATGTCATTCTTGATCCCATCATCGTCTGGTCTTGCCAGCGCAACAATGGGTATCATGGCACCTCTTGGTAAATTCGTCAATGTACCAGGTAGCTTGATTGTCACAGCTTACCAATCTGCATCTGGTGTCTTGAACTTAATCGCACCAACTTCAGGTATCGTAATGGGGGCTCTTGCTCTTGGACGTATTGACTTGAGTGCATGGTGGAAATTCATGGGTAAATTGGTCGTAGCGATTGTTGTGATCACCATTGCCCTTCTTCTACTAGGAACAATGGTTCCATTCTTGCAATAGCATAAAGTAGGTGTTTCATGAAAAATAGAATAAAGGACGATGTAAAAGAGCAGTTTTTAAACTCGCTCCAAACCATCATTTCTTACCCTTCTGTATTAAATGAATGGGAAAATGGAACACCGTTTGGACAAGCTATCCAAGATGTCCTAGAAAAAACCTTAGAGCTTGCTCGAGAATTAGGTTTTCAAACATATATAGATCCTGAAGGATACTATGGATATGCAGAGATCGGTCAGGGGGAAGAACTCCTGGCCGTTCTTTGTCACTTGGATGTTGTTCCAGCCGGTGATTTACAAGATTGGCAAACGCCACCTTTTGAAGCGACTGTTATAGGTGACTATCTAGTAGGTCGCGGTGTGCAGGATGACAAGGGGCCGTCCCTCGCTGCCCTTTATGCAGTTAAGAGTTTGCTGGATGATGGTATCCAGTTTACCAAACGAATCCGCTTTATCTTTGGAACGGATGAAGAAACCTTGTGGCGCTGTATGAATCGCTACAACCAAATCGAAGAGCAAGCAAATCTTGGATTTGCACCGGATTCCTCTTTCCCATTAACCTATGCTGAAAAAGGCTTATTACAAGTGAAATTGCATGGTCCAGGTTGGGACGATCTTCCCTTACAGGCTGGTCAGGCCCTCAATGTTGTTCCAGACAAGGCAACTTATGCTGGTCATCGTTTGGAAGAGTTGCTTCCTGTTTTGGATCAAAGTGGGGTTCAGTATAGCCAAACAGAAGATTCTGTAACAGTTTTGGGTGTTTCCAAGCACTCTAAAGATGCAGCTGAAGGAGTGAATGCCATTGTCGGTTTAGCGGAAAGTTTATCCCTCATCCAACCCCACCCAGCCTTGCTCTTTATCGCAGATGCTGTTGGTGAGGATGCAACGGGAGAAGCTCTATTTGGCAGAATTACAGATGAACCAAGTGGCGATCTTTCCTTCAATCTTGCGACCCTTGTCATCGATCAAGAACAATCGGAAATCGGGATTGATATCCGGATCCCCGTCTTAGCAGACAAGGATGCCTTAGTAGCTCGTTTGCGAGAAATTGCAGCTAGTTATCAGTTGTCATATGAAGAGTTTGATTATTTGGCTCCTTTATATGTTCCTTTGGATAGTCCTTTAGTCAGCTCTTTGATGGCAGTCTATCAGGAAGAAACTGGTGATAAGACGCCAGCCATGTCTTCTGGTGGTGCGACATTTGCGCGGACCATGGAAAATTGTGTCGCTTTTGGGGCTCTTTTCCCAGGTGCAGAACAGACCGAGCACCAAGCCAATGAACGAGCAAAAATTGACGATCTCTATGCTGCGATGGAAATCTATCGAGAAGCCATTCAACGCTTAGCTACAACATAAAAAGTTTGGAAACTTGGTTTCCAAACTTTTTATTTACTAAAGAAGAAGGGTGGGGTGAATTCTTTTAATTTTTCGAAACAATCCAAAGCTCCTTGATTGTCTTCGCAGATAACCAAACAGACATCGTCTCCACAGATGGTGGCTACAATTTCTTGGAGTTCCAATGCATCTAAGATAGCTCCAAAGGATTGGGCAAGACCTGGAAGAGTTTTTACAACGACCTGGTTTTGAACGGGCCGCAACATGACTAAGGCATCTTCCATATACATCCGCAGTCGCTTTTCCCAACGGGAAGGAGCGATGGTGTTCATGGCATAGTAGGAACTATCCCCCTCGTTAATTTTTACTAGATTCAAGGATTTGACATCCCGTGAAAGGGTGGACTGGGTAACGAGAACGCCATTGGCCTCTAAGGCTTCTTGAAGTTCTTGTTGGGTATGAATCCTACGCTCAGAAATAATAGAGCGGATCAAGCGGTGGCGGCTTTCAATTTTATTCATGAGTGACTCCTTTACTTGATGAACATAGCATCCCCAAAACTGAAGAACCGGTAGCGTTCCTGAATAGCATGGTGGTATGCTTCGAGGGTTAATTCACGGCCAGCAAAGGCAGAAACCAACATGACCAGAGTTGATTTTGGAAGGTGGAAGTTGGTTGAAAAGGCATCGACGACTTTCCATTCATAACCTGGTTTGATAAAAATATTGGTCCAACCTGAATCGGCCTGGATGTCTCCATCAAATTTGTTACCAATCGTTTCAAGGGTCCGAATAGAAGTCGTTCCGACGGCTACGATACGTTTCCCTGCAGCTTTTACCTGACGAAGGGTAGCAGCAGCCTCTTCAGAAAGTTGGTAAAATTCAGAGTGCATCTCATGGTCTTCAAGATTGTCCACAGATACTGGACGGAAGGTTCCTAGGCCTACATGAAGGGTCAAATAGACCAGGTGAACCCCTTTTGCTTCAATCTTTTGGAGCAATTCTTGGGTGAAATGAAGACCTGCCGTTGGAGCTGCAGCAGAACCATTTTCTTTGGCGTAAACAGTTTGGTAGCGCTCGCGGTCAGCAAGCTTTTCATGAATATAGGGAGGAAGTGGCATTTCGCCAAGGCTTTCTAAAACTTCTAAGAAGATCCCTTGATAGTGGAAGCGAACGATACGACCTCCGTGCTCCAATTCTTCCTCAACGGTTGCGGTCAAACGACCATCTCCGAAGCTGATTGTGGCACCTACCTTTAAGCGTTTTGCAGGTTTTGCCAAGACTTCCCAACAGTCGTCTTGGGTATTTTTAAGGAGAAGGAATTCGATGTGACCACCTGTTTCTGGTTTGACTCCATGAAGACGGGCAGGGAGAACGCGCGTATTGTTCATAACAAGAGCATCTCCTGGCTCCAATTCATCCAAAATGGCATCAAAATGACGGTCTTGGAATTGCCCCGTTTTTCGATCGAGGATCAAGAGTTTAGAGGCATCTCGTTTTTCAAGAGGAGTTTGGGCAATCAGTTCTTCAGGTAAATCAAAGTCAAAGTCGTTGGTATTCATTTGTGCTCCTTTTATAATAAATTTGTGAGTAGATAGATGGTAGTCCCGATAGCTAAGAGCATCAGGCAAGTTCCCATCAAAAGGATCAGGACCTTGAGAATCTTTCTTTGATGAATCAAGAAAGATAAGAGAAAGACAAGGAGTCCGATCAAAAAAATGATGAATAATAGTGATACAATCATACCTTTCATTATATCACGAATCGACTTGAAAATGAAAAAAATGCCAGAAAAAGATAGCGGTTTCACTTGACAAAAATTGGTCTATACCATATAATAAAAGCATAGAGAAATAGGAGGACTATCCAATGAAAATTATTGAAGTAAAGGACCAAATTGAGGGTGGAAAAGTTGCCTTTGATATATTGAAAGAAACATTACAGAAAGGTGCTCAAACCTTAGGTCTTGCGACTGGAAGCAGTCCCCTTGAGTTTTATAAACAAATTCGTGAAAGTGATTTGGATCTGTCTAACCTAATTAGTGTTAACTTAGATGAATACGTAGGGTTGACGGGAGATGATCCTCAATCTTATCGTTATTTCATGGAGAAGAATCTCTTTGATGCCAAACCATTCAAAGAAAGTTTTCTCCCATCAGGTGTAGAAGAATCTGCCGATCAGGAAGTCATCCGCTATAACAAAATACTCGAAGACCATCCAGTGGACCTCCAAATCTTAGGTATTGGGCGCAATGGACATATCGGTTTTAATGAGCCAGGAACATCCTTTGACAGTCAGACCCACTTAGTTCAGTTGGATGACTCTACGATTGAAGCCAATTCTCGTTTCTTTGATAAGATCGAAGATGTACCAACTCAAGCCATTTCGATGGGGATTGCCAATATCTTAGCTGCGAAATCAATTGTTTTGTTTGCTTATGGGGAATCAAAAGCCCAAGCGATCAAAGGTACGGTAGAAGGTGAAAGGACAGAAAAAGTGCCAGCTAGTGCCCTTCAAGGACATCCAAATGTGACCATTATTGCGGATAAGGAAGCCTTGAGCTTGTTAAGTCGATAAAAAAAAGGACCTATCGCCGATTTATTCGGGTCAGATAGGTTTTTTTCTGCTTTAAAGTATGGTACAATACAAGTAATTATCTGCTGGGATTAGCTCTTTTCATCTACTGGGAGACAAGAGGAAAGGGCATGAGGGCTAGAAGCTTGTTTTAGCTCCCAGCTGAATAGTCTGTTATAAAGGAAAAGTTTATGATAAAAAAATATTTGATCCATATTTGCCTCCTTCTGAGTCTCTTGTGTCAGCCAATTCTAGCGAGTGCGGATGAATTGGTGGATATGGCGCAAAAGATGTATCCAAATGACAATGTCCAAGCCATTAACCGCCCGCATTCTTCGCTCATTATTGACGGAAATACGGGAAATGTTCTTTGGAAAGACAATATCGATGAACCCAGAGATCCTGCAAGCATGAGTAAGCTCATGACGCTCTATCTCTTGTTTGAAGATATGGCAAGTGGCAAGATCGGTAAGGATACAGTGATCAAGGCGACCGCTTCAGACCAAGCAATCGGAAAGATCTATGAGATCTCCAACAATAATATTGTTGCTGGGGTAGACTATACAATTCCGGAGTTGATTACCATGACAGTGGTTCCATCCTCAAATGTGTCGACCCTCATGTTGGCTAATCTCATGTCCAACAATGATCCAGATGCCTTTATCGAGCGCATGAATGCCAAGGCTAAGGAATTAGGGATGACCAATACGGTCTGGAATAACCCGAGTGGGGCAGCCATCTCCACCTTGCAAGGCTACTATCCGGTAAACAATTATCCAAATGACGCTGCTAACCAGACAACTGCGCGTGATTTAGGAATTCTGGTCTATCATTTTATCAATCAATACCCAGATATTTTAAACTATACCAATCAAGCACAAGTTACGGTCAAAAAAGGGACTCCGTATGAGGAAACCTTTGATACCTACAATTATTCATTGCCAGGAGCCAAGTATGCTTTGAAAGGTGTGGATGGTTTAAAAACTGGATCAAGTCCTCGTGGAGCCTTCAACTATATCGCGACCATCAAACGGGGCAATCAGCGCTTAATTGCTGTCATTATGGGCGTAGGAGATTGGGCAGATCAAGATGGGGAATACTACCGTCACCCGTTTGGAAATGCTTTGATCGAAAAAGCCTATAAAGATTTTGGCTATAAAAAATTGTTGGATGCAGGTGTCCAGAAGATCGACGGCAAGACCTATAGACTCGAAAAACCCTTCTATGCAACGGTCAAAAAAGGTGCTAAAGAACCGACCCTTGCGGTAAAAGATGGGTATTTGACAGTGGATAACGATCTCTATACTTTGTCTGAAGGAATCCGAGATGACATGAAGGTGGAAGAAGGAGCCAAACCAGAACTTGTCAAAGAAACGGCAAGTGGGAAAAAGACAACGTCTAAGCACAGTAAATGGCTTTCGCTGGATCACTTCCTGATTTTAATTCCGATTCTCATTCTTGTCATCATTCTCTCGATTGAAAAACAAAGTCGAGATCGACGCAAAAGAGACGCCCAAAAGCGATATAATATAGATTAAGAATAAAACCTAACTGAATGTCGGTTGGGTTTTGTCATTGTTCCATTATGATACTTTTAGAAAGGATGTAAATGAAAAAATTCCGAAATTCTTATGCGGCTTATATGCTGCTCTATAGTTTTTATTTTATGTCCACTTCCCTCTTTACGACCCTCATTTCCGTCTATTTGATGGGAAAGCACTATAGTGCAACCCAAGTGTCGACCTTGGTATCGGTTGCCTTTTTCTTATCTATGGTAGCACAACCCTTCTTTGGGTATATCAATGAACGATTTGGGATCGTAAAAATGACGACCCTCAGTCTGAGTGTGATCATTGGTGGTGTCTTCGGTTTTCTTTGGGCACCTAATCTCTTTTGGTTGACAGTTTTTTATGGGATTGTTCTAGTCTGTTTGAATGGGACAGCTCCCATGATGGAAGTTTTTGCAACGCAAAGTCCATACGCTTTTGGGAAGATTCGCGTTTGGGGAACCATTGGCTATTCGGTCGGTGTCCAAATAGCCGGCTGGGTCTATCATCAGTTTAGCCCCCAAGCTGTCTATTATACAGTTTTGATCACCATTGTACTCAGCATTTTCTGTCTAAGTGCCGTTCGGATGAAGACAAGAGAGAAAAAAGAAGAAAAGGTTAAAGAGCCGGTTTCTATTCGCCCCCTTCTTCACAATGTGCCTTACCTCTTCTTTATCATTTTGATTGGCTTGGCTTCAGGTGTTGGAAATATTGGTCATACCTATATTCCTGAGTTGCTGATGGATAGTGGTTTACCAGTTCATATTGCCTCAACAGTTGTGGCTATCTCGGTCGTAGTGGAAGCTCCCTTGATTTTTTTCTCTGATCGATTCATGGACCACTGGCCTTTACGGGTTTTGATCGCTCTTCCAATCGGGATTCTTTTCGCTCAATATGCTGTCTATGCTCTTCCAAGTCCTGTCTTCTTAAAAGTGCTAATGACTCTCTTAGCTAAGCACACGACAGGGATGGTTTTAATTATGGTTTCCTTACGGTTTATCGCCCAACAGGTGAATGGCAAAGACTTGGTTCTTGCCATGGCCATTGTCCAAGGAGCTCGTTATTTAGGAACCATTCTCTTACAACCCCTCATGACCCTCTGTATTGAAAAAGGTGGTTATCAAGTCATGAGTTTCTTTTTAGCAGGTGTTGTAGGGCTCGTCTTTTTGCTGAGCTTTGCCTTAAAAATGCCCCAAGGAAAGGCCCACGGTCTTTTTGGTGGAAAAGTAGACTAATGAAATTGTTACAATTGTATGACTAATAATCCAGGAGTTGGACAGAAATACTGATTTCAAAGTATTTTGTCCAACTTTTTTGTTATTATCAAGAACTAGTGATTAATTTGATAATCAAAGTATTCGATGGTAGAATCAGGTAAAATAAATATAAAGGAGACCATTTTATGAAAAAAATGATCTTATCGACAGTCGCTCTTTTAACGATTGTTTCACTAGTCGCTTGTTCAAACAAACAAGACACAAAGAAGGACACTTCAAATAGTCAATCAACTACTAAAGTGACGAGCAAATCTGCCACTACTTCAAAAAGTAAGGATACTTCAACAGATTTAGAAGATACATCCACTTCCAGTCTTCTAACAGATGATGAAATCAGTAAAGCAAAAACAGTCGGAGACTTCAAAAAGTTATTTGCAAAAGTAATGGACCAATCTGTTTCTCATACTGAAGAAGCAGGTGCTTCTGTAACAGCTTCTGCAAAAGAGCAATACGATGCAACTATTAGCGCCTTGAAGAAAAAATTAGAAAGCCAAAAAGAAATCTTTTATGAAGGCTTGGACAGCATCGGTTTAAACGGCGATGTCGTTCCTAAAGAAGACCGTGAAGCTCTGATCGAAATATTGAAAGATGCTCGAGACGAGTTGGAAAGTACTCGTAAAGAATTGAAAGATATGCAGAAAGAATTGGGTAAATCTCCTGTTGCAGATGACGACAGTGATGATTCAAATTCAGATTCTGAAGAATAAGATGAAGAAAAGGTTGGAAATTTCCAGCCTTTTTCTTATTTTTTTCGAATGATATAGATGAGGAGGTAGGACTATGTTTATTGCCATGGATAACAATCAAAAGCGGTGGAACTGCATGGAAGAGATCCCAGCTGTGACAGAAGGTCCCTTCTATTGCCTAGCATGTCACAGTCCAGTGCGTCTTAAAAATGGCACGGTTCTGCGGGCTCATTTTGCCCATGTAGAGTTACAGCATTGTCCCTATCATCACGAAGATGAGAGTTTTGAACACCTGGAATTAAAAGCCAGCCTTTATAACTGGGCCTCAAAGGAGTCTAGAACAGAAGTAGAAAGTTATTTAGCAGATTTTCAACAAATTGCGGATCTTTTAATAGTGGACAAGAACTTAGCCTTGGAAGTGCAGTGTAGCTCCCTATCTTTAGGACGTTTGAAGGAGAGAAGCGATGCTTATCGATCTAACGGTTATCAGGTCTATTGGTTACTCGGTAAAAAGTTGTGGCTTAAGAAAAGACTAACCAAGCTACAAGCAGGTTTTCTTTATTTTAGTCAGAATCGGGGGTTTCATCTTTGGGAATTGGATCTGACAAAGAAAGAGCTACGTTTGCAATACCTCATCCATGAGGATTTACGAGGGCGATTGCATTATCAAACAGAAATTTTCCCTTTTGGCCAAAGGTCTTTACTAGAAGTCTTACGGACCCCTTATCTTTCACAACCCATGCAGCATATGGTAGTTGAGCTCGATCGTACATTTTTAACTTATATACAGCAGCAGCTCTTTTATCGTCACCCAAAGTGGATGAGGCTTCAGGAAGAACTCTATTTGCAGGGACACCATCTGCTAGAACTAGGCTTGGATTTCTTTTATCCTCTTTGTCGTCCGATCCTTTCACAGAACTTGTTTCAAATTGAAGAGAATGTAAAAGATTACTACCAGCAATTTATGACCTATTATCAGTCGCAAGGGATCCAACCCGTTCAGATCCTTTATCCTCCACGTTTTTATGATCAGCATAAAAGCTAACTTTCTAAGATAGAAATCCTCCCGAAATGTTCATTTTTATGCTAAAATAGTACCATTGGAGGATTAATCGAAATGGTAAAACAACGTAATGAAATTGATGAACAATACCAATGGGATTTGTCGACAATTTTTGCGACAGATCAAGCATGGGAAGAAGAAGCGACCAGCTTAGCTGCAGATATTAAAGCAACTACCCACTATGCTGGCCATTTGTTGGATTCAGCGCAAACGCTGTTGGATACAACCAATGCTTATTTGGAATTGAGCCGTCGTTTGGAAAAGGTCTACGTCTATGCTCATATGAAAAATGACCAAGACACACGAGTGGCTAAATACCAAGAGTACCAATCAAAAGGGATGTCTCTTTATAGCTTATTGGGTGAAACCTTTGCCTTCTATGAGCCTGAATTCATGGCCATTACGGATGAGCAATACAAAGCCTTTGTGAGTGAGGTTCCAGCCTTAGAACAATATGGTCATTATTTTGATCGTTTGCTAGAGAAAAAAGAACATGTCTTGTCTCAAAAAGAAGAGGAATTACTTGCAGGAGCTGGTGAGATCTTTGCGGCTGGTGGCGAAACCTTTGAAATCTTGGACAATGCGGATATTGTTTTCCCAACTGTACATGATGACAAGGGCGAAGAAGTTCAATTAACACATGGAAACTATATTTCTTTGGTAGAATCAAAAGATCGTTCCGTTCGTAAAGAAGCTTACGAAGGTCTCTACAAGGTCTATGAACAGTACCAACATACCTATGCTAAAACCTTGCAAACCAATGTAAAAGTTCACAACTTTAATGCCAAAGTTCGCAAATTCTCTTCTGCCCGTGAAGCTTTCTGAAAACTTTGTACCAGAAAGTGTTTATGATAGCTTGGTAGCAGCTGTGAACAAACATTTGCCACTCTTGCAACGCTATGTGCAATTGCGTTCA
Source organism: Streptococcus sp. CP1998 (assembly GCF_041026655.1). NCBI lineage: Bacteria > Bacillati > Bacillota > Bacilli > Lactobacillales > Streptococcaceae > Streptococcus > Streptococcus sp. CP1998. Next base: position 795,159 of record NZ_CP163380.1, read on the forward strand.
AAAATTTTAGGAATCTCAGACTTGAAGATGTACGATATGTATACGCCATTATCCGATACAGACTACAAGTTTACCTACGAAGAATCATTGGCCAAAGCAGAAGAAGTCTTGGCTGTTTTGGGTGAGGACTATCTTTCTCGTGTAAAACGTGCTTTTAGCGAACGATGGATCGATGTGCATGTCAACCAAGGGAAACGCTCAGGTGCCTATTCAGGTGGTTCTTATGATACCAATGCCTTCATGTTGTTGAACTGGCAAGATACATTGGATAATCTCTTCACCTTGGTGCATGAAACTGGTCACAGTATGCATTCTAGCTATACCCGTGAAACCCAGCCTTATGTCTATGGGGACTATTCAATTTTCCTTGCTGAAATCGCCTCTACAACTAATGAAAATATCCTGACCGAACGTCTGTTAGAAGAAGTAGAAGACGATGCAACTCGCTTTGCTATTTTGAATCACTTCTTGGATGGCTTCCGTGGAACGGTCTTCCGTCAAACGCAGTTTGCTGAATTTGAGCATGCTATCCATAAAGCAGATCAAGAAGGTACTGTTTTGACTAGTGAGTTCTTGAACAACCTTTATGCAGAGCTCAATGAAAAATACTATGGTCTTTCAAAAGAAGATAACCCTGAGATCCAATATGAATGGGCTCGGATTCCTCACTTCTACTATAACTACTATGTTTTCCAATACTCAACAGGTTTTGCAGCAGCTTCAGCCTTAGCTGAAAAAATTGTTCATGGAACCCAGGAAGATCGCGACAAATATATTGACTACTTGAAGGCTGGAAACTCTGATTATCCGCTTAACGTTATCCGCAAAGCAGGTGTGGATATGGAAAAAGAAGACTACTTGGACGCAGCCTTTGCGGTCTTCGAACGTCGTTTGAATGAATTTGAAGCCCTAGTAGAAAAATTAGGACTCGCATAAGATGGTAGAATCTTATAGTAAAAATGCCAACCACAATATGCGCCGGCCAGTCGTTAAAGACGAGATCGTTGACTTTATGCGTACGCGTCAAAAGCCGGTATCTGGTGCTCTAAAGGAATTAGAATCATTCGCCCGTAAGGAAAATATTCCCATCATTCCGCATGAAACGGTAGCCTACTTTAGACTGCTCCTGCAAGCCTTACAACCAAAGAAAATCCTTGAAATTGGGACAGCAATTGGATTTTCAGCGCTCTTAATGGCTGAAAATGTTCCCGATGCACAAATTACCACTATTGATCGGAATGAAGAGATGATTGGTTTTGCCAAGGAAAATCTGGCTAAATACGATCAGAGAAAGCAAATCACCTTGCTTGAAGGGGATGCGGTAGATGTCTTGCAGAATTTGACAGAGACCTATGACTTTGTCTTCATGGACTCTGCTAAGTCTAAGTACATCGTCTTTTTACCACGAATTCTCGAACTCTTAGAGGTTGGGGGAGTCGTGGTACTGGATGATATTTTCCAAGGGGGAGATGTTGCCAAAGACATCATGGAAGTGCGTCGTGGGCAACGAACCATTTACCGGGGGCTTCAGAACCTCTTTAATGCGACTCTCAATCATCCAGATTTGACCGCTAGTTTGGTGCCACTTGGAGATGGTATTTTGATGATTCGGAAAAATGCAGAGACAGTAACCTTGCCAGATCCTAGCTCTTTTAGGTAAATTTAAGGTATTCTCTCTAATTTGTGGTAAAATAGAAGAAGTTTAAAAAGAACGGAGAATAATTTTCATGAAGAAAAAACTTGTAGCAGGTGCTGTGACCTTGCTATCAGTCGTAACACTAGCAGCATGTGCCAATGGTACAAACAAAGATGTCGTTACCATGAAAGGCGACGCGATTTCAGTTTCTGATTTCTATGATGAAATCAAAACCAACCAAGGAGCTCAACAAGTTCTTTTTCAAATGACCATCAATAAGGTTTTTGAAAAAGAATATGGATCAAAAGTTTCTGATAAAGAAGTTGATAAAGAATTGGCTAAACAAAAGAAACAATTAGGTAAACAATTTGATGCTTACTTGGCGCAACAAGGCTTGACGGAAGAAACAGCGAAGAAGCAAATCCGTAGCAATATGTTGTTGGAATATGCAGTTAACCAAGCTGCTAAGAAAGATATCAAAGAGTCTGACTACAAGGCGGCTTTTGAATCCTACACACCAGAAGTGACAGCACAAATTATCAAGTTGAATTCAGAAGACAAAGCAAAAGAAGTGTTGGAAGCAGCTAAAGCAGAAGGTGCAGATTTTGCCCAAATCGCCAAAGATAATTCAACAGATACTGCTACAAAAGACAAAGGTGGCGAAGTCAAGTTCGATTCAGGAACAGCAGATATTCCATCTCAAGTCAAAGAAGCTGCCTTTAAGTTGGATGAAAATGGGATTTCAGATGTGATCACAGTTTCAGCAGGTCGAAACTATTCCGCTAGCTACTATATTGTCAAATTGAATAAGAAGACAGATAAAGGCTCTGACTGGAAGAAATACGAAAAACGTTTGAAAGAGATCATTGTCGATGGTCGTAAGCAAGATACCAACTACATCCGTAGCATTATTGCAAAAGCGATGACCAATGCCAATATCAAGGTCAAAGATGATGCTTTCAAATCAACATTTAACCAATATTTGCAAAATATCGGTGTTCAAACAAGTAATAGCAGCTCATCATCTAAAAAATAGTTGACGGTTCCTTTTGGAACTTGTATAATGAAATAGTTGAGAATAAATCATTGTTTATCAGAATCAGAGAAGTGGCGGGGGTGCGAGCCATGGAAGAGAAATGATTTTGCTACTCGGCTGAGACAATTGCATATAAAATGAAGAATGACAAGTTCATTGAATGAAGGTGGTACCGCGGTTTTTCGCCCTTCGTTTAGTGGCTTGTCTTTTGTTTATGGGCAGTTGTCTGGAGCTTTTTAAAGGAGATCAAAAGATGCGAACCTATCAAGTGAAACAAAAATTTCGATTGGGTGGCGAGCGGTTCGATATCAAAGATGAGTTGGAAAATGTTGAGTACCAGGTTGAGGGATCTTTTCTTAAGATTCCTAAGACCTTTACCATCTATGATAAGAATGGACAAGAAGTGAGCCACATTGCTAAAAAAACAATCAGCTTTCTTCCCAAGTTTGTGGTTGAGTTGAAGGATGGGGACCGCTTTTTTATCCATAAAAAGCTGACGCTCTTCAGGGATAAATACGATATCGAAGATTTGGGACTGCGGGTACAAGGAAATATCTGGGATCTAGATTTTAAATTATTCGATGATCGGGATCAAATCGTCGCTGAGATTAGCAAGGAACTCTTTCATCTCACCTCAACTTACCAAGTATTGGTGTATGAGGATGAATACGCTGATTTAGTCATCTCACTTTGTGTCGCTATCGATTATGTCGAAATGTTAGAAGCTGGCGCAAATTAATCTTAAAAAATTAGGAGACAAATATGAAACAATTATCTAGTGCACAAGTCCGCCAAATGTGGCTTGATTTCTGGGCAAGCAAAGGCCACTCAGTAGAACCATCTGTTAGCTTGGTTCCAGTAAACGATCCAACACTTTTGTGGATCAACTCAGGGGTTGCCACTCTTAAGAAATACTTTGATGGAACCATCAAACCTGAAAACCCACGGATTACTAATGCTCAAAAAGCTATCCGTACCAACGATATCGAAAACGTAGGGAAAACTGCTCGTCACCATACCATGTTTGAAATGTTGGGGAACTTCTCTATCGGAGATTACTTCCGTGATGAAGCCATTACGTGGGCTTATGAACTTTTGACAAGTCCGGAATGGTTTGATTTCCCTAAAGACAAACTTTACATGACCTATTACCCTGACGACAAAGATTCATACAACCGTTGGATCGCTGTTGGGGTAGATCCAAGTCACTTGATCCCAATCGAAGACAACTTCTGGGAAATCGGTGCGGGGCCTTCTGGACCAGATACAGAAATCTTCTTTGACCGTGGAGAAGCCTTTGACCCTGAAAATATCGGTCTTCGTCTGCTTGCAGAAGATATCGAAAACGACCGTTACATCGAAATCTGGAACATTGTTTTGTCACAATTTAACGCTGACCCTGCTGTTCCTCGTAGTGAGTACAAGGAATTGCCACACAAGAACATTGATACGGGTGCAGGTTTGGAACGTTTGGTAGCCGTTATCCAAGGGGCCAAGACTAACTTTGAAACAGACCTCTTCATGCCGATCATCCGTGAAGTTGAAAAGATGTCTGGTAAAACCTATGATCCAGATGGCGATAACATGAGCTTCAAGGTGATTGCTGACCACATCCGTTCGCTTTCATTTGCGATTGGAGATGGGGCTCTTCCAGGTAATGAAGGACGCGGTTACGTTCTTCGTCGTCTCCTCCGTCGTGCTTCTATGCATGGTCAAAAATTGGGGATTGAAGGAACCTTCTTGTATAAATTGGTTCCAACTGTTGGGAAGATCATGGAAAGCTACTACCCAGAAGTACTTGAAAAACAAGAATTTATCGAAAAAATCATCAAGAGTGAAGAAGAATCATTTGCTCGTACCTTGAACTCTGGTCAACACTTTGCCCAAACCATTGTTGAAGACTTGAAAGCCAAAGGTCAAACAGTGATTGCTGGTCAAGATGTCTTTAAACTTTATGATACATACGGATTCCCAGTAGAATTGACAGAAGAAATCGCTGAAGAAGCTGGAATGACGGTCGATCGTGACGGTTTTGAAGCGGCTATGAAGGAACAACAAGAACGTGCGCGTGCATCTGCTGTCAAAGGTGGATCTATGGGGATGCAAAATGAAACCCTTCAAAACATTACAGTTGAAAGTAGCTTCAACTACAATGCCAGCCAATTGCCTTCTAAGTTGGTGGCTATCGTAGCAGATAATGCTGAAGTAGAAGCTGTATCAGAAGGGACTGCATCACTGATCTTTGCAGAAACTCCATTCTACGCTGAAATGGGTGGACAAGTTGCGGACCATGGTCAAATCTTGGATGCTACAGGAAATGTCGTAGCTACTGTAACAGATGTACAAAAGGCACCAAATGGACAACCACTTCATACTGTTGAAGTTCTTGCTCCTCTTGCCTTGAACCAAGAATACACCTTGGCGATCGATACCAATCGTCGTCATCGTGTCATGAAGAACCACACTGCAACTCACTTGCTCCATGCCGCTCTTCACAATATCCTTGGTAACCACGCAACCCAAGCAGGATCTCTCAACGAAGTAGAATTCCTTCGCTTTGACTTTACCCACTTCCAAGCCGTAACTCCTGAAGAATTGCGCGCTATTGAACAACAAGTCAATGAAAAGATTTGGGAAGCGATCGCAGTCGAAACGATTGAAACAGATATCGATACTGCTAAAGAAATGGGAGCCATGGCCCTCTTTGGTGAAAAATACGGTAAAGAAGTCCGTGTTGTCACTATCGGTGATTACTCAGTAGAGCTTTGTGGTGGTACTCACGTAGGTAACACTTCTGAAATTGGTCTCTTCAAGATTGTCAAAGAAGAAGGGATCGGATCAGGAACTCGTCGTATCTTGGCAGTGACTGGTAAGGAAGCCTTCGAAGCTTATCGTGAACAAGAAGATGCACTGAAAGCAGTCGCAGCAACCTTGAAAGCACCTCAACTTAAGGAAGTCCCTCACAAGGTGGAAGGTCTTCAAGAACAACTCCGTCAATTGCAAAAAGAAAATGCAGAATTGAAGGAAAAAGCGGCAGCAGCGGCAGCAGGCGATGTCTTCAAGAATGTTCAAGAAGCAAATGGACACCGTTACATTGCCAGCCAAGTTTCTGTATCAGATGCAGGTGCTCTTCGTACCTTTGCGGATAACTGGAAACAAAAAGATTACTCTGACGTCCTTGTTCTTGTCGCAGCTATCGGTGACAAGGTCAATGTCCTTGTAGCTAGCAAGACAAAAGAGGTCCATGCAGGTAATGTGATCAAAGAATTGGCTCCAATCGTCGATGGACGTGGTGGTGGTAAACCAGACATGGCCATGGCAGGAGGAAGCAACCAAGCTAAAATCCAAGAATTGTTGGATGCTGTAGCAGGTAAATTGTAATCATCGGAGAGGTTGGATGTTTGTCCAACCTCTTTTTTCAAAAAAAAAGCAGATCCAATTAGAAAAAGATTGCAACAAAAAAACCTTTCCGTCTGGAAAGGTTTCAGATTGAAGATAAAGTCTTCTAAAAAACTTTTCTTAGGTGAGTACGGACGTCAGCGAACTTCAAAGAAGTTCCTTGACTTAGTTTTGGACCTAAGGTTCCAAAACTCCCGAGTGCTAGAAACATGATTGTTTCTAGCACTTTTCTCACGGCGGAAAGTTTTTAATCTTCAAAAAATAAAAGTCATTTTTTGAAAATCATCTATCTGTTTTATGTAAAACAATAGGTTGTCTATATTTAAAAACCTTTCCATCTGGAAAGGTTTTTGTCTTATAGGCCGTAGTTGTAATCGTCATCCTGCATAGCTTCTACTTCACCGAGAAGGTAACCATTTCCGACTTGAGAGAAGAAGTCGTGGTTAGAGGTACCGGTTGAGATTCCGTTCATGACGATTGGGTTAACGTCATCTGCTGAGTCTGGGAAAAGCGGATCTTGTCCCAAGTTCATGAGGGCTTTATTGGCATTGTAGCGAAGGAAGGTCTTGACTTCTTCTGTCCAGCCCACACCGTCATAGAGGCTCTCTGTGTAGCCTTCTTCATTCTCATAGAGGGTGTAGAGAAGATCATACATCCACTCTTTGAGTTTTTCTTGTTCTTCTTCTGGTAATTCGTTAAAACCAAGTTGGAACTTGTAGCCGATATAGGTTCCGTGAACAGATTCGTCCCGAATGATCAACTTAATGATTTCAGCTACGTTGGCCAATTTGTTGTTTCCAAGATAGTAGAGAGGTGTGAAGAAACCAGAGTAGAAGAGGAAGGTTTCAAGGAAAACGCTGGCGACTTTCTTTTCAAGAGGGGTCCCATTGAGATAGATTTCGTTGATGATTTCTGCCTTCTTTTGAAGGAAAGGATTGGTGTTGGTCCATTCGAAAATCTCTTCGATTTCTGACTTAGTATTCAAAGTAGAAAAGATAGAAGAGTATGACTTAGCATGGACAGATTCCATAAATTGGATGTTGTTAAAGACAGCTTCTTCATGGGGAGTACGAATATCCGCACGAAGAGCCTGAACACCTGTTTCAGATTGCATGGTATCTAGAAGGGTCAATCCCCCAAAGACTTTACCAACTAGGTCTTTTTCTTTATTCGACAACTTTCTCCAGTCATCCAAGTCGTTTGACAAAGGGATACGTGTATCCAACCAGAATTGCTCTGTCAGTTTTTCCCAGGTCGATTTATCGATGACATCTTCGATCGCATTCCAGTTAATGGCTTTGTAATATGTTTCCATTTGCATCACTTTCTTTTTCTATTCATTCAATCGTTACTATTCTACCATAAATTGATAGAATACCGCACAAAAAGTCGGCGAACCGACTTTTGATAGCTATCTAGGATAGCGGATTAGATGACACAGCTTTCACATTGGTTGGCGCCAACTTCTCCACCATCATCTGTAAAGGTACGGACGTAGTAGATAGACTTGATACCCTTGTTAAAGGCGTAGTTCCGAAGGATAGACAAGTCACGAGTGGTTTGTTTGTTTTCAGTTTTCCATTCGTAAAGACCCTTTGGAATATCGCTACGCATAAAGAGAGTCAGTGAAAGTCCTTGGTCTACGTGCTCAGTTGCAGCCGCATAGACATCGATGACTTTGCGCATATCCATGTCGTAGGCAGAAGTGTAGTAAGGGATGGTTTCCGTTGACAATCCTGCTGCAGGATAGTAGATCTTACCGATTTTCTTCTCTTGACGTTCTTCAATCCGTTGTGTAATTGGGTGGATAGAAGCAGATACGTCATTGATGTAGCTGATAGATCCATTTGGTGCCACAGCCAAGCGGTTTTGGTGGTAAAGACCATCTGCTTTGACCTTATCACGAAGTTCAGCCCAGTCTTCTGCACTAGGAATAAAGATATCTTTAAAGAGTTCTTTGACGCGATCAGATTTTGGTACAAATTCTCCGGTTGTGTACTTATCAAAGTAGCTACCGTTGGCGTAGTCTGATTTTTCAAAGTTGTGGAAGGTAATACCCCGTTCACGCGCAATGTTATTTGATTCTACTAGGGTCCAGTAGTTCATGAGCATGAAGTAGATGCTGGTGAACTCGACAGACTCAGGTGATCCGTATTCGATCAATTGTTGGGCAAGGTAGCTGTGAAGTCCCATGGCTCCAAGACCAAAGGTATGCGCTTGGCTGTTTCCGTGGTCGATTGTAGGAACAGCTACAATGTGGGAGCTATCTGTGACGAAGGTCAAAGCACGAACCATGGCACGAATCGAACGACCAAAGTCAGGTGAGGTCATCATGTTGACTACGTTGGTTGAACCAAGGTTACATGAGACGTCTGTCCCCATTTTAATGAATTCTTGAGCATCGTTGATCAAGCTTGGCTCTTGAACCTGGAGGATCTCTGAACACAAGTTACTCATGATGATCTTGCCATCAACAGGGTTTGCACGGTTAGCAGTATCGATGTTAACTACATATGGGTAACCAGATTCTTGTTGCAATTTAGAAATTTCAGTTTCCAAATCACGCGCCTTAATTTTTGTCTTGCGGATGTTTGGATTAGCAACCAACTCATCGTATTTTTCAGTGATGTCAATGTAGTTGAATGGCACTCCGTATTCACGCTCTACAGAGTAAGGGCTGAAGAGGTACATTTCTTCATTCTTACGGGCCAACTCGTAGAACTTGTCTGGTACGACTACCCCAAGTGAGAGAGTCTTCACCCGAACTTTTTCATCAGCATTTTCTTTCTTAGTAGAAAGGAAGGCGATGATGTCTGGGTGGAAGACATTGAGGTAAACCACCCCAGCCCCTTGGCGTTGTCCCAATTGGTTAGAGTAAGAGAAGCTATCTTCAAAGAGTTTCATAACAGGTACGACCCCAGAAGCGGCTCCTTCATATCCTTTGATTGGTGCTCCAGCTTCACGAAGGTTGCTGAGGGAGATTCCAACCCCACCACCGATACGTGAAAGTTGAAGGGCAGAGTTGATGGAACGTCCGATCGCATTCATATCATCGGTTACTTGGATCAAGAAACACGAAACCAATTCCCCACGGCGGGCACGTCCAGCATTTAAGAAAGAAGGAGTAGCTGGTTGGTAGCGTTGGTGGATAATTTCGTTTGCGATGTCTCGCGCGATAGATTCATTTCCATCTGCAAAATAGAGAGCATTGAAGAAGACACGGTCTTCCATGCTTTCAAGATAGTATTCTCCATCATTTGTTTTCAAAGCGTATTGGTTATAGAATTTGTAGGCCGCCATGAAGGACTTGAATTGGAAGTTTTGATCTTTGATAAATTGGGCCAATTCCTCTAAAAATTCAGGACGGTATTTCTCGATAAAAGCTCTCTCAATGTAATTGTGCTCGAGAAGGTACTGAATCTTGTCTGTAATCGAGTCAAAGGTTTTAGTATTTGGTACAACATTTTCTTTAAAGAACGCATCCAAAGCTTCTTTATCTTTAAGAAGCATGATTTGGCCGTTTACTGGACGGTTGATTTCATTGTTAAGACGAAAATACGTCACATCTTCAAGAGATTTTAATCCCATAATAATCCTTTTCTAGTTCAAAAAAATGAAGAGGAGAAGTCCTCTCTTTCCAAGTAAAAAGTCTAGTGTTAGGTTGCTAACGCTAGACCCTATTTAAGCAAAATACTGTGTTTATTAAGAAAGTTTCTTCAACTTAGCTGGTTGAAAACCAGAAAATACTTCATCCGGTGTTTGAATTACTGGAGCAGCATTGAAGCCAAGGTTCTTAACATGCTCTACAAATTCTGGCTGTTCATCTAAGTTAATTTCGCGGTATTCCACATGATTGCTATCGAGGAATCGCTTGGTCATTTTGCATTGAATACAATTATTTTTTGAATAAATGGTTACCATTTCTTTTCCTTTCTCCTATCGAAATATAAATCTGTAAACAGTATAAACAAAATCCAGCAACTTGTCAACAAAATAAAACTAAATATTGTGCAAAGAGATGAAATGGGGTTTTCAAAGCACAATATATTGTGGTGAGTGAAAAATGTGAAAATCGAAGAAATGGGATAGGAATAGGCTTTAAAGCATCTTTAATTAGTTATAATTTTTTGGTGAATCAACATCCTGTGGTTCAAGAGCTTCTTTTCATTGAAAGCGGAGGAAAATGTTACTTATAATATAGTAGAAAATTGAAAAGATATTTTCTCTGTTCTTCAGGTGCTTCTTAAAATGTATCTAAATTGGGATTTTTCGCAGTCTTTTTCTGTAAGTCAGTGATAAAAATCTTGAAAAAAATTTCAAAAGATGATATAATACCAAATTGTAAGGGTTATCAAAAGGTAACTCAAAAACTATTTTTAAAAAGGAGAGTCAAACTATGGCTTCTAAAGATTTCCACATCGTGGCAGAAACAGGTATCCACGCACGTCCAGCAACTTTGTTGGTTCAAACTGCTAGCAAATTTGCTTCAGATATTACTCTTGAATACAAAGGTAAATCAGTTAACTTGAAATCAATCATGGGTGTTATGAGCCTTGGTGTTGGTCAAGGAGCAGACGTTGTAATCTCTGCAGAAGGTGCTGACGCTGATGATGCTATCGCAGCTATTTCAGAAACAATGACTAAAGAAGGATTGGCTTAAAAATATGACAAAAATGCTAAAAGGAATTGCAGCATCTGACGGTGTTGCCGTTGCTAAGGCATATTTGCTCATTCAACCAGACTTATCATTTGAGACTGTTTCAGTCGAAGATACAAGTGCAGAAGAAGCTCGTTTGGATGCAGCTCTTGAAGCTTCACAAAACGAGCTTTCTCTTATTCGGGAGAATGCAGTAGCAAGCCTTGGTGAAGAAGCAGCGCAAGTTTTTGATGCGCATATGATGGTTCTTGCTGACCCTGAAATGATTGGTCAGATCAAAGAAACAATTCGTACGAAAAAAATCAATGCAGAAGCTGGCTTGAAAGAAGTCACTGACATGTTCATTGCGATCTTTGAAGGAATGGAAGACAATCCTTACATGCAAGAACGTGCAGCAGATATTCGTGACGTTACCAAACGTGTCCTTGCCAACTTGCTTGGTAAGAAATTGCCAAACCCTGCTTCTATCAATGAAGAAGCAATCGTGGTTGCGCATGACTTGACTCCATCTGATACAGCACAGTTGAACAAAAAGTATGTAAAAGCTTTTGTTACGAATATCGGTGGACGTACAAGTCACTCAGCTATCATGGCTCGTACACTTGAAATCGCAGCTGTTCTTGGTACAAATAACATCACAGAACTTGTCAAAGAAGGCGATGTTTTGGCCGTTTCAGGGATCACTGGTGAAGTGGTGATCAACCCTACTGAAGAACAAATTGCAGAGTTCAAAGCAGCTGGTGAAGCTTATGCTAAACAAAAAGCTGAATGGGCTCTCCTTAAAGATGCGAAAACAGTGACTGCTGATGGAAAACACTTCGAGTTGGCTGCTAACATCGGTACACCTAAAGACGTTGAAGGTGTAAACGATAATGGTGCAGAAGCTGTTGGTCTTTACCGTACAGAATTCTTGTACATGGATTCTCAAGACTTCCCAACAGAAGATGACCAATACGAAGCCTACAAAGCAGTTCTTGAAGGTATGAATGGTAAACCTGTGGTTGTTCGTACAATGGATATCGGTGGGGATAAAGAACTTCCTTACTTCGACCTTCCTAAAGAAATGAACCCATTCTTAGGTTTCCGCGCTTTGCGTATTTCTATCTCTGAAACTGGTAATCAAATGTTCCGTACACAATTGCGTGCTTTGCTTCGTGCATCTGTTCACGGTAAATTGCGGATCATGTTCCCAATGGTTGCTTTGTTAACTGAGTTCCGTACAGCTAAGGGTATTCTTGAAGAAGAGAAGGCTAAATTGCTTGCGGAAGGTGTTGCTGTTGCAGACGATATCCAAGTAGGGATCATGATTGAAATCCCAGCTGCAGCTATGCTTGCGGATCAATTTGCTAAAGAAGTTGATTTCTTCTCAATTGGTACTAACGACTTAATCCAATACACAATGGCTGCTGACCGTATGAACGAGCAAGTTTCATACCTTTACCAACCATATAACCCATCTATCCTTCGTTTGATCAACAATGTGATCAAAGCGGCTCACGCTGAAGGCAAATGGGCTGGTATGTGTGGTGAAATGGCCGGTGACCAAACTGCTGTTCCACTTCTTGTCGGAATGGGCTTGGATGAGTTCTCTATGTCAGCGACATCTGTCCTTCGTACACGTAGCTTGATGAAGAAACTCGACACAGCTAAAATGCAAGAATACGCTAACCGTGCTCTTACTGAATGTTCAACAATGGAAGAAGTTCTTGAACTTTCAAAAGAATACGTGAACGTAGACTAAGAATTCAACAAGACTAAGACAAATCTGTCTTAGTCTTTTTTTACATTGTTCATAAAAATGTTCATTTTATTCGTAATAAACTAGTTAGTAATAAAAATAGTGATTTAAATGTTCGGTTTTTGTTTGATTTTCCTCGTATATATAGTATAATCGTAAGTAAGATAAGGAGGATGACCAAGGAAGGATCTAAAAGGTTCGGGAAAGAAAATGGAAAAACTTTTCCTGATAATTTTACATGATTTTACAGGAATCAACTTGAAAATTAAGTGATTTTATAGTAAAATAAAAACAAATAGAAAACGCTTTCAAAAGCAAAGAGGTGAGTATATGGATAGAAGCACAGACTTATGGACATTTGGAAGAGGGGATAATTTCCATCTTCAAGAGTACTTAGGAGCTCACAAGGAAACAAGGGGAGAACAAGAAGGTTTTACCTTCCGTGTTTGGGCTCCCAATGCTCAGGCTGTGGATCTGATTGGTGATTTCACTGATTGGGAAGCTCGTAAAATTCCAATGGTTCGTAATGAAGGAGGCGTCTGGGAAGTCTTCTGTCCCGATGCAAAAGAGGGAGATATATACAAGTATTTGGTGACTCGATAAAATGGTCATCAGGTGCAAAAAATCGATCCTCTAGCGTTATGGATGGAAAAGAGACCCAATACAGGATCTATTATTAAGACCATTCCAGAGAAAAACTGGCAAGATGGTCTCTGGAGAGCACGCCGCAAAAAACTTGGTTTTAAGGAACGACCTGTTAATATTTATGAGGTTCACGCAGGATCGTGGAAACGTAATGAGGATCACAGTTCCTATACCTTCAAACAACTAAAAGAAGAATTGATTCCATATTTGGTGGAGATGAACTACACCCACGTGGAATTTATGCCAGTGATGGCCCATCCATTGGGCTTGAGTTGGGGCTATCAGCTTATGGGATATTTTGCACTCGAGCAGACTTATGGTAGTCCAGAAGAGTTTCAAGATTTTGTGGAAGAATGCCACCTCAACAATATCGGAGTGATCGTGGATTGGGTGCCAGGACATTTCATTATTAATGATGATGCTTTGGCGTATTATGATGGAACACCAACCTTTGAATACCAGGATGAACATCGAGCTCATAACTACGGATGGGGAGCCTTGAACTTCGATTTAGGAAAAAATCAAGTCCAGTCATTCTTAATTTCTAGTTTGAAGTTTTGGATTGAAACTTATCATTTAGATGGAATTCGGGTCGATGCTGTGAGCAATATGCTCTATCTTGACTACGATAGTGGTCCATGGACTCCAAATATTGATGGAGGAAGCCTCAACTACGAAGGCGTTCATTTCCTTAGACGTTTGAATGCGATTATCAAGAACGAACACCCAGATGTCATGATGATTGCAGAAGAAAGTTCTGCTGGTCAAAAGATCACGGGTCCTGAAGAAGAAGGTGGACTTGGCTTTGACTATAAATGGAATATGGGTTGGATGAATGATATCCTTCGATTCTACGAAGAAGATCCCATCTACCGGAAATTTGACTTTAACCTGGTAACCTTTAGTTTCATGTATGCATTTTCTGAAAACTTCTTACTACCATTTTCACACGATGAAGTGGTGCATGGTAAGAAGAGTTTGATGCATAAGATGTGGGGAGATCGTTACAATCAATTTGCTGGACTCCGTAACCTCTTGACCTATCAGATTTGCCATCCAGGTAAGAAACTACTCTTTATGGGTTCAGAATTTGGTCAGTTTTTGGAATGGAAGTCAGAAGAGCAATTGGAATGGGGCAATCTAGAGGATGAAATGAATGCTAAGATGCGTCGTTTTACTTCTCAGCTCAATCATTTCTACAAAGAACACAAGGAATTGTGGGAGATCGATGATAGCTTTGATGGCTTAGAGATTATTGATGCAGATAACCGGGATCAGAGCGTCTTGTCAATGGTTCGGAAAAATCGTAAGGGCGATCTTCTGGTGTGTGTTTTCAATATGGCACCAGTGGAACGCAAGGACTTTACGATTGGTGTGCCTGTATCAGCGGTCTATGAAGAAATTTGGAATACAGAATTAGAAGAATGGGGAGGTGTCTGGAAAGAGCACAATCCAACAGTTCAGTCTCAAGATGGACTGTGGAAGGATTATGAACAAACTTTGACCTTTACTTTGCCGGCTTTAGGGGCTAGCATTTGGAAGGTGAAACGGAAGGTTAGCAAAACAAAATCTAAAACATCAGATAAAAAATGATGATCGGTTGACTCTATGGGAGTCCAAGCTTTAAAAAGAGGAAGTAGTCAATGAAGAATGAAATGCTCGCTTTAATTCTTGCCGGTGGGCAAGGAACACGTCTTGGAAAATTAACCAAAAACATCGCGAAACCTGCGGTTCAATTTGGTGGGCGCTATCGGATTATCGATTTTGCTCTCTCAAACTGTGCCAACTCAGGAATTCACAATGTTGGTGTGATTACACAGTATCAACCACTTGCCCTTAACAGCCATATTGGGAATGGTTCCAGCTGGGGCTTGGATGGAATCAATACGGGTGTGTCTATTCTCCAACCTTATTCAGCTAGTGAAGGAAATCGGTGGTTCGAAGGAACTAGTCATGCGATTCTCCAAAATATCGACTATATCGATAGCATCAATCCGGAATATGTCTTGATTCTATCTGGGGACCACATCTACAAGATGGATTACGATGACATGCTTCAAGCGCACAAGGATAATAATGCAAGCTTGACCGTTGCCGTCCTAGATGTTCCTTTGAAGGAAGCAAGCCGTTTTGGAATCATGAATACAGATGCCAATAATCGGATTGTCGAATTTGAAGAAAAACCAGCGGAACCAAAATCTACCAAGGCTTCCATGGGGATTTACATCTTTGACTGGGCCCGTCTGCGCAATATGTTGGTTGCTGCTGAAAAGAGTGATATCGATATGTCAGACTTCGGTAAAAATGTCATTCCAACGTATCTAGAATCAGGCGAAAGTGTTTATGCTTATGAATTCAATGGTTATTGGAAAGACGTTGGTACGATTGAGTCTCTTTGGGAAGCCAATATGGAATATATCGATCCAAACAATGCCTTGGATAGTCGCGATCGTCACTGGAAAATCTATTCACGCAACCTTATTTCACCACCAAACTTCTTTGGGGAACATGGTCACATCGAAGATTCTCTTGTAGTCGATGGTTGTTCGGTAGACGGTACAGTCAAACACTCCATCTTATCAACAGAAGCTCAAGTTCGTGAAGGAGCAGTTGTTGAAGATGCTGTCGTGATGAGCAATGCCATTATCGGTAAAGGAGCTGTCGTAAAACGCGCGATTATCGGAGAAGGTGCAGTCATTGCAGAAGGTGTCGTGATTGATGGAACAGAGGAAGTGCAAGTTGTCGGTTACAATGAAAAAGTGGGGGTAGCAACAGATGAAGATTGATAAATATTCAGCCATTTTAGGAAATACAGTTGGGTATCATGATATGTCCACTTTGACCAGCCATCGTCCGGTAGCATCCCTACCGTTTGATGGGAAATACCGCTTGATTGACTTCCCGCTGTCTAGTCTTGCGAATGCTGGTATTCGTAGTGTTTTTGGGATTTTCCAACAAGAAAATATTAGTTCGGTCTTTGACCATATTCGTTCAGGTCGTGAGTGGGGCTTGTCTACTTTATTGAGCCACTATTACCTCGGAATCTATAATACTCCAGTTGAAAATACAACGGTAGGGCCAGAATATTACCAACAATTGTTGACCTATTTGAAACGGTCTGGTTCCAACCAAACAGTTGCTTTAAACTGTGATGTTTTGATGAATATTGACCTCAACCAAATTTTCCACCTTCATAATACCATTGATCGTCCGATTACAGTGGTTTATAAGAAGTTGCATCTTCAAAATATCTCTGAAGTCAATGCTGTCTTGAAAATTGATGAAACAGACCATGTTACAGAGCAAAGACTTTTTGATGGCAAAGATCCTGATGAAGTCTACAACATGTCAACAGATGTCTTTATTGTGGACACTCCTTGGTTGATTGAAAAAATTGAAGAAGAAGCTAAGAAAGAATACCCACAAAAATTGCGCTATATCTTGCGTGATTTGGCGGTGGAATACAATGCTTTTGCCTTTGAATATACAGGTTACTTAGCCAATATTCATTCAGTTGAATCCTACTACCAGGCAAACTTGGATATGTTGGAAAACCAAAAATTCATGAAGCTCTTTTCACCAAACCAAAAGGTGTATACGAAAGTGAAGAATGAAGAACCAACATATTATTCCAAGACTTCACATATTAAAACGTCTCAATTTGCTTCGGGTAGTATTGTAGAAGGAACCGTTGAACGCTCCGTTGTTTCACGTCGGGTACACCTTCATGAAGGTTCAGAAGTACGCAGTAGCCTTCTCTTCCCTGGTGTTGTGATTCATGAAAATGCAATCGTCGAACATGCCATTCTGGATAAGGGTGTTGAAGTGGCTGCTGGTGTGACGATTCGTGGGACAGAAGAAGCACCTGTCGTGGTTAAAAAAGGAACGATTGTTACAGAGGATATTGTCTAATGAAACTATTATTTGTTGCAGCTGAAGGAGCACCGTTTTCTAAAACAGGTGGTTTGGGAGACGTTATTGGCGCTCTTCCTAAATCCTTAGCGAAAAGTGGTCATGATGTGCGCGTGATCCTCCCTTACTATGATATGGTAGAGGCCAAGTTTGGAGATCAAATCGAAGATGTCTTGCATTTTGAGACCAAGGTTGGCTGGAGAAGTCAATATGTGGGTGTGAAACGCATTGTGCGCGATGGAGTCACCTTTTACTTTATTGATAACCAACACTATTTCTTTAGAGGACATGTGTATGGTGACTTTGATGATGGCGAACGCTTTGCCTTCTTCCAGCTCGCGGCCTTAGAAACGATGGAACGAGTTGATTTCATTCCAGATGTTCTTCATGCCCATGATTACCATACAGCGATGATTCCTTTCTTGCTGAAGGAAAAATATCGTTGGATTCAAGCTTATCATGGAATTAAGACAGTATTGACCATCCATAATTTGGAATTCCAAGGTCAGTTCGACCCAGGAATGTTGTGGGATCTATTCGGAGTTGGATTTGAACGCTATGCAGATGGAACGCTTCGGTGGAATGATTGCCTGAACTGGATGAAAGCCGGCATTCTATATGCTGACCGTGTGACAACTGTTTCTCCTAGCTATGCGCATGAGATTATGACTGCTGAATATGGTTGTGGCTTGGATCAGATCCTTCGGATGGAGTCTGGCAAGGTGACCGGAATTGTTAACGGGATTGATGCAGATCTGTATAATCCTGAAACGGATCCGCTCTTAACGTATCACTTCAGTCTCTCAGATCTTTCAGGTAAAGCAGCTAGTAAACGAGCTCTTCAAGAACGTATTGGTCTACCTGTTCGCGATGATGTTCCTTTGTTTGGGATCGTCTCTCGTTTGACACGTCAAAAAGGTTTTGATGTGGTGGTAGAAGAGTTGCATCAACTTTTGCAAAAGGATATTCAGATTGTCTTGCTCGGTACAGGAGACACTGGATTTGAAAATGCCTTTGCTTGGTTTGGTCAAGCCTACCCAGACAAACTTTCAGCGAATATCACATTTGATGTCCAATTGGCACAAGAAATCTATGCAGCGTCAGATGTCTTCTTGATGCCAAGCCGTTTTGAACCGTGTGGCCTTTCTCAAATGATGGCCATGCGTTATGGAACCCTTCCTTTAGTGCATGAAGTCGGCGGACTTCGTGATACGGTTCAACCGTTTAATGCTGTTGATGGAAGTGGAACAGGCTTTAGCTTCAATAATTTGTCTGGTTATTGGTTTAACTGGGCAGTTGATGAAGCCTTGGCTGTCTACTACAATGACAAACAGGCTTGGTATGGTCTCCAAGAACAAGCTATGACGCGTGACTTCTCATGGGATACGGCTAGTCAACGATACAATGATTTGTACCAATCCTTATAAATAGATCGATGATACAAACGCCTTTCGAGGCGTTTTTTAGTATGCTTTCTTCCTATAAAGAGAACGGTTTATTTTTTTGAGTTTTAGAGCTTGCTAAAATAGAAGAAAAAAGATAAGATAGGTAAAGGTAAAAAATCCCAGGAAGGTTCTTATTTCTAGAAAGGATCCCAGCCTCTCTAGAAATAATAGGTCCCTGCTTGAGGGTTGAATATTACTATATAGGAGTTATAGGATGAAAAAAGCGAAACAAATTTTTGAAAAAATGACCAAATATTCGATTCGAAAATTATCTGTCGGGGTTGGTCCTGTGGCCATTGGTGCCTTTTTATTAGGAGGAAGCCTGTTAGGAGCTCGTCCTGTCAAAGCTGATCAAGTGACCCTACCTGCTCATGTGCATTTAGGTTATGTGACAGAAGAAGAGCTAACTGCTGAAGAAAAAGCACAGGTGATTCATGCAATCCCTGAAGAATATCAAAATGAAGATACTTTCTATCTCGTCTATAAGAAGAAGGAAACAACTCAGCCAGTTCTTCCTCAAACAGGAAGTCAGGAAGTTGCCCTCTTTGGCCTAAGTCTAGCTACAGCTTCCTTTGCGGTCCTCTTGCTCTCTAAAAAGCGCCGGAAGAAGATCATCGGCGTCCTTTTGATTGGAGTTATGGGACAAAGTCTTCTACTACCTGTTGAAGTCGCAGCGCTACAAAATCAAGTTTTGCGCGCTTATAATCAGGATCTTGCGATCTCATCAAGCAAAGATCTTTCAAATGGCGTGATTCAAATTGACGGCTATGACTATGTGGGCTACTTGCGCTACCCGTCAGTCCAAAAGACGAGCTTACAAGAACCAAAGGCTATGCAGGAAACGAAATCTTCTGTAGAAGGGACGATCAAAACAAGTACAGGGATTCCACAAGTAGAACCACAAGCGCGTGTGACTCCAGAAGTTGCCCCAGCCTTTCCTCAAGTTGAAAAACCAAGTCTTGAAGTCTCTACTGAGCCTGTGCCATTTGAAACTGTCATCCAAGCTGATCCTACATTAGCCAAAGGGCAAACCAAGGTGCTGACTGCTGGTCAAAATGGGGAGCGGACCATATTGACGGAAGTGAGTGTGGTAGATGGACAAGAAGTTCGCAGAGTAGTTGAAAGCAAGGTCACTAAAGAACCAGTTTCACAAATTCTTGCTGTCGGGACAAAAGAAGATGCCCAACCAACCCCTCAACCCAGCCCTTCTCCAGTTGTAACGGCCAAAGGGACACAAGAAGAAGGCCATGTCGGCGAAGCTCCTGTTCAACCAGAGAATCCAGTCTATACAGGCGTAGTGGAAGCTAAGGGAACACAAGAAGAAGGCCATGTCGGCGAAGCTCCTGTTCAACCGGAGAATCCAGTCTATACAGGTGTGATAGAAGCCAAAGGAACACAAGAAGAAGGCCATGTCGGCGAAGCTCCTGTTCAACCAGAGAATCCAGTCTATACAGGCGTAGTGGAAGCTAAGGGAACACAAGAAGAGGGCCATGTCGGCGAAGCTCCTGTTCAACCGGAGAATCCAGTCTATACAGGTGTGGTAGAAGCCAAAGGGACGCAGGAAGAAGGCCATCTCGGCGAAGCTCCTATTCAACCGGAGAACCCAACCTATCAAGTAACGGAAGGGACTGTAACAGAGACAGAAACGGTAATCCTTCCATATGGAACAGAGTATGCAACGGACGCCAATCGTTACACCGATGAAGAAAGCCTCCTTCAAAAAGGAGAGGCTGGTAGCCAGGAGATTCGTCGTGTTTATAAGACGGTTAATGGTGAGAAGATTGGAGAGCCTCTCAGTACGACCACTGAAACGGTCAAAGCTCCTGTGACAGAAAAAATTAGTCGTGGGACCAAGGCTATTGAAGGCCAAAAAGAGGAAGTTGCTTTTGAAGAAATTCCATTTAAGACGGTAACCGAACAAGATGCCACCTTGCTAAAAGGAACTGAAAGGGTTTCTCAAGCCGGTAAGAATGGGAAGAAGAAAATCACCAAGGTCTACAAGACCATCAAGGGAGTTAAAACGGCGGATGCCCCAACGGTTACGGAGGAAGTAGTTGAACAAGCTCAAGATCGGATCATTCAAAAAGGGATCAAAGAACTTGACAAGCCAACCTTGACTTTGACCCAGGTCGATAAGGAAGAATTGAAGCGCAGTGCTAAAGCTACTTATCGTTTGGACAAACCAGATGGTGTGACCATCAAGTCCATCCAGGCTGTATTGAAGAAGGGTGATCAAGTTGTGAAAACTTTCGCCCTTTCAGAGACGGACTTAGTAGCTGCCCTAGCGGACTTAGACTACTACAAGGATTATACGCTCGCAACGACTATGGTCTATGACCGTGGAAATGGTGATGAAGAAGAAGTTCTCAAGGAAGAACCTCTGAGAATTGATCTAAAGAAAGTTGAAATCAAAAACATCAAGGAAACCAGCCTGATTAGCGTGGATGACCAAGGTCTTGAAACAGATAGCAGCCTCTTGTCTGAAACACCATTAGATGTGAAGCCTTACTACTTAAAGGTCACCACCCACGATAATAAGGTCACAAAACTGGCCGTTGATAAAATAGAAGAAGTGACGGTAGATGGCACGACCCTCTACAAAGTAACAGCCAAAGCTCCTGATCTTATCCAACGGACTGCGGACAGCCAGTTTAGTGAGGACTATATCCACTATATTGCAAAACCCAAAGCACATGAAGGTGATGTCTACTACAATTTCAACGAACTTATAAAAGCCATCCAAGCCAATCCGACTGGTACCTTTAAACTGGGTAGCAATATGAATGCGGCCAATGTCCAGCCAGCAGGAAAATCCTATGTGACCAATGCCTTTAAGGGAATTTTGGAAAGTACGGATGGAAATAAATTTGCCATCCATAACATTACAAGACCATTATTTGGAAACATTGAAGGTGGTTCGGTTAAGAATCTCTTGCTAGAAAATGTTGCGATTGACTTACCTGGAGTTGATCGAGTGGCTCCAATTGCCAATGTTATTAAAAACAATGCAACTGTCGAGAATGTTAAAGTAACAGGAAGTGTTGTCGGGAACAATGACGTAGCAGGGATCATCAATAAAATTGATGGCAGTGGGAAGGTAAGTAATGTTGCCTTTATCGGTAAATTGCACGCTGCTGGGAACAAAGGTGGCTATCTAGCGGGTATTGTTGGCGAGAACTGGAAAGGTGTTGTTGAAAAAGCTTACGTTGATGCTGAAATCACTGGGAACAAAGCCAAAGCTGCAGGTTTAGTTTATTCCTCTCAAAATGGAGCAAATAACCATACAGTAGGTAAAGAAGGAGTCCTTAGAAATTCAGTTGCTAAAGGCTCGATTGAACTCAAAGAAGCGGTGCAATCTGGTGGATTACTAGGGACCAACTGGGCCTTGGGGACTATTGAAGACAATATCACCATGATGAAAGTCAAAACAGGTGAGATGGTCTTCGGACACTCGGATATTGATGCGGATGATTACTTCACTTACTCAAGAACCAAGCGCAATTACAGTGTGGAAGGTGTGAGTGAAGGAAAAAAATCCTTTAACAACTCCCGTAAAATCCCAAGCATCTCTCTAGCAGAAGCTGAGCAGAAAATCGAAGCAATGGGAATCACTGCTGATAAATTTACCAGCAGCAAACCGATTGAAGATACGCTCAATCACCTTGTTAACAAAGACGATCAATACAAGGCAATCACTGGTTACGATGCGACTCGTGAGCTAGCTTACCGCAATATTGCTAAATTGCAACCATTCTATAACAAAGAATGGATTGTCGACCAAGGGAATAAATTGGCTGCAACGAGTCCTCTCTTGACCAAGGAAGTCTTGTCTGTGACCGCTATGAAGGGCAATGATTTTGTCACTGAACTAGCTAATGCTGATCATATTCTGATCCATTATGCCGATAAGACAAAAGATATTTTTAGCATGACGCCGAAAGACTCTAAGGTCAAACAAGTCAAAGAGTACAGTGTAGCGGAGCTCGGTGAAGTGGTCTATACGCCGAATATGGTGGATAAGGACCGGAGCGATCTCATTCATGCGATCGTTGAAAAATTAAGCTCTGTAGAATTACAATCAGATCCTATCTACACACACTTAGGTCGAACAGGTCCTAACAAAGTCAATGCCATTAAGAACCTTTACCTCGAGGAGAGCTTCCAAGAAGTCAAGGACAATCTGACTCACTTTGTAAAACAACTGGTTGAAAACCAAGATCATCAATTAAATACAGATGAGGCTGCCAAACGAGCGCTCATTAAGAAGATTGAGGACAACAAGGCTGCTGTTCTTTTGGGGCTTTCTTACCTCAATCGCTATTACGGAGTGAAGTTCGATGATGTCAATCTTAAGCAGCTCATGTTGTTCAAGCCAGACTTCTATGGGAAGAATGTCGATGTTTTAGACCGCTTGATTGAAATTGGCTCAAAAGAAGACTACATCAAAGGGACTCGTACCCACGATGCTTTCCGGGAAGTCGTTGCTAAATCGACTCTTTCTGGGAACCTAAATGACTTCCTGAAGTACAATATGGAGCTCTTCACAAAAGAGACAGACTTGAATGATTGGTTCATCAAAGCAACTAAAGACAATGTCTATATTGTGGAGCCTGAGACGACCAATCCAGCGTTCGCATCTGCTAAGCATAGAGCCTATGAGGGCTTAAACAATGATGTTCACGGTAAAATGATCTTGCCACTCTTGAACTTAAAAGATGCTCATATGTTCTTGATTTCAACTTACAATACCATGGCCTATAGTTCCTTTGAGAAATATGGTAAGAATACGGAAGCAGAGCGGAATGCCTTCAAAGCGGAAATTGATAAGGTGGCGAAAGGACAACAGAATTACCTAGATTTCTGGTCACGTCTAGCAACGGATAAGGTTCGCAATCAACTCTTGAAGAGCAACAATATGGTGCCGACCCCTGTCCTTGATAACCAAAACTACAAGGGCATTAGTACAGACCGCTATGGCCATACCAACAATGGCAAAGATGTCGCTCCAATCCGTGAATTGTATGGTCCAACCGATCGTTACCATGCGACAGATTGGCGGATGGGAGCAGTGGCGCGAATTTACGGAAATCCATATAAAGATGATTCTGTCTTCTTCATGGTGACGGATATGATCAGTGACTTTGGGGTCTCTGCCTTCACGCACGAAACAACGCACGTCAATGACCGCATGGTTTACTTAGGTGGTTGGAGACACCGCGAAGGAACCGATATCGAAGCCTTTGCCCAAGGCATGCTCCAAACACCATCCGTATCCAATCCAAATGGGGAATACAAGGCTTTAGGTCTCAATATGGCCTATGAACGTCCTAATGATGGAAACCAATGGTACAATACCAATCCAAATGATTTGAAGTCACGTGATGAAATTGATCGGTATATGAAAGGCTATAACGACACCCTCATGCTTCTGGATTACCTAGAAGGAGATGCTGTCCTTAATAAAGGCAGTCAAGCATTAAACAATGCTTGGTTCAAGAAGGTTGACAAGCAATACCGAGGAGCTAACACCAAGAATCAATTTGATAAGGTGCGTCCTTTGAGTGATGAGGAAAAAGCGATTGCTTTACATACAGTCGATGACCTCATCACCAACAACTTCATGACCAATCGTGGTCCTGGAAATGGGGTCTATAATCCATCTGACTTTGGCTCAGCCTATGTGACTGTACCGATGATGACAGGGATCTATGGTGGGAACACCAGTGAAGGGGCTCCTGGAGCCATGTCCTTCAAACACAATACCTTCAGACTCTGGGGATACTATGGCTACGAAAAAGGCTTCTTAGGGTATGCTTCAAACAAGTATAAACAAGAATCCAAACAAGCAGGTCATGCGACTCTAGGAGATGATTACATCATTCAAAAGATTTCTGATGGAACATTCAGTACCCTTGAAGACTGGAAGAAAGCTTATTTCAAAGAAGTTGTGACAAGTGCCAAAAATGGAATTCAATCTATTGAAATTGATGGTACAACATACAAGAGCTATGAAGACTTGAAACGTGCATTTGCTGAAGCAGTTGATAAAGATAAGGCTACTCTAAGTAACGGCTCTGTCAAATTTGACAATACTGTTGCTTTGAAAGAAAAACTCTTTAAGAAACTACTTCAACAAACAGATAGTTTTAAAACTTCTATCTTTAAATAATCAATTGACTCTCATCTGCTGATCAGGTGGGAGTTTTTTTGAAGAAAGAAATGAGTAGAGGTGGACAAAGTGTCTAAAAATTTAAATGAAAAAATAGTAGATAGGAAAAATTATCATATTAAAAAAATAACGTAATTTAACAAAAACGCTTTCTTTTCTAGGAAATATTTGACTATTATATCTTTTAGGAGTAAACTAAGGTAGTAAAATTTATAAAAGGAGAATTCATCATGAATTTAACATTTTTAGGTCTTTGTTTAGCCTGTTTTGGTGTGTCACTTGCGGAAGGTTTGATGATGAGCAACCTGTTCAAATCTGCATCTCGTCAACCAGAAATTATCGGTCAATTACGTAGTCTTTTGATCCTTGGTGTTGCCTTTGTCGAAGGTACTTTCTTCGTAACCTTGGTTATGGCCTTTATTATCAAATAGACGCTTCTATTTTAGAAAAGGAGGTGTCAAACCTTGGAAGAAAGTATCAATCCAACGATTACTCTTGGACCTGTATCTTTTAATTTGACCCTACTTGCTATGACCCTGATTTCTGTTTTCGCCGTTTTTGGCTTCATTTATTGGGCCAGTCGAAAAATGTCAATCCGACCAAAAGGCAAACAAAATGTGCTGGAATATGCATATGATTTTGTCGTAGGCTTCACAAAAGGAAATATTGGTGAACATTACATGAAGGATTACTCCTTGTTCTTGTTTGTTCTTTTC
Organism: Streptococcus sp. CP1998; assembly: GCF_041026655.1. NCBI lineage: Bacteria > Bacillati > Bacillota > Bacilli > Lactobacillales > Streptococcaceae > Streptococcus > Streptococcus sp. CP1998. Next base: position 820,512 of record NZ_CP163380.1, read on the forward strand.
CTCTTTCTTTTAGTTGCCAATAACATTGGATTGATGGCAAAACTAGAAACAACCAACAGTTACAATTTATGGACTTCACCGACTGCTAACCTCGGTTATGACTTTGCCTTCTCATTTTTGATCACCTTGATCGCCCATGTAGAAGGGATTCGTCGTCGTGGGGTGAAGGAATATTTGAAGGCCTTTGTAACACCAGGGTTTATGACACCCATGAATATTTTGGAAGAATTCACGAATTTTGCCTCCTTGGCTCTTCGGATCTTCGGGAATATCTTTGCCGGTGAAGTATTAGCAAGCTTGCTCGTGAATCTATCACATCAAGCTTTCTATTGGTATCCAGTTGCCTTTATTGGAAGCATGGCATGGACTGCATTTTCAATTTTCATTTCATGTATCCAAGCCTATGTATTTACCATGTTGTCATCTCTCTACATTGGTAAGAAAATTAATGGCGAAGAGTAAGTAGAGGAGGAGTAAAAGAATGCATGTATCAATGAGTGAAATTATTGGTAACTTTATTCTCATTGCTGGTTCCTTCCTATTATTAATCTTTTTAGTAAAGAAATTTGCTTGGAACAATATCAATGATATTTTAGAGGCGCGTGCCAAAAAGATTACAGATGATATTGATGGAGCAGAATCAGCTCGTCAAAAAGCTGAGGAACTAGCAAGTAAACGTGAAGAAGAGTTGGCAGGTAGCCGCAAAGAAGCTGCGTCTATCGTCGAAAATGCAAAGGAAACTGCAGAAAAGAATAAATCTCAGATCCTTTCAGAAGCCACTCAAGAAGCAGTACGTTTGAAAGAAAAAGCGCAACAAGAAATTGCGCATAACAAAGAAGAAGCATTGAACAGTATCAAAGGCGATGTGGCAGATCTCACTGTCAATCTTGCCAGCAAATTGTTGAGCCAACAGCTGGATGCTGAAGGTCAACGCCAACTGATCGATCGCTATCTTGATGAATTAGGAGAAGCCTAATGGACAAAAAGCAACTGATGGTGATTGAGAAATATACCCAGCCTTTTGTTCAATTGGTCTTTGAAAAAGGAGAACAAGACCTAGTCTTTGAAAAATTGACCCAAATCAAGGCTATTTTTGAGGAGACTGGACTTGCTAACTTCTTAGCTCATATCGGTGTAGAGGATGAAGAGAAAGCAAAAAGTCTAAGACTTTTTCAACCCTCTGATTCACAATTACTCGACCATTTGATTGAAGTGGTTATTCTCAATCATCGTGAAGCCTTATTTTATGACATTGTAACGATTTGTTTGGATCAGATTCAACTGTTGAGCAACGCTTTTGTCGTCACTGTTACGACGGTTGCTGGTTTGGATCCTGTTCAAGAGCAAAAGCTAATCCCCATTATCGAAAGAAAATTTGGGATTCAAGTTCGCTCGATCCAACAAAAGATCGATCCAGATTTAATTGGTGGCTTTGTCGTGACAGCCAATCATAAAACGTTGGATACCAGTCTCAAACACCAATTGCAAGTTATAAAATCTAAATTGAAATAGAAAGTGGTGTGAATTTTGGCGATTAACGCACAAGAAATCAGCGCTTTAATTAAGCAACAAATTGAAAATTTCAAGCCAAACTTTGACGTCACTGAGACAGGTGTTGTAACCTACATTGGTGACGGGATTGCCCGTGCTCATGGGCTTGAAAATGCCATGAGTGGTGAGTTGTTGATCTTTGAAAATGGCTCATACGGGATGGCCCAAAACTTAGAAACAACGGATGTCGGGATCATCATCTTGGGTGATTTCACGGATATTCGTGAAGGAGACTCTGTCCGTCGTACAGGTAAAATCATGGAAGTCCCTGCAGGGGATGCCTTGATTGGTCGGGTTGTCAACCCACTTGGCCAACCAGTAGATGGCTTGGGTGAGATTGTGACAGATAAATTCCGTCCAGTTGAAACACCAGCTCCTGGCGTTATGCAACGGAAATCTGTCTCAGAACCCCTACAAACTGGTTTGAAAGCCATTGATGCCCTTGTTCCAATCGGACGTGGTCAACGGGAATTGATTATCGGGGACCGTCAAACAGGGAAAACTTCGATTGCCATCGATACCATCTTGAACCAAAAGGGTCAAGATATGATCTGTATCTATGTAGCGATTGGTCAAAAAGAATCAACAGTTCGTACGCAAGTAGAAACTCTTCGTAAATACGGAGCCATGGATTATACGATTGTGGTAACTGCTTCGGCTTCTCAACCGTCTCCATTGCTTTACTTGGCCCCTTATGCTGGGGTTGCTATGGCAGAAGAGTTCATGTATAACGGTAAACACGTTTTGATCGTCTATGATGATTTGTCAAAACAAGCCGTAGCCTACCGTGAATTGTCCCTTCTTCTTCGCCGTCCACCAGGACGTGAAGCCTTCCCAGGGGATGTCTTCTATCTCCACAGCCGTTTGTTGGAACGTTCAGCTAAAGTTTCAGATGAATTGGGTGGTGGCTCTATTACAGCCCTTCCAATTATTGAAACCCAAGCAGGAGATATCTCTGCTTATATCGCAACCAACGTGATTTCGATCACAGATGGACAAATCTTCTTGCAAGATAGTTTGTTCAATGCTGGTATTCGTCCAGCCATCGATGCAGGGTCTTCTGTATCCCGTGTAGGGGGAGCTGCCCAAATCAAGGCTATGAAGAAAGTTGCGGGTACCCTTCGTATCGACCTCGCTTCATATCGTGAATTGGAAGCCTTCACGAAATTTGGTAGTGACTTGGATGCTGCGACTCAAGCGAAATTGAACCGTGGTCGCCGAACAGTTGAAGTCTTGAAACAACCCGTTCATGAACCATTGACAGTTGAAAAACAAGTCGTGATCTTGTATGCCTTGACTCATGGTTTCTTAGATAGTGTTCCAGTAGACGACATTCTTCGTTTCCAAGAAGAGTTGTTTGATTACTTTGAAGCACATTATGATCAAATCTTTGAGACGATTCGTTCGACACATGATCTTCCAGCAGAAGAAGAACTGGATGCAGCCCTTACAGAATTTGTCAACCAGTCAAATTTCAAATAGAAATAGGAGTGGAAGATGGCAGTTTCATTAAATGATATAAAAAATAAAATTGCATCCACTAAAAATACCAGTCAAATTACCAATGCCATGCAGATGGTGTCTGCAGCTAAACTCGGAAAATCTGAGCAAGCAGCCAAGGATTTTCAGGTTTATGCCGCTAAGGTACGTAAGTTATTAACAGACTTGCTCCATGGACATGAAACAGAAAATGCCAAGTCCCATCCTATGTTGGTGAGTCGGCCGGTAAAAAAGACAGCTTATATCGTCATTACATCCGATCGTGGTTTGGTCGGAGGCTACAATGCCTCCATCCTTAAAACCATGATGGAAATGAAGGCAGAATACCATCCAACTGGAGATGATTTTGAAGTGATCTGTATTGGAAGTGTCGGGGCGGATTTCTTCCGTGCCCGTGGGATTCAGCCGGTTTATGAATTGCGTGGTTTGCCTGATCAGCCTAGCTTTAAGGAAGTTCGTAAGATCATTTCGAAAACAGTCCAAATGTATCAGGAAGGCTTGTTTGATGAGTTGTACGTCTGTTACAACCATCACGTCAACAGTTTGACGAGCCAAATGCGGGTGGAACAGATGCTTCCGATTATTGATTTGGACCCCAATGAAGCAGATGAGGATTATGTATTGAATCTAGAATTGGAATCTAGTCGAGATGCCATCTTGGATCAATTGCTCCCTCAATTTGCTGAAAGTATGATTTATGGTGCCATTATTGATGCTAAAACAGCTGAAAATGCTGCTGGGATGATGGCCATGCAAACTGCAACAGACAATGCCAAGAAAGTCATTGATGAATTAACGATTCAATACAACCGTGCTCGTCAAGCAGCGATTACACAAGAAATTACCGAAATCGTTGCTGGTGCTAGCGCCCTTGAATAGTTGTCGGATACAATTTTATATACAAAAACAGATGCTCGAAAGAGAACTTTTGAGCAGTAGAAATTACTTAGAATAGGAGAATGACATGAGTTTAGGCAAAATTTCTCAGGTCGTAGGTCCCGTCGTAGACGTTGCCTTTTCCGTTGGAGATAAACTTCCTGAGATCAATAATGCGCTTGTAGTCTATAAAAATGACCAACAAAAATCAAAAGTCGTTCTTGAAGTAGCTTTGGAACTTGGTGATGGGGTCGTACGGACCATCGCCATGGAATCAACTGATGGTTTAACACGTGGAATGGAAGTCTTGGACACAGGTCGTCCAATCTCTGTTCCAGTCGGAAAAGAAACCTTGGGACGTGTCTTCAATGTTCTTGGAGATACCATTGACTTGGATCAACCTTTTCCTGAGGATGCTCCTCGTGACTCCATCCACAAAAAAGCTCCATCCTTTGACGAGCTCTCTACTTCAGAAGAAATTCTTGAAACAGGGATCAAGGTTATTGACCTCTTAGCCCCTTATTTGAAAGGTGGGAAGGTCGGACTCTTCGGTGGTGCCGGAGTTGGGAAGACCGTCTTGATTCAAGAATTAATCCATAATATTGCCCAAGAACATGGTGGTATTTCTGTATTTACCGGTGTTGGGGAACGGACACGTGAAGGGAATGACCTTTACTGGGAAATGAAAGAATCTGGCGTTATTGAAAAAACAGCCATGGTCTTTGGACAAATGAATGAGCCACCTGGAGCACGGATGCGTGTTGCCTTGACTGGTTTGACCATTGCGGAATACTTCCGTGATGTCGAAGGTCAGGACGTTCTCTTGTTTATCGACAATATCTTCCGTTTCACCCAAGCCGGATCTGAAGTATCAGCCCTTTTGGGACGGATGCCATCAGCCGTTGGTTACCAACCTACTTTGGCCACTGAAATGGGTCAATTGCAAGAACGGATTACGTCAACGAAGAAAGGTTCTGTTACATCCATCCAAGCCATCTATGTGCCAGCCGATGACTACACAGACCCAGCGCCAGCAACCGCTTTTGCTCACTTGGATTCAACCACCAACTTGGAACGTAAATTGGTACAATTGGGGATCTACCCTGCGGTGGATCCATTGGCATCAAGCTCACGTGCCCTTTCTCCAGAAATCGTAGGAGAAGAACACTATGCAGTAGCTTCTGAAGTCAAACGCGTCCTTCAACGTTACCATGAATTGCAAGATATCATTGCTATCTTGGGGATGGATGAATTGTCTGACGAAGAAAAGACCTTGGTGGCTCGTGCTCGTCGGATCCAATTTTTCTTATCACAAAACTTCAACGTTGCGGAACAATTTACAGGTCAACCTGGGTCTTATGTACCAGTTGGGGAAACTGTTCGTGGCTTTAAAGAAATTTTGGATGGGAAATATGACCATCTTCCTGAAGATGCCTTCCGTGGTGTTGGGTCAATCGAAGATGTGATTGCCAAAGCTGAAAAAATGGGATTCTAAGAAGAGGTGAAGGATGAGTCAAATGAACGTCCAAATCGTTACACCGGATGGACTGGTTTATGATCATCATGCCGCATTTGTATCTGTCAAGACAATTGATGGTGAATTAGGGATTTTACCTCATCATATCAATACCATTGCGGTTTTGGCTGTAGACCAAGTAAAGGTTCGTCGTGTCGACGATGACAAACATATTGATTGGATTGCAGTTAATGGGGGAATTATCGAAGTAGCTGATAATGTCATTACCATTGTTGCCGATTCTGCCGAACGTGCTCGAGATATCGACATTAGTCGTGCAGAACGTGCTAAACTGCGAGCTGAAAAAGCGATAGAAGAAGCCAAGGATCAGAATTCGGTTGATATGGAACGTCGTGCTAAAATTGCTCTTCAACGCGCCATTAACCGGATTAATGTCGGAAATCGTTTATAACATATTCAAATAAGGTGGAGGTTTTGACCTCACCTTATTTTTATTGAGTGAGAATCAAAAGAAGAAAGTAAGGACCAAATATGGTATAATAGCTGTATGATTCAAATGATTTTTAACCTTTCAAGCCATCTATTGTTTATCTTTTTTGCCTATTACCTTTTATTGAACTTGGTTCGATGGGAAAAGTTTTTAAAAATAAGTGCTGAAAATGCTGTTAAAATCCGTTTTTTGATCCTGATGATCAGTGTTGGAATCGGGTTTCTAGCTAGCTCATTTTTTATCAGTGTCTATGAGATGAGTCGGCAGCTATTTATTGGAAATTTCTAACCACATTTTATAAAAAATATGGTATGATAGAAGGCGTGACTTTAAGAAATTGGAGATCGATCTTGTATGGAAAAAATAATCATTAATGGTGGTCATAATCGACTGGTTGGAACTGTTAAAATCGAAGGTGCAAAAAATGCTGTTCTTCCTCTTCTTGCTGCAACAGTCCTAGCAAGCGAGGGCGTGACAATCTTGAAAAACGTACCTGTATTATCAGATGTTTTCACAATGAACAATGTTGTACGTGGTTTGAATGCACAAGTGACTTTTAATGAGGAAGAAAATACAATTGTTATTGATGCACAAGATGAATTATCAGAGGAGGCTCCTTATAAATATGTGAGCAAGATGCGGGCCTCTATCGTTGTCTTGGGCCCTGTCTTGGCACGCAATGGGCATGCCAAAGTTTCCATGCCTGGAGGCTGTACGATCGGTAGTCGTCCAATTGACCTCCATCTCAAAGGTCTGGAAGCCATGGGGGCTGAAATTACACAAACAGCCGGTTATATTGAAGCGAAAGCAGATCGTCTAAAGGGAGCACATATCTATATGGATTTCCCATCAGTAGGGGCGACGCAAAATATTATGATGGCCGCAACCTTGGCAGATGGAGTCACTGTGATTGAAAATGCTGCACGGGAACCTGAAATTGTTGACCTAGCACTCTTGCTGAATAAAATGGGAGCTAATGTCAAGGGGGCAGGAACTGAGACCTTAACTATCGTCGGTGTGGAGAGCTTGCATGGGGCAGACCACAATGTTGTGCAAGACCGTATCGAAGCTGGAACCTTTATGATTGGAGCAGCTATGACTGGCGGAGATGTCTTGATTGAAGATGCCATTTGGGAACACAACCGTCCCCTGCTTTCTAAGATGCAGGAGATGGGTGTGACGGTAACCGAAGAAGAAAATGGAATTCGGATTCAATCGGATATCAGTAAACTTCGTCCAGTGACCGTTAAAACTCTTCCCTATCCAGGATTTCCAACCGATATGCAGGCTCAATTTACAGCCTTGATGGCCATGGCTAAAGGTGAGTCTACCATGATTGAAACGGTTTTTGAGAATCGCTTCCAGCATTTGGAAGAAATGCGTCGGATGGGCGTTCACTCAGATATTATGCGGGATACAGCTCGTATCGTTGGAGGAGAAAACTTCCAAGGTGCAGAGGTCATGTCGACCGATTTACGTGCGAGTGCAACCCTGGTCTTGATGGGCTTGGTAGCAGAAGGAGAGACGAAAGTCAGCAAATTAAGTCACTTAGACCGTGGTTATTATCAATTCCATGAAAAATTGGTGGCGCTAGGTGCAGATGTGAGACGTGTAGAGGAAGCAGACGATGAAAACTAATCTTCGCTATGTAGGTAAACAGCTAGGAATTGTCCTTCTGTTGACTGTGATCGGAATCATTATTTTTGCAATTGGTTTGGTCATTGGCTATGGAGTGATTGGAGATGGAAAGAATCCATTGTCCATTCTCTCTCCTGACACCTGGTCAGATATTATTGGAAAACTAACAGGTAAATAAGCTTTTAAATAAAATTGAGTAAAAAGGAGAGCAGCGAATCGAGTCAGTGACCCATCTAGCGCTGCTCTTTTTTGGAGAAATATATGACAAAACAAGTACTAACGAAACGAACCAAACAAACCCTAGCAGGTTTTGTGGTGGCAACGGCCCTAGCTATCGGGGGCTATTATTTTAATCAACCGACGGTAAAAGAAGCGACAGATCAGGTTGTTTCGGTGGTGACGAGTAGCCAACAAGAAACACCTAGTAAAGAGTTAGCCAGCTCGGTACTAACGAAATCTGCCCGTTCGCAATTGGGGAATGACTTGGAATGGAATGGCGCTGGAGCCTTTGTAGTTAAGGGGAATCGCACAGATCTGGATGCCAGTGTGGCTAGTCAACCCTATGCGGATAACAAGACAAAAGAAGTCAATGGAAAGACCGTGCCGACGGTTGCGAACGCTATTATGACCAAGGCGACTCGCCAGTACAGAGATCGAGATGCAACAGGTAGTGGCCTAACCGATTGGAAACCAGCAGGTTGGCATCAGGTCCACAATCTGTCCGGTGAGTATGACCATGCTGTGGATCGGGGCCATTTATTGGGCTACGCCTTGATCGGCAATCTCAAAGGTTTCGATGCTTCGACTAGCAATCCCAAAAATATCGCCGTTCAGACATCGTGGTCCAATCAAGCCAATGATCCTCATTCCACTGGCCAAAACTACTACGAGACCCTGGTTCGAAAAGCACTGGATAAGAACAAGCGGATCCGCTATCGGGTGACCTTGATCTACAATCAGCCAGAAGATTTGATCCCATTAGGTTCTCAGATTGAAGCCAAATCGAGTGACGGGACGCTTGAATTCAATGTTTTTGTTCCTAATGTTCAAAGTGGGATTAGCCTGGATTACCAGACAGGCAAAGTAACCGTCCATCAATAAGCTGGAAAGCATGGCTATTTAAGTTATTTTTAAGAATGGGGTGTTACAATTGCATACCTTCTTTAAGAGAAAGGAGAATGTATGAGAACCATCTTTCGATTTTTCAAAGGAATCCTTCGCATGGCTTGGAGTCTTTTTTGGGGATTTTTCTGGACCATTGCCATCAGTTTTCTCGTTTTAGTGGGGATCATCTATTTCACAGATTCTCCTAGTTCTGGTATGGATGGATTTGGTCGAGCCGCCCAAAAGGTTGTCTATCAAGTCGGCAATTTATTTGGTGATCAGGGCTTTGCATCGCGCTTTGGGATGACACCTAGCTCACAGACCACGCAGACGGACAATCATGAGCATAGCGGTGCTCGCTGGGAAAAAGCGGAGGCCACGGTCTACCTGGATCCCAATATCAGTCAAACTTTTGTAAAAGCTTATCGGGATGCTATTGAGGCTTGGAACCAAACAGGCGCCTTTACCTTCAAGTTGGTTACAAATGAAAAAGAGGCTAATGTGGTCTTGACGGAAATGGATAACGCATCGGTTTCTGCTGCAGGAGAGACTGCTTCTCAGACCAACCTCTTAACCAACCGCTTCACCCACATCACAGTGCGTCTCAATCGCCATTATCTTTTAAATTATGTCTATAACTATAGTTATGATCGGATTGTCAATACAGCTGAGCATGAGCTAGGCCATGCCATTGGGCTGGACCACACTGATGGAGAATCGGTTATGCAACCAGCTGGCTCCTTCTACAGTATTCAGGATACAGATGTGGAAGCAGTCCGACAATTATACAAGGAAGAATAAGTTTTAAAATACTTTCGAAAGTTCTGAGCCTCAAGGGGCTCAGGATTTTTTTGATGGCTCGTCTTTCCTTGTTTAATCTGAAAAAAGATAGTAAAATAGGGACATGATTATTTTACAAGCCAACAAAATTGAACGCTCTTTTGCAGGGGAGGTTCTTTTTGATAATATCAGCCTGCAGGTGGATGAACGGGACCGGATTGCCCTGGTCGGAAAGAACGGAGCCGGCAAGTCTACGCTCTTAAAAATCTTGGTGGGAGAAGAAGAGCCAACTTCTGGAGAAATCAATAAAAAACGGGACCTTTCCCTCTCTTATCTCGCTCAAGATAGCCGTTTTGAGTCGTCCAATACCATTTACGATGAGATGCTCCATGTCTTTGACGATCTCAGAAAGACTGAGAAAACCTTGCGGCAGATGGAGCTTGCGATGGGGAAAAAAACTGGGGCTGACTTAGAAAAACTCATGCAGGATTATGACCGTCTATCGGAAGAATTCCGTCAGGCAGGTGGCTTCACCTATGAAGCAGATATCCGAGCTATTCTCAACGGCTTCAAGTTCGATGAGTCTATGTGGCAGATGAAGATTGAAGAGCTATCTGGTGGGCAAAATACCCGTCTAGCTCTGGCCAAGATGCTCTTGGAAAAACCAAATCTCTTGGTACTGGATGAGCCGACCAACCACTTGGATATTGAGACCATCGCCTGGTTGGAAAACTACCTGGTCAATTATAGTGGGGCCCTTCTCATTGTCAGCCACGACCGGTATTTCCTAGATAAGGTCGCAACCATTACCTTGGATTTGACCAAGCATTCCTTGGACCGCTATGTCGGCAATTACTCCAGCTTTGTTGAGCAAAAAGAACAGAAGTTGCTGACCGAAGCCAAGAACTACGAGAAGCGAAAAAGAAATCGCGCTGGAAGACTTTGTTAATCGCAATTTGGTGCGGGCTTCGACTACCAAGCGAGCCCAGTCTCGGCGCAAGCAGTTGGAAAAAATGGAGCGTCTAGACAAGCCGGAAGCTGGGACCAAGTCTGCCCATATGACCTTCCATTCCGATAAGACATCTGGAAATGTCGTCCTGACAGTAGAAGAGGCAGCTGTCGGCTATGATGATCAAATTCTGTCCGAGCCCATCAATCTGGATATCCGCAAGATGAATGCGGTCGCTATTGTGGGACCAAATGGGATCGGGAAATCTACTCTTATCAAGTCTATTGTCGGACAGATTCCTTTTATCAAGGGTGAAGCTCGTTTTGGGGCCAATGTCGAGGTGGGTTACTATGACCAGACCCAAAGTAAACTAACGCCTCACAACAGTGTCTTGGATGAGCTCTGGAATGACTTTAAACTGACGCCAGAAGTGGAGGTCCGCAATCGCTTGGGAGCCTTTCTTTTCTCTGGGGATGATGTCAAGAAAACCGTCGGTATGCTGTCAGGTGGAGAGCGGGCCCGCTTGCTTCTAGCCAAGCTGTCCATGGAAAATAACAATTTCTTGATTCTCGATGAGCCGACTAACCACTTGGATATCGATAGCAAGGAAGTGCTAGAAAATGCCTTGATTGATTTTGATGGCACCCTGCTCTTTGTCAGCCACGACCGTTACTTTATCAATCGGGTGGCTACACAAGTTTTGGAACTCTCTGAAGAGGGCTCAACTCTTTACCTAGGAGACTACGACTATTATCTGGAGAAAAAAGCTGAGTTAGAGGCCCTTGCTGTAGCGCAAGCAGAAGCTATGCCTGTTTCTTCATCAGAAGAAGTCATCAGCAATGACTATCATCTGCAAAAGCAAAACCAAAAGGAACTACGGAAAATCACCCGTCGCATTGAGCAATTGGAAGCAGAGATGGAAGAGCTGGATCAAAAAATCCAAGACATCACCGAAACCATGCATAGCACCAACGATGCAGCCGACTTAGTTCAACTCCAGAGCGAGTTGGATCGATTGACTGTCCAGCAGGAAGCAGTCATGGAAGAGTGGGCAGAACTGTCAGAGCAGGTGGAATAGATGGACTATCTTGGAAAAGTTTTTCGTGAATTTCGAATCAGTAAGAATTATTCGTTAAAAGAAGCTGCAGGAGAAACTTGCTCGACCTCCCAATTATCCCGTTTTGAATTGGGGGAGTCGGATCTGGCTGCTTCGCGCTTCTTTGACATTTTGGACAATATCCATGTGACGATTGAGAATTTTATGGATAAGGCCAGAAATTTTCAACACCATGAGCATGTCGCTTTGATGGCCCAGGTTATTCCACTTTACTATTCAAATGATATTGCAGGTTTTCAAAAGCTTCAAAGAGAACAACTTGAAAAAGCTAAACATTCCACCAATCCCCTCTATTTTGAATTGAACTGGATCCTGCTACAAGGGCTAATTTGCCAGAGAGATGCCAGCAACACCATGAAGCAGCGTGATCTGGATAAGGTGGCAGATTATCTCTTTCAAACGGAAGAGTGGACCATGTATGAATTGATCCTCTTTGGCAATCTCTACAGCTTTTATGATGTGGACTATGTCACACGGCTTGGGAGAGAAGTGATGGAGCGTGAAGATTTCTACAAAGAAATTGGTCGCCATCGCAAACTGGTCTTGATTCTAGCCCTGAATTGCTACCAGCATTGTTTAGAACACCGTTCTTTTGAAAACGCCAGCTATTTTGAAGCCTATGTAGAAAAGATTATCGGGAAGAGCATCAAGCTTTACGAACGCAATGTCTTTCATTATCTCAAGGGATTTGCCCTGTATCAAAAGGGGCAAACAGAAGAAGGGTGGCAGCAAATGAGGGAAGCCATGCACATTTTTGATGTGCTGGGACTGCCAGAGCAGGTTGCCTATTATCAAGAACACTTTGATAAATTTGTAAAAAATGAATGTTCTAAATAGGACAGTGATAAAGGAGATTTTATGAACCGACATGCGGTCCAATTAATTAGTCGTGGAGCTATTAACAAAATTGGAAATATGCTCTATGACTATGGGAACAGTGTCTGGCTGGCTTCGATGGGGACTATAGGAAAAACGGTATTAGGGATCTATCAGATTTCTGAATTAGTGACAGGGATTCTCGTGAATCCTTTTGGAGGAGTGATTTCAGACCGTTTTTCTCGTCGCAAGATTTTGATGACGACCGACTTGGTTTGTGGACTCCTTTGTTTGGCGATTTCTTTTATCAGAAATGATAGCTTGATGATTGCGGCTCTTATTTTTGCCAATATTGTTCAGGCCATTGCCTTTGGTTTTTCTCGGCCTGCCAATAAAGCCATTATTACCGAGGTAGTAGAGAAAGAAGAGATTGTGACTTATAACGCTCACTTGGAGTTAGTCCTACAGGTTGTTAGTGTCTGTTCACCTGTTTTTTCTTTCCTAGTTCTACAATTTGCCAGTCTTCATATGACCCTCTTATTAGATGCACTGACCTTTTTCATTGCTTTCGTCCTAGTGGCTTTCCTTCCGAAAGAAGAAGCTAAGGTTCAAGAGAGCAAACAGTTTACCGGGAAAGATATTTTTTCTGATATCAAGGATGGGTTAGACTATATCTGGCATCAGAAAGAGATTTTCTTTCTCTTATTAGTGGCTTCTAGCGTCAATTTCTTTTTTGCAGCTTTTGAATTTTTACTCCCATTTTCCAATCGCCTTTACGGGGTCAAAGGAGCTTATGCGACCATCTTAACATTGGGAGCTTTAGGATCTATTCTAGGAGCACTTGTTGCCAATAAAATTACATCAAGTATGAAAATTCTCCTGTTTTTACTGCTTATGGCAGGGGTCGGAGTGTTCATAATGGGCTTGCCCCTTCCGCCTTATCTTTCCTTTTCAGGAAATCTGGTCTGTGAATTTTTTGTGACCATTTTCGACATCCACGTTTTTACCCAAGTACAAACCAAGGTGGAAGATGATTATCTGGGGAGAGTCTTGAGCACAATTTATACCTTGGCTGTTCTCTTTATGCCCATCGCCAAAGGGTTGATGACTTGGTTGCCAAGTGTTCACATGGAATCATTTCTCTTGATTGGAGCTGGAGTTATTCTCTTTTCAGCGATTGCATCAGTTTATGCTAAAAGAATGGATAGGAAGTTGACGCTTTAGTCACAATCCTGTCTTGAGAGAAGGCTACATTATTCTATAGGAAGTACCAAGTTAAAGATCTTGAAAAGATAGACTTTTTCAAGGTCTTTTTTTCGTAGTGAGACCTCATAGAAAGTTGACTCTTCCGTATTTAGTTTGATGGAAATGAGGGTGAGAAAAGAGTAAAAAAAGAAAACCTGTTTTGGGAAAGCAATTTCTGGTTTCTATCCTTAGCTTTTTCTGGTAAAATTTAAATAAGTGATGCCTTATTAGAGATGCTTAACATCCCAGTCTATCGGACTGGTATGACTTTATCCAATCTGTTTATAGCATAAGTTCTCTTGTTTTGAGAATCATGCCTTTTAATTCGTTTTTGACAGTTTGGCCGTTGATCACTTTCATCTGGACTGGTTTTGTTAGTTATTCGTCAAATAAGAAGGAAAACGTAAATGAATAAAAATGTATTTATAAGATCATTAGGAGTTTGGTTATTAGTGATAGGGTTGCTAGTTTATAGCTACTTCCAGGCAATACCAGGTCTACATTCCCTTGAGCCTCCTCAAAAATTGTATCAGCAAGGCTTAGTTTATAAGTCGAAAGATAGTGAGGATGTTTTGGCTGTGAAGGTATTGGACATAGACCTAATTCCAGTTAAAGCAGATGAGGCCCAATATTTTTTAATTAAGCATGAATATGGCGTTACGGCCATGAAAGCAACTTATCATACTGTCTATTCATTGCTGCAAATGAAAGCTAGAGTTCCTAATCAAGAAAACCCATTAGAATCAAGTGGATTCTATCTAAGTGTTAAAGTGATTCCTGAGGTAGAGAACAGACGAAAAGGCGGCATGAAGATTCATTTGCGTTTTGAATATGAAAATAAGAAATACGACTCGATTCTCTTTAGAAGACATTTATTACGTCTCAAGGATCTTGTGGAATATTTAAATGAAGAATATAACTTAGGATTGAAAGTGGATTTTAGACTCCTAGGGTAATCAACGGAGAGTAAGATGAACAAAAAGATATTTGTTAGGACACTATTTGACTGGTGTGTCGTTGTTGTTTTATCGGTTGTTTGCTATTTTGATGTACAGCCAGCTATTCATATGAATACGAACCCGGAAAAATTGTATCAGCAAGGTTATGTCTATAAGGCAGAGAATAGTGATGATGTATTAGCGATTAAAGTGTTGGATATTGATCCTAACCCGATTGAAAGAAAGAATAATACTTATTATTTAGTCAAACATGAATATGGTGTCACAGCGATGAAGGTCGTCATTAAAGGAAGTATAAATAAACTACTTGAGATGAAAGACGTACTCGCTCCTCAAGAAAATCCTTTGGAATCTTCTGACTTTTATCTTCATGTACAGGTGCTTCCTGAAATTCGCAGGAGAAAGAAAAGCTCAGATATCGTCATTATTAGCAAAGAATTTAAGGATATCATTCAAGAGAGATTTAATCAAAGCGACCTTTCAAAAGGAGGGGCTAATGTCGATACGACGCATCTTCTTGATTTGATGGACGACAGAGGGGGAGCTCATTTTCTCGTGGGACCTGTATTGGTGGGACTTGTTGCTGTCTTTTTCTTCATCAATACAATCAGAAGGATTTTCTATTTACGTAGACAGTTTAAACTCTTTAATACATTGTTTCCAAGTTATGCGAATCAACCAGAGAAATTGGTGAAAGATGCGGACTACAGTGACAAAAAACTAGAACTCCTTGTGCACCAGGGCATCCTCGTGTTTTACGGCATGGATTTTGAAATACTACCAGTAGATGACATTGAAGAAATCAAACTTTTTAGAGTCCATAGAAAAAGTTTTTATCGCTACAAGATGAAGATTATCTTTTATTCAAGTCGCAGGCCTTATGTTTTTGAAATAAACAAAAGTAATATGGAGGCCTATTATCCTTTCATCGACTATTTGAGAAGTCTTGCACCAATTGTTGTTGAAGATGGATGGAAGATGAATTATCGTTAAGGAAATTGGATTCAATTAAATACAAAGCATCTTGAAGAAGGACTTGGAGTACGTGGTGGTGCTTCAAGTCTTTTTCTCATCTAATATTATGGTTTAGAAAAATGAGAAAGGAATCATTGATTCTGATGATAAGTGACAATGTAGAAAACCGTTTCAGGCTAATAAAGCAAACAGGCTATATTAGTGTGTCTAATAGTTATGATTTGGAATATACCTCACATAAAGCATTTGAAAATCTAACTAGTTAGGATGGAATCATGTCAATTAAACATTAGATATATAAGGCCTGTATCGTTATTATGAGGATTCTTTACAATCTAGGGTTAAAAAACTGTTGAGAAGATTCTGGAATTCTATCTATATAAAAAACACCCCAAAAGTCAGATTTTATCTGTCTAACTTTTGGGATGTAGTTCATTCGGTGTTTTTTTAGTTGTTATCTTTTTCTTCTGCTTTAACTTCTTTCTTTTCTTCTTCCAGTTGCTTTTGAGTGCTCTTGAGCTCTTTTTTTAGGGAGAAGCCCTTTGAAAAATTAACCAAGGTCATGACAAATGCACCCAAGAGGACACAGAGCAAGATCAGAATGATCAAGGGCAATTTAAATTGAACCAAGAGGAAATTCACGGTGACCGTTTGCATGTTTGCAAGGGAAATACCAGCAATCAATAAAATTAAAAGTAATAAAGCAATGTAGTGTAGATTATTTTTGTTCATCATTATCTCCTTATTGTTCAGTAGGCGCCTTGCTCTTCACATCAGCGTATTCCTCCGGCTGCTCTAGGCTTAGAATATCCTCATAAGCCGGTAGGGAAAGGTCCTTACCATATTTATTTTTTAAAGCAGTGCTCACTAGGCGATAGGCCAAATTGGCATTTCGGGATAAGATAGGACCGTGGAAGTAGCTCCCAAAGACGTTCTTGTAATGAACCCCTTCGCCCCCATCTTCTTTGTTGTTCCCATTTCCGTAGACGACCTTGCCCAGCGGTTTTTCATCCTCAGCCAAGAAGGTCCGACCTTGGTGGTTCTCAAAACCATAATAGGTTTCGTTAAATTCTTCGTTATGGATTTTGATATCGCCGATATAGCGGTTGTTGACTTGGTTGAGCGTATAGTGGCCCATAATGCCGAGTCCTTCAATGCGTTTGCCAGAAGCTTCAATGTAGTATTGGCCTAGAAGCTGAAAGCCACCACAGATAGCAAGTACCACGCCATCATCCTGAATAAAGCGTTCGAGATCTTCTTTTTTATCTGGTAGGTCCTCAGATACAATAGTCTGTTCGTAGTCTTGTCCTCCGCCGAAAAAGGCGATATCATAGGCATCAGGGGCGAACCGATCTTTGAGAGAGACGATATCAACAGTGACATGGGCTCCAAGCTTTTCCGCAACGTACTTGAGCATGAGGATATTCCCATTGTCCCCATAAGTATTCATTAAGTTGCCATAGAGATGGGCAATGCGCAGGCTGTAGAGATACTGTGCCTGATCAGAAGATTCTAGGGAAGTATAAGTCATTAGTGCATCTCCTTTTCAATCAGGTGTTCTTGGGCTAAGAGTTCACGGAATTCTAGCATGGCTGTATAGGTAGCTAAAATGTAAGCATGAGGGGTTTCCTGTTGCTGGATGCGTTGGAAGACTTCTTTTAATTCAGCCATTTCTGTGATCTTTTCTGCGGGATAGCCAGTGACCCGAAGTCGCCGAGCAATCTCTGAGTGGCGCACTCCGCCAGCATTGATCTCTGGGATGTCCATCTGGGTGATTTGCTCGAAGTCAGCATCCCAAATCCAGCTCGTATCGATTCCGTCTGCATAATTCGCATTGAGGAGAACCGACAAGCTAAAGGAATAAGGGGCTAGTTTGATCATTTCAATGGCTTGGGTCGCACCAACCGGATTTTTAATCAGGACCAAGGTACATTCCTTATCCCCAATCTTAAAGGTTTCCTGGCGACCAAAGACAGCGCGACTACGATCAAATCCTTGCTTAATCACTTCAGGTTGTATTCCAAAGAATCCAGCAACAGAGACAGCTGCTAAGGCATTGTAAATGTTGTAAAGACCACCGATATTGATGTGGTAATCTTGCCCTTGGATCCGGAAGTTGGAAGATCGATGAGTTAAAGAAAGGAGGTCCGATACGGCATAGGTCAGAGGTGGCCGGTGGAACCCACAGTGCTCACAAATATAATCTCCCAGGTTAGCATAGGTATTGAGCTTGTACTTGAGGATGTTGTGGCAATGTGGGCACAGGATTCCTTCCGTATTGTAATGAGCTAGTTTTGGCTCTGATTTGTCTGTATCAAATCCGTAATATTGGATCGGATTGGATAAGGTTTGACTATTAAAGAGCGGACTATCTCCATTTAGCAGAACTGTCGCAGTTGGGACCTTGTGAATGGCATCCAAAATCATTTGGTAGGTCGTATAGATCTCTCCATAGCGGTCCATCTGATCCCGGAAAATATTGGTGACCACAAAAAGGCTCGGCTGGATATAATCACAAATCCGAGAGAGGCTGGCCTCGTCAATTTCAAGTACCGCGATCGGTCGATTTGATTTCGAATTGTTGGCCCGTAAGAAGGTCGTTGTAATCCCAGAGATCATATTGGCCCCACTTGGATTGGTTAAAATCGGTCCGAAAGCTTCTTGGAGAATACCTACGGTTAGCGCAGTGGTCAGGGTTTTTCCATTTGTCCCTGTAATCACAACAATCTCATAGTTTTTTGCCAGTTGACTTAGAATATCTTTATCAAATTTGAGGGCTACTTTACCTGGTAGGGTTGATCCCCGCCCCATTTTTTCTAGAATAGAGCCGGAAAGCTTTCCTGCCAGAAGGCCCAAGGTTGTATTTATCTTCATAAATCATATTTTATCATAAAAAGCATCAGAAGGTTACAGAAAAATCTGTTGAAACGTGTTATAATAGGATGATGTCTTTTAGAGAAGTGGTAGGTATGAGAATATGAATATTCAACAGTTTACAAATCCACAATTTTGGACCAGTTTGTTCCCGAATTGGTGGAGTGTTGTTATCAATATCATCGATATTGCCCTGGTGGCTTGGTTGTTGTATTTTTTGATCAAGGCTATCGTCGGGACCAAGATCATGATTTTGGTTCGTGGAGTTATTATCTTTTTCTTGGTGCAGTTTTTAGCCAATTTCTTAGGTCTCACGACTATTTCATGGCTGATCAATCAAGTGATTACCTATGGGGTTATCGCCCTGGTTGTGATTTTCTCCCCTGAGATTCGGATTGGTTTAGAACGTCTGGGTCGAGCGACAGAATTCTTTACGACGAGTGAAGTCAGTCAGGAAGAGAAGATGGTGCAGGCCTATGTCAAGGCAGTAGCTTATATGAGCCCACGTAAGATTGGTGCCTTGGTAGCCATTCAAGGAGCCAGAACCCTTCAGGAATATATTTCCACAGGGATTCCTCTAGATGCAGAAATTTCAGGAGAATTGCTGATTAATATCTTCATTCCTAATACTCCTTTACACGATGGTGCCGTCATTGTCCGCAATGATAAAATAGCTGTTTCTTGTGCCTACCTGCCCTTGACCGAAAACACTGGAATTTCAAAAGAGTTTGGAACACGTCACCGCGCAGCCATTGGTTTATCTGAAGTTTCGGATGCCTTTACCTTTGTGGTATCAGAAGAAACGGGTGGGATCTCTGTGACTTATAATGGAACCTTCCTTCACGATTTAACCTTAAAAGAGTTTGAGGCAGAATTGAGAGCCTTCTTGGTTCCTGAAGAGAATAAAACGACTAGTTGGAAAGAGCGTCTATTTGGGAGGGTCACAAAATGAGATCTAAAAAAGAATTTCTTTATGTTTTCTCTTCCGTCTTATTGTCCTTTATCTTGTTTATCAATGCGTCTTCCTTTAATTTTCAAAATAATAGTAGCGCAAGACAAGTGAGTTCAGAGACCTACACCAATACCTTGACCAATATTCCAATTGATGCCAAGTACAATGACAAGACATACTTTGTCAGTGGGTTAACATCAGAGGTAACGGTCTTTCTAAAGGGTTCAAACCGGGTCGCTCTAGCAAGCGAAATGCAACCGGGAACGCGAAAATTTCGCGTGGTAGCGGATCTTCGTAAGGCCAAGGAAGGTACCGTCGAAGTACCGTTGATTGTAGAAGATCTTCCGGCCGGTTTGACAGCAACTGTAGAGCCTCAGAAAGTTTCAGTAAAAATCGGGAAGAAAGCGAAAAAATCATTTGCTGTCAGGGCTACGATCCCGGACAATCAAATTGTGGATGGGATAACAGTAACGGATATTTCTCTTGAAACCACCAAGGTAGAAGTGACCAGCGATCAAGAAACCTTGAGTCGCATTGATCATGTCGAAGCTGTCTTCCCATCCAGTGAGATCATCAGTGGAAATTATAGTGGAACTCTTTCATTAAATCCGGTAGATGCTCAAGGAGAGGGTCTACCAGGTCTGGTAAATCCGAGTGAAACACGGATTCAAGTGACCACAAAGACTAGCTCGTCTACGTCAAGCTCAAGCAGCTCGTCGTCGACCTCCTCCAGTTCAAATAATTAGAAAGTAAAAAAAGGTAATAAAGAATGGGTAAATATTTTGGAACGGACGGTGTCCGTGGAGAAGCAAATGTAGAATTAACGCCAGAGTTGGCCTTTAAATTAGGTCGTTTTGGTGGCTATGTATTGAGCCAACATGAGGAAGAAACGCCCTTGGTATTCGTTGGGCGTGATACGCGTATATCTGGTGAAATGTTGGAGCATGCCTTGATTGCTGGACTCTTATCAGTTGGGATTCGTGTCTATAAATTGGGTGTAATTGCAACGCCAGGTGTCGCTTATTTGGTTCGTACGGGAAAAGCCAGCGCCGGGGTTATGATTTCTGCTAGCCACAATCCAGCCTTGGACAATGGCATCAAATTCTTTGGTGGTGATGGCTTCAAATTGGATGACGATCGCGAACTTGAAATTGAAGCCTTGCTTGATGCCGCTGAAGATACCCTTCCACGTCCAAGTGCGCAAGGTTTAGGAACGGTTATGGAATATCCAGAAGGCTTGCGTAAGTATCAAGAATTCCTTGTATCGACAGGGGTCCAACTCGAGGGTATACACGTAGTCTTAGATACAGCAAATGGTGCAGCCTCAACAAGTGCCCGTCAAATCTTTGCAGATTTGGGAGCTCAATTGACCGTCATCGGTGAAAACCCAGATGGTTTGAACATCAATGATGGGGTTGGCTCTACTCACCCAGAACATTTGCAAGAGAAAGTAAAAGAAGTTGGCGCAGCGATTGGTCTTGCCTTTGACGGAGACAGCGATCGCTTAATTGCAGTGGATGAAAATGGAGAGATCGTAGACGGCGATAAGATCATGTACATCATCGGTTCGTATCTTTCAAGCAAGGGCTTGCTCGAGAAAAATACGATCGTCACGACCGTCATGTCCAATCTCGGATTCCATAAGGCATTGGATGCGAAAGGAATTCAAAAAGAAATTACAGCTGTTGGAGACCGCTATGTCGTCGAAGAAATGCGCAAGTCTGGTTACAACCTTGGTGGTGAGCAATCTGGTCACGTAGTCATCATGGATTACAACACAACTGGTGATGGCCAATTAACAGGTGTACAATTGACAAAAATCATGCAAGAAACCGGCAAGAAATTATCTGAATTGGCTGCAGAAGTGACCATTTATCCGCAAAAACTGGTCAATATCCGGGTTGAAAATAGCATGAAAGACAAGGCAATGGAAGTACCCGCTATCCGTGAAATCATTGAAAAAATGGAAGCAGAAATGGCGGGAAATGGACGTATTTTGGTACGTCCAAGTGGAACTGAACCCCTCCTTCGAGTGATGGCAGAAGCACCAACCAATGAAGAAGTGGACTACTATGTGGATACCATTGCTGCAGTTGTCCAAGCAGAAATTGGACTCTAAAAATGAATGTGTCTAGGTGTGAGTTTTTGTGTTCAAAAGTCGGGTTTATAGATGGACCATACCTATTAGTCCAGTGTACGAGCTTTAATACCTTCTGTTCATGGAAAGGTACACCTCTTGGCACAAAGAGATCAGACTCATGTCTGGTCTTTTTGTGTAGGCTCGATTTGAAAAATCCTCTCATTCGTGGTAAAATAGGGCTACTAATGAATTTAATGTAATCGAGGTATTTAGAAGTGGCTTTTGGAGATAATGGAAAACGTAAAAAAACACCATTTGAAATGATTACGATGGTCGTGATTGTAATTATGTTGATTGTCACCGTTGGTGCAATCTTTGCAACTGCAATTGGTGCTCTTTCTTATTAAGATGCAAGCAGGAATAAAGGAAATCATCTATTTATGAGTATGTTTTTAGATACAGCCAAGATAAAGGTCAAGGCTGGAAATGGCGGCGATGGCATGGTGGCCTTTCGTCGTGAAAAATATGTCCCCAATGGCGGACCTTGGGGGGGTGATGGAGGACGTGGTGGCAATGTCATCTTCCTAGTAGACGAAGGCTTGCGTACTCTAATGGACTTCCGTTATAACCGGCATTTCAAAGCCCAAAATGGGGAAAAAGGAATGACCAAAGGGATGCACGGACGTGGGGCAGAAGATCTCTATGTACGAGTTCCTCAAGGAACGACCGTCCGAGATGCTGAGACTGGCAAGGTCATCACTGACCTAGTTGAAAATGGCCAAGAGTACATTGTCGCACACGGTGGCCGTGGTGGCCGTGGAAACATTCGTTTTGCTACTCCAAAGAATCCAGCTCCAGAGATTTCTGAGAATGGGGAACCTGGTCAGGAACGCGAACTCGAATTAGAACTCAAGGTCTTGGCAGACGTTGGTTTGGTTGGCTTCCCTTCTGTTGGGAAATCAACCCTTCTTAGTGTCATCACTTCAGCTAAACCAAAGATTGGAGCTTATCATTTCACAACCATCGTTCCAAATTTGGGCATGGTTCGGACGCCATCAGGTGAATCCTTTGCAGTCGCAGACCTTCCTGGATTGATTGAAGGAGCTAGCCAAGGTGTTGGACTAGGAACCCAGTTCCTTCGCCACATCGAGCGCACCCGGGTTATCTTGCATGTTATTGATATGTCAGCCAGTGAGGGACGCGACCCTTATGAAGATTATGTTCAAATTAATAAAGAGCTTGAAACCTATAATCTTCGTTTGATGGAACGTCCTCAAATTATCGTGGCAAATAAGATGGATATGCCAGAGAGCCAAGAAAACTTGAAAGAATTCAAGAAGAAATTGGCAGCCAATTACGATGAGTTTGATGAATTGCCACAGATCTTCCCAATCTCTAGTTTGGCGCATCAAGGTTTGGACAATTTGTTAGAAGCAACAGCAGAATTGTTAGACAAAACGCCAGAATTCCTCTTGTATTCAGAAGATGAAATGGCACAAGAAGAAGTATACTACGGCTTTGATGAAGACCAGCCAGCCTTTGACATCAGTCGGGATGACGATGCCGCTTGGGTCTTGTCTGGTGAAAAACTTGAAAAGCTTTTCAATATGACCAATTTCGATCGTGATGAAGCGGTCATGAAATTTGCTCGTCAATTGCGTGGCATGGGGGTTGATGAAGCTCTTCGTGCGCGTGGAGCAAAAGATGGCGATATCGTTCGGATCGGTAAATTTGAATTTGAATTTGTAGATTAAGTGTGATCCTTGTGGATCAAGGATTCCAAATAAGAAGTGAGGCTTTTTCAGTGGGAGATAAACCAATATCTTTTCGAGATGAAAATGGAAATTTTGTTTCAGCAGCCGATGTTTGGAATGCTGAAAAACTAGAAGAACTCTTTAATACACTAAATCCTAAGCGCAAATTGCGCTTACAAAGGGAAAAATTAGCAAAAGAAAACCAGCAGAAGTAAATAGACTTGGAGAACACTATGGCAAAAACAATTCATACTGATAAAGCACCCGCAGCAATCGGACCTTATGTTCAAGGGAAAATCGTAGGGAATCTTCTCTTTGCAAGTGGACAAGTTCCCTTGTCACCTGAAACAGGCGAAATCATTGGCGAAACCATCCAAGAACAAACAGAGCAAGTCTTAAAGAATATTGGGGCTATTTTGGAAGAGGCTGGGACAGACTTTGACCATGTGGTGAAAACCACTTGTTTCTTAAGTGATATGAATGACTTTGTACCTTTTAATGAGGTCTATAAAACAGTCTTTACTACAGAGTTTCCAGCTCGTTCTGCTGTTGAAGTAGCACGCCTGCCACGTGATGTGAAGGTAGAAATTGAAGTTATTGCGGAAATCAAGGCCTAATAACCATTCAAAGACAAAAAGACAGAGTGGAGAGCAGGAAACTGTAGGCCACTCTGTTTTATTTATGGGAGGAAAAAATGACAGAAAGTAAGATTCAACTGGTCATGGTAACAGGGATGAGCGGTGCTGGTAAGACCGTCGCCATCCAATCGTTTGAGGATTTGGGTTACTTTACCATCGACAATATGCCACCGGCGCTCTTGCTGAAATTTATTGAGCTCATGCGCCACAGCCCAGATAACAGTAAATTGGCGATCGTGGTAGATATGAGGAGCCGTTCATTTTTCAATGAAATTCGTACCGTCTTGGGTGAATTGGATAACCAAGAAGATCTAGATTTTAAGGTCTTGTTCTTAGATGCTACTGACAGTGAGTTGGTAGCACGATACAAAGAAACTCGTCGTAGCCACCCACTAGCAGCAGATGGTCGTGTTTTAGATGGGATTACCTTAGAGAGAGAACTCCTGTCTCCATTAAAAAATATTAGTCAAAATGTAGTGGATACCACTGAGTTGACGCCTCGTAATTTAAGAAAAACCATAGCAGAACAATTTGCCAATCAAGACAATCAGCCAGATTTTCGGGTTGAGGTCATGTCATTTGGCTTTAAATATGGCCTTCCGATCGACGCTGACCTCGTGTTTGACGTGCGTTTTCTTCCAAATCCTTACTATAAATTGGAGTTGAGGAATTTAACTGGTCAAGATCCAGCTGTCTATGATTATGTGATGGACCACCCTGAATCAGAAGACTTTTACCGTCATCTCCATGACTTGATTGTTCCTATTTTACCGTCTTATAAACGCGAGGGTAAATCCGTTCTCACCATCGCTATGGGCTGTACCGGTGGACAACACCGTTCGGTAGCCTTTGCAGAGCGCTTAGCGCATGATTTAGAAAGTCATTGGCAGGTCAATTGCAGTCATAGAGACAAGGACAGACGGAAAGAAACGGTGAATCGCTCATGAGAAAACCTAAAGTAACTGTTATTGGAGGAGGAACAGGGATTTCTGTTATTCTCGATAGTCTGAGAAAGAAACCAGTCGATATCACTGCTATTGTAACCGTTGCCGATGATGGCGGGAGTTCAGGTGAATTGCGGAAGAACATCCAAAAATTGACACCACCTGGGGATCTTCGAAATGTGCTGGTTGCCATGTCAGATATGCCTCGTTTTTATGAAAAGGTCTTTCAATACCGCTTTGCAGACGATGATGGCCCTTTGGCCGGACACCCTTTGGGAAACTTGATCATTGCAGGGATTTCAGAGATGCAAGGCTCGACCTATAATGCCATGCAGTTGTTAACCAAGTTCTTTCATACGACCGGCAAGATCTATCCTTCCAGTGATAGTCCCTTGACCCTTCATGCCGTCTTTCAAGATGGAAAAGAAGTGGTAGGAGAAAGCCACATTGCCAACTACACCGGCATGATTGATCATGTCTATGTGACCAATACCTTTGATCAAGAGCGCCCTAAGGCTAGTAAAAAAGTGGTGGAAGCTATTCTTGAAAGTGATATGGTCGTCTTGGGTCCAGGCTCTCTCTTTACCTCGATTCTTCCTAATTTGATGATTGACGAGATTGGATCAGCCATCCTTGAAACCAAAGCTCAGATATCCTATGTTTGCAACATTATGACCCAAAGAGGAGAAACCGAGCATTTTACAGATAGTGACCACGTTTCTGTGCTCCATAAACACTTGGGAGAAAAGTTCATCGATACTGTCCTTGTCAATATTAATCAGGTTCCTGCAGCTTATATGAACAGCAATAAATTTGATGAATACTTGGTGCAGGTAGAGCACGATTTTAAGGGCCTCCACTCGCAAGTTCCCCAAGTGATTTCTTCGGATTTCTTGAAGCTGGTCAATGGAGGAGCCTTTCATGATGGTGAAAAAGTAGTCGAAGAGCTGATGCGGATTGTGCAGGTGAGAAAATGAGTTTTACGGTTCGTGTCAAAGAAGAATTATTGTCTCTCAAGCGATTTGAAAAAAGTGAATTGGCTGCCATTATCAAGATGTCTGGAAGTCTTGGGATTTCAATGGGGGGCTTGACGCTCTCGGTAACGACAGAAAATGCCAAGATCGCTCGTCATATCTATGAATTGTTGCATCATTTCTATGAGGCAAAATCAGATATTCGCCACCACCAAAAAACTAACTTAAAAAAAAATCGTGTCTACACAGTATTCTTGGATGAGAAGGTGGAAGAGATTTTGGCTGACTTGCATTTGGCAGATGCCTTCTTTGGGATTGAGACAGGCATTGATGCTAGTGTTTTAGAAGATGAAGCAGCTAGTCGTGCTTATCTTCGGGGTGCTTTTCTGTCGAGCGGTTCGATTAAAGATCCTGAAAAAGGGAAGTACCAGCTGGAAATTCATTCTGTTTATACAGACCACGCGGAAGGAATTGCCCTTCTTATGCAAGGATTTTTACTAGATGCAAAAACCATCGAGCGTAAAAAGGGTGTCGTAACCTATTTGCAAAGAGCGGAAGATATTATTGATTTTCTAATTGTGGTAGAGGCCATGCAAGCCATGCAGGAATTTGAGTCCATCAAGGTCATGAGAGAGACGCGCAATGACCTCAATCGGGCCAATAATGCCGAAATGGCCAATATCCAGCGCACAGTCACAGCCAGTATGAAAACCATAAATAATATCAGCAAAATTGTGGATACGGTCGGTCTAGGGAGTTTACCAAGCGACCTGCAAGAAGTTGCCTATATCCGGATGAATCATCCAGATTATTCCATCCAGCAGATCGCAGATAGTTTGCAACAACCTATTTCAAAAAGCGGTGTCAATCACCGCTTGCGTAAGATCAATAAGATCGCAGACGATTTAGACAAATAAAAAAGGCCAAAGGCCTTTCATAATGAGGATAAAGTCTTTTTAAAAACTTTCCTTAGGTGAGTACGGACGTCAGCGAACTTCATAGAAGTTCCATGACTTAGTTTTGAGCCTAATGTCTCAAAACTCCCGAGTGACTGAAACGTATTGTTTCAGTCACTTTTCTCACAGCGGAAAGTTTTTTTATTTTCTTGACTTGTTCTAAAAATAGGGACTCATTTTTACTTCTTTTCAGAATCAATTAACTTATTTTATTATAAACTAGTTGAGTGCGTTGGTTGGACTTTCTTATCTGGATAGATGTAGTTGATGGCATTGTTTACAGCTGTCGGGGCTTCCCCCAGACCTGTAGCGATGAGATCGATCTTTCCTTCATAGAAGCAGCAGTCTCCACAAGCATAAATTCCAGGAAGGCTGGTTTCTTGTTTCTGATTCACCTTGATTTTATGGTGTTGCAATTCTACACCCCATTCTTTCAAGTTTCCGATAGAAGATTTAAAGCCATAGTTGACAAATAAGTGATCAATCGGGAGGAGTTCGGTTTCATCGGATTTAACTTTTGTGATTTCAAGATGAGTGGCATGACCATTTTTGCCAATCAAGCGACTAGGAACAAATGGTGTTTTGATGTTGACAGAAGATTGTTTGAGTTCTTCTACACTGTGTTCTAGGGCGCGGAAGTTGTCCCGACGGTGAACGATTGTAGTTGGAGCAATCTTTTCAAAAGCAAGAGCCCAGTCCACAGCAGAGTCCCCACCACCAAGGACGGTCACCTGCTGTCCTTCATATTGTTGGATATTTGAAACATGATAGTGGACGTTATCAAAGTCTTCGGCTTCGTCGATGTCAAGGGAACGGGGTTTAAAAGCTCCTCCCCCCATGGCAATGATGACGGCTTTAGACTGATGCACTTGGCGTGAAGTAGTGATGGTGAAGACATCACCTTCTTTTTGAATATTCTCTACGGTTTCATTGAGGAAGATCGGTGTATCGAATCGCTTGACTTGCTCGATCAAGCGATTGCTTAATTCTTCACCAGTTAAATTGGTGAAGCCAGGTACATCTAGGATACTTTTTTCTGGATAGAGAATGGCTGGTTGCCCTCCAAGTTGAGGTAAGGAATCAATCAGTTTGACTTTTGCTTGGCGCATATTGCCATAAAAAGCAGCAAACAGACCAACCGGTCCGCCCCCAACAATGGTAATATCATAAATTTCTGACATGGTATCTCCTTCATGGTTTTCTTTGTTTCCATTGTATCATAAAAAAAGTGAATTGAAAAAGTGATCATTGAAAAAGAACAGTGGAGGGAAAGAATAGAAAACTGTTAAAAGATCTTGACAGCGCCTTTAAAGTGTGATAAAATGATTAAGATTTTAGGCTTGAAGGGAGTGAAAAACATGTCAAAAACAGTAGTACGTAAGAATGAATCTCTTGACGATGCTCTTCGTCGTTTCAAACGCGCGGTTACTAAAGCTGGTACTCTTCAAGAAACACGCAAACGTGAATTCTATGAAAAACCTTCTGTAAAACGTAAACGTAAATCAGAAGCAGCTCGTAAACGTAAAAAATTCTAATTGAATACAGAAACAGACTTCGGTCTGTTTTTTGTTTTTTCTCATCCATTGAAGACAAAAAAACCGACCTTCCAGCTAGAAGATCGGATCTTTTTATCTAATTATTTGTTTGCAAGCAAGTCGCGGATTTCAGCAAGCAACTCTTCTTGAGTAGGAGCAGCAGCTTCTTCTTCAGCAGCTTCTTCTTTTTTACCAAGGTTTTGAGCTTTCTCAGCAGCTTTCACCACGAAGAAAAGAACAGTACCGATAACAAGGAAGTTGATTACAGCGCTCAAGAAGCTACCGTATGCGACACCGTTCCAAGTCAATTCAGCAATCTTTTCAACACCAGCAGCTTTCAAAGCTGGGTTCAAAATAAGTGGAGTGATGATGTCGTTTACAAATGATGTAACGATAGCTCCAAATGCAGCCCCGATAATCACTGCAACAGCAAGGTCAACAACGTTTCCACGAAGGAGGAAAGCTTTCAATTCTTTTAACATAACCTATATATGTCCTTTCATAATAATTTTTTACTATGATAGTATAACGGAAAATAAACTGGCTGACAAGAAATATGCCTAAATTTTTTTAAATTAGTGATAAAGGTTGAAAATCTTTTCTTTTATGTGTGAAATCAGTAGGAAAAAATTTACTTTTACTAACTTTTAGTATAAAATATAAAGTGATAATCTATGGTAAAATGGAGGCACTGTTTATGGTTGATAAAGAGCTCATTGCAGAAATTAAAAACAGTGTAAACATTGTTGAAGTCATTGGAGAAGTTGTTTCTTTGACCAAGGCTGGCCGTAATTTTTTAGGCCTTTGTCCTTTTCATGGTGAAAAGACTCCTTCCTTTAATGTCGTTGAAGATAAGCAGTTTTACCATTGTTTCGGATGTGGTCGCTCTGGAGATGTCTTTAAATTTATTGAGGACTACCGTGGAGTCGCCTTTATGGATGCGGTCCAGATCGTAGCAGATAAGGCTGGTATTGCGCTTCAGTACCAGGCAAGACCTGCCCAACCAGCGTCTGCCAATCCAAACCAAGAACTTTATGAGATTCATCAGGAAGCTAGTAAATTCTATCAGGCGATTCTGATGACGACAAAGATGGGGGAAGAAGCGCGACACTATCTGCATGAACGCGGACTGACAGATGAGGTGATCCGACATTTTCAATTGGGCTTATCACCAGCAGAAGGAAATTATCTCTATCGAAATCTCTCTGAGAAATTCTCCGAGAAAGTGATTACCGATTCGGGTTTGTTTACAATCTCAGATGCTGGAACGGTTTTTGATGCCTTTCAGGATCGGATCATGTTTCCCTTAACGGATGATAGTGGACGGGTCATTGCCTTTTCTGGTAGGCTGTGGAAAATGACGGAGGATGGCAGTCATCAAGCCAAGTACAAGAATAGTCGTAGTACCCGTCTATTTAATAAAAGTTATGAACTCTATCATTTGGATCAAGCCAAGACGAGCGCTAAAAAGCAACATGAAATGTATATCATGGAAGGCTTTATGGATGTCATTGCGGCTTATCGAGCTGGGATAGAAAATGCAGTCGCCTCTATGGGGACAGCATTGACACCAGAGCATGTTCAGCACCTGTCTTATTTTACCAAAAAGGTCATCCTGACCTATGATGGGGATAAGGCAGGACTTGAAGCAACAGCTAAGGCCTTGGATGTCTTGCAGGATCTGGAGTT
Source organism: Streptococcus sp. CP1998 (assembly GCF_041026655.1). Lineage (NCBI taxonomy): Bacteria > Bacillati > Bacillota > Bacilli > Lactobacillales > Streptococcaceae > Streptococcus > Streptococcus sp. CP1998. The sequence continues at coordinate 850,385 of NZ_CP163380.1, forward strand.
GGAGATCGTCCGTATCCCTGATCAGATGGACCCTGATGAATACCTCAAAAAGACGTCCCCAGAAGATCTAGCTACCCTCTTGAAGAATTCTCGGATCAGTAAGGTTGAATTCTTGATGCACTACTGGAAACCCCAGTATATTGAGAACCTGCAAGCACAAATTGAATTTGTCGAAAAGTTGGCACCGATGATCGCCCAGACGCGCTCCATTACAGCGCAAAACACGTATATTTATAAGTTAGCCGATTTATTGCCGGACTTTGATTACTTACAGATTGAGCAGATTGTCAATAATAGTCGTTTGCATCAACGGCAAGAAGCGCAAGAAGGTGGACGATCAAAAACGTCGACTTTTTCAGTGGAGCTCTTGCCGAATCGTGGGATGACGCGCTTGATCAAGGCGGAAAATCATTTGTTAAGTAGGATGAAGGATTTTCCAATGGTCCTCAATGATTACCGTTTGCGACCTGATTTTGCCTTCGACACGCCGGAGTTACAGATCTTGTATCAATTGCTCTGTCAAAATGGAGAAGTCACCTCTCAGGATTTATCCGAGCAGCCTGAAGGGGTCCAGCACGCCTGGTACCGCATGTTAGAAGAAGATTTACCAGAAGAGATAGCAGATGGTGAGTTAGAAGAAGTAGAAGCGACACGGAATCGTGAGCTTCTTCGCAAAGAAAGTCAACAAATTGGAAATAAAGTGAAGGAAGCTTCCTCAATAGGGGATGCGGAAAAAGCTTTATTGGAACTCGAGCGTTTAATCGCTCAAAAAAGAAGAATGGAGTAGGAATGGCTAAAGAACAAAAAGATATTACAACATTGGACGTTCAAATTGCAGAATTTATTCGCAGCCACAAGAAAAGCGGAACTGCAACAGATGATGAAATTAATGACCAATTGGTTATTCCATTCACGCTAGATGCAGATGGGATTGAAGATCTTTTGCAACGCATTCAAGATGCAGGGATTTCGATCACTGATAAAGACGGCAACCCAAGTGCGCGTGTGTTGAACAATGAAGAAGAGCCAGAGTTGTCAGATGAGGAATTACTTGGAAGCAACTCTGCTAAGGTTAATGACCCCGTACGGATGTACTTGAAAGAAATTGGGGTTGTTCCTCTCTTGACCAATGAAGAAGAACAAGAATTGGCTATCTTGGTGGAACAAGGTGACTTGGAAGCTAAGCAACGTCTAGCAGAGGCCAACCTTCGTTTGGTTGTATCCATTGCGAAACGTTACGTTGGTCGTGGAATGCAATTTTTGGATTTGATCCAAGAAGGAAATATGGGCTTAATGAAGGCCGTTGATAAGTTTGACTATACCAAAGGGTTCAAGTTCTCTACTTATGCGACTTGGTGGATTCGTCAGGCCATCACTCGTGCCATTGCAGACCAAGCCCGTACCATTCGGATCCCTGTTCACATGGTGGAAACCATCAACAAGTTGGTTCGTGAACAACGCAATCTCTTGCAAGAATTGGGACAAGATCCAACACCAGAACAAATCGCTGAGCGCATGGATATGACGCCGGATAAGGTCCGTGAAATCTTGAAGATTGCTCAAGAGCCTGTTTCTCTTGAAACACCAATCGGAGAAGAAGACGATAGCCATTTGGGCGATTTTATCGAAGATGAAGTGATTGAAAATCCAGTAGACTACACTACTCGTGTGGTACTACGTGAACAATTGGATGAAGTCCTCGATACTTTGACAGATCGAGAAGAAAATGTTTTGCGTCTTCGTTTTGGTCTCGATGATGGAAAAATGCGGACTTTGGAAGATGTGGGGAAAGTCTTCAACGTGACCCGTGAACGGATCCGTCAGATCGAAGCCAAAGCCCTTCGCAAACTCCGCCACCCAAGCAGAAGCAAACCATTGCGTGACTTTATAGAGGATTAAAAAGATCCTGCGGATCTTTTTAACCCGAGCCGAAAAATTCGGAAGCGAGGAAGGTCCAGTGGACCTTTTTAACGGTCGCCAAGTAATTCTATCGAGAGTAAAATAGCAAAAAAGGAAGTCATATGGCATATACAACTGAGCAAATTGAAGCAATTAAAAATAAAATCTTAAATGCTTTGGAAGAGGTAATCGATCCTGAGCTTGGGATTGACATTGTCAATTTAGGTCTTGTCTACGAGATCCATTTTGACGGTGAAACTGGAGCAACCATCATTGATATGACCCTAACGACCATGGGATGTCCATTAGCAGATCTTCTTACAGATCAGATTCATGATGTTTTAGCAGAAGTAGAAGAAGTGACATCAGTGGATGTGAAGTTGGTCTGGTACCCTGCTTGGACGGTTGAAAAGATGAGCCGTTATGCACGGATCGCACTTGGAATTAGTTAAACATTCTATGCATCAAAACAAATCGGAGGTTAGGGATTTCCTAACCTCTGATTTGTTTACCCCTGTTTTTTGAACAACCATTTCAAAATTATTAGCAAATTTTCAGATAAAGTTGCAATCATCAAGGGGACAAGGTATAATAGCATAAATAGAAAATAAAGGAGATTTACATGAATCAGTATCCTTTGGTCTACTTGGACCATGTGACAAAGAATTATGGGCATGAAGTTGCTCTCATGGATGTTAGTTTGAACATCCAACCTGGCCGTATTATTGGTCTTTTGGGTCCCAATGGTAGTGGGAAAACAACCATCATTAAATTAATCAATGGTTTGTTGCAACCAAGCCTTGGAAATATCTATATTCATGGGCAATTACCTTCCCCAGCTTCTAAAAAAGTAGTTTCCTATTTGCCAGATACAACTTATCTGAATGAAAATATGAAAATTATTGATGCTATTAGCTATTTCCAAGATTTTTATGCAGATTTTAATGTCCAACGTGCTTACCAATTGCTCAACGATTTGCATTTGCAGCCAAATCAAAAATTGAACAGCCTTTCAAAAGGGAATAAGGAAAAAGTGCAATTGATTTTGGTGATGAGTCGTGAAGCTGACTTGTATGTTCTTGATGAGCCAATCGGTGGGGTTGATCCAGCGGCGCGTGATTATATTTTGCGTACCATCATTCAAAACAGACGTCCAAACTCTTCTGTCTTGATTTCTACTCACCTGATTGCGGATATTGAGCAAGTTTTGGATGAGGCTATTTTCATCAACCAAGGAAGAATTCTCTTGCATGAAAATACGACTGTTTTGCGCAATCAACACGGAAAATCTATCGATGAAATCTTCCGTGATCAATTCCGTGTTTATTAGGAGGACCTCATGTTTGGTAAATTATTAAAATACGAATTTAAGTCAACAAGTAAATGGTATCTGTTGATTACTTTGATCGCACTAGGTTTGTCAGTGATTACAGGTGTTATCGGTGGAAGTGCTACAAACGGTTTTGTGAATATGGAAACCAATAGTATGCAAATGATTACGGGGACTCTTGGGATTCTCATTTTTGGAGGAGTCATCGGTCTTTATCTGAGCAACTATTATATTATTATCCGTCGTTTCTATTCCAACTTATACGGACGTGAAGGTTACTTGACTTGGACCCTTCCAGCTAGCCCACATGCGATCATTTTGTCTAAATTTGTGGGAGCTTTAGTAGCGAGTCTTTACTGCCTATTCCTTCTATTTTTGAGTGGTTTTATCACAATTATTGTGATGGGCGCTGTCATTGGACAAGATCTCTCTCCTGTATTTAGTATTATTTCTGAGGCTTTTAGTCATTCTATTGCTTATTGGATGATCATCTGGTGGATTTTTACCACAGCTTCCGGAATTTTATTATTTTATGTATCGATCGCACTTGGTCAACTGTTCCAAAATCGTCGTGGATTTAAGGCTATTTTGTTTGGTTTTCTCTTGTGTCTTGTTTTAAGTATCATTGGTACAGCAGTCAATCCATTTAAAGATTCATATGCTGTCGTGTATGCATTGGTTTATGGAAATATTGATGAATTTGGAGTAAACTTCATTCCAGGTCTCATTTATGAAGTCATTAAGATTGTTTCTATGTACTTCACCATTCACTATATCAGCAAGTACAAGTTGAATCTTCAATAATAACAGTAAATTGAACAAGGAGCTTCCCGGTGGAAGCCTTCTTGTTCAATTTTTTTCTTTTGCATTTTTGGCTACATTTTGATATACTAATTGTATTCGTTTTGGGGTCGTTACGGATTCGACAGGCATTATGAGGCATATTTTGCAACTCATCTAGCGGATGTAAAACGCCAGTTAAATATAACTGCAAAAAATAATAATTCTTACGCTTTAGCTGCCTAAACACCAGCAGGCGTGACCCGATTCGAATCGCTCGTGTTTGATGACAGGTCTTAATTTTAGCGAGATACGATCTAGCTTGGTCTAGGAGTTAGATAAGAGATTGTTAGACTCGCAGGTACAGGGCTTGAGTTATGTGCCATGTAGCTGTTAAAAGAAGACATAACCTATGGTTGTAGACAAATATGCTGGCAGGTGTTTGGACGTGGGTTCGACTCCCACCGGCTCCATATTTTTTATTCATGGAAGATTACTCAAGAGGCTTAAGAGGCCGTGTTGGAAACGCGGTAGGCGTGTAAAAGCGTGCGTGGGTTCGAATCCCATGTCTTCCGTTGTTGAGACATCATTGTGTAGCAGTGGTGTTTTTTTGTACAAAAAGAGTCCCAAAAATAGACAAGTGAGGGAGGAGAAAAAGTGATTGCACAGCTAGATACCAAATCAGTCTATACTTTTATGGAAAGCCTTGTGACCATAAAAGACTATGTCCAAGTGGCTAAAAATATGGGGTATGACGTATTGGGAATCATGGATGTAGATAATTTGTATGGTGCTTATGAATTTATCGAAGCCTGTCAGGCCCACAAGCTCAGCCCCTTGGTCGGTTTTGAAATTGGACTAGAGGTAGACAATGAAACAATTCCGTTTCGGATGATCGCCTTGTCAACGAAGGGCTACCAGAATCTGATGAAGATGTCGACCGTCAAAATGATGGGGAAGAGCAATTGGGAAGATGTGAAGCACCTTACAGAAGGAGTAGCAATTATTGTCCCAGCCCCTTTTGCTAGTGGAGACTTGCCGCTTGGTCTAGATTACCTCATAGGAGTTTTTGCGGATACGCCGGTCCAGGAGTTTAGCCACCCTGTGATTCCTCTTCATACCGTTCGATTTTTTGAGGCGGGAGATGTGGAAGCCATGCAGATGCTGGCAGCCATCAAGGACAATCAAAGCTTGACGGAAACAGGGCTAATTGATCCGACAACAGTCCTAAAAACCCCTCAGGATTTAAAGAATGATTTTGCAGAGCGATTTCCTCAAGCCGTCACAAATCTGGAAAACCTTGTCCAAGGGATTCAATACGATATTGATACCCAGTTGAAATTGCCTCGCTTCAATCCTCAGAAACCAGCTGTTGAGGAACTGGGAGAATTAGCTCAAGCGGGTCTCCTTCGAAAGAACTTGACCAGTACGGTCTATCAAGAACGTCTGGAGCATGAATTAGACATTATTCACCAAATGGGCTTTGATGATTATTTCTTGATTGTCTGGGACCTTCTTCGTTTCGGACGGAGTCAAGGCTATTATATGGGAATGGGACGTGGGTCTGCTGTAGGCTCACTGGTAGCCTATGCCCTAGGAATTACAGGGATTGATCCTGTGGAGAAGAACCTCCTCTTTGAGCGCTTTTTAAATGTGGAGCGCTACACCATGCCGGATATTGATATTGATATTCCTGATATCTATCGTCCAGAATTTATCCGCTATGTGCGAGACCGTTACGGGAGTTATCATGCAGCTCAGATCGTGACCTTTTCAACCTTTGGGGCCAAACAAGCCATTCGAGATGTCTTTAAACGTTTTGGGGTACCAGAGTACGAATTGACCTCCATTACCAAGCGGATTGGGTTTAGGGATACACTGACGACAGCTTATGAACAGAATCTAGCTTTTCGACAAGTGATTCATAGCCGAGTAGAATTTGAGCGTGGCTTTGAAATTGCTAAAAGAATAGAAGGCCAACCAAGACAGACTTCTATCCACGCGGCTGGGGTTGTGATGAGTGACCAGGATTTGACGGATCACATTCCTCTCAAGTACGGTGAAGATATGTTTGTCACCCAGTATGATGCCCATGCGGTTGAAGCCAATGGTCTGTTGAAGATGGACTTTTTGGGTCTGCGAAATTTAACCTTTGTTCAGAAAATGAAGGAAGCCGTCTATGAAAAGTACCAAGAAGAGATCGTGATTGAAGCCATTGATTTAGAAGATCCAGAAACCTTAGCCTTGTTTGCTGCAGGGGATACCAAGGGGATTTTCCAATTTGAACAGGCTGGAGCTATTCGCCTCTTGAGACGTGTGAGACCCAATCATTTCGAAGAAGTGGTAGCGACCACCTCTCTCAATCGTCCAGGCGCTAGTGATTACATTGATAATTTTGTCAAAAGAAAGCACGGCCAGGAAAAAGTTGAGATTCTGGATCCAGCGATTGAAGAAATCTTAAGGCCCACATATGGGATCATGCTCTACCAAGAGCAGGTCATGCAGGTTGCCCAGCGTTTTGCAGGTTTTAGCCTGGGAAAAGCCGATATTTTACGTCGGGCTATGGGCAAAAAAAATGCAGCTGAAATGCACAAGATGGAAGACGATTTTGTCGCAGGTGCTCTTAAACTTGGACATACGGAAGAAAAAGCCAAAGAGGTCTTTGCGATTATGGAAAAATTCGCAGGCTATGGGTTTAACCGTTCCCATGCCTATGCCTATTCTGCCTTGGCCTTTCAGATGGCCTATTTCAAGGTCCATTATCCAGATGTTTTCTTTGATGTCATGCTCAATTATTCGAGTAGCGATTATCTGACAGATGCTCTCCAGTTTGATTTTAAAGTCGCGCCATTATCCATCAATACCATCCCTTACAGAGATAAGTTCCAGGATCGAAAAATCTACTTGGGAATGAAAAATATTAAGGGGCTCCCAAGAGATTTAGCGTATTGGATCATTGACAATCGTCCCTTTGAAAGTGTCGAAGATTTTATTTTACGACTCCCCAATCAGTATCATAAATTGCCTCTATTGACGCCTTTAGTAGAACTAGGATTGTTTGACATTTTTGAAAAAAATAGGCGCAAGGTGCTTCACAATTTGCCGAATTTGTTTGTCTTTGCTGATGAGCTAGGAAGTTTGTTTGGGAATTCTAACTATTCCTGGACAGAAGCGGAAGACTTTAGCCAGGCTGAAAAATATGAGAAGGAAGAGGCCATTATTGGGATCGGGCTCAGTACTCACCCATTGGTTGCGATTGGTCAAACGAGTCCCTACGAGATCCAACCAATTTCACAATTAGTTCAAGGAGAGCAGGCACGCATTCTCATTGAGGTACAAAACATTCGAACCATTCGAACCAAGTCGGGCGATCTCATGGCTTTCTTACAAGTCAGTGATACCAAGAAAAAATTGGATGTGACCCTTTTCCCTGAAACCTACAATCGATTCTCCTCCTTGATAAAAGAAGGTGGCTTTTATTACTTGACAGGGAAAATACAAGAGCGTGATGGGCGCTTGCAAATGATTCTAGCAGAGGCGCAACTGGCAACCAATGAAAAGTTCTGGATCCAGTTGCTCGATCATCGACAGGATAAAACGATTCTTTCTATCTTGAAAAAATATCCGGGCCCATATCCTGTGATATTACGCTATGAAGACGAGAAAAAAACTCTTCAATTGAAGGGCTATACAGTCCAGAAAAACAAAGAATTGGAAGATGAACTAAAGAATCTCGTTATGAAAACGATTTATCGGTAAAAACTGCGAAAAATACGAGAATTTTAGTCTTCTTTGTGTTATAATTACTTAGAATGTAAAAGAAAAAAAGGAGCAAAAACGAAATGAAACGTATTGCTGTTTTAACTAGTGGTGGAGATGCCCCTGGTATGAACGCTGCCATCCGTGCAGTTGTTCGTCAAGCAATTTCAGAAGGAATGGAAGTTTTCGGTATCTATGATGGATATGCGGGAATGGTTGCTGGTAAAATTCAGCCCCTTGACGCCTCATCTGTTGGAGATATTATTTCCCGTGGTGGTACCTTCCTTCATTCAGCTCGTTACCCTGAATTCGCACAACGCGAAGGTCAATTAAAAGGGATCGAGCAATTGAAGAAACACGGGATCGAAGGTGTTGTCGTTATTGGTGGAGATGGTTCTTACCATGGTGCGATGCGCTTGACTGAGCTTGGATTCCCAGCTGTTGGTCTTCCTGGTACGATCGACAACGATATCGTCGGAACTGACTTTACAATTGGTTTTGATACGGCAGTCACAACTGCAATGGACGCGATCGATAAGATCCGTGATACTTCATCTAGTCACCACCGTACTTTCGTAATTGAAGTTATGGGACGTAATGCTGGAGATATCGCTCTTTGGGCAGGGATTGCATCTGGTGCAGATGAAATCATCATTCCTGAAGAAGGATTCAAGATCGAAGATGTTGTTGAGAGCATCAAAGAAGGTTACGCAAAAGGTCGTACCCACAACATCATCATCTTGGCTGAAGGCGTGATGTCTGCAGATGAATTTGGTAAAGCGTTGAAAGAAGCTGGTGATGAAAGTGACCTTCGTGTGACTGAGCTTGGTCACATCCAACGTGGTGGTTCACCTACAGCGCGTGACCGTGTTCTTGCTTCACGTATGGGAGCACACGCTGTTAAATTGTTGAAACAAGGAATCGGTGGTGTAGCCGTTGGTATCCGTAATGAAAAAATGGTGGAAAACCCAATCCTTGGTAAAGCAGAAGAAGGAGCCCTCTTTAGCTTGACAGAAGATGGTAAGATTGTGGTAAACAATCCACATAAAGCTGATCTTGGTCTTGCCGAGTTGAACCGTAGCTTGTCTTCAATTTAATTTTATTTCATAAATTCGTTAACCTTGTCTTAAAAAGACAGATATATTTAAAAAGGAGTCATATATATCATGAACAAACGTGTAAAAATCGTTGCAACTTTGGGTCCTGCGGTAGAAATCCGTGGTGGTAAAAAATTTGGTGAAGATGGATACTGGGCTGAAAAACTTGACGTTGAAGCTTCAGCACAAAACATTGCTAAATTGATCGAAGCTGGCGCTAACACTTTCCGTTTCAACTTCTCACACGGTGACCACCAAGAACAAGGTGAACGTATGGCGACTGTTAAACGTGCAGAAGAAATCGCTGGTAAAAAAGTTGGTTTCCTTCTTGATACTAAAGGTCCTGAAATCCGTACTGAATTGTTCGAAGGCGAAGCTAAAGAGTACTCATACAAAACTGGTGAACGTATCCGCGTTGCTACAAAACAAGGCATCAAATCAACTCGTGATGTTATCGCATTGAACGTTGCTGGTGGACTTGACATCTTCGATGACGTTGAAGTTGGACACCAAGTATTGGTTGATGATGGTAAATTGGGTCTTCGCGTTGTAGAAAAAGATGCTGCAAAACGTGAATTTGTTGTTGAAGTTGAAAACGACGGTATCATTGCTAAACAAAAAGGTGTGAACATCCCTAACACTAAGATACCTTTCCCAGCACTTGCTGAACGCGATAACGACGATATCCGCTTCGGTTTGGAACAAGGTATCAACTTCATCGCGATCTCATTCGTACGTACTGCAAAAGACGTAAATGAAGTTCGTGCAATTTGTGAAGAAACTGGTAACGGTCACGTTCAATTGTTTGCGAAGATCGAAAACCAACAAGGTATCGATAATTTAGATGAAATCATTGAAGCTGCAGATGGTATTATGATTGCTCGTGGTGACATGGGTATCGAAGTACCATTCGAAATGGTTCCAGTTTACCAAAAAATGATTATCACTAAAGTGAATGCTGCTGGTAAAGTTGTTATCACTGCAACAAACATGCTTGAAACAATGACTGAAAAACCACGTGCAACTCGTTCAGAAGTATCTGACGTCTTCAACGCTGTTATCGATGGTACTGATGCTACAATGCTTTCAGGTGAATCTGCAAACGGTAAATACCCACTTGAATCAGTTACAACAATGGCTACAATCGATAAGAACGCTCAAACTCTTCTTAACGAATACGGACGTTTGAACTCAGATTCATTTGAACGTAACTCTAAGACAGAAGTTATGGCTTCAGCAGTTAAAGATGCTACAAACTCAATGGACATCAAATTGGTTGTAACTCTTACTAAGACTGGTCACACAGCACGTTTGATTTCTAAATACCGTCCAAATGCTGATATCTTGGCATTGACATTTGACGAATTAACAGAACGTGGATTGATGTTGAACTGGGGTGTTATCCCAATGTTGACAGAAGCTCCATCATCAACTGATGACATGTTTGAAATTGCTGAACGTAAAGCAGTTGAAGCAGGTCTTGTACAATCTGGTGACGATATCGTTATCGTTGCAGGTGTGCCACTTGGAGAAGCTGTTCGTACTAACACAATGCGTATCCGTACAGTACGTTAATAGACAATTTGATCTGAAAGCCTTGCTGGTTGGTCCGAAAGGATTGACCACGAGGTTTTTCTTTTTTTGTTTAGTGTGTTGACAAGAATTCTCACTAACGCTTACTTTCTCTTTTTTAAAGATTAAAAACATGGTATAATAAATAAAAAGGAAGGGAGACATACATGCCAAGGAGAGATTTAATTAGAAATGTCATCATCGTCGGTGTACTGGTTTTAGCACTGGTTTTGCTTCGAATCTTTGTATTCCATCCATTTAATATCAATGATAAGATGGCCAATGCTTCTGTGAAAAATGGAGATCTTGTGGTCGCGACTAGAAATGCTCAGGTAGATCGCAGTGATTTGGTCTTATACAAGGTTGGTGGAAAAGAATACCTTGGTCGTGTCATTGCCAAAGAAAACGACGAAGTCAGCTACGTAGATGACGTCCTCTATTTAAATGGACAGGCAACACCAGAACCTTACCTAAATAAAATGCTGAATAAACACTTAGCGGCTCCTACGAGTAATGGGTATTATACGGATGATTTCTTCTTATCAGAGCTAAAAGGGACCAAGGCTGGTCGTGTACCATCCGATACTTATCTAGTCTTAAATGATAACCGTGGGGATACAGAAGATAGTCGTGAGTTTGGTTATATCCATAAAAATCAGATCGAAGGGGTTGTGAATCTGCGTCTCTATCCTCTTAATAAATTTGGATTTATAAAAGTAGAAGAATAGCCGAAAGGCTATTTTTTCTTACAAAAAAAAACTACTGCAGAAAGGAATTGCAGTAGCTTTTTATTCTGGTTAGATTGAGATAGAGGGTTCTATTTTTCCTGTTTACTAGTAATTTGGTGAAAGACCTTTTGCCAGTGTTCATGGCGACGCCAGAGACTGGTATGGATTTGACCGTCTAGTTCATAGCGTATGAGTTTGGTTTTTTGGCTGATGGACTCCAGTTCAAAGTTTTGGAATTGAACTTGGTCGCTTGCGAGAGCCTCTATTAATTCTGCCTTGCGGTGTTCGTGACCAGTATCGTCAATCAAGGTATAATTATCTGCTAGCAGTGTATCAAATTCTTGCTTAGCATAGAGGCGTTTTTCGTAGGTCAAGAGTTTCTTTTCAACGTTTTCGATCAGCTCATCTTCAGGAATTGAGCTAGGTTCTACATGGACGTCAATGTCAAAGACTCCAAATTCTTCTTTCAGGAGATCCTCGACTTCTTCTGTGATCGCATGGCTTTCATAGACTGAAAGATCGGGATTCATCTCCAAGACAACGTCCAGATAGATATTGCTTCCGTAGGTCCGTCCGCGTTGATATTTCACACGCGCAATCTTAGGGAGTTTTAAAATAGCTTTTTCGTAATCTTCGAGGAGGCTATCATCAAAGCCGTCTGAAAGACTAAAGGAAGATTCCATAAAGATGTCGTAGGCTGTTTTGAGGATAAAGAAGGTGATGATGATGGCCGCGATTTTATCGACAATTGGATAGTTAAAAGCACTAGCAGCGATCGCGATCGACGTCCCAAGAGATGTGACGACGTCTGAAAGATTGTCTTTTGCGGCCGCTTTTAAGGCTTTTGATTTGGCTAGTTTTGCTAAGCGAAGATTGTAGAAATAAACGCCTAGCATGACAAGGGCTGAAACCACTCCGACACCAACACCGAGTGGATCAATGCTAACAGTTTCATTGCTGAAGATCTTTTGGAGGGTATCGCGTAAGACATCAAAACCGACATAAAACATAATGATGGAGGTGACTAGACTAGCTAGATCCTCAATTTTCCAGTGACCAAACTTGTGATCACGGTCAGCTGGTTGGCGAGCGAGACGAATCCCGATGAGCAGGGCGACATTGCTGATAATATCTGATAAGTTGTTAAATCCATCGGCTACCAAACTAGAGGAGTGAAGCAGATGGCCAGTAGCTAATTTTGCTGAAGAAAGTAGTAAATAGGCTAAAATACTGATGATGGCACCACGTTCGGCCAGTTTTAAGTTACTGTATGGTTTTTCCAAAATTTCCTCCTACAACCTCGGATATGAACCTGTTTTCTTTAAGCTACTATTATATCGTTTTTGGAAGGGAAATTCAAATGAGTCCTTTTTTAAAAGAAGCTAGGCCGGTTTTTGTGGTATAATAGAACGATTGAATGAATGAGGAGTATGAGATGAATCCTTTATTGAATGGTATGAATGATCGCCAAGCAGAGGCGGTCCAAACGACAGAAGGTCCCCTCTTGATCATGGCGGGGGCTGGTTCTGGTAAGACACGTGTCTTGACCCACCGCATTGCTTACTTGATCGATGAAAAAATGGTCAATCCTTGGAATATTTTGGCCATTACCTTTACCAATAAAGCCGCTCGGGAGATGAAGGAGCGGGCTTATCAGTTGAATCCAGCGACCCAAGATTGCTTGATTGCCACCTTCCACTCCATGTGTGTGCGCATCCTTCGCCGAGATGCGGATCATATTGGCTACAATCGCAATTTTACCATTGTCGATCCAGGTGAGCAACGGACCTTGATGAAGCGGATCTTGAAGTCCTTGAATTTGGATCCTAAGAAATGGAATGAACGGACCATTTTGGGGACCATTTCCAATGCCAAAAATGACCTGATCGATGAAGTGGCCTATGCCACCCAAGCGGGGGATATGTATACCCAGATCGTCGCCAAGTGTTATGAGGCTTACCAAAAGGAACTCCGTCAGTCAGAAGCGGTAGACTTTGATGATTTGATCATGCTGACCTTGCGTCTTTTTGATCAGCATCCAGATGTGCTGACCTATTACCAGCAGAAGTTCCAATACATCCACGTAGACGAGTATCAAGATACCAACCATGCCCAATACCAATTAGTCAAACTTTTGGCTTCACGCTTTAAAAATATCTGTGTCGTTGGAGATGCGGACCAGTCTATTTATGGCTGGCGGGGAGCAGATATGCAGAATATCCTGGACTTTGAGAAGGATTATCCTGATGCCAAGGTCGTTTTGTTAGAGGAAAATTATCGTTCCACTAAAACTATCTTGCAAGCAGCCAATGATGTCATCAAAAACAATCGCCACCGCCGTCCGAAGAATCTCTGGACACAAAATGAAGACGGGGAAGAGATTGTCTATTACCGGGCCAATGACGAGCAGGACGAAGCGGTCTTTGTTGCTAAAACCATTGAAGAGCTTAGTCGCGAAGCGGGTTACAAACACCGTGATTTTGCCGTTCTCTACCGGACCAATGCCCAGTCACGGACCATTGAAGAAGCGCTGCTCAAGTCCAACATTCCCTACACTATGGTAGGGGGCACCAAGTTCTACAGCCGGAAGGAAATTCGGGATGTCATTGCTTATCTGAACTTGATTGCCAACCTCAGTGACAATATCAGTTTTGAGCGCATTATCAATGAACCCAAGCGGGGAATCGGGCCAGGTACAGTGGATAAGATTCGTGACTTTGCCCAAATGCAAGAGTCTTCACTCCTGGATGCTTCAGCCAATATCATGCTCTCTGGCATCAAAGGAAAGGCAGCCCAAGCCATCTGGGACTTTGCCAATCTCATTCTTGATTTGAGAGAAAGATTGGACCAGCTGACCATTACAGAGTTGGTCGAAGAAGTCCTTGACAAGACGGGCTATATGACGGCCCTAACCAATCAGGGAAATTTGGAAAGTCAGGCCCGCATCGAGAATATCCAAGAGTTCCTATCTGTTACCAAGAATTTTGATGAAAATGGAGAGACCGTCGAAGACGAATCAGGTGTGGAAACCTTGAGTCGTTTCTTGAACGATTTGGCTTTGATTGCTGATACAGATGATGGGGCCCAAGAGACCTCAGAAGTGACCCTGATGACTCTTCACGCGGCCAAGGGATTGGAGTTCCCAGTCGTCTTCTTGATTGGAATGGAAGAAAATGTCTTTCCTCTTAGTCGTGCGGCAGAGGATCCAGACGAGTTGGAAGAAGAGCGTCGCCTAGCATATGTGGGGATCACGCGGGCAGAGAAGGTTCTCTTCTTGACCAATGCCAACTCTCGTTTGCTCTTTGGACGGACCAGCTACAACCGCCCGACGCGTTTCATCAATGAAATTAGCTCGGATATATTGACCTACCAAGGATTAGCCCGTCCAGTCAACACTAGCTTTAAGGCTTCTTATAGCAATGGAGGCGGAACGACCTTTGGAAAAGGAATGAGCCTGTCACAAGCCCTTCAAGAGCGCAAGAGACAAGCAGCACCAAGTGCCCTCACGTCATCAAGTCTACCTTTTGGTAAAAGTAACCGAGCTGCTACTAAAGAAAGCGTCGCTTGGTCCATTGGAGACATTGCCATTCACAAGAAGTGGGGCGAAGGGACTGTCCTAGAAGTCTCTGGTAGTGGAAGTACCCAAGAGCTCAAGATCAACTTCCCAGAAGTGGGGCTAAAGAAACTCTTGGCCAGTGTCGCTCCGATTGAAAAGAAATAAGTGGAGACCAGTAAGCTAAGTCCACTGTTTCAGATTATAAATAAGCAACATCTTTTCAGAAATCTAAAATTATTACTGAATGAGACTATTGAAAAAAATATTTTGGAACTAGTGCAAAATAGATTGAGACTTTTCGCCGTGAGGAAAGCATCAGAAACGAATTAGTTTCTGGTGCTCGGTAGATTTGAGACGTAAGGCTCAAATCTAAGGTATGGAATCCCAAAGGGAGTCGCTACCGTCCATCCTCACCTAAGGAAAGTCTCTATAGAGAAATGAATATTCAGTTGAATCCAGCAAGCTTAGCTTGCTGGTTTTGATTTTACTGGTGGCATGGTATAATATACTAAGAATAGAGAAAGAGGTATGCTATGAACGAAATCAAGTGCCCCAACTGTGGGGAAGTCTTTACAGTCAATGAAAGTCAATACAGCGAACTCTTGTCACAGGTACGGACAGCAGAGTTTGACAAGGAAATTCATGAGCGAATTCGGCAAGAGTTGGCTTTAGCAGAGCAAAAGGCCCTTAATGAGCAGCAAGAGAAGTTAGCAAAGAAGGATCAAGAAATTGCTCAGTTACAAAACCAGATTCAACAGTTTGATACTGAAAAAGAATTGGCCAAAAAAGAGGTGGAGCAAACAGCTAGCCAAAGCTTGCTAGAGAAAGAAAAAGAAGTGCAAGCACTGGAGAATCAATTGGCCACCTTGCGCTTGGAGCATGAAAATCAGTTGCAAAAAACGCTTTCTAATTTGGAGAAGGAGCGTGATCAGGTACAAAACCAATTGCTCCTTCAAGAGAAGGAAAACGAACTGTCCCTAGCTTCTGTCAAGCAAAACTACGAAGCCCAGCTTAAGGCAGCCAATGAACAGGTCGAGTTCTACAAGAATTTTAAGGCCCAACAGTCAACCAAGGCCATCGGGGAAAGTCTGGAACAGTATGCGGAAAGTGAATTCAACAAGGTTCGCAGTTTTGCCTTCCCAAATGCCTATTTTGAAAAGGACAACAAGGTCTCTGCACGTGGGTCTAAAGGCGACTTTATTTTCCGCGAGTGCGATGAAAATGGGGTGGAGATTATCTCCATTATGTTCGAGATGAAGAATGAAGCTGACGGGACAGAGAAGAAGCATAAGAATGCGGATTTCTACAAGGAATTGGACAAGGATCGTCGAGAAAAGAACTGTGAATATGCGGTTTTAGTGACCATGCTTGAGGCAGATAACGACTACTTCAACACAGGGATTGTCGATGTTAGCCACGAGTATGAGAAGATGTATGTCGTGCGTCCTCAATTCTTTATCCAATTGATTGGTCTCTTGCGCAATGCGGCCCTTAATTCCCTTAAATACAAGCAGGAATTGGCGCTTGTCCGTGAACAAAATATTGATATTACCCACTTTGAAGAGGACCTAGATGCCTTTAAAGTAGCCTTTGCTAAGAACTACAATTCGGCTTCTGTCAACTTTGGCAAGGCCATCGATGAAATCGACAAAGCCATCAAGCGGATGGAAGAAGTCAAGAAATTCTTGACCACATCAGAAAACCAACTTCGGCTCGCTAACAACAAATTGGATGATGTTTCCGTTAAAAAATTGACTCGGAAGAATCCAACCATGAAGGCTAAGTTTGATGCTCTGAAAGGAGAATAATCTTTGTATTCAGCAAAGAACGTTACCTTGTCCATGAATGGGAAAATCATGGACTATGTGACATTTGGAAAAGGAAAGGACCCTCTAGTAATCATACCAGGCTTGGGGGATGGGTTGCAGACGGTTAAAGGAAAGGCCCAGCTCTTTTCCCTCTCTTATCGTCTACTTGCTATGCGTTATAAAATCTATGTTTTTTCTAGAATCAATGAGTTGAGGCAGGGCTATACGACGCGGGATATGGCAGCAGATGTAGCAGAAGCAATGGAGACACTAAACATAGATACAGCCTATGTTATGGGGATTTCACAAGGTGGAATGATTGCCCAATGGCTAGCTGCGGATTTCCCTGAAAAGGTTCAAAAGCTCATTTTAGCTGTGACCACTGCAAAACCTAGTCAACTTGCTAGAGAACGAATTGAGCATTGGCAAAAACTTAGTCAATCTGGAAATTTTAAGCATCTCATGCTGGATATTGCAAAGCACTCCTATACGCAAATGAGCTATCAAAAGTGGCGGTTGCTTTATAATATCATGGGTCGCTTGGGGCGAATCAAAGATGAAAATAGAATAGCCATTCAGTCTCAGTCTTGTCTTACTCACGATAGCCTTGAGGTCTTAAAGGAAATTCATTGTCCGACCCTGATCCTTGGTGCCCTTGAAGATGATGTGATTGGTGTGGACGGATCTAAGGAACTAGCAAAAGCGATTTCGGATTGTCAACTCCTCATTCTTAAGCATTCTGGGCATGCTCTTTATGAAGAAAATAAAGTATTTCAAGAGGCTGTCTGTAAATTCTTAAACTAAAAAAAGCTGGAAAATTCCAGCTTTTTTTATGCTATTTAAATCGCAAAGAGATCGTTTAGGTTTTCTGCCATGGTTGGGTGGGTAAAGATTTGTTTTGCGATGTAAGTATAAGGGATCTTGTTGTCCATCGCCATGGTGATCAGGTTGATAAGTTCGCCTGCAGCTTCTCCAAAGAGCGTCGCTCCATGAATTTCTTTGGTTTCTGGGTTGACCACGGCTTTGAAGGCCCCTCGGAGGTCTGCATTGACATGTCCGCGTGGCATGGCAGCAACTGGCAATTCTTTAACAGCAACTGGAAGTCCTTTGTCACGTGCTTCTTGCTCGGTCAAGCCGACTTGGGCAAGTGGAGGAGCAATAAAGAGTGTTGTCGCATAATTTCTACGAGTTTCAAGATTGTAGCTACCATCGCCTGTAAGGTAGTTGAAGACAATGCGGAAGTCATCGAGTGACATGTAGGTGAATTGAGGACCACCATTGACATCGCCAACTGCAAAGACACCAGGGACGCTGGTTTCTAAATGACGGTTGACTTGGATCGCTCCACGATCAGTGACTTGAATATCTGTGTTTTCAAGACCAAGTCCAGCTGTGTTTGGCTTACGACCTGTTGCGTAGAGAAGGATATCAAACTCGAAGTCTCCCTTATCTGTGACAACCGTTAAGCTGTTTTGGCCATCTTTGATTTCTTGGGTATGAACGCCTTGCAAGAATTGAATACCGTCTTCTTCAAGGTAGCTTTTTGCAAGAGCTGCAATACTTGGCTCGATCCGTGGCAAGAATGTTTCAGAAGCATCCAATACCGTTACTTGGCTGCCCAAGGTATTATAGAGATGAGCAAATTCCAATCCGATAGGTCCACCACCAAGGACACCCAGGCGTTTAGGTAGGTTTTCCAAACGTTGAATACCGGTTGAATCCACGGCAAATTTACTTTCAGCTAAACCTGGGATTGGAAGGACATTTGGCACAGCACCAGTATTAATAATAATGGTTTCAGCTGTCAATTCTTCCTTTTCATCTCCAGCTTGAATTTCGATGACTTTGTTAGAAACGAAACGAGCCGTCGCGTCGATAATGTCTACACCAGTTCCAGCAATGGTTGCGTAGTTCTTGCCATTGAGACGAGTAGTGACTGCATTTTTCTCATTCATGGCTTGCTCAAAATCCAAGCCTTTTTCTGCTGCAACAATCAAGGTCTTGGTTGGAATACAAGCGATATTGATACAAGTACCACCGTACATAGACTTGCTCTTTTCAATCAGAGCAACTTTTTTTCCTTGGCTTGATAATTTCGCTGCAAGTGTTTTACCAGCTTTACCAAATCCAATCACAATAACATCATACATTAACATATGTTACACCTTCTTTCGCTTTCTATTGTATCAAACCCATTTTAAAAAGTCTGAAATCTGCTACGGGATTTTTTAGGAGCTCATGGGAAGGGGGGAAAGAGGGACAAGAAGTCTTGTTTCATGGTATAATAAAGGGTCGGTGGCCCGGATGGTCACACAAGAGTTAGAAAGAGCAAATCAGATGGACGGAATTATCAATGTAAAAAAAGAAGCAGGCATGACCTCACATGATGTGGTCTTTAAACTGCGAAAAATCTTAGGAACTAAGAAGATCGGCCATGGGGGAACGCTGGATCCAGATGTGGTGGGAGTGCTTCCGATTGCAGTTGGAAAGGCGACCCGGATGGTCGAATTCATGCAAGATGAAGGCAAGGTCTATGAGGGAGAAATCACTTTGGGCTTTTCTACCACGACGGAGGATGCCAGCGGGGAAGTCGTAGAGCGGACCCCAGTGGAAGCATCTTTAGATGCAGCAGAGGTCGATCGCATGATTGCTCAAATGGTGGGAGAAATGGAGCAGGTACCGCCTATGTATTCAGCGGTCAAGGTCAATGGACGTAAGCTCTATGAATATGCGCGGGCAGGAGAAGAAGTGGAACGCCCTGTCCGACAGGTAACCATTTATGAATTCACACGCACCAGTGAGATTAGCTATGAAGAAAGTCTAGCCCGTTTTCGTTTCCGGGTTAAATGCAGTAAGGGCACCTATATCCGGACCTTGTCGGTGGATTTGGGTCAAAAACTGGGCTACGCGCCCATATGTCTCATCTGACACGGACCAGTGCTGCCGGTTTGTCACTGGAAGATGCCCTGACCTTAGAAGAGGTGGCTGAAAAAGTAGGGCAAGGAGATTTGAGCTTCCTTCACCCACTTGAAATTGGCACCGGGGATCTGGAAAAAGTAGAGCTGACAGTAGAAGAGGTTGGCGAAGTCCAAGTGGGACGCTTTATTCCAGTTGAGAGCGAAGCCAGAGAGTTAGCTGCGTTTTACCAAGGGAAATTGGTAGCCATTATGGAAAAAAGGGAAGAACTTTACAAACCTCGCAAGGTTTTTCTGACAGAAAATGTGTTACAATAAATTCATGAATATTC
The DNA here is from genome assembly GCF_041026655.1 of Streptococcus sp. CP1998. NCBI lineage: Bacteria > Bacillati > Bacillota > Bacilli > Lactobacillales > Streptococcaceae > Streptococcus > Streptococcus sp. CP1998. The sequence continues at coordinate 870,161 of NZ_CP163380.1, forward strand.
GTACGATAACTACTGCTAACCAGATCCATTTGGAGAATGAGACAGTTTTGGTTCTGGGCTACTTTGATGGCCTGCATCTGGGGCATCAAGAACTCTTTAAAAAGGCGCGTCAGATAGCGGATGAAAAAGGCTTGAAGGTCGCTTTGTTAACCTTCCCTGAATCTCCTAAGTTAGCCTTTGTTCGCTACCAACCAGAATTACTACTTCATTTGCAGAGTCCTGAGGATCGGTTCCAAAAATTAAACGAACTAGGAGTGGATGAGCTCTTCCTCATTGATTTTACGACCGATTTTGCTTCTAAAACTGCGAAAGAATTTGTTGATCAATTTGTCAAAGCATTGAGGGCCCGAGTTTTAATTGCTGGATTTGATTATAGTTTTGGCTCTGATAAGAAAACGGCCTCTGACTTATCTGCTTATTTTGATGGTCAAGTGGAAGTCATTTCTCCTGTATTGGATCAGGGGGAAAAGGTTAGTTCGACCCGAATTCGTCAAGCTGTCCTAGAAGGACGCGTCAAAGAAGCTGCCCGTCTACTTGGTCACCCTTTATCCAGTCGGGGAATCGTCGTGCACGGGGATGCGCGTGGCCGCACCATTGGCTATCCTACCGCCAATCTAGCACCGATTGATCGGACCTATCTCCCATCAGATGGGGTTTATGTAGTCGATGTCGATTTTAAAGGGCAGACCTACCGTGGGATGGCTTCTGTCGGGGAAAATGTCACCTTTGATGGGAAAGAGCTTCGTTTCGAAGTCAATCTCTTTGATTTTACAGGAGACATCTATGGTCATACCCTGACCATTCATTGGTTAGATAAGATTCGAGAAATGGTCAAATTCGATGGGATCGATCAACTAGTGGCGCAACTAGAAGAAGATGAAGCAGTTTCACGAAACTGGAACGAGGATTAGGAACTTTCCTAATCCTTTTTTGTGTGCCTCTTCTTGAGAATAATGAAAGGGATTTCTTTTTTCCACTGAAATCCAGAAAAATCGTCGAGAAATCAAAAAAGCGCTTTTCAAGCACCTATTTTTTTTGTATAATAGAGTCAGATAGTTATATATAAAAAAAGAAGTGAACCACATGATTACATTATTTTTATCACCGAGTTGTACATCATGTCGAAAAGCTCGGGCTTGGTTAAAAAAGCACGATGTTCCATTTAAAGAACACAATATTATGACAAGTCCTTTGAGCAAACAGGAGTTGACAAGTATATTGGCCTTGACCGAAAACGGAACAGACGACATTATTTCAACTCGTTCAAAAATTTTTCAAAAATTGGATGTTGATGTTGAAGATTTATCCATCTCAGCCTTGATCCATCTGATTGAGGAAAATCCTAGTCTCTTGCGGAGACCGATTATTTTAGATAACAAACGTATGCAGATTGGCTTTAACGAAGATGAAATTCGGGCCTTCTTGCCACGGAGTTATCGCAAACAAGAGTTACGCTCTGCCACTCTAAGAGCAGAAATAAACTAAGAAGTATGTCGAATGCAAAAAAATTATAGTTACCCACTGGACTTATCGTGGAGCACTGAAGAGCTTGCTTCAGTGCTTTCTTTTTTCAATAAAGTTGAAGAAGCTTATGAAAGTAAGGTAGAGGCCAAAGAATACATGGAAGCCTACCGCGCTTTTAAGAAGGTCGTACCTAGTATCGGAGAAGAAAAGCGTCTTGGACGGGAGTTCGAAGAAGTGAGCGGTTATTCTCTCTATCGTGCGACCCAGACTGCAAAGCAAAAAGAGGAAGGATGGTTTTCTCTTGAAGAATAAATTAGAGTTTGCCAAACAAATCGTTTTAGAGGCTGGAGACTACTTGCGTCTTCATCTCCATGATGACTTGATGATCTCAAAAAAGACTGGGCCGACAGATTTAGTCACCCAGATGGACCAACAGGTTCAAAAGGATTTGGTTGAAAAAATCACACATCGCTACCCAGAAGATCGGATTTTTGCGGAGGAAAATGGCCTTCGTTCCCCAATTTCAGAAGGATCCGTTTGGGTGATTGATCCTATTGATGGGACCAATAATTTTGTGACCCAAAAGGAAGATTTTGCGGTGATGGTGGCCTATTTTGAAGACGGAATTGGTCAGTTTGGCCTGATCTACGATGTGATGCGGGATCACCTTTTTTACGGGGGTGGAGAATTCCCTGTTTATCGCAATGAGGTTGAACTGACGCCCTTTGTGGACCAACCTCTGGAAAACCTTTTGATTGCTTCAAATGTCGGCATGCTTGAGAAAAATGACTGGGGCATGGCCGATCTTGGTATGGACTCTCTTGGCATTCGGGTCTACGGAAGTGCCGGTATTAGTTTTTCAAAAATTCTCTCAGGTGGGATTCTAGCTTATTTTAGCTATATCTGGCCTTGGGATTATGCCGCAGCTGCGATCATGGGGGAACAGTTGGGCTATACCGTTTTAAATCTAAATGGAGATAAACCTAATTACCAGTCAGTGGAACCCATTATGATGGTTCCAAAAGTGAAGTTAACAGAAATTCAAACCTATCTTAAGAAAGGGAGAAGTTAAATGAATTTTCCCAATGGTTTTAAAGAAAAATACCAGCATCTTCTAGGTGAGGATGCTTTTGCGACCTTTGAGCAAGAAGCAGTATCGGCCTTTCGGACTAATCCTTTGAAAGAAGCGCAAAAAGCATTTGATGATCCGATTCCCAATACCCCTTGGGGACATTATGGAAAGGTCTCAGGAAAATCCATCGAGCACGCAACGGGCTTGGTCTATTCGCAAGAGCCAGCAGCTCAGATGGTGGCCCAAGTCGCCCAGCCTAAGCCAGGAATGAAGGTCTTAGACTTGGCCGCAGCTCCTGGTGGAAAGACCACCCAGCTCTTGTCTTATTTGGACAATCAGGGACTCTTGGTCTCCAATGAAATCCACAAGGGTCGTTCGAAAATTCTTGTAGAGAATGTAGAACGCTTTGGTGCGCGAAATGTGCTGGTGACCAATGAGTCTGCCGATCGTCTGGCCAAAGTTTTCTCAGGCTTTTTTGATCTAATTGTACTGGATGCCCCATGTTCAGGTGAGGGGATGTTCCGTAAGCAACCAGATGCCATGGACTATTGGTCTGTCGATTATCCTCGAGAGTGCAGTCTCCTTCAAAGAGAGATTCTAGAGGATGCCCTCAAGATGTTGGTTCCAGGTGGTTCCTTGGTGTATTCAACCTGTACCTGGGCTCCTGAGGAAAATGAAGAGATCGTATCCTGGCTTTTGGAAAACTATGATCTGGAATTGGAAACGATCGAGAAGATCAATGGTATGGCAGAAGGCATTGACTATCCAGAAACCGCGCGTATGTATCCTCATCATTTTAAAGGGGAGGGCCAATTTGTTGCTAAGTTCCGTTATCTAGGAGAGAATCGACTTGCCAAAATCCCTTCCAAAAAGGACCAATTATCTGCAGAACAAAAGAAATGGTGGCAGGAATTTGCCAAGAAACACTTGAAGATCACTCTAGAAGGAATCCTTGAAACCTTTGGAGACGAACTCTACTTGGTTCCACTTGGTTTACCAGATTTGCGCAAAGTAAAAATTGCCCGCAATGGCTTGCACCTAGGGACCTTCAAGAAAAATCGATTTGAACCTAGTTTTGCCTTGGGCCTTGCTCTGAAACCGAGTGAGGTAAAAGAGACCGTTTCGATCACGCCTGAGGACTTTGTTCATTATGTTGCGGGAGAGACGGTCCAATTGAAGGAAACGCATCCAAATGGATGGTACCAGGTCCTGGTCGAAGGCAATGGTTTGGGCTTTGCCAAAGTGACCGGACAGACCCTGAAAAATTTCTATCCAAAGGGGCTTCGTTTTAGGTAAAATGCTGGGCAAAGAACCCGTTCTATGATATAGTGGAAGTACAGGTTTTTTTGAAAAAAACTTGTCAAAATCATAAGTGAAATAGTGAAATATCAAGGAGACATGATTTGAAAAAGTCTAAAAAGCTGATCCTAGGACTAGCGACGATCGCATTAGCAGGAAGTTTATCTGCTTGTGCTTCTTGGATCGATCGCGGAGAATCCATCACTGCTGTCGGATCGACTGCCTTACAACCCTTGGTTGAAGGAGTAGTAGATCGCTACATTGAAGAACATCCTGGTAAGATTGTGAATGTACAAGGAGGAGGTTCTGGTACAGGACTTTCACAAGTTCAATCAGGCGCTGTGGATATAGGGAATAGTGACCTTTTTGCAGAGGAAAAATCTGGAATTGATGCCTCTAGTCTGGTCGACCATCAGGTAGCCGTAGCAGGGACAGCCATCATTGCCAATAAAAATATCTCAATCGACAATTTGACAACAGAGCAATTGCGAAAGATCTTTACGGGTGAATATACCAACTGGAAGCAATTGGGAGGTCCAGATCTTGAAATCACGATTGTGAACCGGGCAGTTGGTTCTGGTAGCCGTGCTGTCTTTGATGCCATTATCATGAATGGCAAACAACCCAAGCAGGCCCAAGAGCAAGACTCTAATGGAATGGTGAAAAACATCGTTTCTCAAACGCCAGGAGCCATCTCTTATCTAGCCTTTACCTACTTGGATAGCAGTGTCAAAACCATGAAGCTTAACGGTTATGAACCAACCAAAGCCAATGTCGTCAACAATAACTGGCCAATCTGGTCTTATGAACACATGTATACCAAAGGAAAACCCAATGAGTTGTCTAAAAAATTCATTGACTACATGATGACCGATGAGATCCAGCAAAAGGTTGTTGGCAAAATGGGTTATATCCCGATCAATGACATGAAAGTAACCCGTGATTTAAAAGGGAATGTGTCAAAAAAATAAAAGAATTAGGTAAAAAATGAACGAAGTAGCAAAAAAAATGCTGACGAAATCAAAAAACTCCCGCCTAGAAAAATTTGGGAAAACCATTACTTTTTTATGTATGAGTTTGATTGTTGTCGTCGTTGCCATGATTTTGATTTTCGTGGCCCAAAAAGGTTTATCGACTTTCTTTGTCAATAAAGTCAATATCTTTAGTTTTCTATTTGGGAGTACTTGGAATCCTGCTGCAAAGGAATTCGGAGCCCTACCAATGATTCTAGGTTCCTTTATTGTAACCTTGCTTTCTGCCCTCTTGGCAACGCCGTTTGCCATTGGTGCAGCAGTTTTCATGACAGAAGTCTCTCCTAATGGAGCTCGTTTCTTGCAACCAGCCATTGAGCTCTTAGTGGGAATTCCTTCAGTTGTTTACGGATTCATTGGTCTTCAAGTGGTCGTCCCATTTACGCGTAGTCTCTTTGGAGGGACCGGTTTTGGGATTCTCTCAGGGGTCTTTGTCCTCTTTGTTATGATCCTGCCAACTGTCACCTTTATGACGACCGATAGCCTCCGAGCTGTGCCCCGTCATTATCGGGAAGCTAGTATGGCCATGGGTGCGACACGCTGGCAAACCATTTGGCATGTCACGCTCAAGGCAGCCCGCTCTGGAATCTTTACAGCGGTTGTCTTTGGTATGGCGCGTGCCTTCGGGGAAGCCTTGGCGATCCAGATGGTGGTCGGAAACTCGGCAGTGGTGCCAACCTCACTCACTACACCAGCTTCCACCCTCACCTCTATTTTGACCATGGGAATCGGAAATACCGTCATGGGTACGGTCAATAACAATGTTCTTTGGTCACTCGCCTTGGTATTGCTCCTCATGAGTCTTGCCTTTAACAGTGTGATTAAACTGATTACGAAAGAAAGAGGTAAGAAGAACTATGCACGCTAAACGAATGGATAAAATTGCAACAGGAGTGCTGTATGCTATTTCAGGGATCATCGTTGCGATTCTTGCCTCATTGATCCTTTATATCTTGGTCCGTGGCTTGCCCCATGTATCTTGGCACTTCTTGACTGGGAAATCTTCTTCTTACCAAGCAGGAGGAGGGATCGGAATTCAATTGTATAATTCCTTCTTCCTCTTGGTCATTACCTTGGTGATTTCCTTCCCACTTTCTCTTGGGGCTGGGATTTACCTCTCTGAGTACGCTAAAAAAGGTCGCTTGACCAATTTGGTTCGTACCTGTATTGAGATCTTGTCTTCTTTGCCATCTGTCGTTGTAGGTCTCTTTGGTTACCTGGTCTTCGTTGTCCAGTTCAAATACGGATTTTCGATCATTTCAGGGGCCTTGGCCTTGACCGTCTTTAACCTGCCACAGATGACCCGCAATATCGAAGATAGCTTGCAGCACGTTCACCATACACAGCGCGAAGCAGGTCTAGCATTGGGCTTGTCTCGCTGGGAAACTGTGATTCATGTCGTGGTACCAGAAGCTCTTCCAAGTATTATCACTGGGGTCGTCTTAGCTTCAGGACGGATCTTTGGGGAAGCTGCTGCCTTGATCTATACAGCAGGTCAATCGGCTCCAGCACTTGATTGGTCAAACTGGAATATCTTTAGTGTGACCAGCCCGATTTCGATCTTCCGTCAGGCTGAAACCTTGGCTGTCCATATCTGGAAGGTCAACAGTGAAGGAACTATTCCAGACTCGATCGAAGTCTCAGCCGGTTCTGCCGCCGTTCTTTTGATCTTTATCTTGATCTTTAACTTTGGAGCGCGCAAACTCGGAAGTTACCTCCATAAAAAACTAACATCTGCTTAAAGGAGAAGAAATGTCAAAATACAATTGGGATGAGAGACACATCATTACTTTTCCTGAAGAAAAGGTGGTCCTATCGACCAAAGATTTGCATGTCTATTATGGAACGAACGAGTCCATCAAAGGCGTCGACATGCAGTTTGAAAAGAATAAGATTACAGCCTTGATCGGTCCTTCAGGATCTGGGAAATCAACCTACCTTCGTAGTTTGAACCGGATGAATGATACCATCGATATTGCGCGTGTTACGGGTGAAATTTGGTATGAAGGAATCGATGTCAATCGTCCAGATATCAATGTTTATGAAATGCGCAAGCACATTGGGATGGTTTTCCAACGGCCCAATCCTTTTGCCAAATCGATTTATAAAAACATCACCTTCCCGCATGAACGTGCTGGGGTGAAAGACAAGAAGATCTTGGACGAATTGGTCGAAACTTCTTTGAAACAGGCGGCTCTATGGGATCAGGTCAAGGATGATCTTCATAAATCAGCCCTGACACTTTCAGGTGGCCAACAGCAACGACTTTGTATCGCACGGGCCATCTCTGTGAAGCCAGATATCTTACTCATGGATGAGCCTGCTTCAGCGCTTGATCCGATCGCGACAGCGCAATTAGAAGAAACCATGCTTGAGTTGAAGAAGGATTATACCATTGTCATCGTGACCCACAGCATGCAACAAGCAGCCCGTGCTAGCGATTATACCGGTTTCTTCTACCTTGGAAACCTCATTGAGTACGATAAGACTTCGAATATTTTCCAAAATGCGAAATTGCAATCGACCAACGATTATGTATCTGGTCACTTTGGATAAAGTAAAATGACAATAAAAAGGAAAATAGAATGACAGAACCAATTTTGCAAGTCAAGGACTTGTCGGTTTATTACAATAAAAAGAAGGCTTTAAATAGCGTCTCCTTGGATTTTGCTCCAAAGGAGATCACAGCCTTGATTGGTCCTTCAGGATCAGGGAAATCTACCCTTTTAAAAGCCATTAACCGCATGGGCGACCTCAACCATGAGGTCACCACCACAGGAACCATCCTCTATAATGGACATAATATCTACGGACCACGGACCGATACGGTCGAATTGCGTAAGGAGATCGGAATGGTCTTCCAACAGCCCAATCCTTTCCCAATGTCCATTTATGATAATGTGACCTATGGCTTGATGATTAATGGTGTCAAGGACAAGGCTGTCTTGGATGAAGCAGTTGAAACCTCTTTGAAACGCGCTTCCATCTGGGATGAAGTCAAGGATCGCCTGCATGATTCAGCTATCGGACTTTCAGGTGGTCAGCAGCAGCGGGTTTGTGTGGCGAGGGTTCTTGCGACCAGTCCAAAGATTATTCTTTTGGATGAGCCAACTTCAGCGCTAGACCCGATTTCAGCTGGGAAGATTGAAGAAACCTTGTATGGATTAAAAGACCGCTACACTATGCTCTTGGTGACACGCTCCATGCAACAAGCAAGTCGGATTTCCGATAAAACAGCCTTTTTCTTGGATGGGGATTTGATTGAGTACAATGATACCAATGAAATGTTCTTGAACCCAGCTAAGAAAGAAACAGAAGACTATGTCTCTGGTAAATTTGGATAGGAAGAAAATAAAATGTTACGAGTTCAATTTGAAGAAGATTTAGAGAAGTTGCATAACCAGTTTTATGCAATGGGAAATGAAGTGTTGAGTCAGATCAACCGTACGGTTCGTGCTTTCGTGACCCATGACCGTGAATTGGCCCGTCAGGTCATCGAAGATGATGCGGAGATCAACGAATACGAAGTGAAGCTAGAGCGTAAGTCTTTTGAGATTATCGCCCTTCAACAGCCCGTTTCACAAGACCTTCGTGTCGTGATGACCGTCTTAAAAGCAGTCTCTGACTTGGAGCGGATGGGGGACCACGCAGTATCGATTGCCAAGGCAACGATTCGCATGAAAGGGGAAGTCCGTATCCAGTCTGTTGAGGAAGAGATCAGCAAGATGGGCCGTGAAGTCAAAGATTTTGTCGAAGCGACACTAGATGTTTACCTCAAAGGCGATGTGGATTTGGCCTATGAAGTTGCTACACGGGATGAAGTCATCAACCATTACTTCGATAGCATTCAAGAATTAGCAACAGAAGAAATTCGGAAAAATCCAGAGTCCATCGTGACGGGACGTGATTATTTCCAAGTGATCAACTTCTTGGAACGCATCGGAGATTATGCAAAAAATATCTGTGAATGGGTAGTTTACTTTGAAACAGGTAAAATTATCGAAATGTAAGATCATGGAGTCTTTTCGATCTCAGACAGGCATTGTCATGCTTGTCTTTTCTTTTATCCCAACTTTGTGATAAAATAGTTCTATTAGGGCTTTTGATTGGAAAAGCGTGAACATTTAAAGGAGGAAATTATGCAAGCAGTTGCACATTTTGTAGAAACATTCGTTCCAGAACATTACGAAGTGTTTTTGGATTTAAGTCGTAAAACTAAGACCTTTAGCGGTCGTGTGGTGATCACAGGTCAAGCTAAGACGGACAAGATCTCGCTTCACCAAAAGGATTTGACCATTGAAACAGTAGAAGTAGCCGGTCAAGCCCGTCCATTTACGGTTGATGATGCCAATGAAGCAGTCTATGTTGAATTGGAAGGAACAGGTCAAGTGACAGTTACTCTGACCTATTCTGGTAAGATCACAGACAATATGACAGGGATTTACCCATCTTACTACAGTATTGATGGTGTGAAGAAGGAAGTCCTCTCAACTCAGTTTGAGAGCCATTTTGCGCGTGAAGCCTTTCCAAGTGTGGACGAGCCTGAAGCCAAAGCAACGTTTGATCTTTCTTTGAAATTTGACCAAGAAGATGGCGAAATCGCCCTCTCAAATATGCCTGAAATCGATGTGGAAAACCGCAAAGAAACAGGAATTTGGAAATTTGCTACGACTCCACGGATGTCTTCTTACCTCCTTGCTTTTGCTGCCGGAGATCTTCAAGGGATCACGGCCAAAACAAAAAATGGCACTCTCGTAGGCATCTATTCAACCAAGGCCCATCCGTTGAAAAACTTAGAATTTTCTCTTGATGTAGCGGTACGTGTCATCGAATTTTATGAAGACTATTATGGCGTGAAGTATCCAATTCCTCAATCCCTCCATGTAGCGCTTCCTGACTTCTCAGCTGGAGCCATGGAAAACTGGGGCTTGGTGACTTACCGTGAAGTCTATCTCCTTGTAGATGAAAACTCAACTGCAGTTAGCCGTCAACAAGTTGCTCTTGTAGTCGCTCACGAATTGGCTCACCAATGGTTTGGTAACCTAGTAACCATGAAGTGGTGGGATGACCTCTGGTTGAACGAAAGTTTTGCCAACATGATGGAATATGTATCTGTCAATGCCATCGAACCAAGCTGGAATATCTTTGAAGACTTCCAAACAACAGGTGTTCCATTGGCCTTGAAACGCGATGCAACCGATGGGGTTCAATCTGTCCATGTAGAAGTCAAACACCCTGATGAAATCAATACTCTTTTTGACCCAGCCATCGTCTATGCGAAGGGAAGCCGTCTCATGCATATGCTTCGCCGCTGGTTAGGGGATGATGCTTTCCGTAAAGGACTCAAAGCTTACTTTGAAAAACACCAATATGGCAATACCATTGGTCGTGACCTTTGGAATGCCCTAGGTGATGCTTCTGGTCGTGATGTAGCAGCCTTCATGGATTCTTGGTTGGAACAACCTGGTTATCCAGTCCTTACAGCAGTGGTAGAAAATGATACCTTGAAGATCAGCCAAAAACAATTCTTCATCGGAGAACATGAAGACCAAGGCCGTCAATGGGTTGTGCCATTGAACAGCAACTGGTCTGGTATTCCAGATACACTTGAAACAGAAACGCTTGAAATCCCAGGTTATCGCCCTTCTTTGCTGAAAATAGTGAACCGCTTCGTTTCAATACGGAAAATACAGCCCACTATATTACCGATTATCAAGGAGAGCTCTTGGATGCGATTGTAGACAACATGGCTTCATTGGATAACTTGAGCAAACAACAAATCCTTCAAGAACGCCGTCTCTTGGCAGAAAGTGGTGTCATCTCTTATGCAAGTCTCTTGCCAGTCATCGAGAAATTGACCCAAGAAACGTCTTATTTGGTTGTATCTGCAGTTTCATCAATCCTTCAAGGGCTCAGCCTCTTTGTGGATGAAGGGACGGAAGTAGAAGCAGCCTATAAGAAGTTGCTCGTAACCTTCAACCAATTCAACTTTGAACGCCTTGGTTTTGAACCAAAAGCCGGAGAAGCGGATGAAGATGAAATGGTTCGTCAATTGGTTATTTCAAATATGATCAAGGGAGACGATGCCAAAGCAAGCGCCAAAGCAAGTGAAATCTATGCAGCCCATGCTGATGATATCAGCAAGCTTCCAGCCGCTATTCGTTTGCAAATCTTGATTAACCAAATCAAACACCATGAAAGCAAAGAATTGACTGATTTGTACTTGAACACTTATGCTCAAGCGACAGATGGCAACTTCAAGCGTCAATTGTCTACAGCTTTGGCTTATACAACCGATGCAGACACAGTTGAAAAGATTTTGACAGAGTGGAAGAACAAGGATGTTGTGAAACCACAAGACTTGGCAATGAGTTGGTATTTCACCTTCTTACACCATGAGTTCACCCAAGAATCTGCCTGGACTTGGGCGCGTGAAAATTGGGAATGGGTCAAAGCAGCTCTTGGCGGAGACATGAGCTTTGACAAGTTTGTCATCTACCCAGCCAATACCTTCAAAACAGCAGAGCGCTTAGCAGAATTCAAAGCCTTCTTTGAACCACAATTGTTTGATATGGCTATCAGCCGAAACATCAGCATGGGAATCAAGGAAATTGCAGCGCGTGTGGATTTGATTCAACGGGAAAAAGCGACAGTAGAAGTCGCTATCCTTGCGACAAAATAGATTTAAAAAAATCGATACAGAAATTTCTGTATCGATTTTTTAGCGACCTTTATATCTTATTTGAAATACCAGTGGTGTTTGAGGCTGGCGAAAATCGCCTTGCTGGTGATCGTAATGATGATCAATTTGATGAGGTCAGCAAGGATAAAGGGAGCAACGACCAAAGCAAATGCTTTTTGGAGATCAGTATGCGTAACCAGCATAAAGCCGATAGCTCCTGATACAAAGAGGAGAGCACTACTGAGGAGATTGGCAAAAAAGATAGTGAAAATACTGGATTTAGCATTGGTAAATAGAGATGTGATCCATGCTCGGAATGGGAAGAAGAGGAGGAAACCAGCGGTAGGGCCAAGGAAATGCGAAGCGCCACCAGCACCGCCTGCAAATACTGGAAAGCCTAAGAAGCCTAAAAGCAGGTAGAGGCAGACTGTGACAAAGGCATGGCTGGGTTTATAGATGGTCCCGATGATCCCGATCATGAGTGTCTGTAGGGTCAAAGGAATTGGACCAAATGGAATGGTGAATTGAGATAGGACGGAGATCATGGCCACTCCAATGGAGATGAGTACTAAGGGAAAGATTTTCTTCACAACAGTTAACCTCTTATTTATTTTATGGTAACTATTCTACAATAAGATGCTCAACCTGTCAATAGCCCACACTTGTTTTAGGATTTTTTAAGTAAAAATTTAGGCAGGCTTAAGACTCCTGAAGTATAATCGCTTTACTAAAGGATCGAGCTCCCTTTAAATTTTTAAAAGACAAGTACTTGTACAAAAAGATAAAAGGTAAAAAGATGAATCAAAAAGAAACAAAACAAGTAGTCGAAACGCAAGAATCCAAAGAAAAAATGGTTGTCCTAAAACGAAGTCCTAAGTGGTGGATTGGCATGGCAGCAGTTGGTGGATTGTTGGTAGGTGCTGGAAGCGGCTTTGGTGTCGGTGTCATCGCCTCTCAATCTTCCAATAACCAACAATTTTCTCAACCGGTCCAAACGGGTCAGAACCAAGGATCCAATCAGCAACGAAATAGTCAAAATGGTCATGCTTCACAAGGAAACCAGCAAAATGGTGGCCCACAGGATGGCGGCCCTCAAGGCGGTGGTCCACAAGGTGGTGGCCAAGGACAAGGTGGCCCCCAAGGTGGCGGACCTGGTCAGATGCCACAAGAAGGCAATGGTGGCCCACAAGGAAATGGTCCAGATAATGGCATGAACCAATCTGGCGGACAAGAAGGGAACCAGGGTTCCTCTAAAAAGTCCAATAAGAAGAATTCAAAAAATAAAAACAAGACGAGTGACAGTCAAAGTAACAAAGAAAACACGACAAATTCATAGGATTAGCCTTCCTCAGGCAGGCTGAATTTGATCATCAAACCAGGTTCTAAACTATAGGAAATGAAGGCAAGTCGTGTTATAATGGTTAAGAATAGATTAGAAAGACTCGCTCACGAAAGAGAAGAGGATACGACAATGATTAAAATTCTATTGGTCGAAGATGACCTTGGTTTATCAAATTCAGTATTTGATTTTTTAGATGATTTTGCGGACGTCATGCAGGTCTTTGACGGAGAAGAAGGTCTTTACGAAGCTGAAAGCGGGATCTATGATTTGATTTTGCTGGACCTGATGCTTCCTGAAAAAGACGGTTTCCATGTCTTGAAAGAATTGCGTGAAAAAGGCGTGACAACCCCTGTTCTGATCATGACAGCCAAAGAAAGTCTGGATGACAAGGGACACGGCTTTGAGCTGGGAGCAGACGATTACCTCACCAAGCCTTTCTACCTAGAAGAGCTCAAGATGCGGATTCAAGCCCTCTTGAAACGCTCAGGAAAGGTCAATGAAAACACCCTTAATTATGGCAATTTGAAGGTCAACTTATCTACCAATTCAACTTATGTGGATGGGAAAGAAGTGGAACTTCTCGGGAAGGAATTTGATCTCTTGGTCTACTTTCTTCAAAACCAAAATGTCATCCTTCCAAAAACACAGATTTTCGATCGTCTCTGGGGTTTTGACAGTGATACAACCATCTCTGTTGTTGAGGTCTATGTTTCAAAAATCCGTAAGAAATTAAAAGGTACCGATTTCGTTGAGAGCTTGCAAACATTGCGCAGTGTGGGGTATATCTTAAAAGATGCTAACCAGAATTAAGAAAACCGTTGGGGAAGATGATTTTTCCTACTTCATCCGATATTTTGGGCTCTTTACTTTGATATTCTCAGCCATGACCCTGATTATCATCCAGGTCATGCGCTCGAGTCTCTATACAACTGTAGATGAAAACCTCAAGACTCTCAGTCAGGATCCCTACTCGCTTGTAGCGATTGCTTATCGAGACCAGCGACAATCGAATAATAAAGTAGAAAATAACGATCATGAGATGATGATCCCAGAACATGATAAATCAGAACCTAAAGGGGATGTCACATCGAATACCACTGTTGTTTTGCTCAATAAAAAATATGAAAACTTGACAACCGGTAATGGTTTTTTAAACTTCAAAACCGTGACGTTTGGTCGAAAGCTCCTCAACAAGGTTTCCCAGCTTCAAATTACAAATAGCTATGGGAAAAAAGAAAGTTACCGGGCCTATATGGCAGAGTTGAGTTTATCTGATGATGAAAGTGATAGTGATATCAAGTATGCGGTTGTCATGACCAATATCAGTCAGCTAGAGCAGACCAGTGAAGAGCACGAAAGCCAAATCGCCCTTGTCATGATCTGCTTCTGGGGAATCTCGTTATTTGCTAGTCTCTTCTTAGCACGTCTCAGCGTCAAGCCCCTTCTTGAGATTATGCAAAAGCAAAAGGCTTTCGTGGAAAATGCTTCCCATGAGTTGCGGACGCCTTTAGCAGTTCTGCAAAATCGCCTCGAAACGCTTTTTAGAAAGCCTGAAGCGACCATTATGGAATCGAGTGAGAATATTGCATCCAGCTTGGATGAAGTTCGAAATATGAAGCTCTTGACCACCAACCTTCTTAATATTGCCCGAAGAGATGACGGCTTGAAGCCGGAGATGGAAGATATCGAACCAAGCTTTTTCGATCAGACCTTCTCGAATTTTGAGATCATTGCGGAAGAAAATGATAAAATCTTCCGAGGAGACAATCAGGTGGACAAAGTCATTTGTTCTGATAGAACGCTCCTCAAGCAGTTGATGACCATTCTCTATGACAATGCCTTGAAATATACCGATGAAGATGGCGAGATCCAATTCGAAGTTCAATTGAAGGATAAAAATCTTCTTTTGAGAGTACTGGATAATGGTCCAGGGATTCGAGATGAGGATAAGAAACGGATTTTTGATCGTTTTTACCGGGTCGACAAGGCCAGAACCCGTCAGAAAGGTGGTTTTGGTTTGGGGTTATCCCTCGCTAAGCAGATTGTAGAAGCTTTCAAAGGGACCATTCAAGTCAAAGATAATAAACCAAAAGGGACCATCTTTGAAGTGAAATTATCCATTAAGACGGAAAGTCGTAAAAAAAATCGTTCATAATCTTTAAAAAATAGAAAAGAGGAAAACCTATGAGTTCAAAAATGTTGCACACTTGCCTTCGTGTAGAAAACTTAGAAAAATCAATTGCTTTTTACCAAGATGCTTTTGGTTTTGAAGAAAAACGTCGGAAAGATTTTCCAGACTACAAGTTCACGATTGTTTATTTGGCCTTGCCTGGAGATGACTATGAGTTGGAATTGACTTACAATTATGATCATGGTCCATATGTCATCGGAGATGGCTATGCTCACGTTGCCTTGAGTACTCCTGATCTAGAAGGTTTGAATGCGGAACACAAGGCTAAAGGCTATGAAGTGACGGAACCAAAAGGTCTTCCAGGAACGAAACCGAATTATTATTTCGTTGTAGATCCGGATGGATATAAAGTAGAAGTCATTCGCGAAAAATAAGAGGGACTAAAAACAAGGGCCGCTGTCGGCGACGACAGTCGCCCTCTTTTTATGAAACCATTTACAAAAAAGGAATGTTTTTTCGAGAGAAATTTGCTATAATAAAGTTATGAGATTCAAACACACGAAAACTATTTTATTAATCATTACAAATCTCCTTTTACTGAGTCTTTTGTATATTAGCTATCAAAAGATTCAAAGGGTTCGTGAACAAAAAGCCTATCAGGATCAGGTTGCTAAGGTCACCCAACTCGAGAAAAGCTCTGAAAAAGGGAAAGATGTTCAAGTTCAGGAAGGGATTTTAGGAACTTCTTATGTGACGGCTTATTATCCTACTAAAGATGGACAGCCTGTTGAGATTGTGAAAGAGAAGATCCAAGAAGACCTTCAGCGTCTAGGATCCAATGAGAAAACCAAAGAGCCAAAGCATTTGACCTTCTACCATAGTGAAGAAGCAGAAGCGCCTTTTGTCGGCTATCACCCTATCCAAATCAAGCGGGCGGAGTATCAGTACAAAAAAGGGAAATTCATAAAAGATGAGACGGTGAAGTTGCCCCTCTTTTACTTGGATGATGACAGTAACCCTCTGACCCTCAGCCAAGTTTTTGCGGATCCAGACGGAGCTAAGCAGATCTTTTTGGAGGAATTGCGAGGGAATCTAGACTTTCGTCAGCTGGATGAGGAGAGCATTGATCAAATGGTTGCCCACTTCTCAGAGTTGGATTTGAGCCAATGGGAATTCCAATATGAAAAAGGAAATTTCACCATTCCATTTCCAACCAAGGTTAAGGGAGATGATACCTTCACTGTTCCCTTGTCTAAATTCTATGACGTGATTGATACAGATCGCTTGCTTCCTGATGATCTCGAAACTTACCAATCCTATATAGAAGAACGCCACCGTAAGATGATTGCCCTGACCTTTGATGATGGACCAGATCCCAAGACGACACCTCAGGCGCTTTCTATCTTAAAGAAATACAATGCCAAAGCTACCTTCTTTATGGTCGGAAAAAATGTCAGTGCGAATCCGGATATTGCTAAGCAAGTCCGCAAAGAAGGTCATCAAATTGGGAACCATACCTGGGATCACCCTCAATTACCAAAATTGAGCTTGGATAATGCCAAAAAAGAGATCTTGGATACCCAAGAAGCTATTCAAAAAGCGACAGGTGTGCAGACCAAGATTACCCGCCCTCCGTATGGAGCTATCAATAACGCTATCCAATACGGTGTCGACCAATCCTTCATCATGTGGGATGTGGATAGCCTAGATTGGAAGACACACAATACGACGGCCATTCTCAATGAAGTGAAAAAAGAAGTCAAACCGGGTTCGATTATCCTCATGCATGATATCCATCAAACCACGATTGACGCTCTACCGACCGTCCTTGACTACCTCAAATCACAAGGCTATACCTTCGTAACGGTGGATGAATTGTTGTATTACCAACTTGAAAGTCATCGCATTTATTACAATGGAAATTAACGTAAAAATCCTCTGCAGTTCATTCACTAGCAGAGGATTTTCTTATTCATTTAAAAAGAGTTCGGAATTTTTTAAAACCAGTTCACGTACAGAAGCGTATTTTTTTAAGGATTTGAGTTCTTCTGGGTGGGTGATAAAGGTGATTACATAGCCCTCACGCCCCATTCGTCCTGTTCGACCGGCACGGTGGGTATAGGTCTCCACATCACGAGGAATATCGTAGTTAATCACACACTCAAGATATTCAATATCGATGCCACGAGCGACTAAATCGGTGGCAAGTAAGAGGGTCAGCTGATGGTCTTTGAAGCGTTCCAGAATGACCTTGCGGTATTTGACATTGACATCGCTTGCGAGCGATACGGCCTCAACACCACGGTATTGTAGTTTTTCTTCAGCACTACCCAGATCAGACAAGCTATTGAAAAAAGCCAGACCACGAAAATCTTCGACGTAGGCGAGTTTGCGGAGCAATTCGACCTTGTCCCGCTTATCCACTTGCATATAAAAATGTTGGATATTGTCCAAAGAAACTCCATCAACCGTAACACGAAGAGTATTTTCCTCTAGCTGGTCTGGATCGACCTTGGCTGTGGCGCTCATGTAGATATATTGGTGGTCACGGGGAGCATAGTGGCTGATCTTGTCGACGAAGTGGTACTGATAATCGCTCAGTAATTGGTCGAATTCATCTAAAATGATGGTTTCCACATTCATCATTTTGATCTTTTTCAGCTTGATCAGTTCAAAGATCCGACCAGGCGTCCCAACCAGGATTTCGGGTCCTTTTTTGAGGCGTTCGATTTGCCGTTTTTGACTAGATCCTGAAAGGAAGAGTTGTGTCTGGAGACCGAGAGGCTCTGCCCATTGTTTGGTGACATCAAAAATTTGTCCTGCTAACTCTGTATTAGGAGCCAAAATCAAGAGTTGTTGGGCCTTCTTCGGTTTGAGTTTGAGCAAGCACGGAAAGAGGTAGGCGAGTGTCTTACCCGTTCCAGTAGGACTGATCCCAAGGACATTTTCTCCTTCATAGATAGGGGAGAAGATCTGTTCCTGAATTTCAGTGAATGTATCAAATCCGAGTGTTTCTAACTGGTCTTTCCAGCTTTGTGGAAATTGTTCTTTCATTCTTTTTCATCCTTAAATTGTATTCCAGCGCTTTGACGCATCTGGTAGAGAGTTTCATGGACCTGCTCAGCTGTTTGTAACCATTCGAGATAAGCGTCTGGCTTTTGATGAGCGATGGCAAGGGCAAAGGCTTCCGCCTCTTCTTGCATTTGGTGTGGGCAGGGCTGGATCGGAAGGTCGATGACCTCACCAGAATGACTGACGAAGCGGGCCTGGTTGATGGCTGCTACAGCATTGAGAGTCAGCGTTCCATTCTTGGTGTAGATTTCAGCAGGTAGATGGCTGGTGATATTTTTCCCTGCCTGAATAGCAACCTGAAAATCTGGATAAATCAAGACACCTTGACCATAGAGATCAACCGAATTGGGTAATTGCTGAGCGGTGTAGTGGCTGGAGATCGGTTCTCCAAAGAAGCCAATCGCCAAGTAGAGGCAGTAGACTCCCAGATCCATCAAGGCTCCACCTGCATAGACATCTGAGAAAATATTGGGTATCTCACCTGCAAAAAGGGCCGGCAATTTAGAAGAATATTTGGCAAAGGTGAAGTTGGCGCCCAGTATTTCCTGGTTAGAGAGGAAGTTTTTAACTACTTGAAAGGCTGCTTCTTGGTAATTTCTGGTAGCTTCAAAGAGATAGACCTGGTGCTCATTAGCGAGCTTGACCAGTTCCTTCCATTCAGAAGGCATGGTCACCGCCGGTTTTTCAATGATGACATGCTTCTTGGCCAGAATAGCAAGCTTGGCCTGAGCGAAGTGAAGAGAATTAGGGCTGGCAATGTAGACCACATCCAGATCACTGTCTAAGAAGTCGATGACATCCGTGTAGCAAGAGATCGCCCCATAAGGCTCACAAAACTCTTGAGCTGTCTTCATCTTTCTCGAATACACAGCCTGCAAGTGATAGTGGCCTGTCTGATGAGCAGCTGTAATAAATTCATGTGAAATCCAACTCGTACCAATAATTCCCAGCTTTAACATAAGGTGTCCTTCCGTAATCGATTCACTCTATTATACCATGAAAAGGGGGAGGGGACAGTGTAAAGTAGAAAATATGCACTGATTATTGTATAATGAAGTGATATGCTTAGAAGGGAAAACAATAGGATTGAGAAATTCGGAATTACTGATCATTATTCCTGCTTATAATGAGAGTGGAAATATTGAAAAAACAATCAAGATGATTGAAGAACATACACCTGAATTTGATTATGTCATTATCAATGATTGTTCTACAGATCATACACTTGAAATTTGTCGCAATAACAACTTTAATGTTATCGATTTACCGATTAATTTAGGAATTGGTGGTGCTGTCCAGACTGGTTATCAATATGCAGTTAAAAATGGCTACCAATATGCTGTTCAAGTGGATGGAGACGGTCAGCATAATCCTGAATTTATCAGAAAGATGCTTCAAGTCCTTCAAGAGAAGAATGTGAACATGGTGATTGGCTCTCGTTTCATTGAAAATCAAGGTTTCCAATCCTCCTTCGCGCGACGGATTGGAATTTCATTTTTTGAAAAATTAATTAAGATTTTAACCGGTCAAAAGGTAACAGATCCAACCTCAGGATTACGGGTGGCTGATCGAAAAGTGATTGAAGAATTTGCTAAACAATATCCAAGTGATTATCCAGAACCAGAGACGATTGTGTCTCTCTTAACCTCAGGCTATTCCGTTGCAGAAGTACCTGTATTAATGAACGAGCGAGAACACGGAGAATCATCGATTACATTCAGTAAGTCTGTATACTATATGATCAAAGTGACAATGGCAATGCTATTGGCTAGAATCGGTGGAGGATATAAGAAATAACATGCTAAATATTTGGTTAACCCTTATTGTAATTATTTTTATTGTTTATATTCTACGCCTAGTTGCAAAGAAAGTCGTTGAAATGAGAAATGTCATTTCTTGGCTTATTCTTTGTTTCCTATCGTTGCCAGTCATTTGGTTTCCTAATTTGATTGGACAGGTATCAAAAATGTTAGGAATTCAAGTTCCAAGCAATCTAATCTTTTTCTTAGGCTTCTGTTTACTTGTCTATTTAAACTTCTCTTTGACTCGGATTACCTCAAAACAATCCGTTCAAATTCGACAATTGTCTCAGAAAATTGCATTACAGGTAAAAGATCATGAAGAATAATCAACCTGTTTCAACGGAGAAGGTGTATTTTTGGAATCTGCTAGGGAACTTGGCATTTGCTGGATCATCTGTACTATTTACATTGATTGTTACACGGATGACCTCGCCAATGGAAGCAGATTCCTTTAGTCTTGCCTATGGGATTGCTGCGATTCTAGTAGTAGTAGGCATGTTTCAAGTTCGAAGCTACCAAGGGACAGATGTTCTCTTTAGACACTCCTTTACCAGTTACACTATTGCCAGATGTCTCTCTCTCCTACTCATGATGGCGATCTTTTTTCCTTACCTTTTTGTTTCAGGAATTGACCTACATGAGAGTTCAAAAATTGCGATTATTGGCTTATACGTTCTATTTCGTATGTGTGAGGCGATTTCAGATCTTTTCCAAGGATTGTTTCAACGTCACGAACGATTAGATATCGCTGGCAAATCAATGACCCTTCGGTATTCTATCAGCACGCTTCTTTTGTTGGTATTTTTGCTTATTACAAAGTCATTGACACAATCATTGCTTTACTTAGTTGTTTTAAATTTTATCTTTGTATTTTGTTATGATTATGTAAAATCAAAAGAATTTGAATCAATTGATTTCTCAGTAAAAAATCTCAAAAGAGACCTATTTGATGCGATCACTATTTTAAAAAATTGTATTCCTCTCTTTATTAGTGGATTTTTACTAGCTTATATTTTCAATGAGCCTAGAATCGCGATTGACTCTGAAATTAGACTGGGACACTTTATTGCAGGAACACAACGGGATTATAATATTTTGTTTATGCCTGTGTTTTTTATGAGTCTCTTTATTTTAATTCTTAGACCCTTAACAACGCAATTAGCGATCTTATGGAAGAATAAAGAATTGAAAAAATTTGATGCCATCATTGCGAAGATGTTTGTCATTGTTTTGGGTGTCGGCTTGGTATTAACTGTGCTAGCTTATTTGATCGGGACGCCAATATTAAGTCTTGTTTTTGGTTTACCTTTAAACCAGCATAGTACTACCCTAGCCATCCTTGTTTTTTCTGGAATTCTGTATTCTATTGGGATTGTTTTTGGGGATGTCATGACGGTTATTCGAAAACAAACGTATCTATTGCCTGTGTATTTATTCATGTTTATAGCTTCCAAATTGACAAATAATGATTTGGTACAAAAAATGGGACTTCTAGGTGCGTCTTTAAGCTTTTTCATCGTGATGTTCGTTTATTTTAGTGGAAGTTTACTTGCTTATTTTATTGCAAGAAAAATAGAAAGGAAGGGCTATGCTCGTTAATCAACAACATACTTGGGTGATTTGTGCTTATGGTGAGAGCGAATACTTAGAAGCTTGTATTCAATCCTTGAAGAATCAAACTCTCCAATCACAGATTATCTGTTACAGTTCAACACCACTGGATTCGATCAAGGAACTTTGTCAGCGTTATGCTATTCCATTTTACACCAAGCAAGGTGGTGGGATTGGTAAAGATTGGAACAATGCCATGTCTTTTGTAGAGACGAAGTATGCTACCATCGCCCATCAGGATGATTATTATGAGCCAGACTATGCTGAGAAAGTTTTGGCTAAGATGGAAAAAAATCAAGATGTGTTGATTGGGTATTCTGATTATTTTGAAGAAAAAGATGGCCATAGAATTCCTGCGAATACAAATTTGAAGATCAAAACCTTGATGTTAAAAACCATGAATCTTTTTCCTGCTAGTCACTTTTGGCGAAACCGTGTGATGGCTTTTGGGAATCCGATTTGTTGTCCAGCTGTTACCTATAATCGCGAAAATTTGAAGAATTTCTATTTTGATGAAGGAATGAGAGTGAGTTTGGATTGGTACGCATGGTATAAGATCAGCGAGTATAAAGGTCGTTTTGCTTATGTATCTGACAAACTTATGTGCCACCGTATCCATGGAGAGTCTGAAACATCAAAAACCATTGCAGACAATACGCGTAGTAAAGAAGATCTATACATGTACCAACTCTTCTGGCCCAAATGGATGGCCAAGTTGTTGATGAGACAATATGTGAAGAGTCAAAATTCGAATAAGTAGGAGAAACTGATGGGATATTTTGTTGATAGTTATGAGAGAAATAAAAAGTATTTAGTAGCTTTCGCAGTTTTGGCCTTTTGTATTGCAGTTATTTATACAAAGCGCTTAGTAGATTTTCCTAAAATTGGTGTAGCGTTATTTGTTGTATTGGCTTTTTTCATTTTTCTTTTACCGAAGAAGAATGTTGGGACCTTCCTTGCGATGCTCATTGGTGGTCTGTCCTTTGCTTTTATTACACCCGTTTTGAATACGCCAGATGAACAAGTTCACCTTTCAAGAACGATTCATATTGTGGAAGGCAACGTCAATATGGGAAATAAAAACATCCATATTACGGAAGATTACTTTGATGTTTATAAGAATTTCAAAAAACCATTTACCAAATCTTCTTTATTTGAAGAAGGGCAGACGACCAAACAAGTGAAGTTTGGGAAAGAAACGGATTACAGGGCAACCAACTCATATTGGTTTATTGGTTATATCCCTCAGGCTCTTGGATTTGGGATTGGAAAATTTTTGAATTTGAGTGTAGGAGTCTCCTATTATCTTGGTCGAATTTTTAATGTCATTGCTTACTGTATTTTAGCTCTCATTGCCATTAAATTAAGTGGAAAAGCGACGCAGTTGATGACAATGGTAGCGATGTTTCCAATGAATCTGGTTCTAGCTGCTTCTTATAATCAAGATAGTGTAGCCTTAGGTTTAACCTACATTATTATTGGATTGTTTTTGAACTATGTAACGGATGATGAAAAAGTAGTTAAAATTAAGGATTTATTGCTTTATGCTTTCCTTTGTGTGATCCTTGTAACAATGAAACTTCCTTATGTCTTGCTTGTGGGATTATTGCTATTTATACCGAAAAAGAAAACGCAATGTAAAAACTACTATCTTATTTCTCTTGCTTTGATTGTTGCTGTCTTTCTCTTTACGATCTTTTGGTATGTCCTTACCCAGCAAGTTCGTATTGAGAACTTTAAACTGGAGGGTGCAGATGTAAAAGGTCAAATTATTAGTATCATTTCAAAACCTCATTGGTATCTACCAGTGATTTTGAAGGAGATGTTATTATCAGTCAGTCATTTAAATCAGCTCTATACCTTTGGTTGGTTAGATTTGTCGATGTCAGAGGTCCTTATTCCAATTTATGCTTTTTATACTTTGATTACTTTTTCAAATGTTGGGAAGGTCAAACTTCCAAAGGTATCAGTAGTAGGAGCAAGTTTGGTTTCACTAGCAATTGTTGGTTTAATTTCTTTGACCTTGTATCTGACCTGGACACCGGTTGGCAATTTTGAAGTTTTAGGAGTTCAAGGTAGATATTATCTAGGCGTTGTCGCTCTGACTCTGCCAGTAATTTGCAGTTTGTTTAAGCAAAGAATTTCAGATGAACAAACGTTTACGGATCATTTTGTAGTAGAAAGTAGTCTCATTATTATAGGTTTAACTATACTACAAACGATTTCTGTTTTATATGCTGTAGTATAATTAAAAGACTAAAATCAGTTAATACTAGGGATAATCAAAGTTTTTTGATACAATAGAAGGTGAAAAATTCAAGGAGTAAGAAATGACCATATCAGTTGTAGTCCCGTGTTTTAACGAAGAAGAATCGATTCCATTGTTTTATAAAGAGATGGAACGTGTTCGGATGGAGATGGGAGAAAAGTTTGAATATATTTTTATAAATGATGGCTCCCTAGATGGTACGCTATCCGTTCTTCGTAAGCTACATGTTACAGATGCAAATGTGCAATACCTTTCTTTCTCACGAAATTTTGGAAAAGAAGCAGCTTTGTATGCTGGGCTTGAACGTGCAAGAAGTGAATACGTGACCGTCATGGATGTGGATCTGCAGGACCCTCCAGAGTTATTGATCCAAATGAAGCAGATGTTGGAGAAACAGCCAAATTTAGACTGTGTTGGAACGCGACGCGTAACTCGTGATGGGGAACCACCGATTCGCTCTTTCTTTGCACGAATGTTTTATAAATTGCTCAATCATATTAGTCAGGTAGAAATGATTGACGGAGCGCGTGATTTCCGTTTGATGCGCCGTTCCATGGTTGATGCCATTATGGAGTTATCGGAGTACAATCGTTTTTCAAAAGGGATTTTTGTCTGGGTAGGATTTGAGACAGAATATCTAGAATATAAAAATATAGAGCGCGTGGCAGGAGAAACATCTTGGAATTTTTGGTCCCTCTTTAAATACTCTATTGAAGGGATTGTCAATTTCTCGGATGCCCCACTAAATATTGCCTTTATTGGTGGACTGTTATCTTGGATATTGGCTTTTATTATGATGATTCTGATTGTGATCCGTACCTTAGTCATTGGGGATCCCACTTCTGGATGGCCATCCCTCATGACAGTTATTCTTTTTTTGGGAGGGTTTCAATTACTAACCATTGGAATATTAGGCAAATATATCGGTAAAATTTTCATGGAGACCAAGAGACGTCCAATCTATGTCATCAAAGAGAAAAGTGAGTAAAAAGCAGAAAACTTCTGCTTTTTTTGCTATAATGATAGGGAAAAGCATTTGAAAGGAATTTAATATGATTTTAATTACAGGTGCAAATGGTCAACTTGGAACGGAGCTTCGCCATTTACTAGATGAACGAAATGAAGAATATGTAGCTGTTGATGTAACTGAAATGGACATCACAAATGCAGAAAAAGTAGATGAGGTTTTTGCAGAAGTGAAGCCAACTCTTGTCTACCACTGTCTTGCCTATACAGCTGTTGATCTTGCTGAAGATGAAGGAAAAGAGTTGGACTACGCTATCAACGTGACAGGTACAGAAAATGTAGCGAAGGCGTCTGAAAAGCATGGGGCGACCTTGGTCTATATCTCAACCGACTACGTGTTTGATGGCAAAAAGCCAGTCGGTCAAGAATGGGAAGTGGATGATCAACCGGATCCCCAAACAGAGTATGGTCGTACAAAACGCATGGGAGAAGAATTGGTTGAGAAGCATGTTTCGAACTTCTATATCATCCGTACAGCTTGGGTCTTTGGTAACTATGGTAAGAACTTTGTTTTCACGATGCAAAACTTAGCCAAGACTCACAAGACTTTGACCGTTGTGAATGACCAACATGGTCGTCCAACTTGGACACGTACTCTTGCAGAGTTCATGACTTATCTGGCTGAAAATCGTAAGGAATACGGTTATTACCACTTGTCAAACGATGCAGAAGAAGATACAACTTGGTATGACTTTGCAGTTGAGATCCTCAAAGATACGGATGTTGAAGTAAAGCCAGTGGATTCTAGCCAATTCCCAGCTAAGGCAAAACGCCCTCTCAACTCAACGATGAGTTTGGCAAAAGCGAAGTCCACAGGATTTGTTATTCCAAGCTGGAAGGACGCATTGAAAGAGTTTTATAAACAAGAAGTGAAATAAGTGTAAATGGAAGCGACCCTCTAAGGTCGCTTTTCTGTTTGGATTAGGCAAAAAGCCTAGAAAATGGTATAATTGGATAGACTGTAAATTGTTAGAAAGGGAATCATATGCAACATGTTTTTATTATCGGAAGTCGTGGGCTTCCGGCTCAATATGGCGGTTTTGAGACTTTTGTGGACCAATTGGTCTCCCATCAAGTGTCTCCAGCTATCCAGTACCATGTTGCTTGCCTTTCTGATAATCAAGCCTATCATCATTTTGACTACAAGGGTGTCGATTGTTTTACGATTAAAGCACCGAAACTAGGGCCTGCACGGGTCATTGCCTATGACATGATGGCGATCAACTATGCTTTGAAGGTCATCAAGAAGCAGGGGATTCAAAAACCTATTTTTTATGTTTTGGGCAATACAATCGGGGCCTTTGTAGCGCCTTTTGCTCGCAAGATCCATAAGATGGGTGGTCAATTCTATATCAATCCTGATGGACTAGAGTGGAAGCGGGCCAAGTGGGCCAAACCGATCCAAGCCTATCTCAAGTATTCTGAAAAGATCATGACACGCTACGCTGATTTGGTGATTTCTGACAATCCAGGGATTGAATACTATATCAAGGAAGCCTACCCTTGGTCCAAGACGACTTATATTGCCTATGGGACAGACTTGTCTCCGACAAGTTTAACCAGTCAGGATAAGAAAGTCAGAGAACTCTATCAGAAGTGGCAGACACAAGAGAAAAGCTATTACTTAATTTTGGGTCGCTTTGTTCCAGAAAACAATTACGAGACCGCCATTCGTGAATTTATGGCCTCTTCTACCAAACGGGATTTGGTCGTCATTTGTAACCATAAAGGCAATCCCTATTTTGAAGAACTCAGGAGTCGAACGGGCTTTGATCAGGATCCACGCGTCAAGTTTGTAGGAACGGTTTATGATCAAGACCTATTGAAGTATATCCGTAAAGAAGCCTTTGCCTATATCCATGGTCATGAAGTAGGCGGAACCAATCCGGGCCTCTTAGAAGCTCTCGCTCAGACGGATCTCAATTTGGTTTTAGGAGTCTCCTTTAATCAAACGGTCGCAAAGGACTCGGCTCAATATTGGACTAAAGAAGCTGGAAGTTTAGCCCATTTGATTAACCAGGTCGATTCTTTAGAAGATGTATCTGAATGGGGTCGGCTTGCCAAAGCTAATATGAAACAAAACTTTACCTGGGAAAAAATTGTAGGTGAGTACGAGGAATTATTCTTATCATGAAAGTAAATATCTTGTTGTCCACCTATAATGGTGAACAGTATCTAAAAGAGCAGGTCAAAAGTATCCAAGACCAGACTTATCAGGACTGGCAACTCTTGATCCGAGATGATGGGTCAACAGATGGTACGGTGGAGATCATTCAAGAGCTATTGGCTCAGGATGAGCGCATTCGCTTTATCAATCAAGGAGCCATCGAAAATCTTGGTGTTATCAAGAGTTTTCACACACTCTTAAAATATGAAAAGGCTGATCTTTATTGTTTTAGTGATCAAGATGATGTTTGGCTTCCGGAAAAGATTGCGCTCCAAGTAGCAGAAGCCGAGAAGCATCCTCAAAATAAGCCTTTGCTGGTCTACACCGATTTAAAAGTGGTTGATGAAAACTTAAATGTTCAACATGAGAGTATGATTCGTACCCAGTCTGATCATGCCAATACAGAACTGATTCAAGAGTTGACAGAAAATACGGTAACGGGCGGTGTAGCCATGATTAACCATGCGTTGGCGGAGTTATGGACGGGTCAAGAAAAACATGCTCTCCTTATGCATGACTGGTATTTAGCATTACTAGCAACTGCCTTTGGGAAGCTCGTCTATGTCGATCAGCCAACAGAATTGTACCGTCAGCACAGTAGCAATGTTTTGGGTGCTCGTACCCTTAGAAAACGGGTTAAAAATTGGGTTCGCCCTCATATTCTTTTTGCTAAATATTGGAATCTCATTGAGTCCAGTCAAGAACAAGCAGAAAATCTATTGGATCTGCCTGTCAGTTCCCAAACTAAAGAAATCATTGAAAACTTTGTCACCATTATGGATGTTCCACTAAAAGAACGTTTGAGACGGATTCGTCAGTATGGTTATCGGAAGAACCGGGCTTTTCACACCTTTGTGTTTACCAGCTTGATTCTGACAAAGTTTGCATATCGAGGTAAAAAATAATGTTTGACGTTTTTAGTCAGAAAAATCGAATTTTATTACGAGAGTTAATCAAAACAGACTTTAAATTACGCTACCAAGGATCAGCAATTGGTTATCTTTGGTCCATTTTGAAGCCCTTGATGACTTTTACGATCATGTATATTGTCTTCATCCGCTTCTTACGCTTAGGTGGAGATGTGCCCCATTTCCCAGTTGCCCTCTTGTTGGCCAATGTAATCTGGGGCTTCTTCTCAGAAGCAACATCCATGGGGATGGTGTCGATCGTTAGTCGAGGCGACCTGTTGCGCAAGTTGAATTTCTCCAAACACATCATTGTTTTGTCTGCGATTTCAGGAGCAGCCATCAACTTTGTCATTAACCTGGTTGTCGTGTTGATTTTTTCATTCTTCAATGGAGTGACATTCTCTTGGACAGCTTTGATGGTGATTCCGCTATTCTTTGAGTTGTTCTTGATGGCGACAGGATGCGCATTGATCTTAGCGACATTTTTTGTTCGTTTCCGTGACCTAGGTCAAGTCTGGGAAGTACTCTTGCAAGCCGGCTTGTATGCGACGCCAATTATCTATCCGATTACCTTTATTGCAGACCGCAATCCATGGGCGGCTAAGTTGGTCATGATGAATCCTTTGGCTCAAATTATTCAAGACATGCGTTATTTCTTGATTGATAAGGCCAACACCCCTGTCTGGCTTTTGGTAGAGAATAAGTTCTTGGTTTTGATTCCTTATGTCTTGCCAATTCTTATTTTTGTTGCTGGCTTTGCTTACTTTAACAAACATGCTAAGAAATTTGCGGAGATTCTCTAATGACAGATAAACAAATTGCAGTAAAAGTAGACCATGTCAGCAAGTACTTTAAGTTGCCAACAGAGGCAACCAATAGTCTTCGAACTGCCCTGGTCAATCGCTTCAAAGGAATCAAAGGCTATAAAGAACAACACGTTCTCAAGGATATTTCCTTTGAAGTAGAAAAAGGAGACTTTTTCGGGATCCTCGGAAGAAATGGTTCTGGAAAATCGACTCTCTTGAAAATTATTTCTGAAATCTATGTGCCAGAAAAAGGCACCGTCACCATCGATGGGAAACTGGTGTCTTTTATTGAGCTTGGAGTGGGCTTTAACCCAGAACTGACAGGTCGAGAAAATGTCTATATGAATGGAGCTATGCTGGGCTTCTCGACAGCTGAAATTGATGCCATGTATGATGATATCGTAGATTTTGCCGAGTTGCATGAATTCATGAACCAAAAGCTTAAGAACTACTCATCAGGGATGCAGGTTCGCTTAGCCTTTTCAGTTGCCATTAAGGCCCAAGGAGATATCTTGATTTTGGACGAGGTCCTAGCAGTAGGAGATGAGGCCTTTCAGCGCAAGTGTAACGATTACTTCCAAGAACGTAAGAAATCAGGAAAGACAACTATCCTAGTTACCCACGATATGGGTGCTGTCAAGAAGTATTGTAACAAGGCTGTTTTGATTGAAAATGGTTTGGTAAAGGCAATTGGTAGTCCAGAAAATGTAGCCAACCAGTATAGTTTTGATAATACTGCACCTTTGCAACAGGGAGGAGAAGCTGGTGGAGCGGGTAATCCTAATCAGGAAGAACAAGTCTTGGTTGAAAACTTTCAGCTTCAATTGTTAAGTTCAAACAAGTTACGCCCCCAAGATCCCATTCAGTTTCAGATTGATTTTGATGTTCGTGAAGATATTCAGACCTATATCGCACTGTCTTTAACAGATATCGATCGAAATATTTGGATCTATAATGATAATTCTATGGATCAACTGATGAGTGGGGCTGGACATAAAACAGTTCATTACACTTGTTCCCTTCCAACGGTGAATGACTTGAAAATGAAATTAGAAGTGACAGTAAGGGATGCTGAAGGGCAGATGCTGGCCTTTTCAGATGCCACTCAGACCCCACTGATCTTTATCAATCGAGATGATATCGCTTTGGATGATAAATCAGCAATGGATTCGGCAAGTGGCTTAATCCAACGCAATGGAACATGGTCAATGACTGACTAGACTGAGGGAAATATGGAAACGACGCCTTTTGTTTCGATTATTTGTACGGTTTTTAATAAAGAGCCCTGGCTAAAGAAGACGATTGATAGCTTCTTAGCCCAACAAACTGAGTTTGATTATGAGATTATCTTGGTAGATGATGCTTCAAGCGATGGATCTCGTTCTATCATTCAGGATTATCAAGCCAACTACCTTGATCTGATTCGTGCCTTTTATCAGGATGAGAATCAGGGAATTTCTAAAACCTGGGTCTCTATCTGTAAAGAAGCACGTGGAAAGTATATTGCCCGCTGTGACGGAGATGATTTTTGGTTAGACCCTTTAAAACTTCAGAAACAGGTTGACTTATTAGAAAGTGAGCCTGATTGCAAATGGTCCAATACAGATTTTGATATTTATGGTGAAAATGGAACTCTCATTTCTAAGGCTGGCTTTGCTAATCATACGATTCCATTAGCAGATACCTATGAAAAGATGCTTGCAACAAGAGGTTTTACCATGGCCTCTACATGGCTAGTTGAAAGAGATCTGATGTTAGAAGTCAATCAAGAGTTAGATTTAACGACATCAGATGATACTTTCAACCTCCAATTGGAACTCTTTCAACGGACTTCTTTAGCCTATCTGGATGAAGCGACAGTTGCTTATACCATTAATCAAGGATCGGATTCTCGTCCTACTGATTTTAAAAAATTAGAACGACGATTTCATAAGTTGTTGAAAACACAACTTGAGTATCTTGATAAATATCCAAATGCCGATTATAAAGAGATGACGAAGATCCTTTTAGATCGTAATAATACTTATGAGATTCGCCTTTCCAAACCAATGGATTCTCTTTCACACATCGGAATGGAGTCTGTTACAATTTATTTTGGTGACGAAGAAAATACTTATTCGGAAGATTGTACCATGACCAAACTTCTTCAAAAAGAAGATAGTCTGGCAATCGAAATTCCGAAGGGAACTTCTGTTATCCGAGTTGATCTGTCTGAAAGTCCAAGCTATTACTCTGATGTTGAATTGAGAGATTCTAACGGAAAGGTTTACTCGCCAGTTTATAGTAACGGAGTCATTGTTGATGGTTACTTTTTCTTTAGCGAACCGGATCCACAACTGATCTATGATGTTAAGGAAGAAGGAGAATATAGATTACGTTATAAGATGATTCCTGTCGATGATATAGTCGCACCGGATTATATTGGAAAAGTTTTTGCAACTGAGTTCTTGGATAGTCAGAATAGAATAAAAAAACTTGAGGCTGATCTAGAAGCTACGAAAGTAGCATATAACGCCGTTATCACATCCAAACGTTGGACCATTCCAACAAAGATCTTGAAATTCTTAAGAATAAGGAAATAATATGCAACGTTTACTTTTATATGTCCACTTCAATAAATTTAACTTTATCAGTGGACATGTACTTTACCAATTAGAAAAAATCCGCCCCTTGTATTCACGGGTGGTCTTTATCTCCAATAGTCAGCTACCAGAAGATATGAAGGATCATTTGTTCTCGCAACAGTTGGTAGATGATATCCTTGAGCGCCAAAATAGTGGCTTTGATTTCGCTGCTTGGCGGGATGGGATGAAGACAGTCGGCTTTGATCAACTGGCTCACTTTGATTCTGTTACCCTCATGAATGATACCTGCTTTGGACCGCTTTGGGATCTAGAACCTATTTATCAGCAGTTTGAACATGATGATGAAGTAGATTTCTGGGGTATGACCAATTACCGGAAAGACAAGGATTTTAACGAGCATATTCAGAGTTATTATCTCAGTTTTAAAAAACAGGTGCTGACATCAAACGCCTTCCCAGAATTTTGGCAGGGTGTTCAAGACTTCACCAATGTTCAAGATGTGATTGATCACTACGAGACCAAGGTCACAACGAATTTCTTGGATGCTGGTTTTCGCTATAAAACTGTTTTTGATACCATTCATGAAGACACCACAGGGATGCTCTATCCAGACTTTTCTTACTACAATCCTACAGCGATTCTCCGTCATAAGGTTCCTTTTATCAAAGTCAAAACCATTGCGAATAATGAAGGAATCATTCCTTA
Organism: Streptococcus sp. CP1998; assembly: GCF_041026655.1. Lineage (NCBI taxonomy): Bacteria > Bacillati > Bacillota > Bacilli > Lactobacillales > Streptococcaceae > Streptococcus > Streptococcus sp. CP1998. Next base: position 902,133 of record NZ_CP163380.1, read on the forward strand.
CATTTTTGACGAATTGGAACGTATATCGGACTATCCATTAGATTTGATCCTCAACCACATGTCTATGATTGATCGTCCGGACTATCCGTATTTGTTATCGCGTAAGTACGTGAAAAAACAGGAATTGGCAGGAGATTTTGATAAAAAAGTTGCGGTTCATCTTCATGTCTTTTATGTGGACCTCTTGGAAGAATTTCTAGATGCTTTCCAAGCATTTCATTTCACCTATGACTTATGGATTACGACAGATGTAGAAGAGAAGAAGCAGGCTATTGAGAAAATTCTTTCTCATCGAGCACAAGATGCCACGGTTGTGGTGACTGGAAACATTGGACGGGATGTGTTGCCAATGCTGTTCTTAAAAGAGCAACTCTCACGTTATGATTATGTCGGCCATTTCCATACCAAGAAATCCAAAGAAGCAGATTTTTGGGCAGGTGAATCTTGGCGCAAAGAATTGATCGAGATGTTGGTCAAACCGGCTGATCAAATCCTAGCCAATATGGAAGCCAATCCAAAAGTCGGAATCACTATCGCAGATATTCCAACTTTCTTCCGTTATAATCGAATAGTGGTTGCTTGGAATGAGGCTCTTATTTCACCAGAGATGAACAAGCTCTGGGAACGGATGGGAGCGACCAAGACAATTGACTTCAAAAATCTCAATACCTTTGTCATGAGTTATGGGACCTTTGTTTGGTTTAAATACGATGCTTTGAAACCACTCTTTGATTTGAATTTGACAGCAGCAGATGTTCCAGCTGAACCTCTACCTCAAAATTCGATATTGCATGCGATCGAACGTTTGTTGATCTACATTGCTTGGGACCAAAAATATGACTTTAGGATCTCTCAAAACCCACATGTTCTGACACCTTTTATCGATAATAAGCAATTGAACAATCGCGAAGATCTTCAACCCCATACCTTTGTAGACTTTAATCAAATTGGGGGGATCAAAGGAGCCTTGAAGTATATTGTGATTGGACCAGCAAGAGCTGTGAAATATATACTAAAAAGAATGATAAAGAAAGTGAAATAATGAAACGGAAAAAAGAGTTTAATATTAATGAATTTATCCTCTCAGTTTTATCAAAAGTCTCAAGAACCCAGTGGTATTATTTGATTACTTTCGTTCTATTTTCTTTTTTTAATTTTTATCTAGCCCAGAATAATCTTGCTGTTCACAACAAGGCAACTGGTACAGTCTTACAATATGTCAATTTTTTAGGAATTTTATTTGGAATAAGTTTCCTACTATTAGTTCCAATATTATCCCAGTTCAATTTTAAAAAATGGTTTCCATTCAAACTGGTTGTCAGTTATTTGGTTTACAATACTCTATCTTATTTGACGGAAATCACGATCTATTTGAATAATCCAAAATACAAGGTTTGGAATTTTGATCAGAATCCATTCTTTAGAACGGATTCCTTCCTTTTTATTTTCCTTCTGTTTGCTCTGACAGGTGGTTTGGTTCTATTGCGACAGCCTTACGATAAGTTCCCTAGTCGGAAAAAAGGAGGAGAAGAGATAGGCGAGAACTACCAGTATCTGGTCTTATCACAACTCTTGATCACATTTATCGTAACAGATAAAAATTTTTCTACCCTTATTTACAGGACGGATAATTTTTTGTATAAGGCGTTTGAAATTGGCAAATACTCAGCCCAACAATTCTGGTTGACGAATGAATTCTTATACTTTCTATTCCCGTTGATTTCCTTACTTGGATTCTTGTATACAAAAGGGCAGCGAGATTTTGTCAAGAACAAAGCTAGTTTGTCTTTAGTGTTCTTCTCTAGTACCACTATTGCAATCGTATTGAATTATTTTATCCAATTCAGTTTAGGTCGTACAGAACCCTTCTTAGGCGTTCATTACACGATTCCAGATGCCATCTTATTTCAAATTCTCATTCTGACAGCGATCCTCATCTTTGTTTATCTTTGTATCAATCAATATTGGATCGCTACCTGTCTCATTTCCATTGTTTCCATAGCTTTTGTGGTTGCTAATTCCATTAAGTTTGGGATGAGGAATGAACCAGTTTTACCGAGTGATTTAACTTGGCTAAGTAAACCAATGACCCTTTTGAGTTTTGTGGACAAAGCGCAAATGTTTTACATCCTTTTATTGGTGGTCTTTCTGGTTTGTCTACTAATTGTTGGGAAAAAGTACCTGTTCAAGGGAAGAATTATTTCCTCATGGAAAATTCAAATTGTAGCTATCTCTATGATGCTCTTGTGTTTGAAGAGTGTCAATGGAATATTCAGTGATAAAGAAAACGGTAAGATCAAGGCCAATGTACCAATTATTAGCACCCTGAACAATTATCAGGATATTAATTGGCTAGGCAATACGACCAATGCACGTTATAAGGGCTTGTCCTATGTTTGGATGAATCAATTAACCACAGAAGTTATTCTAAAACCGGATGATTATTCAAAAGAACGTCTTGAAAAAATAGTCAAAAAATATACTAATTTGTCGAATGAGATCAATAAGGAGAGAAGTAACTACTTAAACGATCAAACAGTTATCTATATACTGAGCGAAAGCTTTTCTGACCCTAGAAAAGTTGAGGGAGTAGAACTGACGCAAAATCCAATTCCAAATATTGAGAATATCATGAAGACCCATACGAGTGGGCAAATGCAATCGGATGGTTATGGTGGCGGAACTGCAAATATGGAGTTCCAGACTCTGACAGGTTTACCTTTCTACAATTTATCGCAAACTGTATCTGTCTTGTATACGGAAGTCCTTCCTAAGATCCATGATGTGCCATCTATCAGTAATGCATACTCGAAACAGAATAAGGTTGCTGTTCACTTGGCAGGTAAATCGAATTATTCTCGGGATATTGTGTATTCGCGGTTAGATTTCAAAGATTTCATTACGACCAATACAAAAGGGATCAAATATAGAAATGAAGGAATCAGTCCGAGTGATGAATCCACTTATAATATTGTTCTAGATAATTTAAACGACAAAACCGGACAATTCTTTTCTGTAATGACCATGCAAAATCATACACCGTGGTTGGAAGCAAATCCAGAATCTTTGGATGGTAAAGGTAAAGGGTTTAGTGATGAAGAAAATTCAAAACTAACCTTTTACAGTCGCTTGCTTTCACAAACAGACACCGCTACCCAATCCTTCCTGGAAAGTCTTTCTAAAATAGATAAGAAGATCACAGTGGTATTTTATGGGGATCACTTGCCAGGACTTTATCCTGAGTCCGCCTTTAAGAATAATCCGGAGAGCCAGTATCAGACAGATTACTTCATTTGGAGTAATTTTGATGCTCCAAAATTGAATTATCCTTTGGTCAATTCAAGTGATTTCTCTGCTATGGTCTTTGAACAGACCAATTCAAAAGTTTCGCCTTACTATGCTTTGTTAACAGAAGTATTGAAAAAAGCAAGTGTCGATAAAAAGGCTTTAGAAGGAGAAGCGTTAGAGATTGCGGATGATTTAAAAATGGTTGAATACGACCTGATTAGTGGGAAAGGTTACCTATCTAAAGACTTTTTTAAAGTTCCAACTAACCGATCAAATTAAAAGGAGGCTAGCAGGTAAAAATCTTTGTGTTTTTAGCTGTCTAGCTCCCTTTTTTTTGTTTTTTATGCTAAACTATTAGATGGGGGTACGCTCATGATTAAGATATTTGGAAAGGTCCATTATCATTGGCAACCGGACTTATCAATACTTGTGACTTATTGGTCCATTGCCGTGATTCCGGTCTTTATTGGACTGGCCTTGATGTATGAGAGCTCTAGTGTGCCAACGCTAGTTTTGTTTTCGTTCTTTTTATTTATGGTCTTGCTCGCGATTGGAGTTCATCGTTACTTCACGATCTATGAAGACGGGATCTTGCGGATTATTACAGCTAATCCTTTTACTCCAATCAAGGTGAAGATTGACTCGATCGAAAAGGTCGAAGTAAATAAGAAATCAATCAAGCTCATTTTTAATGACGGTTCGCGAAGTCGGACATTCTGTATGCGCAAATGGCCGAAAAAATACTTTATCAATGCACTTGCCTTAAATCCTTATTTTAAGGGAGAAGTAATCCTGACGGATAACTTCATCCATGTGGATTACTACGAGATGTATTATGCAGACAAATAAAAAGCCCTCTTAATCTTTTAAGAGAGCACGAGTGGGGCATTCTTTAATAGCCTCGAGAACATCGTTTGTGACAGGGACTTCCTTTTCAAGGAGGTTGTCCTCTTCAGCAGCAAATTTAACGATGCCATTGTCATGGTAATCAAATAATTCAGAATAGGTCTGACAGAGACCGCAAGCGATGCAACGATCTGGAATTAACGTAACTTTCATACTTCTATTGTAATGATTTTTACGAGAAAAAACAAGGAGGAAGTCATGGCAAAAGAACCATGGGAAGAAGATATTTACGATGATGGAGAAGAAACATTGAAAAGAACGAGTAAGTTAAACGGAATTAAGGCAGATCGTCTATTGACGATTTTAGCCATTATTTTCTTTGTAGTAGTAGTGGCGATGGTCTGCTTGTTGATTTTCCTTTCAACAGGTGGCAGCAACAAATCCAAACAAATGTCTGGATTCTATAATGGTGAGACCAAGGTTGAACAGAAATCATCCGCCCCTGCGGCAAAGAACAAACAAGAAGCTACCGAGGACAGTTCGAAAAATGAAAACTCTGAAGAAGGAACGATTACTGTTCAAGCAGGAGAAGGGGAAGCGACTATTGCGGCGCGTGCCGGCATTTCCATTGCTCAATTGGAACAGTTAAATCCATCTCACATGTCTACAGGATCATGGTATGCCAATCCTGGTGATGTCGTTAAGATTCAGTAGGAGTTGAGCACAGCATGAAACAAATTCAAATTGCTATTGATGGACCGGCTTCTAGTGGAAAGTCAACGGTTGCGAAGATCATTGCTAAGGATCTAGACTATACGTATCTAGATACGGGGGCTATGTATCGTGCAGCGACTTATCTAGCTTTGCAAAATAAATTGACAGCCGAACAGGTTGATGACTTGTTAGACCTTTTAGATCAGTATCCGATTAGTTTTGGTCGTTCGGAAGACGGAGAACAGCTCGTTTTTGTAGCAGATGTGGATATTACCCACCCGATTCGCGATAACCAAGTGACCAATAATGTCTCATGGGTTGCAGCACTTGCACCAGTCCGTGAAAAACTTGTCGCTCTACAGCAAGAGATTGCAGCAGAAGGTGGCATTGTTATGGATGGTCGTGATATTGGGACAGTTGTCCTTCCACATGCAGAATTAAAGATCTTTTTGGTTGCTTCTGTGGAGGAGAGGGCAAAACGTCGCTATAATGAAAATGTTGAGAAGGGCATTACAGCGGATCTTGAATTGCTGAAAAAAGAAATCGCTGAGCGGGACTATAAGGACAGCCACCGTGCCGTGTCTCCTTTGAAACCTGCAGCTGATGCCATTCATTATGATACGACGGGTGTTGGAATTGCAGACGTTGTTGCCTTTATTGAAGAAAAAGCAAAAAAACTTCTTGACAAAGAATAAAAAACTTGATATTATATAAAAGTTGAGAAAAGCAGAAGTGAGAACTTCTCGCCTTGTGACGCAAGTTGCCTGGCCCCTACGGATCAAGTTTCAGTAATGAAATACATCATGTAGTTCGGGCCTGTTTTGCAGGCTCGTTCTTTGTTTTTCTCGAATAATAAAAAAGAGGTGAAAACCATAGCAAAGCAAGACTTATTCATCAATGATGAAATTCGTGTACGTGAAGTTCGCTTAATCGGTCTTGAAGGTGAGCAATTGGGTATCAAACCACTTAGCGAAGCGCAAGCACTTGCGGACGATGCTAATGTTGACTTGGTTCTCATTCAACCTCAAGCTAAACCTCCTGTTGCGAAAATTATGGACTACGGTAAGTTCAAATTTGAGTACCAGAAGAAGCAAAAAGAACAACGCAAAAAACAAAGCGTTGTGACCGTGAAAGAAGTTCGTTTGAGCCCAGTGATTGACAAGGGTGATTTCGATACAAAACTTCGCAATGCTCGCAAATTCCTTGAAAAAGGAAATAAAGTGAAGGTATCCATTCGCTTTAAGGGTCGTATGATTACCCACAAAGAGATTGGTGCTAAAGTTTTAGCCGACTTCGCTGAAGCGACACAAGATGTGGCGATCATCGAACAACGAGCTAAGATGGATGGACGTCAAATGTTCATGCAATTGGCGCCAGCAACTGACAAGAAATAATCTGTCAGAAAGTTAAAAAAAGGAGAAAATATCATGCCAAAACAAAAAACACACCGCGCATCAGCTAAACGTTTCAAACGTACAGGTTCTGGTGGACTTAAACGTTTCCGTGCTTACACTTCTCACCGTTTCCACGGAAAAACTAAGAAACAACGTCGTCATCTTCGTAAAGCATCTATGGTGCATGCAGGAGATTTCAAACGTATCAAAGCAATGCTTACTCGCTTGAAATAATCGCGTATTCGTAAGTAAAGAATTCTAGGAAATATTGGAGGAAATATAAATGGCACGTGTTAAAGGTGGCGTTGTATCACGCAAACGTCGTAAACGTATTCTTAAATTAGCTAAAGGTTACTATGGAGCTAAACATATCTTGTTCCGTACTGCAAAAGAACAAGTAATGAACTCTTACTACTATGCATACCGTGACCGTCGTCAAAAGAAACGTGACTTCCGTAAATTGTGGATCACACGTATCAATGCGGCAGCTCGTTTGAATGGACTTTCATACTCACAATTGATGCATGGTCTGAAATTGGCTGAGATCGAAGTTAACCGTAAAATGCTTGCTGACTTGGCTGTTAACGATGCAGCAGCTTTCACAGCTCTTGCAGATGCAGCGAAAGCAAAACTTGCTAAATAATATTTATAAGACTGGGAAGGTTTTCTCAGTCTTTTTTTCTTGTTGATTTCATGCTATAATGAAAATAATCGTAAGCAATATGAGGAGAGATGGAGGATACAAAGGTGACACACAATCGACTAGCATGGGATGAATATTTTGCAGCACAGGCCTTACTGATTTCGAATCGAGCGACCTGTAATCGCGCTAAGGTAGGGGCCGTTCTGGTTAAGGATAATAAGGTCATTGCAACGGGTTATAATGGGTCCGTTTCTGGGACAGATCATTGTCTAGAGGATGGCTGCCTCATGGTCGAGGGACATTGTGTCCGGACGATTCATGCGGAAGTCAATGCGATTTTGCAAGGAGCTGAACGTGGAATTCCCAAGGGCTTTACAGCTTATGTGACGCATTTTCCTTGTCTCAATTGTACCAAGCAATTGCTTCAAGTCGGTTGCAAGAGAGTGGTATACATTCATCAGTATCGGATCGATGAATATGCTGAGTATCTTTACCGTGAAAAAGAAGTAGAACTGGTCAATTTACCAATTGAAGAAGTGAAACGAGCTATTGCAGAGGCTGATTTTATTTAGGGAAGCTTCCAGTCTATTTCATGATATGTTAGCAATCTAATTGAAAACCTGTTCAAATTAATGTTTAAGAGATAGCATTGAATAGATGGCTATCATGAAAAGAATAATGGAATCAAGAATAATGGTGTTAAAGGAAAAACATAAAAATATAAGAAAGGAAGGAGAAAGTGATGACAAACCAAGAGAAACATTTTGAGGAAAATAAAGAACATAGTAAGTTAAGTGAAGATTATCCCAATTCTGTATCTGTTCAGAATCCTCCAAAAGAAAATAGCTTACATTCTATTCTTCTTTCAGCGACATTTTACTTATCCATTATCTATCTTGTATTGTTTGTCTTTTACTTTGCACCTTGGGGTTATGGTTGGGGATTTGTCGTTTTGATTTTCCTTGGTCCAAACTTATTAAGTCTTGCGATTGGGGCCTTTCTAATTCGACTAGGGATGAAGAAGGGGAATAAAAGCCTTCTCTATGCGAGTGTTGGACTCTATCTGCTGTCTATCATCTTGGCTTTTGATCCGGACTGGGAAATATTTCGAATTGCTCCCTTATGTTTAGGTATTTTGGATTTAATCGGAACACTCCTGGTTAAAGAAGAGAAAAGCTCTTAATCAAAAAATGGGTATGGTCAACTCTACTCAATAAAAAGTATTCGGGTCGATCAAAGAGACAGTTAAATCAGTTCTTCCGCTCTATTTTAGGCGCTATTATTTGAAAGAATAACTAAAAATGTTAGGAGAAAGTTATGACAGATCAACAAAAAAATCCTGAAGTAGATAAAGAAAATGAGGCATATGCTTCAGATGAAAGTCTTTTTCCGAACAATGAAATGAAGCCAGAGAAGAGAGTTGGGACTTCTGCAATACTTTCTTTTGCCTTGTTCATAGCCATTGCTTATACAGTTTTACTTTTATTAGGTCTCTTTTCAATGGGAGCGTGGGCTGGTGGCTTTTTGTACTTTTTGGGAATCCATATGATTAGCTTTGTTATTGCAACTATCCTCTTGTGGAATGGAAAAGCAAAGGGCAATAAAACAACTCTTTATATAGCGACTATTTATGTTTTTTCATTTATTGTGCGGGTGATCCGGATTGGGTGATTAATCATATACCACCGCTTGTGGTAGGAGTGCTGGTATTGATTGGAACTGTGTTGTTTAAAAATGGAGAGTGACTAGTGTAGATGGGATTGAAGATTTTTATAAATATGTTGTAATTTAACTATGTAATAGGTGGTGGAACACCCATTGCTGCGCGGTTACCTACTATTTTTGAAGATAAAGAAGTACCGTGTTAGGGTGCTAGATCTTTCTTGCTGAACTCGTAAACGATAGATACCCTATGGGGTATTTTTTTGAGAACTTTTTAGGAACTTTGAGAACTATATTCAAGTCGGTATAATTAGGTCGTTCATAGACTAAAAAAACTGATCTAATAGGCTTCTTGTAAAATAATTTTCCATATCATTGGTAATGTGTTATAATGAAGTGTTATATGGTCCCGATAAGGTGATAGTCTTTCTATCAGTACTTTGTAACTCTATAACAATATTTTTTAAGGGGGGACATTTTTATGTCAGAACGTAAACTTTTCACGTCTGAATCAGTATCTGAGGGGCATCCAGATAAGATTGCAGACCAAATTTCAGATGCTATTTTAGATGCTATTTTAGAGCAAGATCCTGAAGCTCACGTGGCTGCAGAAACAGCTGTTTATACTGGTTCCGTGCATGTCTTTGGTGAGATTTCAACGACGGCTTATGTGGATATTAACCGGGTTGTTCGAGATACGATTGCAGAGATTGGTTATACCAATACGGAATATGGATTCTCTGCTGAGACTGTAGGAGTACACCCATCTTTGGTGGAACAATCTCCTGATATTGCCCAAGGGGTAAACGAAGCCTTGGAAGTACGTGGAAATGCAGATCAAGATCCACTTGATTTGATTGGAGCAGGAGACCAAGGTCTCATGTTTGGGTTTGCGGTGGATGAGACAGAAGAACTTATGCCACTTCCAATCTCACTCAGCCACAAGTTGGTTCGTCGTTTGGCAGAGCTTCGTAAGTCTGGGGAAATCAGCTATCTTCGTCCAGATGCGAAATCTCAAGTTACGGTTGAGTACGATGAAAACGATCGCCCGGTGCGCGTGGATACGGTGGTTATTTCAACTCAACATGATCCAGATGTCAGCAATGAACAAATTCATGAAGATGTCATTAACAAGGTTATCAAAGAAGTGATTCCAGCTTCTTATATTGATGATGAGACCAAATTCTTCATCAATCCAACCGGTCGTTTCGTTATCGGTGGACCTCAAGGAGACTCTGGTTTGACAGGTCGTAAGATCATTGTGGATACTTATGGTGGTTATTCACGTCACGGTGGTGGTGCCTTCTCTGGTAAGGATGCGACGAAGGTAGACCGTTCCGCTTCTTATGCGACTCGCTACATTGCCAAGAATATCGTAGCAAGAGGTCTTGCTAAGAAGGCAGAAGTGCAATTGGCTTATGCGATCGGGGTGGCTCATCCAGTATCTGTTCGTATCGATACCTTTGGTACAAGTACTGTTGCTGAGAGCAAATTAGAGGCAGCAGCGCGTCAAATCTTTGATCTTCGTCCTGCAGGGATTATCCAAATGCTCGACCTCAAGCGTCCAATCTACCGTCAAACAGCAGCATATGGCCATATGGGACGGACAGATATCGACCTTCCATGGGAGCGTTTAGACAAGGTGGAAACCTTGAAAGAAGCTGTAAAATGATTAGTTGAAATGGAAAAGTTAGGATCAAGATGATCCTAGCTTTTTTTCGTTTTGAAAATTCCTACAGATGGAAAAATAGGGCGATCTGTGGTATAATAGGTGCAGTATTTTGAATACGTTGTCCCTTTTATTTCCGTTAAAAAAACGATAGTAAAAGGAAAAAGACTTGAAAGAACTAATAAATTAATAAGATGAAAAAAATTGTAATAAATGGTGGTCGCCCTCTAAAAGGAGAGGTGTCCATTAGTGGTGCAAAAAATAGCGTAGTAGCCCTGATTCCGGCGACCATTCTGGCGGATGATATCGTGACCCTTGACGGGGTACCGGATATCTCCGACGTGGCGAGTCTGATTGAAATCATGACCATCATGGGGGCTAAGATTGAGCGCAATGAAGACAGCTTGATCATTGATCCACGTGGAGTGAAGAATATGCCTATGCCATTTGGAAAGATCAATAGTCTGCGAGCTTCCTATTATTTCTATGGCAGCTTGTTAGGGCGCTATGGTCAAGCAACGGTTGGGCTTCCTGGTGGGTGTGACCTTGGCCCACGTCCGATTGATTTGCATTTGAAGGCCTTTGAAGCGATGGGAGCCACTATGGCTATGGATGGCTCTAGTATGAAGCTTGCAACTGAAGGTCGGCCTCTTCAAGGAGCTAACATCTACATGGATACAGTTAGTGTCGGTGCAACGATCAATACGATTTTGGCGGCGGTCAAAGCTAAGGGACGGACAGTGATTGAAAATGCTGCTCGGGAACCTGAGATTATCGATGTGGTGACCTTGCTCAACAACATGGGAGCCCATATTCGGGGAGCAGGGACGGATATTATTATCATTGATGGTGTTCCCCATTTGCATGGGACGAGACATCAGGTGATTCCAGATCGCATCGAAGCTGGAACCTATATTGCCCTTGCAGCTGCTATTGGGGAAGGTATCCAGATCAATAATGTCCTGTATGAGCATTTGGAGAGCTATATTGCTAAGTTAGAGGAAATGGGTGTGCGCATGACCATTTCTGAAGATAGTATCTTTGTAGAAAAGCAGACGGGCTTGAAGGCCATCCAGATCAAAACGTCTCCTTATCCTGGTTTTGCGACTGATTTGCAACAACCGATCACACCTTTGCTCTTAACTGCTGCAGGACGTGGGCGCATTGTTGATACGATTTATGAAAAACGGGTCAACCATGTGCCAGAATTGGCTAAAATGGGGGCCACTATTTCGACCTTGAACGACCATATTATCTATGAAGGGCCAAATCAATTGACAGGATCCAGTGTGAAAGCGACGGATCTTCGAGCTGGTGCGGCTTTAGTGATCGCAGGTCTGATGGCTTCTGGAACAACAGAAATTACAAATGTGGAATACATCCTTCGCGGGTATTCAGATATTATTCATAAATTGACCCAACTTGGAGCAGATATCCAGTTGGTAGAGGAATAGTGACCGACCTAGGGGCCTGATAGTGGCGGCTGAATACACGAACAATGGAGTTTGACATGAATATTTGGACGCACTTAGCTGCCTATTCACTAATTGAAACACAAAGGTTGTATTTACGACCTTTTCTCTTTGAGGATGCGGAAGATTTTTATAAGATTGCTTCGAATCCTGATAACCTACAATTTATCTTTCCTGCACAAGCCGATCTTGCTGAAACTCAATATGTACTTGCCAACTATTTCATGAAAAATCCTTTGGGGGTTTGGGCCATCTGTGATAAGGAAACCAATCAGATGGTTGGCTCCATCAAGTTTGAAAAGTTGGATGAAATCAAGGGTGAGGCTGAGTTAGGCTACTTTTTACGCAAAGATTTATGGGGAAAGGGTCTGATGACAGAAGCGGTCAAAGAGTTGGCCTACCTATCATTTGAAAAATTTCAACTGAAGGAGCTTAAGATTGTCACCCATGTTGAAAATGCAGGGAGTCAAAAGGTCGCTTTAAAGGCTGGTTTTCGTCTCTTTCGTCAATTCAAAGGGAGTGACCGCTATACGCGTAAAATGCGCGATTATTATGATTTCCGCCTAGGTAGAGGGGACTTTTATGAGTAAACACCAAGAGATTTTAGACTATCTCGAAAAATTACCGATTGGGAAACGGGTCAGTGTCCGCAGTATCTCCAATTTTTTGAATGTCAGTGATGGGACAGCCTATCGTGCCATTAAAGAAGCTGAAAATCAAGGAATTGTCGAAACGCGTCCTAGAAGCGGGACCATCCGTGTCAAATCGCAAAAAGCTGTACTAGAGCACTTGACGTATCGGGAAATTTTAGAAATCACTGGTTCTGAAATATTAGCTGGTGAAGAGGGGCTCGAAAAAGAATTTAATAAATTTTACATCGGTGCCATGACAGAAAAGCACGTTCTTGACTATGTTTCTGAAGGTGGGCTTTTGATCGTGGGAGACCGCACTAACATCCAACGATTGGCACTTAAGCATGACAATGCGGTCTTAGTGACAGGTGGCTTTGAGGTCAGTGAGGATGTGATTGATCTGGCCAATCAGGTACAAATCCCAGTCATACGAACTTCACACGATACCTATACCGTAGCGACCATGATCAATAAGGCTTTGTCCAACATGCAGATCAAGACGGATATCTTGACAGTCGAGCAGGTCTATCGGCCCTTCCATGAGTACGGCTATCTTTCTGAGACGGATACGGTCCGGGATTATTTAGATTTGGTTCGAAAGAATCGCTTTAGCCGCTTTCCAGTTGTCAATCAGCACCAGATGGTGGTGGGCGTCGTGACCATGAGAGATGCTGGAGATAAGGTGCCTCAGACGACCCTTGATAAGGTGATGTCACGGACCATCTTTACTACCAATTTGTCCACCAGCATTGCGACGATTAGCCAACGGATGATCGCTGAAGATTATGAAATGATTCCTGTTGTTCGTAATAACCAGACCTTGCTGGGGGTTATTACGCGGCGGGATGTCATGGATCGGATTAGCAAGGTGCAGTTTTCGAGCTTACCAACCTTTAGTGAGCAGATTGGTCAAAAGATTCAAACAGAGAACGACCATTACCAATTCACAGTGGAGCCAAGTATGCTGGAGAAAAGCGGTGTTTTGGCCAATGGGGTGATGATCGAAGTGCTGATGAAGGTTGTTCGCAAGATGATGCAACACAGTGGGCGTAGCTTGATTGTCGAACAGTTGATCATCAATTTTTTACAGGCTGTGCAGGTGGATGATGTGATCCGCATTGAACCCCAACTTGTTCGAAGAACCAGACGTTCAGCCTTGGTTGATTTTAGCTTGTATTTAGATTTGCAGCTAGTCGCAAAAGCAACCATTACGATTAAGATTAATTAAACAAAAAGAAATGAGGAGACAATGATTACATTAAAATCACAACGTGAAATTGAAGCCATGGATCGTGCAGGAGATTTCCTTGCCAGTATCCATATTGGATTACGTTACTTGATCAAGCCAGGGCTTGATCTTTGGGAAGTTGAAGAATATGTCCGTCGTCGCTGTAAAGAAGCCAATGTCTTGCCACTTCAGATCGGTGTAGAAGGCAGTCTCATGGACTATCCTTATGCGACTTGCTGTGGTTTGAATGACGAAGTAGCCCATGCTTTTCCACGTCACGTCATTCTCAAAGATGGGGATCTCCTCAAGGTAGACATGGTCTTGTCAGAACCACTGGATAAATCTGTTTTGGATGTATCGAAATTAGATTTTGATAATGTAGCCCAAGTGAAGAAATACACGGAGTCTTATAGTGGTGGCTTGGCAGATTCTTGCTGGGCTTATGCGGTTGGAAATGTTTCTCAAGAAGTCAAAGATTTGATGGACGTGACCAAAGAATGTCTCTATAAGGGAATTGAGAAAGCGGTCGTTGGCAATCGCTTGGGAGATATTGGTGCAGCGATTCAAGAGTATGCGGAAAGCAAAGGCTATGGAGTGGTGCGTGATTTGGTCGGACACGGTGTCGGGCCTACCATGCATGAAGAACCAATGGTCCCGCATTATGGTCGTGCTGGACGTGGCCTTCGCTTACGTGAAGGGATGGTCTTGACGATTGAGCCAATGATTAATACCGGTACTTGGGAGATTGATACAGATATGGAAACTGGTTGGGCCCATAAGACCCTCGACGGTGGCCTTTCTTGTCAATACGAGCATCAATTTGTGATTACAAAAGATGGTCCAGTGATCTTGACTAGTCAAGGTGAAGAAGGAACATACTAAAAAATAGAGAGGAAAGAATGGAGCTGAAGGCAAGTGTCTGGTTTCGCTCTTTGCTCTTTTTTAGTAAAATGGGGAGGTGACGAATGAAAAAGATCCTACAAAAAGTACTGGGGCAGCCATTTATAAAGGGCTTCGTGCGGTTTTATCAGAGTGCAGAGTCTGATATCACTAGCATTGCGGTTGCCTATTATCTGTTGATCTCCATTTTCCCTTTGATGCTGATTGCAGCCAATATTCTGCCTTACTTTCATATTCGTCCTACCCAGATTCTTTTGAGCTTACAAAAAGTCTTGCCAGCCTCCTTATATCGAATAGTGGCACAGATGATTTCGAGTGTGTTGACCAAACCGTCAACAGGCTTACTGAGTTTCTCGATTATTTCTGCTTTGTGGATCTTCTCACAGAGCATTGCCTACCTCCAAAAAGCCTATAACAAGAGTTATGGGGTGGAAAAGGAGCGTGGTATTATCTGGGGACGACTCTTTAGCTTTCTGATCAGTTTTGCCTTGCAGGGCTTGTTTGGTCTTTCTTTGATCCTTTCCATGTTTGGAAAAATGATTGTCCGCTATCTCTATCAGACCTTTTCATTTGATCGGACGATTTATGTGCGCTTACTGAATTTGACTGAGCCGACCATCTATCTCTTGCTTTTTGTCAGTCTGGTCTTGCTCTATTACACCCTTCCAAATGTCAAAATTCCAAAATTTAGATATGTTCTTCCAGGAGCGACCTTCGTTGTTGCTGTCCTGTATGCGATCTTGAATATCTTTTGGAAATATGTGGATCGTTATGTGAGTCATTTTTTAGATGCTCGTTTCTTTGGTTCGGTCGTCCTAGCGGTTATCATGTTTTGGTTCATCTTGGTGGCTAAAATCATGATTATTGGTTGTATTTTAAACGCCAGTATTCAATTTGCTAGAGAAGCGAAGTTCCAAACGCGCAATGGAGAAATTGTCTCCAAATTAAAAACGGAAAAAGTAGCTTTTCGGCATAAAGAAGCTTCACAAATATTAAAGCGTCGCTTACGCTTGATAAAAAAAGATAATACGGAATAAGGGAGAGTGGGACAGAAATCAGTAATTCGTTAGAATTCGATTTCGTCGTTCCACCTCCTCACAGTTGAGTAGGACTGTAAAAGCTAATGAAATCAGCGTAGTAGAGCCCACTCAACTACTGCGTCTTGCTCGACAATCCAAAAATAATTGAGAGGCTAGGACTTTTGTCCCAGCCTCTTTTTTTCTTATCTATTTTGTTGCATTTGCAACAAAAATGTGTTATGCTATTGTCAATAGGAAAGGAGGAGTGAGATGAGTATTTTGCGTGAGATTGGCATCATTGCGCGAGCACTGGATTCTATAGCAAATATTGAATTTCGAGATTTGGATCTGGCGCGTGGTCAATACCTTTACTTGGTGCGAATTGCGGAGCAACCTGGAATGATTCAGGAAGAACTCTCTGAGCTCTTAAAAGTAGATCGCTCAACTGTTGCCCGATCCGTAAAAAAACTAGAAGAACGAGGCTTGATTCAACAGCGCCCAAGGGGTGAAAACCTCAAAACCAAGGAATGGGAATTAACTGAAAAAGGCAAGAAGATTTACCTCTTCATTTTAGGGGAGCATCTTTACTCTGAAAAAACTGCCTTAAAAGGATTTTCAAAAGAAGAAGTCTCACAGTTAGAGGAGTATCTCATCCGAATTCGTGAGAATATCACCTTGGATTGGGAGCTAGTCAAAAAAGGTCAAAAAAGAAATTATAGTGAGGTAAAGCAATGAAAGTGACAGTCGATCAAGCATTTTGGGATTTATTCCCAACAGCTAGAATTACAGTGATGTCCTTGTATGGCATTGATAATACAGTAGATGAAGCCAAGGATCCTTATTTCAAAGAATTGTTGGACAAGGGTGCCAAGCGAGCATGGGAATTTATCGATGAGGAAAACTATACCCAGAGTGAGTTCGTTCAAGAGTGGCGCCAAGCTTTTAGCAAGTTTAAAACAAAAAAAGGAGCCCGATCTTCAATCGAGGCACTCTTAAAACGGGTTCATCAGGGACGTGAATTCTATCCGATTAGTCCTTTGGTGGATCTTTACAATAGTGTGTCTATGGCTTATGCCCTTCCTTGTGGGGGAGAAGATATGGATAAATTGGTGGGTGAACTCTCTCTAGGACAAGCGAAAGGAGGCGAACCTTTCTTTCCATTAGGAGCCGATGAAGATGCGCCGGCTTTGGAAGGGGAGATCATCTACTATGACCAAGAAGGCGCCGTTTGCCGTTGTTTGAATTGGCGTGAGGCACAAAGAACCATGCTAACAGAAGATACAAAGGACGCTATCCTGGTTATTGAAGCCATCAATGAGGAGCAGGCCAAACGGGCTCAAACAGCCATGCAGGAATTGAAAGATCTAGCCAAGGATTATTTTGGGGTTGAAGGCACCATCTATCAATTAAGTGCAGAGCATGCAAGTATAGAAGTTTAAAAGAATAAGGCTGAAACAATCGTTTCAAGCCTTGTTCTTATTTTTAAAGACGAAGAGTTTACTAAAGACGTAATTGAGGACCACAATGGCCACTTGTGCAAAGAGGGTTTCGATTAGATTGATCTGGCTTTTGTTATTGTGGACAAATTGCCCGATAATTCCTGGGAATTGCTTGACAAAGATTTCTGTTAAGGCCATGTCCAGTATAAAGGTCCCAGAGCGCGCAATCGCAAATCGGATTAGGCGCTGAAACCAGCCTTTTCTCTCTTGCTTAAAGACGATGGTATCATTGGTCGCAAAGGCAAAAAGGATCCCAGCAATGTTTCCAATCGCTGTCGCTAATCGTTCATCACGAGACACATGATAGATGAAGAGGCGGGTTCCGACGGAAACAATGGTTGTGGCAACTCCAAAAAAGAGATAGGATAAAATCTCGTTATCAAAAAATTTTTTAATTAGTGTTTTCATAAATTTAGTCTACCATAAAACCTTAAAATATGCTATACTTGAAAGGTTGAAAAAATAAATTATTCAACCCTTGGTGCTTAAAATCCTTTCGCCAAGCATATTATACGCGGGAAAACCGCTAAAGGAGAATAAATGAAACAGTTAACTGCTCGTGATATGGCACAAATTGCCATTGTTGCCGCGATTTATATCGTATTAACGATTACCCCTCCTCTCAATGCCATGGCCTATTATGGCTATCAATTCCGTGTTTCGGAGATGATGAATTTCTTAGCCTTTTACAATAAGAAGTACTTGATTGCGGTGACGCTTGGTTGTATGATTGCTAACTTATTTAGTTTTGGATGGATCGATGTCTTTGTTGGTGGAGGTTCAACCTTTGTCTTCTTAGGACTTGGACTCATTCTATTTAGTCGTTTCAAAAACAAGTTCTTGTTTGACGGTCTTATTCGCTTGGACCATTTCTTGTTTGCGATTTTCTTTTCCATCTCCATGTTTACGATTGCCTTGGAACTTTATTACCTTCAAGGCCAACCATTCTTCTATAACTGGTTGACCATGGGATTGGGTGAATTTGCATCCTTGATTTTTGGAGCGATTGTGATCAATCAACTTTCTAAACGGATCGATTTTACAAAATAAGAAAAGGGAGCTCTGGCTCCTTTTTTTAATGCTAAGAAAGCAGTAAATTCAAGGCTAAATTAAGATTTTATGATAAAATAAGAACATGAAAACCAGAATGAAAGAATTAGTGGAATTACTCAATCGTTATGCTTATGAGTATTACACAAAAGACGCTCCATCAGTTTCAGATAGTGAGTATGATCAATTATATCGGGAGTTGGTGGAACTAGAAACTGCTCATCCAGATGAGATCTTACCAGAGAGCCCAACTCACCGTGTAGGTGGGGTGGTTTTAAAAGGCTTTACTAAATACCAGCACCAGTATCCCCTTTATAGTTTGCAGGATGCTTTTTCGCGTGAAGAATTAGAAGCCTTTGATCAGCGTGTCCGTAAGGAATTTTCTTCCATCAGCTATGTATGTGAGCTGAAGATCGATGGCTTGTCCATTTCGCTCACCTATGAAAATGGTGTCCTTGTAACGGGGGCAACACGTGGGGATGGTTCTGTCGGTGAGGATATTACAGAGAACCTCAAGCGGGTCAAGGACATTCCTTTGGTGTTACCAGAGCCAGTGAACATTACAGTTCGAGGCGAGTGCTACATGCCAAGGGCTTCCTTTGATCGGGTCAATCAGATCCGTCAAGAAAACGGCGAGCCGGAGTTTGCTAATCCACGGAATGCTGCTGCAGGAACGCTTCGCCAATTGGATACGAAAATCGTGGCCAAGCGAAATCTAGCGACCTTCTTGTATCAAGAAGTGAGTCCGACCGATCAAAGCAGTCAGGAAGGCGTGCTTGAGAAATTAGCCCGCTTAGGGTTTGTCGTGAACCAAGAGCGAGTGCTGGCTGAAGATATGGAGCATATTTGGGATTTTATCCAAAAAGTAGCTCAGCTTCGAGAGGATCTTCCCTACGATATCGATGGGATTGTCATCAAGGTCAATGATCTAGCTGTTCAAGAAGAACTAGGCTTTACCGTAAAAGCTCCTAAATGGGCTGTAGCCTATAAGTTTCCAGCTGAAGAAAAAGAAGCGAAAATCTTATCAGTTGATTGGACGGTTGGACGGACCGGTGTTGTCACGCCAACTGCCAATCTAACTCCAGTCCAGCTAGCAGGAACCACTGTTAGTCGGGCAACCTTACACAATGTGGACTATATTGCTGAAAAAGATATTCATCAGAATGATACCGTCATTGTCTACAAGGCGGGTGATATCATTCCTGCGGTCTTGCGTGTTGTCAAAGATAAGCGAGTCTCTGATCAAGCAATAGCCATTCCAACACATTGTCCGAGCTGCCAGAGTGAGTTGCTTCATTTCGAGGATGAGGTGGCCCTTCGCTGTATCAATCCGCTCTGTCCAGCACAGATTAAGGAAGGATTGAACCACTTTGCAAGTCGGGATGCTATGAATATCACAGGCTTGGGTCCAGCTGTTGTAGAGAAACTCTTCGCAGCTCAGTTGGTAGAGGATGTAGCTGGGATCTATCGTCTGACAGTCGAGGATCTATTGACTTTGGAAGGCTTTAAAGAAAAATCTGCTGAAAAACTCTATGAAGCCATTCAAGCTTCAAAAGAGAATTCAGCTGAGAAGTTGCTCTTTGGTTTGGGGATCCGCCATGTCGGTAGCAAGGTTAGTCAAATCCTCCTCCAAGAATTTCATGACCTCGACCAATTGGCTACAGCTGATCCAGAACGAATTGCCAGCATTGACAGTCTCGGTATGGTCGTGGCTGAAAGCCTCAAGCGTTATTTCGCGCAAGAAGGATCCAAGCGGCTCCTGCAAGAGCTTAAAGAAGCTGGAGTCAATAGGACCTATCTTGGTGAAAAAGTCGCTACTGATGCAGCATTATCAGGAATGACAGTCGTTTTGACTGGGAAGCTGGAGCGACTCACACGTTCAGAAGCCAAGGCAAAATTAGAAAGTTTAGGCGCTAAGGTAACTGGATCGGTTTCCAAAAAAACAGATTTGGTCGTTGCAGGTAGCGACGCTGGTAGCAAGTTAACCAAAGCACAAGAATTAGGAATCCAGGTAGAAGATGAGGCCTGGCTTGAAAGTTTATAGAGGATCTTTATGGTAGAACGAATCAAAAAAGCCCGTTTAATTTATAATCCGACCTCTGGGCAAGAAATTATCAAGAAAAATATTGCGGAAGTCTTGGATGTACTCGAAGACGTGGGCTATGAAACCAGCGCTTATCAAACGACTCCAGAACCATTTTCTGCTCAAAATGAAGCAGAAAGAGCCGCTAAAGCAGGCTTTGATTTAATCATTGCCGCTGGTGGAGATGGTACGATTAACGAAGTGGTCAATGGGGTCGCAGGTCTGGAAAATCGTCCGCAGATGGCCTTTATCCCGACCGGTACCACCAATGACTATGCGCGTGCCTTGAAGATCCCGATGGGTGATCCTGTGGCGGCTGCTCGCATTATCGAAAAGAATCAAACCATTCAGATGGATATTGGTCGTGCCTATGGCAGTAAGTATTTCATCAACATTGCTGCAGCAGGAACCATGACAGAATTGACCTTCAGTGTTCCAAGTAGTGTTAAATCTCGCTTGGGTTACTTTGCCTATGTGGCTGAAGCAGCTAAAATGTTGCCGCGAAACAAGGCTCGAAAGGTACGGATTGAGCACGACAATGGTGTCTTTGAAGGGCCAGCATCTATGATTTTTGTGGCCTTGACCAACTCAATTGCTGGCTTTGAAAGCGTGGCACCAGACGCTAAGCTCGATGATGGGAACTTTACCTTGATTATCGTAAAAACTGCTAAGCTCTTTAACATGTTGTCCTTGATGATTCAGGCCATCAATGGGGGCAAGCATGTGCACGATGAAAATGTAGAATATCTCAAGACCAAGAAGTTGACGATCGAAATGCTAGGGAAAAATGCTCAACCATTCCGCATCAATCTAGATGGGGAATACGGGGGAGATACGCCGGTTGAATTGGAAGTCTTCCATAATCACTTGGAATTCTTTGCAAATATTGATGAAATCAACAACGATGCTTTGGTTCACCCATCTGAAGAATAAAAACAAATAGTTGGAGTCCATTACGTGTTTTACAAGCGGATGGTTCCTTCGGTATTAAATTGGAAATAGGAAAATGTTATGCGACAATACCATGTAAAGCTTCATTTTCATAAGCAAAAAGGAAATTATTTTGCCTATGATATGTGGCAGTGGCAGGATCAAGTAGAAGGAAAATCGGTCTCTTTCTCCAAGTTGGATTATTTTGGAGTGGAGGGAAACCTGGTATACGAGAGTGAGCATGCCTTGAACCGGGGCCATGTCCTGGTTAAAGAAGGGGATTGGCTCACCAAGACCCGTGATTTTGAAATCGAACTCTTACCAGAAGGGCATGTTCGAGAAGTGTGGATTCTTGATGGAGACGATACAGTCTATTATTCTTTGCAAGCTGCTTTGACGAGTCATGCATACAGCCATCGTCAGCCTCATGCCTACGATATGGCGATGCACCCTAGAGAGTTTGATGCTAAATGGGCGTATCAAGGCTGGCTCGGTCATCGGGAGGAAGAAGGGGAGCATTGCTTTAAACTATGGGCACCAACGGCTAAGAAAGTTGAATTGTTGCTTTATCAATCAACTGAGCTGGATGCACCTGTTTGGAAGAGTATTCCGATGACGCGTGGCAAACAAGAGTCTAGCTACCACCCAGAAAATACCCATGGTGTTTGGATTTTAGATTTTCTAGGAAATTTAAGTGGCATGGCCTATCAATATCGTGTGCATTTTGAACACCATACTCAAGTAACGCGCGATCCTTATAGCATTGCAACGACAGCCGATGGGATGCGCTCAGCCATTCTTTCACGAGCAGATCGTCAGTTTGATTGGGGTCCTAAAAAAGGCGCAGATGCGACTCCTTGGCGCTTGGGCAATCCTTGTCAAGCAGTGATTTATGAGATGCACCTTCGGGATTTGACCAAGTCACCGACATCAGGTGTGGACGAGTCTTTGCGTGGGACCTATCTGGGGGCTTGCCAAGAAGGAACTGTCAATAGCCATGGCGATGCGACTGCCTTTGATTATATCCGTCAGTTAGGGGTCAATGTCGTGCAATTGCAGCCGATATCTGATCGCTATAAACAGTACGATGAAGAAGGTCGTGTGACCTACAATTGGGGTTACGACGTTCAGAATCATTCTGCACCAGAAACCAGTTTTTCAACAGATCCATCCAATCCCAAACGAACCATGAAAGAGCTTAAAACGATGATCCGGGCTTATCATGAAGCAGGGATTTCTGTAGTCATAGATGTGGTCTACAATCATACCTACTCAACTGAGCATGGTCCTTTCCAAAATACAGTTCCGGATTATTATTACCGGATGGAGCCAGATGGGCGCTTCCAAAATGGGACAGGTGTCGGTAATGAGACGGCGAGTGAGCATGAAATGTACCGCAAGTACATGATTGATTCCCTCACGCACTGGGTCAAAGAGTACCAGATCGATGGTTTCCGCTTTGATTTGATGGGCATTCACGATGTGACGACAATGAATGCTATTCGGGAGGCTATGGATGCTCTGGATCCTCGCATTCTTCTTTACGGAGAAGGTTGGGATATGGGAACAGGTCTCGCACCAGAAGACAAGGCTAAGAAAGACAATGCGGCGCAATTGCCACGTATTGGATTCTTTAACGACACGGAGCGCGATGCCATTAAAGGGGCTGAGGTTTATGGTTCCATCAAGCGTGGCTTCGTCAGCCGAAAATCAACAGAGTATATCGTTGCGCGTGCTGTTTTAGGTAGTGCAGAGCTTGGCAATTATTTAAGTCCCAATCAGGTCTTGAATTATGTGGAGGCTCATGACAATTATAATCTCTATGACTTGCTTCAGACTCTTCATCCGAATGAAAAAGTAGCAGGATTGGTCAAGCGCTCAGAGTTGGCTACGGCCATGAATCTGCTCTTTCAGGGCATGACCTTTATGCAATTGGGTCAAGAGTTCATGAGGACCAAATTGGTAGCGACAGGTCCTGATGGAGAAATCACTCCTTTGGATCGTGAACGGGCCATGAATTCCTACAATGCTCCAGATTTTGTGAATCAGGTCAACTGGGATCTGGTCAGTCAAAACAAGGAATCAATTGCCTATATCCGAAGCTTGATCAATTTGAAGACAAGTCTTCCTGTCTTAGCGCTTGAAAGCTATGATAAAATCTACCAACAAGTCTTTATTCAATCTGCAACTGATACCAGTGGCCTTGTCATCTATGAATTAACAGGAGACAAGAAGTACTTGGTCATCTTCAACGCCAGCGGACTTCCATATTACCTCCAAAATTCAGATAAATTGAAATTGATGGTTGGCAATAGTCGCCATAAGCGCCCATTCTATGTGGAGAATTTAACAGCTTCTATTTTTGAAGTCCTAGATTAAGTTCTTTTGAAAGAAATCACAAAATCCCTGAGTTTTTAAACTCAGGGATTCTTTTTATTTAGAAGAACTGCTACTGGTCTCGCTTGAGGAAGAACTATCGTCTTCTGGGTGCAATTCTTTATAAGTTGGTGCCTTGAAGAGATCAACGGTGGACTGGTTGCCACGTTGATGATAAAGGCTGGTTGATTTGTCACCTTTTTCCTTTTCAATCTTCTTCAATGCCTTGAAGGAATTGGTGTAGGAATAATCTTCTGGATTGACTTTTCCAAGATCATTGCCCTTGAAGAAGCGAAGGAGATCACCCGTTTGGATGCTATCGCTAATCCTCAATTGAAGGTTAGCAGCTTCTCGGATTTTATCCAGTTGTTCCTTGGTATTTTCATCTGGGTTGGTGATTTCCTCACCTGTTTTTGTGTAATAGGTCCGACCACTGTAACTCGTATACTCTGGAGTTACAAAGTAGTTAGCGGATCGGAAGGCTACGATTTGATCATGATCTGGTGAGAGCATATCTTGACCAACCTGGAGGAATTTGTTGGACTCAATACCCAGCAAGTGTTCCAAGGTTGGGAGCATATCAATTTCGCCACCAAAGGTATCAATGATTCCTCCTTTATCCATACCTGGAATGACTACCATATATGGCACTCGTTGCAACATGGCATTGTCATAGCTTGACCACGTTTCAGAGTTCTTGCCAAGTAGTGGAGCGAGAGCTGGGTTGCGAGAGTTTGAAATTCCGTAGTGGTCTCCGTAGAGGATGATGATGGAATTTTTGTAAAGACCAGATTCTTTCAGGTAATCAAAGAAGGCCTTGATCGAAGAATCTAGGTAGTTAGCGGTCGCAAAATAGCCATTGATGGTTTCGTCCTGTGTCTTAGCTAAAGGGAAGCCAAGATCATCTCCTGACAAGCTGGTTGTATAAGGATAGTGGTTGGAAACTGTAATGAACTTCGTATAGAAAGGTTGTTGCAATCTTTCAAGGTATTTGATGGAATCTTTGAGCATGTATTTGTCATTGAGACCATATTGGAAAGAATTACTGCTGTTTTGTTTGGTGAAGTAGCTGGCATCAAAGAAATAATTGTAGCCCCATTGTTTATAGGCTGTATTTCGGTTCCAGAAACTTCCAGCATTCCCGTGGAAAACAGCGCTCGAGTTGTAACCATTTTTTGAAAGAATAAATGGTGCAGCCTGTTGGGTATTGGTTCCACCATAGTTCACCATAAAGGAACCTTGGTTGAGTCCGAAGAGGCCTGTTTCAATCATGGTCTCAGCATCGGACGTTTTCCCTGCCTTGACTTGGTTAAAGACATTTGAAAAGGAAAAGGTTTCCTTTGAGTGGTAAAGTGAATTTAAGAAAGGTGTTACTTCATATTCTTTATCATCTACTTTCAACTTGTAATCGATCAAGAATTGTTGGAAACTTTCCAGGTGAATGTAGATGACATTACGGCCTTTAGCCATTCCAAAGTACTCAGGATTAGGCTTGGCATAATGCTGTTGGATATATTCTTCAACCGGTTTTAAATCTTCTTCGGAGGCTTTGGAACGCTCTTTGTTGGCAGCATAGGTCTGATTAGCGCTGTAACCCAGAAAGGCTGGTAAGCCTAAGGCACGGACGACATAGTAGTTTGAGAACCCACGAGTCAAAAGCTCAGGTCGGTCAATTTCTGCAAGGAAAAGGTTGGCCGAAAAGAGCATGGCAGATAAAGAGGTAACCGCAAAACTAGCTCGTTTATTGAAGGGACGATTGTCCATTCGAATCCATTTCTTAAAGAAGAAAAAAGCGAGAATCGGGAAATCTAGAATGTAAATCACATCCCAAGGGCGGAACAATTCTAGAGCCGCGGCTCCTAAACCAGCAGAAACCTTGCTAGAAGCCAACATGGTATTAACCGTTACAAAGTCTGTAAACTCTCGATAATAGATGGAGTTGGAAATCAACCAAATAAATAAGAGAAGATAGATCCCAAAGGCCAAACTATAAAAGAGCTTGGTTCGTTTGATATAGAGTGCTAGACCGATGAAGAGCAGACTGATCGGCAATGGGTTGATCACTGCTAGAAAAATCTGATACGGTCCCTGAATGTCTAAATTAAAATCAACTGAATAGGCCCACATGGTTTTGAACCAGTAGAGCAGCAGAAGGGTCAAGACAAATCCTAGTCTGGTACTCATGAAATTGAGTATCGAATTCGTAATTTTTTTCACAAAATGTTACTTCCTTGTCTTATTTCCTAAAAATTTTCATATACAAGTATACCACAATTTTATGGAGAAAGAAAAAGATGACTGTAAAGAAGAGGAAAGAAATAGGAAAGATCCGGCATTTTATATCATTTGAAGCTAAATGATGAGAGCTAGGATAAAATGGTAAAAAAAGTTCCAGTAAATAAAGCCTCCCTTTGTGAAAACTGCAGACTTTTGCTATAATAGAGGGTATGAAAAAACTCACAGTCAGTCGCCAAGTCGCAACAAAAATCAAACAAGGACAATCTCTTCTTGAAAAGCAAGATTTTGACTCTCTTCCTGCTTTGGATCAAGCGGTTCAATTGCTTTCAGGAGATGGACAATCCCTCGGAGTCGGATACTTATCTGAACAAAATAAAGGGATTGGATGGTTTGTTTCGCAAGAGTTGGTCGCTTTTGATCAAGACTTTTTTAAAAAGCTTTTCATCAAAGCCAAGCAATACCGTCGTTCTTATTATGCGGATGAAACGACGACAGCCTTTCGTCTTTTCAACCAAGAGGGAGATGGTTTTGGTGGTTTCACGGTTGACTTGTATGGTGAGTTTGTTGTCTTTTCTTGGTACAATCCCTTCGTATTTCAGATCAAGGAAACCATTCTAGCGGCCTTTCAAGAGGCTTTTCCAGAAGTCCGAGGCGGCTATGAAAAGATTCGCTTTAAAGGCTTGGACTATGAATCGGCTCATGTCTATGGAGAAGAAGCTCCGCAAGAATTTTTGATTCTTGAAAATGGAGTCTCTTACCAAGTCTTTCTCAATGATGGTTTGATGACGGGAATCTTTTTGGATCAGCATGAAGTTCGAGGTAGCTTGGTAGAGGGATTAGCAGCTGGTAAGTCCTTGCTCAATATGTTCTCCTATACGGCAGCCTTCTCTGTGGCTTCGGCAATGGGTGGAGCAGTTGAGACAACGTCGGTCGATCTTGCTAAGAGAAGTAGAGAACTATCAGAAGCGCATTTTGTGGCAAATGGCTTGACGCTGGATGCTCATCGTTTTGTCGTGATGGATGTCTTTGACTATTACAAATATGCCAAACGCCATGACCTAAGCTATGATGTGATCGTGCTCGATCCGCCTAGCTTTGCGAGAAATAAAAAACGGACCTTTTCAGTCGCTAAAGATTACCATCGGTTGGTCAGCGAGGCCATTGAGATTTTACATCCAGGTGGGACCTTGATTCTCAGTACCAATGCGGCTAATGTGACCAAAGATAAATTTAAAAAACAGATCGAAAAAGGATTTCAAGGCCGTAAGCATCGCTATTTAGCGGAATACGGCCTTCCGGGAGATTTTCGGTGGAACAAGAAAGAAGAAAGTAGTAATTACTTAAAAGTATTTACAATTAGGGTGGATGTATGAAGTTAGTTGTTTCGATTATGCCTCGCTCCTTAGAAGAGGCGCAACAACTAGATAGTTCGCGTTACGAGGATGCGGATGTTATTGAGTGGCGTGCGGACTTTTTAGAAAAAAGCGAGATCTTAACTGTTGCTCCTGCAGTTTTTGAGAAATTTGCTGGACGCGAGATTTTATTCACCTTGCGGACTCGAGCTGAAGGTGGAGAGATGGAGCTGACCAACGAGGAATATGTTGGGATCCTGAAAGATATTCAATCCATCTATCATCCGGATTATATCGATTTCGAGTATTATAGTCACCGTGAAGTCTTTGAAGAGATGTTGGAATTTT
The DNA here is from genome assembly GCF_041026655.1 of Streptococcus sp. CP1998. NCBI lineage: Bacteria > Bacillati > Bacillota > Bacilli > Lactobacillales > Streptococcaceae > Streptococcus > Streptococcus sp. CP1998. Next base: position 929,476 of record NZ_CP163380.1, read on the forward strand.
CAAATCTTGTTCTCAGCTACCATAACTTCCAAGAAACTCCGGAAAATATGATGGAGATCTTATCGGAATTGACCAGCTTTTCTCCAAAATTAGTCAAGGTATCCGTTATGGCCCACAATGAACAAGATGTTCTTGACTTGATGAATTATACGCGTGGTTTCAAGACACTGAACCCTGAGCAAGAATATGTAACGATTTCCATGGGCAAGGTCGGGAAGATTTCGCGCTTGACAGCTGATTTGACAGGTTCTTCCTGGTCTTATGCTAGAGTCGGAGATGAAAGTGCCCCAGGTCAAATTCCTCTTGAAAATATGAGAAGAATTCGGGAGTTATTAAATGAAGATTGACGGATATACTCGGATGGCAGCGGTCATTGCCCATCCCATTCGTCATAGTATCTCTCCTTTCATTCATAATCTAGCCTATGAATTAACAGCGACCAATGCTGCTTATCTAGCTTGGGATATTGCTGAAGAAGACTTAGAAAGCACCATCAGCCAAATTCGTAAGTTGGATATGATTGGGGCCAATATCTCCATGCCATACAAGCAGAAGGTCTTTCCTTACTTAGATGAAGTGGATGAGATGGCCCGAAAGATCGGTTCTGTCAATACTATCGTTCACCGCGATGGTAAGCTGAAAGGCTATAATACGGATGGAATTGGTTTCTTTCGTAGTTTACCTCCTGCTTTCTCTATTAAGGGAAAAACAATGGTTCTCTTAGGTGCAGGTGGTGCAGCTTTAGCGATTATTGCACAGGCCATTCATCTAGGTGTAAAACGTATCCTTGTCTTTGTGAGAGAGGAGAGATTGCTTCATTATCGTTCCAAGGTTCAGTTGCTAGAAGATGCCTTTGATTTCTTGATAGAATTGTATGCGATTGAGAAAAATGAAGACGTTCAAAGCTCCTTTAATCAAGCCGATCTCATCTTAAATGCGACTGGTGTAGGCATGGATGGTCATTCTCTTCCGATAGCGAGTCACTTGACCTTTCCCCCACAGGCCTTAATCGTAGAGATGGCCTACTATCCGGCAGTGACCCCCTTTCTGCAATTAGCAGTGAATCAAGGAAACCAGAGGGTAAATGGGCTGGGAATGCTCTTTTATCAAGCTGAAGCAGCCTTTGAATTAATGACTGGGAAAGTATTTCCTACAGAGTCTGTATGGAAAGCATTGATAACAGAATATCGCCAATTTGTATGTGACTAAGAGAGAGGTTTACCTTTTCCTATTGAAAAAGCTTTATGAGATTAGAACAAGACCTGATTTTTAAAAAAACAGTCTTGCTCTAGTCTCTTTTTCATTTTTTTGAGACATGTACCCTATTTCATGATAAGATAGAATCAAAGAAAAACGTGAAGGAGATTCCTATGAACGTATCGGTACCTATTCCAGGACATTCCTATGATATTGTGATTGAAAGAGGTGGTCTCAACCAAGTTGGAGACTGGTTGCGCACTCTTTGGGGCGATAAAAAAGTCGCTATTATTTCCGATAACCGGGTGGCTAAGCTATATGCCTCTATCGTAGAGAAGAGCCTGGAGAAAGCTGGTTTTCAAGTGGTGCGCTTTGAGTTTCTTCAAGGGGAAGCCAGTAAGAATCTAACCACTGTTTCAAAAGTCTATGACTTTCTAGCTACCCAGGGCATGACGCGCAGTGATGGAATCGTTGCTCTTGGGGGTGGCGTAGTTGGTGATTTGGCTGGTTTTGCTGCCTCGACCTATATGCGGGGAATTTCCTTTGTTCAGATCCCGACTAGCTTGACCGCACAGGTAGATTCTTCTATCGGGGGAAAGACTGGAGTCAACACCGCACTTGCCAAAAACATGGTAGGAACTTTTGCCCAACCAGATGGTGTGTTTATTGATCCTGAAGTGTTAAGCACATTGGGGCAACGTGAATTGATCGAGGGGATGGGCGAAGTCATCAAGTACGGTCTCATCCAAGATACGGAACTTTGGGAAGAATTGGAAGCCATGAATGGTTCTGTTGAGAGTATTTTAGAGCATGCAGAGAGCATCATTTCTCATTCTTGCCTGGTGAAGCGAGACCATGTGGTGGCAGACGAGCTGGACAATGGCATTCGACTGTATCTCAATTTTGGTCATACCATCGGGCATGCCATTGAAGCGACAGCTGGTTATGGACAGGTTATGCATGGGGAAGCCGTTAGTATGGGCATGGTACAGTTGTCACGAGTTGCAGAAGAAAAGGGCTTGATGCCAAAAGGAATCACTCAAAAAATTGAAGAAATGTGCCGGAAATTTGGCCTTCCGGTGACCTGTGAGAACTGGAATAAAGACGCCCTTTATCAAGCCTTGACTCATGACAAAAAAGCGCGTGGGACGAACTTGAAATTAGTAATTGTTCCAGAGTTGGGGCAAGCAGCGATTCATCAAATCCCTCTTCAAGAAATGAAGGACTTTTTAGAAAGAAAGGAATAAGGTCGTATGAGATATTTAACAGCAGGAGAGTCCCATGGTCCTCGACTTACAGCTATTATCGAGGGGGTTCCAGCAGGCCTTCCTTTATCTGAAGAGGATATTAATAAAGAGCTCAAACGTCGACAAGGTGGCTATGGTCGTGGTGCTCGGATGAAAATCGAAAGTGACCGGGTCGAGATCACTTCAGGGGTCCGTCATGGCTTGACCATGGGAGGTCCGATTACGCTGAATGTGACCAATCTGGATCATCAAAAATGGCTGGAGATCATGAATGTAGCACCGGTCGAAGAGAAAAAGAAAAATCTGCGTAAGATTACCAAGCCACGTCCTGGTCATGCCGATCTAGTCGGAGGGATGAAATACCGTTTTGACGATCTTCGTAATTCGCTCGAACGTTCTTCAGCCCGTGAGACGACCATGCGTGTAGCCGTTGGTGCAGTTGCTAAACGGATTTTAGAAGAAATCGGCCTTGAAGTGGCCAGCCACATTGTTAATTTTGGGGGAATTGAGATTGCAATTCCCGAGAATCTAACCGTTTCAGAAATCAAGGAAAAAGCAGCGAAGTCGGAAGTTTCGATCGTTGTGCCAGAACAAGAAGAAGCCGTTAAGGCCTACATTGACCAAGTGAAAAAAGATGGTGATACCATCGGGGGAATTGTGGAAACCTTGGTTGGCGGTGTGCCTGTTGGACTAGGATCCTATGTGCAATGGGACAAGAAATTGGATGCCAAAATCGCTCAAGGAGTGGTCTCTATCAATGCCTTTAAGGGAGTGGAGTTTGGTCTTGGGTTTGACGCAGGTCGTCTAAAAGGTAGTCAAGTCATGGATGAAATCATCTGGTCTCAGGACACTGGCTATACCCGTCGCACCAATAATCTTGGTGGTTTTGAGGGGGGGATGACCAACGGTGAGCCCATTCTGGTTCGTGGTGTCATGAAGCCTATTCCGACCCTCTACAAACCCTTGATGAGTGTGGATATTGAGACCCATGAGCCCTATAAGGCAACGGTTGAGCGCAGCGACCCAACGGCTCTACCAGCTGCAGGAGTGGTAATGGAAGCAGTGGTCGCAACGGTCCTTGCTACAGAAGTGCTTGAAAAATTTTCATCCGATAACTTGGAAGAATTGAAAGAAGCTGTTGCTAAGCACCGGGAATTTACGAAGAATTTTTAAGAGAAAGAGTTTTCCTTTGGAGAAGAAAGTTGTTTATATTGCAGGGTTGGGTTTGATTGGTGCTTCATTAGCGCTAGGCATTAAGAGAGCCCACCCACATGTGACTATTCTTGGGTACAATCGTAGTGAAGCCTCTCGAACCATCGCCCTTGAAAGAGGAATGGTGGATCAGGTGACGGATGATTTCGCAGCCTTTGCCCCTTTCGCGGATATTATTATTTTGGCGCTTCCGATTAAGCAATCCAAATCTTACTTAGAAACCTTAGCTGGCCTGAATTTGAAAGACCAGGTACTGGTGACAGATGCAGGCTCTACCAAGGCAGAAATTGTCGCACAAGCTGAAAAGGTATTTACAGACAAGGCTGTTCGCTTTGTGGGAGGACACCCCATGGCTGGTAGTCATAAGACAGGTGCACAGATGCCACCTTATTTGAGAACGCTTATTATATTTTTACTCCTTCAGGCTTGACCACAGAAGGTGCCATGGAAGAGTTGAAAGAGCTTCTGAGTGGATTGGGATCTCGATTTATTGAAATCGATGCTGAGGAACACGATCGGGTGACTTCCCAGATCAGCCATTTTCCTCATATTTTAGCTTCGACTCTGGTCGAGCAGGCCGTAGCTTATGGGGAAGAGCATGAAATGACCCGCCGTTTTGCGGCTGGTGGCTTTCGGGATATGACACGGATTGCGGAAAGTGAGCCAAGTATGTGGACTTCTATTCTCTTGTCCAACCCTCAAGCGATATTAGAGCGGATTGCAGATTTCAAAGACCGTTTGGATCAGGTGGCTGAGACCATTCAAGCAGATAACGAAGAGGCTATTTGGTCCTTTTTCCATGAGGGGCGCAAGCACCGAAAAGAAATGCAGATCCATCAGCGTGCTGGACGCGATAGTGCCTATGATCTCTTTATCGATGTCCCCGATAAGGAAGGTGTGATCCTCGAAATATTACAACTCCTACAAGGGATTTCCTTGGTCAATATTCACATCAATGAAGAGAATCGGGAGGACATCCATGGGATTTTACAGTTGACCTTTAAAAATGCAGAAGATCAGGAGCGGGCCCAAGCATTGATCAGCCAGGCGACGTCTTATACCGTCCTTGCTCGCTAGGTCTAAAGTAGGATTTGCGTCAAAAGGCCTGCTTCATTTTAGGAATATTGAAGGAAAAGCAGTATAATAGAAGTATCTTATCAGTAAAGGAGCCCATAAAATGGCAAATATTTATGATGTAGCAAACGAACTCTCTCGGACTCTGCGAGACCTTCCTGAATACAAGGCTGTCGTAGAAAGCAAGCAAGAGATCGAAGCAAATCCAGAAGCGAAAACGCTGTTTGACGAATACGTCGCTTTCCAAAATCAACTACAAGGCTTGATGCAATCCGGTCAACTTCCAACAGAAGCTGTGCAACAAGAAATGAAGGACTATATGGAAAAAATCCAAGCAAGTCCGATTGTGAATGAATTTTTCACCAAACAACAGCAATTGTCTATTTATCTTGCAGATCTTGAAAAGATCATCTTTGAGCCGATTCAAGATTTATACAAATAGAAATTTCTACCAGAGTTGTAATTTCGACTCTGGTATTTTCGTTCGCCACTAGAGAAAAATAAGCTCAAAAAATGCTTGGAAACATTCGATTTTTGTCCCAAATTTTTGATCAAAAATTGAATTCATGTCCTATTTATGATAGAATATGTGGAAAAGCACTCTGGGGATGGCAATGAAATTAAGAACCAATAGCAAGGGTCTAAAGGGAACCATTCGTGTCCCTGGTGACAAATCCATCAGTCACCGATCCATTATTTTTGGAAGTCTTGCAAAGGGCGAAACCAAGGTCTATGATATCTTGCGAGGCGAAGATGTGCTTTCTACCATCCAGGTGTTTCGAGATTTAGGAGTCTCCATCCAAGATGACGGGGATGTGATTCGGATTCAAGGAGTAGGCTTTCAAGGTCTTCAAGCTCCGACCGCTCCCCTTGATATGGGCAATTCAGGAACGTCTATTCGTTTGATATCAGGTGTCCTAGCAGGTCAGGATTATGCAGTGACCATGGTCGGAGACGATAGTCTTTCCAAACGGCCCATGGATCGTGTCGCGATCCCACTGCGTCAGATGGGGGTAGAGATTGCTGGTCAGGGAGATCGCGATTGCCCACCTTTACATGAAAAAGGGACCCATCAGCTCAAACCGATTCATTACCGTTTGCCAGTGGCATCGGCTCAAGTCAAGTCTGCTCTCATTTTTGCGGCTTTACAGGCTGAGGGTGAATCAACGATTATCGAGAAGGAAAAGACGCGTGACCATACGGAGGATATGATTCGCCAATTTGGCGGAGAGATCCAGGTGGATGGAAAAACCATCCGCATCCAGAGTAGACAAGAGTTCCAAGGTCAAGAAGTCATCGTTCCTGGAGATATTTCCAGTGCAGCCTTTTGGTTAGTGGCAGGCCTCATTCTGCCAGATAGTGTGATCAAGATTGAAAATGTTGGCATCAACCAAACGCGGACAGGGATTCTCGATGTGATTCAAGAAATGGGGGGAGATCTCACCATTGAGGATCGCGATGAAAAAGCGGTCTCTGCAAGTCTCACGGTTAAGACTTCGTCCTTAAAAGGGATTCGGATTGATGGGGAGTTGATTCCACGCTTGATTGATGAATTGCCGATTATTGCTTTACTAGCGACACAGGCAAATGGTCAGACCGTGATTGCAGATGCTGAGGAGCTTCGTGTGAAAGAAACGGACCGCATCCAGGTCGTAGCAGATAGCCTCAATGCTATGGGAGCCAATGTCGTGCCAACGGAAGACGGCATGATTATCACTGGACCGACTCTCCTACATGGAGCAGAATTAGAGACCTTTGGAGATCATAGGATTGGGATGATGGTTGCCGTTGCGGCCTTATTGGTGAGAGATGGAAATGTGGTATTGGATCGAGCAGAGGCCATCAACACCAGTTACCCTAGTTTTTTCGAAGATTTGGAGACATTACTGCATGGCTAAAATTTTACTTGGTTTTATGGGAGCTGGGAAAACGACCGTTGGTCGCATTCTTGATCCAAAGTTCTATGATATGGATGAATTAATTGTTGAAGAGATCGGTATGTCGATCAATGACTATTTTGAAGCGGAAGGAGAAGCTGCCTTTCGTCATCGTGAGACTAAGATGTTAGAGCGTTTATTGGAAAATGAAGCGGCCATCATTTCTCCTGGAGGCGGGATTGTGGTCAATCCTCATAACCGTGCACTTTTAGAAAATAATCCGCACAACATTTATCTGCGAGTAGATTTTGAAACCTTGTACAGACGGATTCAAAATGACAAAGCCATCCAACGTCCCCTCTTTTTAAACAACACCAAAGAAGAATTCAAGAAGATTTTTGATGGACGTTTACCTTTGTATGAGGATATTGCAACTCATATTGTGGATGTCGAGGACAAAACACCTGAAGAAATTGCGGAGATTATTCGATGCTTGTAGGCTATCTTGGTCCCAAAGGGTCTTTTACCCATGATGTAGCCACTCATAGCTTTCCAACTTCTGAACGCATTGCCTATCGGACGATTACAGATGTCATCAAGGCTTATGAGAATCAAGAGATCGATTTTGCAGTCGTCCCAGTTGAAAACTCGATTGAAGGCAGTGTCCATGAAACACTTGATTACCTCTTTCACCAGGGAACGATTCAGGCTGTTGCAGAAGTGGTCTATCCCATTAAGCAACAGCTTTTGGTGGCTAAAAAAGATCGGCCCATTCGAACGGTTTATTCGCATCCACAGGCCTTAGCCCAAGGGAAGGCTTTTTTAAGAGCTCATTATCCGGATGTGGCTATGGAAATGACGGCTTCGACAGCCTATGCAGCTCGCTATGTAGCTGAGCATCCGGACTTGGAAATTGCGCGATTGCCCCTCTGGCGGACTAGTGAGTATAGCTTGGAAGTCCAGGCCAGAGACATCCAAGAAATTGAGGACAATTATACACGTTTTTGGATTTTAGGGGCTAAAGAGCCAGCGATGTCGGAAACTTTAAGTCCGGCTCTTCAAAAAATAAGCTTAGCCTTAACCTTACCAAATAACTTGTCAGGAGCCCTCTATAAGGGCTTATCTACCTTTGCTTGGCGGGGGATTAATTTAACCAAGATTGAAAGTCGCCCCCTAAAAACGGCTTTAGGAGAATACTTTTTCATTATTGACCTCCTAAACGAAGCGCCTGATCTCATACAGTTTGCCTATCAGGAATTAGACAGTTTGGGCATACAGACAAAAGTCTTGGGTCGGTATCAGGTCTATACCTTAAAAGATAACGGAATGGAGAAAAGATGAGTAACGAATCCAACTTTCTATCTCACCACGAGCGAAAGCGATTAGAGTACTTAAACTCAAATTTTCATTATTTGAATGAACGAGAACAACTAGAATACAATTACCTGCTCAAGAAGAGCCAAGGAGCTTTTGAGGATACAGAAGCCCTTCAACCTGAGGTAGATGCCACAGAAGAAGTGCAAGGTGAGATTGCTGAACCAATTGGTGATCTCCCTGTTTACCAATCACGTAGCAAAAAGTCTAAGAAGAAAGCAGTTGCTGCGACGAGCGATATACCTAAGAAACCACTGAAAAAGATTAGTGTTAAACGGATCTTCAAATGGCTTGCACTCTTTTTCTTGCTCATTATTGGTGGCATGCTCTTCATGTTTGTAAAAGGCCTGAACAGTAAGCCGACAGGTCCAGATGCCAAACCGGCTGTCGTTGAGAAATTTAACGGCAAGAAGTCGCGAGATGGGATCAATATCCTGATTTTGGGGACAGATGGTCGGATCGGTGAAAAATCGGATGAGACACGGACAGACTCCATCATGGTGGTCAATGTCAATAACAAAGAAGGTAAGATCAAGATGGTCAGCTTCATGCGGGATACACTGGTCCATATTGATGGAGTGAGCCAGCAAAATATTCCTGAATATGATGGCTACTACGACCAGAAGCTCAATACTGCTTTCACCATCGGGGAGCAAAATAACAACCAAGGGGCTGAATTGGTGCGCCAGATGCTTAAAGACAACTTTGACATTGATATCCAATATTACGCCATGGTCGATTTCAAGACCTTTGCGACAGCGATCGATACCCTCTTCCCAAATGGGGTCGAGATGAATGCGAAGTTTTCAACGGTTGATGGCGAAAAGGTCAGTGAAGTAGAAGTTCCAGATGATTTGAACATGAAAGACGGTGTCGTTCCGCAGCAAACCATCAAGGTTGGAAAACAACGGATGGATGGCCGGACCCTTCTCAATTATTCGCGTTTCCGTAAGGACGATGAAGGGGACTTTGGTCGGACCCGTCGCCAGCAAGAGGTCATGTCTGCCATTATGCACCAGATCAAGGATCCAACCAAACTCTTTACGGGATCAGAAGCCCTCGGGAAAGTCTTTGCTATGACGTCCACCAATGTTCCTTTCTCCTTCCTATTGACCAATGGACTTGGCCTAGTCGGTAGTGCTGGAAAAGGAATTGAACGAGTGACCGTCCCAGAAAATGGGGATTGGGTCGATGCCTACGATATGTACGGTGGCCAAGGCCTGCTGGTCGATTTTGATGCTTATAAAAAGAAATTGTACCAAATGGGACTGAGATGATATAATAAGGGGATAGGAGTTTTGGACTCCGTCCCTTTTAATTTGTAGAAAGATAGAAAATGATGTTAAAGAAAAATGAAATTGTAACGGTTGAGATTGTCGATTTGACCCACGAAGGAGCAGGAGTGGCTAAGGTCGATGGCCTGGTCTTTTTTGTGGAGAATGCCCTGCCAGGAGAAGTCATTCGCATGCGCGTGCTCAAGGTCAATAAGAAGATCGGCTATGGAAAAGTTGAAGAGTATATAGAGAAATCCCCTCATCGTAATGAAGAGCTAGACCTGGCTTACTTGCGAAGCGGCATTGCTGACTTGGGTCACCTAGATTATCGGGAGCAGCTGAAATTCAAGGCCAAGCAGGTCAAGGATAGCCTCTACAAGATGGCAGGAATCTCTGATATCGAAGTACCCCTGACCTTGGGGATGGACCACCCTGTCCAGTATCGCAACAAGGCTCAGGTACCTGTCCGTCGTGTCAATGGTCAGGTAGAGACAGGCTTCTTTCGCAAGAACTCTCATGATTTGATGCCGATTGAAGACTTTTATATCCAAGATCCAGTCATTGACCAAGTAGTCTTGGCTCTTAGAGATTTGATTCGTCGGTTTGACCTCAAGCCTTATGATGAAAAGGAACAATCTGGCTTGATTCGCAATCTCGTCGTTCGTCGTGGCCACCATTCTGGAGAAATTATGGTCATTTTGGTGACAACTCGTCCCAAGGTGTTCCGTGTGGACCAGTTGATCGAGCAGTTAATCAAGCAATTCCCAGCCATCAAATCCGTTATGCAAAATATCAACGACCAGAATACCAATGCCATTTTTGGAAAAGAATGGCGTACGCTTTATGGTCAAGACTATATTACCGATCAAATGTTGGGCAATAGCTTCCAAATCTCTGGCCCGGCTTTTTACCAGGTCAATACAGAAATGGCTGAGAAGCTCTATCAGACAGCCATTGATTTTGCAGGGCTAAGAGAAGAGGATGTAGTCATTGATGCCTACTCCGGAATTGGGACCATTGGCTTGTCAGTTGCCAAGCATGTCAAGGAAGTCTATGGGGTAGAGGTTATCCCTGAAGCCGTGGAGAATAGCCGGAAGAATGCTAGTTTAAACGGCATCACCAATGCCTACTATGTCTGCGATACAGCTGAAAATGCCATGAAGAATTGGCTCAAGGAAGGCATCCAGCCTACTGCTATCCTAGTCGACCCACCACGCAAGGGCTTGACCGAAAGCTTTATCAAAGCAAGTGCCCAAACAGGCACTGACCGCATCGCCTATATCTCCTGTAACGTCGCCACCATGGCGCGTGATATCAAACTCTACCAAGAGTTGGGCTATGAATTGAAGAAAGTCCAACCGGTGGATCTTTTTCCGCAGACGCATCATGTGGAGTGTGTGAGCTTGTTGGTAAAACGCAGTTAATCCTCAAAAGGTTCACTGAACCTTTTGAGTCCCGCAAACGCACCATGTTGAGGCGGTATGACTACTTGTACGAGCTAGATAGTAGCGAAGTAGAAGTAGATGATCTGCCCATGGGACAAGGTGAGACCGAAGGTCGAGAAGGTGCCCTGGAGTATAGCTGTCGTAGAGTAAGGAGTTTACGACGAAATGATACGGTAAGTCCGAACCGCTGAGTGTGTGACTCTACTCTTCCGATCTGAGACAGCGAAAAGTAGAAGGGTATGGTATTGGTATCAATCAATGAGTAACAAAGTAACAGCATGATTCGAAACATTTGCTTGTAATTTGCGGAGGAACATCAATATGGATGGAATAACAAAAGATTCTATAAAAACGGCTGAACTAATGAAACAATTATGGCCCCAATTGACCGATAAAGAAGCTATTGATGAAGTAAAAAAATATACGAATGGCAAAAATACTGCAATCTTTACAGAAGTTAAAGGTGACACAATTGTAGGGTTAGCACTATGTTCACTCAGATTTGATTATGTTGAAGGTTGTAAATATAGTCCTGTTGGATTCTTAGAAGGGATTATTGTCGACGAGGAATATCGTTTAAAGGATATTGCTAAAAATCTCTGTGCAAAATGTGAGGAATGGGCGAAAAATAAAGGATGTAAGGAATTTGCAAGTGACTGTACTTTAACTAATACGGACTCTATAAGATTTCATCTCAATATTGGATTTCAGGAGGCAAATAGAATTATTCATTTTAAGAAGAAATTATAATTTCAGAACGTGGTCAAAATTTATGTATCTTTAGGAAGTGTAAAAGAATGGACGGACTACGAATTACTTTTCATTAGTTAAGAATATAGTAATGTTGTAAAGTTAATCGAGGAGTTATTGGTGGATTTTAGTAGTAAGATAGCCATAAATAAAGGCTGGTCAGATGATAAAAAATATTGTGTGACAGATCAAAAACAGCAAAAATATTTCTTGCGTGTTTCTGATAAGGAGAAGTTAGATTCTAAAAGATTTGAATTTGATATGATGGAAAAAGTAGCTTCTCTTGGAGTTCCGATGTGTAAACCGATTAGCATAGAACTCTGCGATGACGAAGTACATTCTTTACACGAATGGATAGACGGGAAAGATGCTCGAGAAACCATTTTAACTATTTCGAAAGAACAACAATATACTTATGGAGTAGAAGCGGGAAGAATCCTTCAAAAAATTCATTCACTCCCTGTTACAGAAGTTCGTGAAGATTGGGAGGTCTTTTATAATCGAAAAATTGATGACAAAATCAAAAAATACAAAGAATGTCCCGTTCAATACGAAAATGGTCAGATTTTTATTGATTATTTAAATGCAAATCGAGAATTGTTAAAAGATAGACCTCAGGTTTTCCAACATGGAGATTATCATATCGGGAATTTCATGATTGGTGAAGATTGTAAAATTTATATCATTGACTTTGATCGATTTGATATCGGAGATCCTTGGGAGGAATTCAATCGTATTGTATGGTCTGCTCAAGTCTCTCCCTTTTTTGCATCTGGTATGATAGATGGATATTTTGATGGTAAGGTTCCAGAATTATTTTGGAAACTTCTTGCCATCTATATTCTAAATAACATAGTTGGTGCTCTGTCATGGGCTGTACCATACGGAGCTGAAGAAATAGTAGTAATGCAACATCAAGCTAAGGAAATTTTAGAATGGTATGATGATATGAAGCAAATCATTCCTAGTTGGTACTTGAACAAGAAGAAGACTGAATAATGTAAACGTTGGAATATCAATTTGGGAAAATATGCCACAATTATTTGCTCAAATTCAAACTCATCTAACTATTTTTATTACAAATGATTTTTATCACTACAGGTTGGAGTGGTACTGTAAGGAGTTTAAACATGAAATTCCATGAATTTGGTGATAAGAATTTGCCTCCTATCTTACTGATACATGGCGGTGGCAGTTCTTGGTGGAATTATCTTCGTCAAGCACGGATCTTATCAAAAGACTACCGTGTTATTCTACCCACGCTGAATGGGCACGGTGAAGAATATCAACTCGATTATGTTTCTACGGAAGATTCTGCTTTGGAGATCCTAGACTATGTCAAAGCAAACTGTGGTGGGAAGTTGTTTGCGATTGGTGGTGTTTCACTTGGAGGTCAAATTGCCATGGAGCTTTTGTCATTAGACAGCGAGATAGCTGAGAAGACCACCATAGATGGAAGTCTCTGTATTCCACAACCAAGGTTAGCTAAAATCAGCATCTTTCTAGTAGTTCTATTTGGTAAACTGATGTTCAGTAAATTCTCTTGCAAACTTCAATTAAGCATAATGAACAAACTCTATCCTAACCTGGCTTATCCAGAGGAGATAAAAGCTTATTATTTGGAGGATCTGCCAAGGACACCTATCAAAACATTGGTGAGCATTTACAGAACCTATATGGGGCGTTACAAGCTGAAGGACACAATTTCTGCAAGCAAGGCGCAGGTTCTCTATATCTATGGTGGAAAAGAATTGAACTGTGTGAAAGCATCGGCAAAATTATTTCAGCAGCTACATCCAAATACGATCCTGTATGAAGCAAAGGGCTATAACCACGGCTATTTATCAGCTTATCTACCTCAAGAGTGGGTTGATTTGGTGGTACCATTTTTAAAGAGCGATCCATTGGAAATGTGTGATGAATCTGATATATCATAAGGAGGAATCTGATGCTAGGAGCAATAGTTGGAGACATTGTAGGTTCTGTTTATGAATGGGACAACATTAAAACGAAAGACTTTCCATTATTTCGTGAGGATTGTTTTTTCACTGATGATATGGTTATGACTTGTGCTGTTGCAGAAGCCATTATGAATGGCGGTCAGAAGGATGACTTTATTGACGCCATGAAAAAATATGGTAGGATGTATCCCGATGCAGGTTACGGTGCAAGATTTGGGAATTGGGTTGATGGCGACGATCGAGAACCTTATAATAGCTTTGGCAATGGCTCAGCCATGCGTGTTTCTCCATGTGCCTGGACCATGGATTGTAGTTTCTGTGCACGAACGGGAGCCTGGCCGTCCAGAATAGCTCTTGCACGACTTTCTGCAGAGGTGACTCATAACCATCCAGAGGGGGTCAAAGGGGCTATGGCGACGTCTGATGCTATCTTTATGTGTCGTTATTACTTTGGAGGTTACAGTGGCGACTATGGAAAACCGATCAACGATAATCCTACAGAGTGTAAGAGACTCATCAAGGAACACATAGAACAAGAGTATGGATATAATCTTTCTCAAACACTAGATGAAATTCGTCCTACTTATCGTTTTAATGAAACTTGCCAGAATACGGTACCTCAGGCCATCATTGCCTTTCTTGAAAGTACAGATTTTGAAGATGCTATTCGAAATGCGATTTCTCTTGGTGGGGATAGTGATACTCTTGCTGCTATCACAGGAAGTATCGCCGAAGCAGCTTATGGAATCCCTGATTGGATAAAGGACAAGGCCTATACCTATCTAGATGAGCCTTTAAAAGATGTGCTTAGCCGATGGGAGCAAGAAGTTTCAATAACATAACAGAGATTAGTAAAAACAACCAAAAACACTAAAGCGACGGGATAAGTAACAATCTCGTCGCTTTTGCTTAAAAGTTAATGTTGCCATGGATTTATTCAGGCACCTAGTTAGATTTTTGCTGATTCAAGAGGAGGATACAAGTCATTACTGAGATACAGGATACAAGAATCAGATACCAAAGGTTTTCAAGACCAAAACCATAATCGACCATCAATCGGAATCCCCAAGAAGCGGGGGAAAGACGCCCTATTGCTTGGAGAAAATCAGGCAGTAAGGTGATGGGAAACATGATTCCTGAGAGCATAATTGATGGTAAAAAGATAAGTTGTGCTATCATGGTCAGCTTTGCTTGATTATTAACAGTAAGGCCCAGTATACTTCCGATACTCAACGATACAAAAATGTAGATGGCAAGCGCGAGAAAGAATAAGGGAAATTGACTTGGTAGATTTGCTTTAAATAAAATTGGAGCAAGTAGTAGGATCACCATGCAGGTAATCATTAAATGAAGAAAGGCAGAGAGAACCATTGTCACCAATCCTAAATGAATAGGCACACCATTTGCTTTATAAATCTTTTTTATGTCGCTTCCGTATGTTTCAATCAAGGAAGGCGGTAAGCCGAGAAAGGCCCCCATGGAAACACTCATGACAATCATTGACTGTATGAGTGTGCTTTCCATATCAGGTATAACGGAAGTAAAAATACCACCCATGAGAAGAAAGAAAATAAGCGGTACAACATAGTAAGTAACCAGGAGAGACTTACTTCGTATGTCCAATTTCCACTGTAATGCTAGGCTATATAAAAAACCATTCATTCCGATCCCCTCCTTGCCATTTCGATGAAATGCTGCTCCAGTGTGCCACGATCCACCTTAATATCCAGTATTTGGATATGTTTCTGTTTGCATTCTTCCAATAATGAAATCAAAGTGTCCTCGATCGTATCTGTTTCAAAAGATTTCTCTCCGTCCTGGGTCTTTAAATGGATGAAATAGTTTCTTCCCAACCTGTCTGTCAGTTCTGAAGGAGTACCACAAAAGACAATCTTTCCACTATTCAAAATAGCAATGCGGTCACATAAGGTTTCAACTTCGGCCATATCGTGGCTTGCCAAAACAATTGTCTTGCCCTGTGATTTGAGCTTTCGGATTTGTTCATGGAGGGATAGTCTTCCTTCAACATCAAGTCCCGCTGTCGGTTCATCGAGAAAAATAATATCCGGATTACTGATAAGTGCAAGAGCGAGATGTAGTCTTCTTTTTTGTCCCGTGGATAATTGCAGGTATTGTAACTTCTCAATTTTTTTTATTTCCAGAGCTTTAAGCATATCATCATCAATTTTTGTATGATTCCATTTTGCAAAGAGCTTTATCGCTTCCATGGGTTTGATATGGGCGGGCAAAGAAGATGACTGCAGTTGAATTCCCATTTTGCCGTTTACAACAATAGTGCCTCCATCATATTTTCTCAGTCCTTCGATACATTCAAGTGTTGTTGTTTTCCCAGCTCCGTTCACTCCGAGCAGAGCAAAGATTTCTCCTTGTTTGATTTGAAAATCGAGACCTCTAAGAACCATATTGCTACCATAACTTTTCTTTAATCCAGAAACCTCTATTGCGTCTTTCATGGTTCTACCTCCTCAAGGGGATTGGTTCCAAGCCTTGAAAAATAGACTTGTAAAGCAGGTCCTAAATAATCATTGACGATTTTTTGTTTTTCTTCCCAAGCGTTTGTAGCGATGCCAATATTCCCAACCTCCATCAACTTCGGAAGCATGCTCATATCACCAT
The DNA here is from genome assembly GCF_041026655.1 of Streptococcus sp. CP1998. NCBI lineage: Bacteria > Bacillati > Bacillota > Bacilli > Lactobacillales > Streptococcaceae > Streptococcus > Streptococcus sp. CP1998. The sequence continues at coordinate 945,524 of NZ_CP163380.1, forward strand.
TTGTAAACTCCATAATCAAGCTCCAGTATTCTTGCACAACCTGTTGGCTTTGTTCGCTTTCAGCTGGTACATTTTCTTTTTGAAGCTCCACGATTTGATCACTTAGGTGGTTCAACCTGTCCATAAAGTCTTGTCCACTTTTCTTGTCAAATCGACTGCGTATCTGGTCGAGCGTATCATCATCAAAGCGCTTAATGAGAGAGTAGGAGTCATTCTTCATCTGTAGATTGACAATAATGTCTGCATACTTCTTAAAATTGACCGTCTGTATTTGTAAAACTTCTGCCTTTAACTGCTCTATTGCGACTAAAGAATCCTTAAGTTGTTCAATATTTTTACGAAGAATATCTGCTTGCTCTGTAAGAGCATTGGCAACATCATCAGGTGTTTTCAAAGAGATCAAACGCCCCTTTATATCCTTGAGAGAAAAGCCTAATGATTTTAATGATAGAATCTGATGGAGTAGCACTATATCTTTATCGGTATAAAGCCTGCGACCTCCCTCACTTTCTGCCGATGGGGAAAGTAGCCCCTCTTTATCGTAATATTGTAGAGTACGGATGGTAATGCCCATTTTCTTAGCAAGTTCCCCCACTGTCATAAATCCTTCCGGAATTGCTCTATATTTAGCCATCATTACCCACCTCCTCATACCTATTATACATCGTTACGTAAGGTCATGAACAAGGATTTTTAATAAAATTTAAACTGTAAATCTTTTAGCATTAATGAAGAATCTCATAAAAAATATAGACTTGATGAATTGGTGAGCTTGTTTTCTATTTCAAAAGGTTATTTGGTCCAATAATAAATATCTGATATGTGAGTGGAAACGTGTTATAATTGAGGATGAGACAAGAGGAGGTAAGCTGGTGAAATTTTTAGCAATCAATCCTATTTAGTAAAAATAATGCTTGAATCTCTATCCTCACGTGTTGAGTATATTAGTTTGCTAAAAACTATCTTCTATCTAAATATTGAAAGGATTAATGATGTATCTATTAGAATTTTACCAAAACAATTATTCAAAAGATTTAGTCGTGTTTGATTCTTTAGAAGAGGGAAGAGCCTTTGTAGCGCAAATCCCGGGATATACTTTAGAAAAAGAAGATAGTTTTGATGTGGAGTATTTTAATCCAAAAAATCTACCGGATTATATGGAGATTGTCTTCAATGGAAATATTGTCCCTTTATCTAGATTTTCGTTTAATTCTGAGGAAAATGTGGACATTATTTGGAAAGAAATTTCGAATATATCCGTTAAAAACGATAAAATGATCGAAGGAGCTACAAAAGTAGATGCATATGTCGTGAATAACGATGAAGTGAAAGCCTATGTCGAAGCACGAGAAGCAAACTTCCGCAAGGCAAAAGCATTCCTAGAAAACAAAGGGTATGAAGTTGACAGAAGCTTTTTCGGAAGTGAAGACGGCGAAGCGATTCTCTACAGAAAACGCGACACCGAAGATTGGCACTTCCTATGTCACTTAGACCCAATGTTTGTAGAGATTGAAGATGTCGAAGAATATGTGAAAGAAGCGATGGAAGATATTCAATAGTCAAACAAAGTTCTTTGTGAGTGTATGCCACTGCTTGAGTAGACGGATTGAGCAGTAAAGAGAAACATCTAGCACTATCTAGCTTCTTAAGGAGAAATATCTATCATGAAAATGGAAATCGGGAAAACCTATCTTGTAAAATAAGATTATCGCATTAATTCCTCAAGATATGATTAAGCGGATTCCATTTTTTGTTAGAAAACATGCCATTACACGTACTGTTAAGAGAGTATCGCTCGAGTATCCGGAGTTGTATGCTGTAGCTGAACAAGAAGGCTAACTTCCTGAAAAGGAAGCTCAAGAATTGCGACAAATTCTTACAGATATTTTCCAAGAGAAAATGAACAAGCATAAGATTAAATAAGCTTTGAGATTTATCAATAAGATGTCAATTGAGAATTAGGAGTTGAGAATGGCAATTGATGGCGTTAAAATCATTGACAGTGATCAAGGGTATGACATTTACAATGAGGTAGTTGGTCGCTATAGAGATGGTGATCATGTAGCCAATATTATCAAGGATATCCTCGATGCGGAGAAAGATTACTGTCAAACAGACTTTTTTACAGAAATTTATTGGACTGCTCTTGCCTACTCACTGTGGAAGATTGGTCACCTGACAGACGATATCAGAGATAAAACCTTGGAGCTTATCAAAAAAGGGGCTGATCCATTTTGGTTGGAAATAGATTCAAAGGCTTTGAAGCAAAGGCAAAAGGTCTTGGATAAACTTGCTATCCAGTTGCAAACTGAAAATCCTAGACCTCTAAAGGTCACTAAAGCCAAGACTAAACGTAAACCTTATTTTGAAGAAGGAGATCTCCTTACTGTTAAATTCCAAGATGAGTATGGTCTTGTCTTTGTATCTATGGTTGAGCAGAGTCCTAGAAAGCTTGAGTATCATTTGGCTTGCACACGCCTCTTACAAACAAAAAAGCCCTCCATCGATGATTTTTTGACTAGTCAAATCTCCTGTAAGATGGACAATACAAAGTTTGCTCTCGTTACAGATTGCTGGTTCAATCACAAAGATTTAGGGCAATTATTAGAAAATATTGAAAAAATTGGACAGGTGAAACTTAAACCTTTTAGAATTTGGATGTTAGCACCTGCCCAAAATTTAGAAGATATTTATGAAGAAATCACTAGAGATAAAGGTTCCTCTGGCCTTCGATTCATCGAAACCTATAAACTTGTCGACGATATTTTTCCAGTTTAATGCTTATGTGATAAAGGGGGAAATGGTGAATCATTCCCACATGCTATGCTGGGCTCTGACTCCATAGCTATCAATCGAACCATCTGAATTGAACTTGGATTCAATCCGGTATCTTTTCCAGAGGTCGTAATCTGCTGTTTGGATAGTTAGGATAAAGTTGGTATCTTTATCAGAGACGTTATAATCAGCTGGATTGACTTCAAAGATATCGATTAATTTTCGTGTTTGAAAATCTTGGAGCTTGAGATTTGCTAGCTTGACATGATTGATGAAAATTTTTTCTAGTTGCTTGCTATCCTTAGGTGTTCTGTAATAGGTGATGACGCAGTTTTTAAGTTGATCAGTATCTTTTCCTGTAGGAGTAAGGCTCATAAAGCCAAAGGACTGATTATCCCGCTTGACTTCTAGAAGCTGACCGTAGTAGAAGTGGTCGTTCTTGGGATTGGTGATGGAGCTCTCTGCGCCTTTATCTCCAAAGGTGAAGCCTTGGTCTAAAAGCTCGGAAACCTTAGTCTCCCCGACAATGACAGTAGTATCTTGAATGGTTACTGGAACTGGTTGAGCTGGAAGACCACTCATCATCATGCAGAACATAAAAACATAACTTGTTAAAAAAGCTGTCCCGATAACAGCGTTGGTTGATGCATAGACATGACTGTTATGAAAGTTTTTGCTTATAGCCAGTACAACAAATTTACCAATACTTTTTAAAACCGTACTAACAAGTACGATGAAAAATTGTTTTTTCAAACATTCATAAATGGCTTGAGGAAAGCTATTACTATGATAGTAGAGGACAGCCAATACGAGTAGATTTACGATTAAATAGATCAGTAAGAACCAATGAATCTCTTTAAGGGCATTAGCATCAGTGATTTCTTCATAGTCAACGTGAATTCTACCTTGAACAGCATGGCCAAGTTTGTAAATCCATTTGGGAATGTCTTTGCCTTTTTTAACCGCAACTACAAGTCTGATATAGAGGTAGATAGTAAAGGATAAGGATAGAAAGAAAAGAGCATAAAAACCCAAAACAATACTAGTGAACATTACTATTTCCCTTTATTTAACATTCAATAAAACAATTTCTTAGCTCCATTATAGCATTTTCTATAGAAATAGAGCTAGAAATATCAGTATTATCCTACAAGATTCAAAGGAGAAAAATCATGGGAATGATTGCCAATTATCAATATTTACCAGACAATGAATTAGAACAAATAAAAGCTCTTTCTAACCAAGAAGATGACTTGTTAGACTTTGCTGAGGACTCCGCTGACACTCATGATATCATAATAGATATCGACAAAATGTGGGATGCTCTTCTCTTTGTCATGACAGGATTTAGTAGTTCAGAATTTTTGGATGACAACCCCTTGAGAGAAGCTGTTTTAGGGGTGACTCCTCTAGAAGATGTATCTGAATATATCGCCTATACTGAAAAATCGAGAATTGCGGCTATTAGTCAAGCTTTAGAAGAATTTGATATGGACAAGGCCTTGAAAGACTTTAGTATGGAAGCATGCAAGAAAGCCGACTTGTATCCTGATATTTGGGATTATCTTGAGGAAGAGGAAGAAATCAAGGATGATATTTTAACCTGTTTTGTCAAAATGAAAGACTTTTACAAGGAAATCTTAAACCACAAGGGGAATGTCTTAGTGACTATTTGTTAAGGTTTTTATATTCCATTAGAAAGGTAGTCCCATGAATCCATTTCTAGAAAAGTATATTGCTTTAAAAAAGCAATACCTGGAACAAGATGGAAATTCTTCCAATGTTGCGGCACTCTATGATTTGGCTGATGAATTAGCTAAGTCTGAAGATTTAGAAGCTAAAAAAGTCTTAGTTGACCTATATGACCAATTGGGTCTCTACACTAGTGCCTATAGCTTATTTACCGAAATCTTAGATAAACCAGACCGAAAACAATTAAAGAAACTGAGCCGTTTACAAGAAATGAGTCAGAGTCATGGCGATCGTTTTGCCCTTCCTCGTCCTCTAAAAAAAGAGGAGAAGAAGTATAGGCAGAAGCTATTACAGTCTTTGCCGCATTTTATCTATCATCCAGATCTGTTGGCTACAGGTTCATTTGTTGAAGGAGAAGCCAAGGTTTGTCCATCTTGTGGGAAAGAAAGCAATGTTTATTATGCTCTTAGACCCTACAGTATTGAAGAGATAGAACATCTCTGCCCAACTTGCATTGCAAACGGTCAAGCAGCAAAAAAATTCGATGCAGAATTTATCCAAGATGCCGAGTGGCAGGGTGAATTGGATCCAGAAAAGAATCAGCTGCTTTTTTGTCAGACCCCAGGCTACTCTAGTTGGCAGGGAGAATATTGGCTTTCTTGTTGCCAAGATTATTGTGCTTACCAGGGTACAGTTGGAACTCGAGAATTGAAGGATATGGGAATCGCTGAGCAAGTCTTGGCAGACTATGAAGCGCGTGAAGAATATAAAGATGTAGAAGATTACTTGGTTAAAGAGGGGCCTATCTGTGGTTATTTGTTTAGATGTCTCCATTGTCAAAAATACCAGATCTGGGTTGATGCAGATTAAATCGGAATGTGATTCGCTATGAAAATTAAAGAGAAGACTATGGAAGAACTAGAATTATTCGAAGCCGCCTCCAAAGATTTATGTGATACTATACAGGGATTTAAAGACAATCTATCTATTCAATTTCCCCTATTAGATAGTGATAACTGGCAGTATGATAAGGGATCGATAAAAGTTTGTAAAGCTGATGAGTTAGGATTCAAAAAAAGATGTAGGGTCGGAATTAGTTACAACTTGAAAGTCTCCCTATTAAACGAAGATGCCGAGCAAATCTGGTTACTGTTTAAAGACTGGTTCAATACTAGCAGATTGAGTCAAGTTGAAAGAAATCCTAATAATGAGGATTTGGGAAGATATGTCTTCTCAGCAAGTTCCCCTCTAGGTGATCAGGTAGATTGTTCCATTTATTTGCCTAATGAGTGGAATATCCCTCAGATTAGCTTTTCAGGCTATCTAACAGCTCGTTATAGGGCTTGTGATCTTGATAAATAGCAAGAATAAGATGGAGGTTTTTTAGAGATGAGAAAGATTAATTGGGACAAGATAAAGACTCGCTTAGATGCCTTGCTAGTCATTGACGAATATCTGACAGATCCGAGTGAGGATTGGCTCAGACTCGTGATTAAGACTGAGGAAGACTATGGAGTCCGCTATCTTATTGATAATGGATCTGGTGATTCTTTAGATGTGATTTTGACTGATAAAATGATCCTTATAAAAGGCTTTGATCATGAAAGTAGTTTAAGCCAGTTTGGTGCTGACGAGTGGAATCAAGATATCATCGATAGTTTTTATAAAGGACTGGATGAAAAGTATGTCTCACTTTATTCAGAAGAACAAAAAGATGAAACAACCTTCTTTATCTGGTATGACGGTCACGCGCATCAACAGACTTACCAAGATCAGGATGGCGGAGAATGGTTGCTATCTTACCTCTTTGATAGCTTTGAGAGATTTCATGAGTTTGTGACTGACTATTATGAAATTACCGTAGATGAAGCCTTGTTAAGTAAACTATACAATCATGGATATCTTTCAGAAGTAGAATTGGAGCAACTAATTCATAATTCCTAGATTAGATAAAAAATCAGGCTTATTCTTATTTGGATAGGCTCTTAAAGCGATGGGATAAGTACATCTCAGTAAACTAATATGTACAGTGAGAAAGGATTTCCCTATGGGATTTTTCGATAGATTTAAAAAGAGAAAAAGTTATAGAGGTTATCACAAATATTTTAAAAGATATTCACTTAAAAAATTATGAAGATATAAAGAATTATGTTGACGAATCTGAGATTGACGATTTAAATGAATTCTTTGGATATGTTGAAAAAACACTTGAATTAAATGATTTTGACACGATTGATGAATATGGAGTGGCATGTAATTTCCATCCACCTTATGAGTATTCTCAATTGGAGATTTATGATTATTATGACCATTCTGGGTTTGCCGTTGACTATGAGATGACTTCTAATTCAGAATTAGTGGATATGACCCTTCAATTAGAATTTTTATATACCAAAGATGGCTATAAGGTGAGATTTCTTAATATTGATTCAGATTAGTAAGGACCCCCAAGTTAAAATCGAATAAGCTAATTATTTTTTTAATTTCCCTACCCTTTCTGATGGTCATTGTTTTCTATTCTCTTAGTGATCATCCTGGATATAGTGATGATGGGAATTTCGTCAGAAATCATGAGGCTGCTATTAAGAGTGAGATCATTACACAGTTAGCCCAGGAAAAGCAGGGCATAGAGTCTGTTACCTTATTGCCAAATACTGCTAGGGGCGAGTATGATAATGGTGGTGATGTGAGTGGACATTACCATATCTATTTTACAGCCTACGTCAATCATAATCGTGAGCGAACGATAAACATAGAACTATTCTTCCCCGATGCCAGCATTCCCCCATTTACCTTGTTTCCTCCCAACCCTTATAAAGACAAGGGAAAAAAGATGTCCAATTGGTTGATGGGGAATATTGAAGTATCGGAAGAAACCTCTAAATAGAAATAAGAACAAGTAATGATGAATAGAATAGTAGACGAACAGATCACTCTTATTCCCTATTATAGGAATGATGCCATCTCCCTTCTTTGGTATCAAGATAGTGAGGTTTGCAAACAAGTGGATAATACCGATCAGATTTACGATCTAACAAAACTTCATAAAATGTATGATTACCTAACTTCACATGGTTCTTGCTATTATATTCAATATGAGGGAGTGTTAGTTGGAGATGTGACTCTTCAAGATAATTCAGAGCTTTCTATAGTGATCAGCAAAGAGTATCAGAATTTACAGATTGGAAGACGATGTATTTCTGAAATGATACAACTGGCCAAAGAGAAAGAAATGGTACAGGTCTCTGCTCAAATTTATCCTTTTAATACTCAAAGTCAAAGAATGTTTTTGGCTTTGGGATTTCAGAAAGTAGATGAAGAGTGGTATGAATATAAGTTGTTTTAGAATAGCTGTGTATTATTTTATGTATTAAAATAATAGTCCTTATTTTAAATACTAAAGAATATTAAAGTAAAAATAAACTCATTAAAAAATCTAATTGACATAGGAGAAGAAATTGCCTATCTTCTATGTTTGTAACCGCTTTTTATGCTATAATATCACTAGATAGAAATGTGGGAGTTTCAATCATGGTTACAAAAAGGTTTTTGAAAAATGTTATTGTTGCGATGGTCTCGGTATTTATATCCTTGGCTTTTGTTCAAGGGGCTCAAGCCCAGCAAACTGGACTTGATTACCAGAGTCTTCATCTACTGCCTTTTAATGGCAGTAAGCAGCTTGTACTGGGGGATTTTGATCATTTAGGTCGTGCGACCTCAGCCCATATTCAGCTTCAGGACAAGGATGAGCCAAAGAAAAAAAGAGAACCACATCTCAACTATAATCCGGTTGGCTGGCACAATTATAAGATTGCTTATGGAAATAAAGGAAAGAAGGCCTGGTTGTTCCACAGAGGGCATTTGATTGGTTATCAATTTAGTGGACTGACCAATGAAGGGAAAAATCTGGTTCCTTTAACTGCCTGGACCAATACGGGGAATTATAAAGGGACAGCGGATAGTAATGTGGAGGGCATGCTCTACTACGAGAAACGGCTCGATAGCTGGCTGGCTACCCACCCCAATTATTGGCTGGATTATAAGGTGACGCCTGTCTACACGGGGGATGAATTGATTCCTCGGCAGGTGACCTTGCAATATGTAGGAATTGATCGAGATGGCAACCTTCTACCAATCAATTTAAGTAGCCCCAAAGAGTCGGTAGATGCTTATGGGATCACCACCGTTACCTTGGATAATTATTCCAAGAATGCGACCATTGACTATCTGAAGGGAACCGCCAAACCATCCTTAGTGCCGACGGAACCAAGTAGTCAACCACAACCAGCCAGTCCTTCTGTAGAGACGAAACCAAGTCAAGTACCACAACCGAGTCAGCCAGCAGTGCCTGCACAGCCAGTTCAACCTGTAGAGCCTTCACAGCCAACTCGTCAACTGGCTCCAGTTGTTTATGTGGCCAGAAATGGAAGTGCTGATGTTTATTGGTACTCTTTGGACAGTATGCCTCGCAATACCAATTTTTCTAAGGTGGTTCAGATGTCAGAAGAGCAAGCGCTCAGTCTTGGGAAGCGGCATACAAGTAAGGAATGAGGGTCAGTCATTTAGATGATGAGAAAGCCCAATCGCTGGGCTTTTTGTGTTGCATTACAATCTTAAAAAGTGAGTAGTCTAAAATTATCTCACAAGATATTGCAAACGTTTTTATAAAGTAGTATACTGGAATGAGTTTTGTGTAATCGTTTGCATAAATTGGTAAATGATGAAAGGAAAGGAAAGTAGGAGACGAGACAGATGGAATTAACAGCGATTTTCCACCGGCCTGAATCGGAGTACGCCTATCTTTATAAGGATGGCCAGCTCCATATTCGCATCCGGACCAAGAAAGAGGATATCAAACGAATTGTCTTGCACTATGGGGATCCTTTTATTTTTATAGAGGATCTATATGAGGCAACCAAGGAAATGGACAAGGTGACGACCGACGACCTCTTTGATTATTGGCAAGTGTCGGTATCTGTTGGCCATGCCCGGATCCAGTACCTCTTTGAATTAGAGGACACAGCGGGAGAGAAGATCTTGTACGGAGATAGAGGTGTGGCAGCCTACAACAAGGAGAACCTGGACTTCGTCATGAACGGCTTTAAGCTTCCTTTTATCCATGAGATTGATGGTTGTGCTGTTCCAGATTGGGTGGCTCAGACAGTTTGGTATCAGATCTTCCCTGAGCGCTTCGCTAATGGGAATCCAGCCATTTCCCCAGAAGGTGTCCGTCCTTGGGATGCGTCTATTGCCCCTACAATGTTGGATTTCTTTGGTGGAGATTTGCAGGGAATCATCGATCACTTGGACTACTTGCAGGATCTAGGAATTACAGGGCTCTACCTTTGCCCGATTTTTGAATCGCCGAGCAACCACAAGTATGATACCATTGATTATTTTGAAATTGATCGACATTTTGGAGATAAGGAAACCTTCCGCCAGCTGGTGAAAGAGGCTCACGCGCGTGGGATGAAGATCATGCTGGATGCCGTCTTCAACCATATTGGCTATGATTCCCCCCAATGGCAGGATGTGGTCAAACACGGGGAGGATTCGATTTACAAGGACTGGTTCCATATCAAAGAGTTCCCTGTCTCCTCAGAAAATCTGTGGAATAGTCGCGAATTGTCTTACCATGCTTTTGCCTTTGCGGGCTATATGCCTAAGCTCAATACGGCTAATCCAGAGGTGAAGGCCTATCTCTTGAAGGTGGCGACATACTGGATTGAAGAGTTTGATATTGATGCTTGGCGACTGGACGTGGCCAATGAAATCGATCATCAATTCTGGCGAGATTTCCGTAAGGCGGTCTTGGCCAAGAAGCCAGACCTCTATATCCTCGGGGAAATCTGGCATTCGTCCCAACCATGGCTCAATGGTGATGAGTTCCATGCGGTGATGAACTACCCCCTCTCTGAAAGTATCAAGGATTATTTCCTGCGTGGGCATAAGGAGACGCAATGCTTCATTTGGGAGATCAATAGCCAGTCTATGTACTACAGGCAGCAGATCTCTGAAGTGATGTTCAACCTCTTGGACTCGCATGATACAGAGCGCATCTTGACGACGGCAAAAGGGGATCTCCAGTCCGTCAAGTCTGCCCTCGCCTTCCTCTATCTGCAACGGGGAACGCCATGTATCTATTATGGAACGGAGCTAGCTCTCATCGGTGGCCCAGACCCGGATTGCCGCCGTGTCATGCCTTGGGAGCGCGTGTCTGCGGACAATGACATGCTGAATTTTATGAAGGACTTGATCCAGCTACGAAAAGAAGTGGCAGGAATAATCCAGCATGGCAAGGTTAGCTTGGAAGAAGTTGAGCCAGATGTAGTAGCAGTAGAATGGCAGCATGAAGGCAACCTTCTCAAAGCCTACTTTAACCACTCTAAGAAAGACTTTGTCTTAGAAAGAGGACAAGCAGATCTGATCAGTCTGGGGAGCGTCTCTGGTGAACAATTAACCATCCAACCAAATGGATTTGTTATTTATAGGGAAGAGCAGTAAGAAAGAAGCCTGGAATCGAGAGATTGAAGGCTTCTTTTTATAAATGGTTGGTTTATGGTTGTCAGTATAGTATAATAGTAGCAAATGATAAAGGAGGAGACGGTGATGAAGATGTTAGCAATCAATCCTATTCCGTTTAAAAAAAGAATAAAGGAATTTCTATTCGATTATCTTTTCATTTTAGCTTACTTAGTTCTTCTGTTTTTAGGTTCGATGCTTATTTACATCATCTTTTTTAATGGCGTCCCAGAGTTTACAGAAGTTCAGTCGCAGTGGCTTGTATTTTTCACCTCTGTTTTGCCAATCACGCTCCTGTTCACATTCTTGGATTATAAAAATGATGGCAGTTTTGGGAAGGTAAAAGCGGGACTTGAATTGGTCTACCAGAAAAAAACAGTGCAAGCTAGCTTAATCAGAAACACCATTAAATTTTTACCTTGGCAACTCGGTCATATGGGCACGATTCATGGCTTCTATAGTGATTTTGATGGGTTATCCATTATCCTTTCTATTTCGGCGACTCTACTTGCAGTTTCCTTACTAGCAATGACGATGTTTCGGAAAGATAAGAAGCATCTAGGTGACCTGCTAGCCTATACGCAAGTGCAACTAAAAGTAGAATAGGGTACAGATTGTTTATCCTATCCTTAAAGAAAAAGACAAACATAGTTAGGAAGTATCTGTATGAATGAGACCGTTGAGTTTACAAATCTTTGTATGGTAAGAGACGGCGATAGAGTTCTTGTTATGGATCGTAAAAAAGAGGACTGGTCAGGCATAACCTTTCCTGGAGGTCATGTCGAAGCGGGAGAATCATTTACGGAAGCAGTAATCCGTGAAGTGAAGGAAGAAACTGGCTTAAGGATCGCATCTCCCCAGATGTGTGGAATGAAAGATTGGGTAGAAGACGGCATTCGTTATGTAGTTCTCTTTTATAAGACAGAAAAGTTTGAAGGAGACTTAATATCCTCTGAAGAGGGGGAAGTCTGGTGGGAGGACCTGAAAGAATTGCCAAATCTAGACCTCTCCTTAGATATGGAAGATATGATTCGTATTTTTCTTGAAGAAGACCTGTCTGAATTTTTCTACTACCAAGATGGAGAAGACTGGAAGTACGATTTAAAATAAATTCGAATATTGATTCTTCTAATAATTAACTTGATAACTTTTTTTAGCAGTTAACCATTGGTTGGCTGTTTTTCTTTTTTAATGACTGATTTATTCGTGGAACCTTGTTATAATAGGAGATGAAAGTGATTTGAATAATGATCGTCTTCTGTTTATAAGGTAAAGGTTGACATGCCCCTTGGGGACAGGAGTATCATATAGTAAAGGGGGTGCAAGATCATGTTAAGAAATGATATTCAAAGAATAACAGGTTTAACTCGAAAAGCACTAGAATACTATGAAGAAAAAGGTTTTATTCATCCTCGGAGGCTAGAAAATGGGTATAGGGAATATTCGGAAAAGGATGCAGAGATTCTGAATAAGATTGCCTTGTTTAAAAAATTAGGGCTAACCATAACAGAAATAAAGGACTGTCTGAAGTCAGATGGGGCTACTGCATCTAGTATTCTCAGAAGAAAAGAGCAAGAACTAGAAAGTGATGAGAAACGGAAAGTAGTGTTCGATCTCTATATTAAAGGTGCAGACACGGATCTGATCAATGAAAAACTTGCGGTCATCGAAGCTGAGGATTCCATTTATAAGAGACTCGAAAGAGCATTTCCAGGATACTTATGTCAATGCTTATTTGCTGCCTATCAACCTTTTTTACAAGAGCCTTTGTCAAAAGATGGAGAAGAGGCATTTGAGAAGTATATTCAATATTTAGATAGCCTTTCAACCTTTGAATTAAGCAGAGAAGAACAGGATTATATTGATGAACTCAGTTCTAGTTTTAATATGCAGACCCTAAAAGACGTTAATGAAGCCAAGATAGCCGCGGTAGAAAATTATGAAAAGTGGCATAATGAAAATAAGGAAACGATTTCTATTTATGATAGCTATTTGAACAGTGATGATTACAAAACAAGTCCAATGAAACACATTCAAGATCAACTGAAAACATTTTTGGTCGACCATCACTACTATGAACTTGCTATTCCGCTGATTAGACAATTTAGTAAGAGTTACGATCATTATTATAAAAAACTAACGGAGGCAAGTGACTTTTACTTAAAACAGAGAGGAGATGCTCCACAATAAATTGGAGATCGATAAACTTCATAAAATTTAACGACTAAAATATAGAGTAAGGGATGACTTTTCCCTGCTCTATTTCCCGAAATCCTTTAGTTGTACTTTCCTCTACATAGGTGTATAATGTGTCCTTAGATAAACAAATGAGGAGTTTACTATGGAATTAAAAGATTTTACAGAAAAAGAACAAGAACAAATCAAGCAAGGTTTGAGCACAGCTGAGATTTCTGATAAAGAAGCGGCGAAGAAGTTGCTTGCTCTTGTACCGCAAGAATGGATCAAACGCATTCCATTCTTTGTCAGAGGGCATGCGACGACCAAGACAGTTGAGCGTGTAGCTAAGCAATACCCTGAACTTTATGCCGTGGCGAAACGTCAAGGAGACCTTCCTGAAAAAGAAGGAGAAGAGCTCCGCATGATTATGACAGCCATCTTTGAAGAAAAGATGAACAAACACAAGATTAAATAAGATTCATTATCATTGAAGAGCTGGACAGTTTGCCAGCTCTTTTTTGCTACTTATAAACTTTTCTCATTTTGTAAAAAATAGTTGGAGCAAATCCAGTTTTAAACTATAATATAGGAGAAGGATTATCGATATGAAAAATTTATAGTACAAACATTTTAATCAATAGAGAAGGAACCATTTTATGAAACCATCTAAAAAAATCATGCTCCTTACTAGCTGTGCTTTGGCAATCTTTGCTTTAGCGGCTTGTGGTAGCAACCAAAAGCAATCCAAGGAAAAGCAGCAAAGTTCCACTGTGCAGAAATCTAGTTCAGATAAGGAGCGCTACAAGGGAACTTATAGCAACCTCAACAGCAAGGCAAGTGTCGAAGAAGTGCGGAGTCTTTTGTCTGCTTATTTGGATAAGGACAGTGTAGACAAGTTTTTGGGTCTAGTAACGGATTACGATAGCATTGTTGGCTCGGTCGGCTTGACGGGTGACTTCAGAAAGTTTAAGAAAACAGACTACAATGTTGGGAAGATCAGTGACTTGTGGACCAAGAAAAAAGGTGATTTCGTCGGGACCAACTGCCGGATCAATAGCTATACTCTTCTGAAGAACCGCATCGAGATTCCTAAGATGAAAGCGGATAGTGAACTCTTGTTCGTGGACAATGATGCCATTGACAAAGGAAAAGTTTTCGATGAGGCAGACAAGGAAGCTTTTAACATTCTGTATTCACGGGTTCCGACAGAAGCAACAACGGATGTCAAGGTCCATGCCAAGAAGATGGAAGAGTATTTTTCTCACTTCAAGTTCAATGAAAATGCGCGCATGCTTTCTGTTATCGTTCATGATAACCTAGATGGAAATACCCTTTTTGTCGGCCACGTCGGTGTCTTGGTTCCTGCCAAGGATGGCTATCTCTTTGTCGAAAAGCTAACCTTCGAAGAGCCCTATCAAGCTATCAAGTTTGCGACCAAAGAAGATGTCTACAAATACTTGGAGACCAAGTACCAAGACTACACAGGCGAAGGTCTGGCTAAGCCCTTTATCATGGACAATGAAAAATGGGTTGAGATGAAGTAGAGGATGAAAGACAGCGTGTTAGAATTTAGAAAGATAATGGAGTATGCTCCGATTCTATATGTGCTCATTTTCACTGTTCTCCTTTTCCTGAGAAGAAGGGCAATCGTGAAACGTAAGTGAGGTCCCTTCTTTTCCCCTTTCCATATTAGCTATGGAATCTTCTATATCCATGTCGCTCTGTGTTTCAGTCGGCGAATGATCCCACTGAAAGAAATCAAGCAAATCACCTATGCAATTTTTCGTGGACGATCTGGTGGTGGGGCTCGCTATGCTTTTTATATCGAGCTTAGAAATGGAAAGACTATTCCCTTCTTTTTTGGAAAAAGCAAGCGGAATGAAGAGCTAGTGGAGAAACTCAAACGAAATGCAGGTAAGTATGGGTTTAAGGTAGATAGCACTGGAAGTTAATTGAAAGAATAGAAAAAGGAATCATTCTATTTACCCTTTAGGACTTTAATGTAGAGTCCATAAAATGGTATAATCAGTTTAACGAAGAACCTAGAGATAGGATCAAAGTATCAACACAGTGTCATTCTTATCAATTATGGGAAAGGGGGAAAGACCATGCAAAAAACCTTTCAGTTGTTGCGAAGAGGAGATCTAGAGGGAGTCCGTCAGATATTGGATAAAAAGCCTGAAGAAGTCAATGCTGTTTCGGGTGACAAACCTAAAAGAGATCAGGGACAGTCGCTCCTTCAAGTTGCTATCAAATCGGGACATTTAGATATTGCAGACTTACTCATTGATAGAGGGGCAGATCTTAACTTTATCGAAGAGCCGACAGAGCTGAATCCATTTTGTCAACCGGTCCTCCAAACAGCGGGTGGACGAGCTGTATTTGACTGCCGGCGCATGATCAAACGTTGGAATGGCCAATATGAGATGTATTCGTCTAAGGAAAAGGCTGACCAGTCTTTCAAGGTTTTTGAGAAAATGTTGGAACTTGGGGCCGATATTTCTCAGAAAGACAGCCATGGTGGGACTTTGTTACAAACTATTTTAATTGAAACCAAGGAAGTTCTGCCATCTTATTATTGGAAAACAAAAGAAACAAGCGATAATGTCCTCATAACGGATGAATTACGACATGATTTAAATCGTATTTATGATCTATTAATTCGTTACGGTGTGACTGCGGACGAAATAGCGGTCTATCAGAAGATTCCTCTCAAAGAACTTTACCAAGACAGTCCGACCATGGAGTTTTTAAATCGGTTAGATCAAGGCAGATCTTGATAAGCATTTGAACTACTAGTTTAAAGAGCCTCGGGGCTCTTTTAATTTGTTCTTGATAGAGTTAGAAGCAGTAGGAAAATGTTAGACCGGATTTTCTAAAAAAATGGATACAAATCCATGGTGAAATAGAGTATACTAGTTTATGAAAGAACAAGATTTTTCAGTATCGAATCTAGGAGGGCAGTTTATGTCTCAAGAAACTTTCATCATGGCGATTGACCAGGGAACCACTAGTTCGCGGGCTATCATTTTTAATAAAAAAGGCGAGCAAGTCAGCTCTAGTCAAAAGGAATTCACTCAGATTTTTCCGCAGGCTGGTTGGGTGGAGCACAATGCCAATGAGATTTGGAACTCGGTTCAGTCGGTGATCGCTGAGGTCTTTATCGAAAGTGGCATCAAGCCAAATCAAATCGGGGCGATCGGCATTACCAATCAACGGGAGACGACAGTTGTTTGGGATAAGAACACGGGCCTTCCTATATACAATGCCATTGTCTGGCAATCGCGGCAAACGGCTCCACTGGCTGAAGAACTTAAAAACCAAGGCTATGTAGAAACCTTCCACCAAAAGACAGGTTTGGTCATCGATGCCTACTTTTCAGCGACTAAAGTTCGTTGGATCTTGGACCATGTTGATGGGGCGCAAGAGCGTGCGGAGAAGGGCGAATTACTTTTTGGAACCATTGATACTTGGCTGGTCTGGAAGCTGACGGATGGAGCTGCCCATGTGACAGACTATTCCAATGCTGCCCGTACCATGCTTTACAATATCAAGGAACTGAAATGGGACGATGAGATTTTGGAAATCCTCAACATTCCTAAAGCCATGCTTCCTGAGGTGCGTTCAAACTCTGAAATCTATGGTAAGACAGCTCCTTTCCATTTCTACGGTGGACAAGTGCCGATTGCAGGGATGGCAGGAGACCAGCAGGCTGCACTCTTCGGCCAATTGGCCTTTGAACCTGGTATGGTCAAAAACACTTATGGAACTGGATCTTTCATCATCATGAATACGGGTGAAGAGATGCAGTTATCAGAGAATAACCTGCTGACGACGATTGGATATGGGATTAATGGCAAGGTCTACTATGCCCTTGAAGGCTCAATCTTTATCGCTGGGAGTGCTATTCAGTGGCTTCGTGACGGTCTACGAATGATAGACAATTCACCTGAATCTGAAGCCTATGCTCTGAAGTCCCAGAACCAGGATGAAATCTATGTGGTCCCTGCCTTTACGGGTCTTGGAGCACCATATTGGAACCAAGAGGCGCGTGGTTCTGTCTTCGGACTTACCCGGGGAACGACCAAGGAAGACTTTATCAAAGCAACCCTTCAATCCATTGCCTATCAAGTACGCGATATCATCGACACCATGCAGGTAGACGCCAAAACTCCTATCCCTGTCCTAAAAGTAGACGGAGGAGCAGCGAAAAATGATTATTTAATGCAGTTTCAGGCAGATATTCTTGGGATTGCGATTGCCCGCGCGAAAAACCTGGAAACAACGGCTTTAGGAGCGGCCTTCCTAGCAGGTCTGACCGTAGGTTATTGGAAGGACTTGGAAGAATTAAAATCTCTTCATGGAGCAGCTCAAATCTTTGAACCAAAGATGAATGAATCCCGTAAAGAAGAGCTGTACAAGGGGTGGAAGAAAGCAGTCAAAGCCACTCAAGTATTTGCAGAGTCTGATGACTAAAGGGATCAATCAAACGAATAGTTTAAAAGAAGCCTTCGAAAGAAGGCTTTTTATGTAGGGTTTACAGAATAGAACAGTTATTTGTTTTGGTTAAAAGCCATACTCTATTTCACGTTTTCGTTCATTTATCACTAAATAAAAATATCATATAAATAAACTATTTTTTTCAAAAATATAGGCTAAAGTTTGAAATGTTTTTCACAAAAGAGTATACTGTTAGCATAGTTTTGTCGGATATTTATAAAAGACCCCATCAAAACTAGTTGTCAACCCTTGCTGTTCTGATAGGAACATTTGCTGGTATCGTTGATACCAAGGAGGAATCATATGTCTAAAGTAGCTATTGTCACAGGTGCTGGTCAAGGAATCGGTTTTGCAATCGCAAAACGTTTGGTGCAAGATGGCTTCAAGGTCGGAGTATTGGACTACAATGCTGAAACAGCTGAAAAAGCAGTTGCTGAGTTGTCAGCAGATAATGCTTTTGCAGTCGTAGCTGATGTGTCTAAAAAAGAAGAAGTGGTCTTTCTTTCCAAAAAGTTGTTGACCATTTTGGAGATTTGAATGTTGTCGTGAACAATGCAGGTGTTGCGCCAACTACACCACTTGATACAATTACAGAAGAACAATTTACACGTACATTTGCTATTAACGTTGGTGGCGTGATTTGGGGTGCTCAAGCTGCACAAGCTCAATTCAAAGCGCTTGGCCATGGCGGAAAAATCATCAATGCAACTTCACAAGCAGGTGTTGTAGGTAACCCTAACTTGACTGTTTATGGTGGTACTAAATTTGCAGTTCGTGGTATCACACAGACTTTGGCGCGTGACTTGGCGGATTCAGGAATCACTGTAAATGCTTATGCACCAGGTATTGTTAAGACTCCAATGATGTTTGACATTGCTCATGAAGTTGGGAAGAACGCGGGCAAAGACGACGAATGGGGTATGCAAACATTCGCTAAAGATATCACTTTGAAACGTCTTTCAGAACCAGAAGATGTAGCAGCAGCGGTCAGCTTCCTTGCTGGACCAGATTCAAACTACATCACAGGACAAACCATTATCGTGGATGGTGGAATGCAGTTCCATTAAGATGAAAAAAGAGGTCGGGATCAACATCCTAACCTCTTATTTTGTGACTTCACAATAAAGGAAATAGAACTCAAAAAAACCACTCCCGAAAGGGAAGTGGTTCTGTGTTGGTTCTTATTTGAGACCGTATTTTTTGTTGAAACGATCCACACGTCCATCTGCTTGAGTGAACTTTTGACGTCCAGTGTAGAATGGGTGTGAGTCTGATGAAATTTCAACACGGATCAATGGGTAAGTTTCACCTTCGAATTCAACTGTTTCGTTAGAGTACTTAGTTGAACCGCTGAGGAACTTATAACCAGTAGTAGTGTCCATGAAGACAACAGGGCGATATTCTGGATGGATATCTTTTTTCATTTTGCAATATTTCCTTTCTGCCATGGTCTCTTTCCGAGCCATAGATTGTTACTAAGCTAGTTTACCAAATTTCCAGGATCTTGACAAGTATTTTCACTAATTTTATTTAAATTAATGATCAAAAAAATCACCCTGGCTAAGCCAAGGTGAATCTAATCTTATTATTGTTCAGATTGATTTGGATCTTTTGGTGCTTCAACTGGTTGATCAGCTTGTCCCTCAGTGTGTTCGTGTGTTTCTTTTTTGATTTCATTTACAGCAGTTTTTACAGTAGAAGTTGTCACGCGTCCAACAGATTGGGCAAATCCTTTACCAGATTCAGCAAGTTCTTCGAATGTTCCTTTAGTGATTTTACCACCTGACATCGCCAAGAGACCAGTCACAACAATAGCGATACTTGCAATTAAAGCAAGGATCAAACCAAAGCCCATTGAAACGCCATAGCCATTGAAATTAGCAGCGTACTTATTCACACCGAAGACATCAATCAATGTTACAACAGTTGAGAGAGCCCCAGATACGATAACACCAATTGCAAAACCTTTTGGTAGTGAAGATTTTACATCATTCAAGCATGCAAGGACAATCGCAACGACTGCGAAGATAATAACGAACCATCCATCTCCGCGAAGACCATTCCAGCTGTATGAACCAAAAGCACCAGCATTCAGGCTTGCCCATGGCAAGAAAGAGCTAAGAATCGCTACCGCAGCAGAGATAATGATAAACAACCGATTTTTTTCCATAATAAGTCTCCTTAAAAATTTTATTAGCTTTATTTTACCATAAGAAGGAGCAATTGAAAACCCCATGACCAAGATATAAAGGCTGAGAAATCGTTCTCAGCCTTCGTTCGTGCGAGCCACTTCTTGTAGCTCTTTGTAGATTTGGTCGTTTTCTTCGAGGGAGTAGGAGTTGGCTCCACTCGCTAGTGGATGGCCACCACCATTATGACGTTTGGCAATTTCGTTGATCACTTTTCGTTTGCTACGCATCCGGACACGGAAGTGACCGTCGGCCTGCTCGACAAAGATAGCCCAAACAGACACGGTATCAATGCGCCCAGGTGCCCCAACAATTGCAGCAGTCTCTGAATCACGTAGATCGAATTTCTTTAAGAGCTCTTGTGTCAATGTAACACGCGCAGCGCCATGTTCATCGATTTCGAGATGGTCGTAGACATAGCCTTGAAGCTTAGCTGTCTTAAGGTTGATCGTATCCATCTGCCGAGCAAGTGCTGTAAAATCAAAGGGAATGCTTCGAAGAGTTGCAGCGATCTCAAAGGTCCGAGTCGAAGTAGCAGGATAAAGGAAGCGACCAGTATCGCCGACAATCCCAGCATACAGGAGACGAGCAGCACTAACAGGAAGTTCGAGATCCAATTCCTTAGAAAAAAGTGCGATCAACTCACTGGTAGAGCTAGACTCAGTATCAACCCAGAGCAGATCCCCATAAGCATCGTCATTTGGGTGGTGGTCGATCTTAATCAGGAAATCACCATTCGTATAGCGCTTGTCATCGATGCGGGGAGTATTGGCCGTATCACAGACAATCACCAAAGCTCCATTATAATCCTCATCGCTGACAGTATCCATCTCAGCAAGCCAAGTCAAGGTCGGTTCATCATAGCCAGTTGCCAAGACCCGCTTTTGAGGGAAGTGCGCACGCAGGAGATCCCGCAAGCCCACCTGGCTACCAATCGCATCCGGATCCGGATTCTGATGACGGTGGATAATAATCGTGTCATAAGCTTGAATTTTTTCAAGAATTTCATTCATTACGTTCATACATTACCTCATTTTCTCTGTCAATTTTAACATAAGAAAGGCCCATCCAGCAAGCATTTATCACTAATTAGGAGCTGTGGAAGCGGTTTTACAGAAGATCAATATTTTGGTAGAATGAGATGGATATGATGAAAGAAATTAAACAATCAATTAAATGAAAACGAGGGCGACTAGGTTGAATCGGTCCAAATTCTTGTAACGTGCTCTTTCTTTCAGCTTATCGGGAAAGGTTTCGTGCAAAATGCTTGAAAAAGTGATATAATACGGGAAATAGCTTTTGGGAGGAAATTATGACTGTAGCGAAGATTGTTTTTGCTAGTATGACTGGAAATACTGAAGAAATTGCGGATATCGTAGCGGACAAATTCCGTGATCTTGGTGTCGAAGTAGATGTGGATGAGTGTACAACTGTGGATGCTGAGGACTTCCTTGATGCGGATATCGCAGTGGTAGCGACTTATACTTACGGTGATGGGGAGCTTCCAGATGAGATCCAAGATTTCTACGAAGATTTGGCTGGCCTTGATCTCAAAGGCAAACTTTACGGTGTGGTAGGATCAGGTGATACCTTCTACGATGAATTCTGTAAAGCAGTTGATGATTTCGACCGTTGCTTCGCTGCGACTGGTGCTGAAAAAGGCTCTGAGTGTGTCAAAGTTGATTTGTCTGCAGAAGACGAAGACATTGAAAAATTAGAAGCCTTTGCAGAAGAACTCGTAGCAAAAGCAAATTAATGACAATGAGGCTGGATCGATGGATTACAGCCTCGATTTATATCCAAAATAAAGAGGAGACACATGGATTTAGATCAGATTCGTAAGGACATTGACCAGATCGATCAAGAGCTTGTAGCCTTGCTGGAAAGACGGATGGTCTGTGTTGGTCAGATTGTAGAATATAAGAAGCAACAGGGCTTACCTGTGCTCGATCAAGGAAGGGAAAGAGAGGTGCTTGAGAAAGTCGGCTCTCTCGTGACGGATGAGCAATATCGTGCAACCATTCAAGCTCAGTTTCAAGATATGATGAAGCGCTCGAGAGACTTCCAAGAGGAGGTGAGGGCGCGTGACTAGTCTCTCTATCAAGCAAAAAGCACAACAGTATGTGGTCCTAACAGGGATGGCGCTTTTCATTGGTCTCTTGGTTGGTGCCATTGATATGATTTTTGGTCAAGGTCTTCTTCTGATCGGGGATTTCCGAAGCCAGCATTGGCATTTGATTCTTTTTCTAGCCATAGCGGGGCTTGTCATCGTTTATCTTTATAAACGTTTCGGTGGCAAGGCTTCAAAAGGGATGGGCCTTATTTTTGATGTCGGACACGCGCGTGAGGAAAAAATCCCCTTGGTCTTGGTACCTTTGATCATGCTGACGACCTGGATGAGCCATCTCTTTGGTGGTTCGGTTGGTCGGGAAGGTGTAGCGGTCCAGATCGGAGCGACTCTTTCGCATCGTTTTGCCCGTCATATCAAGATTCCAGATGCTTCGCGTATTTTTCTCATGACCGGGATGGCCGCTGGTTTTGCGGGGCTCTTTCAGACGCCACTGGCAGCAACCTTCTTTGCCCTTGAAGTCCTGACAGTTGGGGAGTTGCAGCTGATAGCTCTCTATCCTGCGCTCATCGCCTCGATCGTGGCTAGCTTTACCTCTCATGCCCTTGGCTTAGAGAAATTTGCTGTGCCACTAAGAGAAACGCTGAGCTGGACACCAGAGACCTTGATCAAAGTTGCCCTTCTTGGATTAGCTTTTGGACTCGCTGGGAAACTCTTTGCAGTTAGCCTTTCCTGGTTGAAGAAAACAGTCGCTCAAGTCTTGCCCAATCCTTATATCCGGATTGCCCTTATAGGAGCTGGACTTAGCTTGGTCCTCTTGACCCTCCAGCTGACCAAGGTCGGCACTTATAGTGGACTTGGAACCAATCTAATTGATGTGGCTTTTCATCAGGGTAGTGCCCAGAGTTATGACTGGATCTTGAAGCTCCTCTTTACCGTGGTGACCATTTCTGCTGGATACCAAGGAGGAGAAGTGACACCGCTCTTTGCGATTGGTGCTACGCTTGGCGTCTTCCTTGCTCCTATGCTGGGCTTACCAGTCTTAGTCGTGGCCGCTATTGGTTATGCCAGTGTCTTTGGCAGTGCGACGACGACCTTGCTCGCACCGATCTTGATCGGAGGAGAAGTCTTTGGCTATGCCAATCTTCCTTTCTTTGTCATTGCTTGTGCTATCGCCTATTGCCTACCAAAAGAGTGGAGTATTTATTCCGGACAAAAAGTTGCGAAAAAGTAGAGAAAAGAGCTTTACAAACCTGAAATTATCTGATATGATAGTTTCTGTGCGTAATGGAAGCACAAAAATACAGTTTATCCGCTGAGGGAGGTCCCTCAAGATTGACGAAGATAGGAGAATAAAATGAATCCATTAATCCAAAGCTTGACTGAAGGTCAACTTCGTACTGATATCCCTGCATTCCGTCCTGGTGACACTGTTCGTGTACACGCGAAAGTTGTCGAAGGATCTCGTGAACGTATCCAGATCTTTGAAGGCGTTGTTATCGCTCGTAAAGGTCAAGGACACACTGAAATGTACACTGTTCGTAAAATCTCTAACGGTGTCGGTGTTGAACGTACATTCCCAGTACACACTCCACGTGTAGAAAAGATTGAAGTTGTACGTTACGGTAAAGTACGTCGTGCGAAATTGTACTACCTTCGTGCATTGCAAGGTAAAGCAGCTCGTATTAAAGAAATCCGTCGTTAAGACGAACAAGGAGGCGGGAGTGATCTCGCTTCTTTTTTTATAGGTCCCCTTAGTTCAATGGATATAACAACTCCCTCCTAAGGAGTAGTTGCTGGTTCGATTCCGGCAGGGGACATGAAGAAAAAGGGAACTCGTACACGCGAGTTCCTTTTTGTGTGTAAATGTAAAGTCAAGAAAAGATGGAATATCTCCATGTAATGAATTGATTTTTGAGGAAGGAAGGAGTAAAATGAAGTTAATATAATGACTATTAGGAGTTTTATTATGAATGGTTTAGTTTTGGGTTTGGATATTGGTATTGCTTCGGTTGGAGTAGGTATTCTAAAAAAAGATACCGGTGAAATTATTCACACTAATTCTCGTTTGTTTTCGGCTGCAACGGCTGACAGTAATATTGAAAGAAGAGGACATAGGGGAGGTAAAAGATTAACTCGCCGGAAAAAACATCGTAGTGTTCGACTTCATGATTTATTTCAAGTCTATGGTTTGTTAACTGATTTTTCTAAGGTGTCCATTAATCTAAATCCTTATCAACTTCGTGTACAAGGGTTGGATAATCAATTAACTAATGAAGAGTTGTTTATTGCTTTAAAGAATATTGTTAAAAGACGAGGCATTAGCTATTTGGATGATGCTTCTGAGGATGGCGGTACAGTATCGTCTGATTACGGTAAGGCAGTTGAAGAAAATAGAAAATTACTTGCTGAACAAACTCCTGGTCAAATTCAACTAGATCGTTTCGAAAAATATGGTCAGGTTAGAGGAGATTTCACTGTTGTCGAAAATGGTGAAAAACGTAGATTAATCAATGTTTTTACAACATCTGCTTATAGCAAAGAAGCTGAAAGAATTTTTAGAAAACAGCAAGAATTCAATAAAAAGATTACAGATGAGTTTATAGAGGATTATCTAACAATCCTTACGGGAAAGAGAAAATACTACCATGGACCAGGTAATGAAAAGTCACGCACCGATTATGGAAGGTATACTACTAAGAAAGATACTGAAGGTAAGTACATAACCTTAGATAATATTTTTGGTATTTTAATTGGTAAATGTACATTTTATCCGGATGAATATAGAGCTTCAAAAGCTTCCTATACTGCTCAAGAGTTCAACTTACTAAATGATTTAAATAATTTAACTGTTCCAACAGAAACCAAGAAACTGAGTGAGGAACAAAAGAAGACAATTATCAAGTATGCGAAGACAGCTAAAACATTAGGAGCTTCAACACTATTGAAGTACATTGCTAAATTGATTGGTGCTTCAGTTGATCAAATACATGGATACCGTATTGATCCCGATAAAAAACCTGAGATGCACACTTTTGAAGTCTATCGAAAAATGCAATCATTAGAAACAATCAGAGTGGAAGAGTTACCAAGAAATGTTATAGATGAGCTTGCTCATATTCTAACTTTAAATACAGAGCGAGAAGGTATAGAAGAAGCAATTAACGCGAAGTTAAAAGATACATTTAGTCAGGATCAAGTACTTGAATTGGTTCAATTTAGAAAAAATAATAGCAGTCTATTTAGTAAGGGATGGCATAATTTTTCTATAAAACTCATGATGGAGTTGATTCCAGAATTGTATGAGACTTCGGAAGAGCAAATGACAATTCTCACTCGATTAGGCAAACAAAAATCTAAAGAGACATCAAAACGAACCAAGTATATTGATGAAAAAGAATTAACAGAAGAAATCTATAACCCAGTGGTAGCAAAATCTGTCAGACAAGCTATAAAGATTATCAATGAAGCAACTAAAAAATATGGTATCTTTGATAATATCGTTATTGAAATGGCACGTGAAAATAATGAAGAGGATGCAAAGAAAGGGTATATCAAGCGTCAAAAAGCAAATCTAGACGAGAAAAATGCTGCCATGGAAAAAGCTGCTTTCCAATACAATGGGAAAAAAGAATTACCGGATAACGTTTTTCATGGACATAAAGAATTAGCAAATAAGATTCGTTTGTGGCATCAACAAGGAGAAAAGTGTCTATACACTGGGAAGAATATTCCAATTTCAGATTTAATTCAAAATCAATACAAGTACGAAATTGATCATATTTTACCTTTATCTCTTTCTTTTGATGATAGTTTATCTAATAAAGTATTGGTTCTTGCTACAGCAAACCAAGAAAAAGGACAACGGACACCCTTCCAGGCTTTAGATAGTATGGATGATGCTTGGTCTTACCATGAGTTTAAATCATATGTAAAAGATTCTAAATTATTAGGTAATAAAAAGAAGGAGTACCTTTTAACGGAAGAAGACATTAGTAAGATTGAGGTGAAACAGAAATTTATTGAACGAAATTTAGTAGATACTCGTTATTCTTCTCGCGTTGTTCTAAATGCTCTACAAGATTTTTATAAGGAGCATCAATTCGATACAACTATTTCAGTGGTACGTGGACAATTTACTTCACAGCTTAGAAGAAAGTGGGGACTTGAAAAATCTCGTGAGACCTATCACCATCATGCTGTAGATGCTTTGATCATTGCTGCATCTAGTCAATTAAGATTATGGAAAAAACAAAATAATCCTTTGATCTCTTATACAGAGGGGCAATTCGTGGATCAAGAAACAGACGAAATTATTTCATTGAGTGATGATGAATATAAAGAGTTAGTATTTAAAGCTCCATATGATCATTTTGTTGATACATTGAAGTCCAAGAAATTTGAGGATAGCATTCTATTTTCTTATCAAGTAGATTCAAAATATAACAGAAAGATTTCTGATGCAACCATTTATGCAACAAGAAAAGCGAAATTAGATAAAGAGAATAAGGAATACACTTATACTTTAGGAAAAATAAAAGATATCTATGCTTTAGGGACAAAAAGTCCTTCTAAAACGGGATTTTATAAGTTTTTAGATTTATACAATAAGGATAAATCCCAATTCTTGATGTTTCAGAAGGATAGAAAAACTTGGGATGAAGTGATAGAGAAGATAATAGAACAATATCGACCATTTAAAGAATACGATGAAAATGGAAAAGAAGTTGATTTCAATCCTTTTGAAAAATATAGAATTGAAAATGGTCCTATTCGCAAATATAGTAAAAAAGGCAATGGTCCAGAAATTAAAAGTCTAAAATACTACGATAATCTTTTAGGGAAATTTGTTGATATAACTCCTTCAGAAAGTAAGAATCCTGTAGCTTTGCTTTCTTTGAATCCTTGGAGAACAGATGTATACTACAATACAGAAACAAACAAATATGAATTCTTGGGATTAAAGTATGCAGATTTGTGTTTCGAAAAAGGTGGTGCTTACGGAATTTCAGAAGTTAAATATAATAAAATAAGGGAGAAAGAAGGAATTGGTAAGGAATCTGAATTTAAGTTTACACTATATAAGAATGATCTAATTTTAATTAAGGATACTGAAACAAATTGTCAACAAATCTTTAGATTTTGGTCTCGGACAGGGAAGGATAATCCAAAAAGATTTGAAAAGCATAAAATAGAATTAAAGCCTTATGAAAAAGCAAGATTTGAGAAAGGAGAGGAACTTGAGGTATTAGGAAAGGTACCACCTTCTTCTAATCAATTACAAAAAAATATGCAAATAGAGAATCTTTCTATTTATAAAGTTAAAACAGATGTTTTGGGTAATAAACATTTCATCAAAAAAGAGGGTGAAGAACCAAAACTCAAATTTTAAAAAATATTTTTAAAAAGAGTTGCAAACGCTTTTACAATGTATTATAATATTAACTGTAAGGGACGCCTTACACAGTTACTTAAATCTTGCAGAAGCTACAAAGATAAGGCTTCATGCCGAATTCAACACCCTGTCATTTATGGCGGGGTGTTTTCGTTTTGTAAAGAGGATATAAATAATGACTTGGAGAATTGTACATGTTTGTCAAAGTGAAAAAATGCAATTAAAGTTGGATAATCTTTTGATTAAGAAGATGGGTGAAGATTATGTTATCCCCTTGAGTGATATTTCGATCATTGTCGCAGAAGGAGGAGAAACGGTTGTAACTCTAAGATTGTTAAGTGCCTTAAGTAAGTATAATATTGCTTTAATTGTCTGTGATAATGATCATTTACCAACAGGTATTTACCATTCACAAAATGGCCATTTTAGAGCCTATAAAAAATTACAGGAACAATTATTGTGGACGCAGGAGCAAAAGGATAAATTATGGCAAATAGTGACCTACTTCAAAATAAATAATCAGCAAGATGTTCTCTCGATGTTTGAGAAAAATATTGATTGTATTCAGCTATTGGCAGATTATAAAGATCATATTGAATTTGGAGATAAAACTAATCGAGAAGGACACGCGGCAAAAGTTTATTTCAATGAATTATTTGGAAAGAAATTCGTTCGTCTTACCCAACAGGAAACGGATGTCATTAATGCAGGTCTAAATTATGGCTATGCAATTATGAGAGCGCAGATGGCGCGTATTATTGCTGGGTATGGGCTAAATCCCTTGATCGGAATTTTTCATAAAAACGAATACAATCAATTTAATTTGGTAGACGATTTAATGGAACCTTTTAGGCAGATTATTGATGTCTGGGTTTATCAAAATTTGCTGGATGAAGAATACTTGAAATATGAGTTTCGTTTAGCTTTAACGGATACACTGAATGCAAAAATTCGTTATGGAAAAGAAACTTGTTCTGTAACGGTAGCAATGGATAAATATGTTAAGGGGTTTTTAAAATGTATTTCGGATAAGGATACAAGTAAATTCTACTGCCCTATCGTTTCTAGTGTAGAATGGAGCTGAAGAAATGAGGTATGAAGCATTGAGGTTATTGTGTTTTTTTGATCTTCCTATGGATACGAATCAAGAAAAAAGAATCTATCGTAATTTTCGGAAAGATCTAATTGCTAATGGTTTTGAAATGTTGCAGTTTTCAGTTTATTATAGAACGTGTCCAAATCGAAGTTTTGCTAGTAAATTCTATAAAAAATTAAGCCAAAGTAATTTACCTAGTGGGAATGTCCGTTTACTAGCAGTTACGGAGAAACAGTTCTCTGAAATGGTTTTGATCATTGGTGGAAAAACAAAACAAGAAGAAGTAGTCAGTGATAATAAGTTGGTAGTTATATGAAAATGAATATCAGTCATCCATACAAGGATAATATTACATTGAGTTTTGGACAATTTACTCAAGTTGTTGGCCAAGATCAACAATTAAAGTACTATATTTGGCAAATCCTGTTATGGTATTTTGGAGGCAAAAAATATAGTGAGGAAGACTTAGTCCTATTCGAACAAAATGAACCTAAAATCTTGATAGACGATACGGTGGTTTCCCGTTCACAATTTAGGGTGATCCAACTATCGAATATCAATGATCTAATCGAGCAGATGGAGTATAAAAAAGGAACGATAGCTTATGATTATCTAAAGAAAAAGATTAATACAGTGGAGATGATGGAGCAAATTGAAAATATCAATGACCATCTAGATAGGATTTCTTTGCTGTTGAATCAGAATTTGAATCTAAAACTAGATGGTATTAACTATCATACAGAAGCGAGATATTTTAATGCAGACCAATTGATCCAAAAAAATTTTCTACCCTATTTTGGACAGAACGATAAAAATATATCCTTTGAATTTGTTGATAATAAGACAAAGTTTTTATTATTTCTTTCGATGTTGCAAGTAGTGATTATGGATCAATCTGAAAAGGTATTGCTTATGCTACGAAATATGGATGATTATTTATCTTATAAGGAATTTGTTGAGTGTTGTGAACAATTAGAGCAATTAACCATTCACTGTAACATGTTATACACTATTTCATTTCCTTCAAATGAAGGATATCTTCATGTCACGAAAGAAGTACTAGAGGAGATTAATATTGTCTCTGATTACATTGATCATTTTTATTCATTAGAATTTATGTATGAACGTTTTACTAATCAATATCCAATAAATCAAATACCTAGTAAACAAGAGTTTTTATCATCTTTAAGGAAGATTGGACCTTATTTATTTAGTTCTGACATTCTTCATATGAGTTTATCAATTGAGGATCAAGTAGCATTGAGAATATTAAACAATTTGTACCAGTATGAAATGAAAATAAAATTCCGTATTGAACCAGTCAACCAAATGTTATTGAAGTATTTAGAAGAATAGTATTGACGAGTTAGGTCTAAGACTTTATAATGGTTTTGAGCTACAAAAACCAAAATTGACGAATTTGAGGTTTTTGTACTCTCAAGATTTAAGTAACTGTACAACATAGCTTGTGAGCCTCACTTGTGATATCTAGTTTTTGTACTCTCAAGATTTAAGTAACTGTACAACTCAAGGCTTTAGTTACCTTTTCAACTACGTGTTTTTGTACTCTCAAGATTTAAGTAACTGTACAACTTGGGTTGATGAAGATGATATACTCTTATTGTTTTTGTACTCTCAAGATTTAAGTAACTGTACAACCAGTCTGAAGATTAAAATCAATTGTCCCATGTTTTTGTACTCTCAAGATTTAAGTAACTGTACAACCTTTTATTGTCCAGACTATGCGGAGGACGTGTTTTTGTACTCTCAAGATTTAAGTAACTGTACAACCTATTCGTTTATCTCATTTGTCTGAAGAAGTTTTTGTACTCTCAAGATTTAAGTAACTGTACAACTTGATTTTTGGGTGGACCTTGCGAAAGATAGTTTTTGTACTCTCAAGATTTAAGTAACTGTACAACTGGAACCGTATGCTGCCATCATTGCGACAAGTTTTTGTACTCTCAAGATTTAAGTAACTGTACAACTTTCATCTTTCATCGTTTCCCTTTCTATGTTGTTTTTGTACTCTCAAGATTTAAGTAACTGTACAACGTCGTACCGATGTCAGCTTTTAAATCATAGGTTTTTGTACTCTCAAGATTTAAGTAACTGTACAA
The DNA here is from genome assembly GCF_041026655.1 of Streptococcus sp. CP1998. Classification (NCBI taxonomy): domain Bacteria; kingdom Bacillati; phylum Bacillota; class Bacilli; order Lactobacillales; family Streptococcaceae; genus Streptococcus; species Streptococcus sp. CP1998. Next base: position 976,059 of record NZ_CP163380.1, read on the forward strand.
CTTATATAGCCGTGATTATTGACCCGATTTGTTTTTGTACTCTCAAGATTTAAGTAACTGTACAACCTTTCTTTGCTCCCTCAAAGATAATTTCAGGTTTTTGTACTCTCAAGATTTAAGTAACTGTACAACAGTGGACTTTATATTTCTTTTTCGTAAACGGTTTTTGTACTCTCAAGATTTAAGTAACTGTACAACCAGTGCTGGTCTTTCCTTACCAATATCTGAGTTTTTGTACTCTCAAGATTTAAGTAACTGTACAACCGAACGTCATTACTGAATTTGACAAGTTAAGTTTTTGTACTCTCAAGATTTAAGTAACTGTACAACAAGCTTTACAGACTAACAGTTTAAAGACTGGTTTTTGTACTCTCAAGATTTAAGTAACTGTACAACTTATATCACGGTTTACCGTGATTGTCAATAGTTTTTGTACTCTCAAGATTTAAGTAACTGTACAACCAGATGAAATTGAAGAAGGCGATATTGCTGGTTTTTGTACTCTCAAGATTTAAGTAACTGTACAACCTAAGGTGGTTCAAGAAGGAACTCCTGAAGGTTTTTGTACTCTCAAGATTTAAGTAACTGTACAACGAACTCTAGCTTGATACCGAAGATATCTGGTTTTTGTACTCTCAAGATTTAAGTAACTGTACAACAAGAAGCCACTGAAGAGAAACCAAAGCGCAGTTTTTGTACTCTTCAAGATTTAAGTAACTGTACAACCATTCGCTGGCCATTGCTCACTATAAATTTGTTTTTGTACTCTCAAGATTTAAGTAACTGTACAACCAACTTGTAGCGCAACTTGCTCAGGAAGTGTTTTTGTACTCTCAAGATTTAAATAACTGTACAACTGATCGTTGACAATGCGCAACTATTAAGATGTTTTTGTACTCTCAAGATTTAAGTAACTGTACAACTTGCCAAGAAAGACGAAGAGATCCGAAAAGGTTTTTGTACTCTCAAGATTTAAGTAACTGTACAACAATTGCCAAATCCATCTATTGGTACTACGTGTTTTTGTACTCTCAAGATTTAAGTAACTGTACAACCAGGTGCGAATACTGCTGTTGAAAGTGCTAGTTTTTGTACTCTCAAGATTTAAGTAATTGTATAAGTAACATATTTTTTGTCTTATCATAATTATAAATTCTCCCCCTCCACTTTTTCTTTGACTCTCCTTTCTTATTTTTCTAAAATAGTAGGTATGTGAAGGGAGATTGATATGAAAAAAGGTTTGGTGATTGTGCTTTCTGCTTTGGTCTTGGCTTCGTGTGGTCGTCCTCAGAGGACGGTGTCGCCTAAGAATTCGGATACCAAGCAGACTAGCACTTCGGAAAAGAAACAGTCTGGTATGGATTTAAAAGCCATCAAGGCTAAGGATTTCTCGAGTATCAAGGGGACTTGGATCGATGGTCGTGGCAATGAGCTGATCTTTGATGATAAGGGCTTGGTCAGCGAGGATGTCGAGCTTGATGCATCGAGCTTTAAGCAGAAGGACCAGATCGCTGAGATGACGGTTAGTGCCAAGTCGGGTGTTGGAGGCTACGGTCTCTTGCTCCTTCCAAAAGGTCAGAAAGCGGGCAAAGACGATGCTTCGGATAAGTCCAAGGATCGGATCTGGGCTGGTCAGTCACCAGCTTATGGCGATGATGACAATTTCTACTATCGCAAGAAAGAGCAGCCGAAAGATCGGGAACAAGTAGATACAGACGATAGCAGTAGTACGTTTAAGACGAGTAAGGCCAAGAAGTGGAATACTCGCCCGGATAGCGAGGTCAAATCTTCGAAGAAGGCAGATCAGAATGATTATCCAGGCTACACCGATGCTCAGGTCGAAGCTGCGCGTGTTTGGGCTTATGTGATCAAGTCTGTACCGACAGAATTGAGTATTAATGAAAAAAGTGCTGGTACAAAAATTTACTTTGGTGGGCTAGGAGTTGATTATCCCAAAGACGTTCGTCAGTTGTTTACTCCTATTTCTGCAGAAGGTCATGTGACTTATGCATCCAACGGTGATGGGACGGTGACGATCTATCCTGTTCCGAGTCATTGGCAACAGTCTGCGGATGAGCTTAATAGTGAAGAGTTTATGACGCAATTTACCCAAGGGATCTTGGACCATGCTGAAACGGTGACATTGCCGGACGGCGATCCAGATATGATCCGCCAGATTCTTGCAGTACTGAAGTAGGCGCTGGATTTGAGAGTTCAGTTTATTGTTTTTTTAAGCTAATCCTGTTACAATGATAGTACTCGGAAAAGACTGGGCTTCCAGCCTTTTTCATTTCACTTTAGAAAGGTCTTTTATGAAACGCAAATCGATTTTGTTTCTCTATTTACTCTTGCTAGCGATCGGCCTAGCCTATGAGACCCAGTCGCTGACAGAAGGCTGGATGTCTGGTAGCCAGTACGGGATTGTGGGACTTTCGACCTTGATCCTTTTGGTCTATGCACTTCCTGCTGTTTGGGCTCTCTTTCATTTCGCCAAGAAGTGGAAGTTGTCTTGGGTACCGGTGCTCTTTTCTCTATTAGGTGGGGGCTTTGTTGCCGGTTGGTTGTCTAGCTTTGCCAATACCTATTTCCATGACATAATACAAGCGATCGCTCCAAATAGCGACTTTTGGAACCAGTACGAGAGTGCCATCGCTGCACCACTCTTTGAGGAACCCTTTAAGTTGATTCCTATCTTCTTTGTCCTCTATTTGTTCAGCGTCCGTCGCATCAAGTCAATCTTCCTCTTGGCGATTGCCTCTGGTCTTGGTTTCCAGATCGTGGAGGACTTTGCCTATATCCGTCAGGACCTACCGGAAGGTTTCTCTTACACGGTGTCAGGGATTCTTGGACGTGTGTCTAATGCGCCTATGTCTCACTGGGTCTACACAGGCCTTGTCATGCTGGGGCTCTTCTTGATTGTCCAAGCAAGAAGAGAGCGCAAGGACCTAGCTCTAGCAGGCTGGGGATACTTAGTAGCTGGGTTTGGACTCCATTTTGTTGGCAATTCACCCTTCTCACAAATCGTGACCGAGTTACCGATTGCAATTCCAGTCTTGAATGCTACTGGGCTCTTCCTAATCTACCAAGCGTATCAGACCGTCGAGAGATTAGAACAAGCAAAATAAAACAAAAAAAGAATGCGTATGTGTGCACACATACGCATTTTTGTTATTTTGGACCAACTGTTTTACTGATTTTGTATAAACTGGGTGATCCTATAGCTGTAAACTAAATTCTATTTTAAAAGAAATATTTGAGAGTTTCCGCAGTGAGAAAAGTGCTTGAAACAACAATGTTTCAAGCACTCGGGAGTTTTGAAACGTTAGATTCAAAACTAAGTCATGGAACTTCTCCGAAGTTCGCTGACGTCCGTACTCACCTAAGGAAAGTCTCAAATAGTATATTGCCTTTAATTAAATTTATTTACCAAGACAGAACTGACTGAAGAGTTGGGTGATGAGCTCATCTGGAGCAGCATCCCCTGTGATTTCTCCAAGGATCTCCCAGGTGCGGGTGAGGTCGACTTGAAGCAGGTCGACCGGCATACCGAGAGCCAAGCCTTCGTTGACCGCTTGAAGGCTTTCAACAGCTTTTTCGATGAGGGAGATGTGACGAGCATTAGAGAGATAAGTCGCATCTTGCTCAACCAGCCCAGCATTTTCGAAGAAGAGGGCGTTGATCCGGTCTTCGATTTGATCGATGTTTTGATTTTTCAGAACGGAAATCTTGATATGATCTTCCGGCAGTTGGTCGATTTCGATCCTCTCTGGGAGGTCGACCTTGTTGAGAAGGATGATGCGGTTGCTATCTTGAGAGATCTCAAGGAGCTGGCGGTCTTGATCGGTCAAGGGCTCGCTAGCATTGAGAACCAGGAGGACTAGATCGGCTTCCTTGAGGGCTTTTTTCGACCGCTCGACACCGATTTGCTCCACGATGTCCTCGGTTTCCCGGATCCCGGCCGTATCGACTAGTTTGAGGGGAACCCCGTTGATGTTGACGTATTCCTCGATAACGTCACGGGTGGTTCCTTCGATATCGGTCACGATGGCTTTTTCTTCGCGAAGAAGATTATTGAGGAGGCTAGACTTGCCGACGTTTGGACGACCGATAATAGCAGTAGAGATCCCTTCACGCAAGATCTTTCCACGACGGGCTGTTTTGAGGAGGTTGGTCAAAAGAGCTTCAAATTCAGTGGTCTTTTCACGGATGATCTCAGTGGTTGCTTCCTCGACATCATCGTACTCAGGATAGTCGATGTTGACCTCGACCTGCGCCAAGGTATTGAGGATCTCTTGGCGGGTGTTGTTGATGAGGTCGGAGAGGGATCCGTCCAACTGTTTAACGGCGATGTTCATAGCCTTGTCGGTCTTAGCGCGTATGATGTCCATGACGGCTTCGGCCTGGGTCAAATCGACCCGACCGTTCAGAAAGGCCCGCTTGGTAAACTCACCAGGCTCAGCCAAACGAGCTCCCTCACGGATGACTAATTGCAGGATTTCGTTAGTCACAGCAATCCCGCCGTGGGTATTGATCTCGATGATGTCTTCACGGGTGAAGGTCTTAGGCGAGCGCATGGCTCCAACCATGACTTCGTCGAGAATCTCGTTCTTATCTGGATCTACGATATGGCCGTAGTTGAGGGTGTGACTCGCCACCTTGCTTAAATCTTTTCCTTTGAAGATTTTCTGCGCAATGGCAAAGCTGTCTGTCCCGCTCAAGCGGACGATCCCGATAGCCCCCTCACCGAGAGGGGTTGAGATGGCAGCGATGGTATCAAATTCTTTAGTAATCATGTCAGTTCTCTTTTCCTGTGGATTCATCTCTATTCTATCGTAAAGTCAGCAGACGGGCAAGGTTTTAAAAATTTTTGAAAAGTAATCTTTTATCTATTAAAAGATATTAAGAGAAGGTAATTGAAGAAAAGTCATTAAAAAAACTTTCCTTATGTGAGTTCGGACGTCAGCGAACTTCTTCGAAGTTCCATGACTAATTATTGAGCCTAAGGTCTCAATAATTCCGTGTGCCTAGAACTTAATTGATCTAGGCACTTTACTCACGGCGGAAAGTTTCATAAATAACTTAAATAATTGATAAGAATAAATTGTTCTTATTTTGTTAAAAACACTTGCTAAGCATTCTAAATTGCTTATTTTATTTACTAATCATAGCAAGATTAAATAACAAATTTTCAGTTGTTGAATCATCAGAATGATCATTTGATTCCTGGTATTGCCCGAATTTTGATATTGTTTGCCATCCATCAGCTTTTAAATATGTACTTGTAGAATTGAAAACTTCATCAGCTAATGAATTAAATTTAACCTTTTTAAAATAAACTAATGAGGCGGCTATACTACCATCCCAAGCCCTAAAAACAACATCTTTATCTGGTTTTGAATCAGCATGGATAACATCGTAAATTGAATCATTAAAATTTTGAATTGCATTTTCATCACTGATAGAGCTATTTAAATCAATGCTAACAATATAAATGTCATTTTCTGAATCATATTTAAAGTCAGTGAAATCTGTAGTGGAGATATAATCTTCAAATGATTTTGGTTCTGAGGAGTTTTTTGAACAAGCAAATAAAAATAATAGTGCAGAAAATATTGTAAGAATGTAAATAATCTTTTTCATAGTTCTCACCCGTTTATTAATAGTTATTAATTTAATTATGTATAACAAATTTTAAAGAATATAACAACATAATATGTTCTATCGTAAAGTCAGCAGACGGGCAAGGTTTTGCTTTTAAAACTAAAAGCTGGAAAGGTTTTCAATTAATTAGTGAAATCTCTTACAGAATATGCTATACTGTAATAGAATATAAAAGGAGGTCTATGATGGTAAACCTAAAAGAACAGGTAGGAATTAAAGCGGCTGAGTTTGTCAAAGACGGCATGATTGTCGGTCTCGGTACAGGGTCAACTGCTTATTATTTTGTGGCTGAATTGGGTCGTCGCATCAAAGAAGAAGGCTTGCAGATCACAGCTGTCACGACGTCGAGTGTGACCTATAATCAGGCTGAAAGTTTAGGCATCCCGCTCAAGGCCATCGACGATGTCGAAGTGGTCGATGTGACAGTGGATGGCGCAGATGAAGTGGATCCTCAATTAAACGGGATCAAAGGTGGCGGTGGGGCTCTCCTTATGGAAAAGATCGTCGCAACCAATTCAAAAGATTGCATTTGGATCGTAGATGAATCCAAACAAGTTGGAACTCTTGGGGCTTTCAAACTTCCAGTGGAAGTAGTGCAATACGGGGCTGAAAATCTTTTCCGTCACTTTGAGCAAAAGGGTTACCATCCTGCTTTCCGTCTCGCGGATGATCAACGGTTTGTCACCGACCAAGGCAACTTTATCATTGACTTGGATCTCAAGGTGATCGAGGATGCAGAAGCTCTAGCCAATGAACTGGATCACACCGTCGGGGTTGTCGAGCACGGTTTATTCTTGAACATGATTTCAAAAGTGATTGTAGGGACACCAGATGGCCCTGTCATCATTGAAAAATAGGTTTCTCTAAAGAGGGGCCGGATCTATCAACGGCTCTCTTCTTATAGGGATATGGTATAATATAGCTAGTTTAATAAAGGAAAGAGGCAGTATATGTCAAAATTTAAACGCATGCACTTGGTTGTGCTGGATTCAGTTGGGATCGGTGCTGCACCAGATGCCAATAACTTTGTCAATGCAGGTGTTCCAGATGGAGCATCTGATACTTTGGGCCACATCTCTAAAACCGTTGGCTTAAATGTACCAAACATGGCCAAAATCGGTCTTGGAAATATTCCTCGTGAAGTACCATTGAAGACGGTGCCAGCTGAAAGCAACCCAACTGGGTATGCAACAAAATTGCAAGAAGTCTCTCTTGGGAAAGACACCATGACTGGTCACTGGGAAATCATGGGGCTCAACATTACAGAACCGTTTGATACCTTCTGGAATGGATTCCCAGAAGAAATTATTACAAAGATTGAAGAATTCTCAGGACGTAAGGTCATTCGTGAAGCTAACAAGCCTTATTCTGGTACAGCGGTCATCGATGACTTTGGACCACGTCAAATGGAAACTGGTGAGTTGATCATCTATACGTCAGCAGACCCTGTCCTTCAAATCGCAGCTCACGAAGATATCATTCCTTTGGATGAACTCTACCGTATCTGTGAATACGCTCGTTCCATCACTTTGGAACGTCCAGCTCTTCTAGGACGTATCATTGCTCGTCCTTATGTTGGGGAACCAGGCAACTTCACACGTACAGCCAACCGTCGTGACTTAGCTGTTTCACCATTTGCGCCTACTGTTTTGGACAAGTTGAACGAAGCAGGTATTGATACCTATGCAGTTGGTAAGATCAACGATATCTTTAACGGAGCTGGTATCAACCACGATATGGGCCACAACAAATCAAATAGCCACGGTATGGATACCTTGATTAAGACCATGGGGCTTCCTGAGTTTCAAGAAGGGTTCTCATTTACCAACTTGGTAGACTTTGATGCTCTTTACGGTCACCGTCGCAATGCTCACGGCTACCGCGATTGTTTGCATGAATTTGACGAACGCTTGCCAGAAATCATTGCAGCGATGCGTGAAGATGACCTCTTGATGATCACGGCAGACCACGGGAATGACCCAACCTACGCTGGTACAGACCATACGCGTGAATACATCCCATTCTTGGCTTATAGCCCATCCTTCAAGGGCAATGGTGTGATTCCAGTCGGACATTTCTCTGATATCTCTGCGACAATTGCAGAGAACTTTGGTGTTGAAAAAGCCATGATCGGTGAAAGCTTCTTAGACAAATTGAACTAAGATGACACGCTTCGCTCTCATCGTAAGAGGGATCAATGTTGGCGGGAAAAACAAGGTCGTAATGGCAGAGCTTCGAGAGGAGCTTCAAACGATCGGTCTGGATGGGGTAGAGACCTACATCAATAGTGGCAATATCTTCTTTGAATCTGCTGGTTCTAAAGCAGAATTGGTGGATTTACTGGGACATTTCTTTCGTGATCGCTATCCCTTTATCCAGTCTTTTTCTCTCTTTTCAGCTGAGGACTATGCGCAAGATCTCGCTGCTCTACCAGCCTGGTGGCAGGAGAATATGGCCCGCAAGGATGTTCTCTTTTACACAGAAGGCCTCAATCAGGATGCTGTCTGGGAGCTGGTCTCCTCTTTTTCGCTCGGTGATGAAATCATCCATCGTGGGAATCTAGGGATCTACTGGGGCAAATACTCAGAAGAGACCTATACAAAGACCGCTTACCACAAACAAGTCCTCAAGATGCCGGATTACCGTCTGTTGACCATTCGCAATGCCAATACTTTTGACAAAATTGGCCAATTTTTAAGGAAATCATAAAGGAGATATGCAATGACATTATTAGCAAAAATCAATGAAACAGCTGCTTTTTTGAAAGGCAAAGGAATGGAAGCACCTGAGTTTGGCTTGATCCTTGGATCAGGTCTTGGAGAACTGGCTGAAGAAATCGAAAATCCAGTCGTGGTAGACTACTCTGAAATTCCAAACTGGGGTCGTTCAACGGTTGTCGGCCATGCTGGTAAATTGGTTTATGGTGAGCTTGCTGGACGCAAGGTTTTGGCCCTTCAAGGACGTTTCCATTTTTACGAAGGAAACCCACTAGAAGTGGTGACTTTCCCAGTTCGTGTCATGAAAGTTTTGGGCTGTGAAGGGGTTCTTGTTACAAATGCTGCTGGTGGTATCGGCTTTGGTCCTGGTACTTTGATGGCCATCACAGACCACATCAATATGACTGGTCAAAACCCATTGATCGGTGAAAACTTGGATGACTTTGGTCCACGTTTCCCTGATATGTCGAAAGCCTACACACCAGAATACCGTGAGACTGCTCATCAAGTAGCGGACAAATTGGGTATCAAGTTGGATGATGGGGTTTATATCGGTGTGACTGGTCCAACTTATGAAACTCCAGCTGAAATCCGTGCGTATAAGACACTTGGCGCAGATGCTGTCGGAATGTCAACCGTTCCGGAAGTCATCATTGCAGCGCATTCTGGCTTGAAGGTTCTTGGTATTTCATGTATTACCAACTTTGCGGCTGGTTTCCAAGAAGAGCTCAACCACGAAGAAGTAGTAGAAGTGACAGAGCGTGTCAAAGACGACTTCAAAGGTTTGCTAAAAGCGATCCTTGCTGAACTCTAATCCAATGAAAGCACGACTCCAAAGTCTGCCCTACGGGCTGAGGTTGCTTCTAGCCACCTTATCATTAGGGATAGGGACAGGTCTGGTCGGAATTGCCTGTCATTATCTACTAGAAGGGGTGCAAGGGCTGGCCTTTGGTCAAGATAAGTCGGATTTGCTCCAGCAATTTCAAGCAGCAGGAGGTCTCCGTAGATTTCTGGTTTTGTGTGTGACTGGGTGCTTGGCAGCTGGCTTCTGGTATGTTCTGCAAAGACGTTATAAGATCCTGTCTATTCGCCAGCAAATTGACTTAGCTGGAGACAGGGAACCAGCGCCCTTAGCCCACCTCCTTCATGCAGGGATGCAGGTGGCAATTGTCGGAGCAGGCGCATCGGTCGGAAAAGAAGGAGCCCCACGTGAGGTCGGGGCTCTTCTAGCTGGTCGCTTGTCGAAGGGATTCTCACTAGCTCTCAAAGAGCGGAAAGTCTTGATCGCCTGTGGTGCTGGAGCTGGTTTGGCTGCGGTCTATCAGGTTCCCTTTGCCAGTAGCTTGTTTGTCTTTGAGACCTTAGGGCTCGCCTACAGTTGGCAGAACTTTCTACTGGTTTTGACCAGTACTTATCTGGCCACCTGGGTCGCTCAGTCCATCGTTGGTCATGAGGCCATTTATCAATTGTCCGCTGTCTCATGGTCGGCTAGCAGTTTTTTACAGGCTATTGTGATTGCTTTCTTGGTCACTCCCTTGGCTCTGGTCTTTGCTTTCCTCGCCAAGCGAGCTAGTCACAAACGGCGGAAGGATAGGACGATTCTTTGGGCTCTTCCTCTAGCCTTTCTAGTGCTGGGGAGCCTAGTAGCCTTTTTCCCCATCTTTATGGGAAATGGCCAGGTACTAGCGCAAGCCCTCTTGTCTAGCCAGTCGATTCCTTATCTTCCACTGGCTCTTGCAGTGAAGGGACTTCTGGTTTATCTCCTCTTGCGCAATGGTGCCTATGGGGGAACCTTGACACCATCATTTGCCCTTGGGATTGGATCTGGCTATCTAGTGACCTTGCTTTTGACAGTTTTTGGGATTCATCTAGATCCAGCTATAGGGATGTTACTAGGAGCAACCGTCTTTTTAGGGACGACCCTAGAAGCTCCTCTGACAGCCATTGCTCTGAGCCTTGGATTTACAGGCCAGGCTTGGAATTTGACTATTCCGCTTGTACTTGCAGCTGGTCTGTCTTACGTGATTCGAAAGAGATGGGAGAAGAAACGATGAAGGTACATTTTGTACTGCATGAAACCTTTGAAGTACCGGGCGCTTATCTAAAATGGGCGCAGGAGCGTGGCCATCAGGTGACCACGACCAAAGTCTATGAGAATGAAGCCCTACCAGAGACAGTGGATGAGATCGACTTTTTGATCGTCATGGGAGGACCTCAATCGCCAGATGAAGATCGAGAAGCTTTTCCATACTACGATCCTCAGGCAGAGATCGAGTTGATTCAAAAAGCCATGAAGGCAGATCGTTACATTGTTGGGGTCTGTCTGGGGGCGCAACTCCTGTCTGTTGCTTATGGTGCAGAGTATGAACACAGCCCGGAACGTGAGATTGGGGTTTATCCTGTGACCTTGACGCCTGAAGGACTCACAGATCCGCATGTCGGTGATTTTGGAGAAACGTTTGAAACTGGCCACTGGCATGGCGATATGCCAGGAGTGACAGAAGATGCTGTTGTTCTTGCAACCAGTCAAGGGTGCCCACGTCAGATTATTAGCTTCAGTCCGAAACACTATGCCTTCCAAGCCCACTTGGAATTTGATCCAGAAGCAGTCAATCTCTTGATTGCTGCAGACGGTGAAGATGTTTTGGAAGAACAAAGTCAAAACCTGACCTTTGTTCAAGAACCTGAAGCCATTCGTGTTTACGATTATCGAGAAATGAATGCTAAACTCTATGCATTTTTGGACTCATTAACAAAATAAAAAATGAAAGGAAGGGCAGTTCGGGTTTGAAACTGAACCCGGGCTAGAGGCTGTGTAAAAAAGATAAATCCTCCTAGATGCGATGCATCTTTGTCGGATTTCCTATTTTTACTTTGCCTCTTTAACGCCTATTCTAAAAAAATAAAAAAGAAAGGTAGAGCATGTGTTCTGATTTGAACACGAGCGGAAAGCTCTCCTAATTACTCAATAAAAAAAGAAAGGATGGGTTAACCGTATTCGCTGAACTGAATACGGGCGGAGAACTGTGTAAAAAAGATAAACTGTCTAGCATCTGAGATGCGTCGTCAGTTTCCTATTTTTACTTTGTTCTCTGTCGCCCTTTATATCTTAATTATGTCTATCCATATTGCTGCTAAGCATGGTGAAATTGCTGATAAAATTCTTCTTCCTGGGGATCCTCTTCGTGCGAAATTTATTGCTGAGAATTTCCTTGAAGACGCTGTTTGCTTTAACGAAGTCCGTAACATGTTTGGTTACACAGGTACTTATAAAGGTCATCGTGTATCTGTCATGGGTACTGGGATGGGGATGCCATCCATCTCTATCTATGCGCGTGAGTTGATTGTCGACTACGGCGTGAAGAAATTGATCCGTGTGGGAACGGCTGGTTCTTTGAATGAGGATGTGCATGTTCGTGAATTGGTCTTGGCACAAGCTGCTGCAACCAACTCAAACATCATCCGCAACGACTGGCCTCAATACGATTTCCCTCAAATCGCTAGCTTTGATCTTTTAGACAAGGCTTACCACATTGCCAAAGACCTTGGTATGACTACCCACGTCGGAAATGTCTTGTCATCAGATGTCTTCTATTCAAATTATGGTGAAAAGAATATTGAGCTTGGTAAGTGGGGTGTGAAAGCTGTAGAAATGGAAGCAGCAGCCCTTTACTATCTTGCTGCTCAACACCATGTTGATGCGCTTGCGATCATGACCATTTCAGACAGTTTGGTCAATCCAGATGAGGACACAACTGCTGAAGAACGTCAAACTACTTTCACAGACATGATGAAAGTTGGTCTTGAGACCTTGATTGCAGACTAATGGCAAAATTCCTTCATGATGAATGGCTCTACGATCTACAAAATTATCACTACAGCCGGGCTCTGCGCTCTATCAAGCAGCAGGAAGAAGTACCGGATTTGTTGGTGAGCTTACTGCAGTTAATGGCGGAGCGTCGTGAGCTTAATATCCAACCCGTCATGAATCAAAAGTTGAGAACCGAGTTGCTAGAGGCGACTGGTTTTCAGCTTTTTTGGCATGAAGATCCAGAAGATGAGCAGTTGGCCAACTACCTTTATGACTTAGAGGCGAAGTTGAGAAATGAACAGATTATAGACTTTGTTCGTGCCGTTAGCCCAGCCATCTATCGGATCTTTATGCGATTGATTCAGTTGAAAATTCCTGATATTACCAACTATATTCATAACTCCAAAGAATCGAGTTATGACCGTTGGAAGTTTGAGAGCCTGCATGCGTCCGACAACTCTATCCTGCAGCAATTCCACAGCGAAAGTGTGGTCAATTCGTCCAGTTTGACGGAGTTGATTGTGCAGTTGGATTTGCCAGATAGCGTCAAAGTTGCGACCCAACAATTGCGGGAGTTAGAAAAATCCGTTCGCAATCCCTTGGCACACTTGATCAAGCCTTTTGATGAAGAAGAGCTCCATCGGACGACGGGTTTCTCTTCTCAAGATTTTATGAAGAATTTGATTGACCTTGCAAGCTACACAGGTATCCATTATGATCAAGCTAACTTTTATTTTGATCAGGCCAATGCTGTGATGGAAGAGCTACTAAAGGAGAAGTAGATGGATAAGATTGCTCAACTACAGGAGATGATTGATCAGAGTCATCGGATCGTGTTTTTCGGTGGGGCAGGAGTTTCCACGGAGTCAAATATTCCAGATTTTCGAAGTTCAGACGGTGTCTATAGTGTTCAGGTAGGGCGGCATTTGACAGCTGAACAATTGGTCTCCCATACCATGTTTGAACGCTATCCAGAGGACTTTTTCGACTTTTACAAGAAGTACTTGCTCTACCCAGATGCCAAACCCAATGCTGCCCATCGCTATCTGGCTTGGCTTGAAGAGACCGGTAAACTCAAGGCGGTGGTGACACAAAATATTGATAGTCTCCATGAAATGGCTGGTTCTAAAAAAGTTTTGAAGCTCCATGGCAGTGCCGACCGCAATTACTGTACGGGTTGCCAGCGATTTTATGATTTGGAGGCCTTTCTAGCTTTGGAAGGCCCGGTTCCACACTGTCTGGACTGCGGCAAGGTGGTCAAACCTGATGTGACTCTTTACGAGGAACCTCTAGATATGGACGTCTTTAGCCAAGCAGCCCAAGCCATCCAAGAGGCTGATCTCCTGATTATCGGTGGAACTTCCCTTGTGGTCTACCCAGCAGCTAGCTTGATCCAGTATTTCCGAGGGAAGAAGCTGGTTGTCATCAATAAAACCAGTATCCCACAAGACAAGCAAGCAGACCTGGTTATCGAAGGAAAGATTGGGGAAGTATTTTCACAATTAAGACAATAAAAAATATCTGAGTGAACATGGATCACTCAGATATTTTTTTACTTATCAAACTTCACTTCCTCAAGCAAGTACTCGATGAATTTTTCTCCCATTTTTGAGAGGGCTGTTTTTTCATGTTTGATGTAGACCAGCTCGATCGGGTCTTCGATATCAAGGGGGATGGAGACGATGTTATTTCCGTTGAGATTGCTGTTGAGAATTCCGGTCGCAATGGTGTAGCCATCCAGACCAATCAAGAGATTAAAGAGGGTAGCCCGGTCACTGACGACGATGGATTTCTTATGATGCTCTTGCGAGAGGATCTCTTCTGAGAAGTAGAAGGAGTTGTGGGTTCCTTGGTCATAGCTAAGGTATGGGAAATCTTCCAGATCAGATAAGTGAACGATCTCTTTCTTGGCAAGAGGATTGCTCTTGCTGACAAAGATATGAGGTTGCGCTGTAAAGAGGTGGGTGGCAATCAGGTGATTATCATCCAGCATCTTAGAGAGGACATCTCGGTTGTAGCTATTCAAAAAGAGTACGCCAACTTCGCTTCGGAAGTTCTTAACGTCATCGATGATCTCCCAAGTCCGCGTCTCCCGTAGGAAGAGCTCGTATTTTTCCATGTCGCTTTTCTTGAGGAGAGAAACGAAGGCCTCAACCACGAAGGCGTAGTGCTGTGAAGAGACACTGAAAAGCTCACGAGAACCCACAGGATTTTTATAGCGCTCGGACAAGAGGTCGATCTGCTCCACCACCTGGCGGGCATAAGAGAGGAACTCCATCCCATCGCGGGTCAAAGTGATCCCTTTAGGATTCCGGATAAAGATTTCAATCCCCATCTCATTTTCCAAGTCCTTAACGGCATTGGAAAGGCTAGGTTGCGTGATGAAGAGTTGTTTTGCGGCCTCATTCATAGAGCCGGTTTCGACGATTTTGATAATGTATTGTAATTGTTGTATTCTCATGCTTTTATTTTAACATAAAAAAGCGCGTTTTTCCCGTAAAATGTGGTCTTTCAAGGACTGTATCAGAGAATAACGCAGGCTGAGGGAGGTAATAGGAAGTAGGCTAGATCAGATATTTAAAAAATAGAAAATTGGAAACAAAATCTCCATCTGGGGACTGATTTTGATGGAAAAATACAGTTTTGCCTTGCTTAAGGGGGGAGCTGATTGATAGAATGGTAAAAAATTGATTGAGGAGATCTTATGAAAAAACTCGTTTCCTGGTATAAGAAAAAGGATAAGGAATTGGAAACCCATTTCACAGCCGGTCTGTTGCAGATCAATTTTGTGACCAATGCTTTGATTCTATTGGCCTTTTACATTTATTTTGTTGTTAGTGAGTCGATCTATGCAATAAAGGATCCATTCATTCAATTTAGTGTTTGGGCTATCATTGCCTTCACGATGGAGATCTTACCCTACGGTCTAACCATTGCCCTCTTTGTTCCCAATATTTTTGTCATCATTTATGGGATCGGCAGGTGGTCCAGCCTCCAGTTCAAAGAAGCAGAGGAAGAAGCTCTCAAAGATCCGGATTTGTTTGAAGATAGGGTGCCAAAGGAAGGGCAAGGGACAAGAGAAGATGACGCATTTCTTACGAAGGAAAAGCAGGAATCACTTAGTCCTAAGCCTATCAAAAAGAAAAAGCAACAGCCTACAATTGTTCTTTGGTTTGGTCTCTTTGGTTGCTTTCTCGAAGCGATTTTTATTTTCATCGTCAAGGATATGACTTTTTACGATTGGAGTGAGAGTTTGATCAATTCTCAGAAGCATGCTCTGATCTGGTCTGGCGCCTATCCGACCTTCTTCACACTGGCAGCTCTTACTTTACTTGCCTTGATTATCTATTCCTACCGGGATGCGAACTCACTTTCGCCGTTAGCAAATATCTTCTGCATTAGTGGCATTCTAGGAGGAGTGGTTCTTCTCTTAGTTTTTGATAATCAACTGCAGGTAGCAAGTTTTCACACCTTTTTCTTACTGATCTATTCCATCCATCTCTTATGGGTTCGCATCAAGGAGTGGCAGGAAGATCGAACAGAGATAAGCTATGAGAATCATCTGCTTCAATGGCTCCATCAGCTCTTAAACAAGTCGCGCAACTGGCCATGGCTAGCGGTCCTTGTCGCTTTTCCAACCCTTGCCTTTGTTGTCCTTGTTCTCATGCTCTTTGGGCGGCGACCGGATTCCATGATCAAGGCCTGGACGAATACAGCTGACTGGGCCTTCTCACAGAAGATACCTCCTCAGAATCTCATCATTGATGAGCACTATCTCTGTACGGTTGCGGCTGGTGGGCATGAAAATGTTGTCAAGCCCCAGCGGATGGGAATCCGCCACGGACATCCGGTTGTCGTCAATCGCCAGCTCTGTATCGCCAATGCCTTTGAGCAGGTGTTAGAAGAAAAGACGCCACGATTCCATCGCTTCGTGCGTCGCAATTACGACCGCTATGGCTATCCCTTTGCCAAACATATCAAGAAGAAATGGGCCATGGATGTCATTTACTTTCTGATGAAGCCCCTGGAATGGATCTTCTTGTTGGTTCTCTACTTGGTCGATCGCAAGCCAGAAAACCGAATTGCTATGCAATACATCAAGCCGATCCCAGAAGATTTTGACCCTCATAAAGTTTCCTGAGTTACTGATTTTACTTGACAAGCGAGAAGGAGCGCGATATAATGAGACAAATTTAACCTTTAAGAGGTCCAGAGAGGCCTGCAAGGAAAGACAGAAAAAAGATCAGTAGACGGTGTCTAGCTGATCATTTGTAGGGCCTTGCTTTTGCGAGGTCTTTTTTGCTGAAAGAAAGAAGAGGAAATCAATGGTCAGTGACAGTTGTAAAAAACGCTTTGGCAAAATCATGATGGAGGAGATGGAGCTGGTCGCTCAAGAAGAAATCGCTCCCCGCATCTATTCTATGATCCTGAAGGGAGAAATGGTGGCGCAGATGCTACCAGGACAATTCCTTCATATCCGCGTCCCTGACGGGTCTAAGCTCCTTCGCCGTCCGATTTCAATTTCTGAGATTGATCCTGAGACACAGACTTGTCGCTTGATCTACCGCATCGAAGGTGGGGGGACAGCTATCTTTTCCCAATTGCCAATCGGTAGCAAACTCAGCGTCATGGGGCCTCAGGGAAATGGATTTGATCTCACCGATCTCGGCCAAGGTCAGAAAGCCTTGATTATTGGAGGTGGGATCGGTGTTCCTCCTTTGGTCCAAGTGGTCAAACAACTCCACCAACAAGGGGTGGAAGTTGAAGTGGTTGTCGGCTTTGCGACCAAAGAAGCTGTCATTTTGGAAGAAGAGCTTTCTCAGGTGGCTCATGTCACTGTAACGACAGACGATGGGACTTACGGCACTAAGGGCTATGTCTCGACGGTCATTGATCAGATGGAACAGGAGTATGACGCTATCTATTCTTGTGGAGCACCTGGCATGCTCAAATATGTCAATACCAAATTCCATGATCATCCCCGCGCCTACATTTCTATGGAATCGCGTATGGCTTGTGGGATGGGGGCTTGCTACGCCTGTGTAGTGCATCTGGAAAATGAAAGCCAAGCAGCCAACAAGCGCGTGTGTGAAGACGGACCGGTCTTTGAAACCGGAACGATTGTGATCTAGGAGGACCTTATGACAGCAAATCGACTAGCCGTATCCTTACCTGGTTTAGACTTGAAAAACCCGATTATTCCGGCATCTGGCTGTTTTGGCTTTGGTCAGGAATATGCCAAATACTATGACTTAGACCTGCTTGGATCCATCATGATCAAGGCGACAACTGCGGAGGCCCGTTTTGGTAATCCGACGCCCCGTGTCGCTGAGACTCCTGCAGGCATGCTCAATGCCATTGGCCTCCAAAATCCAGGTGTAGACGTGGTTCTGGCGGAAAAACTTCCTTGGTTGGCCCAACATTATCCGGAGCTACCGATTATTGCCAACGTAGCTGGCTTCTCCAACGAAGAGTATGCAACGGTATCTAGGAAGATCTCGCAAGCGCCAAATGTCAAAGCGATTGAGCTCAATATTTCTTGCCCAAACGTAGACCATGGGAACAATGGTCTCTTAATCGGGCAGGTTCCTGAGTTGGCCTATGCGGTTGTAAAAGCAGCGGTAGAAGCGTCCTCAGTCCCAGTCTATGTCAAGTTAACGCCTAGTGTAGCAGACATCACCCAGGTCGCAAAAGCAGCAGAGGATGCAGGGGCGACTGGTTTGACCATGATCAATACCTTGGTCGGCATGCGCTTTGACCTCAAGACTGGTAAGCCCATCATTGCCAATGGAACCGGAGGCATGTCGGGACCAGCCGTTTTCCCAGTTGCATTAAAACTCATCCGCCAGGTTGCCCAATCCACTAAACTTCCGATTATCGGAATGGGAGGTGTGGATTCAGCAGAAGCAGCTATTGAAATGATGATTGCAGGAGCCTCTGCGATTGGAGTTGGAACCGCTAATTTTACCGATCCTTATGCTTGCCCAACTATCATCGAAGATCTGGCACAAGTCATGGATCACTATGGGATTGATACCCTTGAGAACTTCCGAAAACATGTACGGGAAAATCTACTTTAAAGATCATCAAGACAACAAAAAATGCCTGTTGGCAACAACCCCAACAGGCTACTGAGTAAGTAACAACTTTAAACAACCCTTACTCAGCATATTAAGTATTTTACAGGAAAAAAGATTATCTGTCAAGTTTTTTTTCATAATTTAGAACTCATTCTAATAAAATTAAAAAAAGACGGATTGAATCCGAATGTTTTACGATTATTTCTTGACTTTTCTTTAATATCGTACTACAATGTAGAAAAACCTTTAAAGTAGTCCAGAGAGGCTCCTAAGGTCTAGACGGTGAATCATGGTAGTTGTTCTTACCTAATTTTCGTGTAACCTTGCCTCGGGCAAGGTTTTTTTGTGAACAAAATGATCAATCATAAAAAGGAGTAATCCATGCGTGAAGAACGTCCTATTATCGCCCTTGACTTCCCAGCTTTCGAGGATGTCAAACACTTTTTAGAGCATTTTCCAGAAGACGAAAAATTATTTGTAAAAATCGGAATGGAATTTTTCTATGCAGTTGGTCCTGAAATTGTACATTATCTCAAAGGGCTTGGGCACAGCATTTTCCTTGATTTAAAATTACATGATATTCCAAATACAGTCAAATCAGCCATGTCTGTACTCGGTACCTTCGGAGTAGATATGGTGACGGTACATGCAGCTGGTGGTGTAGAGATGATGCGCGAAGCCAAGGCAGCTCTTGGTGAAGGAGCTAAATTGGTAGCCGTGACCCAGCTGACTTCTACCAGTGAAGAAGACATGCGTGATTGCCAAAACATCCAAACAACGGTCCAAGAATCAGTAGTCAATTATGCTCGCAAGGCCCAAGAAGCTGGCTTGGACGGGGTTGTCTGCTCAGCTCATGAAGTGGCCTTGATCAAGGATGCCACTTCATCAGATTTTGTCTGTGTGACACCAGGGATTCGTCCTGCTGGAGCTGAAATCGGTGACCAAAAACGGGTCATGACGCCACAAGAAGCTCATAAAATCGGCTCTGACTATATTGTCGTTGGACGTCCAATCATCCAAGCAGAAAACCCATGGGACGCTTACCATGAAATTAAGAGACAGTGGAATGCGTAAGAGCTACTAAAAGTGAAACTTTTGTAGCTCTACGGGAAGTCCGATGGGACCTTCCCTAACGCATTCACTAACCTGTAATGTTGTTTAAACCAATAATTGATTTAATTCGTATATGATTAAAATCGTAAAAAGGAGTCGTCATGTCATTAGCTAAAGATATTGCTAGCCATCTTTTGAAAATCGAAGCGGTTTATTTGAAACCAGAAGAACCTTTTACTTGGGCATCTGGGATCAAGTCCCCTATTTATACAGATAACCGTGTAACCCTCGCTTATCCTGAAACTCGTACCTTGATCGAAAATGGATTTGTAGATAAAATCAAGGAAGCTTTCCCTGAAGTAGAAGTGATTGCAGGAACTGCAACTGCAGGGATTCCTCACGGTGCGATTATTGCGGACAAGATGAATTTGCCATTTGCCTACATTCGTAGCAAACCAAAAGACCACGGTGCTGGTAATCAAATTGAAGGCCGTGTACCACAAGGTCAAAAGATGGTCGTAGTGGAAGATTTGATTTCTACTGGTGGATCTGTCTTGGATGCCGTTGCAGCTGCCAAGCGTGAAGGAGCGGACGTCCTTGGTGTCGTAGCTATCTTCACCTACCAATTGGAGAAAGCAGATAAGAAATTTGCGGAAGCTGGCGTTCAACTTGAAACCTTGTCTAACTATACAGAATTGATTCATTTGGCAGAAGAACAAGGTTACATCACTTCTGAAGGTTTAGAGTTGTTACACCGTTTCAAGGAAAACCAAGAAACTTGGCAAAATAAATAATAGGACGGAAGCGTTTCTAACGCTTCTTTTTTATACTCTTTTCACTAGTTGGTGGGTAACTTGAAACTCAAAGTAAAATCCGGTATGATAGTAGTAATTGCCTATTTCCCTACCTGTGGTGGAGTATCAAGTCGGGGGGAAAAAGATACCAAAAGACATTCACCTATGCTTATTTTAGGGAGACTTCTTCCAAATCTAGGCAGGCCAATGTTTTCGATAGAACCTATATTCTTGGAGCCGGCAAAAATCTGGATTTGCGGATGATATTCCCAATCGGGTCTCCCATGACAGTCTTTTATAATCCAGTCGACCCACAGATTGGTTTTGTCGAACGATATGCCGGCTTAGTCGGTTTTTATAAAATCGGAATGATTCTAACGGTTGGAATTTATCTTGGGTTAGTATGTATTTTAATCCTAGTTTTTTAGTATTGAAAGTTAAGGTGAAGGGTTAAAAATTGCTTCGCTAAAATGAGTATGTTAATAAATTACATTTCAGAACAACTTATCCTTGAACTTTACAGTTGATAGTCAGTCCAAAACAGCAGAAATGCTGTTTTTTTGATATAATGGACCTATGTTATCGAAAAGTAAACGTATTCTATTTGGGATGCTTCATGTTGTCATGTTGCTAGTGATGGTCCACTGGTTCTTGATCAGTGTGACCTATCTGAGAGAGATTTCATGGCTAGCCATTTTAGGTGCTGGATTGCTATTTCTGCTAGCCAGGCTGAAACGCGATGGGCTAAAGAGTGCCTTTGCTTGGTTGACCCGACACAAAAAAGGCTTCTTGCTTGGAGCGGTTGTCTTTCAGTTGATTGTCATGGTCTGTGCGGAGCTCTTTATCCGTCGGGATGCTGCGGTTGTTTTCAAAGGGGCATTTGATCTTCTTAAGCAATCTTCTATCACCAACTACCTCAGTCGCAATCCCAATAACATTCCGCTCTTTCTTTACGAGAAGTTTTTCTATGTCTTATTTGGCTCTAGCGGTCTGTGGGTCATGCAGGCTCTCAATATCCTCTATGTTAATCTGGGAGCAGTCCTCTTGTATAAGCTATCTCAGAAGCATTTCAATCAAAATACAGCTGATCTGGTCTATCTCTTCTATGTGAGCTTGATCTGTTACTCACCGTATTTCTATTCCATGTACACGGACATCCCGCCTCTTCCATTGATTGCCCTTCAATTGTGGTGGGCCTTGGATCTCTTGAAAGAAGATCAAGCAGGCTCTTGGAAGAAGATTGTTGGCTTGGGAATCTTATCTGGCGTGACCATGTTGATCCGTCCAACGACGATTATTGTCATGATTGCCTTTTGGGCTGTGCTTTTTTTCAGAGGAAATTGGAAGGCCTTTGGAAAGATTGCTACTGTGACAGTCATGATGACAGGCTTTGTCTTTGCAGGATTGAATACAGCGGTCAATCATCAAACAGTTGTACCGATCTTGAAACAAGAAGGGTTGGCTAAAGGACCGCTCTTGTTTATCAATCTGGGCTTGACGGATATGGGTCATAACCAAGAAGATATGAAAGAGGGATTGTTGGCCTATATCGATGAGGACAAGCGCTCAGATTACAACAATGGCCTCTTTAAAAAGGAAAATGTGATCAAAGAAATCAAGCGCCGTCTCAAGGAATATGGACCTTTAGGTTTGATCGGTCATATCTACTACAAGCAATCCTTGACGGTAGCAGAAGGGACCTTAGGTTGGCTTTATCGTGACGTAGAGTATGAGAAGACGCCTTTGATTAACCCTCTCTATGCACCCCTGACTAAAAATAATGGTCTGGCAAAATGGGTGCGGACCTATTTCCTTAGCATTGATCGCCCACAGTACAAGTATTATGAATTTGTCAAGCAGGTGATCTGGATTGTCCTATCGGCTGGTTTGGTTGGAGCTTATCTCAAACGTCGAAATACAGATGACTTTAACTTCCTTTCCTTAGCGGTCTTTGGTGGTTTGCTCTTCTTAACCATCTTTGAAGGTGGGAAGACCCGTTACCTCATCCAATTCTTACCGCAAATTTTACTAGTCGCTTCGATCGGTCTAGAAGGATTTACCAAGAAGGAAAATACCTAAAAGCTCCTGCTTGTTTGACAGGCAGAAACAGAGAGTGGGACAGAAATCGGTAATTCGTTAGAATTCGATTTTGTCGTCCCACCTCCGCACAGTTGAGTAGGGCTGTAAAAACTGATGAAATCAGCGTAGTAGAGCCCACTCAACCACTGCGTCTTGCTCGACAATCCAAAAATAATTGAGAGGCTAGGACTTTTGTCCCAGCCTCTTTTTTATCCAGTAGATCTGCACCAAATGTGGTATAATGGAAGGTAAGAATTTATTGGATAGCGGAGAGTTTCCATGCAGCATTCACCCTGGCATGAAGCCATCAAATCCCATCTTCCAGAAGGGTATTTTCACCAGATCAATGACTTTATGAATGAAGTCTATAGCAAAGGAGTGGTTTATCCACCGCGTGACAAGGTCTTTAAGGCCTTGCAGACGACAGAGATGGATCAGGTCAAGGTCTTGATCTTAGGTCAAGATCCCTACCATGGACCGGATCAAGCGCAGGGCTTAAGTTTTTCTGTTCCGGATCATGTACCAGCGCCGCCTTCTTTGCAAAATATTCTCAAAGAATTGCGCTCAGATATCGGAGAGAAGCGGTCGCATGATCTGACCTCTTGGGCGGAGCAAGGAGTGCTCTTGCTCAATGCCTGCTTGACAGTGCCAGCTGGTCAGGCCAATGGCCATGCAGGACAAATTTGGGAGCCTTTCACAGATGCTGTGATCAAGGTGGTCAATGAGTTGGAGGAGCCTGTTGTCTTTATCCTCTGGGGATCTTATGCCCGTAAGAAAAAGCCTCTGATTACCCACGATCGACATTTGGTCCTTGAATCAGCTCACCCGAGTCCCTTATCGGCCTACCGAGGATTCTTTGGTTCCCAACCCTTTTCAAAAACCAATGAGTTTTTGAAAGAGGCGGGACGTGAGCCGATTGATTGGTTAAGATAGGAGAAAGAAATGCCACAATTAGCAACGATTTGTTACATTGACAATGGGAAAGAATTTCTCATGTTGCATCGCAATAAAAAGCCCAATGATGTCCATGAAGGCAAATGGATCGGAGTTGGTGGAAAATTAGAACGCGGGGAAACTCCACAGGAGTGTGCGGCGCGTGAGATTTTTGAGGAGACGGGCCTTAGAGCCAAGCCAGTCTTGAAAGGGATCATTACCTTTCCGGAGTTTACTCCAGATTTGGACTGGTACACCTATGTCTTCAAGGTAACAGATTTTGAGGGAGAACTGATCGAGTGTAACGAAGGGACCTTGGAGTGGGTGCCTTATGATCAAGTCCTCTCAAAACCAACCTGGGAAGGGGACCACACCTTTGTCGAGTGGTTGTTGGAGGAAAAACCCTTCTTTTCAGCAATGTTTCGCTATGACGGCGACCGTTTGTTAGAGTCGCATGTTGATTTTTATGAATAAAGGAGAATGCAATGGTTGTCATTAAAAATGGTCGCGTAATGGATCCCAAGACTGGCTTGGATCAAGTCTGTGATCTTCGCATTGAAGGAAAGAAAATTGTAGAGATCGCTGAAAACCTCCCAACGGATGGACAAGAAGTCCTTGACGCTACTGGTCTGGTTGTAGCTCCTGGTTTGATCGATGTACACGTGCATTTCCGTGAACCCGGTCAAACTCATAAAGAAGACATCCATACGGGTGCCTTAGCCGCAGCTGCTGGTGGTTTTACTCGAGTGGTCATGATGGCCAATACCAATCCGACCATTTCAGATATTGCGACCTTAGAGGAAGTCTTAGCTTCTGCAGCCAAGGAAAATCTTCACATTCATACGGTTGCGACGGTGACCAAGAACTTTGACGGTCAACACCTGACAGATTTTGAAGGACTGCTTAAGGCTGGTGCAGTAGGGTTTTCAGATGACGGGATTCCCCTTCAAAGCACTAAGGTTGTCCGTGAAGCCTTGGAAGAAGCTAAGCGTATAGGGACCTTTATTAGTCTGCATGAAGAAGACCCTGAGTTGAATGGCATTCTTGGTTTGAATGAGAACATTGCTAAGGAACACTTCCATGTCTGTGGTGCGACAGGTGAAGCCGAATATTCAATGGCTGCGCGTGATGCCATGATTGCCCATGCGACAGGTGCTCACCTCCATATCCAACACCTTTCCAAGGAAGAAAGTGTCAAGGTGGTGGAATTTGCCCAAGGATTAGGAGCTCATGTGACGGCAGAAGTGGCACCTCAACACTTTTCGAAAACAGAAAGACTGCTCTTGACTAAAGGAAGCAATGCTAAGATGAATCCACCTCTTCGCTTGGAATCTGACCGTCTAGCAGTGATTGAAGGCTTGAAGTCAGGCGTCATCTCTGTGATTGCGACGGACCACGCGCCTCACCATGCGGATGAGAAGAATGTTCCTGATATTACCAAGGCACCATCTGGAATGACTGGGCTTGAAACTTCGCTTTCTCTTGGTTTGACTTACTTGGTGCATGCAGGCCATTTAAGCCTGATGCAATTGCTTGAAAAGATGTCCTATAATCCAGCACGTCTCTATGATTTTGATGCTGGATATATTGCAGTGAATGGACCAGCAGATTTGACCATCTTTGATCCGGAAGCAGATCGTCTGGTATCGGATCATTTCGCTTCAAAAGCGGGCAATTCACCATTTGTGGGCGAAACATTAAAAGGGAAAGTTGCTTATACAATCTGTGATGGACAAGTGATTTTTCAATGATAAGCGATCGTATTCATATGAATCTTAAAAAAATGATGCAAGGCTTGGTTTTCTTTTTAACCAGCCTTCTTGTCTTTGTCTTTCTATTTCGTGCTCTGCTACCAACTGCGTCCCCTCGTATGACCAAGCCCAAAACGACTGCGAAAGAAATCACCTATACTTATGTAGCTCTAGGAGATTCACTGACCGAAGGAGTAGGGGATAGCACCAAGCAAGGGGGCTTTGTGCCCATCCTTGCCCAAAGTTTGTCCAATGAAAATGACGGCCAGTACCAACCTGTCAACTATGGAGTAGCTGGAAATACAAGTACTCAGATCTTAGATCGGCTCAAGAAGCAAACAGATCTTCAGAAGGATCTCAAGAAGGCGCGTGTCATGACCTTAACGGTTGGAGGAAATGATCTGCGCAAAGTTGTTGTCGATCATCTGAGTGATTTTTCTCTATCAGATATCCAAAAACCGCTCAAGAATTATACAGCGAACCTCAAAGAAATTATTACAAAGGCCAGAAAGGACAATCCCCATCTTCCCATTTATGTAGTGGGGATCTACAATCCTCTTTACCTGAATTTTCCTGAATTAACTAATATCCAGACGGCTGTAGATCGTTGGAATGAGACGACGGAAGAAACCATCGCGCAATTTGATCAGGTCTATTTCGTTCCGATCAATGATCTGCTTTATAAAGGAATTGATGGCAAAATGGGCGTATCAGAAATCAGTGACGGGAAGACAACCGTTATCAATGATGCCCTGTATGAAGAGGATAGCTTTCACCCTAACAATACGGGCTATGAAAAGATGAAACAAGCAATATTGGAGAAAATCAATGCCACGAAGAAAACTTGGAGTCAAAAATAATCCCATCAAAGAGAAGGTCCCCTTCCTTCAAAAAATCAATATTTGGAAATGGTTGTTTTTAGGCTTGGTCAGCCTTCTCTTAGCCTTTGCTATAGTCGTGCAAGGACGCTTAGCGACGCCAAGAGAAGATGTTAGTCAGCTTCATCAAACAGTTGGCACCAAAGATGTCAAAGTTGGAACCATGACAACGACTCGTGATCAACTCAATGACACCATCAAATCGCTTCTGAACAAATATAAGCTGTCCGACTACAAGGTCTATGCGGACAATCAGCAAATCCTATTAGAAGGGCAGTTGAGTTTCTTAGGGAAGGATTATCCCTTATACATTTACTTTCAACCATCCAAATTGGAAAACGGGAACATCCTCTTGACGGTGAAGGATTTTTCAGTTGGAACCTTTCAAATTCCACAAAGGATGGTTTTGCAGCTCTTGAGCAAGAATAAAAATATTCCAAAATTTATCCAGATTTCTCCAAAGGAGTCTACCATCACCATTGTATTACCAGCAATAGACAATGACTTTGGAATCTATGTTAAGGCCAATACCATCGACCTCTATAATGACAAGATCGTTTTTGATTTGTATCAGAAGAAGTAGAGTAACAGGGTCTATTCAGATTGATGTAAAATTGTATTTTACATAAAACAACCAGAATGATGCTGAAAATAAAAACGATAGTTACTATTAGTCTTATTCAATAAATATTGAAACTTTCCGCCGTGAGAAAAGTGCTAGAAACACTTTTGTTTCTAGCACTCGGAATTATTGAGACCTTAGGCTCAATAATTAGTCATGGAACTTCTTTGAAGTTCGCTGACGTCCGTCTTCACCTAAGGAAAGTTTTTAAGATGACTTTATCTTCAATCTAACTAGAACCGAAAGCTTTATTTTGTTTCTATTCAAAAAATTCAGAATATTGTAGAAAATTCTTGACATTGATTCTTCCCTATGCTAAAATACTAGACAAGACATTGAACAAAGGAGAAAGTCAAACATGAAAACAGCTAAGTTTATTCAATTTGCTTTGTTGTTGAGGTACAAGGGCTAGTGCAGAAGCATTAGTCCTGTTTGGCTTACCAAGCGGGCAAAAACATCTCGCTTGGTTAACCGAGTGAGATGTTTTTCTTTATATCCACTACATAGAAATGAGGAGACCCTATGAGTAAAGTTGAATTTTTAGATACCAGCCTTCGGGATGGTGAACAGACTCCAGGAGTTAATTTCTCTATCAAAGAAAAGATTGCCATTGCTAAACAATTGGAAAAATGGGGGATTTCTGCTATTGAAGCAGGTTTTCCTGCAGCTAGTCCGGATTCCTTCACTGCTGTTCAAGAGATTGCCAAGGTCTTGACCAAGACAGCCGTGACAGGTTTGGCCCGTTCTGTCAAATCAGATATCGATGCTTGCTATGAAGCCTTGAAGGATGCTAAGTATCCACAAATCCACGTCTTTATCGCAACCAGTCCGATTCACCGGGAGTTTAAACTCAACAAGACCAAGGAAGAAATTCTTGAAGCGATCAAAGAGCACGTTTCTTACGCTCGCTCAAAATTTGAGATTGTTGAATTCTCACCAGAAGATGCGACCCGGACGGAATTGGATTTCCTCTTGCAAGTCGTTCAGACTGCAGTCGATGCAGGGGCTAGCTATATCAATATTCCTGATACAGTCGGTTTCACGACACCAGCAGAGTACGGAGCTATTTTCAAATACTTGATTGACCATGTCAAGACAGATCGCGAAATTATCTATTCGCCTCATTGCCATGATGACTTAGGTATGGCGGTGGCGAATAGCCTCGCTGCTGTTAAAAATGGTGCCCGTCGTGTCGAAGGAACCATTAATGGAATCGGTGAACGGGCCGGAAATGCGGCACTTGAAGAAGTAGCAGTTGCTCTCAATATTCGCGAAGACTATTTCCAAGTGGAGAGTCCGATTGTCCTTAATGAAACCATCAACACCTCTGAGTTAGTCTCTCGTTACTCTGGTATTCCAATTCCTAAAAACAAGGCGGTTGTTGGTGGCAATGCCTTCTCACACGAGTCTGGGATTCACCAAGACGGAGTTCTTAAAAATCCTCTTACCTATGAAATCATCACACCTGAATTGGTGGGTGTTAAGAGCAATAGCCTCCCTCTTGGAAAATTGTCTGGTCGCCATGCCTTTGTCGAAAAACTGTATGAATTGGGACTGGAATTTACAGAAGAAGACATTAAGCCATTGTTTGCGAAGTTCAAATCTCTTGCAGACAAGAAACACGAGATCACAGATGCCGATATCCGCGCCCTTGTTGCAGGTACAGCAGTTGAAAATCCAGAAGGATTCCAATTTAACGATCTCCGCTTGACAACCAACGCAGACGAAACGATTACAGCAGCGGTTAGCCTCAGCAATGAAGAAGGGGAAGTACTTGAATTCCTTGCCAATGGTCAAGGGTCGGTTGAAGCGATCTTTAATGCGATTGATAAATTCTTCAATCAAACTGTTCGCTTGACATCTTACAATATCGATGCAGTGACAGATGGGATCGATGCCCAAGCCCGTGTCTTGGTATCTGTGGAAAATGTCGATACAGATACGATTTTCAATGCATCTGGTTTGGACTTCGACGTATTGAAAGCCTCTGCCATCGCTTATATCAATGCTAACACGCTGGTTCAAAAAGAGAATGCGGGTGAGATGGGACGAGCTGTCTCCTACCGTGATCTTCCACAAGCCTAAGAGGAACTGAACATGACAAAGAAAATTGTAACACTTGCAGGAGATGGGATTGGCCCTGAGATCATGGCAGCTGGACTAGAGGTCCTCGCAGCCGTTGCTCCCAAAATTGGCTTTGATTATAGCCTAGAAGACAAACCTTTTGGGGGTGCTGGAATTGATGCCGCTGGCCACCCACTTCCCCAAGATACTCTAAAAGCAGCTAAAGGAGCGGATGCTATACTTCTCGCAGCCATCGGGAGTCCTGAGTATGACAATGCTCCTGTTCGTCCAGAACAAGGCTTGCTTGCTATTCGTAAGGAATTAAATCTCTTTGCCAATATTCGTCCTGTACGGATTTTTGACGCCTTGAAACACTTGTCTCCTTTGAAGCCAGAGCGTATCGAGGGTGTTGACTTTGTGGTCGTGCGTGAATTGACAGGTGGGATTTACTTTGGAGAGCATATCTTGAAAGAAGATACAGCACGCGATATCAATGATTACAGTGCAGAAGAAATCCGTCGGATTATGCGCCAAGCCTTCAAGATCGCCCAAGGACGTGGTAAGAAAGTGACCAGTATCGATAAGCAAAATGTCCTTGCAACTTCTAAATTGTGGCGCCAAGTGGCAGAAGAAGTGGCTAAAGAATTTCCAGATGTGACCTTAGAGCACCAGCTTGTCGATAGTGCGGCCATGATCATGATTACCAATCCAGCCCGCTTTGATGTTGTAGTGACAGAGAATCTATTCGGAGATATCTTATCTGATGAATCCAGCGTCCTTCCAGGAACACTAGGCGTGATGCCATCTGCTAGTCATTCTGACCAAGGACCAAGTATGTACGAACCGATTCATGGTTCAGCACCTGATATTGCTGGTCAAGGCATTGCCAATCCGATTTCCATGATCCTGTCCGTTGCTATGATGCTCCGAGACAGTTTTGGAGAAACAGCAGGTGCAGAAATGATCGAAGAAGCTGTCAATCAAACCTTGAATCAAGGAATCTTGGCACGGGATCTAGGTGGTCAGGCTTCTACTGCAGAGATGACTGCAGCCATTATTGGGAATCTCTAAGATGACATGGAGAGATCGCTGTTTAGTTCTTATTGCTATTTGGAATAGTATCGTATTTCTGACCTATGGTTTAGATAAACGAAAAGCTATCCAAAAGAGGTGGCGGATTCCTGAAAAGGTCCTGTTACTCGAGAGCTGGGTGCTTGGTGGATTCGGAGCTCTACTAGGTGGATATCTCTTTCACCACAAGGTGCGGAAATGGTATTTTCAAGCCACCTGGTGGGGCAGTAGCCTTCTTTTAGCAGGTGCCCTCTTTCTATTCCTTCAATGGATTTCCTAACAAGAAGATAAATGGAGAAAGATGATGAGTGGAAAATCTATCTTTGATAAACTTTGGGACCGCCACGTGATTACAGGAGTGGAAGGGCAACCCCAACTCATGTATGTGGACCAACACTACATCCACGAAGTGACGAGTCCGCAAGCCTTTCAAGGATTACGGGACGCAGGACGCAAGGTTCGACGACCCGATTTAACCTTTGGAACCTTTGATCACAATGTTCCAACGGTCAATATTTTTGATATTCGAGATGTGATTTCAAAAGCCCAGATTGATAAATTGGCTGAGAACGTGGTGGACTTTGGGATTGATCATGCTGCCCATGGTTCTGCTAAGCAAGGAATCGTTCATATGGTGGGCCCTGAAACCGGTCGGACCCAGCCTGGAAAATTTATTGTCTGTGGAGACAGCCATACCGCAACCCATGGAGCCTTTGGTGCCATTGCCTTTGGGATTGGAACCAGTGAAGTGGAGCATGTCTTTGCCACCCAAACCATCTGGCAAGTCAAACCCAAGAAAATGTTGGTTGAATTCACCGGAACCCCACAAAAAGGGATCTATTCAAAGGATTACATCCTAGCTTTGATAGCGAGCTACGGCGTCGCTTGTGGAGTTGGCTATGTCGTAGAGTATCGGGGAGAAGCAATTGATCGCTTGACTATGGAAGAACGCATGACCATCTGTAACATGTCGATCGAGTTCGGGTCAAAAATGGGGATCATGAATCCAGATGAGACGACCTTTGACTACCTCCGAGGACGCGAATGTGTGCCAGATGATTTTGAGACCGCAGTAGCTGATTGGAAGACTCTGGTTAGTGATGACGACGCCGTTTATGATAAGGTCATCCGTATGGATGTATCTAATCTTGCTCCGATGGTGACTTGGGGGACCAATCCTTCTATGGGAGTGGACTTCGAGACTCCTTTTCCAGAGATTCGAGACATGAATGATGAACGGGCTTATCATTATATGGATCTAGAACCTGGCCAAAAACCAGCAGACATTGAATTAGGCTATATCTTTATCGGTTCTTGTACCAATGCGCGTCTCAGCGATTTGGAGTTGGCAGCTAAGTTTGTGAAAGGCAAAAAAATTGCGCCCAACTTAACTGCTATTGTGGTACCTGGCTCTCGTCCGGTTAAGCAAGCTGCCGAAAAATTAGGCTTAGACAAGATCTTCATGGATGCGGGCTTTGAATGGCGTGATCCAGGATGCTCCATGTGTCTAGGAATGAATCCGGACAAGGTGCCGGATGGAGTCCACTGTGCCTCTACTAGCAACCGGAACTTTGAAGACCGCCAAGGATTTGGGGCTAAAACCCATCTCTGTAGCCCAGCAATGGCCGCTGCAGCAGCAATCGCTGGTCGCTTTGTCGACGTGCGCCAAATGCCAGAAGTCGAGTAAAAGGAGGAAGCATGGAGAAATTTACCATTTATACGGGGACTACAGTTCCCTTGATGAACGATAATATCGATACCGACCAGATCCTCCCCAAGCAATTCTTAAAGTTGATTGATAAAAAAGGCTTTGGGAAATACCTCATGTATGCTTGGCGCTATTTGGATGACCAATATACTGAGGATCCAGATTTTATCTTTAACAAGCCAGAATACCGCAAGGCAACCATTTTGATCACTGGTGACAATTTTGGGGCTGGGTCCTCTCGGGAGCACGCAGCCTGGGCTTTAGCTGATTATGGCTTTAAAGTCGTTATCGCCGGATCCTTCGGAGATATCCATTACAATAATGAGCTCAATAATGGCATGCTGCCGATTGTCCAACCGCTAGAGGTTCGTCAAAAATTGGCAAGTTTGAAGCCGACAGATCCAGTGACAGTAGATTTGGAAGAGCAGAAGATCTTCTCGCCTGTTGGAGAGTTTCGCTTTGAGATCGATCAAGATTGGAAGCACAAATTACTCAATGGTTTGGATGATATCGGGATTACACTTCAGTATGAAGACTTGATCGCAGCTTATGAGAAGAACCGGCCAGCTTACTGGCAATGATAAAATTGTATACTTAATTACGAATTTTCTGAAAATATATTGAATTTGAGACTGTTTTTTGATACAATACTAAAAAGAATAGAAAAGGAAAGAGACTTATGACAAAACACATTCAATGGGACGGACAACTTTCACAAGAAGGATTTGATATTCTTAAAGGAGAGGGTGGCTGTATCGTCTGCCCTACCAAAGTTGGCTACATCATCATGACCAGTGACAAGGCTGGCTTGGAACGTAAATTCGAAGCTAAAGAACGCAACCGCAACAAACCAGGTGTGGTTCTTTGCGGAAGCATGGATGAACTTCGTGCCCTTGCGCAATTGAATCCTGAAATTGAATCCTTCTACCAAAAACATTGGGATGAAGATATCTTGCTTGGTTGTATCCTTCCTTGGCGTGAAGATGCTTATGCAAAATTGCAAGCTTTCGGAGATGGACGTGAAGAACTTATGACAGACGTTCGTGGAACTTCATGCTTTGTCATCAAATTTGGTAAAGCTGGTGAGCAAATCGCCAAAGAAATGTGGGAAAAAGAAGGCAAGATGGTTTACGCCTCTTCAGCCAACCCTTCCGGTAAAGGAAACCGCGGGAAGGTCGAAGGAATCGGTGAGCGTATCGAAGGTGCCGTGGACTTGGTCATTGAAGCTGATGATTATGTAGCTTCTATCCAACCTGACAAGACCATTGAAACGCGCTATGAACAAGGCGTGATGGTCTCTATGGTTGATGCCGAAGGAAATCTCATCCCAGAACAAGGAGCAGGTAGCCGTTCTGTCAATACTTGTCCAGTTGTGATCCGTAAAGGATTGGATATCGATAAGATCATGATGCACTTATCTGATCATTTCAACTCTTGGAACTACCGCCAAGGGGAATACTATTAAGAAATAGAAAACAGCATTCCATTTGGGATGCTGTTTTTGTGAAAGGTTAAAAGATGGTATAATAGAGTCAAACGATGTTCCAATAGAAGAGGAGTTAGTATGGTCTCCAGAAAAGCATTTATCGATAAAGCCAATCAGGAAGGTTTTTCCTTCAACATCCAAATCCCATGGTGGACGTACAATAACTTCAAGTCATTAGTTTGGAGAAAAAGGCTCTCTGAGGAGCAAGTCTATCAGATCTTTCTTTCACTTTGTAGAGAGGTAGAAGACCGGCAAATGCAAGCTGTAGCGGATAAGAGAAAGTATCAGACCGGATTTTATGTAGTCGCATGCAATGGTAGGGAGTTTCGCTTTGAGTTTGCTTTTAAAAAGAACCAAGAACTAAGAGTTTATAATCTCTTTGAGACCGTCAATGGTCGTAAGAAACTCACTCTGATGGATCTGCTTGATTACATAATGGATTGACAATGTATAGAAACAATAAGGGTTCGCTAAAGATTGATAAAAGAAAGAGTAGTTCTATGATTTCAAGAGATGCATTTTTAGAAAGAATCAATCAGGAGGGATTTTCATTTAGTATTGACATCCCGCGCAGAAATTTTTCGGATTTTACATCATTAGTTCGGAGAAAAAGAATTTCAGAAGAAGACCTCTATCAGTTGTTTTATAACTATTGTCAGGAGCTAGAAAACTGTTTGAAAGAAGCAGGGGAGAAACGACGCTTACTCTTCAATAAATTTCCAGTTAGCCCCGTTCATGATAAATATAAAACGAAATTTGATACAGTGGCACCCAACGGACGGGAGTTCCGCTTTGAGTTTGTCTTTAGCAATGACAATCGTTTAAAAGTTTATCATCTTATCGAAACGGTTAATGGTCGTAGGAAAAAAACACCTATGGAAATACTGATGGACTTAGTCGATGCTTTATAATGAAGATCTGTTCAAAAGTATAAGGGGGTTCCAACCAAAAAAACTAGAGCGCATACTCTAGTTTTTTGGTTGTTGATGGGTGATGTTTTTTCCCCAAGGGATAAGATTTTCTTTTTTCTCTTTGATCCGTTGGATATTGTCCTTGTGACGAAGAATGATCAAGGTTGCTAGGGCCAAGACAATGACTGTAAAAAGCGGATCATAGCTGTGCAAGATCCATCCAGTCAATGGGAGAAGGAGGACCGAAAGAATGGCGAGTAGCGCAACGGTAACACTCGAAAACGAAATCATACTGGTTAAATAAAGGATGGCTACAAAATACACAGCTAAAATGAGTAGCAGGATAGGCGAGAAACCAAGTAAGACACCAGCACTCGTCGCCACTGCCTTTCCACCCTTAAATCCAGCAAAAATTGGGAAAGTGTGCCCCAAAACGGCTAAGAGACCAAAGACCATTGGCGAGATCCCCTGAATTCCAAAGAAAGTAGGAAGGAGAACGGCCAAAGTTCCTTTCAAGAAATCAATCGCAAAGACGATGATCCCAGCTTTCTTCCCTAGAATCCGAAAGGTATTGGTCGTTCCTGTATTGCCCGAGCCATGTTCTCGTAAATTAATATGGAAAAAGATTTTCCCAATCCATAATCCCGAAGGAATGGAGCCTAACAGATAGGCTAAAATTAAAACACTTATTTCTTTCATCATACCTTCATTATATCAAAAAGCCAACGATAGAAAAAGCAATTTCTGGAGTTCAAGTGTGACATCTGAAGAAAGTGTCCAGCCAGCTTTTTTTACTGAGATATAGAAATCTCCATATAGAGAGAAAAAATTTTGCAAAATTTCCTAAAAAACTGTAATATAGAAAAGATGAACAAACAGGAGGTTCCTTGTGGCAAAAAAGGAAATCAATATTAATAATTATAATGACGATGCCATTCAGGTACTAGAAGGGTTGGATGCAGTCCGTAAACGTCCAGGGATGTATATCGGATCGACCGATGGAAATGGCTTGCATCACATGGTCTGGGAGATCGTGGATAATGCGGTCGATGAAGCCTTGTCTGGCTTTGGCTCACAAATCGATGTAACGATTAATAAAGATGGTTCGCTATCGGTAGAAGACCAGGGACGTGGAATGCCGACCGGGATGCATGCTATGGGCAAACCAACCGTTGAGGTGATCTTTACGGTCCTCCACGCCGGAGGAAAGTTTGGTCAAGGAGGCTATAAGACATCTGGAGGTCTTCACGGAGTGGGATCTTCTGTCGTCAATGCCCTTTCTAGCTGGCTTGAGGTAGAAATTACCCGTGATGGAGCTGTCTACAAGCAACGTTTTGAAGATGGGGGAAAACCAGTTACGACCCTTGAAAAGATTGGCTCTGCTCCCAAGTCTAAGACAGGGACCAAGGTCACCTTCATGCCAGATCCAACCATCTTTTCAACGACGGATTTCAAATTCAATACCATTGCTGAGCGAATCAAAGAATCAGCCTTCTTGCTTAAGGATGTGACGCTGACGCTGACCGATCTCCGTAAGGAAGAAGACAACCATGTGGCCTTTCATTATGAAAATGGTGTCCAAGATTTCGTAGAGTACTTGAATGAAGATAAGGAAACCTTGACACCCGTTCTCTACTTTAGTGGCGAATCAGATGGTTTTCAGGTAGAAGTGGCCATGCAATACAATGATGGCTACTCAGATAATATCTTGTCTTTCGTCAATAATGTCCGCACCAAGGATGGGGGAACCCATGAGACGGGTCTGAAGACAGCCATTACCAAGGCTATGAATGACTATGCAAGAAAGACGGGTCTTCTCAAAGAAAAAGACAAGAACCTAGAGGGATCAGACTACCGTGAAGGTTTGTCTGCTGTTCTTTCTATCTTGGTTCCAGAAGCCCACTTGCAGTTTGAAGGGCAAACCAAAGACAAATTAGGAAGTCCCTTGGCTCGTCCAGTCGTCGATAGCATTGTTTCTGATAAATTGACATTCTTCCTCATGGAAAATGGAGAATTGGCTTCTAATCTCATTCGTAAGGCTATAAAGGCCCGGGATGCGCGTGAAGCCGCTCGAAAAGCGCGGGATGAAAGTCGAAATGGTAAGAAGAGCAAAAAGGACAAGGGACTTTTGTCTGGTAAATTGACACCAGCCCAGTCTAAAAATCCTAAGAAGAATGAACTCTATCTGGTCGAAGGAGACTCAGCCGGCGGTTCTGCCAAACAAGGACGAGACCGGAAGTTCCAAGCGATTCTTCCACTTCGTGGGAAGGTTCTTAATACTGAGAAGGCCAATATGAGTGATATCCTCAAAAACGAGGAAATCAACACCATGATTTACACCATCGGTGCTGGAGTTGGAGCAGATTTCTCAGTGGAAGATGCTAACTATGATAAGATCATCATCATGACCGATGCGGATACGGATGGTGCCCACATTCAAACCTTGCTCCTAACTTTCTTCTATCGCTATATGCGACCTTTGGTAGAAGCTGGACATGTCTATATTGCGCTTCCTCCTCTTTATAAGATGTCGAAAGGCAAAGGCAAGAAAGAAGAAGTCGCCTATGCTTGGACAGATAGCGAATTAGAAGAGTTGCGTCGGACCTTTGGCCGTGGAGCAACCCTTCAACGTTACAAAGGGTTGGGGGAAATGAATGCGGATCAGCTTTGGGAAACCACCATGAATCCAGAAACTCGTACCTTGATCCGTGTCACGATTGATGATTTAGCGCGTGCAGAACGTCGTGTTTCCGTCCTCATGGGCGATAAGGCTGCACCACGTCGTCAATGGATCGAAGATAACGTTAAGTTTACCTTAGAAGAGAATACAATTTTTTAATCACTTTCTACTATAAAGTAAATAAGCTGGGATGTAGAAATGGTAAGGAATCGACATGAGAACTGATACAGAAATGATGAATCTGATTTTGCAAATAGCTGAGTCCTTGCAAGTGGAAGCAGTGGCCTTATCCGGTTCGCGAGCCAATCCTCGGGCACCCAAAGACGAGTTTCAAGATTATGATGTGGTCTATATCGTTGATGATCTAGAAGACCTGATTTCAGATTTATCCTGGTTGGATCAGTACGGAAACCGATTCATCGAACAGCACAACCGACTGGGACATCGTCGTCTGTATCTCATGCTCTTTGAAGATGGGAATCGCATTGATTTGACCCTCTGTCCCAAGGAGTCTATCCAAGAGTGGGTGGATAGCGAGGCTGGTTTCAAAGTCTTAAAAGATGACAAAGGTTTGTTTGACTCTTACATTCCTAGTCCGAAGCGCTATTGGACCGCTCCGCCTACCGAAGAAGATTTTGCAGCCTCCTGCAATGAATTTTGGTGGGTATCGGCTTATGTCGTCAAGGCCATTCGAAGAAAGCAACTCATCTATGCGACTGATCACCTCTATGGCATTTGTCAGCAAGAATTGCTCAAGGTCTTAGCTTGGCAGGTGACAAGCGATAAGGGAGCAGTTGATATCGGAAAGAACTACAAGTACCTCTTCCAGTATCTACCAGGCGGGCAAGAGAAGGAGTTCTCAGCACTGCTTGATTTATCTAGTATCGATAAAATCACTCAGTCTTTATTTGCTACCATGGGGCTATTCAATCGAGAAGCTCAAATTCTGGCCCAAAAGATGGGGTTTACTTACGATAAGGAAGTAGCAGAAAAAATGACTTCTTATGCTAAAGAGAAACTTTCTAATCATTAATGAATCTATTTTAAACATCAGAAAGGGACGTTTGGTTACTTGGTGTAACCGAATTCCTTTTTCCTAAAAGACTACTCAACATTCTTTGAAAGGAGTTGAACACGCCCTAAGTGCTGTGTGAAAAAGATAAATTTTCTATTTTCCTTTGCATTTTACGGGCGTTGTACCCTATATGAGTAATATTCAAAATATGTCCCTAGAGGACATCATGGGGGAGCGCTTTGGTCGCTACTCCAAATACATTATTCAAGAACGGGCTCTTCCTGATATTCGGGATGGCTTGAAACCTGTTCAACGGCGGATTCTTTATTCTATGAATAAGGACGGCAATACCCATGACAAGGGCTACCGCAAGTCTGCCAAGTCTGTCGGAAATATCATGGGGAATTTTCATCCTCATGGGGATTCTTCTATTTATGATGCCATGGTCCGCATGTCTCAGGACTGGAAAAACCGCGAGATCCTTGTAGAAATGCACGGAAACAATGGTTCCATGGATGGTGATCCACCAGCGGCCATGCGTTATACCGAGGCGCGTTTGTCTGAAATCGCTGGTTATCTTTTGCAAGATATCGAAAAGAACACAGTGCCGTTTGCCTGGAACTTTGATGATACTGAAAAAGAGCCAACTGTTTTGCCGGCAGCCTTTCCAAATCTCTTGGTCAATGGGGCAACAGGGATTTCAGCTGGTTACGCGACAGATATTCCGCCACACAACCTTGCTGAAGTCATCGATGCCGTGGTCTACATGATCGACCATCCATCTGCCAAGGTAGACAAGCTCATGGAGTTTCTACCTGGACCTGATTTCCCAACTGGTGCCATTATTCAGGGACGGGATGAGATCAAGAAAGCCTATGAAACTGGTAAGGGCCGGGTGGTTGTCCGCTCTAAGACAGAGATCGAGCAGCTCAAAGGCGGTAAGCAGCAAATCGTTGTTACCGAGATCCCTTATGAGATCAACAAGGCAGTCTTGGTCAAGAAGATCGACGATGTCCGTGTTAACAACAAGGTGGCCGGTATTGCGGAAGTCCGGGATGAGTCTGACCGGGATGGTCTTCGCGTTGCCATTGAGCTTAAGAAAGACGCCAATGCCGATCTAATCTTGAACTACTTGTTCAAGTACACAGACTTGCAGGTCAACTACAACTTCAATATGGTGGCGATTGACAATTATACCCCTCGACAAGTGGGGATTGTACCGATTCTCTCTAGCTACATTGCTCACCGTCGGGATATCATTGTCTCTCGCTCGCGCTTTGACAAGGAAAAAGCCGAACGACGTCTCCACATCGTAGAGGGCTTGATCCGCGTCATTTCCATCCTGGATGAAGTGATTGCCTTGATCCGTGCTTCTGATAATAAGGCAGATGCTAAAGAAAACCTCAAGGTCAGCTACGATTTCACGGAAGAACAAGCAGAAGCTATTGTTACCTTGCAATTGTACCGTTTGACCAATACAGATATCGTGACCTTGGAAGAAGAACATGCCAGTCTCAAGGAGCAAATCGCGACCTTGGCAGCCATCATTGGGGATGAACGGACCATGTTCAATCTCATGAAGAAGGAATTGCGTGAAGTCAAGAAGCTCTTTGGGAATCCGCGTCGCAGTGAATTGCAAGACACTGCTAAAACGATCGAGATTGATACAGCCAGTCTCATTGTTGAAGAGGAAACCTTCGTAAGTGTGACCCGTGCTGGATATATCAAACGGACCTCGCCTCGTTCTTTCAATGCGTCAACACTGGAAGAAGTCGGTAAGCGGGACGATGACGAGTTGATTTTCGTAGAGCCTGCTAAGACCACTCAGCATCTCTTACTCTTTACCAACTTGGGGAATGCCATTTATCGACCAATTCACGAATTGACAGATACCAAGTGGAAGGATATCGGAGAGCACCTCAGTCAGACCTTGACCAATTTCGAGCAAGAGGAAGAAATTCTCTTTACGGAGATTGTGGATCAGTTTGAGGGAGTAACCTACTTTGCAGCAACTCAACAAGGACAAATCAAGCGCTTTGAACGCAAAGAATTGAGCCCATGGCGGACTTATCGTTCTAAATCGACTAAGTATGCTAAGCTCAAAGACCAAGACGACCGTATCGTAGCGGTTGCGCCAGTTGTCCTGGAAGATATCATGATCATTACTAAAAATGGGTACGGGTTGCGCTTCAATATTGAAGAGGTTCCTGTCGTAGGAGCCAAAGCAGCAGGGGTCAAAGCCATTAACCTCAAAGACGGAGATCAAGTTGCTACCGCCTTTAAGTCGACAACTCCAAGCATGTACATTCTGACTCAACGAGGCAGCCTCAAACGGATGTTACAAGACGATATTCCTGTGACCAGTCGAGCTAAAAGGGGACTACAGGTCTTGCGTGAGTTGAAAAATAAACCACATCGCGTCTTAAAGGCAGGTCCAGTCTTCACTGACCAGGGAGATTTTGATCTCTTTACGAACCAAGAAGAAGTGGCAGAACAAGATCAAATCCTTCAGATCACTTCTACAACAGGTCAGGTGACAGAAGTTGATTTGACACAATTAAGCATTTCTGAAAGAACAAGCAATGGATCCTTTGTCAGCGATACCATTTCGGATCAAGAAGTTTTTTCAGCTACTATCAAATAAAAGAAAGCGTCGGTCCATTCTAGGACTGACTTTCTTTGAAAATAAATTTTCTGAAAATTGAAAATTTCGCTTGAAATTCTCATGAAATGGTGTACAATAGTGTACATAGATTGAGAAACTGAATCGACCTGCATCAGATCGACAAGGAATAGAAAGAATTAAAAGGAGCACTATCATGACAGTATCACTTGATTGGGAAAACCTTGGCTTTTCATATATGAAATTACCCTATCGCTATTTGGCACATTATCGCAATGGAGCTTGGGAAAAAGGGGAATTGACAGAAGATGCGACCTTGCATTTGTCCGAATCTTCTCCAAGTTTGCATTACGGTCAGCAAGCCTTTGAAGGGTTGAAAGCCTACCGTACAAAAGATGGAAGTATCCAATTGTTCCGTCCAGATCAAAATGCCAAACGTTTGCAACGCACAGCAGATCGGTTGCTGATGCCTCAAGTACCTGTTGACATGTTTGTAGATGCTTGTAAGGCAGTGGTAAAAGCCAATGAAGAGTATGTTCCACCATATGGTACAGGAGCTACCCTTTACCTTCGTCCACTTTTGATTGGGGTTGGTGATATTATTGGTGTGCATCCAGCAGATGAGTATATCTTTACCATCTTTGCCATGCCTGTCGGTAACTATTTTAAAGGTGGTTTGGTCCCAACGAACTTCTTGATTCAAGATGAGTATGACCGTCTTTGCACCACATGGTACAGGGGCGCAAAAGTTGGTGGGAACTATGCAGCTAGTATGTTGCCAGGTAAGATTGCGCATGATCGTAACTTCTCTGACGTGATTTACCTTGATCCAGCGACGCACACCAAGATTGAAGAAGTAGGTTCTGCAAACTTCTTTGGTATCACTGCTAGTAAC
This sequence comes from Streptococcus sp. CP1998, assembly GCF_041026655.1. NCBI lineage: Bacteria > Bacillati > Bacillota > Bacilli > Lactobacillales > Streptococcaceae > Streptococcus > Streptococcus sp. CP1998. The sequence continues at coordinate 1,016,891 of NZ_CP163380.1, forward strand.
GAATTTGTGACGCCATTGAGTCCGTCTATTTTGCCATCGATCACCAAGTACTCTTTGCTTTACTTGGCAGAACACCGTCTTGGTATGACACCAATTGAAGGGGATGTCTTTATCAATGATTTGGATCGCTTCGTAGAAGCAGGAGCTTGTGGTACCGCAGCTGTCATCTCTCCGATCGGAGGCGTTCAACACGGGGATGACTTCCATGTCTTCTATTCTGAAACAGAAGTAGGTCCTGTCACACGTAAACTTTATGACGAGTTGACCGGTATCCAATTTGGTGATGTCGAAGCGCCAGAAGGATGGATTGTCAAAGTCGATTAAACCGAAAGCGTCTGAGACAAAAGTGTCCAGACTTCAATGAGAACGAGTCTTAACGAAAGAACGCAGTCGTTAATGTTTCTCTTCATTCGCTTTTAGGAATAAAAGAGTGACGAATGACTCTTGCGGGGGTGGGATAAAGAAGGAATTTCTAACTAAATTCTTTCTGCCCACTCCCTTTTCTCTTGCGTCATCAAGAGAATTTTTGTAAAATAGAAAAAGTGAAAAGAGGGTTGAAATGAGTAAAAAAGATAAGAAAATTGAGATTCAAATCGTTGATAGTAAAGTAACCGTCGGGAAAGACACTTTTGATGGTTTCACTTTGTCCATTGGAAAGAAAACGATTGGGGAAATTGCAGACATGGCAGGTCAGTTTGCCATTATCAAAAATGGAAATGTGGATTCTCTTTACAAAAAACTTGAAAAAGCCGTTGAAATTTTAATAGAAAATTATAATTTGAATAAATAAGGGCTTGCAATCAAAATAAATCAATGGTATAATAGATCCTGTTGATTTATATGGAGAGATAGCGAAGAGGCTAAACGCGGCGGACTGTAAATCCGCTCCTTCGGGTTCGGGGGTTCGAATCCCTCTCTCTCCATTAGCGTTCATTGTGACGATGATAAAGTGACTAATGTCAGCGCTCTTTTTGGGGTATAGCCAAGCGGTAAGGCAAGGGACTTTGACTCCCTCATGCGTTGGTTCGAATCCAGCTACCCCAGTTCTAGGTAATATCAGATAAGGTGGTAAAATATCTACTCAGGTATTTTATTTCTTTATATGAAGAAGTCGTTGTAGATCATTTTGATTTCGTTGCGAGTGCTTGCTTAGGAAAAATAATTATAAGTATGTCAAGTTTTAGAAAACTTGATTGTTGGAGGATTTTTTAGATGAATGAATTTGAAGATTTGCTAAACAGTGTTAGCCAAGTTGAACCAGGTGACGTTGTTACTGCTGAAGTATTGACAGTTGACGCGAACCAAGCTAACGTTGCAATCTCTGGAACTGGTGTCGAAGGTGTTTTGACTCTTCGCGAATTGACAAACGATCGTGATGCTGACATCAATGACTTGGTAAAACCAGGTGAAACACTTGAATTGCTTGTTCTTCGTCAAGTAGTTGGTAAAGATACTGATACAGTAACTTACCTTGTATCTAAAAAACGTTTGGAAGCTCGCAAAGCATGGGACAAATTGGTCGGACGTGAAGAAGAAGTTGTTACTGTTAAAGGAACTCGCGCTGTTAAAGGCGGCCTTTCAGTAGAATTTGAAGGACTTCGTGGATTTATTCCAGCTTCAATGCTTGATACTCGTTTTGTACGTAACACTGAACGTTTCGTAGGTCAAGAATTTGATGCTAAAATCAAAGAAGTAGATCCAAAAGAAAACCGCTTTATCCTTTCACGTCGTGAAGTTGTTGAAGCTGAATCAGTTGCAAGACGCGCAGAAGTATTTGGTAAATTGAACGTTGGTGATATCGTAACTGGTAAAGTTGCACGTATCACAAGCTTCGGTGCTTTCATCGACCTTGGTGGTGTTGATGGATTGGTTCACTTGACAGAATTGTCACACGAACGCAACGTATCACCTAAATCAGTTGTAACTGTTGGTGAAGAAATCCAAGTGAAAGTTCTTGACTTGAACGAAGAAGAAGGTCGTGTATCCCTTTCATTGAAAGCTACAACACCTGGACCTTGGGATGGCGTTGAACAAAAATTGGCTGCTGGTGATGTTATCGAAGGAACTGTTAAACGTTTGACTGACTTCGGTGCATTCGTTGAAGTATTGCCAGGTATTGACGGACTTGTACACATCTCACAAATTTCACACAAACGTGTTGAAAATCCAAAAGATGTTCTTAAAGTTGGACAAGAAGTAACTGTTAAAGTTCTTGAAGTAAATGCTGCTGATGAGCGTGTATCACTTTCTATCAAAGCTCTTGAAGAACGTCCAGCTCAAGAAGAAGGCGAAAAACAAGAAAAACGTCAATCTCGCCCACGTCGTCCAAAACAAGAAAAACGTGACTTTGATCTTCCAGAAACTCAAACTGGATTCTCAATGGCTGACTTGTTTGGCGATATCGAATTGTAATATTCAAAAGAGGCTGGGACAAAAGTCCTAGCCTCTTTAATTGTTTTTGGATTTTCGAGCAAGACGCAGTGGTTGAGTGGCCTCTACTACGCTGATTTCATCAGCTTTTACAGCCCTACTCAACTGTGCGGAGGTGTGACGACGAAATCGAATTCTAACGAATTACCGTTTTCTGTCCCACTCTCTTTTTTACTTGTAAAATTCTCAAGAATTTGATATACTATAACAGTTGCCACCCTTAGTGTAATGGATATCACGTAAGATTCCGGTTCTTGAGATGGGGGTTCGATTCCCTCAGGGTGGATGATTCATAACGAGACTCCTCGGAGTCTTTTTTGCTCTTTCTTGGAGGAACATGCAATGACAGTAAAATTAATCGCCCATACCTTGATTGAGAAAGACGGGAAGTATCTCCTTATCAAACGCTCGAAAATAAAGCGAGGTCTCCCTAATGTCTATCCATCTTATTGGGATATTCCAGGTGGAAGTGTAGAAGAGAATGAATTGCCCAGAGAGGCTGCTCTACGTGAGGCTATGGAGGAGGTTAATCAAAAGCTTCGGATTAATAAGATTATCCACGAAGATAGTCAATTTGATGCTAGCAAAGATACTGTCTTTACACGCCTAGTTTATGCTGGCGAGATTTTGGAAGAGCGTGATTTTATATTAGATCCAGAAGAGCATACAGACTTTATCTGGATTTCTTCTTTGAAAGACATAGAGAGCAATCTCGTTGTGCCTTATTTGCTTGAAATCCTTGCTGACAAATCCAAATAAAGCAACTAAAAAACATCCCCTTTTAATAAGGAGATGTTTTTTCTTAGTTTTTAGAAGCTGCTTGGAATTCAGGGTTTTTCCATGCTTCATCAATAATTGCTTTCAATTCATCAGCAGAAGCTTTCATTTTTTGTTGTTCCGCATCGTTCAATGGGATGTTCACTGGACGAACAATACCGTGTGCACCTACGATGGCAGGTTGACCGATAAAGACGTTGCTAACACCATATTGACCTTCTTGGAATACAGAAAGTGGAAGTACTGCATTTTCGTCATCAAGGATTGCTTTAGTGATACGAGCAAGGGCAACAGCGATACCGTAGTATGTAGCACCTTTTTTGTTGATGATAGTGTAAGCAGCGTCACGAACGCCTTCAAACAATTCAATCAATTCAGTTTCTTGAACGTTTTGAGTGTCTTTAAGGAATTCTTCAAGGTTTACCCCAGCGATGTTAGCGTGTGACCATACTGCGAATTCTGAGTCACCGTGTTCACCCATGATGTAGGCGTGTACTGAACGAGCGTCCACATCCAATTTTTCAGCCAAAGCTTGACGGAAACGAGCTGAGTCAAGAGAAGTACCTGATCCGATAACACGTTCTTTAGGGAATCCAGAGAATTTCCATGTAGAGTATGTCAATACGTCAACTGGGTTAGCAGCTACAAGGAAGATACCGTTAAATCCAGATTTCACAACTTCTGTAACGATTGATTTGTTGATCGCAAGGTTTTTACCAACAAGGTCAAGGCGTGTTTCACCTGGTTTTTGAGGAGCACCTGCAGTAATTACAACAAGGTCAGCGTCTGCACAGTCAGCGTACTCAGCCGCATAGATCTTCTTAGGTGAAGTGAAGGCAAGGGCGTGGCTAAGGTCAAGCGCATCTCCAACAGCTTTTTCGTGCAATTGAGGAATTTCGATAATTCCAAGCTCTTGTGCAATTCCTTGGTTGACAAGTGCAAATGCATAAGATGAACCTACGGCACCGTCACCGACAAGGATAACTTTTTTGTGTTGTTTAGTCAAATTCATGAGTCTAAACGTCTCCTTCATATTTTTTTGAGATAGATTCTCATACGTCTTCATTCTACCACTTTTGAAAGTCTTTGTCATCTGATACAGTATGAATCCTTGATGTAAACGTTTTTACATTTGTACTCCTTAGAAGAAAAATAGGCTAAAATGTGTTATAATAGTATGGTGAATTAAGTAAAGAGAGGCATTTTTTGAATGCAGGATAAGAATCTAATTGATGTGAATTTAACATCAGAAATGAAGACGAGTTTTATCGATTATGCCATGAGTGTTATCGTTGCTCGTGCCCTCCCTGATGTTCGGGATGGTTTGAAACCTGTTCACCGTCGTATTTTGTACGGAATGAATGAATTAGGTGTTACACCAGATAAACCACATAAGAAATCAGCCCGTATCACAGGGGATGTTATGGGTAAATACCACCCACACGGGGATTCCTCTATTTATGAAGCCATGGTTCGGATGGCGCAATGGTGGAGTTATCGCTACATGTTAGTAGACGGTCATGGAAACTTTGGTTCTATGGACGGTGATGGTGCCGCTGCACAACGGTATACAGAAGCTCGTATGAGTAAGATCGCTCTTGAAATGTTGCGGGATATCAACAAAAATACAGTTGATTTCGCTGATAACTACGATGCCAGCGAGCGCGAACCTTTGGTCCTCCCTGCACGTTTCCCTAACCTTCTCGTTAATGGTGCTACAGGGATTGCCGTTGGGATGGCAACCAATATTCCTCCACACAATTTGGGAGAAACCATTGACGCAGTGAAGTTGATGATGGATAATCCTGAGGTAACGACCCGTGAACTCATGGAAGTTCTTCCTGGTCCAGATTTTCCGACAGGTGCTTTGGTCATGGGGAAATCAGGTATCCACAAAGCCTATGAAACCGGAAAAGGCTCAATCGTTCTTCGTTCTCGTACAGAGATTGAAGTAACCAAGAGTGGCCGTGAACGGATTGTTGTTACTGAGTTCCCTTATATGGTCAATAAAACCAAGGTTCACGAGCACATCGTTCGCTTGGTGCAAGAAAAACGGATCGAAGGGATTACAGCTGTACGGGATGAATCAAACCGTGAAGGGGTTCGTTTTGTGATTGAGGTCCGCCGAGATGCTTCGGCTAACGTTATTTTGAACAATCTCTTTAAGATGACTCAAATGCAAACCAATTTTGGATTCAATATGTTGGCGATCCAAAATGGTGTTCCAAAGATTCTTTCTCTTCGCCAAATTTTAGGGGCTTATATTGAGCACCAGAAAGAAGTGGTGACTCGACGGACCATCTTTGATAAAGAAAAAGCGGAAGCACGTGCCCATATTTTAGAAGGTTTGCTGATTGCCTTGGATCACATAGATGAAGTGATCCGGATTATCCGCAATAGCCGGACAGACGCTGAAGCACAGGCTGAATTGATGGCGAAGTTCAAACTTTCTGAACGTCAAAGTCAAGCCATTTTGGACATGCGTCTTCGTCGTTTGACCGGTTTGGAACGAGACAAGATCCAAAGTGAATATGATGATTTGGTTGCCCTGATTGCTGATTTGGTTGACATTTTGTCTAAACCAGAACGTGTGGCTACCATCATCAAAGAAGAATTGGAAGAAGTCAAACGCAAGTTTGGTGATGCTCGCCGAACTGAGTTGATGATCGGAGAAGTCCTTTCTCTTGAAGATGAGGACTTGATTGAAGAAACAGATGTCTTGATCACCCTTTCGAATAAAGGCTACATCAAACGTCTGGACCAAGCGGAATTTACGGCTCAAAAACGTGGTGGACGAGGGGTTCAAGGAACTGGTGTCAAAGATGATGACTTTGTTCGGGAACTGGTATCTACGAGCACCCATGATCATTTGCTCTTCTTTACCAATAAGGGACGTGTCTATCGTCTGAAAGGTTATGAGATTCCAGAATATGGTCGGACAGCTAAAGGATTACCAATCGTCAATCTCTTAAAATTGGACGAAGGTGAATCGATTCAAACCATTATTAATGTGGAGCAAGACCGCAGGGACGAAGCCTACCTCTTCTTTACGACGCGAAAAGGTTTGGTCAAGCGGACCAATGTAGCTGAATTTTCAAATATTCGTCAGAACGGTCTGAAAGCGCTGAATCTGCGCGATGAGGATGAATTAATCAATGTCTTCCTTACAGATGGCAACACTGATGTTATTATCGGTACCAAGTATGGTTATTCTGTCCGCTTTAATGAGGCTGTAGTCCGAAATATGGGACGTTCTGCCACAGGTGTACGTGGTGTGAATCTCCGTGAAGGAGACAAGGTTGTTGGAGCTAGTGTCGTTACGGATCAAGATGAAGTATTGATCATCACTGAAAAAGGGTATGGTAAGCGTACAATGGCTAGCGAATACCCAACCAAAGGCCGTGGTGGTAAAGGAATCAAGACAGCCAATATTACAGAGAAAAATGGTCCGTTAGCTGGTCTTTTAACTGTTAAAGGGGATGAAGATCTGATGATTATTACCGATACAGGAGTCATGATTCGCACAAATGTTGGGAATATCTCTCAAACGGGTCGTTCAACTCAGGGTGTGAAAGTTATGAGACTGGATCAGGATGCGAAAATTGTGACCTTTACAACAGTCCAGCCTGATGATAAAGATGAAGAAGTAGTGGAAGAAAACGAATAGATAAGGGGACAGTATGTCACGCAGAAGAAAAAAGAAAAAGAGTTTACGCAATACTCTTATCAACATCGTTGCAACACTTTTGATTATTCTCTCGCTTCTCTTAATTTTCAATGCTCCGATCCGAAATATGATTATGGTTTGGCATACCAACCAATACCAGGTTAGCAAGGTCGATAAAAACACCATTGATAAGAATAAAAAAGTGAAAACGAGCTTTGATTTCCAACATGTTAAGTCACTCTCGACGGAAGCTGTGATCAATGCCCAATGGAAGGCTCAGAAACTTCCTGTGATTGGGGGAATTTCGATTCCTGAATTGAACATGAATCTTCCGATTTTTAAGGGACTAGAAAACGTAGCCCTCTACTATGGGGCAGGGACCATGAAGGAAAACCAAGTTATGGGGCAAGGCAATTATTCTCTCGCCAGTCACCATGTATTTGGCTTAACTGGTGCAAATGCCATGTTGTTTTCACCATTAGAGAAAGCCAAGGCTGGTATGAAGATCTACATCACGGACAAAGAGAAAGTCTATACTTATGTCATCTCGTCAGTTGAGACAGTGACTCCAGACCGTGTAGATGTTATTCAAGATCGTGAAGGCGTTAATGAGATCACTTTGGTGACCTGTGAGGATGCGACTTACCGTACGATTGTAAAAGGGAATTTGGAAACCTCTGTTGACTATGACAAGGCTCCAAAAGACATCCTGGATTCATTCAGCAAGTCTTATAATCAAATGCAACTTTAAGAAAATAAAGTCCGAGACAGAAATGTCTGGGCTTTTTCTATGTAGGAAACTAGGAGAAATTCTTGTAAAATTGTAAGAGATTGGTAATATTATGTAAGGAACTTGTCATAATATTGAGGGAAATTCAGTATATAATAGAGGAGAAAGAGTATGATAAGGAGGTAGGATAGTGACAAAAGAGCGAATTTATCATCTCTTGCATCATTTCTATAATCTCTTAGTAAATGATTTTCCACGAAATGGATTAATTACGAAAGGAATCTACGAAGTAGAACAGGTTTACCAAGCTTTAGAGGCCATTCCTCAGAGTCAGGAGTACCTGATTCGCTGTGAAATTCAACAGTTTTTAAAGGAGCTTGAACAAGTTCAAACAGGTTATCAGATCCGCTTTAATAAAGATGAAGTATTAGTGTTAGATGATTTGAAGCAAGAAATTGCCTGCAAATAATGAAAGGTCGTCGTTTTCTCTATTTATTACGAATTAATAAGTGAGGAGGAAATTATGTACGACATATCATTTATTGAACCGTCTTTGCTTCCTAGGGAACGTTTGGTTTCTGAAGGGGTGGATAAGCTGAGTCATCAGGAATTGTTATCCATTCTCTTGCGAACAGGCAATAAGCAAAAAAGCGTTTATGAGATTGCACAAGGTCTTTTGAGTTCGGTTAATAGTTTAAAGGAGTTAAGTCAATTAACCCTAGAGGAGCTACAGGAAATCTCTGGTATTGGCCGGGTGAAGGCCATCGAACTTCAAGCTGTGATTGAGTTTGGACGAAGGATTCATAAAGACGAATTGATGAGTTCTGAACAAATCATGAGTAGTCAGAAATTGGCCCATAAAATTCAACAGGAAATCGGCCATAAGAAACAGGAGCACCTGGTTGCCCTTTATTTGAATACGCAGAATGAAATTATTCATCAACAGACCATTTTTATTGGAACAGTGAATCGAAGTATTGCGGAGCCACGTGAAATCCTACATTATGCACTAAAACACATGGCGACGTCCATCATCTTGGCTCACAATCATCCATCTGGTGCCGTATTTCCCAGTAAAAACGATGATGAAGTAACGCATCGAGTCTTAGAGGCCTGTGAAGTGATGGGTTTAACCCTATTGGATCACTTGATTGTATCTGAAGAAAATTACTATAGTTATCGAGAAGAAACAGATTATTTAGTTTAAAAAAGGTTGGAATCCTCTGGTTCCAACCTTTTTGTTGTTAAAGTATAAGTCTTTATTCTTCGTTTTTTCGCATGAAATAAAGGAGTGTTTGCAATTCACTGGTGAGGTCGACATATTGGACGACGACATCTTTAGGAACTGTCAGATGCACTGGTGAGAAGCTGAGAATCCCTTTGACCCCAGCGTCTACCAAAAGGCTAGCCACTTCTTGAGCCTTGACGCTTGGAACAGTTAGGATGGCTGTTTGAATGCCTTCTTGTTTGAGCTTTTCTTTAATAGAGGAAATACCGTAAATGGGAATTCCGTCCTTACTTTTGGTATTGATCAGTTCATGATCGTCAAGATCAAACGCCATGACAATTTTCATCTTATTGCGTTCATGGAAGCGATAGTTGAGAAGCGCACTTCCCATATTTCCGATCCCCACAATAGCGACATTGGTAATGGCATTATCATTTAAGAGATCCGCAAAGAAGTTCATCAGTTTTTTTACGTCATAACCAAATCCCCGTCTTCCTAATTCACCAAAATAAGAAAAATCTCGGCGAACGGTAGCAGAGTCAATCCCAATTGCATCCGCAATTTGCTTGGAATTGACGCGCTCTATTTTTTCAGAGTTAAAGCGTTTAAAAATGCGGTAGTAGAGCGATAAGCGTTTTGCTGTTGCGCGTGGAATTGGAGTATTTTTATCATGTTTCACAATATCACAACCTTTCCCTCTTATTGTATAGGAAGATTGTGAAAAAATCAACTATGTAGACCGATTTTTCAAAAATATATTTGTCTAACTAAAAAGCTGATGGTGATGGGAGAGTTCCATCATCATCAGCTTAGTTTTTAGCTTGTTCTAATTTTTTCAAAAAAGCATAGAGTCCATCGACACGCCCCGTATAGGGGAGCTTTTCACCCTTGTATTCAATGGAAACGATTGAGTAAGAGTCAGGTAAGGTTACACAGCCTGAAAAAGCTAAGATGCAGGCTGCAAGGTCGGGATAAGTAGTCGTTCGTTCTACTTGGTACGCGTCGATATAAGTTAGGGTTACCATATTAAACCTCTGTTTTGTTGAAAATTTCTCTTTCAACGAGACTATCCATTAAGAAATAGAATTTTTGTTGGATAATGTCATTTTCTGGATTTTTAAAGATATTAACCAGGCGAAGACCTGACTTATCTGTAATATTGATTTTAAAACCAGTGAGGTCTTTGTTGAAGATAATTTTAAGCAGGAAACCTTCACCGCTATTTGGAACAGCTTCGAGCAAACGATTCAACTCGTAATTTCCAACTTTTGTAACAGCAAATGTATTGTCACGTAAGGTATATTTTTTAATATTTGGGTGAAGACTATAGGTATATTTGCAGTCTTTCAATGTGATACTAGTTTCAAAAGTCATATTGTTCTCCTATGATAAAATTTCTTTAAGTTTTGTGAGGAAGTCTTGAACCTCCTCTATGGTATTGAGTTCTGAAAAACTAATTCGAAGGGATTCTTTTAGGCGTGAGCTATCTTTTCCATAGAGCGCCTCAAGGACATGGCTGGGTTGAATGGTACCTGCGGTACAAGCAGAACCTGTAGAGACAGAAATTCCAGCAAGATCGAGTCGCATCAATAATACATCATTTTGGACACCCGGAAAGCCAAGGTTCCAAACAAATGGAAGATGATCATCATTCGCATTTACGTAGTAGTCGTAGGCTGCTAAACCATTGACTAGTTCTTGGCCGAGTTTTTGAACCTGGTTGAAATTTTCTTCTTGATGAAGTGTAGCTTGCTGAAGCGCGGTTGCCATCCCGACAATTGAAATGAGATTTTCCGTGCTGGCTCTCATCTTACTTTCCTGATCCCCACCATGTAAGAGATTATCAAAATCTTTGACGGCCGCATAAAGGAAGCCGACTCCCTTAGGGCCATGGAATTTGTGGGCAGAAGCACTGAGAAAATCAATTCCCAACTCTTCGGGATAGACAGGGACCTTTCCAATTGCTTGGACAGCATCAACGTGAAAGGCAGCTGGATGATCTTTTAAGAGTTCTCCGATTTCTTTAATCGGTAACAGATCGCCTGTCTCATTATTGGCAAACATGGTAGAGACAAGAATAGTATCCGGTCTAAGTGCAGCCTTGATATCACTAGACTGAATGCGTCCATCTCTTGGTTGGACGATCGTAACTTCAAATCCGAAACGTTCTACAAGATATTCGATGGGTTCTAGAACCGCATGGTGTTCCAAAGCGGTAGTAATGATGTGTTTGCCATCTGCTTGGTGTTTCAAGCAGTAGCCTTTTATAACGGTATTATTACTTTCTGATCCACCTGAAGTGAAGAAAATACGATTTGGAATAGTATGGAGAGACTGAGCAATTTGCTCGCGAGATTCTCGGAGAAGTTTACTAGCCATCCGTCCATGAGCATGGAGGCTCGATGGATTTCCAAAAGTGGTCTTCATGGTTTCAGACATTTTATCAATGACTTCAGGTAGAAGGGGAGTTGTTGCGGCATTATCAAAATATATCACATTAAGACCTTATTTCTTGTGGTAGGCAAATAGAGGACTAACAGGTTTTCTTTCTTGAATGCGAACAATAGCTTCAGCGATCAGTTCGCTAGCTGTCAGATAGTTAATATTTTTTGGTGTTGGCCCATTTGGAGCAACAGAATCGGTTACTAAGATTTCTTTGATCGGAGCTTGGTCTAATAACTCGACAGCTCCTTTCACAAATAAGCCATGGCTTGAAACAGCATAAATTTCAGTAGCTCCTTCGCGTTCGACGATTTTCGCAGCTTCTGAGAATGTCTTACCAGTATTGAGGATATCGTCAATCAAGATCGCTTTCTTATCTTTGACATCCCCGATAATATAGCCATAATCACGGTTCGCATCATCTTGCTCGTAATCAATGATCGCAATCGGTGCATCAAGATATTCAGCTAAACTACGAGCCCGTTTGACACCAGAGTTTTTAGGACTGACGACTACGACATCAGGCCCTGTTAGACCTTTATTAATGTAGTGTTCTGCAAAAAGTGGAATGGTAAAGAGGTTATCTACGGCAATATCGAAGAAACCTTGAACTTGCACTGCATGGAGATCCAGTGTGACGACGCGATCCACCCCAGCTTTGACCAACATGTTTGCGACGAGCTTAGCAGTAATTGGTTCACGAGGAGCAGCTGTACGGTCTTGGCGGGCATAACCGAAGTAAGGCATGACCACATTGACAGTATTTGCGCTGGCCCGTTGGCAAGCATCCACCATAATTAACAGTTCCATCAAGTGATTGTTGACAGGGAAACTGGTTGATTGAATGATATAAATATCATATCCACGAACACTTTCCTCAATATTGACTTGGATTTCACCATCTGAGAATTGACGGGATGAAATTTTCCCAAGTGGAACCCCAGCGTGATCCGCGATTTTTTGCGCAATCTCTGGATTTGAATTGAGAGAGAAGAGCTTCATATTTTTTTTATCTGACATGTGATTCCAACCTCATTTAGATTTTTGATCTTAGCACTATTTTAGCAAAAATTTGCGATAATTTCAGCTATTTTACAATCTTTCCGCTAATCTGGCGATTTTATTTTTTGCTGCTTTGTAGACGATCCCATGGTCTGTCATGAACTGATGGAAATTATCTTCCTGCTCAGCAGTTTCGACCTCGATTTCCAACTCATAATCTTCAGTATCTAGATAGAGATTGTGGTCTAGTGCCACTATGCCTTCAGCTGTTTCTTTTTCGAATCGTTCTGTTGTAAGGCTCCCCCAAACAGCCAGTTGTTCAACAGGGATTCCTTTTAACATCAAGAGGTTTTTGATTTCCCCATCAGGAAACTGTTGGTGTTGAAGGATCGCCTGGGTTTCGTCTTGGCTGAGGTCTTGATTGTACTCGAAATGGCCAACTGCTTCAGGGACCTTGAGAGTCAATTCAGCCTGATCTGTGAAAGTACGCACCCGCAAGGCCATTTTTTCCTTACGGATGAGCTGGTCAGGTGTATCGATATAGTGATTGGTTTGGACAACCAATTCTGTATCAGCAAAAAGTGGAAGGAGGGATTGGTATTCCTCCTTGTCTAGCATGGTTTTGTATTCAATTTCTAAATGGTTCATTTTGTGGTCCTTTGCTTTTTTTCAAAAGCGATTCATGATATAATAAGAGATGTGTTTATTGTATACAAAAATGGTTCAGATTACAAGGTGGTAGGATGGCAATTGATTGGGAAAACTTCTTAGATCCGTATATCCAAGCAGTTGGGGAATTAAAAATCAAACTGCGTGGGATTCGTAAGCAATATCGTAAGCAACAAAAGCATTCTCCAATTGAGTTTGTTACAGGACGGGTCAAACCGATTGAGAGTATTCGTGAAAAGATGATCCGAAGAAATATTTCTGAAGAAAATCTGGCTCAGGATATGCAAGATATTGCTGGTCTTCGCATCATGGTTCAGTTTGTGGACGATGTGGATGAGATCCTAGAGGTTCTGAGACAACGGCAGGATATGCGCGTGGTCCAAGAGCGAGACTACATCCGCCACAAGAAATCAAGTGGCTACCGGAGTTACCACGTCGTTGTCGAGTACCCGGTCGATACCATTGATGGAAATGAAACGATCTTAGCAGAGATTCAAATTCGGACCTTGTCCATGAATTTTTGGGCAACCATTGAACACTCGCTTAATTATAAATATAAAGGAGACTTTCCAGACGAGATCAAAAAACGCTTAGAGACGACAGCAAACCTGGCCTATCTCTTGGATGAAGAGATGGGGGCAATTCGGGATGCGATTCAGGAGGCTCAAGCCCTGTTTGATCCACTTCATCGTAAGTTAAATGATGGCGTTGGAAATAGTGATGACACAGATGAAGACTACAGGTAAAAAAGTATCCATTATTCGCAATCGCAAGCGTCAAAGTGAAGAGGTTTTTCAGCAGTTGCGCTACAAGCTTCGAAAAAATAATTTTATTTTGACGGAGAAGCATCCGGATATTGTGATTTCAATTGGTGGTGATGGGATGTTGCTATCGGCCTTTCACAAGTATGAACAGCAGTTGGATCGCGTGCGTTTTATCGGCGTCCATACTGGACACTTAGGATTTTATACGGATTACTTAGACAGTGAAATCGATAAGTTGGTTGAGAATTTAAAATATGATACAGGTGCCAAGGTTTCTTACCCTATTTTGAATGTCAAGATCACTTTCGACAATGGGGAAACCCGTACCATGAGGGCTTTGAACGAAGCGACGATTAAGAGAAGCGACCGGACCATGGTTGCCGATCTCACGATTAATGGAGTGGATTTTGAGCGCTTCAGAGGAGACGGGATTACCGTTTCGACTCCTACAGGAAGTACGGCTTACAACAAATCCTTGGGAGGAGCAGTCCTTCACCCAACTATTGAGGCGCTACAGATCGCTGAGATCGCCAGTCTCAACAACCGTGTTTATCGTACCTTGGGTTCCTCTGTCATTGTCCCTAAAAAGGATAAGATCGAGATTACACCGACAAGACCTGGCTTCCACATTATCTCTGTTGATAATTCAACCTATTCTTACCGCAATATTGCAAAGGTAGAATACCAGATTGACAACCATAAGATTAATTTTGTGGCCAGCTCCAGTCATACCAGTTTCTGGAATCGGGTCAAGGATGCCTTTATCGGAGATGATAGAGAATGAGATTTGAATTCATTGTCGATGAGCATGTCAAGGTCAAGACCTTCCTGAAAAAGCATGAGGTTTCTAAGGGTCTCTTAGCAAAGATTAAGTTTCGTGGTGGCCAGATCCTTGTCAATGGACGTTCGGAGAATGCAATTTATTTATTGGATATTGGGGATCGCTTGGTCATTGATATTCCAGCAGAAGAAGGGTTCGAAACTCTGAAACCCATGGATCGATCTTTGGATATTTTGTTTGAAGATGATCATTTTTTGATCTTAAACAAACCCTTTGGGATTGCTTCTATTCCAAGTGCGATTCATTCCAATACCTTAGCCAATTTTGTAAAAGGCTATTATGTGAAACAGGGCTATGAGAACCAGCAGGTCCACATTGTCACTCGCTTGGACAAGGATACAAGTGGCGTCATGCTCTTTGCCAAACATGGCTATGCCCATGCCCGCTTGGATAAGCAATTGCAGTCTAAAACGATTCAGAAACGCTATTATGCCTTGGTCAAGGGATCTGGGAAGCTTGATCCTGTCGGAGAGATTATTGCTCCGATTGCGCGTGATGAAAATTCAATTATTACCCGCAAGGTAGCTAAAGGTGGCAAGTATGCTCATACTAGCTACCAGGTCGTTCAATCTTTTGGTGATATTCGCCTAGTGGATATTCAGTTACACACAGGTCGAACCCATCAGATCCGAGTTCATTTTTCCCATATTGGTTTTCCGCTCTTGGGAGATGATCTATATGGCGGCAGTTTAGAAGACGGCATTGAGCGCCAAGCCCTTCATTGTCATCGTCTATCCTATTATCATCCATTTCTAGAGGAAGAATTGGTCATAGAAAGTCCACTACCTCCAGATTTCCAAGCTGTATTAACACAGCTTCAAACAAGTTATTAATTATTAAAAGGAGTAAAACTCATGGAAGTTTTCGAAAATCTCAAAGCCAACCTCGTTGGTAAGAATGCACGTATTGTATTACCAGAAGGTGAAGAACCTCGTATTCTCCAAGCGACAAAACGTATTGTAAACGAGACAGAGGTAACCCCTGTCTTGCTTGGTAATCCGGATAAAATTCGGATTTATCTTGAAATTGAAGGGGTTTTGGATGGATATGAAGTCATCGATCCTCATTCTTATCCAGGTTTTGAAGAAATGGTAGCTTCCTTGGTAGAACGTCGTAAGGGCAAAATGACGGAAGAAGAAGCGCGTCAAGTCTTGAAAGACGACGTTAACTATTTCGGTGTGATGATGGTTCACATGGGAATCGTTGATGGGATGGTATCTGGTGCGATTCATTCGACTGCCGCAACTGTTCGTCCAGCCCTTCAAATTATCAAAACTCGTCCAAATGTCAAACGGACTTCAGGGGCTTTCCTCATGGTTCGTGGATCTGAACGCTA
This sequence comes from Streptococcus sp. CP1998, assembly GCF_041026655.1. Classification (NCBI taxonomy): domain Bacteria; kingdom Bacillati; phylum Bacillota; class Bacilli; order Lactobacillales; family Streptococcaceae; genus Streptococcus; species Streptococcus sp. CP1998. Next base: position 1,032,777 of record NZ_CP163380.1, read on the forward strand.
CTTGTTTGGGGACTGTGCCATCAACATCAATCCGGATGCTGAAGGATTAGCCGAAATTGCCATCAATTCAGCTATCACTGCCAAGATGTTTGGTATTGATCCAAAAATTGCTATGTTGAGCTATTCAACAAAAGGATCTGGTTTCGGTGAAAGTGTTGATAAAGTAGTGGAAGCGACTAAACTCGCTCATGAACTTCGTCCAGACCTTGAAATTGACGGAGAATTGCAATTTGACGCAGCCTTTGTCCCTGCAACTGCAGCCTTGAAGGCTCCAGGAAGCAAGGTAGCAGGTCAAGCCAATGTCTTTATCTTCCCTGGTATTGAAGCAGGTAACATTGGATACAAGATGGCAGAACGTCTTGGTGGCTTTGCGGCGGTAGGTCCAGTATTGCAAGGGTTGAACAAACCAGTTAACGACCTTTCTCGCGGATGTAATGCAGATGACGTTTATAAATTGACCTTGATTACAGCAGCTCAGGCTGTGGAACAATAAGAATAATTGAAAGGCTTAGGAATTTCCTAGGCCTTTTTATGGTAGAGTCAGAATCTCTAAACTTGAACTCATTCTATGGTATACTAGGAATATGTTAGATTTAAATGATTACGGGATTATCATGTGGGAGGAGGAAAAAATTGCCTCTTTCCGAGAAAAGTTATTAGGCTGGTATGATTCCAATAAACGGGATCTCCCCTGGAGAAGGACGCAGGATCCTTATAAAATTTGGATTTCAGAAATTATGCTCCAGCAGACACGTGTCGATACGGTGATTCCTTATTATGAGCGTTTTTTAGATTGGTTTCCGACGATTGCGGATCTGGCTCAGGCACCTGAGGAAAAGCTCTTAAAAGCTTGGGAAGGTCTTGGCTATTATTCTCGCGTACGGAATATGCAGAAAGCAGCCCAGCAAATCATGGAGGACCATGGGGGTATTTTCCCATCAAGTTATGACGAAATATCAAAACTCAAGGGGATTGGACCTTATACAGCTGGTGCCATTGCCAGTATTGCTTTTAGCTTGCCAGAGCCGGCAGTGGATGGCAATGTTATGCGGGTTCTAGCTCGTTTATTTGAGGTCGACTACGATATCGGAATCCCAACCAATCGTAAGATTTTTCAAGCTATGATGGAAGTCTTGATTGATCCAGACCGTCCTGGTGATTTTAATCAGGCTTTGATGGATTTGGGCTCAGATATTGAGTCCCCAGTCAATCCACGGCCAGAAGAAAGTCCTGTCAAGGAGTTTAGCGCGGCCTACCAACATGGAACCATGGATCGTTATCCCATCAAGGCTCCTAAGAAGAAACCGGTACCTGTCTATCTAACAGCCTTTATTATCAAGGATAGTCAAGGGCGCTACTTGCTGGAGAAAAATGAGCGAGAAGGGCTTTTGTCTGGTTTTTGGCATTTCCCTTTGATCGAAGTGGATAGCCTTTCTGATCCCTTTGGACAATTGTCGTTATTAGATGGTAATGGAGAAGCAGGAGATAACCCAGAAATTCTTTCCTTTGAACAGGACTATGAATTGGCCATTGATTGGCAAGACAGATCGTATCCTATCGTCCAGCATGTCTTTTCGCATCGCAAATGGCAGGTTCAGATCCGATTCGGCCTGGTAAAAGAAGGAGAACAGCCAGCAAGTGAATCGACTGTTTGGTTAACACCAGAAGAATTTTCGGACTATCCTTTTGCTAAACCCCAGCAAAAGATTTGGACGACTTTTTCGGAAAATGAAAAATAGCTAGAGACTGATCTCTAGCTATTTTTTTATAGATGAGCGAATGCTTTGATTTCTTCTTCAGACATAGATGAGTCGCAACGAACACTGACTTCACCGGCTTCGACATGTAAAAATCCTGGGACAGTTGGGATGCCGTAAGTTGAGCGGAAGGCTTGTAATGCGTCTAGCTGACTTGGTTCTTCACTATTGATGAAGTAGATATGAGCTTTTGTTTCAGCTACGACAGTTGCCAACTTAGCAGCGAACTTCCGGCAGTAAGGACAAGTCTTGCGTCCGATAAAGAAGGTTGCTGTTTCTTTTTGATCGATCGCTTCTTGCGCACGCGCGACAGTTGTGACTTCAAGATCTTTAATATCTTCTAAAAATTGTTCCATGAGATTACCTCGCTTTCTTCTAAGTCTAGTATGCCATATTTTCTATAAAATCGCTGGTATTTGCTACGAAAGAAAGAGAGAGTGGGACAGAAATCGGTTATTCGTTAGAATTCGATTTCGTCGTCCCACCTCCGGACAGTTGAGTAGGGCTGTAAAAGCTGATGAAATCAGCGTAGTAGAGCCCACTCAACCACTGCGTCTTGCTCAACAATCAAAAAAATAATTGAGAGGCTAGGACTTTTGTCCCAGCCTCGTGTTTTAGCCTACAAATGCATTAATTTCTGCTTCGATATTCGCAATTTTTTCTTTAGCATCTGCTTCAGATTCACCAACTGTAGCGATGTAGAATTTGATTTTTTGTTCTGTACCTGAAGGACGAACGGCAAACCATGAATCATCAGCCAAGATGTATTTAAGCACGTTGCTTGGAGGAGTTGTCAATTTTTCAACGCCGTCAGCAGTAGTAGCTGTTTGTTCCAAGAAGTCTTCTGTCTTAGCAATGTCTGTCTTGTTAAATTGTTTAGGAGCATTGCCACGGAATTTATCCATGATTTTCTTGATTTCAGCAGCTCCGTCCACACCTGAAAGGGTAACAGAGATGGTTTTTTCTGCGAAGTAGCCGTATTGTTTGTAGATTTCTTCAATACCATCTGCCAAAGTCATACCACGTGAGCGGTAGTAAGCTGCGATTTCAGCGACGATAAGAACGGCTTGGATAGCATCTTTATCACGTACGAATGGTTTGATCAGGTAACCGAAGCTTTCTTCGAAACCAAGCATGTAAGTGTGGTTGTGTTGTGTTTCAAATTCATGAATTTTTTCACCGATAAATTTGAAACCAGTCAAGACGTTAAACATCGTTGCGCCATAGCTTTCTGCAATCTTAGTCACCAACTCAGTTGATACGATGGATTTACAAAGAGCAGCATTTGCAGGAAGGGTACCAGCTGTTTTGTGAGCTTCAAGAATGTATTTAGCAATGATCGCTCCGATTTGGTTACCAGAAAGGTTGAGGTAAGAACCATCTGGTTGGCGGATTTCAACACCAAGGCGGTCAGCATCTGGGTCAGTTGCAACCAATACATCAGCGTCTACTTTGCGACCAAGTTCTTCAGCAAGAGCAAAGGCAGCTTGGTTTTCAGGGTTTGGAGATTTAACAGTTGAGAAGTCAGCATCTGGAACAGCTTGAGCTTCAACAACTTGAACAGCTTCAAATCCAGCTTGGGCAAGAGCACGACGAGCCAACATTTCACCAGTACCATGAAGTGGAGTGTAGACAATCTTCATGTCGCGTCCGTATTCATTGATCAAGTCTTGGTTGATGTTAACGCCTTTCACTTCTTTCAAGTATTCAGCGTCGACGTTTTCACCGATAACTTCAATTAAGCCACTAGCTTTGTTTTCGTCAAGGTCAGCTAATTGTACAGTGAAAGGATTTTCGATAGCACGGATGTAATCTGTCAAAGCATCGGCATCTGCAGGTGGCATTTGTCCACCGTCTTCACCATATACCTTATATCCATTAAATGGAGCAGGGTTGTGGCTAGCGGTTACCATGATCCCAGCAAATGTGTGGAGGTGACGAACAGCAAATGACAATTCAGGTGTTGGACGTAGGCTTTCAAATACATAAGATTTGATACCGTGTGCAGCCAAAACTTGAGCAGATTCAAAAGCAAACTCTGGAGAGAAGTGACGGCTGTCGTAGGCGATCGCAACACCACGTTTCTTCGCTTCCTCACCTTTTGAGTCGATCAATTGGGCCAATCCTTCAGTTGCTTGGCGAACAACATAGATATTAATACGGTTGGTACCAGCACCGATTAATCCACGCATACCAGCTGTACCGAATTCAAGGTTAGTATAGAAGGCATCTTCTTTCGTTTTTTCATCCATTGCGACCAACTCATCACGAAGGTAAGCTGGTAATTCAGCAAAGTCGAGCCATTTTTGGTAGTTTTCTTGATAGGTCATGCAAGCGTCTCCTTTTTGCTTATAATTTAATCGCTTACATTATAGCAAATTTTTTCAGAAAATTCTAGCGATAATTGTAAATCTTTTCAAAAAAATAGGGTTAATTCACCATCAAAAAAAGCCAAGATAAATTAGTCTTGGCTTGAAAGGTCATTTTAATTTTTCAAGAGATGGAACGACTGCACTGGTAATGAGTACTGTCGCAATGACTTCGATGAGAGAGTTGGTAGATACAATCAAGGCTAGGAAATGTTGAATTCCCCCTCCAAAACTGTTACCAAAGAAGAAGTAAATCCCACTTAGAACGAAAACAGTATTGGTCATAGAGCCGACAATTCCAGCGATCACAAGTCCAGTACGATTGCGAATCCAGCGATAGACGAAGTAAGGGGTTACCCCGATGAGAATCCGAGGGACTATGGCAATGATAAGGGAGTAGAGATTCCCGTGAGGGACAAAGGGACTAAAGAGATAGCTGGCTGGTGTTATAACCAGGGTATTCATAGTGAGGCTAAAGAGTCCCATGAGGAGTCCTAAGATAGCTCCAATCCGTGGACCGTATATGATAGAGGCGATCACGACAGGAATATGAACCAAGGTTGGTTGAATTCCTGATGGAACAAATTGCAGAATGAAGGACGTCACAAAGTGAATGGTGATCATCACCGCAAAAAAGATGGCAATTCGTGAAATAGAAGATGATTTTCTCATAAACAATTCTCCTTAACAGTTTCTACAATAGTTTCTACAGGCGCTAGAGCTCCAGCACCTTTGTCCCCACAAGCAAGAACAGCATCACGAGGTTGGATCATCTGGTAACCATAGTCTTGTAAGAGCTTTAGATTTCGTTGGGTAGCGGGATGTTCTAGCATTTTTGTATTCATAGCAGGGGCCAGTAATTTTTTTGTCCTTTGAGGCAAGGCTAGAGCTGTGCTTGTGACCATATTATCTGCAAGTCCCATAGCCAATTTAGCAATGGTATTGGCACTGGCCGGCGCTACAAGAAAGAGGTCAGTTTCTTTCCCAATGTCGATGTGCTCGATCCGCTGTGGATCGTCTTCCATCATAACATCAAGCCCCACTTGATTCTTTGAAAGAACTTGCAAGGTTAAAGGGGTAATAAATTTTTGGGCTGAAGGAGTCATGAGGACCTTCACTTCAAAGCCCAATTTGGTTAGTTGGCTGGTAATATCAGCAGCTTTATAGGCGGAAATACTACCGGTAACCGCTAAAGTAATGTGTGTCATATGTTCCTTTTTATTTGATATAACGTAGGATAGCCTCTGCGATTTCTGTTTTCGTAGAAGCTTCTAGGACCTGATCATCTGTCACTAGATAGGCTTGATGCTGACCATTCTGAATCTTGGTCATATCATTGGCAACGATCATGCTGGCATGATTTTTAACCAGGCTTTCACGCGCTACCTGGATCAACTCTTCAGAAGAAACGTCGACTAATAGCTTAAAGCCGATCAGTTGAATAGCAGGGTTCCATTCTTTGACGAGCGAGATAATCTTCGGATTTTTCTTTAGAAAGAGTACTTGGTATTCTTCTTTGGAAGAGATTTTAGCTTCCTGATTTTCGCGATGGATAAAGCTATGAAGGTCTTGAGCTTTCTCAACTTCATCAAGGCCTGTCATGTAAACAGGTGTGTAGTCTGAAACAGCCATAGCGTGAATCAAAACCTGATGATGAGGGACTTCCGTTTTCATTTGAGCGAGTAGTTCTTCGACATTCTTGACCAATAGAAGACGAAGGTGTGGGTGAGGATCAGGTTTAAGAGCGGTAGGCGTTGTGATCAAGGTCACCTGATGTCCCTTAGCAAGAGCCGTTTCTGCAAGGATTTTCCCTAGGCTCCCAGTGGAATGATTGGTGATTGCACGAACGCTATCAATGGCTTCGCTTGTCCCGCCAGATGTAATTAAAATATGCATATGCTTATTTTACAAAAAAAAGATACGTAAGTAAAGTTCTGAAGCTATTAGGATTAGCTATGTGTAGCCATAAAATTTAGATAAAAAACGAACGTTCGATTCAAAAGGTGGAAAAACTATGTTATTTTCGCGAATTTTAGGTATAATAGATCTATCAAATATAAAGGAGTCCCTTATGAAAACAGATATCGAAATTGCTCAAAGCATTGAACTCCGACCGATTGTGGAAGTTGTGAAGAAGATTGGTTTGGTTGACGATGATCTTGAATTGTATGGAAAATACAAGGCGAAATTGAGCTTTGATAAGATTCGTGAAGTTGAGAAAAATCCAGTAGGAAAACTTATCTTAGTCACTGCGATCAACCCAACTCCAGCTGGAGAAGGGAAATCAACCATTACCATTGGTCTAGCAGATGCTTTGAATAAAATCGGTAAAAAAACCATGATTGCCATTCGCGAACCTTCTTTAGGTCCGGTTATGGGGATTAAAGGTGGTGCTGCTGGTGGTGGCTATGCCCAAGTTCTACCGATGGAAGACATCAACCTTCATTTCACAGGGGATATGCATGCGATCACAACGGCTAATAACGCCCTCTCAGCATTGATTGATAATCATTTGCACCAAGGAAATGAGCTTGGAATTGACCAACGTCGGATTATCTGGAAACGGGTAGTGGACTTGAATGACCGCGCTCTTCGTCATGTTTCTGTCGGTCTTGGCGGTCCTTTAAATGGGATTCCGCGTGAAGACGGTTTTGATATTACCGTTGCTTCTGAGATCATGGCCATCCTTTGCTTGGCGACAGATATTGAAGATTTGAAACGTCGTTTGGCCAACATTGTTATTGGTTACCGCTATGATCGTAGTCCAGTTTATGTCCGTGATTTAGAAGTAGAAGGGGCTCTTGCCTTGATCCTCAAAGATGCGATCAAGCCAAACTTGGTTCAAACCATCTATGGTACACCTGCCTTTGTTCACGGTGGTCCATTTGCCAATATCGCCCATGGATGTAACTCTGTATTAGCAACGACGACAGCTCTTCATTTAGCTGACTATACGATTACAGAAGCAGGTTTTGGGGCTGACCTTGGAGCTGAAAAATTCCTTGATATTAAAACTCCAAACTTGCCTACATCACCAGATGCGGTTGTGATTGTTGCGACTCTCCGTGCTCTTAAGATGAACGGTGGAGTGACCAAGGATGCTTTGACTGAAGAAAATGTAGAGGCTGTTCGTGCTGGTTTTGCCAACTTGAAACGTCACGTTGAAAATATCCGTAAGTTTGGCATTCCTGCAGTGGTTGCTATCAATGAATTTATCACAGATACAGAAGCAGAAATTGCTGCTTTGAAAGAATTGTGTGCTGAAATTGAGGTGCCAGTTGAGCTTGCGAGTGTATGGGCGAATGGTGCGGACGGTGGAGTTGACCTTGCTGAAACCTTGGTTAAAACCATCGAAACAAGTCCAGCTAACTACACACGCTTGTATGATAACAACCTTTCTGTTGAAGAAAAAATTGAAAAGATTGTTACAGAAATTTACCGCGGTACGAAGGTGAATTTTGAGAAGAAAGCTAAGACACAAATTGCTCAAATCGTGAAAAATGGTTGGGATAAGTTGCCAATCTGTATGGCAAAAACACAATATAGCTTCTCTGATAATCCAAATGCCTTGGGTGCTCCTGAAAACTTTGAAATCACTATCCGTGAAGTGGTTCCAAAATTGGGTGCAGGCTTTATTGTCGCTTTGACTGGGGATGTCATGACCATGCCTGGTTTACCAAAACGTCCAGCTGCTTTAAACATGGATGTGACCGCTGATGGAACGGCTATCGGTTTGTTCTAATTATAAAAATACAAAAAGAACTTTTGTTCAAATGAGCAGAAGTTCTTTTGTTATGGACTCGTCTAGGTTGATGATGCAAGAAGCTGATGACTGGATTTATGATAGGTAAACCATAGTTGAAGAGTCATGGGAACCCAAATCAAGGGCTCGCACAGAATGACTCCTATATAGCCTGTATGGGGAATAATCAAGAGAACAAAGAGAATTTTTCCTGTTAATTCGATAAAGCTCGAAATCAAAGGGGTCAATTTTCGGCCGATGCCTTGAAGAGAATTCCCTAGAATCAAGAGACATCCTAAGACCGGATAGAAGCAGGAGCTGATTTGCAGATAGAGACTGGCATTTGCGATCAAATTAGGATTGGTTGATCCAGAAATCAGGCTCGTTAAGAACGGACTGGTAAAGAAGAGGAGGATGGCAACAAAGACAGACCAAAGGAGGGAGAGCAGACAAGCCTGTTTGACGCCTTGTTGAATCCGTCGGAATTGCTTGGCACCAAAGTTTTGAGAGGTGAAAGTGGTCATACTAGAAGAAATAGCGGTCATTGGCAGGAGGGCAAAGGACATGATCCGACGAGCTGAGATTTGGGCACTAATGATGGTCATTCCAAGCTTATTAATAGCTGATTGTAAGATGACGGTTCCGATAGAGACGATCGAAGACATGAGACCCATGGTCAGTCCTTGACTGATCAAGTCCTGATAGAGCTTTTGATCCCACACAAAATCGGTGCGACTGGGTAGAAGAAAAGGCACTTTTTTACGGATATAAAAGAAACAAAGAAGGGCGGAAAAACTTTGCGCAATAATGGTCGCGATTCCAGCGGATTGGACTCCAAGATGAAGTTGGGTAATAAAATAAAGATCGAGAAGAATATTGAGAATAGCGGCGATAATCAAGAAATAGAGGGCCGCTAGGCTATCGCCAACCGCTCGAAGAAGTCCGGCACAAAGATTATAGGCAAAGGTCACAGCCACACCATTAACAATGGTAGCGATATAGAGATAAGACTGAGACACAATTGCTGATGGGGTCCCTAAAAACTGGAGCAGGGGATAAAGTCCGACAGCGCCAATGAAGATCATGAAAAGACTGAGGATGCCACCAATAATAGCAGTTGCGGCGACTGATTTTCGTAATTGATCTTCGTTTTTGGCTCCATAATTTCTCGCGATAATAATCCCCATCCCATTGCCAACACCGACAGCAAATCCAACGATCAAATCAAATATAGCAGAGGTTGCTCCAACAGCAGCCAATGATTTTTGACCTAAAAAACGCCCAACAATCATAACATCCGAGGTATTGTAGAGTTGTTGAAAGATATTGGACAAAAGAATAGGAAAGGCGAAACTCAAAAGAGCAGGTAAAATAGGACCATCTATGAGGTCCACACGTTGAATTCTTTTCATAGTGCCATTATACCAACTTCAGGAACCAGCGACAAGCGTCGATAGTTGAAGGCCCTTACATTTTTTGGTATAATCAGGGCAGAAAAGGAGGCTTTTATGAGCTTAACCAGTCAATTAATCACGGAAACGTTCCCAGATCTGGACAAGGTCGAGAGGCTGAATATCGAGGCATTTCCAGAAGAAGAGCGAGTTCCTTTGTCGGAATACCTGCGTTATACGGACAATGACGATGCTAATTTTTTTGCTTTTTATAACGAAGAAGAATTTGTAGGATTTGCTTTTTCTATCTATAATCAGAAAGTTTTTTATGTTAGCTTCTTTGCCATTATGCCCCACCTACGTAGCCACGGTTATGGTCAAGAAATTATTGAAAAATTGGTAGAATTTTACCAAAGAACCATGATTCTTGAAGTGGAACGTTTAGATGAAGAATGTGACAATCTAGAGCAACGTCAGTCTCGGATGGATTTCTATAAGCGAAATGGATTTAAAACTGCCAATGCCTTTTTAGAATACGAAGGACTGAGCTTTGAAATTCTCTATCGGGGTGATCACTTTGACGAAGAGGCTTATCGCGATATTTTCCGTAAACTGCAGGAAGAAAATTATTTCGATTTCCGCATTAAATATAGACGCTTTAGTGATCACTAGACAAGAAAGGGAGTGGGAAAGAACTCTTAGGAATTAAAAAAGGTTGAAAAGGTTCCCCAAACCTTTTCAATTTTCCCACCCCTGCATAGCTTCAACAGTCTGGGAGACTGTTGAAGGTTGCGGATAAAGGAAACGTTGTTTCCCTCATTAGGTCATCTTTGTAGCTTGAAAAGCGAACAAAGATGCCAATCAACCACTGCGTCATATAGTTACTTCCATCAAGCATAGAAGGCTGGACAGTTTTTGCCCAGCCTCTTTTAGTTTAGATATTTAATGAAGAACTCAATCAGTTTCATGATTTGTGTAAAGATCCAAGGCAGAAACAGAAGAGCTAGGAAGGTAACATGCCATTTCCAATAGAGTGAAACCAAGCCAACGGTTTCTCGAATCCAAGCGGATGGGAGATAGTAAAAGGCTGTTTTCGAACCGATACTTCGACCAGGTATTTTCAATCGTCTCATAAAGACACCTGCACGGAGCGCGTGAAAAGAATTGGTTACCACAAGGACTCGCTTGCCAAGACCCTCTTCTTCAAGGATACGCTTGCTAAAGGTCAGGTTTTCAAAAGTAGTACGAGAGCGATTCTCGATGAGAATGGCGTCTTCTGGAACCCCGTGTTCTATCAAGTATCCGGCCATAGCTTCTGCCTCAGCGATCAGCTCATCTGACCCTTGACCACCAGAAACAATCAGCTTTGGTCGTCCCTCGAACTGCTCATAGATGGCCTTTCCCTTATCGAGACGTTGGGCTAAGAGTGGGGGAACCTTGTCTCCAATCAAACCTGAGCCAAGGATGATGATGGCGTCTGGCTCTTTGCGAACCGGAAAGAGATTGCAAAAGATCCCATAGGATACATAAGAGAGGTAGAGAAAGGTCATGTAAAACAGGGCAAAGTCAGTCAGATAAATGAGGATGTCATTCCCTGGGAAATAAGGTAGAAAATGAAGTGCCAAAGCTCCGATAATAAACAGTCCATAGAGCAGAGAGAGGAGGTTGGCCAGTCTTTTTCCTTCAAAAGCCATCATTTGACGGCCGTTAAAAAGGAGAAAAAGAGAGGAGAAAATAATGCTGAGAAAAACGAGGATGGAAATCACCACAAAGACAATCATTGCAATTTGTTGATTAAACCATAGCTCAGTTCGAACGACTAGTAAAAATGCAGAAATCAGTAGAAGAAGTCCAAGGTTTATCGAAAAGAGATAAGCATTGAAAAGCCTTCTACGATCACTCATAAAGAACAATAAAAAGATAAGAGCTGGAAATAACCAGAATAGATATAGATACATGTTTTGCTCCTGGTAAAATCTTACCTCCATTGTACCATAATGACTGATAGAAATAGCAGATTGTTCATGCAAATAAGTTGCATTCTTCAAATGAATTTGATAAAGTTAAGATTATTGTTTTTTTAAGGAGATAGTATGTTACGAAAAGGTTCCCTGACAGGTTTATTACTGTTCGGTATTTTTTTTGGTGCTGGAAATCTGATTTTCCCACCGGCTCTTGGTGCTTTATCGGGTAATCAATTTTGGCCAGCTATTGCTGGGTTTGTCCTTTTAGGAGTGGGAATTGCCATTGTGACCTTGATTATCGGGACACTTAATCCCAAAGGATATATTCATGAGATTTCTCGTAAGATTTCACCTGTTTTCGCGATTGTATACTTAGTTGCGCTGTATCTTTCGATTGGTCCTTTCTTTGCCATTCCAAGAACGGCGACGGTATCTTTCGAAGTGGGGATAGCCCCCTTATTAGGTGGAATGAATGCCAGTTTAGCACTTTTCATTTTTACCCTGGTCTACTTTTTGCTTGCCTTTCTGATTGCCTTGAATCCATCTAAGATTCTAGATCGGATCGGTCGTATATTGACCCCGATCTTTGCGATTCTCATTTTGATCTTGGTTGTTCTTGGAGCTTTAAAATACAGTGGACACGCTCCAATGGTGGCCACCAAAGCCTATCAGGCATCTGCCTTTGGGCAAGGATTTTTAGAGGGGTACAATACCTTGGATGCCTTGGCATCTGTTGCCTTTAGTGTGATCGCAGTGACTACCTTGAATCAACTTGGATTTTCAAGTAAGAAAGAATATATCAAGACCATTTGGTTGGTTGGAATTGTTGTAGCCCTTGGTTTTAGTGTGCTGTATATCGGTTTAGGATATCTGGGGAATCATTTTCCTATTCCAGCTTCTGTTATGGCATCTGATACCAATAAAGGGGTGTATGTATTATCAGAAGCGACCAAAGCGATCTTTGGTCCGACTGCTCAGATTTTCCTAGCAGGAATGGTGACGGTAACTTGCTTTACCACAACTGCTGGTTTAATCGTCTCTACCAGTGAATTCTTCCATAGCACCTTCCCTAAGGTTTCTTACAAGGTCTATGCAAGTGTCTTCACTCTGATTGGTTTTGCGATTGCCAACCTTGGCTTGAATACCATTATTGCTTTCTCATTGCCAGTCTTGATGATTCTTTACCCAATCACCATTACCATTGTATTGATTGTGATAGTGAATAAATTTGTGGCTCTTTCAAAACCAGGAATGCAACTGACTATTTTCTTGGCTAGCTTGGTTTCTCTTGCAAGTGTTCTGGCAAGTACCTTTAAAATTTCACTAGTAGAAAAGGGGATTGCTTTGCTTCCATTTGCGGCTCAATCTCTTCCATGGTTAGTGCCAGTAGTCATCGGGATTCTTTTATCGCTCGTATTACCAAATAAACAAACAGCAGAAGAATAAGTTATATTAGAAACTCTAAAGTTTTGTGCTTTAGGGTTTTTCTTTTGAAACTAGTATCTAAATCCAAACTTTAGTAAAAAAACGTAGCAGAAATTTTTATTTTAGGTCAGTCAATGTTATACTGAATGTAGCATATCAATATACGGAGTGAACTATGAATTCAATCATTTTTTCATTGACAGTTTTTCTTGCGGGTATTCTGTCTTTCTTTTCTCCCTGTGTCTTTCCTTTGCTTCCGGTTTATATTGGAATCTTACTAGGAAGTGATCAGGAAAAGGCTATCCGATTGTTCGGGAAAAAAATTCGCTGGCATGGCTTGTTGAAAACCCTTTGTTTTATTGCCGGTATTTCGGTTATTTTCCTCCTTATTGGTTTTGGAGCGGGCTTGCTTGGAAAGATCATGTACACCAATTGGTTCCGTTATCTGATGGGAGCCCTCATCATTATCCTTGGTCTTCATCAGATGGAAGTCTTTCATTTTCATTTCCTTGAGAAGCAAAAAACAATGGATTTTGGAGCCAACAAACAGAAGAATGAATTGTTTTCAGCTTTTCTCCTTGGTCTTGGTTTTAGTTTTGGTTGGACGCCTTGTATTGGTCCGGTATTAGGATCAGTTCTTGCTTTAGCAGCATCAGATGGACAAGATACTCTTATGGGAGCTATTTATCTCCTTGTTTATACATTGGGAATGGCTCTTCCGTTTTTACTGTTGGCCTTAGCATCTAGTCTGGTCCTACCTTACTTTAATCGTCTCAAACCCCATTTGTTATTGCTGAAGAAAATCGGCGGAGCCATCATTATTCTGATGGGAATTCTCTTACTTTTGGGACAATTGAACAGTTTGTCATCTATCTTTTCATAAAATAATCCGGAGGTTTAACGCATGATGAAAGGTTTTAAATACGCTTGTTTCTCAGTTCTCTCTTTAGCTTTGCTGTCAGCTTGTTCCATGAATCAATCCAGTGAGAGTAGTATGGACAATCAGCCAACAATGAATACAACAACGAATAAGAATCCTTTGGTAGGAAAAGACGCTAGTGACTTTGAACTAAAGGATATGAAGGGGAATACGGTCAAACTTTCAGACTATAGAGGCAAAAAAGTCTATTTGAAATTTTGGGCAACCTGGTGTGGCCCTTGCCGGCAAAGTATGCCTGAATTAGAGAAATTGGTCAAGGATTCGGATAGAGACTTTGAAATTCTAACCATTATGGCGCCAGGACTCCAAGGTGAAAAAACAGAAGAAGAATTCGTTAAATGGTTTGATCAACAAGATTACAAGTCCGTACCGGTCTTGTACAATCCAGACGGTTCTGCATTTGCAGATTATCAGGTTCGCTCTATTCCTACAGAAGTCTTTATAGACAGTCATGGGAAAATTGGACATGTCCAATTAGGTGTTATTTCAAACGACGATGCTAAGAAGATCATCAAAGAGTTACAATAAAAAAATGAAGCACGAAGCTTCATTTTTTTCTAGTTTCTTAGTTGCTTGCACCAGATGTAGCATCAGCAGCTCCATCACTGTGTCCTCCAGCATCAGAAGCACCAGAAGTTGCATCTGAATCGCCATGGCCACCAGCAGGAGCAAATGGACCGCTTCCGCCAACTAGACGTTGTCCTGTTGTTTGTAGGTACCAGTCCAACCAAGGTTTGAAGTTGAAGACAATCTCATTGATACCAGCGTAAGAACCATCTTCATAGTACATAGCTTGGTAGTTGTGAGTGTTGATCACGCCTTCAGGAGATCCTGGAACAATGGTCCGAACATAGTCTTGGTTACCGTTACGAAGGGTACCAATCACCCATTCCACGTTTTTCATACGTGCTGGTGGTAGGGAGCCATGAACGGTTGACATCCGGCTTCCTGATTGAGGTGGCACGCGTTTAGCAAACATGGTATCAGGATCTTGATGGGCATTGTTGTAGTAGAGGAATTGGTTGTTATCATCGGCATAAGTCAATTCAAATGGCATAGCCTTCAAGAACATATCAATTTGGTTAACGGTTAAGATACCGTGGTCGAGTTTGACATAGGTATCGCCAGAAACGGCACCAGTGATTTCAGCTACTTTTTCTACCCAATCTGGATCGTCAGGATCGACTTCAGTAACAGTTGTAGCGATTGGATGATTACAATCCAAGTCTTCTGGTTCAATTGGTTTTGGTTTTTTCAATTTCGATACAACCTCAACGTATTTCATAAAATTATCCAAGCAGGTTTCAAGGAATTTGACGGTTCCCTCGTTGATGATATTGCCGTCTTCGTCAAAAGCTTCTTTTGCTTTTCCAAGAAGGAATTCATTTCCTGGAAGAGTATAAGCATTGACACCTGGGGCATCGAGAATCTTACGGAGGTGAACTTGCGCACGTGAAGTCCCTTGATCGTAGTAAGAGGCACCAACGATCATAACGGGTTTATTTTCAAATGGATGGACCTCGAAAGATAGCCATTCAAGAACAGACTTGAGAGCAGCAGAGATCGTATGGTTGTGCTCCGGAGTAGCAATGATGACACCATCTGCTCGAGTGATTTTGTTATATAAAAGACGCAATTGGAAACTTTCGTCCCATTTTTCATCTTGGTTAAACATTGGAACTTCGTCGATTTCAAGAACTTCCAATTCAAATTTGATCTTAAATTGGCGGCGAATGAATTCCAAGAGTTTACGGTTATATGATTGATCGTAGTTTGATCCTACAAGTCCAACAAATTTCATTCTTTTCTGTCTCCTATCTTACAAGTTTTCCCAGTCAAATTCTTCAGCATCTTTGCGAAGCAATTCTTGGGCGTTGCGCAATTTGTCTGTAATTTTCACAAACACACGGAAATCATTGAAGACGGCATCTAATTTTTGAATGACATCTAAATCCACCAAATCTCCATTTTGATCAAAGGCTTGCAATGAATGAGAGAGCAAGAATTCATCTGGCAAGACATTCGCTTTGATTTCTGGAGCATTTAAGATTTGGCGAAGTTGGAGTTGGGCGCGTGAAGATCCCAACGTACCGTATGAAGCCCCAGTAATCATGACTGGTTTGTTCAACAATGGGAAGACTCCGTATGAGAGCCAAGCGAGAGCACTCATCAAGACTGCTGGAATAGAGTGGTCGTATTCTGGAGTCCCAATAATCACCCCATCAGCTTCTTCAATTTTGGCAACAATCTCTAAGACGGATTCAGGCACTTGTTTGTCAGCTGGTTTGTTAAAGACAGGGATATCTTTAATTTCGACCAATTCGATCTCAGCCTTATCAGCAAAATGTTTTTGCATGTATTGAAGCAGTTGACGGTTTGTAGAACGTTTGGAGTTAGTCCCCACAATCGCAATAAGTTTTATCATGGAAAATTCCTTTCTGATAGGAGAATTATAAATAAGATTGAAGCCCACTTGTATAGGCAATCTTGCCTGATTGAGAAACCAATAAGGTATCTATACCAGGAAGTGATTCAACAGTGTTGAGGATAGAAGCAGGAGATTCCCCGAACAAGCGGGTAGTCCATATCTCCCCGTCTACGGATCGATCAGATATGATGGTGATACTGGCTAAGTCTGTCTCAACCGGATAGCCCGTCTTACTATCAAAAATATGGTGAAACGACTGGCCGTCAACTTCTAAATGACGCTCGTAGATACCAGAGGTGACAACAGATTTATCCTTGACTGAGAGGACCAGTAGGTGCTGGCCTCTTTTTTCGACTGGATTTTGAATACCAATCCGCCAAGGCTGTTGTTTGATGGGGTGTTGACCGACAGTGAGGATATTGCCTCCCAGATCAATCAAGGCATCTGTTACTCCCTGGCTCTTTAAAAAGGTCGCAATGCAGTCTGCACTATAACCCTTAGCCAAGGCTCCTAAATCAATCTTCATTCCAGGACGCATCAGAAAGACTGTATGGTTTTCTGGGTCGAGCTGGATTTGGTGAGGATCGATCTTGGCCAGGGCTTGATCAATTTCCCCTTGCTGGGGACGTCTAGCATCTGAAAATCCAATTCGCCAGGTCTGTACAAGAGGACCAATGGCAATGTTTAAATGGCTGTTTTGAGCTTGACTATGTAAGGTTCCTAAAGCAATCAGTTCAAAAAGATCTGGATGCACCTGAACTGGCGCAATACCAGCTTGGTGATTGGCCTCCATGAGTTCAGAACTTGCATCATTAGCACTGAAGCGATGTTCGTAGGAGCGAAGAAGTTCAAAGCAGCAGGCTAAGAGTTCATTCGCTTGTGGGTGACAGATTGAAACAGTGATGGTTGTTCCCATCAAACGTTCGGATCGACTACTTAGGTCCACTAAAAATCTATCCTTTCCTATTTTCACTTATTTATAGTATATCAGAAAGAGACCGTTTTCACAATCCTTTCAGTCAAATTATTTGACATTTTTTGAAACATGTGAAATGTGATTTTCTGGAAAATTGAAAAAAAGATCACAAATTCTGAGCAAAATAATTGTAACCGATATCATTTTTATGATATACTCAAGAAGTAAATTAAATTAAAGGTAGGATTTATTCTATGAGTAAAATCGTTGTTGTAGGGGCAAACCATGCCGGAACAGCTTGTATCAACACTATGTTAGATAATTTTGGAAATGAAAATGAAATTGTGGTTTTTGACCAAAACTCAAACATTTCATTCCTTGGATGTGGGATGGCGCTTTGGATTGGTGAACAAATCGATGGTCCTGAAGGTCTTTTCTACTCTGACAAAGAAAAATTGGAAGCAAAAGGTGCGAAAGTCTACATGAACTCTCCTGTTCTTTCAATTGACTATGATAACAAAGTGGTAACAGCGGAAGTTGATGGGAAAGAACACAAAGAATCTTACGAAAAATTGATCTTTGCGACTGGATCAACACCAATTATTCCTCCAATTAAAGGAGTTGAAATCGTACCTGGTAACCGCGAATTCAAAGCAACTCTTGAAAATCTTCAATTTGTTAAATTGTACCAAAACGCTGAAGAAGTGATCGAAAAATTGAAAGACAACAGCAAACACTTGAACCGTATCGCCGTAGTTGGTGGTGGTTACATCGGTGTTGAACTTGCTGAAGCTTTCGAACGTCTTGGTAAAGATGTTGTCTTGGTGGATATCGTGGACACTGTCTTGAATGGTTACTACGACAAAGACTTCACAGACATCATGGCGAAAAACTTGGAAGACCACAACATTCGTTTGGCACTTGGACAAACGGTTCAAGCGGTTGAAGGAGATGGAAAGGTAGAACGCCTTGTTACTGATAAAGAAACCTTCGATGTAGATATGGTTATCTTGGCTGTTGGTTTCCGTCCTAATACAGCTCTTGCTGATGGTAAGATCGAACTCTTCCGCAACGGTGCTTTCCTTGTTGATAAGAAACAAGAAACTTCACTTCCAGGTGTATACGCAGTTGGTGACTGTGCGACTATTTTCGATAACGCTCGTAACGAAATGAGCTACATCGCTCTTGCATCTAATGCAGTTCGTTCAGGTATTGTCGGTGCCTACAATGCGACTGGTCATGAATTAGAAGGAATCGGTGTTCAAGGTTCTAACGGTATCTCTATCTACGGCCTTCACATGGTTTCAACTGGTTTGACTCTTGAAAAAGCAAAAGCTGCAGGCTTCAGTGCCACTGAAACTGGCTTCAACGACCTTCAAAAACCTGAATTTATCAAACACGATAACTACGAAGTTGGTATCAAGATCGTCTATGATAAAGACACTCGTCAAATCCTTGGAGCTCAAATGGTATCACGTGATAGCGCCATTTCAATGGCTATCCACATGTTCTCACTTGCGATTCAAGAACACGTGACGATTGATAAATTGGCTTTGACGGACTTGTTCTTCTTGCCACACTTCAACAAACCATACAACTACATCACAATGGCAGCTTTAACTGCTGAATAATAGCTAAAGTTATATTAAATACTTTCCTTAGGTGAGTACGGACGTCAGCGAACTTCATAGAAGTTCCATGACTAATTATTGAGCCTAAGGTCTCAATAATTCCGAGTGCCTGAAACAATACAGTTTCAGGCACTTTTCTCACAGCGGAAAGTCTTGACTTTTCTTTATTAGTTCCATAAATAGAACATATTTATATTTCTATGTAGAATTTCTTAACTTATTTTACTTGATAAAATGGTTTGTCTACATTCTAAACAAAACTAACAAGGGTAGTTTTGTTTTTTTCTGTTTTTCCATGTATTCAGAGGCAGTAAAATAAGGTATAATGAATAGGATAAGAGTTTGAAGGAGTTAGGGAATGTCTGCTAAAGAAGAAGCCTTTAAAAATGAATTTCAATTTGCCTCTAGTTCAATTGTGGCCCATATTGTCAGAGGTGTTCTGGTTGGGATCGTTGTGGGCTGCATCGTCTCGAGTTTTCGTTTTTTGATCGAACATATTTTTCATTTTGTTCAAGGCGTCTACAAGGAGATGCCGACTCAACCACTTTATTTGCTTGCGATGCTGTTAGGGTATGGAGTGATCGTACTGATTGCTGGTCGCCTTATTCGCACCAATCGGGATATCAAAGGATCAGGAATTCCGCAAGTCGAAGCGGAGCTTAAGGGTCTCTTGACGGTGAGCTGGTGGGATACCTTGTGGAAGAAGTATATTCTAGGTGTCTTGGCCATCGGAAGTGGCTTGATGCTTGGTCGTGAAGGTCCTAGTATTCAATTAGGGGCAATGGGTGGAAAAGGAGTGGCCCGTCATTTGAAGGTCAGCCCGGTTGAGGAGCGGTCTTTGATTGCGAGTGGGGCTGCTGCTGGCCTTGCTGCTGCCTTTAATGCACCTATAGCGGGGCTCTTATTTGTGGTTGAAGAGGTCTACCATCATTTTTCACGTTTCTTTTGGATTTCGACCTTGGCTGCTAGTTTGACGGCTAATTTTATTTCACTCAATGTCTTTGGTCAAACACCAGTGCTTCATATGCCACAAAATATTCCACCGCTCCATCTGTCTCAGTACTGGATTTATCTTTTTCTTGGAGTCTTTTTAGGGGCAGCAGGGTATGTCTACGAAATAGTGGTTCTCAATATCGGTCGATTGTATCGCTTACTTGAGAAGATTTTCCATGTTCCTTCTCATTATTCTTCTTTATTTGCCTTTGTCTTGATTCTTCCAATCGGCTATTTTCTTCCCCTAATTCTTGGTGGTGGAAATCAATTGGTCTTGGATTTGGCTCGAGTACCGTATCCAGTGCTGACCATCCTTCTCTATTTTGTGATCCGTTTCATCTGGAGTATGTTGAGCTATGGTAGTGGTTTACCGGGAGGAATTTTTCTGCCCATACTAGCATTAGGATCTCTCTTAGGAGCCATCGTTGGAACCTTCCTCCAAAACATTGGCTTTATCTCTCAAAATCAGCTGCCTCTTTTCATCATTTTAGGAATGAGTGGGTATTTTGGGGCTATTTCAAAAGCTCCATTAACAGCGATGATCTTGGTAACAGAGATGGTCGGTGATATTCGTAGTTTAATGCCCCTAGGCATGGTAACCTTGCTAGCTTATATGATTATGGATCTCTTCCATGGAGCGCCAGTCTATGAAGCCATGCTAGAGCAATTGTTGCCGGATAAGGCGCAAGAAGAAGGAGAGTTGACTTTAATTGAGATCCCTGTATCAGAAAAGATCGCAGGAAAGCAAGTCCATGAACTGCACCTCCCTCAAGATATCTTGATCACCACGCAAATGCGAAGTGGTAAGAGCTATACGGTCAATGGTGCAACCCGCTTGTATCTAGGTGATAGTATCTTTGTGGTGGTTAAAGAATCTGAAATCGGACGAGTCAAAGATATTCTTTTGTAAAAGACTGATTCTCAGAAAAGTTTTTCTATTATTAAATTTTCAGACAATTATTGAAAAATGAGAAAATATCTGGTAAAATAAGGGCAAGAACAAATGAGGAGAAGTCTTTCATGAAAAAATATAGTCTACTCTTATTAAGTGTTGCTCTTTTAGCAGGGTGTGCAAATTCTACTAGCAAACAGTCCAGTCAGAAGACGCAAACCAGCTCAACAGTGCGGTTGTCAAAGGCTGACCAGAAGACCTTGGATAATGCGACAGCTGAATACAAAGACTTTGTTGAAATGCAAATTGACCAATTGCTCAAGGATACAGAAGGATTCCGAGCTACGTTAAAAGACGGGAATTTGGAAGAAGCAAAAAAGCAATACCCCTTGATCCGCATGGCCTATGAACGTTCTGAACCGATTGCTGAAACCTTCGGGGAATCGGATGTCAAAATCGACTACCGCTTGGTGGATTATGTGGATGAAAATAAATCAGAAGATGGCTGGTCAGGTTTCCACCGGATTGAGCGTATCCTTTGGGAAAACAATACAACAGATGGAACAGACAAATACGCTGACCAACTGGTGAACGATATCAAGGAGTTGAAAGCTAAAATTGCTACTGTAGAAGTCACACCGGATATCATGTTGACCGGAGCTGTCGATCTACTCAATGAAGTGGCAACGCAAAAGATTACGGGTGAAGAAGAAGTCTTCTCTCATACAGATCTTTACGACTTCCGTGCTAATATTGAAGGGGCTGAAAAGATCTTCTCTCTCTTTAAACCCTTGATTGAGAAAAAAGATGCCAAATTGGTTAAAACCTTGGAATCAGAATTCAAGAATGTTAATGCTTTATTGGACAAACATATGACAGATGATTCAAATTATAAGTCTTACAAAGATTTATCCAAGGGAGATACCAAGGAATTAGCAGAAGCTGTGACCAAACTTGGTGAACCTTTGTCTCAAATGGGTGTGATTTTAGATGGGAAATAAGAAAAATGGCTGACGACAAATTTTTAGATAAAAAAATGGACCGTCGTGAATTTCTTAAAAAAGCAGGTATTGGAGGGGCTGGTCTAGCGCTGGGCCTCTCTGGTGCATCTGCTTTTTTCGCTAATCAAGACAGTTCCAGCAAAAAAGCTTATGATGGGGATGAAGACATCTCCTTTTATGGCAAGCACCAAGCAGGGATTACGACGGCCATGCAGAAGGCTTGCTACTTGGTTGTGTTAGATCTTCATACGACGGACAAAAAAGAAGTCATCCAGCTCTTTAAAGATTGGACTGATTATAGTAGTAAATTAGTCGAAGGAGAGTTGGTCAAAAAAGATGGTTCCAATGCCCTCTTGCCTCCAACAGATACAGGTGAAACAGTAGGACTCAACCCCTATCGCTTGAGCCTGACTTTTGGGGTTTCGGCTTCCTTTCTAAAGAAATTGGGCTTGGAGGCCAAACGTCCGAAACTCTTTCGTGATTTACCCCCATTTCCAAAGGAGCAGTTGCAGGACAAATATACGGGTGGCGATATCGTCATTCAGGCCTGTGCAGATGATGAGCAAGTAGCCTTTCATGCGGTACGAAATCTGATTCGTAAGGGTCGCAAGACCATCACCATGAAGTGGAGCAAATCAGGATTTGCAGCTATTGGTGACCGAAAAGAAACGCCGCGCAACCTCTTTGGTTTCAAGGATGGAACAGCAAATGTCACGACTGAGAAGGATTTTGACAAGGTCGTCTGGACTGACAGCAAGGACTGGATGAAGGGTGGTTCTTATATGGCTCTTCGCCTAGTGCAAATGCACTTGGAAACTTGGGACCGAACCAATTTGCAGGAGCAAGAAAACACCTTTGGTCGCTACAAGGAGTCTGGTGCTCCATTTGGTAAAACCAACGAATTTGATGAAGTAGATTTATCTAAACTACCAGTTGATTCACATGTCCGTTTGGCCAAAGAAGTCGATCGACCGATTTTACGCCGGTCATATTCCTATTCGGATGGCATCAATGAACAGACTGGGCAATTTGATGCTGGCTTGATCTTTATCGCCTTTCAAAAGGATCCGAACAGCTTTGTCAAAATCCAAACCAACTTGGGCGCAGTAGACAAAATGAACGAGTATATCACCCATATCGGAAGTGGACTCTTTGCTTGCTTTGCAGGCGTTGAGAAAGGAGGGTATCTTGGTCAAGCACTCTTTGAATAAACTCTTAATCTTGTTCGGCCTTCTTGCCTTGTTCTGGACTCATCCAGTAGCTGCGGAGTCTTATAGCGAACTCTTTATCAAGATCACAGATGCAACAACCGCTGTACAAAATAAGGACCAGAAAAAGGCCAAGGAATTGATCTCTGAGATTCAGGCTGATTTTGAATCCAAAGACCACCATGATTCCAAGGCAGGGAAAAAAGTTAGCCAAGCCCTGACTATAAAAGGGGAGGTAACCAAAGACGATCTCACCAAGATCTCATCAGCCTTGCTGGCTTTTGAAAAAGAGCAAAATCCGGTCGATTTAGAGGCGGAAAAAGACAAACTCGTGAGTCGCCTCGCACCTTCTTTTAAGAACCTACAAAATGCCATTACAGCTAAGGATCTGGATAAAACCCGTCAAACCTATGCCGATCTCAATAATACCTGGACGCGAAACGAAGCAGTGGTAAGAGATCACAGCACAGCCTACTATGGCAAAATCGAGACGGCCATTTCCCTCTTGCGCAGTAGTATTGAAACAGAGCCTACCGATTTTACCAACATCCAGTCCTCTTATGACGACCTCAAAAATGGGATTGATGCCTTTGTAAAAGGAGAGGCCATTAGCAGTGCCAGTACGGATTTGACGCTGAACGATGGGATCAAGCTTTTGGAGAAGGCGCAAAGCCAATTCCAAGCTGGGGATGAAAAGTCTGCTGCAGCGACTATGAAGCAGTTCATCACGATTTGGCCAACTATCGAAGGGGATGTTAGCACGACCAATCCCAGTCTCTACACGCGCGTAGAAAGTGAATCCCCGGTCATTATGGTCAAGGGGAAAGAAAAGGCCTATCAAGAGAAATTACAAGCCTTGATCAAGGACCTGTCTGCGATCGATACGACAGCTTCTTACAACGCTTTTGATGCCATGTTGATTCTTCTGCGTGAAGGAGTAGAAGCGCTGCTGATTGTCATGGCGCTTGTGACGACCCTTAAGGCCGCTAAGATGAGGAAAGGCCTCAAATGGGTCTACGGTGGAGCCATTGCTGGTGTTCTTGCCAGTGCAGCGATCGCTCTTGTTTTGCAAGTAGCTTTTCCAGCCGTTACTTCGGGGGCTAACCGGGAAATCATTGAAGGTGGCGTTGGGATTTTCGCTGTAGTCATGATGATTCTCGTCGGAATTTGGCTCCACAGCAAGTCCTCTGTCAAACAGTGGAATGCCTTTATGGACCGTCAAATGAAGACCGTGACGGCTACAGGAAGCTTTGTCTCTATGTTTGCTCTCAGTTTCTTAGCAGTCTTTCGTGAAGGGGCTGAGACTATTCTCTTTTATGTCGGGATCATTCCGCGGATTACAACTGCGAATTTCTTACTGGGAATCGGGCTTGCTATAGCTGTTCTCATCATCATTGCAGTGGCCATGACCAAGGCTAGTCAAGCTATCCAACCTCATCGAATCTTTTTCATTCTGACGTGGTTGATTTACGCTTTGGCCTTCAAGATGCTCGGTGTCAGCATCCACGCCCTTCAGTTGACCAATATCCTACCTAGCCATTTGGTCAATGGACTTCCAACCATCGATTGGGCGGGGATCTATCCAAGCTGGGAAGTTCTTCTTCCTCAGTTAATGTTTGTGGCCTTGATCGCCCTTATCACGGTGAGACAGCATGGCAAAGAGTAGAGCAGATGAAATGACCATTGTTGAGCACTTGGTCGAATTTCGAAAACGATTGATCGCAGTGGTCTTGTGTTATATTATCGTCTTCATCGTAGCCTTTGTATTTGGAGGAGAACTCTACCAAGTCTTGACGGCTAGCCTCCATCAAAAACTGCTGGTACTGGGTCCAAATGATATTCTCTGGATCTATGTATCACTGGCTAATCTCACAGCTTTTAGCCTGACCTTGCCCTTTATTGTCTACCAGGTTTGGCAATTTGTAAGGCCGGCTTTGAAGGAGAAAGAGGCGCGTGCAGTCTTTGCTTACATCCCAGCTAGCTTTATTTTCTTTGTGCTGGGGCTTGCATTTGGTTATTTCTTTGTCAGCCCAGCTATTTTAGAGGTCTTGTTGCGCTTGGGAGAAGGGTTGTTTGATACCCAATTGACGGCACAAAATTATCTAACCTTCTTATGGCACACCACCTTGCCTTTAGGGGTCTTATTCGAGTTACCAGTTTTGGTCGCTTTTCTGACCTCGATTGGGCTCTTGACACCACAGTTTTTAATAACCTACCGACGATATGCTTACTTTGTCCTGCTGGTCTTAGCCGTCGTGCTAACCCCTGCAGACTTTATCAGTGACTTGGCCATGACGCTTCCTTTGATTCTCTTATTTGAAGTCAGTGTCGCCATCAGTAAAGTCATCTATTCAAGAAAAAGGAGAAACTAATGGGAATTTTACGTGATATTGGAGCACCAGGTTTGATCATCATCATCCTGGGCGCCCTCTTGATTTTTGGACCAAAACGCCTACCAGAGTTGGGCCAGTCCATCGGCAAAATGTTTGCTGAATTTAAGACTGCTGTCAATAAAGGCAGTGAAGAAGCTGATCAAGACACCAAAGAAGCTAAAGAAGAAAAAGAATAATCAGACAATTTTCAAAATTCTATTGAGTTCGATTGCATAAAAAGGTATAATAAGACAAGTACTTGCAATCGACGAAGGAGGAAACCATGATTATTACGATTTTGTCACTCATTTTCTATTTCAGCTATATCGGATTCTTATGCTGGTTGGTCGTAAAAATTGTCGAAAAATTGTTCAATTTCTTGTTGAACCGTTAATAAAGAAACAATCCATTTCACCCCAAGTGAGTGGATTTTTTTCTTATTCATTCAGATAGGATCAAATAGTAAGAGACCCTGTGGTCTCTTTTTGCTTATCCAATTTCCCTAGCTAGTGACTAACTTGAACTTCAAACTGTATTTCGGTATGATAGTAGGGGAAGGATGACTAAATATGTATAGCTTTCATAAGCTTTTAATCTTATAGAGAAGAGACAAAACACATGCAGTATTATTTTATTGGTGGCTTAGGTGGTAATGGCTACCATCTGGCACCACTTATTGATGAGCTAGGCTTTCCTGTGACCTTTCTAGATCCCTATAGGGAAATGATTCGGACAGAAAAAGATCTTCGTGTTTGGTTTCAAGGTCAGATCAGCCAGGCGAATGAAATCTGTTTATTGGGGCATTCCTTGGGTGGAGATTTGGCTCGTTATCTGGCTGCCGAGTTTTCTCAGATCCAGGCTTTGATTCTCTTGGATGGGGGTTATCTAGATATGGAAAAGATCCTGCCTCTTGAAGAAGAACTAGAAGGAACGGCGTCTTTCATGAAGCAGCAAGTCTTTGCAACTTTAGAAGAAGCTGTGTTATCAGAACTTGGAGACGGAGCAGATCCTACTCCTATAACGCGAAAAGCAGTAGAGGCTAGCTATCGCTGGAATCCAGCAAGTGAACGATATGAATTAAATCTGGATCTCGAAAAGGTCTTGACCTTATTGCGTCTACGGCGTCAGATCAAGACTTACCAGATTCCACTGGCAGACCTGCCTGTCCTTTTTATTGGACCTCGGTACCAAGAAGAACCTGAATGGAGAAAAGAAGCTCTGAAGCAACTAGATCCCCAGATCAAGCAAGTCTTGCTAGATGGTTTGGGGCACGAACTGTATACAGAGGCGCCAGAAATTGTAGCTAGAGAAGTCAACAATTGGCTCCAAAATGTTCATAAATAAAACCTGTTTCTCTGTTTGAAATAGGTTTTTGTCTCGTAATTTCCGAACGTTATTTCCTATAAAATCATTCCCATTGCATTAGGTCCGTATCTTTGGTATAATCTATCAAGGAAACGTCAAGAGACGTAGCGATGCGCTTGCGCATAGGTAGGTCAGTTTTTAGAAAAGAGATTTTTCAATCTATGTTAAATGAATTTCCTATTTTCGACTATGAAGATATTCAGTTGATTCCCAACAAATGTATCATCAACAGTCGCTCAGAAGCAGACACAACCGTCCAATTTGGGAAGCATACCTTCAAGCTTCCAGTTGTTCCTGCCAATATGCAGACAATCTTGGATGAGAATGTGGCAGAGCAGTTGGCGCGTGGTGGTTACTTCTACATCATGCACCGTTTCGATGAAGCGGGTCGGATTCCTTTTGTCAAACGCATGCATGAGCAAGGTTTGATCGCTTCCATTTCGGTTGGTGTTAAGGAATACGAATACGACTTTGTGAGTCAATTAAAGGCAGATGCGCCTGAGTACATCACTATTGATATCGCACACGGTCACGCAGATAGTGTCATTCGGATGATTCAACACATCAAGAAAGAACTACCAGATACCTTTGTCATTGCTGGAAATGTTGGAACTCCTGAAGCTGTTCGTGAATTGGAAAATGCAGGAGCTGATGCGACTAAGGTCGGGATCGGCCCTGGTAAGGTTTGTATCACCAAAGTGAAGACTGGATTTGGTACAGGTGGTTGGCAATTGGCTGCGCTTCGCTGGTGCTCAAAAGCAGCGCGTAAGCCAATCATTGCGGACGGTGGTATTCGGACCCACGGTGATATTGCCAAATCGATTCGTTTCGGGGCATCTATGGTCATGATCGGTTCTCTCTTTGCAGGACATATTGAAAGTCCTGGTAAAACAATAGAGATTGATGGAGAGTCTTTCAAAGAGTACTATGGATCTGCTTCAGAGTACCAAAAAGGCGCTTATAAGAACGTCGAAGGGAAGAAGATTTTATTGCCTGCCAAGGGTCATTTGCAAGACACCTTAACGGAAATGGAACAAGATTTGCAAAGTTCGATCTCTTATGCAGGAGGCCGAAAATTAGCAGATTTGAAACATGTTGACTATGTGATCGTTAAGAATTCTATCTGGAATGGCGATGCACACTAATTGAATTACTTATTTATTTCACGAATGGGCGTGATGTTTCTACAAGGTGCCGGAACACCTAACAATAAGTAAGTCGGGATTATTTCTCTTTCTAGAGAGAGTTCAAGGCTTGCTTAGCAGGCCTTTTTGTGTTTTGTGAATGAAGTAGAGGATTTTTAAAAAAAGTAGGAGGAAGTATGAAATTACTGGAAGAGCGCATCTTAAAAGATGGCAATGTTTTAGGTGAGAATATCCTCAAGGTGGATTCCTTTTTGACCCACCAAGTGGATTTTAAATTGATGAAAGAAATTGGTCAGACTTTTGCGGAGCGGTTCAAAGATGCTGGTGTGACGAAAGTCGTGACCATTGAAGCATCTGGGATTGCACCAGCCCTTTATGTAGCTGAAGCCTTGGATGTTCCCATGATCTTTGCTAAGAAGGCGAAAAACATCACGATGAATGAGGGCATCTTGACGGCTGAGGTTTATTCCTTTACCAAGCAAGTGACCAGCACCGTTTCGATTGCGGGTAAATTTTTGGATCCATCAGATAAGGTTTTGATCATTGACGATTTCCTCGCAAATGGTCAAGCAGCCAAAGGATTGATTCAAATCATCGAACAAGCCGGGGCTCAAGTCGAAGCGATTGGGATCGTGATTGAAAAATCCTTCCAAGATGGACGGGGATTGTTAGAAGAGTTGGGATATCCAGTTGTATCCCTCGCACGTTTGGACCGTTTTGAAAATGGTCAGGTTGTATTTAAGGAGGCAGACATCTAATGCAAAAACAAGAAAGCCATTCACAGGCGGCCATTCTAGGCTTGCAACACCTTTTAGCCATGTATTCGGGATCTATTTTGGTGCCGATCATGATCGCAGGAGCTTTGGGCTATAATGCTCATCAACTAACCTATCTCATCTCTACAGATATCTTCATGTGCGGGGTAGCAACTTTCCTTCAAGTGCAGCTCAATAAATACTTTGGGATCGGCCTTCCGGTAGTCCTTGGGGTTGCCTTCCAGTCTGTGGCACCTCTCAGCATGATCGGGGCTAGCCATGGTAGTGGTGCCATGTTTGGTGCCTTGATTGTCTCAGGGATTTATGTCATCCTTGTCTCTGGTTTCTTCTCTAAGATTGCCAATCTCTTCCCATCTATTGTAACGGGATCTGTTATTACAACCATTGGTTTGACTTTGATTCCAGTAGCGATTGGAAATATGGGAAATAATGCGCCAAAACCAACCGTTCAAAGCTTGATTTTGGCTGTGGTGACCATTCTCATCATTTTAGTTGTTAATATCTATACGACTGGGTTTATTAAATCCATTTCAATTTTGATTGGTTTGATCGTAGGTACTGCTATTGCGGCTTCTATGGGCTTGGTTGACTTCACACCTGTGGCTCAAGCTCCAGTTGTTCACGTTCCAACACCTTTCTTCTTTGGAGCTCCTAAGTTTGAAATCACCTCAATCGTCATGATGTGTATCATCGCGACAGTTTCTATGGTGGAATCAACAGGTGTCTATCTTGCACTTTCTGATATTACCAAAGATCCAATTAATAGCACGCGCCTTCGCAATGGTTACCGTGCTGAAGGGTTGGCCGTTCTCCTCGGTGGTATCTTCAACACCTTCCCTTACACCGGATTCTCACAAAACGTTGGCTTGGTGAAATTGTCTGGTATCAAGACTCGCTTGCCAATCTACTATGCCGCTGGTTTCCTTGTTCTTCTTGGTCTTCTTCCTAAGTTTGGAGCTTTAGCACAAATCATCCCAAGCTCAGTTCTTGGGGGAGCGATGCTGGTTATGTTCGGTTTTGTATCGATTCAAGGGATGCAGATTCTTGCGCGTGTTGATTTTGAACACAATGAGCACAATTTCCTAATTGCAGCGGTATCGATTGCTGCAGGGGTAGGTTTGAACAACAGCACCCTCTTCAATGGCCTTCCAACAGGATTCCAAATGTTCTTTGCTAACGGAATTGTTGTCGCCAGTGTCTTGGCGATCGTTCTCAATGCTATTTTAAATCGCAACAAAAACTAAACTCACATGAACCGGAGATCCTTGGATCTTCGGTTTTTTTGACTTTTAAGGAAACATATAGTAGAGTGGAAGAGGAGAAAATCTTATTTCTTATTTGATGAGAAGAGAGTTAGAATCATGTATGTAACCTATCACTTTAAAGAGCGCTTGCGCTTGTTTTTGAGTCTATTTTTGCCGATTTTAATCTACCAATTGGCCAATTATTCAGCCAGCTTTGTTGATACAGCCATGACTGGTCAGTACCGGACCCTTGATTTGGCTGCTGTTTCTACAGCTACCAGTCTGTGGAATCCATTTTTTACTTTCCTGACCGGGATTGTCTCTGCGCTGACGCCGATTGTTGGGCATCATTTAGGAAAGGGAAATAAAGAACGGATTGCTGGCGATTTTTACCAATTCCTCTATATGTCATTTGGTATGGCCATTCTCTTAATAGGCTTTGTTTGGGGGATTGCGCCCATGATTCTCAAGCAGATAGGTTTAGAAAACGTTGTTTCCCAAATAGCTATTCGCTATTTATATTTCCTTTCTCTGGGAATCTTACCCTTGTTGCTCTTTAGTATCGTGCGGACCTTCCTCGATACCTTGGGCATGACGCGTCTATCCATGTACTTGATGCTCTTGCTTTTGCCTCTCAATGCTTGTTTTAACTATATCCTGATCTATGGGGCATTTGGTTTTCCTGAGATGGGAGGAGCAGGAGCGGGACTTGGAACCTCTCTGGCCTACTGGGTCCTGCTGGTGATTGCGGTTTTGATCTTGTGCAAACACCCTAAGGTAGCACCTTTCCAATTGTGGAAGCCGCAACCTTATGATTTTAAAGGGATGAAAGAAGTATTGCGACTTGGGCTTCCAATCGGTGGAATTGTCTTTGCAGAAGTCATCATCTTCTCGCTCGTTGGTTTGTTAATGGCAAAATTCCCATCACTTACCATCGCGAGCCACCAATCGGCCATGAATTTTTCTACCCTGATGTATGCTTTCCCGGTTAGTATCTCCAGTACCTTGGCGATTATCGTATCTTACGAACTGGGAGCAGGAAGACCAGAAGTCGTCAAACAATACTGCCGTTTGGGCCGGCTGACAGCCTTTGGCTTTGCCATTGTCACCCTGGTCTTTCTCTATACATTCCGCTTCCAACTGGCAGGACTATATGGCAAGGATCCAATCTTTGTGCAACAAACAGCGATTTTCATGACCTATAGCCTCTTTTTCCAAGTGGCTGATACTTTTGCAGCCCCCCTTCAAGGGATTTTGCGGGGTTATAAGGATACAACGGTTCCTTTCTTATTAGGAGTCTTTAGTTATTGGTGTATCTCTATCCCACTAGGGATTTTCCTTGACCATGTGACCAACCTCGGTCCCTATGCTTATTGGATCGGCCTTATTTCTAGCCTTGTCGTGAGTGGAATTTGTTACCAAATTCGGCTCTGGCAGATCGAAAAAAAGCAAACAAACTAAAATGAAGTCTGGGAAACCAGACTTTTTGTGTACCGTGAATATTATAAATTTTCTGAAAGTTCTTGACAATTGATGTCAAAGTGGTAAGATTAGGAGGTAGAAATGAAGAACTAGAAGGAGAACAAGATGAGAAGTGATATGATCAAAATGGGGATTGACCGAGCACCAGCGCGTGGTCTCCTCTATGCGACAGGGCAAGTAAAATCAGCAAAGGATATGCAAAAGCCCTTTATTGCTATTTGTAACTCCTATATTGATATCGTTCCAGGGCATGTTCACCTGCGTGAGTTAGCAGATGTTGCTAAGGAAGCTATCCGCGAGGCTGGTGGGATTCCTTTTGAATTTAATACCATCGGGGTAGATGATGGAATTGCTATGGGCCATATCGGAATGCGTTATAGTTTGCCATCTCGCGAGTTGATCGCAGATGCTGCTGAAACAGTCATCAATGCCCACTGGTTTGATGGTGTTTTCTATATTCCCAACTGTGATAAGATTACACCAGGAATGATTTTAGCTGCCATGCGGACCAATGTGCCTGCCGTATTTTGTTCTGGTGGACCCATGAAGGGTGGCGTTGACATGACGGGGCATCAAGCGACGCTCTCAAGTTTGTTTGAAGCTGTAGGTACTTATCAAGCTGGTGATATGAGCATGGATGAGCTCGATTTCTTGGAAAAAAATGCCTGCCCAACCTGTGGCTCTTGCTCTGGTATGTTTACTGCCAATTCCATGAACTGTTTGATGGAAGTATTAGGTCTTGCTCTTCCTGGAAATGGTACTATCCTAGCCGTTTCAGATGAACGTCGTGAATTGGTTCGCCAAGCGGCCGAACAATTGGTAGAGAATATTAAAAAGGATATTCGTCCACGGGATATTGTGACCAAAGAAGCCATCGATGATGCCTTTGCGCTCGATATGGCCATGGGTGGTTCTACCAATACGGTACTTCATACGCTCGCTATTGCGCGTGAAGCAGGCATTGACTATGATCTCAAAGATATCAACGAGATTGCCAAAAAGACACCTTATCTTTCTAAAATTGCCCCTTCAAGTGTCTACACTATGCATGATGTGCATGAAGCTGGTGGTGTTCCAGCCATTATCAATCAGTTGATCAAAAAAGGTGCCATTAAGGGTGATCGTATCACAGTTACTGGTGAAACTTTGAAAGAAAACGTAGCTGGCGCTGAAATCAAAAATGAAGAAATTATCCACCCAATCGAGCATCCGATTTCACCTGTAGGTGGTTTGTCGATCCTCTACGGAAATATTGCTCAGGATGGGGCTGTTATCAAAGTCGGTGGTGTAGATCCATCTGTGACCACTTTCCGTGGAAAGGCCATATGCTGTGATTCACAAGATCAAGCCCTTGAGTTGATTGACAATGGAACAGTTAAGAAGGGACATGTCGTTGTCATTCGTTACGAAGGTCCTCAGGGTGGACCTGGTATGCCAGAGATGCTAGCGCCAACCTCTAAGATTGTCGGACGCGGTCTTGGTAAGGATGTGGCACTGATTACGGATGGTCGTTTCTCAGGAGCTACTCGTGGGATTGCTATTGGTCACGTTTCTCCAGAAGCAGCAGAAGGTGGAAATATCGCCCTAATTGAAGATGGGGATGAAATCGTGATTGACCTTCCAAATCGTACTATTGATTTGCTTGTCGATGATGCCACTCTTGCAGAACGTCGCAAACATTTGAAACCTTTCAAATCAAAAATCTCCAGCGGTTGGTTGCGTCGCTATACAGCCTTTGCTAAATCAGCTAATGTCGGCGGAACCTTGATGAGTGACGAAGAATTCGAAGAACGGAAAGCAGAACGTCAAGCCCAAGAAAAATAAGAAAAAACCTTTCCTGCTATGTGATATCACAAGCAAGAAAGGTTTTTTAGTGGAACCATTATTTGGTGCGCATTTCACCTTGAGGGAAGTAGGTTCCTTCAGGCATATCGTTAATGATGACGTGAACAGCTGACTGAGGAGCACCAGTATTGCGGACAACAGCTTCGGTTACTTCCTTGGCCAAGGCTTTCTTTTGTTCCAAGGTGCGTCCTTCAAATAGGTCAATTCGTACAAATGGCATATGGCCACCTCCTAAATTTTTTATAGGACTATTTTATCACATTTTGGGATACAAAGCTTAGCAAAATTATGGTAAAATGATAATGAAACACATTTTAGAGAGAACAAAAGGAAAATGGCACAATTATATTATAAATATGGGACCATGAACTCAGGGAAAACCATTGAGATCTTAAAAGTGGCCCATAATTATGAAGAGCAAGGCAAGAGCGTCGTCATCATGACCTCGGCAATCGACACCAGAGATGGAGTGGGAGTAGTTTCTAGCCGGATCGGTATGAAACGGGAAGCCGTTGCAATTGAAGACGATACGGATATCTTTGGCTTTATTAAAAACCAAGCAATCAAACCTTACTGTGTCTTAATCGATGAAGCTCAGTTTTTGAAACGCCATCATGTCTATGATCTGGCAAGAGTCGTGGATGAACTGGATGTGCCAGTGATGGCATTTGGGCTCAAAAATGATTTTCGAAATGAACTCTTTGAAGGTTCCAAACATCTCCTCTTGTTAGCCGACAAGATCGAGGAGATCAAAACCATCTGCCAATACTGTTCCCGCAAGGCGACCATGGTCTTGCGTACCCAAGCGGGTAAACCTGTCTATGATGGAGAGCAGATCCAGATCGGTGGACACGAGACCTATATCTCGGTTTGCCGCAAGCATTATTTTAATCCAGACATACCAACCGAAAGCGTCTAGAACGTTTTAGAGAGGATAATAATGTCTATTTGTTTAAAAGATATTACGATAGAGAATTATTTTGACGTTTTAAATCTAGAAGTTCATCCAAATCAAAGGAATTTTATTGCATCCAATTCCATTAGCTTAGCTGAAGCCTATGTATATGATAAAAATGGTGATTTTATAGCTCCCTTAGCAGTTTATGATAAGGAAGTATTAGTTGGTTTTGTTATGATTGCCTATGACCAGAAAATTGGGATCAGCAAGGGAAATTACTTGTTATTTCGCTTTATGATCGATAAACGATTTCAAGGTTTAGGCTATTTTAAACCGACTATGGATGCAGTCATTGACTTTGTTCGAACAGAGCCAGCTGGAAAAGCAACAAGTCTTTGGCTATCTTATGAACCGGAAAATAATCAAGCGAGATCTTGCTATCTCCAGTATGGATTTAAAGAAACTGGCGAAATCATAGAAGACGAAATTGTAGCAATCTATGATCTAACAACCAAGAATTAAGGAGCAAACATGAATATCTATGATCAACTACAAGCTGTAGAAGACCGTTATGAAGAGTTAGGAGAATTACTGAGTGACCCAGATGTGGTCTCTGATACCAAACGCTTTATGGAGCTTTCAAAAGAAGAGGCTTCCACTCGTGATACGGTGACAGCCTACCGAGAGTACAAGCAAGTCCTTCAAAACATTGTTGACGCTGAGGAAATGATTAAGGAAGCAGGCGGCGATGCGGACTTGGAAGAAATGGCCAAGCAAGAGCTAAAAGATGCCAAGGCTGAAAAGGAAGAGTACGAAGAAAAACTGAAGATCTTACTTCTTCCAAAAGATCCAAACGATGACAAGAACATTATCTTGGAAATCCGTGGAGCAGCTGGAGGAGACGAAGCCCAATTGTTTGCTGGCGACCTCTTACAAATGTACCAAAAATACGCGGAAAGCCAAGGCTGGCGCTTTGAAGTCATGGAAGCTTCCTACAATGGCGTTGGTGGGATCAAAGAAGTGGTAGCCATGGTTTCTGGTCAATCGGTTTATTCAAAACTCAAGTATGAATCTGGTGCCCACCGGGTGCAACGGGTTCCTGTGACAGAAAGCCAAGGTCGTGTCCATACCTCTACAGCGACCGTTCTGGTCATGCCAGAAATCGAAGAAGTCGAGTACGACATCGATCCAAAAGACCTTCGGATTGACATCTATCACGCCTCTGGTGCGGGTGGACAAAACGTCAACAAGGTCGCAACAGCCGTTCGTATCGTCCACTTGCCAACCAATATCAAGGTTGAGATGCAGGAAGAACGGACCCAACAGAAGAACCGCGAAAAAGCCATGAAGATCATCCGTGCGCGTGTGGCTGACCACTTTGCTCAGATTGCCCAAGACGAGCAAGACGCTGAACGGAAGTCTACTATCGGGACTGGTGACCGTTCAGAGCGGATCCGGACTTACAACTTCCCTCAAAATCGTGTGACTGATCACCGGATTGGCTTAACCCTTCAAAAACTGGACACCATCTTATCTGGTAAATTAGATGAAGTGGTCGATGCTTTGGTCTTGTATGATCAAACACAAAAATTAGAAGAGTTGAACAAATAATGTTGTTGGGACCATTATTAGCCCAGTATGAAGAAGCATTAATAGCCGTTGGAGAGGAAGCAGAAAGCCTCTCCTTCGCGTATCGTGCTTTAAAAAACTGGACCTTTACAGACTTTGTCCTTGCCTTGCAAAAAGAAGTGGAAGTAGAGGATCAGGCCTTGCTTCTATCCATCTTTGAGCAGTTGAAACATCACGTCCCTGCCCAGTATATTATTGGGAGCGCCGAATTTTGTGGCCATGTTTTTACGGTTGATAAGCGCGTGCTGATTCCACGACCTGAAACGGAAGAATTGGTCGCTCTCATTCTGGAAGAAAATGATGGGGATACCTTACAAGTTCTGGATATCGGAACAGGAAGTGGGGCCATTGCCATTAGCCTAGCCCTCGCTAGATCTACCTGGCAGGTTCAAGCTAGTGATGTCTCAGAAGAGGCTTTAGCCCTGGCTCAAGAAAATGCCAAGCAATTAGAAGCTGTCCTTGAATTCAAGTCGTCAGATGTACTGGATGAACTAGAAGGTCCTTATGACCTGATTGTGTCCAACCCTCCCTATATCTCTCATGATGATGTAGAAGAAGTCGGAGCCAATGTGTTAGCCTCTGAACCCCACTTAGCTCTTTTTGCGGATCGTGATGGATATGCCATCTACGAAAAGATTGCCCAACAAGCACCAAGTGTTTTAACACCAGACGGAAAGATCTATCTGGAAATCGGCTATAAGCAAGGGAACAAGGTAAAAGAGCTTTTTCAAGAGGCATTTCCCGACAAACGCGTTCGCGTTCTGAAAGACCAATTTGGACAAGATAGAATGGTAGTAGTAGACAATGGATCACATTGAGAAAGAATTAGAAGCAGGACGTGCGGTTATTCTGCCAACTGAAACAGTCTATGGTATTTTTGCCAAAGCTTTGAATCAAGAGGCAGTCGATTATATATACGAGTTAAAACGTAGACATAGAGACAAGGCTCTGAATTTAAATGTAGCCGATGAAAAAGCGATTCGACTTTATTCGAAAAATCAACCTAGTTATTTAACAAAACTGGTTGATTCATTTTTACCAGGACCTCTGACTATTATCCTTCAGGAGAATGACAAGGTACCAGAATGGATTCATTCAGGCTTGGATACAGTTGGTTTCCGTATTCCAGCTCACCCAAAAACGTTGGAATTAATTCGTAAATACGGTCCTTTGGTTGGTCCCTCGGCCAATCTTTCAGGTCATGCAAGTGGAACAAAGTATCAGGCTATTATAAGCGAATTTGATCAAGTGGTTCCTGGTATAGAGGATGATGACTTCTTGACTGGTCAAGATTCCACTATCCTAGATATCTCTGGTTCCAAGGCCAGGATTTTGCGACAAGGATCTATAACGAAAGCTGATTTGCTTGCACATGTGCCCGAGCTTTCTTTTGAGGATGATGAACTTCCTCAGTGATAATGTACATAAATAATTTTTTATAAAGGAGTAGACCGATGATTTTTGATAAAGAAGATTACAAAGCCTATGATGCAGACCTATGGAATGCGATCGCTAAAGAAGAAGAGCGTCAACAAAACAATATTGAGTTGATTGCTTCTGAAAATGTCGTCTCTAAGGCAGTGATGGCTGCTCAAGGGTCTATTCTGACCAATAAATATGCCGAAGGCTATCCTGGTCGTCGTTACTATGGCGGGACAGATGTGGTCGATGTGGTCGAAAGTCTCGCGATCGAACGGGCCAAAGAAATCTTTGGTGCTAAATTTGCCAACGTTCAACCGCATTCAGGAAGTCAGGCAAACTGTGCTGCCTATATGGCCTTGATTGAGCCTGGTGATACTGTTATGGGAATGGATCTAGCTGCCGGTGGACATTTGACGCACGGAGCTTCTGTGAGCTTCTCTGGTCAAACCTATAACTTTGTGTCTTATAGTGTAGATCCTGAAACAGAGCTCTTGGATTTTGACGCCATCTTAAAACAAGCCCAAGAAGTGAAGCCAAAACTCATCGTCGCTGGTGCCTCAGCCTACTCTCATATCATTGATTTCTCAAAATTCCGTGAGATTGCAGATGCAGTAGGAGCTAAGCTCATGGTTGATATGGCCCATATTGCTGGTCTCGTAGCAGCAGGTCTACATCCAAGTCCAGTTCCTTATGCACATATCACGACAACGACCACTCACAAGACCCTTCGTGGACCTCGTGGAGGCCTAATCTTGACCAATGACGAGGAATTAGCTAAGAAAATTAACTCTGCTATTTTCCCTGGTATTCAAGGAGGACCGTTGGAGCATGTCATTGCAGCCAAAGCTGTCGCATTCAAAGAAGCCTTGGATCCTGCTTTTAAAGAGTATGCAGCTAACGTAATTAAGAACAGTCAGGCCATGGCTGATGTCTTCTTGCAAGATCCTGATTTCCGTGTCATTTCAGGCGGAACAGAGAACCACCTTTTCCTTGTTGACGTCACTAAAGTCGTTGAAAACGGAAAAGTGGCGCAAAACTTGTTGGATGAAGTCAATATTACCCTCAACAAGAACTCTATTCCTTATGAAACCTTGTCTCCATTTAAGACCAGTGGGATTCGGATTGGTGCAGCAGCCATCACCGCTCGTGGTTTTGGTGAAAAAGAAAGTCGCACCGTTGCTGAACTTATGATCAAAGCGCTGAAAAATGCGGACAAGCAAGAAGTATTAGACGAAGTGCGTAGCCAAGTCAAAGCCTTGACAGACGCCTTTCCACTTTACGAGGACTAAACCATCTTATGGATATTTACGTAAAAAAAGCCATCATTCATCAATTTAGTCCAGACGATACCGATCTCTATCTAGCAGATAAATTTCTCAATATCACGCCTAAAATCGAAGAATACTTGCGTAAGAAGATTGAACGGGTCTACTCCGATGAAGCCAGGACCGGTATTTTCGAAGAGGACAATCCTTTTCTTGAGATGATTTCAGATGACCTATTAGAAACTTCAGTCGCAGTAGCCAATCGCTGGAAGGAAGAATTTGTCGTCTCTGAGAATCAAAAGACCAACGATTTGGTGTTCATTCAATTCTCAAAAGAAGGGGTGGACCATTTTGCCTTTCTTCGAATCGCCTTACGAGAAACCCTGACGCATCTTGGCGGTGAAGTGGACAATCCGATCAAGCTAACGCAAAATAATCTACCTGGTTTTGGAACTGGTGCAGATGAAGCTTTGGTCATCAATCTTCAAAGTCGCAAATACCACTTGATTGAAAAACGAATCAAGTACAATGGGACGTTCTTGAACTATTTTTCTGAGAATCTGTTGCAGGCGCAACCCAAGATCTCTCCTAAAAAATCGATCAAGGCACTGGAAAAAACAGCCCAAAAGATTGCGGAAAGCTTTAACACAGATGATTTTCAATTTCAATCAAAGGTTAAATCAGCTATTTTTAACCATATTGAGGAAGAAAATAAACTCTCTCCTGAGAAATTAGCGGATGATCTCTTCGATGATAATCTGACAGCTCGCCTCAGTTTCATTGACCAAGTTAAAGAAGCTGTACCAGAGCCTGTCACCTTTGAAGAAATTGATGCAAGTCGCCAGTTGAAGAAGTTCGAAAATCAGAAATTGTCATTGTCAAATGGAATTGAACTGATCGTTCCGAATAATGTCTATGAAGATGCAGAATCTGTTGAATTTATTCTAAACGAGAACGGGACCTATTCTATTTTGATCAAAAATATTGAGGATATACAGAGTAAATAATGATTAAACGTATAGTGAAGATCTTCTTATTCATCTTACTAATATTTGGAATCTACAAGGGGGTTCAGATCCACCATGATGTCAAACAAGTCATGCAGTACCGCTCCCTGGTTAGAGAAGTCCTTGCTGAAGAGGACACCACGGCCAATGAAAATCTCATTCTTGCTATGATCTATACGGAGACCAAAGGCCGTGAGGACGATGTCATGCAGGCGAGTGAGAGTGCAAGTGGAGAGACCAATACTATTAGTGATAATAAGGCCAGCATTCGCCAAGGAATTCAAACTCTTTCAGATGAGTTAAAAGAAGCCAAGAAAAAAGGCGTTGATGGCTGGACTGCGGTTCAAGCCTATAATTTCGGTAAAGACTACATCGATTACGTCGCAAAACACGGTGGAACAAATTCCCTAGAGTTGGCCCGCGCTTATTCACGGGATGTAGTAGCGCCAAGTCTTGGCAATGTAACCGGTGAAACTTATCTTTACCTCCACCCTATCTCTCTTTTAAACGGGATGGAACTCTACATTAATGGGGGCAATATTTATTATTCCCGTTTAGTAGAAACCAATATGACGATTATGAAGTTATTTTCATGGTTTTAATCAATCAATTCAGAGGTCAGACAAGTAGTCCGGCCTCTTATCTTTCTCCTTAGTCGTACGATCTTTTGTGTATTTTGGGTCTTTCATTCTCAATATTTTGAAATCATTGAATAGCTATGATAAAATACTAGTTAGTT
Source organism: Streptococcus sp. CP1998 (assembly GCF_041026655.1). Taxonomy (NCBI): domain Bacteria; kingdom Bacillati; phylum Bacillota; class Bacilli; order Lactobacillales; family Streptococcaceae; genus Streptococcus; species Streptococcus sp. CP1998. The sequence goes on from NZ_CP163380.1 coordinate 1,072,623, forward strand.
TTAAATTATCTTGAGGAGTTCCTATTGAACAAAAAATCATTCTACGGACTGCTTTTGGGGTTGATTCTCCTATGTATCGCATTTTTTGGGAAGTATCAACAAAAAACGCAGCTGGACCACACGAATTACCTACAAAGTAGTCGTCCTACCTTATTTTTTCATGGTTATGGATCGAGTGCCAATGCAGAAAAACACATGACAGATGCGGCAAAAAAAGCAGGGGTGACACAAACCGTCATCACTGCAAACGTGGCTGATGATGGGCAGGTAAGGCTGACAGGGACCATTCCAAAAGGCGCAGTCAATCCAATAATCAAAGTGGAATACCAAAACAATCGCACGCCAGATCCAAAAGTCATCAGCAATTATGCCTATCAGGTGGTCAAAAAGCTTCAAGAGACCTATCATTTTAAAGAGATGAACCTTGTCGCTCATTCTATGGGAAATATGTCTGTCTTATATTATCTTCTGGAACATGGAAGTGATGAGAATTTACCAAAAATTATCAAGCAGGTCGCCATTGCAAACCATGTTGCTGGAATCGAAGGGATGAACCTACCCCAGGGGTTGACTCTAGATACGCAAACTGGTAAACCCTCCGCAATGAATGAGCAGTACCAGCATCTTTTAGCTCTTCGGGAAGTCTATCCTGAAAATCAAATCGATGTGCTGAATATCTATGGTGATATCGGTGGAGAGACGGATGGATCGGTTCTCAATGTTTCTTCGAAAGCCCTTCGTTACTTAGTAGCAGAGCGCGCAAAAAGCTACCGTGAAGAAAAGATTGATGGCAAAGGTGCCCAGCACAGCCAACTTCATGAAAATCCAATAGTAGATAAGCTGTTGATCCAGTTTCTTTGGGGAAAATAAAAATGTCATGCATTCTTAAAAAAACTGTAAGCTAGTTTTAAGAAATCAACTGTATAATGAAAATCGAAGTGGGTAAACTATTTATTTACTTCTTTTTTCATCTCTAGTGAGGTGAGAAAGGTAATATGAGATGCCCAGAGTTGATTTGAATTAGAAAGAAGAAAAAGATGAAATTAAAGAAGATTGCATTGTTTGTAACGACGACTTTGGCTTTGTTTACAGCTGTCCCACGTGTTTCTGCAGATAGCAATGTGCAGAAAGTCATTGATGAAACCTATGTCAAGCCAGACTATGTTTTGGGCTATTCGCTGGACCAAAGTCAAATCGAACAAACCTTGAGTCTCTTGAACTACGATGGTTCAAAAGATAAAGAGGAATGGAAGACCATGACACCAGAGGTTTATTCTTCGATTATGAACGTTGCCAACGATGATAGTTTGGAACTTTATTCCTCTGTTAAAATTCAAAAATTAGGTAAGAATAAGCCACTAGAAGTCAATATCGTGACACCTCAAAACATCACCAAGGTCACTGCAGATATGTATCGTAATGCAGCCGTTACACTTGGATTAGAGCATGCTCAAATTACAGTAGCTTCCCCTATCCAAGTGACCGGAGAAAGTGCCTTAGCCGGGATCTATTACTCGCTTGAAAAAAATGGTGCCAAAGTTTCTCAAGAAAGCAAAGATCTGGCCCAAGAAGAGTTAACGACTCTATCCGGGATCAATGAAGAGAACGCGGGAAAGAAAAACTTCGATGCGGATAAGTTAAACGTCGCATTGACCGACATTAAAACAGCAGTAGCCAATGCCAAACAGAACAATCAGGATTTAAGCAAAGATGATATTCGAAAGATCGTCGAAGAAACCCTGAAAAATTATAAGCTGGATACAACTGTCACAGGTAATCAGATCAATTTGATCGTGAATTTCGCTGTGAATCTTTCAAAGAGTAGCGTTATCAGTAGCAAAAGCTTTACTAAAACCTTGTCGGATCTGAAAGATAGTATCGTAGACAAGGCAGGCGATACTTTTAATAATATCAATCTCAATTTTGATACAAATGCTATTCTAAAAGACAGTGGAAACTTCTTCACAAATGCGTGGAATGCCATTGCCGGCTTCTTCGGAGCCATCTGGAATGCCATTGTCAAATTCTTTAGTGGTTTAGTTGGCTAAAAATAGCAGGAAAGCACTCTTGACAAGAAGTCAGAGTGCTTTCGTGTGTTTAATGATTCTTATATTTTATAAGACATTTTTAGGATTGCTAAAAGTGATTTTCATATCTTTATCCTTTAACTTTTTTTGATGATTGGTTTGCCAACAATGTAACAGATGAATTATTTCATTCAGCTAGAGCTGGATAAAAACGCACCATTTTTGGTGCGTTTTTATTTTTTGTGCTATAATAGAAATAAATAAAAGGAGGAGTTACATGATTGGAGAAAATATAAAAACGTTACGTAAAACACATAAATTAACCCAGCCTGAGTTTGCAAAGATTGTTGGTATCTCTCGAAATAGCCTGAGTCGTTATGAAAATGGGACAAGTTCAGTTTCGACAGAATTAATCGATCGTATCTGCAAAAAATTTAATGTTTCCTATATCGATATTGTAGGGGAGGAAAAAATGCTCACACCAGTAGAAGATTATCAGTTAACTCTGAAAATTGAAGTGATTAAAGAACGAGGGGCGAATATCTTAGCGCAACTTTATCGTTTTCAAGATGAACAAGGAATTGCATTTGACGATACTTCTAATCCTTGGGTTCTAATGAGCGACGATCTTTCTGATTTGATTAACACGAAGATTTATCTTGTTGCAACTTTTGAGGATGTAGAGCGATATAATGGCTATTTGGATGGCATTGAACGTATGCTAGAACAAGCTGGTCATCTAGTGGTGGCTTAATGAAACTAGAAGAATTTAGTCAAGATGATTTTGAACGAGCATCCAAACGACTCGTTCGTTCTTTAACTCGTGGGAAAACAACCTCATCTCAGCCTAAAGCTATTTTGCTCGGTGGACAGAGTGGTGCTGGTAAGACAACGATTCATCGTGTGAAACAAAGGGAATTTCAAGGCAATATCATTATTATTGATGGGGATAGTTATCGCTCTTTTCATCCGAACTACCTTGGCCTACAGGAAAAGTATGGCAAAGATAGTGTGGATTATACCAAAGTGTTTGCGGGAAAAATGGTTGAATATCTCGTAGATGAATTGAGTAAACAAGGTTATCATTTGTTAATCGAGGGTACCTTGAGAACAACAGAAGTTCCTAGAAAAACGGCCCAATTATTGGAAACTAGAGGATATAAAGTCTTACTTGCACTGATTGCGACCAAGCCAGAATTGTCCTATCTCAGTACCTTGATACGTTATGAAGAGCTCTATGCTATAGACCCTAGTCAAGCTAGAGGGACTCCCAAAGAGCACCATGATGGAATTGTAGAACATTTAGTTGATAACTTACGAGAGTTAGAAAATGACAAAATTTTTAATCAAATTCAAATTTATCAAAGAGATCAATCGTGTGTTTATGATTCGCAAGTAGATCAAATCTCAGCAGCAGAAGTTCTACACGAATGCCTATTTGGAAAATGGAGTAAGGTGGAGGAAGAGATGTTGAAGTTGGGACAGGAACGGTTGAGAGAGTTGGGGAAAATTGATAAGTGACGAATTAAAAGGTGTATAAAAACAGGCCTAAGCCTGCTCTGTTTTTTGACCTGTTTTCTACCAAAGTTCATTTTATAAAAAAGTAGAGAAAACATAAAGGGTAACTAAAAGGTTAATTAAAGTGATGTGTTTAATAAACAAGTAAATAGCATCTGTTATAGGTGCTTTTTATTTTAATAATACTGTACTTCAATACCATCCATAATATTTATTAAAGTATTACCACCAATTTTTAAAGAAATCAGATCATTGAATGACGATACCTGGTATTCTTTATCTCCAATAACCACTACAATATCATGAATAGAATTAATGAAAATCCCACAAGCTTGACCATTATAATCAAAAGAGGCATCCCAACCATTATCGTATAACGCTTGTAAATCATCTAATATTGCCATATAAATCTAAATCCTTTTCCATAGTGTTTTTGCAGGTGAAAGTGCCTAGAATGTACTAAGCACTGATAATTTTGATTTCCTTAATAATGTTCTCAGGATATGAGTGGTCACCTATAACGATTTCATCAGAACCATCTAAATCATAGCCGTCAAACCAATCAACAACCTTGCCAGTGATGGAGGTACCATCTTCTAAAACAAGGCGCACTTTTTTGTCTACATATTCCCATAGTCTCAATGTGTTCCTCCTTTTCAATGTTTAGATTGTATAAACGCCTAGAATGCACTAAGCGCTAATTGTTTACAAAGCTAGACCTCTTTTCTTGAGTTCAGCCATGATAGCCTCCTCATCTTCTTTGGAAAATGTGGTAAACCTCAAATGTGATAGCTCTTCGTCAGTCATTTCAGAAGGGATTATGGGAGCAGGTTTTTTAAGATTCCAGCTGTTTACTTGTTTTAACGCTTCTTCCAAATTCATAGACTTTACTCCTCTCTTAAATGCATTTCTAAAATAATGATACCTTCGTTCTAGTTTTTTACTTTACAGTCAGTGTTCTCCTTAATTATACCATAACTGGCTCTTACTTTATTTTCACAATATTCTTGTACTTAAATGTTTTTTAGGTTATAATTAAGTTAATAAATAGAGGCTTTCCATCTCCCCTTGAAACAGATTATTCTGCGGTAGGAGGTGGGACACCTCTATTTGTTTTTTAAGTCAAAATGAGTTATAATTGAATTAATAAAGGAACTGGTTTGGCACCCAATGACCTATTTTAGGTCGGCGCCTAAGTCAGTTCCTTTTGCTGTTTCGACTACCCAAAAGGGTATACCCTTAATTCTTGCGTCGATTAATTATTTAGACTATAATTAAGTTAAGGTAAAGGTGGTCTAACGCCCATGAAGCAGCTTGCTGTGGAGGCGGTGGGTCACCTTTACTTGATTTTAAAATCAAGAAGATGTATAATTAAGTCACGAAAGAAGTGTGGTTTTCCCGCCCAAAAAGCTTTATAGCTGTAGGAGAGTCATGCTTCTTTTTTGCCTCACAAAAGCCCTCAAATTTGTTTCTAAGGGCTTTTAGTTTTTTCATTACCTTTGTAAAACCTTAGTATTTTTAAATTCAAAACCTTATACTAATCGTATACTTTTTTACATAAGTATAAATCAATTTGTATTTTCCATAGCAGATTGTCCATTGGTAAAATCAACTCTTAAACGTGTTCTAAAATATCATAGTAATTACGCAAAAATAAAATCAATAAGAATCCACGATTTAAGACACTCTCATGTTAGCTTTATGCTCTCACTGGGAATGAATGATTTAGAAATGCAAAATCGTCTAGGACATGCTGATATTAAGACCACACTTGGAACGTACTCTCATTTAAGACCAAATGCAATGAAAGAAGTAGCTACTAGAATGACTGGGAAAGTAGTGGTAAGTGATAATAATATCAGAAAGAGTAAATTTAATGGGAATCAGCATAGAATTAAATTGCGGTAAATAGATAAGTGAATCTTATTTCTCTAACTAATAATATAACAGTAAATGAATTGATTTTACTGTTATTTTAATTTACAATTATAATAGGTCAAATTTGCAGTTTTTGTTTAGAAGTATATCTAATACAAAACGTAAAACTATGTAATATTGTATTAAGTTATTGGAGGATGCATTGATGCCAAGAGAAAGAGTGACTGTTTACGATTTATTGATTTCTTGCCCCGGAGATGTTAATGATTATCTTGAGTTAATTAAAGAAGCTGTTGATAACTTTAATAAACTTTATGGTAGTTTGAATAATATACAAGTATCAGTCAAGCATTGGTCAACGGATAGTTTTCCTGAGTCGGGTGATAAACCACAGGAATTATTAAATAAGCAAATTGTTAGGGACTGTGATGCAGCTGTTGCTATATTTTGGACAAGATTTGGTACTGCAACAGATAGGTATGGTTCTGGAACGGAAGAAGAAATTGAGGAGATGTTATTAGCAAAAAAACAAGTTTTTATGTATTTTCTAGATATTCCTATAACTCCTTCAGAAATAAATGAGGAGCAATTTACTGCCGTAAAAAATTTCAAAGAAAGATATAAGGATAGAGGAATATTTTTTACAGTTAAGGACAAAAGTGAATTTAAACGACTGTTTACAAATCACTTAACATTATATTTTTTAAATTTAGTTGACAAGAAAGAAACTTTTCAAAATGAACAATTAAAACCTCTTTTAACGATAAGAGATAAGAATACATCTTCCGACGAATGTTCTGTTCCTATAAAATTTAATTTACTAAAGTCAGAATTTTTAAATGAAAACTACAAGAAAATTATTGACTATATTGAAGAATTAAATAAAACTGTTATTTCTGAGGTTACAACTAAAGTAGATAATAATACTAAAAAGTTGACTCTTTCTATAAATGAAGAAGATAACGTTAATCTTCTTTCTAAAATAGCTGATGATGTGACTATTAGTGATGATTTTAAAAAACTCATAAACGACTTTGCTATCAAAGAGGAAATCAAACTACATGAGAAATTCTGGTGTTTAGGAAATTTGAAAAAAAATAAACTTCAAATGCCAACGCCTTTCGGAAAAAGTGCGACTTCGTATATTGGAACCGATGAAGAAAGGAACCGATTTTCTTTATTAAAAGAATTATACTGGGAAATAGTGTCGTTCAATGAATACACGGAATATTTTACATTCATGGATAACATTGAATATATAGAGTTAATGGTTTCTAATATAGGTAAGTCATATGATGAAGATATTGATATTAAACTAATTGTACCTAAAGGTTGTCTTTTAAAACATGATGACCTATTATATCCAGGGGAAAATATAATAGAGAAAGTACAGGAAATTAAAATAGAAGAAATACTATTTGAAATTAGTGAAACTGATTCGGTTTGTGCATATGATTATCCTCAGCAACCCTCTTTCCGGTCAGCAGAAATAAATGTTTCTCCACTTCTAACATATACTAGAACATTTAGTTATGAAGACCAAAAAGAATATTATAAAGATTCATTAAACGATATATTTATATACAGATATTTTGATAAACCAGAATCTGATATTTTAAGGTTTGATATTAAGTACTTAAAACATAACACTTCAATGGCATTTCCTTCTAAACTATTATTTAAAAATGTTCCTAGAACAATTGAATATGAAATAACATCGAAGTTTACACCAGATATGGTGAAAGGAAAAATAAATCTAAAATCCGAGTAATTTGCAAAAAAAGTAGGAAGTTTTATAATAAATATATAAATAAGAACATGATTTTATGAGGTTGATATGAATCAGAACAAAGAGTTAAGTTGTGAATTTGAGTATAAAAATGATTTATACCGAGTTTACGAATTAGATGAAGATGATAGTGATTATATCAGAATTGTTAGAGAATCAAAGAAGGGTATGTATAAAGAGAGTACTGAAACTGTTAAAAAGATTTTAGATTTAGATATTGAAAAATAGTTTTTGGTGCTAAATTGGTGCTATAAAGAAAAAAAAAACGCTGAAATCATTGATTTCAAGCGTTTTTTTTGAATAACTTACTCTACTCCCACTCAACAGTTGCAGGTGGTTTACTTGTAATATCATAGACGATGCGGTTGACGTGGTCAACTTCGTTTACGATACGAACTGAGATTTTTTGGAGTACTTCCCATGGAATCTTAGCAAAGTCAGCTGTCATTCCGTCGATAGAAGTGATGGCACGGATAGCGATGGTATAGTCATAAGTACGACCGTCACCCATAACACCTACGGAACGAACGCCTGTGTTAACAGTGAAGTATTGCCAGATATCGCGGTCAAGACCAGCTTTGGCGATTTCTTCACGGAGGATAGCGTCTGATTCACGAACGGTTTCGAGTTTTTCTTCAGTGATTTCTCCCATAACACGGATGGCAAGACCTGGTCCTGGGAATGGTTGGCGCCATACGATGTGGTCTGGCATACCAAGCTCTGTACCAAGGGCACGAACTTCATCTTTATAAAGAGTGTTCAGTGGCTCGATCAGTTCAAACTGGATATCTTCTGGAAGTCCACCCACATTGTGGTGAGACTTGATGGTTTGAGCAGTATCCGTACCAGACTCGATCACGTCAGTGTAGAGAGTTCCTTGTGCCAAGAATTTCACATCTTTGAGTTTACTTGCTTCATCATCAAAGACATAAACAAATTCATTACCGATGATCTTCCGTTTTTTCTCAGGATCAGATACACCAGCTAACTTATCAAGGAAACGTTTTGCAGCATCTGCTTTGACGATGTTCAAACCAAACTTGCCACCAAGCATATCCATCACTTGATCGGCTTCGCCTTTACGAAGAAGACCGTGGTCTACAAAGATACAGATCAATTGATCGCCGATGGCTTTTTGAAGGAGAACCCCAACAACAGAAGAGTCAACACCACCTGAAAGACCAAGAAGGACACGTTTGTCTCCGACAGTTTCACGGATTTTTTTGATCTGCATGTCAATGAAGTTGTCCATGGTCCAGTCACCTTTAGCCCCACAGATGTTCAAGGCAAAGTTACGCAAGATGTCATAACCGTGAACAGAGTGACGAACCTCAGGGTGGAATTGGATTCCGTAGATTTTCTTGTCTGGATTTTCAATCGATGCAAATGGACAGTCAGCGGAAGTACCAGTGCGGATAAAGTCAGACGGAATTTCTGTAACAGCATCTCCGTGGCTCATCAAGACCAATTGTTTGTCTGGTGTGCCGGCAAAAAGAGCAGAAGATTCTGTCAAAGTCAGTTCAGATTGACCATATTCGCGGTTACCAGCATCACCTGCAGGAACGACCTTCCCACCCAATTTATGGGTCAACAATTGCATCCCGTAACAGATTCCAAGGATTGGAATACCGAGTTCAAAAATTTCAGGATCGATATCAAAAGAACCTTCCTCGTATACAGAGTTTGGTCCACCTGAAAGAACGATCCCAACTGGATTGATTGCACGAACTTCATCAGCAGAAATCTTATGGCTCTTCAACTCTGAGAAGACACCAATTTCACGAATACGCCGTGAAATAAGCTGATTGTACTGGCTACCGTAGTCAAGCACGATGATTTTTTCAACATCATGCAAATCAGTTGATAGGTTTGTCATCTTATCCCCTTCTTAAAGAAATTTACTTTTCTCTATTCTAACACAAAAGCCTTGTCTTTACCAATCTCTGATTGAAGAATTAGGAATTTTACGCTACAATAGAGATAACATAGAGAAAGAGCAAAGTTATGATTCCAGCTTACATTCAAATTCATGATCAGATTAAGTCTGAGATTGATCAAAAAATATGGAAAATCGGGGAACGTCTTCCCAGCGAACGCGATCTAGCTGAGAAATTTCAGGTGAGTAGGATGACGCTGAGGCAGGCTATTACCCTTCTGGTTGAAGAAGGAGTGCTTGAAAGACGAGTAGGAAGTGGTACCTTTATCACCAGCACGCGCGTCCAAGAAAAAATGCGGGGCACAACCAGTTTTACAGAAATTATGAAATCGCAAGGCAAGAAACCTTCTAGCCAAGTGATTTCTTATCGGAAAACCATTCCTAGCCTCCAAGAAGTGGACAAATTGGGCATCGATAAGACAGAGACCATCATTCGGATGGAACGGGTCCGGTATGCTGACGGGATCCCTGTTGTTTATGAAGTGGCCTCTATTCCACAGAAATTTATTAAGAATTTCAATCGCGAAGAGGTTACCAGCCATTTCTTCCAAACCTTGGAGCGTCATGGCTATAAGATTGGAAAGTCGCACCAGACCATCTATGCGCGATTGGCCAAAGATAAGATTGCGGACTATTTACAGATTTCAAAAGGACAAGCTATTTTAGGTCTGACACAGGTTTCCTATTTTGAAGATGGGACGGCTTTTGAGTATGTAAAAAGTCAGTATGTCGGCGAGCGGTTCGAATTTTATTTGGAAAATAACTAAGCTCGCAAATTGTAAAAATAGAAAACTCTTCAAATGTTTGAGAGACTCAATCTCTTTGGCATTTGGGAGCTTTTTTAGGTTGAAGTCATTCTTTCTAAATAGTGATAGTAAAGGCAACATTGAAAAATTTAAAAAAAAATTTTATTTTTTCTTCAATTTTTGATTTTTTTTACGAATTAATAGATAGAAGCAGGTTTTAAAGCTTAATAAGAGATATAAGGCAGGAAAAAAATGAAAAAAATTAAAATCGATGTGGTAGCTGTTCCTTTGAGTGGGCATCTGTACCCAACTTTAAATCTCGTTAAACCCTTGTTAGATGATCCTTCGATGGAGATTCGGGTTTTCACAGGACCTCAGAAAAAGGCCGTTGCAGAAAGTCTCGGCTTCACGGTCGTTCCAATTCTAGAGGACAAAGTAGAAGAGTTTGAACGTGCGGCGAATAACGATAAGAAACACAATCTCTTTTCAGCTTATCGGCAATTGTCCAAGAGTCTTGATTTGATTAATCATGTATCGGATCAATTGCTAGAGGAGTGGCGCGTCAATCGTCCGGATATTGTCATTGCTGATTTTATCACTCTATCAGCTGGCTTTGTAGCAGAAGAGTTAGAAATCCCTTGGATCACCACCATGGCAACCCAATTTGCAATCGAAACTCCTTATGGCCCTCCTTGCTTCTTCGGAGGGATGGGAATCGCGCGCACGAAGAAGGAAGAGAAGATCCAAGCACTATGTCGTAAACTGACGCGTATTGGGAAATACTGCGTGGCTTTCCTCTTACGAAAACGCTTAAAACGTTACAATTTCAAGTTGTACAATCAAAATGGAGTAGAGTCTATTTACTCTCCTTATGCCATCTTTGGAATTGGTATGATGGAGCTAGAGTTGAAGACACATTTCCCTCATCAATATGCTTGGATGGGCCCTTTAGGAACCTCTCTTGAAAAAGCAGAAGATTATCCTTTAGATCTCAGTCCTTACGAGGACAAGACGAAGGTCCTCGTGACTTGTGGAACCCAGTTGCCTTGGGCAAAAGAGAACTTGCTAGAGCAAACTAAGCAGTTGGCCAAAGAGCATCCAGAATGTCACTTTTTTGTCACTCTAGGAGATGGGGCAAAGGAATTCTCTGAAGAAGAAGTAGCACCAAATGTGACGGTCGTCTCTTATCTGCCCTACAAAGAATACATTCCACAGATGGACTATGTTATTCACCATGGAGGAGCTGGAATCTTTTATCAGTGTATCGAATTTAAGAAACCAGCCTTGATCTTACCACATGATTATGACCAATTTGACTATGCGATTCGAGGAGTAGAAGCAGGAATTGCTTTTCAAGCACATCGCAATCGCACCGAAGAGATTCAAGCAAGTTTCAATGCCCTATTAGAAAAAGAATCTTGGGAAAAGTTAGAAAGACTAAACAAACTTTTAAAAACCTACAAGCCGTTGGATACCTTGGAGTTTGAGATTCAACGATTATTAAGACGTGGAACGGATGGGAAACTATGAAAATTCTTGTAACAGGTGCGACTGGCTTCCTTGGAAAATATGTGATCGATGAGTTGTTGGCTCACGATTATACCATTGTAGCCTTTGGCCGAAACGAAAAAATTGGCAAGGCTCTGGAAAGTGAGCGCGTCCAATTTATCAAAGGGGATTTGAGCTCTATTGAGGAATTAAGACAAGCCTTTCAGTCTGTTGATGCTGTGGTTCATGCAGGAGCTTTATCCACTGCCTGGGGACCTTGGAAGGCCTTCTATCAGGCTAATGTAGTTGGTACTCAAAATGTCCTTGATTTGTGCCGTGAATATGCGGTAAAACGCTTGGTTTATGTCTCTTCTCCTAGTATTTATGCGGCTGGAAAAGACCAATTAAACATCAAGGAAAGCGATGCTCCAACAGAAAATCACCTCAACAATTACATCCGAAGTAAATTGGCGTCTGAAAAACTATTTCCCGACTATCCAGATGTGCCAAGTATCATCTTGCGTCCTAGAGGATTATTTGGTGTGGGGGATACCAGCATTTTGCCTCGTGTCTTACGCCTCAGTCGAAAAATTGGAATTCCTTTGATTCGAGGGGGAGAGCAGCTCATGGATATGACCTGTGTGGAAAATGTTGCCTTGGCCATTCGCTTGGCTTTGGAAGCAAAAGAAGCACACGGACAAGTATATAATATTACAAATGGGGAACCAAAGACCTTTAAGTATTTGATCGAAACCACACTAAAGGGATTGGGAGAGCCGATTCGCTATCGGAAACTTCCAGCGGGTCTAGTAGCAGGTGCGGCCTATAGCCTTGAAGGGGTGTATCGATTCTTTCATCTGAAAGCTGAACCCCCATTGACTCGCTATACCTATTATCTCCTTCGATATAGCCAAACCCTCGATATTCAAAAGGCCCAAACCGAACTTGGCTACTATCCAAAAATGACCATTGAAGAAGGGATTGACAACTATGTCCAACATGATCAAGCACATTGATTATTTTCCAGCAGGCTATTGTAGCAGTCATTCTGGTCTCTTATTTAAAGGGATTCCGAATGAAAAAATGCAATTCCCAGCAGGTGTCTTTTTGATTCACCATCGTGAAAAAGGCTATATTTTGTACGATACCGGTTATCACTACGAGATTAAGAAAAAAGCTCGATATTTCTGGTACCGTCTAGCCACCCCAATGCAGATGAAAAAAGAAGACCAGATCGATTATTTATTGCGAGAGCGCGGAATTAATCCAGCAGAAATTACTTATGTGATTCTTTCGCATTTACACCCTGACCATCTCGGCGGAGCAGCACTTTTCCCAAATGCTCATTTCTTTGTCACCCAGGAAGTCTATGAGGTGTACCAAAAACCGAAATTAAAAGATCTGATTTTTAAAGAGTTTTTGCCAGCTGATTTCAAAGATCGGGTGACTTGTCTCAAAGCAGATCAAAGGCATCCTACTTTCCCCTATCGCCCAACTGCGGATCTTTTTGGTGATGGGAGCATTCTTGTATCATCTATCGATGGGCATGCGAGAGGGCAAGGTTGTCTTTATTTGGATGAGCTCAAACTCTTCATCGGAGCAGATCTTTCTTGGGGAGTAGACCTCTTGCCTTTCACACGGCAAATGCGTCTCATTCCTTCCTTGGTTCAGGATGATAAGAAGGCTTATTTAAAAGGAGCTGATTTGCTGGAAACACTCTTGCAAGATGGCATTCAAGTTGTGGTCAGCCACGACCCGCAAGATCGGATTGAAAGGATTTTAAATGAAAAAAACAGTCTTTCTGAAAACCTTTATTGAAACCAGATGGTGCCATCGATTCCGTTCAAAGGAGGCCTTGAAGCGATACCAAGATAAGCAATTAGCACGCTACCATGCTTTTATCACCTCTCAATCTCCCTATTTCCAGACTCATTCTCCCGAATCCTTTGGAACCATGGATAAAACCTTCATGATGACACATTTCAATGAACTCAATACCCTGGGAGTGGATCGAGATCAGGCTTTAGAGATGGCAATTCGCGGAGAACAGACGCGAGATTTTACTGAGATGAATGGAGAAGTAGCAGTAGGCTTATCTTCTGGGACTTCTGGTCACCGAGGAGTTTTTGTCACCACAGAAAAAGAAAGAAGTATGTGGGCTGCAGCAATTCTAGCCAAGATGCTACCGAAAGGAAACCTGTTTGGTCATCGCATTGCCTTTTTCTTACGAGCGGATAACGAACTCTATCAAACCATTAATTCAGGCCTTATCCGTTTGGAATATTTTGATATTTTCAAGGATAGCAAGGAGCATTTAGAGCGTCTCAAAGATTATCAACCAACCATTGTGGTCGCACCAGCTTCCACCTTGATTGAGTTGTCTAACTTTGTCAGCAATCATCAACTTGCGATCCAACCCGTCAAGGTTGTTTCTGTCGCAGAGATCCTAGAAGATCGAGATGCTCAGACAATCGCCAAAGCCTTTCAACTAGACAAGGTTGATCAGGTCTACCAAGCGACAGAGGGATTTTTAGCTTGTACCTGTTCAGAAGGCAATCTACATCTCAACGAAGATATTTTGTATGTCGAAAAAGAGTATCTAGATGATAGCCGCTTTTATCCGATTATTACGGATTTCAAACGGACCAGTCAACCGATCTATCGCTATCGCCTCAATGATATTTTGGTGGAAGATAAGTCTCCTTGTCCTTGTGGTTCCGTCTTTACTCGAATCGCAAAGATCGAAGGACGATCGGATGATATCTTCTATTTCAAAAAAGAAGATGGCAGTACCCAAATGATCTATCCGGATTTTATTCGACGGTGCATTCTCTTTGTCGAAAATATTCAGGACTATCAAGTAACTCAGTTGGCAGATGGATCCATTACCATTGCCTTGAGTCACCGGACAGAGTCTATGGAGCAAGCAATCTTTGCTCAATTTGAACTCTTAGCTCAGCAAAAACAATTCATTCTCCCAAGTATTCAATTTATCGATTTCCAATGGGACCCATCACGTAAATTAAAACGTGTTCAACGACTTCAATAAAAGGAGAATCCTATGACTACTGTAAAAAGACATTTGCAAATTAAAGGCTATGGAACAGCGCTTCCAGCTCATACCGTAACTTTCAAAGACCAGACTCGTTACCGCGTGAAAGAAGGAGAAGAAACACAGATTGATCTAGCAGCGCGTGCGATTGAAGCGGCTTTAAACCATGCGGGGCTTGAAATGGCAGACATCGACTGCCTCGTTTCGGCTAGTGCAGTTGGTGTTCAGCCCATTCCTTGTACAGCAGCTCTGATCCATGAGCGCGTGGCCAAGGGACTGACGATTCCTGCTATGGATATCAACACCACCTGTACCAGTTTTGTATCAGCTTTAAGTACCGTTTCTTATCTGATTGAAGGTGGAGAATACCAACGGGTTCTGATTGTATCCAGTGAAGTAGGAAGCCTAGGGCTTAATCCCAAACAAAAAGAAAGCTTTGAACTGTTTAGCGATGGCGCTGCAGCCTTTATCTTTGAAGCAACAAAGGAAAACAAAGGAATCATTGCCAGCATGCAACGTACCTGGTCTGAGGGAGCCCATGATACTGAAATTCGTGGTGGTTTGACAGCTTATCATCCGAAATTGTACTCTGAAGCATCCAAGACTGATTTCATGTTTGATATGAAAGGGAAGAAGATTCTTTTGCTTTCTGCCCGTGTTATTCCAGAAATGTTCCAAGAATTCCAAGAGAAATCAGGCATTTCTAAAGATGCTGTAGACTATATTATTCCTCACCAAGCAAGCCGTGCCTTACCACTCGTCATGGACAAATTGGGCGTTGGCAAAGACAAGTACCTCAATATTGTCAGTGATTATGGTAATATGGTTTCGGTAGCCGTGCCTTTCGGCCTAGCCTATGCACTGGATCATGGCTATGTGAAGGAAGGAGATACCATCTTTTTGATGGGAACTGCAGCAGGGATGACGGTCAATATGTTGGCACTGAAACTCTAATGATAGATACTCTTATTTCAAGCTCAAAAAGCATCAAGTCCCGCTAGTCTTTAGCGGGCTTTTTTGATATAATGAAAGGTATGGAAATTGAGAAAACCAACCGAATGAATGCGCTCTTTGAGTTTTATGCAGCGCTCTTGACGGACAAGCAGATGAACTACATCGAGCTCTATTACGCAGATGACTACAGCTTGGCTGAGATTGCAGAAGAGTTTGGAGTGAGCCGTCAAGCGGTCTATGACAATATTAAACGTACAGAAAAGATTTTGGAAGATTACGAAATGAAACTCCATATGTATTCCGATTACATTGTACGCAGCCAGATTTTTGATCATATTTTAGAACGCTATCCGGAAGATACTTTTCTACAAGAGCAGGTTGAAATTTTATCAAGCATTGACAATCGGGAGTGATTATGGGCAGTCTCGTCATTTATCAAGGAATACCTTGCAAACTATTAGTCGCAGAGGAAGTATTTCCTACTCGACTACAGATTATCTCGCCCAATGATATCTCCAAAGCTATGCAAATAGGTTTTAGCTGTTGGGGATATCCAAATGAAATCATGAAAGAAGTCACACCCGAAGAACTAGAATGTTTGCAACATTTCGGACGATTTCCACTGAATTGAAAAAATAGGAGAAAATAATGGCATTTGAAAGTTTAACCGAACGTTTACAAAACGTCTTTAAAAATCTTCGTAAGAAAGGGAAAATCTCTGAAGCGGATGTCCAAGAGGCAACCAAAGAGATTCGTCTTGCCCTCTTAGAGGCCGACGTTGCCCTTCCTGTTGTAAAAGACTTCATCAAACGGGTCCGCGAACGGGCTGTAGGTCATGAAGTCATCGAAACCCTCAACCCTGCCCAACAAATCGTCAAGATTGTCGATGAAGAATTGACAGCGATTTTGGGTTCAGAAACAGCAGACATTATCAAATCTCCAAAGATTCCAACCATTATCATGATGGTCGGTCTTCAAGGGGCTGGTAAAACAACCTTTGCGGGTAAATTGGCCAACAAATTGGTCAAGGAAGAGAATGCACGTCCTTTAATGATTGCGGCCGATATCTATCGTCCAGCAGCCATCGACCAGTTGAAGACCCTTGGTCAACAGATCAATGTCCCTGTCTTCTCACTTGGTACAGAAGTCCCTGCAGTAGAGATCGTTCGCCAAGGTTTGGAGCAGGCAAGAGCCAATCACAATGACTATGTCTTGATCGATACGGCTGGTCGTCTGCAAATCGATGAAAAACTCATGGGCGAGTTGCGAGATGTTAAAGCCCTTGCCGAGCCAAACGAAATCCTCTTGGTTGTCGATGCCATGATTGGTCAAGAAGCGGCCAATGTAGCGCGTGAGTTTAACGAACAACTCGAAGTAACTGGGGTCATCTTGACCAAGATCGATGGGGATACTCGTGGTGGTGCGGCCCTTTCTGTCCGTCAGATTACTGGGAAGCCAATCAAATTCACTGGTACTGGTGAAAAAATCACCGATATCGAAACCTTCCACCCAGACCGTATGTCTGGTCGGATCCTCGGTATGGGGGATATGCTGACGCTGATCGAGAAGGCTTCTCAAGAATACGATGAGAAACGCTCCCTTGAACTCGCTGAAAAAATGCGGGAAAATACCTTCGATTTCAATGACTTCATCGATCAATTAGACCAAGTTCAAAACATGGGACCAATGGAAGACCTGCTCAAGATGCTTCCAGGGATGGCCAATAACCCTGCCATGAAGAACCTCAAGGTCGATGAACGAGAAATTGCTCGCAAACGTGCGATCGTATCATCCATGACCCCAGCTGAACGGGAAAATCCAGATCTCTTGAACCCTAGCCGTCGTCGTCGGATTGCTGCTGGATCAGGAAACAGCTTTGTCGAAGTCAACAAATTCATCAAGGACTTTAACCAAGCCAAACAGATGATGCAAGGTGTCCTCTCTGGCGATATGAACAAGATGATGAAACAAATGGGTCTCAATCCAAATAATATGCCGAAGAATATGCCTGGTGGAATGCCTGATATGTCTGCCCTCGAAGGTATGATGGGACAAGGTGGCATGCCTGACTTGTCAGCTCTTGGTGGAGGCGCTGGAATGCCTGATATGAGCCAAATGTTTGGTGGTGGTCTCAAAGGAAAAGCCGGTGAATTCATGATGAAACGTGCGATGAACAAGATGGCCAAACAAATGCGCAAAAATAAGAAAAAACGGAAATAATCCTTTCTAATAAGGGCCTGGAACATACTGTTCTGGGTTCTTTTAGAAACTACTACTAGAGGAAAAATGTTAAAAAAACTATTTCAACAAGTCATTCGTTTCTTTGCAAGATTGTTTTCTTCCCACAGCAAGTCCTTTGAATTCCCAAAAGGGTCGAAGAAACCTCCGATCAGACCGATCATCTTTGTACCTGGAAGTTCAGCTAGTATCCAGCGCTTCAATGGAACCATTCGCATGCTCCATCGCTTTTCTAGAAAAAAGCAAAGTCTTTTAAAAATAAAAGTTAACAAAGATGATTCTATAGAGATGGAGGGAAGACTGAATACGAAAGAGCCGAATCCGATGATTGTGATTGGCTTCGAGAACAATCGAGACGGCTACAGCAATATCAAGCAGCAAATCGAATCCCTTAAGATTGCTCTAACCTATCTTCTTGATCACTATTATTTTACAGAGTTCAAGGCAGTTGGGCACTCCAATGGTGGACTAGTTTTGACTGGTTTATTGGAAAGTGGCTTTTTAGAAAAGAAAAAACTGACCGTAAGGAAGCTCGCTATTATTGGTAGTCCTTACCAATTTAATCAAGAAATGTATGACGATTTTCAAAAATGGAAGCATCGATTAGATAAAGAAGTAGAGGTCCTTAACTTTGTCGGTAGCTTTGCTGGAAAATCAGACGGAATCGTCCCCCTTTCTAGTGCTCAAGCAGCACAATCTATTTTTGAGAAACAAGCCTATACAGAAGTAAATTTAAAAGGACGCAAGGCTCATCATTCAGCTTTACCCACTAATCCAGATCTAGTGAAACAATTAAGTCTATTTTTGAATCTATAAGTAAATTACATAATTTCGGTTATGTAATTTTTATTTGTCTCTTGCAATCCTTAAGTAAATATGGTACATTTTTGGTAGCGATTACACATACCTAAGGAGGATTGTATGAAAGATCCTAAATTATTAGAGACAATAAAAAAATACAAGGGACGAGATGACGTTCCTGATGATTTTGATAGCTTTTGGAATCAAGCTCTAGCAAAGATGACTCAGCTGCCTGAATACAAGCTTGAAGAACGAGATTTCAGCATTCCAAATGTTCAATGTTATGAATTAACCTTTAAAGGAACACGAGATGGACTTGTTTATTCAAGAATGATCCTTCCAAAAACGGATCAAAAGGTTCCAGTTATTTTCCATTTTCATGGCTATATGGGACGTTGTTGGGATTGGGCTGATATGTTAGCTTATACAGTAGCCGGCTATGGTGTTGTGTCTATGGACGTGAGAGGGCAGTCAGGCTATTCAACCGACGGAGATCGCTCACCACTTGGAAATACGGTTAAAGGACAGATTATCCGCGGAGCTGTGGAAGGTCCAGATGAGCTCTTTTATAAGGATGTCTACTTAGATCTTTACCAGTTAATTGAAATTGTAGCCAGCCTCCCTCAAGTTGACGACAGCAAACTTGCTAGCTATGGAGCCTCTCAAGGAGGTGCCCTAGCTCTTGTGGCTGCTGGATTGAATCCCCGAATCCAACGAACGGTAGCCATTTATCCATTCTTATCGGATTTCAGACGGGTATTAGAGATTGGAAATACTAGCGAGGCCTATGACGAGCTTTTCCGTTATTTCAAGTTCCATGATCCATTCCATGAAACGGAAGATTGTTTGATGCAGACTTTGGCCTATATTGATGTGAAAAATTTTGCCCATCGCATCAAAGGACAGGTTCACATGATTACAGGTCTAGATGATGATGTCTGTTATCCAGAAACGCAGTTTGCCATTTATAATCGATTAGAATGTCCAAAAGAGCATTTAATCATGCCAGAATATGCTCACGAAGCCATGAATGTTCAAGTCAATGATCGAGTCTATAATTGGCTCTGTGGTAGCAAGATTCCATTTCGATATGTAGAAAAATAAGTTACAGAAAAAAATAATCAGTAGATCCATGTGATTTGCTGATTTTATTGTGTTTAAAAGAAAACTAAAAGTTTATGTACAATTGACTTAACGTGAGCTAAACTATTGATACAACTGAATTAGAAGCATAAAGTACATTCTTTAAGGAGTGTACTTTATTTTTATTTTGTACATTATTTTGAAGTGTTATTTTGTATATTTTCTAGTTCATAACATCATCTGATTTAAGGAATTGATTTGTACATTTTTACTCTAATAGGTGCAGAAGAAGTAGTGGTTCAATTGTACATTTTTTGCTACTCATTTAAGGTCTTATTGATAGTAAGATACAGATTTTTACTCGTGGTGCTAGTTAATCTCAAAGTATCTCAGATTATAAGTCAGTACAATTTGCTCCATTCTCAACTGCAATCCTGTTAAGCCTCTAGCTAGTGTTTGTTCGACATCAAAAGAAGCACAAAGTTCTGAAAATCGAGTTTCAATAGACTGTCTCATAGCCATTAGTTTCCAATGATTATGTTGTTTAGCTCTTGCCATATTTTGACGTAAAGGAGTCCAAAGATGGTAACCTTTCTGTGAGTTCATAGCTAAGATAAGCTAAATCAGCTAAAACATAGGGTTGAGAACAATTTTCTAGTAAAGTCATCAACTGCCCTAATATCATGTACTGAGGCAGGCGTTACAACATAATTCAGAATATAACCTGATAGGGTGACCAGCATATGTACTTTGAATCCATAGACCCAAAGGTGCATAGAGGAATTGTAACCAATGTCGGCTAGTTCATTAAAAACATGTTCTCTATGGTTACGGACTGGTCGACAACGTGATAAGGGGAAACTATCTATGATGACAATGTTATTGGGAGAAATTTGAGTATTTATGGCTTGCCGAATAATTTGGACTAACCAAATCAACTGTCTTGACCGTCGATTAAACCGACTTCTTTCAAGGAGACACCCACAAGGATTCTTGTTTAGAAGCACCGAATCATCAAGAAGGAGCATCCTGAGGTTCCAGCATTTGAAGAATTTGACGAGCTACTTGAAGCAATCAAAAAATCCCTTTAAAGGGATTTTTTTATACCTATAATTCCTTGTGCAAAATAGTCGTATATATCAAAATCAGAGTCACGTTACCTACTATTAGGCCGAAAGTCGCAAGTATTGTCTTTGATGTACCTGGCTTAAAATCTGCACTAATCAAATATGGCCAAAAGCATATCATTTGGAAAACGGCTATTAACACGCATACATACATAGGTAGGAAAGTTTGTCCAAAGAAAGCGTGTCGTCTCTAACCAGTGCCCCCAAGAAGGTATAATTATTTTGCTTATAGTGAAAAGTATGCATATAAGGTGGACCACTAGAAGATAAATAGCATACTTTGTCTTGCTCAGTACTTTTTTCTTTTTCATTTTATCTAACTATCCTTGCAAATTCTTCTATCGCTCAGCTGCAATATTAGAACTAAACTTAAAATTAACTATATCATTATTCGAATCAAGGTCTAAATTCATAAAATAATGATTCCAAAAGAATTCATTGTTACCTGCTCCCCACTGCACACCATAATGACCCAAATATTCATCTCTTGGCTCGCTTGGAGTCAGCCATATTTTTTCCCCAAATACTTTCCTGAACCCGTTTTCGTCAAGCTTCTTTAGCAAATCTATACCATCTATATTATATGAAATTCCATATTTTTTAGCAGCAGCTGTGCATTCAGAATCGAAGCAAACCTGAGTAACTACACAGTCCTTCAGTTCCGTATTCTTCCTCTTATCTCCGTAAACACCTATACATCCGAGAACTACATTCTTCTTTACAAAAAGATAGGTAGATCGCGTAACTGCTGAGTCATATGACTTAAAGCCGTTTGGTACGCTAACACCCGATCCTTGGTATTTAGTATAGCTTCCCGTTGTCAAAAGCTCATTATAATTAGGATAATCATGTCTACCATTTGACACATAGATTTCAAACCCCTGGTCTATCAAATCTGAAATCTTAGTCTCTGTAAGATGAATTTCAGTTCCGTCAATTTTAAGTGGAGGTGCGTTATCAGGTAGACCTATAATTATATATACAAACATCAAAAACACGAATACCATAAGCACTGCAACGATACATATCCAAGATTTCCCGGTTCTCCTTCGTGCATTGAAAAGAGCCATTATAGAAGGCGTGATTATAGCAGCACCAATTGGCGCCGCCCCATGACGGAACATGCCCATGACCTTAAAGGCAATTACAGCGCTAATTAGTATTAAAACTATGTGCACTGCATACTCTCCTAAGCTTAGCTTACTCGTCCTAGTCTGATTATTTGCTGGGGCATCGTACACTGGAACACCGTTCTCAAAGGTGTTCTTCATTCTAAAACGCAGCCAAAACAATATTCCAATGAACACAAATGCCAAGAACATTAGCATTCCAATAAAAACTAATCTTTCCATCTAAAACCTTTTCTCTGACATAATTATTATCCATCAAAATTTATACCTAGTCTACCACATTTTGAAATTGTTTTACAATATTTACACACTTGTGCACGAATCAAAAAGTTTTAAAAAGGATTTAACAACTTGGCAACAACTCAACAAAGTCTAATGAATGAGTGGGATTATCTAAATAACTTCTTGATAGCAAGCCCAAATGAAATTACAGAGTTGAGTAATATGTCTGTATGGTGGATATGTCAGGAAAACCCAGATCATCGTTATAAAATTCAAGTTAAAGAAAGAATGGCGTACAGAAAACGAAATAAAAGGGCGTGTTCCATTTGCAAAGATTTAAGAAGAAAACAGGAGCATTTTGTTAGATTAAAGATGTAATAGAATATTGAAATCAAACAAGCTAAAAACAACTCTAAAGATCATTAAATTGATATTGGAGTGTTTTTATATTGTCAAAATGTACAATTGAAAAATTTTTAGTTTTCACTTAAATAAAGTACATTTTATAGAAGGTGGATAGCTTTAAAAATTTCCAGTGTTCATTTAAATAAAGTACATAATTGAGTGTAATTGGCTTAAAAAAATTTTTTGGTTACATCTAGGATACAAAACAGGACTATATAAACCCTATAACATCTTTCCGAAAAACTATAATTTTCTTGAAAAATACATCTGGCTATGTTATACTACTAGTATAGAAAGATTTGGAGAAAAAGATGAAACGCGAGATCTTATTAGAACGGATTGATAAACTCAAACAAGTCATGCCCTGGTATGTATTGGAATATTATCAATCGAAACTGGCCGTTCCCTACAGTTTTACGACCTTGTACGAATACTTAAAGGAATACGATCGATTTTTCACCTGGGTTTTGGAATCTGGGATATCGGATGCTGACACCATAGCCGAGATCCCTTTAGACGTTCTGGAGCACATGACCAAGAAAGACATGGAATCCTTCATTCTTTACTTACGTGAACGTCCTCTGCTCAATGCCAATACAACGAAAAACGGAGTTTCCCAAACAACCATTAACCGTACCCTTTCTGCACTGTCCAGTCTCTATAAGTATTTGACTGAGGAAGTTGAAAATGAGCAAGGGGAACCTTATTTCTACCGTAATGTCATGAAGAAGGTTGCTACCAAGAAAAAGAAAGAAACCTTGGCAGCCCGGGCTGAAAATATCAAACAAAAGCTCTTTTTAGGGGATGAAACAGAAGGTTTTCTTAACTATATCGACCAGGAGTACCCTCAAACACTCTCAAATCGCGCCTTATCCTCCTTTAATAAGAACAAAGAGCGAGATTTAGCCATTATCGCACTCCTTCTCGCCTCTGGCGTCCGTCTCTCTGAAGCAGTTAACCTTGATCTTAGAGATCTTAACCTCAAAATGATGGTGATTGATGTTACTCGTAAAGGTGGGAAACGCGATTCGGTAAATGTAGCCGCCTTTGCTAAGCCTTATCTGGAGCAATATCTTGCTATTCGAGACAAACGTTATAAGACAGAAAAGACTGATACAGCTCTCTTTCTGACCTTGTATCGAGGTGTTCCAAACCGAATTGATGCTTCTAGTGTTGAAAAAATGGTGGCCAAGTATTCAGAAGACTTCAAAGTCCGCGTGACACCCCATAAACTTCGCCATACATTAGCAACGCGTCTCTATGATGCAACCAAATCACAGGTTTTGGTCAGCCACCAGCTGGGACATGCCAGCACACAAGTTACCGACTTATATACCCATATTGTCAATGACGAACAAAAGAATGCCTTGGATAGTTTATAATATTACATAACCGAAATTATGTAATATTATTTAGAGTTCAAAAGAGCGTTAGATTTTTTGAGTATCTAACGCTCTTTTATTTTTTCTATAAAAATTCGATCCAATAATTACGGTGTGGCTCAATAATAACTGGCTTTCCCCAAAATGATTTTAGATAGGCCAGGTTTGCAGGGGTGACAGGTCTTTTTTCACCATTATACTTTTCTGCACTTCCTTCCGTTAAAAAGCATTTCACTGCTTCATATGGTGTTCCGTCACTTGCTATTCGATCAATACCCATATAAGCAATTTCATCACCTGCTTTTGGAAAATCTGTAAATAGTTTACCAATAAAATAAACCGTCTTATCTTTCATTAATTCATAAGCCTTACTATTTTCCAGTCTGTTATTCGCTGCAGCGTACATAATACAAAAACTATCCACGATATCTTTCAAAGGCATTAATTCTTCTTTGCTAACGATAATTTCGTCAGGAGCAAGACCTCCAATGATTAAGTTTTCATAATGAGGTTGCTGGATGACGTTATCTAAAGCCATTCCTAATGGTAGTTGGACAGCTTGATAGCCTAATGGTTCTAGCTCCTGCTTTTTCTGGTCAACATGTTCTTGTGTAATACTGACATACAAATCATAAGGACTTGAAGATTGTTGCTTTCTAAAAAAAGCCACTACTATACGATCTAACTGTTCAAATAGACCAAGATTTTCCACTGGAACTTTCATCATCGAATATGATCCCCTTTTTTGTTCAGATTTCCTCTATATTGTACACTCATGGTTTTCGAATATCAAGTTTAAGATAAAAGATATCCATGTTAAATGGATATCTTTTACTTTATTCCACCACTGCTTCAGCAATTTCTTCTGCAGTGATACCTGCAAAGTAACGACCTAGGTTAATGGTTCGAAGGGCTTTGAGGACGTCTTCACGTTCGTATTTAACGCCACGAAGAACCTCTTCTACTGCTGCAACGTCTTCGATACCGAAGAAGTCACCGTAGATCTTGATGTCTTGGATTTTTGATTCAATGACATTAGCGAAGATTTCCACCTTACCGCTTAGGAATTTTGTGCCACGACGGACATTGTATTCAGGAGACTTTCCATAGTTCCAATCCCAGGTACCGAACTTGGTTTCCTTGATACGATTAATTTCAGCCAATTCTTCATCCGAGAAGACATATTCTGTCATCTCAGGGTATTCTTTCTTCATGTAGTCCAAAAGTAGGTCCCGGAACTCTTCAACCGTGATTTTTTCTGGCAACTCATCGATGATATTGGTCACACGAGCACGGACTGATTTAACCCCTTTGGACTCAAACTTGTCTTTAGATACCTTGAGAGCATTGGCAAGGACTGACAAATCAACGTCAAAAAGAAGGCAACCATGGTGCATGATCCGACCATTGATGTAAGCTTGGGCATTTCCACAGAATTTCTTGCCATCAATCTCTAAGTCGTTACGACCCGTGAATTCAGCCTTAACCCCAAGTTGAGCCAAGGTGTTGATCACAGGAGTTGAGAAGCTCTTGAAGTCAAAGGCCTTGTTTTCATCTTCTTTTGAAATGATGGTGTAGTTGAGGTTGTTCAAATCGTGATAAACAGCCCCACCACCACTGATCCGGCGAACCACTTCAATCCCATGCTCCCGAACGTAGTCGCGATTGATTTCTTCGATGGTATTTTGGTGGCGACCGACGATAATGGATGGTTTGTTAATCCAGAGAAGGAAGATTTGATCCTCATCTAAAAGGTGTTTAAAGGCATACTCTTCCAAAGCAATATTAAAAGCAGTATCATTTGAATAATTAATAATGTATTTCATAAGATTCCTTTATATACGATAGAGACTGGTCCAGCATTTGCTGTCCAGCCATTCTATCATTTCAAATACTATTTCTTCTTAGGTGAGTGAACTGCCAAGCCAAGTACATCCGCAAAGGCTTCGTACATCACTTCTGAGAAGGTTGGGTGACCATGAATAGTCTTGAGCATTTCTTCTACAGTGATTTCCATCTCAATGATGGTTGAAGCTTCGTTGATCAATTCAGCAGCTGCTGGACCAATGATATGAACCCCAAGAACTTCACCGTATTTCTTGTCTGCAATAACCTTAACAAAACCTTGAGCCGCATCAGATGCAATGGCACGACCGTTCGCCGCAAAGTTAAACTTACCGATTTGAACATCGTATTTCTCACGAGCTTGTTCTTCGGTTAAACCAACAGCCGCCACTTCTGGAAGGGTGTAGATAGCTGCAGGCGTCAAGTTCAATTTGGCAACAGCATGGTTTCCTTTAAGGGCGTTTTCAGCCGCTACTTCACCCATACGGAAGGCAGCGTGAGCCAACATCTTAGTACCGTTGATATCGCCTGGCGCATAGATACCTGGAACAGATGTTTCCATGTATTCATTGACCTTGATCCGTCCACGATCCAATTCAAACTCGACTTCACCGATTCCTTCAAGATCTGGAACACGGCCGATTGAAAGAAGGGCTTTATTCGCGATGATATCATCTTTGCCTTCAACCTTGATACGGAGTTTACCATCTTCTTCAATGATTTCTTGCAATTTCGTATCCGTCAAGATTGTCATACCCTTACGTTCAAGGATTAAACGAAGGTTCTTAGATACTTCCGCATCCATAGCTGGAACGATACGGTCCATCATTTCGATGACTGTTACTTTTGAACCAAAAGTCATGAAGGCTTGACCAAGTTCGATACCGACAACCCCGCCACCGATGATCACGAGGCTTTCTGGAACTTCGTTCATTTCAAGGATGTCATCACTGGTCATGACAAGGGATGATTCCATACCAGGAACGTTAATCTTGCTGACTTTAGAACCACCAGCAAGGATGATTTTCTTGGTTTCAAGCAATTCAGAACCATTGACCAAGACATTCTTATCCTTAGTGATAGTACCGATACCCTTATGAACATCCACTCCGTAGCTACGAAGAAGTCCTGCAACTCCACCGACGAGGGTATTTACGACCTTGTTCTTGGTTTCAAGAACCTTATCCATATCTACTGAGAAACTTGGATTTTCAATGATAATACCACGGTTTGCCGCATGACCAATATTTTCGATAATTTCAGCGTTGTGGAGGTAAGTCTTAGTTGGGATACATCCGCGGTTCAAGCACGTTCCACCAAGTTCAGATTTCTCAACAAGAGCAACCTTACCACCTAATTGAGCTGCCTTAATAGCAGATACGTAACCAGCAGGACCCCCACCGATCACTACGATATCATAAGCGTCATCACTCTTATTGTCATCGTTTGAAGCACTTGCTGCAACTGGTGCTGGACTTGCTTCTGGTGTTGTCGCTCCAGCTGTAGGGATGTTTTCCCCTTCTTCACCAAGATAACCGATTACTTCTGTTACAGGAACAGTTTCTCCATCCCCTTTCAGGATAGCGATCAAGTAGCCATCTTCTTCCGCTTCCAACTCCATGCTGACTTTGTCTGTCATGATTTCAAGGAGAACTTCTCCTTCTTTTACAAATTCGCCGACTTTCTTATTCCACTGAACGATTTGTCCTTCGGTCATATCTACGCCGGCTTTTGGCATAATTACTTCTAAGGCCATTTTATTTCCCTCATTTTCTTGTTTCTATTCTCTCGTTGATTAGACCAACATTGAAATCGGGTCTTCAATCAAGGCTTTCAAGTCTTTCATGAATTTGGCACCAGCCATTCCATCGACAACGCGGTGGTCAATGGTCAAGCCCAAGCTCATGATTGGACGAATGACAATTTCACCATTCACAACAACTGGTTTTTCAACCGTTGAACTAACCCCTAGGATAGCAGAGTTTGGTTGGTTGATAATCGGTCCAAATGATTGAACGCCAAACATCCCCAAGTTACTGATGGTAAAGGTTGAATTTTGCAATTCACTTGGAGCAAGCTTACCATCCAAGGTACGTCCGATAACGTCCTTGAAGGCTACGACCAACTCTGACAAGGTCATCTTTTCAGCATTATAGACAACCGGGGTCATGAGACCATTGTCCATCCCAACTGCCATTGCCAAATTGACATAGTTGTGAGTGATGATGGTTTTGCCATCATCTGTCAATGACGCATTGATGTATGGATGTTTCATCAAGGTCTTAACCACTGCTAGAGAAAGCAAATCTGTTACAGTGACTTTCTTGCCAGTGGCCTCCATAATTGGATCCAATACCTTCTTACGAAGGGCCAACATTTGAGACATATCAACGTCATAGTTCAAAGTAAAGGTTGGTGCTGTCAAGTAAGATTCCACCATCCGTTGAGAGATCACCTTCCGCATTGGTGTCATCGGAATCCGCTCGATCTCACCATAAGGTGTCACATTATCTGGAACTTCTTCCACTTTCTCAATTTGAGCAGGTGATTTAATCGTATCGTTTTCGATATTTTCAGGAAGGAAGGCTAAAACATCCTTCTTCATAATCTTACCACGATGACCAGTTCCTTGGATTTCTTGCCAAGCAATATTATGCTCTAGTGCAATTCGTTTTGCAAGTGGTGAAATGCGAACCACATTTGTGTCTTTATAGGTTTCCACGTCTTCTTTGTGGACACGACCGTTTGCGCCTGAACCAGAAACATCATAGAGGTTGATCCCAAGATCATCCGCTAATTTTCTAGCCGCAGGAGTCGCTCTTAGCTTATCATCAGCCATGACCTCTCCTATTCTATTATAAGATATCAAGGACGTAGAGGACAAAGAAAAAATAGGAGATTGACGCTGTGTTCGATGAACACAAGGGAATCTATCTTTTTTTCACAGTCCTCCGTCCGGATTCAGTTATAAGATACTAAGGGCGTCAAAAGTCACAGTGAAAATAGGAAACTTGACGAAGAAACTTTAGTTTCTAGGTAAGTTTATCTTTTTCACACAGACTTTAGCCCGAGTTCAATTTTATGATGCAAAGGGCGTTTAAAAGCGACCGAAAAATAGGAAATCGACGCAGACTTCGATGAAGTCAAGGAGATTTATCTTTTTTCCGAGCTTTTAGCCCGTGCTCTAATCTAAGATATTAAGGACGTAGAAGACTCTGCACCTAAAAAGTACAAAGTTTCTCGTCTTATCAATTAATTCACATAACTTATATTATGTATTATTCTTTGTTGTATGTTTTACGAATGGCTTCTTTGATGCTTTCAACTGTTGGGATCATTGCATTCTCAAGATTTTGTGCGTAAGGCATTGGCACATCTTCTCCCGCACAACGACGGATCGGTGCATCCAAGTAATCAAATGCTTCTGATTCAGAAATGATAGCTGAAATTTCACCGATATAGCCACTTGTTTTGTGGGCATCATTGACAAGGACTACTTTTCCTGTTTTCTTGACAGAGTTAATGATGATCTCTTTATCGAGTGGAACCAAGGTCCGTGGATCTACTACTTCTACTGAGATGCCTTCTTCTGCTAATTCTTCAGCAGCTTGCATCACGCGACGAAGCATTTTTCCGTAGGTTACGACAGTGACGTCAGTTCCTTCACGTTTGATTTCTCCGACACCAAGTGGAATCGTGTAGTCTGGATCAACTGGCACTTCCCCTTTTTGGTTGAATTCTGATTTATATTCGAGAATGATAACGGGATTGTTGTCGCAAATAGAAGACTTAAGCAGTCCCTTCATATCCGCTGGGGTTCCAGGAGCAACAACTTTCAAACCAGGAATATGAGTAAACCATGATTCCAAAGATTGGGAGTGTTGAGCTGCAGATCCAACTCCATTACCAGCAGCACAGCGAATGGTCATCGGTACTTGCCCTTTACCACCAAACATGTAGCGAGTTTTAGCAGCTTGGTTGACAATAGCATCCATGGCAATTACTGAGAAATCCATGAAGGTCATATCAACGATTGGACGTAGCCCTGTCATAGCACACCAGTCGCACCAGAAATAGCTTCTGAAATAGGACAGTCACGGACACGTTCTGGACCGAATTCCTCAAGCATTCCTACTGAAGTTCCGAAGTCTCCACCGAAAACTCCGACATCTTCCCCCATCAACAATACATTTTCGTCGCGACGCATTTCCTCAGACATAGCAAGGATAATGGTATCGCGGAAAGACATTAATTTAGTTTCCATAATTCTCTACTCCCCCTTAGTCTGCGTAAATATCTTCGAAAGCTGATTCGAGTGGAGGGAATGGGCTTTCTTCCGCAAATTTCACTGAAGCTTCAACTGCTTCTTTTACTTCTTCTTGGATCTGATCCAATTCTTCTGCGCTCGCAATCTCATTTTCAAGGAGATACTTGCGAAGGTTTTCGATTGGATCTTTCTTCTTCCACTCTTCTACTTCTTCACGGGTCCGGTATTTACCAGGGTCAGATGAAGAGTGACCAAGCCAACGATAGGTGACACTTTCAATCAAGACAGGTCCTTTACCAGAGCGGACGTGTTCAACAGCTTTTTGGAATCCTTCATAGACATCAATGACGTTGTTTCCATCAGGAATAAACATTCCTGGAATGCCGTAAGCAGCACTACGCTCGTGGATATGCTGGATATTGGTCATTTTCTTGATGTCAGCAGAGATTCCATAACCGTTATTGATACAGTAGAAAATTACTGGGAGATTCCAGATGGAAGCCATATTGACCGCTTCGTGGAAGACACCTTCGTTGGTTGCACCATCGCCAAAGAAGCAGACGACAATCTTACCAGTCTTTTTCATTTGTTGTGTAAGGGCAGCACCTACTGCAATTCCCATACCACCACCAACGATACCGTTAGCGCCAAGGTTTCCGGCATCCAAGTCAGCGATATGCATAGAGCCACCTTTCCCTTTACAAGTACCAGTATATTTCCCTAGGATTTCTGCCATCATGCCATTCAAATCGATTCCTTTAGCAATGGCTTGTCCGTGTCCACGGTGGTTTGATGTCAGCAAATCATCATCGTTCAAAGCCAACATCGCTCCGACGTTAGCCGCTTCTTCCCCAACAGAAAAGTGCGTCATTCCTGGCACTTTCCCTTTTTTTACTAACTGTGCAATTTTTAAGTCCATGCGACGGATTTCTTCCATTTTACGGAACATTTCCAATAAGAGACTTTTGTCTAATGTTGCCATCATTTCGCCTTTCTTAGCATTTATTCATTCACTTTCATTCTAGCCAAAAATGAAAGCTCAGTCAAAAATAATGCTCAGAAAAATTCACAATCCTAAACACTATAATTATGGAAACTATAAGCTTTCAAAAGGAAATATTTAGTTTTTTCACAAACTTCTAGATTTTTCCATCTCATTCAATAGTCACATAAAAAACCGATAGGATCCTATCCTACCGGTCGTCATCTTATGATTGGCGTTGGCCAAAGTCATGAATCATTTGTTCCAATTCTTCACGACTAGGTGTTGTAAGCATATAGAGGTAATCTCCCTGAAGTTCCGCAAAGGCCGCTGGCATGTCTTTCTTGACACGGAATTGATCATGGTATTTAGCCAAAACTTCTTCTTCTGACAGAACATAGGCTGCATTGGCACGACGAGAAGTTGCCAAGCAATAAAGGGGCTCAAACTCAGAAGCTGGAAAAGGTTCTCCTGCTACGATGGCAGCATAGCCACGGTACAAATCAATCGAGTGAGCGTAGTTGTAGACATCGATGGTAAAGCCACCTGCAGGGCGATTATTGTACTCGATCGCAATATAGTCATCCCCATCGCGGAAGAACTCAATGTGGAAGAAACGTTCCTTCATGCCAAAGGCTTTGACAATCGCTTCCCCGTATTGACGCAATTTTGGATCCATCTCTTTGAGGACATAATAAGAGTTGTCCATCTTGTAGAGCATCAAATCGAGTGGCGTATAAGCATAGTCAAATGTAGTGGAGAAGACAATGTTGCCATCACGATCATCCAGACCATCAAAGGTACAAATCTCACTAGAAGTGACAAATTTCTCAAAGAAGTACTCGGTATGGCCATCCCATTCTGCCTTGAAATGGTCCACATCTTCTGGCGTTTCGATCTTGAAGGTCGCTGCTGCTCCTACCCCATTGTCAGGCTTAGCAATCAAAGGCAACCCAATCTTCTTCACAGCTTTATCAATGTCTTTTTCTGTTTTAACAACAGCACCCGGAACGACTGGGACTCCAGCTTTCTTAAAGAGTTTCTTCATTTCAGATTTGAACTTGGTTTTCTTCAAATCTTTTGGTTTGGCACCAAAGACATTGAATTGCTCCCGAAGCGCCGCATCCAATTCCAACCAGTACTCATTGTGGGATTCGATACGATCGATTGGACCATGTTTGTAAAAGAGAAAGGCTACCGCACGCTTCACTTCATCCAGATTTTCCAAATTTTCAACACGGAAATATTCTGTTAAGCTGTTGCGCAAAGGGTCATCTAACTGTTCATATGGCTCTTGACCAATTCCTAAAACAGTGATCCCTTTATTAGCTAGTTCGATTGTAAATTGTTGGAAGTTTTGTGGGTAATATGGTGAAATAACGATATAATTCATTGAGGTCTCCTCCCTTTTTACTTATAAATGCATTTGGCCTAGGAAATATGGCATTTGTTTGCGCCACCATTCCCAATCGTGGGCTACATCATGTCCCCATTCAGCGAACCATGCAGGAATATTTTTGTGATCAAAGGCTTCTTTCAGTTTGTAGAAAGATGGAAGTCCATCTTGTTCCCAAGCTCCTAAACCAGTACAAACAACGATTTCGGCCTGACGGTAACGATCTATAAACCAGCCATCATTTTGGTTCCAAATATAATCAGATGGAGAGTTTTGGTAAATGGCTTCATCGCCTCCAAAATCACCAACAAAGAAACGAGCGTCATAGACACCACTCAAGGCAATCACTTTGTTAAAGACATCTGGATGTTGCAAGAAGAAGTTGAGCGCGTGGTAGGCCCCCATAGAGCAACCAGTTGTCATCATCGGATCAAACCAGCCTGTTTTGTGTTTGATAAAAGGAATGGCTTCTTCAATCACATAGCGTTCATAAGCACGATGCATTTCGGCACGATCGTGAGGATTCTTCCAATTACAAAGCCAGCTATCACTATCGACACTAGAAAGGGTAAAGAATTGAACCCGTCCTTCTTCGATAAACTGAGCACAAGCATCAATCATACCAAAGTCATAGTACTCGTTATGGCTGCCACCTGATGAAGCAAAGACCACAACAGGAATACCTGCGTGTCCATAGCGGTTCAGATACATTTCACGGTTGAGTTGGCCACTCCAGTGGCTTAAATGTTCAATATTCATAAGTTCCCTCTTTCCTTTATTTCTTTATTTACAGTCTATTAATCCCAATTTTCTGCCAAAAAACGAAGGCATTCTGGTAAATGTTCAGCCCAGGCTTCTTCGTGGTGAATAGCCCCAGATTGTATCCGAATAGCAATATTTTCCAAAGCCACTCCTTGTTGAATGACATCGTGATAGTAACGAAGGGATGAGTCAATATAGGCTTGCTTGATATTCCCCGCTATCAGCGTTTTATCTGTATCATCCGCCTCTTCAGTCCCCACATAGATGTAGATCCGTTGATCTGCATAGAGATTCTTGCGCTCGATATAGCGGTCAAAGGCCTCTTGGTGCAACCAGTTGGCAGAGGAGAAGACTCCCAGACAACCAATTTGGTCTTGGTACTCTAAGCCCAAGAATTGGGTAATATTCCCACCCAAGGAAGATCCAATCATGGCCGTATGTTCTCGATCAGCAAGAGTCCGGTATTCTTGGTCAATGAAAGGTTTCACCACCTCCATAACAAATTCGCCGTACTCAACTCCCTTGCCACCAAATTGCATGCCAGGAATATTGGATTCCTTGTACTTCCAGGCAGAGTATTCGTTCATGCGTTGGAAACCATCATTATCGATTGCAACGACAATCATGCGGCTAATATCAGGATTCCGCTTGATGGCTGGAATGACTTTCCAGGAATGACCCGCATAAGCTTCCTTGCTGTACAAAACGTTTTGCCCATCGTGGAAATAAACCACAGGGTAACGTCTATCTGTATCCGTTTCATAATTCTTAGGTAATAAGACTCGCACACGACGGAGTTTTCCGGTATAAGGCACTTTCAACTCGTGTGTCTTCATATCTAAATAAAAATAGGATTTGTTCATTGTCAGAAAACTCTCTATATTCTAAATTTTATTCATTATACCATTTTTAGAAGAAAAAGTCTGGATTTTCTCCAAACTTTTTCCTTTCTTGAGTTATTTTTCCATAAACTGAGCCAAATCTTGTAAAGAACGTTCGGCAATTTTCTCATAGCGCTCCTTCTTATCTCGAATGCGTGGTCCTTCCAGCTCCTTGATAATTCCAAAATTGACATTCATCGGTTGGAAATGCTTGCTGTCAGCATGGGTGATATAGTGAGCCAGACTTCCGATAGCTGTCGTTTCTGGGAAAATCGCGACTTCTTCTCCTTTGAAAAGGCGAGCGACATTGATTCCAGCTACCAAACCTGAGGCAACTGACTCAACATAGCCTTCTACCCCTGTCATTTGACCTGCAAAGAAGAGATTAGCTTGTTTCTTAGAACGGAAAGTTTGTTCAAGCAGATTTGGAGAATCCATGTAGGAATTGCGATGCATGACTCCGTATCTCACAAACTCCGCATTTTCCAAACCTGGAATCATTTGGAAGACCCGTTTTTGTTCGCCCCATTTAAGGTGAGTTTGGAAGCCAACGATATTGTAGAGACTAGCAGCTGCATTGTCTTGGCGTAACTGAACGACTGCGTAAGGTGTCTTAAATTCCCCATCACGTGGCCCTTTGTAATCATCTGGATACTCGAGTCCAACTGGCTTCATAGGGCCATAGAGCATGGTTTTTATGCCTCGTTTGGCCATGACTTCAATTGGCATACAACCTTCAAAATACTTTTCTTTTTCAAAAGAGTTGAGCGGGGCTTCTTCTGCATTGACCAAGGCCTCGTGGAAATCCATAAATTCCTGTTTGGTCATGGGACAGTTGAGATAGGCTGCTTCTCCTTTGTCATAACGAGACTTGAGATAGACCTTGTTCATATCGACAGTATTGACATCTATGATTGGAGCTGCTGCATCATAGAAATAGAAACCATCGCCACCATTAAGGGCATGGATCTTTTCTGCCAAGGCATCACTGGTTAGAGGCCCTGTTGCGACCACTGTGATGGCCTCGGTCGGCAATTCCGTAATTTCATCGCGAATGACTTCAATGAGAGGGTGTTGGGACACCTTCTCCGTTACCCGACTAGCAAAGCCTTCCCGGTCCACTGCCAGTGCTCCACCAGCTGGTACACGAGTCGCTTCTGCTGCTTCAAGGATGACAGAACCCAGACGGCGCATTTCTTCTTTGAGGAGCCCGACAGCATTGGTTAACGAATCCCCACGAAGAGAGTTGGAACAAACTAGCTCAGCAAAGTTGTCTGTTTTGTGTTGCGGAGTGGATTTCACTCCCCGCATTTCATAAAGCTTGACCGGAATTCCCTGTTGAGCAATCTGGTAAGCTGCTTCAGAGCCAGCAAGGCCCGCACCGATCACATTGATATAAGATTGAGACATGACACTAATACCTCTTTGGGTATCAAAACACCCCACTGGACTGTTAGACACCCACAAATCTTTCTAATTTTCTACTTGGTCCATTATACCAAAAAGCCAAGTAAAAAGACAGGGAGGTTTTTGCTTCCTGTCCAACGAATGTCTATTATAACAGACATTTATAAAAATTGCCGTTATAATAGACATTGAATCATTTAAAAGCTTATTTCACTTTTTCTTCTTCGTAGTCGCCATTGCTACATACGACTTGCTTACCGCCACCACGAACTTTTTTCTCAACTAAGTAGTGGCCACATTTTGGACAATCCCGTCCGATCGGTTTATCCCAAGAGGTAAATTCACACTCTGGATAGCGATTGCATCCATAGAAGATGCGGTTGCGCTTGGTTTTGCGTTCGATAATTTGTCCCTGATGACAGTCTGGACATTCCACCCCGATTTCTTTGACAATGGCCTGGGTATGACGACAATCAGGGAAATTACTACAAGCATAGAACTTACCAAAACGTCCTAATTTAATCACCATCGGGCTACCACAGACTTCACAATCAAAACCAGCTGGTTCATCTTTGATTTGGATTTTTTCCATCTCTTCTTCAGCCTTTGCGACTTCTTTAGAGAATGGTTTGTAGAAGGCATCGATAACTTTTTGCCACTCTTCCTTTCCAAGTTCGACATCATCGAGTTTCCCTTCCATCTCTGCTGTGAAGGTCACGTTGACAATATCTGGGAAGAATTCAACGATCAGTTTATTGACGATCTCCCCTAATTCTGTTGGTTCAAAGCGTTTGGCTACCAGCTTCACATAATAGCGTTTTTGAATGGTCTCAATCGTCGGAGCATAGGTTGAAGGACGACCAACCCCATTTTCTTCCAAGGTCTTAATCAAGGTCGCTTCAGAATATCGAGCAGGTGGTTGGGTAAAGTGTTGCTCCGGCTTGCTATTGACTTGCTTAACGATATCGCCTTCTACCATATCCGGCAACATCTTGTTCTTATCTGAGTCGTTATAAATAGCCAAATAACCATCAAACTTCACCTGGCTTCCGTTTGCCGTATACTGAACACCATTTTGACCTAAACGGACATTCATGGTATCAAAGACAGCTGCAGTCATTTGACTAGCTACAAAGCGGTTCCAAATCAAGGTGTAGAGCTTGAGCTGGTCCTTGTCCAAGTATTTAGCAATGCTCTCAGGAGTATTGAAGACGCTGGATGGACGAATCGCTTCGTGGGCATCTTGGGCACCAGAAGCATTCTTCACGCGGCTTCCATGCTTGGAATATTTCTCACCAAAGCGATCCACGATAAAGTTCGCTGCCTCATTTTGCGCAACTGGACTGATCCGTGTAGAATCGGTACGCATATAGGTAATCAAACCTTGAACACCAGAGCCAATATTGATTCCTTCGTACAATTGCTGAGCGACCATCATGGTCTTGCGTGTACGGAAGTTGATCTTATTGGCAGCATCCATCTGCATAGAAGAGGTGGTGTATGGAAGTGGCGCATTCCGACGACGCTCTTTCTTTTCCACCTTCTCAACGGTAAAATCTTTGCCCTCTAAGCGTTCAAGAACAGCTTTCACCTCTTCATTGATGTTGAGCTTCATCTTCTTGCCATCAATCCCATAGAAGCTGGCTTGGAATTGTTTGGTCCCTTTTTTGAAGACACCATCAATGGTCCAGTATTCTTCCGGCTTGAAATCATTAATTTCGTTTTCACGATCAATGATTAGTTTGAGGGCAACTGATTGCACGCGCCCTGCAGAAAGTCCTTTTTTGACCTTTTTCCAAAGAATAGGCGAGATAGAATACCCTACAATCCGGTCCAAGACACGACGTGCTTGTTGGGCATCGACCAAGTCCATATCGATTTGGCGCGGTTCTTTAAAGGCATTTTTAACGGCATCTTTGGTAATTTCGTTAAAGACCACTCGGTTCTTTTCTTTGGCATCCAAGTTCAAAATATGCGCTAAATGCCAAGAAATAGCTTCTCCTTCTCGGTCCGGGTCACTTGCGAGAAAGACTTGTTTGGCTTTTTTAGCTTCTTTTTTCAAATCATTGATCAAGGGACCTTTTCCGCGAATATTGATATACTCCGGTTCATAGTTATTGTCGAAGTCAATCGACATGGTTGATTTTTTCAGGTCCCGAATATGGCCCACACTAGCCATGACTTTGTAGTTACGACCAAGGTATTTTTCGATTGTTTTGGCCTTCGCAGGAGACTCCACAATCACCAAATTTTTCTTGGTTGTACTGCTTTTCTTTTTTGTTACCACGTTTTATCCCTCTGTATTGTATAAATCTCATTGAGTTTAATACATTTTAAGAAAGATGTCAACTAGGAACTTCTCCTATAGGAAAATCACAATTCGTATTTCAATTCATCAAGAATGTCCTGGCCTGAGGTGACAAGCTTTGCGCCTTCTTGAATCAGGTAATGACAGCCTGCAGATTTTCCATCTAAAATATTTCCCGGAATAGCAAAAACGTCTCGTCCTTCTTCCATAGCACGCTCACAAGTAATCAAACTCCCTGAACGGAGTCGCGCCTCTGCCACAATCACTGCCTGACAGAGACCTGCAATGATGCGATTTCTCTCAGGAAAATGAAACTTAAGTGGTGCCTGCCCTGGACCATACTCGCTCAAGATCAGATGGTGTTCTCCCATATGCGATTGCAGCCTTTGATTGCTCTTTGGATAAAAGACATCCAGTCCCGTTCCTATCACCCCGATGGTCTTGCCACCATTGCGGATACTGGCATAATGAGCGGTCGCATCAATCCCCTTAGCAAGTCCACTAACAACGACCAATTCATTCCCAAGTTCCTTAATAATCTTCTCTACAGAACGAACCCCTTCTCGCGTCGTCTCCCGAGCTCCAACAACTGCAATTTTTGGTTTGGTCAACAATTCCAAATCTCCCTGGTAAAAAAGGAGTACAGGAGGATTGTAGATCTGTAGCAATTCCTCAGGGTATTCTGGATCAAAAATGGATAGAGATGGGAACCGTTCAAATTCCTTGTGTAAACGGTCTTCATCCAGCTGCCGGTATTTGTCCACAAAATGAATGATACTGCGACAGCGAGCGATACTTGCTATCTCTTCTATGCTTGGTAAGGCTTGGTCTTTCCTACAGTAGTCCAAAACTCTCAAGACTTGCTCATTTGATAAACCGGCTTCTTTTAATTTAAAGATTTCAAATTTCTCCATGGTCACCTTCTACTTCCTCTCACTTATTTATTCGAAAAAGAAAAGAAAAAAGCTCTATTTCTAGAACTTTTTTTGATGTGTCGAAGAATAAAAGTAAGATGCGGCACCAATCAAGTTGCTTTCATTATGGAAGCGAGCCGCTTGGATGGGTAAGACCTCAAATTGTTTATGCCCTTTTTGAGAGAGCAGGTCATGGTATTGTCGACTGATCTCTTCGATCAGTAGTGGTTGACTACTAATACCCCCTCCAATCGTCACTTTTTCAAGCAAGAGCAAAGATTGAAGATTAAAAATCAGAATAGCAATATCATGACAATAAGCCTGAAACAAGGATGTCAGCTCCTCATGGCCTCCTTGATCAAGAGCTTTGAAAACAGCTATACCATCTGCCTTTTCTAAGTTCAAGATGTGACTAGCCTTCTCAACGAATTGAACAGCTGAACCGGTGTTTTCCAAAAGATTGGAAATGCCTTGCAAAAAGAGTTCGCGATGAAAGCGGCGATTTTCTGGTGTTCTTTCTGCCTTATCAATAGACCGAATGTATTCTGTCAGTTGCCATCCTCTCAATAGGTCACCATTCGAAAGAAGAGCAAGACCAACTCCAGTCCCTAAGACCAAGGTCGCACCGCAAGGACAATCTTTTAGATTACCAAGCCTTGCTTCCGCTAGACCAGCAGCTTCTCCATCATTAAGAACGGTGACGGGTACTTGAAATGTTTGTTCTAATCTACTAGCTAGAGGAATGCCTCGCAAATATGGAATGAGACCACCTCGAAAGACAAAGCCAAGGCTCTTTTGGATCTCACCAGGGCATGAAATGGCGATTCCCTCGATTTCTTCCCGTACAGGAGCAACGATTCCTTCTAATCCTTGCCAAAACTCCTCAATCGTAGATGGTGTTGGGATCTTGTCTGTACGGATCAATTGATAGTCTGCATCCATCAGACCGTACTTTATAAAGGTCCCTCCGATATCGATGGTAAATAGCATAACCTAATCCTCACACATTGATTTGACGGGTTCAAATGAACGCCGATGGATAGGAGTCACTCCCAGCTTGTGAAGGCCAGCCAGATGGTTAGCCGTCCCATAGCCAGCGTTCTGCGTAAAATCATAACCCGGATATTCGCAATCAAACTCTTCCATCATCTGATCCCGAGTCACCTTGGCTACGATGGATGCTGCAGCAATGGATAAGGAGTTGGCATCCCCTTTGATGATACTAGTTTGGGGAATAGGAAGATCCAACTTCATGGCATCAATCAAAAGATGCTGGGGTTGAGGATCTAGCTGACCAATGGCCTCCATCATGGCTAGCTTCGTAGCTTCATAGATATTAACCTGGTCAATCACTTGATTGTCCTTGACGCCGATTCCGATCGCAATGGCGTTTTGGAGCACAGCCTCATAGATTTCCTTGTGTTTGGATTTTGGAATCTTTTTACTATCGTTGAGGCCTGGAATTTTACAAGCTTTCGGCAAGATCACGGCAGCTGCAACAACTGGACCCGCTAATGGGCCACGTCCCACTTCATCCACTCCTGCAATGAGTTCCATCCCACGCGCATAGCATTCTTTTTCATAGGTCAGCATTCCTTCCAAGCGCTCATCTTCATCTATCCGTTTTTGGATGTCTCTTTTTCGCTTTGCGATCGCTTGGATCACACCAGATCTGCTATCCTGTTCCAATTCAGCCAATAAAGGATCGTCTAACCGCTGGATGTTTGCTAATTGTTCTTTAATTTCCTTAATGGTTGCCATCAATTTCCCCTACGCGATCCAGCGTATACCGTCCCAATTTCCCATCACGAACATCTTTGACAAAGAGTTGGTAAAAACGGTCGTAATCCTCACGAAATCCTAATTTCTGGGTCATCTCCATAATGATTTCAGGTGCTTCTTGTTCCAGATCCATTTGTTTAAAACGTTCCTGCAAAACAGCTGGATAGTGCTTTTTGAAATAGTTAAGACCAAAGATGGTCACTTCATCCATTGGAAGCAACTGGTCTTTGATGGCGCCTGTTAAAGCGAGCTTTAAGGCCACTTCTTCATCTTCAAACTTGGGCCAGAGAATCCCTGGAGTATCTAGGATTTCAAGGTCTTTATTGGTTTTTAACCATTGTTGCCCCTTGGTTACCCCTGGTTTATTTCCAACAACAGCAATCTTTTTCCCTGCTAAGCGGTTCATCAAAGTTGATTTCCCAGCATTAGGAATCCCGATGATCATGGTCCGAAGGGTTTCAATCTGAATTCCCCGTTCCTTTTGACGGGCAATTTTATCGGCCATCAAGCTCTTAGCAGCATCTGTTACTTTTTTAACTGTAGATTGCTCTTTGGAGTTGATAGCCAAGGTTTTGATCCCTTGTGACTCAAAATAGTCCTGCCATTCTTTTGTGGCAACAGGATCTGCCAAGTCTACCTTGTTCAAAATCATTAATTTGGGCTTATCACCAACAATTTTGGTTAACATGGGATTTTGGCTTGATAGGGGCAAACGAGCATCTACCAGAACCGTTACAAAATCCACGAATTTTAAATTTTCTTGTACTTGTCTTCTAGCTTTGGACATGTGTCCAGGAAACCATTGAATAGTTGCCATAATCTCACTTCCTTTCCAGTTCAATCTCCTCTATTATACCATGTTTTCTGGAATCACTGTGATTAATAAAATACTAAAAAGAAGCTACCGAAGTAACTTCTTTTTCTTCTATTCTGTCCAATTTATCAACGATTTCAATTGATCGTCCATTGTATAGGTATAGGTGTCGATATTTCTAGTAAAGTAGTTCTTCAAGTCATTCTCATCAGACATGCTTTTGAAGTCGTATTTCTTAGCATTTTTCTCAAAGGTTTGAATGGTTTTTCCAGGTTTTTTATGAACGTTGGCTTTTCCATGATTTTCGACCTGTTCAATAACCGCTATCTTTGAAATGACAAAATAACTTGTTTTTGATTTACCATAAGATGTATTGGTAATAGAGTATACATAGACCATTTGTGGAATTTTGGAATCAAATGTCCCTCCCCAATCAACCCCATCTTTGATTGCCGCAAAAGCCATCCCTTCAAATTTTGGAAGGTCTTTATAATTGCGGTCAGCCGCATAAGCCTTTGCTGCATCCTCTACATTCTTAGAGATGGCTTCTTGTGTATCCTCATCCACTTTTGACAAGGAAGTCACATAAGCCCCTTCCTCAAAATCAGCCAAGGTGACCTTGTATTTCTTGCTGTCTTTTCCTTTCTCAACAGTTTGACCTTCTTTTTTCAATGCATTTTTACCACTTTCATTGAGACGAATTTCGATTTCATCTCCAACTGCAATGGGATCATTACTTGAAACTTCTTTACCGTTCAGATAATAATCAAATGGGAAGCCATAGTTAGCGGTTGCTTTTGCAATAATTTCTAGATCTTTTCCTTCAAATTTAGATGGTTTTGATAACCTTCCATTTGGAGAAATGCCCTTGATTTTTGGATAAAAACCCTTAAAGGGGTCAATCCCTACAAGCGGGATAAGATCTGCCTCCTGAGTTACAGATGTACCAGTAAAGTGAAGGCCAGGTATCATGTCTTCAAGATCGCTTTTATCGTAAAGTAATTTGACCGTAATTTTATCATGATTGTTCAGGTTCTTGCGATCTTTTACCTTGATCAGTTCATCCCCTTTATAAACACTAAATTCGACTTTTGAAACTAGCTGATCGATATTGTAGTTTGAACTCTCAGTATTCAAGCCTTCTGCTTCTATCTTTTTCTTGATATCTCGATCTAAATTTTCCTTGTTCAAACTAACTGACTTCTCAACAATATAGCCTTCACCATCATTCCCCTCAAATTTTAGCTTTACATAGTCCTCTAAATTAATGGTGTCACTGCTGCCATGGTTTAAAAAGAAATAACCTGCAACAGTAATGATAGCAAGAAGTACAAAAATTCCTGCTAAAATTCCTTTCATGTTT
Organism: Streptococcus sp. CP1998; assembly: GCF_041026655.1. Classification (NCBI taxonomy): domain Bacteria; kingdom Bacillati; phylum Bacillota; class Bacilli; order Lactobacillales; family Streptococcaceae; genus Streptococcus; species Streptococcus sp. CP1998. Next base: position 1,115,120 of record NZ_CP163380.1, read on the forward strand.
CTTTTGGTTTTTTTAGGTGCTGGGGCTTGAGTGGGAGTTGGCCCTAATTGCACTGTCTTTGGTTGAAACGCAACAGCTTTTGGTTCAGCTTGTGCAGCTACTTGAACTTTAGCTCCACACTTAGAACAAAAGGCATCACCAGCATTGATAGGTGCCTGGCAATTGGTACAGTTTTTCATAAATCATCTCCTTATTTTTTATCGAGCGTCCTTACGGACAGAAGTCAATACGAGGGAAGTTGCGACTATAAATAGAGCTGCAAAAGCAAGCAAGACCCCCCAATTTCCAAGAATCGCAAGTAGATCAAAATCATAGGTTCCTACCCCATCTTTTTGATAAACTTGCCAGTCAGTATGACCTTGGGAGGGGACCATATTATTCATGTTTGCAATCCGGAAGAAGGCTGTTGTTCCCCATCTCGTAATGGTCGCATGTGAGATCCAGACTAAAAATGGAATTTTCTCATCCAAGGATTGGAGGAAATTGGAAAACAGCAATTGAACCATCAATACAAGCGGCATGGCTGTCATCGCTTGGGATGATTTTTTAACAAAGGCTGAAATCAATAAGGCCAACATATCTGAAGTAAAGATCACCAAAAACAAAGTGATCCCAAAAAGGAATATCTGGCTACTGTTTCCTTGGATACGTGGATAGCGCACAACAATGGTTCCAATCATTAAGATCGCTTCCGCGAAACAAAGCACCAACTCTGTTAGCACGCGCGCCGTCACATAAGAAGGCAAGGACAAGCCTTTAATTTGGTACTCAAACTTGATAACTTTACGCTCATTACAAATACTGGTCACTGAATTAAAGAGACCAATCCAGAGTGCTGCAGAAATAAACATAATGGAACAAGTTCTCGTAATATGGTATTTATCAAAAACTTCATTGGCATCAAAAGCGATCGAAATGATGAAAGGAAGAAGAATCGCTTCTAAGACAAAAAATAGAGATTTCTTGTTGATGAGGAGTCGAAGGAATTTTCTAAAATAAATCGAGACTTGCTTCTTATCCAGCATGGCCACCTCTCCTTTCATTTTCAAACCATTGAACATATTGGTCAACAAGAGCTGCATTTTCAGCACCTGAAATTTTATGAACGATTTCTTCTAAACTCTGAGCAGCAAAGACTGTTAGCGCATTGTCTACGGAGCCAAAGTAACACAGTCTACCACAGCCTTCCGAACTCTTTCCGACCACCATGACCTTGTCAAAGAGATGACGAATACGATCGGGCGTATGCGTGATGACACATAAGATTTTTCCTTCATCTGTAATCTCTCTCAATGTGGTCATGACCTCCATGACCATACTCCCATCGACACCAGAATCCGGCTCATCCATAAAGAGGATTTCAGGGCGCGTGATGTATTCCATAGCAATCGTGAGTTTTTTCTTTTGTCCGCCAGATAGAGAAGAACACTTGGATCCTTTGACAGATTCTAAGTCCAGTTTTCTCAGAACAGATAGCACTTCTTCTTTACGAAGTTCAGGATTGTCTGCTAATTCGGATGGACCGTAGAGCTTTGCTGCATCTTCGAGATTCATATAGACCGTGTCTTCCATGCGGTAATGCTCGTCAGGGGATTGAGGAGCCAGGGTGATGACACCTTGTTTTTTTCCATCATTTAACAGATCTACGCCATTAAAATAAGCACTGGTATTTGAATGAACAAGTCCTGTCACTGCTTCCATAAAGGTTGATTTTCCAGCACCAGAACCGCCCAGAATTAAAATCATTTCCTTGGGTTTAAATTCAACCTGAATATCCTTGAGGATGGTCTTACGATTTAAGAGATTTCCGACCGTTACATCTTGAATAGCAATCGTTAGTGATGAATGGGAAAAATCATTGTGCTCCCTCGTTGAAACAGATGAATCTGCAGCTGCTGCCTGAAGATCCTGGTAAATGATCTGATCTCCTAATCGGACAACCAACTGATTTGATAAGACTGCACAATCAATCCTAGCAAGCGAGGACAGATCCATCGGAAAAGCATCTTTTGCAATAGTCTTCCATTCAAGGGATTGCATTTCAACAATGATGAATTTTGAGCGAAAAACATGGCCGTCGGCGTCACAAAGATGGATAATGGAACGATGATTTAATAAAACACGTTGGTTTTTCGGATAGGTGACACCATCCACCTCAATCATCCCAGACAAACATTCAAGAAACCATTGACCATTTAGAAAATAGAAAACAGCTTCAGAGGGGGACTGAAAATCATCAGCCAGATGCAAATCTGCCTGACTTCCTTGAGAAACACCATCGACGCTCAATCCATCAAAAAGTGGAATAGCTGTAAAATCCTGATTGAGATAGGTATAGATGGTTGGGTTTTGCATACATGTAAACCTTTCGAAATAAACTAATTGGCTAGACAGTCAAAACCACCCTATAAGGGTGGTTCAAACACGATGGCGTTACCTCGCGAGCACTATCTAGCTTATCGAATTTGCTCAAAATGCAAATGCACGGCGATGTGATCACCATAACCACTCCGTTCCAAATCGCGTTGCAAGCGATAAGAAATGTAGTGTTCTGCAATGGTAATATAACCTGCTCCCAGCAAGCGTTGTTCCACTAATGATTGGATCATACTGATGGTTGCGCGTTCTACTTGAGCTTCATCTAAATCCATAGCAACTTTCTTCGTCACTTGAGCTAGGTTTTGTCGCAAATCATCTGTCAAAACATAGACAACTTGCGCAGCTTTCAAAATAGCTTGGTAAATTTTATCTGGGTTGAATTCAACCACTTCTCCACTACGTTTAATGACTTCCATCGGAATCTCCTTTATTTTAATTTTTCATGAATACTCCATTTCCTTTATAAAGAAATGAAGACCTACTACTTTATTATATAATTTTTTTGCCAAGAATCAAAGCTCTTTCAAAAAATAGCTTCATTCATTGAGATGTTAATTTATTCATGTTCAAACAAAAAATTCTGCAATTAAACATTAATAATCCGGTCTTAAAACTCCCGTAATGATCTCTTTAGATGCATGGTAATCCCCATCTACTACAACCTTGATAATGCGTTTCGCTTCTTCTGCTGGTGCTGGCACCAATGGCAAACGAGTTGGCCCTGCTTCAAAGCCCATATAGTTCAAGACAGCTTTGACAGGAGCTGGACTTGGATATGAGAAGAGAGCGTTGACTTTAGGGATAAACTGACGTTGGATAGCCGCAGCCTTTTTAATATCGTTGTGTTCAATGGCTTGGAACATCTCATGCATTTCATCTCCATTTGTATGAGAAGCCACTGAGATCACTCCATCAGCCCCAAGGTTCATCGCGTGGAAAGCATCTCCATCTTCCCCTGTATAGATGAGAAATTCTTCTGGCTTGTGTTCAATCAAATAGGCCATATTAGCAAGGGTTGTACACTCTTTGACCCCGATGATATTTGGGTGCTCTGCCAAACGAAGCATGGTTTCAGGTGTCATTTCTACTACCACGCGCCCTGGAATATTGTAAATAATAATCGGAAGATTAGATGCATCCGCAATCGCTTTAAAGTGTTGATACATTCCTTCTTGGGATGGTTTATTGTAGTAAGGGACGATAGCCAATCCTGCTGCAAAGCCACCAAAAGCATCCACTTCTTTAACGAACTCAATCGAGTCGCGGGTTTCATTGGTTCCGATACCAGCGATCAAAGGGACCCGTCCATTGACAATCTTTTGAACGGCCGCAAAGAGTTGCAATTCCTCATCGTGGGTCAGAGTTGGACTTTCTGCAGTCGTTCCAGCTAAGAGAATCCCATCTGTATGATGTGCCAAGAGGTGCTCGATCAAGGCAGGAAGAGCGTCAAAATTAATGGTTCCATCTTCATGGAAGGGAGTGATAAATGCAGTGATGATTTTACAATCTTTCAAATCATTATAAGACATAGAAAAAACCTTTCTCTATATAAGAAAGAGGCTGGGGCCTGCTTGCCTTTGCCTCATGATCTGTTTATAAAACAAGTTGATTTGCTAGTTAGCTAAGGAGAAATCAAACTCTTCGAGTTACTGATTTCTGTTTTGCTCCCTATTTCAATTCAAACTTCAATTCAGCTGTTGGTCGTACGAGTCCACGTTCATGAAGGGTTTCTGCGATTTGGACTGAGTTCCAAGCAGCTCCTTTAAGAAGGTTATCTGAAACCACCCACATGTGAATTCCTTTTTCAGCATCCAAGTCTTTACGAATCCGTCCAACGAAAGTATCGCGTGAACCGACCGCATTAACGGCTTGTGGGTAGATTTGGTGAGCAACATCGTCTTCAAGGACTGCACCTGGGAAGGCAACAATAGCGACTTTCACTTCGTCAATTGGTGCCACTTCTTTTGTTTCAATGTAGACTGACTCTGAGTGAGCTGACAAGACTGGAATCCGCACACAAGTTGCTGAAACGGCAATGCTATCATCTTCCATGATTTTCTTGGTTTCATTCGTCATCTTCATTTCTTCGTAAGTATAGTCATTTTCTGTGAAGACGTCGATTTGTGGAAGAGCGTTGAAAGCAATTGGGTAATGTTTTTTATCACCACCGCATGGCAAGATTTCCGCTTGGACATCGCGTGGGTTGACACCATCATTCAAAACTTCCTTCAACTCACGTTGGGTTTCAAGAATAGCTCCCATACCAGCCCCTGATACAGCTTGGTAAGTAGACACGATGATACGGTCCAAGCCCCATTTTTGACGAACCGGCTCAAGAGCGACCATCATTTGGATGGTTGAACAGTTTGGACAAGAGATAATTCCGTTATGAGCATCAAGCGCATGTGCATTCACTTCAGGAACAACCAATGGGACATCCGGATTTTGACGGAAATATGAAGTGTTATCGACCACTACTGCGCCTGCTTTCACCGCATAAGGTGCATATTTGGCAGATGTTGAACCACCAGCTGAGAAAAGGGCAATATCAACCCCTTCAAAAGCATCTTCAGTCGTTTCTTCAATGGTCACGTCTTGCCCTTTAAATTGCAAAACTTTTCCTGCAGAACGTGCAGACGCAAGGTAGCGAATCTTATCGATTGGAAGAGTAGATTCTTCCAACATTTTGATCATTTGAGCACCAACGGCACCTGTAGCACCGACAACAGCAACTGTGTATCCCATAGTAAATCCTCTTTCAAAATTTTCTAAAAATTGAGTATTTGTACTATTATACAATTTTTTGTCATAAATGAAAAGTACCAACAGTAGGAAAAAATCCTGATTCTAAGACCAGGATTTTTGATGGTTAATTATAATAAATATCTATTTAGTCAAGGTCATAATTCAAATCACTTAAATCCTTCTTACCTTGAGTATCTTCCAATAGAAACTGGACCTGTTGCATCCCTTTGATACCCGCAACTACTGAAGTTGGGAAGGTTACAATGGCTTGGTTGATTTGGCTAATATTGCTATTGACAATGCGTTTAGAAGCTGCCAAATCTTCATTTTCGTCTGCAATTTCTTTTTGCAAGGCCAAGAATTGGTTAGAAGATAAGAGCTCCGGATAATTCTCACCCACTGCTCGGATTTGTGCCAAAACATCATTTTGATTGGCAATAACTTGATTGGATTCTTGGATAGAGGCACCTTGGCGAAGGGCTACCAATTCGCTAAAGACTTTCTCTTCATGTTTGGCATAAGCCTTAGCAACCTTCAACATTTCCGAAATGGTGTCGTAGCGTTTAACCAAGGTGATATCAACCGTCCTCTTTGATTCTTCAATCATGACCTGATAACGGTTCAAGCGATTGCTTTCTCCGATAAACCACATAACAACTACTAGTGCAAAAACAATAAGTGCAATAATGAAACCTGACATCGTCATTCTCCTTTAAAAATATTGGTTAATTCATCAATGATATCAATCTCCATACAGAGTTTTTGATACTCTGCAGCTAAGGAAAGATTCTCAACAGCTTGTTTCTTTCTTGGTGTTGGAAAAATATAGCGATTGGTATACAAGGAAATATAGAGACGATCCTCTACCAAGTAGACACACATCGCATTTTGAGCAATCTGCTTGTCGAACCAATCTAACACCTTAGGCTTCAAAAATTTTCGAGCAGCAAATTCATCCGTACAATAGATATTGTAATTCTCGTTGTTCTGGATATCTTCTGTTTCAATTTGTACCTCATTTTTTCCAGGACCTGGATAGGCTCCTTTGACTTCTCTTTTGAAAAAGAGGGATTTCTTGGTCGGAACTACCCGCATATGTCCTGGGAAGGGACTCGGAGCCTTTAGAGAAAAGAGTTGACCAACGAAATCCGTCACTTCTTCTTGGACGGTTCTGGTGTGTCCATTTGAGTCTGTTTCATACCTGGTCTCTGTATGGTGAGCATAAAGGTTGGCGACTGTGAGATTACTTTCATCATGGAAGGACAGTTGATTAAAGAGATTAAACTTGGTTGACCGAGGACTAACTACCTGTAAAGCACCCATAGCATAGTTAGCTGTCAAGGTTAACTCTGCTTGAGGAAAGACTTCTTTCAGAATAGGACAGAGAAAATCGTTAATATAAATTTCATCATTGGACCTAACATTATCCCCGAATAAAGCCTGCCTTTTTTTGTATTGAGGTAAATAATAGAAAACGAGAACAGGAAGAATGATAATAACTGCTCGCAATCTAAAAAGTAGGAAAGATAGTATAGCTAAAATAATACCAAGAATGGTGACGGCCCTCCAATGAAGATTGCTCTTCATCTGTTCCTTCATAAGAAACAGCCGGTCTTGATACTCTTTTGAATTTTCCAGCTCACTAATTCGCTGAAATTTTTCTTGCGACCATCTAGTCTTTGACTGGTTTTGTTCAACTTCCATAGACATCTCCTTTCCATGGGTGGTATGAAAGATAGGGCTATCTTTTCACCTATTATACCACTGTGATAAAATTAGAGCAAACATACTATGGTAGTCTCTTCTTTTTTAGAAGGGTTTATTGGACAACAGATTAGATAACCAATCTAATCGAAAAGCTCCTCAGCTAAGGAACAAACAAAAAAATCCCCTACCAAATGGTAAGGGATTCGAGGCACCTTTCGATGAGAACAGCCGGTTCACACAACTGCTCAAGGTCCGCTCCTGCGTTACAATTGAATGTAGACCTCCTCAGCGCAAAAGGCTCCTAAGAGCCAATCGACTCATCGCATAAAACTAGTTTACCATGAACGGCCAAAAAATGTCAAGAGGGTAGGTACTTGCTTCCTTCTCGAATGCTCAAAGGAGACAACTGATCTCGATAGCGGTCAATAAAGGCCCCTACCCAATCCGGATTAACCTTGGAATAATTGCGTAAACTCCAGCCAATTGCCTTATTTATAAAGAACTCGCTTTGACCTAGATTATTGAGGATCACTTTTTCTAACAAATCCGTATCTGTTTTTTCTTTCCTCATAAGCTGGTGGTCAATGGCAATCCGCCTCAACCAAAAGTCCTGATCCTTACTCCAATCCAGCATAACCTGCTTAGTTTCTGGATAGTGCAAAGTAATCTCTCCGATGATAAGGTCCAATTGATCTATACTGTCCCACCATGATTTGGTTTGAGCCAATTCCTTTAGCTTTGGAAAATCTTCAGGTCTAAGCTCCTTCTTCTTTTTATCCAGATAATCCATAGCAATATATTGAAACTCTCGGTAAGGTTGCTGCCAACACTCTTCCACAAAAGTCCAATCAATTGGATCCTTTATGAAAGGTTTAAAAAACTCTCTTTCAATCTTTTTGAGAATTGGTTTTTGAACGCTAAGAAAGCTGAATTTATTTTTCATATAAGCTTCCATTGCTGGGACTTTCGCTGGATCAGCTTGGTCTTCTAACAATTTCAAAAGAATTTTTGTATCCATATGATTCCTCCTTTTTTACATCAAAGGTCCAATCAAAGAAAAAAGATAGCCACTCAGACGATGAGCCATAGCCATTTTAGATAAACTTTCTAGAGTGACTTCCTCTGAGAGCGCCTGGGTTCTCTCAAAATCTTGTTCAATATGAAGCACTTCTAGATTTTTGTAGAGAAAAACCCCATCTTCAAAATTTTGATAGAGACTTCGGTAGTCTGTATTAATGGTTCCTACCACAGCTTGTTGGCTATCAGAAACATAAACTTTAGCATGGACAAAGCCTGGGGTATAACGGAAAATACGGACGCCAGCATCCAAGAGCGCTTTAAAATAGGTCGTCGCAATATCAAAGGCGTACTGTTTATCTGGAATCCCTGGCATAATGATCCGAACATCTACTCCTCGTTTGGCCGCAAAAGTCATGGCTCTAACCAATTCGTCATCCAAAATCAGATAAGGCGTCATAATGTGAACATAATCGGTCGATGTATTCAGTAAATGAAGATAAACATCCTCAGCCACTTTGTGATAGGTCAATGGTGAATTTCCATAAGGAAGAACCAAGCCTTGACCCTCTCTTTTTTGAGGTTTTTCTTGTAGATAGTGCTCCATATCCCTTTTATCCTCTATTCCAGTCACTGTCCACATGGTCAAAAAGAGAGCTTTCAGTGTTTGAACTGCTGAACCATCTAAGCGAAGGGCCGTGTCCTTCCAATGACCAAAGCGTTCTCGTTTATTGACATACTCATCAGCGATATTTACACCACCAGTATAAGCAACTTGACCATCAATCACTGTAATCTTTCGATGGTCTCGGTAATTGTAATAGGTTGATAGAATAGGCTTGACTGGTGAGAAGGCCTGAGCTTTTATCCCAACCTTGTGCAAGCGCTCAATATAATCATAGGACAAGGTAGTCATCTCATTCATCCCATCAAACATGACACGAACGTCCAGACCTGCATTGGCCTTCTCCTCTAAAATGGCTAAAATCTCACCCCACATGATCCCTTCGTCAATGATGAAATATTCCATGAAGATATAACGCTCGGCCTTTTTCAAATCCTCCAACAAGGATGGAAGCATGTCATCTCCAAGCGGAAAATAGGTAACCTCTGTGTTGCTGTAGATAGGAAACTGGGCTGGACTATGCTCCAAAAAATAAGCTAATTTCTGTAATTGGCGATCACTTTGGGATAAATAATCAGCAACTTCTGGATCGGTGCTTAGATAGTCAGAAGCCTGCACTGTAGCATCCTCAAGCCGCTTCTTCAAGCGTCTCACACCCAAATCAGCTAACGAAAAGTAAAGCAGAGCAGTCCCAAAAATTGGAAAGAGGGCAATGATAATCACCCAGGACAGTTTGGAACGAGAATCCATGGAACGATTGAGCAAGTAAAAGAAGGTAAAGACACTCAACAAGTGTTCCCATAAGATAATGGATGGAAAATGCTCTTGTAGGCTGAGATATGAAATGACAAGAAAGGCCAATTCCAGTAAGAAGAACAGGAAAATAGGAACCTTTCGGTTAAGTAGAATTTTAGCCCATCCGGAGGGCTTTTGGGGTAACAGTCTAGCACTTTGTTCTTGAGTCATAAAAACCTCTTTCGTATAAAAACATCTTCTATGCTGAATAATTTATGGATTGTTTCAAGTGATATGGAGCGTTCATTTCATTTAGCTACTACTCCTTAACAGCTCTTACTTGATTTTTCTCACAGGCCCTTCGATCGTCTTTTGCATCCAGACGATATCATGCCATTTGTTAAACTTATAGCCAATCTTTGGGAAATGAGCCACTTGGACATAGCCTCGCTTTTCATGCATGGAAATGCTCGCTTCGTTCGGGACTGCGATACAGGCCAGAAACCGTAAGTAGCCTCGTGCTTGCAACTCCTCTTCTAAGGCAGTATAAAGGTCCGATCCAATCCCTTGTCCACGCGCTTCTTTTGATACATAAATAGACAATTCAGTGGTCCAATCATAGGCAGCGCGTGCATAATAGGTGGAGGCATAGGCATACCCCACAACTTTCCCATCCACTTCTGCTACCAAATAAGGAAATTGGGGCAGCGTTTTTGTGATGCGGCTTTCAAATTCCTGGACAGTCGGCACATCAACCTCAAAGGTAATGGCTGTCTCTGTCACATAAGGTTGGTAAATCGCTCGGATAGCTGCTGCATCGCTGAGCTGAACGGGTCGAATCATCATGATGGCCTCCTAATTAGATTATACCTAGTATACCGATATGCCTTCTCACTGTCAATGAAGAGAGGCAATGATCTAATAGTTTCATTTTTTGCAAAAGGACTTATAGAAAATAGGTTGAGAAATCTATCTCAACCTATTTAGCTTATTCCGCTTTTTTATTTGAAAATTGGCTATTGTAGAGCTCATAGTAGAATCCTTTATCTGCTAACAAGGATTGGTGATTTCCTTGCTCGATGATTTGGCCATCTTTGAGGACAAGGATTTTATCTGCTTCTTGAATGGTAGACAAGCGGTGAGCAATGACAAAGCTAGTCCGCCCTTTCATCAAATTCTTCATCGCTTTTTGAATCAAGAGTTCTAAACGCGTATCGACAGAAGACGTCGCTTCATCCAAAATCAAGATTTTAGGATCCGCTAGGAGCGCACGCGCAATGGTAAGGAGTTGCTTTTGCCCTAGAGAAATATTGCTAGACTCCTGGTTCATTTCCATATTGTAACCACCAGGAAGCGTCCGGATAAAGTGATCGACATTGGCCGCCTTTGCGGCTTCAACAATTTCTTCATCCGTTGCCTCGAGATTACCAAAGCGAAGGTTTTCTTTGATGGTTCCTTCATATAACCAAGCATCCTGAAGCACCATTCCGAATTGTTTGCGGTAATCTTGGCGAGATAGATGACGAATATCATGACCATCCACCGTAATCGATCCCGCAGTCACATCGTAAAAGCGCATGAGCAGATTAATCAGGGTTGTTTTCCCTGCTCCGGTCGGTCCGACAATGGCCACCATTTCACCTGGTTTGACTTCTAGGTTGAAATCACGAATCAAGGGTTTGTCCGCTACATATTGGAAATCAACGTTTTTAAAGCTGACCTGACCTGTCAAATCACCAGAGAGAGTTTCTGTTACATCTGCTACTTCATCTGGTTCATCCATGACTTGGAAAATCCGATCTAGAGACGACTTGGCACTTTGTAGCTGCCCTGCCAATTGGGTTAAGTTTTGAATCGGTTGGTTGATCTGCCAAACATATTGAACGAAGGCCTGCATATTCCCCACAGTCAAACGACCTGCTATCACTTGCAAGCCACCAAACAAAGCAATAATGAGATAAGTCAAATCTGAAATCCCATTTAAAATCGGCATCATTAAGCCGGAAATGAAATTAGCCTTGAATCCTACCTTTTGAAGGTGATGGGTAATATCATGAAACTCTTCCTGGGAAGATTTTTCCCGAACGTAGAGCTTAAGGACGTTAAAGCCTGTTAAATTTTCTTGCACAAAGCCGTTCATTGCCCCCAAAACATCTGCCTGCTCTTTAAAGTAAGGCTGAGATTTTTTCATGATAAATCGAGCACTGAAATAAGTGATCGGAATGGACAAAATGACCACTATCCCTAGCTGGATGTTTAAGTACAAGACCATGCTGATGACAAAGAGCAAGGTAAAGATAGCATTAACGATTTGTAAGAATGACTGTTGCAAGGCATTCGAGACGGTTTCGACATCGCTAGTAAAACGTCCTAGCAAATCTCCGAACTGATGCCGGTCAAAATAAGAAACGGGAATGTGATTGATTTTATGAGACAAATCATTTCTCATGTCCTGAACAGTCTTTTGAACAGCATTGGTCATGAAATAGTTAGAATAATAAGATCCCAACTCATAGAGGACCCCACGGAATAGATAGAGCGTCATAATGATCGCGATATAGGAGGTATTAAGACCAGCTCCCGCAAGACCTTTTGCCATATCCATGAGATTTTTTGTCAACTCAGTAATCGCAAGCCCCAAAACAAAGGGTTCGACAACACTCATGACGACACTCAGAATTTTTAAGAAAATGGACAAGCAAACTTCCAATCGATAGGCTCTCAAATAAGTCCATAGTCTACTAAAACTGTTTTGTTCTTGTTTCATCTGCTTCTCCTTTCTATTCTTCTGTTAATGACGGACTATCGAGCTGCGAATTGGCAATTTCACGATAGATCTCATTGCTTTCCATCAATTCATCGTGGGTTCCTCGACCGACGATTTCCCCTTGGTCCAAGACAATAATTTGATCCGCATCCATAATGGTTCCCACGCGTTGCGCTACGATTAAGACGGTCGCATCTCCTGTGACTTCTTTGAGACGCTTCCGCAAAGTGGCATCCGTCTTGTAGTCTAGGGCTGAGAAGGAATCATCAAAGATAAAAATATCAGGATCTTTGACAACGGCACGAGCGATGGACAAGCGTTGTTTTTGGCCACCTGAAAGGTTGCTACCACCTTCTGCCAAATGCGTGTCAAAGCGTTCCTCGCGACTGTCAATAAATTCTTTGGCTTGGGAAATTTCAGCCGCTTGTTCTAGCTCTTGTACAGATGCATCTTCTTTCCCATAACGAAGGTTTTCAGCAATGGTTCCTGTAAAGAGCAAAGCCTTTTGCGGAATAAAACCAATCTTTTGGCGAAGGGCTTTCAGATTGTAATCTCGGACATCCACACCATCGACCAAAATTTTTCCTAAGGTGACATCATAGAATCGAGGAATCAACTGCACAAGCGAAGATTTCCCAGAACCAGTCGAGCCGATAAAGGCAATCGTTTCACCAGGTTTGGCTTGAAAGGAAATGTTGTGAAGAACCGGACTTTCTGTCTCACCTGGATAAGCAAAGGTGACATTGTCAAATTCCAAATAGCCACGAGACGCTGTTTCTGTTACACCATTCTCATTTTGATCAATCGAAATGGGCATGTCCATGATTTCCTTGAGACGACGGCTAGAAACCGCAGTCCGAGGATACATAGTAAAGAGATTGGCTAAAAAGAGGAAAGATAAGAGCGCGTGGAAGCTATACTCAATAAAGGCAACCAGATCCCCAATTTTCAAACTACCGTCATGAAGAGGATCCAAAGCAAACCAGACAATCGCCACAATCATAGCTATGATGATCTGCACAAATAGGGGTTCTGTCAAACCAGTTAGTTTGAACAATTTATTCGAGTTTTCTGCGTAGACTTCATTTTCAGCCGCAAATTTATCCTCTTGGAATTCTTCACGGGCAAAGGCACGAATCACACGAAGTCCAGTCAAATTTTCACGCGCAAATTGATTGAGATGGTCGAGGGTCTTTTGTTGTTTCTCAGAAAGAGGACGTGTCTTAACTGCCACATACCAGACGACGACCGCAAGAAATGGTACAGAAACCGCTACAATCCACGCTAAAGAAGGACTGGTTGTCAAAATCAAGAGAACACTGGAAACCATCATCAAGGGTGTGATGACCCCCATCTTCAACATAGAATCCGCAAACTGCATCAAAACAAAGGCATCCGAAGTCAAGCGAGTGACCAATGACGATACCCCAATTTGCTCATACTCGCGATGCGAGTACTCCTGTAACTTAGCATAGAGGTCATTGCGCATATCGCGGACCATGGTGGTCGTTAGCTGACCAACCGCGTAAGACAAGATAATCCGCCCCACAATCCCAAGCAAAATAATCGCAAACATGACCCAGCCCCAGAAATACAGCCGGTCCACATCACGCGGGTTAATCCCTTCATCAATCATGCGAGCTAGAACCGTTGGCAAGCCCAAATTGACAATAACAAACAGGACCGCCGAAAATAGATTCAGGGCTAGCCACTTGGGATACTTTTTCAAGTAAGACCAAATATAAAGCATAGATGATTCTCCTTTTCCATAAATAATAACCTTGATCACACAGAAAAGAGGGAGCGAGACGAAATCATTTTCAAAGAAAATCATTCCTGCCCCAGTCCCATCTGTAGTCTCATTCATTATACCAAACTAGGCATAAAAGTAAAGCAAAAGAGCAGGTTTCCCCCGCTCTTCACTTGCATTATTTCGTGCGTTTGAATTTAGCGTTTTTAAGAAGAGACGACGCAAATTGATTCGTCGATTCTTGATCTTTTGTAAAGTTCAATGTCAGGGTGTCCCCTTTAATCTTATATCTAACCTTCTCCCCCTTGTCTTCTAACGCACCGATTGTTTTAGTCTTTTGATTAACTTTAATTTCTGTTGAATCTACAGTTTTATGACCGGGTCTTTCAGTTTTAATATTTAAATATCCTTTTGAATCGTTAATATCAATGGACAACTCCAAGGAATATTTATTGTTTAGAGAATCAATATCTGAACTGGAAGCTCCTTGATCTTTGAGAATTTTTTTCATCTCTGCTTTAGTCGGTTTATAAACATAAGTTCCATTTTCGCCTTTTGCACCACAGGCTACCAGGAGTATCGCTGCAAAAATTGCAACGAAAGCCAAAATAATCTGTTTAACGTTTTTCATAAGTGCTCCTTATTACATAGAATAACCCTATTATAGCAACAATTCCATTGCATCGCAATGAATTGTTAACGTGTCTCTTTTAACTATGTTCATACTATACGGTATTTGCTAAAATATTCAAAATTAGTTAGAATCCTAGTATAAAATCATCATAAATACATATAAAAAGGCAGGATATAAACCCTGCCTTACTTATTATTTAACTTTTTTGAACTTAGCAACTTTCAAGTAATTGCTGAAAAAATCATTATCGCTAACGACAGAGTTTTTAACTTTCTTTATCGTCAGTACATCATTAGAAATTTCATAAGAAAGCTCTACTTTCATGCCTTGTGCTTCATATTTCATAGTTTTTGCCTTTTGGTCGACTTTATACTCATACTTACTTTCTTTTTTATTGCCAGCAAATTCAGTTTCACTCTTGTATTCAGCCTTATCCCCCTGAATAGCAATCGAAATTTTTACATTGAACCCATCACCAGCCAATCCCTGAAGCTCTTCTGGAAGCATTTTAACAGCCTCTTCTTTGCTTGGCTCAAAAACATAAGTTCCATTATCGCTTTTATCACCACAAGCTACAAGAAGGACTGCTGCAAAGACAGCTACAAGCGCTAACAAAATACGTTTAAAATTTTTCATCATCTTCTCCTTAATGATATGATTTACCGCCATTATAGCAACAAATCAACAAACTCTCAAGAATATTTTGCAAATGTAAAATGATTGTAATATATTTTACGGATCATATTTGTATGTTTAAAAAGGCAGGATCCGTACCTATCTTCGCTAAATTATTTAACTTTTTTAAACTTAGCCATTTTTATATAGTTTATAAAAATATCAGACCCACTCGATTTTGATTCTTTTACATCCATAAAGGTTAGGGTATGATTAGAAATTTGATACGCCATCTTTGTCACACTGTAGTCATTCTTCATAACAAATATTTTGTTTTTTTGGTCAACCTTAAAATCATAGGATTGATTGATATTTTGAATATTTGATTTTATTCGAACCTTCATAAGGCCTTCTTTATCCTTAATGATAATCGAAACCTTAAATTTATAATCATCTGAAATGATATAAGCAAGTTCACTTGGTAGCCTCTCCCTCGCTTCATCTGTTGTGGGTTCGAATACATAAGTCCCATTATCACTTTTTGGACCACAGGCTACCAAAAGGACTGCTGCAAAAACAGCAACTAAAGCCAAAAGAATCTGTTTAAAATTTTTCATACCTTCTCCTTATTTCATCGAATAACCCTATTATAGCAACAATCTTGTCGTATCTCAATGAAATATTTGATGATACAGGGCTTGTAAAAGTCACGAAAGAAAGAATGCACAAAAAAACCGAGGCCTAAACCTCGGTTTTCATTTTGATTGGAAACTCGATTATTTAAGAGTAACTGAAGCTCCAGCTTCTTCCAATTTACCTTTGATTTCTTCAGCTTCAGCTGCAGCAACACCTTCTTTGATAACACCAGGTGCACCATCAACAAGTTCTTTAGCTTCTTTAAGACCAAGACCAGTGATTTCACGTACAACTTTGATAACGCCGACTTTCTTGTCGCCTGCAGATGTCAATTCGATATCGAATGAATCTTTAGCAGCACCTGCATCAGCGACCAGCAAGAACAGCTACAGGAGCAGCATAGTTACACCAAATTCTTCTTCGATAGCTTTTACAAGGTCGTTCAATTCAAGGATTGAAGCTTCTTTAATTTCAGCAATAATGTTTTCAATGTTCAATGCCATTGTTATTTCCTCCAAATAAGTTTTAATTTTATGTTTTTATTTTTTTGTAGCTAGGCTACGCGTAGCTTAAGATTAAGTCGTCTTCTTTGTTGTCTGCAACCGCTTTGACTGCAAGAGCAACGTTGCGCACTGGCGCTTGAAGTACAGAAAGGAGCATAGAAAGAAGTCCTTCGCGGTTTGGAAGAGTTGCAAGTGCAAGAATCTCTTCTTTAGATGCGACAGCGCCTTCGATTGCACCACCTTTGATTTCAAGTGCTTCAGCGTCTTTTGCAAAATCGTTCAAGATTTTCGCAGGTGCGATAACATCTTCGTTAGAAAATGCTACTGCAGAAGGTCCAACGAATACAGATGCAAGATCTTCAAGACCAGCTTTTTCAGCTGCACGACGCAAGATTGAGTTTTTGATAACTTTAAACTCAACTTCGCTTCCGCGAAGGTTGCGACGGAGAACTGTATCTTGCTCAACTGTCAAACCGCGAGAATCTACAACGACGATTGATGCAGCAGCTTTCATTTTTTCAGCTACCACGTCAACAAGTTCCGCTTTTTTAGCAATAATTGCTTCACTCATTAGTGTGTTCACCTCCGTAATTATTTTGCTTGGGGAATTTTTCCAAAAGAAAAACGCGCCCAAACCTAGACACGAAAGTACAATACGCTTCTTTTAATTGATACGTTTTGTCCTCGGTAGGATCTTTATGAGTCGAGCTCCCCTACTGTCTTAGGCAGTTTTTTCAAACCGTAGATTAGTTTATCATATATAAAAAAAGAATGCAAGTACTTTTGCAAACTTTTTTTATATTTTTTAATCGTTGTAGAGACTCTTGATATTATTCAACCAAGCATAGGCCAGTCCCATTAGGACTCCTCCTCCTACCCAGTTGGCAAAGAAGGTGACACCATAGTGACGTAAAATATTTAAAAACTCAAAATGTGGCAATTGGCTAGAAACAGAATTAAAGCTCAATAATGAGAAAGAAGCAAAGTTTGCAGCCAAGTGTTCGTTGGTCATAAAGACAAACATATAAATAGCAGAGAGGGCTAAGAGCACCTTGGCTGTTTCATCTTTGAAATATAGATAAGAAAGAATAGCAATATTGACGAAGATATTGGCAATAATTCCTTCAAAGAAAACCACTTGATTGCTGCGTTGGAGTTTATTTTCTGCCACAGTAGCTAGGAATCCTTTTGGATCGACATGAGCAAAGGCCATTGTCTGATTGAAAAGAAAAGCCACGATTAAAGCACCAATTAAATTAAAGAAGGTACAATAAAGAAGAATTTCCAGCGCTTTCTTCCAATGAATTTTCTTTAGATAGGTCCCCGCCGTCAAATACATCATATTTGAGGTGGTTAATTCCGCATTTAAGAATAAGAGGTAAACCAAGCCCCAGGCAAAGATGAATGGAAATAGAAAACGACCAGATCCAGGTACAAAGGTATTTAATAAGTCTGCGGCAACTGCTCCGACCGCCGTACTTAAAGTAAGAAATCCTCCAGCAAAAATAGAACGGACTGCATAGCGCATTTTAGATTTCTGATAGAGATCTTCCTTCTTATTACACGCCGCTCCAACTTTTTGAATAAAATTAGATTCAGACATACTATTCTCCTTATATAATGTTTGTGAATAAAATCATTATATCATAGAGAGAAAAGTTTGAAAAGGTTTTCAGGAAAAATTCTTAAATTTTCAGCATATACGTTTTATATCGAATATCACAATTTGCTAAAAAACAACAAAAAAACAGGCATCTGCCTGCTTTAGTTTTAATAATTTAAACGGTTCGCCCAAGCGATATCCAAATTCAAGATTTCTTGTGAAGTGAACTGTTGGCGATATGGATTGTATACTGAACCTGTAATACCACCTTGAACATTTGGTGAATCGTATTGAGTCAAATTATAAGTTTCAATGATGTTATTAAGTTTTGCATAGTAGCTTGTGTCTGTCGCATAAACACCTGTCAAAGCTGCTGTTGCATCTTGGTAACTAGAGGTGTTGCTCTTCCATGCACCTGCAAAATGTCCTTGTTTCAATACTGCTACGTAGTCTTGCAATGATTCATAGTAAGATGGGTAAGAACGAAAAGCGTCATTAATCGTATAGGCATTTCCAGCACCGTCATCCTCCCAAGTTTGCATCACTGCGGATTGACCAGCATAACTTCCTTTAATACCGAAAAGGTTGTAATGCGGATAAGAAGACAAGCCAGACTGACCTGATCCACTTTCAAGGATAGCTTGTGCGATCATAACGGAAGCATAAAGGTCGTTCGCTTGACCGAGCTGACGAGCTGACTCACCAATTTGTGAGATGAAAGCTTCAGTAGGGTCTGAATAAGCTTGGTAAGTTCCATCATTAGCACCAACTGATGTGATGTGCTCGCTCATAGCAGCGGCAAATGTCCCCGCTGCTAATACAGAAACGAACAAACCAAATAATTTCGTTTTATTTCGTATTTTCTTTTTCATAATACAATTTATCTCCAATTAATTTTTTATCATCTTTTATCTTTTATAGAGATTATAGCATATAAATAGAAGAAAACAAAGACACTTATATTACACTTGTATTACAATTGCGAGATAAATCCAAAACAAAAATGACATTTTCATGTCATTTCAATTTATTTCGTAAAATACATTTTCTAAAATAGCATCCCATGACTTCTCTAATCCTTCCCTAGTTACAGAAGAAAAGACGATAAAGGTGTCAGCAGGATCAAAATCTAGTTTTTTCTTGATGATCGATTCATGTTTATTCCATTTTCCACGCGGAATCTTATCTGCCTTAGTCGCTACCAAGATCACAGGAATTTCGTAGTACTTTAAGAATTCATACATCTGGACATCATCTGCAGAAGGTTCATGACGAAAATCGACTAGGCTAACGACTGCTTTTAAGTTCTCACGGCTGGTGAGGTATTCTTCAATCATCCGTCCCCACTTCTCGCGTTCTTTTTTAGAGACACGTGCATAGCCATAACCAGGTACGTCTACCAAGCGGAGTTTATCATCAATATTGAAGAAATTGAGCAATTGAGTTTTTCCTGGTTTGCCAGATGTTCTGGCCAGGTTTTTTCGATTTAAGAGAGTATTAATAAAAGAAGACTTGCCGACATTGGATCGACCGGCAAGTGCAACTTCTGGAATCTCATCTTGAGGATAATGACTCTTATTTGCAGCGCTTAAGAGGATATCCGCATTATGTGTGTTAATTTCCATATTTTATCTTTCTAGGCTGTTTCGAGAATTGGTTTTTCAGTTCCATCTACAGCTTCTTTTGTAATTCGAACAAGTTTGACATCTTCTTGACTTGGAATTTCAAACATGACATCCATCATCGTTTCTTCGATAATGGAGCGAAGTCCACGAGCTCCTGTTTTTCTTTCGATAGCTTTATTGGCAATCTCTTGAAGAGCTTCATCATCGAATTCCAATTCAACATTATCATAAGAGAGCAAGGTTTGGTATTGTTTTACCAAGGCATTGCGTGGCTCTTTCAAGATACGGACAAGGTCGTCAACTGTCAATTGCTCAAGGGCCGCAAAGACTGGAAGACGTCCGATCAATTCTGGGATAATCCCGAATTTTTGAATATCTTCTGCAACGATTTCTTGCATGTAAGAGCTTGATTCATCAATGGCTTTATTGTTCTTACCGAAACCGATGACTTTTTCACCGAGACGTTGCTTAACAATTTCTTCGATCCCGTCAAAAGCTCCACCAACGATGAAGAGAATATTCTTGGTATCCACTTGAATCATCTCTTGTTGTGGGTGTTTGCGTCCACCTTGAGGTGGGACACTAGCGACGGTTCCTTCGATGATCTTCAAGAGAGCTTGTTGCACTCCTTCACCAGAAACGTCACGTGTGATAGAGACATTTTCACTTTTCTTAGCGATCTTATCAATTTCATCGACATAGATAATGCCTCGTTCAGCACGCTCAATATTGAAATCAGCTGCCTGGAGAAGTTTCAAGAGAATGTTTTCAACGTCTTCTCCCACATAACCAGCTTCTGTCAAGGCTGTTGCATCAGCAATAGCAAATGGGACATTCAAGCTACGAGCTAAGGTTTGGGCCAAAAAAGTCTTACCTGAACCAGTAGGGCCAATCATGAGGATGTTTGATTTTTGCAATTCAACATCAGTCTCGTCTTCTCGAGTATCGTGAAAGTTAATGCGTTTGTAGTGGTTGTATACCGCTACAGCAAGAGCACGTTTGGCACGATCTTGACCGATGACATAGTGGTTCAAGATATTGAGCAATTCGATTGGTTTTGGAACTTCGCTAAGGTCTGCAAGAACTTCTTCTGCTAGCTCCTCACGGATAATTTCTTGTGCTAACTCGACACATTCATTACAGATAAACGCGTTGTTTCCTGCAATGATTTTTTGGACTTCATCTTGACTCTTTCCGCAAAATGAACAATAAACCATCATATCATTATTTTGATTCGTTGGCATGTATTTCCTCTTTCTGTCATTTTCTGTTTCTATTTAGTTTAAAATAAGGTCATGTAAAAGGCGTGGATAGAATTCACAAGATTGGTAAAAGCATTTAGTAAGAATAAAATAGCGAGGCCGAACCGTTTTTTACGAAAGGTTTGTAAGGCGCAAATCAAACAGATGACACATAGGACAGCTGTAAAAAAACCAAAGACACTTCGCTCCATTAGTCTAAATCCTTTCTCTTATAATAGTTGACCGTAAAATCATATGGGTTATTCTCATCTTTCGGATGATGGACTTGACGGACTCTTTCATAGCGGTTCTCTTCAAATCTCGGTGCCAATGTATCGCCATCAATATCCGCATGAATCATAGTCTGGATCAACTCTTCTAACTGGTCAGAAAAGAGCCTTAAAATCTGACTGCCTCCAATAATATAAAGATTCTTCTCTTGCTTCTGATACCACTCCAAGACTTCTTCTTTGCTGTGCATGACGAGTACAGCATCATTTTCAGGATCATAGGCTTGATCTTGCGTTAAGATAATGCTGGTCCGACCTGGTAGAACCCGTTTTTTCATACCATCAAAGGTCACTCTTCCCATAAGAATTGCTTGCCCCATGGTCGTTTCTTTGAAATGCTGAAGCTCAGCTGGCAGATGCCAAGGCATGACTTGGTCTTGTCCAATAATGCCATTTTCAGTTTGAGCCCAGATACCAATTATCTTTTTCATTCTCTCATCCTTTACACTGATACTTCTATTTTATCAAATTTTCTTATAAAAGACTGATTTCAACTATCTAGTTTGGAGGATATTTTTTAGAGACAAACAGAAAAAACCGCGAGATTTTCGCGGTTTTTCTTAGCCACAAGTTAGCTTAGTCTTCTTTTTTGCGTTTTGCAAATCCGAATAATGAGAGACCTGCTAAAGCGCTAAAGATTGCAAGACCAGCAGTAGAAGATTCTTTTGTTCCTGTGTTTGGAAGTTGTGCAGTAGGATTTTGTGGATCGATATACTTCACTTCTTCTTTCGTTTCTGGAACGACAGGAATCGTTGGTTCTTCTGGTTTTGGTTTTGGTTGTGGAGTAGGTTGTGGTTGTGGCTCTGGTGTCGGAGTTGGATCCGGCATTGGAGTTGGTGTCACAGTCTTCTTGTAGATATGTTGAGTGTTTCCATCTTTATCTACAACAGTCTTCACGAAGTCATAACCTGGGATATCTTTCTTCGGTTGTTCCCCATCTTCTGTTGGGTTACCTGGGATTGGATCCCCATTTTCGTCTACATACGAAGTCGTAACTTTTTCATAGACGTGTTCTGTATCACCGTTTGGCAATTTCTTCGTTTCCACAAAGCGGTAACCTGGAATTTCAGCTTTTGGTTCTTCTCCATCAACTGTAGGATATCCTGGGATTTCCTTACCTTCTTTATCAACAAACTTAGTGATTGGAAGGACAGTTGGTGTGTAAGTTGCAGAAGCTTTTGTTCCGTTCACATCTTCGCGAACCACTGTTACAGCTGGTGCAGTTCCAGTGAATTCAGGTTCTGGTGTGAAGGTTACGGTTCCGTCTGCTGCTACAGTGTATGTACCAACACCTGGAATTGTCTTCGTAGTTGAACCATCTTCAAAGGTTGCTGGAACTTGGTCATTCATTGGTACACGGCTATCACCTTCTGTGAAGGTTGGTTTGCCTGTTTGGGTTTGACCCTTCTTACCAATTGAAGTAACTGGTTCTGCAGTTGGTGTAACTGGTGTTACAGTTGGTGTGTAAGTAGCGGTGATTGGTGTACCGTTCTTATCAACACGTTTCACTGTTACGCCTGTACCGGTTCCTGTGAATGATTTTTCAGCTACGAAGGTTACGGTTCCGTCTGGAGAAACGGTGTAAGTTCCTTCTCCTGGAATAACTTTAGTAGTTGATCCATCTTCAAAGGTTGCAGGCACATCATCATCCATTGGTACACTTGGGTTACCAGGCGTGAAGCTTGGTTTACCTGTTTGAGTTTGACCTTGGATATCAGTTGATGTAGCAGGATCAGCTGTTGGTGTCACAGGTGTAACAGTTGGTGTGTAAGTTGCAGATGCTTTTGTTCCATTCTTATCTTCACGAACCACTGTCACTGCTGGTGCAGTTCCGACAAATGATTTCTCAGGTACGAATGTCACTGTTCCGTCTGGAGCTACTGTGTAAGTACCAATACCTTCAACTGTCTTCGTAGTTGAACCATCGTCAAATGTTGCTGGAACATCATCGTTCATTGGTACACGGCTATCACCTTCAGTAAATTCAGGCTTACCTGTTTGAGTTGCACCTTGGATGTCTGTAGATGTTGCTGGCTCAGCGGTTGGAGTTACAAGTGTTACGGTTGGAGTGTAAGTTGCAGTAACTGGAGTACCGTTCTTATCAACACGTTTCACTGTTACGCCTGTACCTGTTCCTGTGAATGATTTTTCTGGAACAAAGGTTACGGTTCCGTCTGGAGCAACTGTGTAAGTTCCTTCTCCTGGAATAACTTTAGTTGTTGAGCCATCTTCAAAGGTAGCTGGTACATCATCATCCATTGGGATTGCAGGGTTACCAGGTGTGAAGCTTGGTGTACCTGTTTGTGTTTGACCTTGGATGTCTGTAGATGTTACAGGATCAGCAGTTGGTACAACTGGAGTGATCTTCGGTGTGTAAGTTGTCTCAGCAACTGTTCCGTTTGTATCTTTACCTTGAACCTTAACTGGCACAACATCACCTGAGTATGATTTATCCGTTGGTGTGAAGGTCACAACACCAGTTTCTTTATCAACAGTGAAGGTACCGATCACATCACCTGCTGGTGATTTCGCATCCACTGATGATGCTGGCTGACCATTTTCGTCTAGAAGAGTAATGGTATCCTTGTCGATTGGTGCAACAGGGTCACCTTCAGTGAAGGTTACAGTTCCAGTTTGAACCACACCTTGAGGGGCTTCTGATTCAGCTGGATTTGCTGTTGGAGTTACTGGTGTCACAGTTGGTGTGTACTTAGCAGTAACTGGAGTACCGTTCTTATCGACACGTTTAACCGTTACGCCTGTGCCTTCTCCAGTGAATGATTTTTCTGGAACAAATGTTACGGTTCCATCTGGAGCAACAGTGTAAGTTCCTTCACCTGAAATGGTCTTCGTAGTTGAGCCATCTTCAAATGTTGCTGGTGTATCATCGTCCATTGGAACATTTGGATTTCCTGGTGTGAAGGTTGGTGTACCTGTTTGCGTTTGACCTTGTTTGTCAGTAGATGTTGTATCTTCTGCAGTTGGTGTAACTGGTGTTACGGTTGGTGTATATGTCGCAGAAGCTTTAGTTCGGTTCATATCTTCACGAACAACAGTTACTGCTGGTGCAATTCCAACGAATGATTTTTCTGGTACAAAGGTTACTGTACCATCTGCTGCTACTGTGTAAGTACCAACACCATCTACAGTCTTCGTAGTTGATCCATCATCGAAGGTTGCTGGAACATCATCGTTCATAGGTACACGGCTGTCACCTGCAGTAAATTCAGGTTTACCAGTTTGAGTCACACCTTGGATATCTGTTGATTCAGCTGGTGTTGCTGTTGGTGTTACTGGTGTCACAGTTGGTGTGTACTTCGCTGTGATTTCAGTGACGTTCTTATCCACGCGTTTCACTGTTACGCCTGAAGCAGTTCCAGTGAATGATTTTTCTGGTACGAAGGTTACGGTTCCATCTGGAGCAACTGTGTAAGTTCCTTCACCATCTACTGTCTTAGTGGTTGAACCATCTTCGAAGGTAGCTGGAGTATCTTCATCGATTGGTACATTTGGATCACCTTCTGTGAAGGTTGGTTTACCAGATTGTGTTTGACCTTGGATATCTGTTGATGTAGCATCTTCAGAAGTTGGGACTACTGGAGTAATCTTCGGTGTATAAGTTGTTTCTACTGTAGTTCCATTTGCATCAGCTGCTTGAACCTTAACTGGGACAACATCACCTGAATAAGATTTATCTGTTGGTGTGAAAGTAACTACACCTGTGTCTTTATCAACTGTGTAGGTACCGATCACATCACCTGCTGGTGATTTCGCTTCTACTGATGCTGCTGGTTGACCATTTTCATCAAGAAGAGTAATCGAATCCTTGTTAATTGGAGCTACTTCATCACCTTCAGTGAAGGTTACAGTTCCCGTTTGAACAAGACCTTGAGGTCCAGTAGATTCAGCTGGTGTTGCTGTTGGAGTTACTGGAGTTACAGTTGGTGTGTAAGTTGCAGAAACTTTAGTTCCGTTCTTATCTTCACGAACAACCGTTACGGCTGGTGCTTTACCTGTGAATGATTTTTCAGGGACAAAGGTTACAGTTCCGTCTGCTGCTACTGTGTAAGTACCAACGCCATCTACTGTCTTGGTAGTTGAGCCATCATCAAATGTGGCTGGGACGTCATCGTTCATCGCCACACGGCTGTTGCCTTCAGTAAATTCAGGCTTACCTGTTTGAGTTTGACCTTGCTTACCTGTTGTTTCAACTGGTGTCGCAGTAGGTGTTACTGGATTTACAGTTGGTGTGTAAGTTGCAGAAGCTTTTGTTCCGTTCTTATCTTCACGCACAACTGTTACCGCTGGTGCAGTACCAACAAATGATTTTTCTGGTACAAATGTAACTGTTCCGTCTGCTGCTACTGTGTATGTACCAACGCCGTCAACAGTCTTCGTAGTTGAGCCATCGTCAAATGTTGCTGGAACATCATCGTTCATTGGCACACGGCTGTCGCCTGCAGTAAATACAGGCTTACCAGTTTGTGTAGCACCTTGGATATCAGTTGTTTCAACTGGTGTTGCTGTTGGGGTGACAGGAGTTACAGTTGGCGTGTACGTTGCAGAAGCTTTAGTTCCGTTCTTATCTTCACGAACAACCGTTACGGCTGGTGCTTTACCTGTGAATGATTTCTCAGGAACAAAGGTTACAGTTCCGTCTGCTGCTACTGTGTAAGTACCAACGCCATCAACTGTCTTGGTAGTTGAACCATCGTCAAATGTGGCTGGAACATCTTCATTGATTTCTACTGTTTTCTCAACGCCATTCACTGTTACAGCTCCGCCCTTGAATTCAGGTTTACCAGTTTGTGTAGCACCTTGAATATCCGTTGTTTCAGCTGGTGTAGCTGTTGGGGTTACTGGAACAATTTCAGGTGTGTAGGTTGTATCCACCTTGATGCCGTTTGAGCCTTCAGCTTGAACCTTAACAGGCGTTACTTTACCAGTATAAGATTTGTCAGTTGGTGTGAAGGTTACTTGTCCAGTTGCTGGATCAATTGAGTAAGTCCCGATTTCAGTTGTACCATCTTCCGCATAAGCTGGTGTGCTTGAAACTTCGTTCCCGTCATTATCCAAGAGTGTATAGCTATTGTCTTTAATCGTGATCGCTTTATTTTGACCATTTACTTGAACAGTTATGCCTGCAAAGGTTGGTGTTCCAGTTTGTGTCGCACCTTGGATATCTTTAGATGTAGCTGGATTAGCCGTTGGAACAGCTGCTACAACTGTTGGTGTGTAACTTGCATCTGAAGTGATAGTTGCTGTCTTACCGTCTGCATTGGTAATCGTCGCAGTTGCTTGGACTTTCACGCCAGTTGCAGTTCCAACAAAGTCTTTTTCAGGTGTGAAGGTTACCGCTCCTGTAGTAGGATCGATTGTATAAGTTCCTTCACCTGCTACTGTCACAGTTGTTGCATCAGTTGGTTGACCTGTTGCCGGATCAATCAATTTCTTGCTAGTGATTTGAGTAGTCTCATCATCACTCAAAGCAAATGTAGGAGTCTCTGTTTGAGGAACATTTTGAATGTCTTCAGAAACTTTATTTGTTGGAGTAAGAGTAACTGGATTTACAGTTGGTGTGTAGGTCGCAGATGCTTTGGTTCCGTTCTTATCTTCACGAACAACGGTTACGGCTGGTGCAGTTCCAGTAAAGCTTGGTTCTGGAACAAATGTAACAGTACCGTCTGCTGCTACTGTATAAGTACCAACGCCATCAACTGTCTTAGTAGTTGAGCCATCGTCAAATGTTGTAGCAACATCATCATTCATCGGCACACGACTGTTACCTGCAGTAAATTCAGGCTTACCAGTTTGTGTAGCACCTTGAACACCTGTTGTTTCAGCTGGAGTTGCTGTTGGGGTTACTGGTGTAACGGTTGGTGTGTATGTCGCTGAAGCTTTAGTTCCGTTCATGTCTTCACGAACAACAGTTACGGCAGGTGCAGTTCCAGTAAATGTTTTTTCAGGAACGAAGGTTACGGTTCCATCTGTAGCTACTGTGTAAGTACCTACACCGTTAACAGTCTTAGTTGTTGAACCATCATCGAAGGTTGCTGCAACATTTTCATTGATGGCTACTGTCTTCTCAACCCCATCAATGGTCACTGTTCCACCCCTAAATTCAGGTTTACCAGTTTGTGTAGCACCTTGGATATCTTCTGTTTCAGCTGGTGTTGCTGTCGGTGTGACAGGAACGATTTCAGGTGTGTAAGTTGTATCTACCTTGATACCGTTAGAACTTTCAGCTTGAACCTTGGCTGGTGTGACAGCGCCAGTGTATGACTTGTCTGATGGAGTAAAGGTTACTTGTCCAGTTGCTGGATCAATTGAATATGTACCAATTTTAGTTGTCCCATCAGCAGCATAAGCCGGTGTGCTTGTTACTTCATTACCATCGTTATCCAAAAGCGTGTAGCTGTTATCTTTAATCGTGATCGCTTTATCTTGACCATTCACTTGAACAGTTGCACCTTCAAAGGTTGGTGCTCCAGTTTGTGTCGCACCTTGGATATCTTTTGAAGTTGCAGGGTTTGCAGTTGGAACGGCCGCTACAACAGTTGGTGTGTAAGTCGCATCAGATGTGATCGTTGCTGTCTTACCGTCTGCATTGGTAATCGTCGCTGTCGCTTGGACTTTCACTCCAGTTGCAGTTCCAACAAAGTCTTTTTCAGGTGTGAAGGTCACCGCTCCTGTAGTAGGATCGATTGTATAGCTACCTTCTCCTGCTACTGTTACAGTTGTTTCATCAGTCGGTTGACCAGTTGCTGGATCCACCAATTTCTTGCTAGTGATTTCAGCAGTCTTGTCGTTGCTCAACTCAAATGTAGGAGTTTGTGTTTGAGGAACGTTTTGAACATCCGCAGAAACCTTGTCTGTAGGAGTCACTGTGATTGGTGTGACAGTTGGAGTGTACTTAGCTGTTGCAGTCTTGATGTAGTCCTGTTGGATCTTACCATCTTTATTTCTACCAACTGGCGCTGACAATGAAACATCCACACCTTTGGCTGTACCAGTAAAGCTTGGATCTGGAGTGAAGGTTACTTCACCCGTTGAAGGATTAATCGTATAAGTTCCTTCCCCTTCAACTGTTACAGATGGCGCATCAGTAGTGAGACCTGTGGCAGGATCTACCAACTTAGCAGGATATTCTGCACTTGGAGTGATTGCAATCTTGTCACCATTTGAGTTAGTCGCAGTTGTGTTAAAGGCCGGAGTTTCTTTTTGAGTCGCACCTTGAACATCAGTTGAAGTTTTGTCAACTCCTTCGATTTCAATTGGAGTGACTGTTGGAACGTATTGACCATCCATGGTATTCAACTGACCATTAATGTTTGGTTCTTGATCTGGGAATTTTGTTGACCAACCAGTATCATAACCGTTGTTATCTGAGCGACGGATAGAAATACCATCAGCTGTTCCAAGGAAGTTATCTTCTGGGATAAATTCAACGTCTACGTCCTTACCGTTGGCAGTAATCTTGTACTTACCTTGTCCTGGAACGACATAGTAACCGTCCGCATCAAGAGTTGCACGGTTGCCATCTTTATCAACGATGTATGGTTCTACCGTTTCGTCAATAACGGCACTAGAATTAAGCTCATACTTGTGTTCTCCACGTGCTGTAAAGATTACAGTTGCAGTTTGCTTCGCCCCTTGAAGACCACTTGTTTCCTTGAATTCCCCTTTTGGTGGGTGAGTGATTTGGGTTCTGAAGTCTTCTACTTCCCCTGAGAAGGCCATACCAGTTGGGCTCTCAATCTCGGTAGCTTTCTTGGCAATACGAACACGAGCACCTAGTTCTTTAACGCTAGGGTCGATATAAGTCTTGCTCTTTGCAAAGGTCAACTCAACGGTGCCGTCATTTGTGATTCTTGCAAGATCAGAGCGTTCATCTTCATCAAAGGTACCATTTTGGTTAAAGTCTATCCAACCGTAGATATAAGCTTCTGAAGCTCCATCTGTATGGGCTTCTATTGACAACTTGTAGTTACCTGGGCGTGTACGATCCATCTTGATCATCTCATTGGTTGTACCTTTAAGCTCATCTGGAAGCAATTGGTCAATTCCTTCATCGGCCGTAGTTGCCTTATCATCACCGAACCAGTCAAGAGCAGTATTCTCATCCATATCTGGGCTCACATTACCAAGATATGGTTGATTTACTTTAGCACCAGTTACACCATCTACAGTTGCAATGGTATGCATAGCTTTTCCGTATGACTCAGGAGCATCCCCTTCATCAATTGGGAAGAATCCTAGCATTGCTGACTGTTTACCACCTGAAGCGACATAAAGCCCCACTTCAGAGGCACCACGCGTCATCACAATTGGAACTGTTCTATTTCCTTCAGAAATGTTAGGTCCAAATATACCGGTTCCTAGACCACCCGTAACTTGGTCAGGATTTCCAAAATACTTCCAAGCTACTGGTTTCTTTTCTGGTCCAACTTCAGTAGATCTACGAAGTTGGTTTAAGTTGGTATTATTAAATTTAGGATTAGGTCCAAAAAGATTTTCAGTATCTTGTGGTTCATAAGTTACAGAAGTTTTTGGTCTGGTAAACTTTTTCCATTCTCCAATATGCTGCCAACCTTCTCCATTGGTAGTAAACATAACTAATTCACCTGGGTTAGCAGACTCCCCATCAGCCATAACAATAGCTGGCTTAACTGTCTTACCACGGAAGGTTGCAGAGATTTCAAACTGAACTCCAATATTTCCACCATTCAAAGCTGAACTTATGGTAGTCTTCTTGGTTTTCGTATCAATGTTCTCAAATCTGATTTCAGTCCAATTATTTTGCGCATCAGCTATGACTTTGGCCTCTTCACCATTGTTAAAAGCTTGCCTAGCAGCTGTTGAAGTGACTCCACTTACATAACCATTTTTTGCATTTGGATCATAGGTTGCTTTTTCTACTTCTGTAGCCCCTTGATTTTCCATCCGTTTCTTATAGATTTCAGTCGCTTGGAAAGGTTTCAAGGATTTGACTTTTACAGTAACTACATAACCAGGCATGATTTCCTTGGTATAGGTAGACCCAACTTGAAGAGCCAATTTTTCTTCTAAGTCCTCAGTTGGTTTAGTTTCACTTTTAGGAACTAATACTGTAGTAGTTCCTGTCCAGTTAGCTACATCTCCAAAGTCCAACCATGAGATTTGGCTAGCCATAGATTTGGCATCAATATCTGTTGTAAATCCTGGTTTTTCAACTTTTGGAGTTGAAGTTGCGTCTTCAACGTCATCCCCAATCAAGCTTGGATCATTTGGGTCACCCACAGCACGACGAGTACGACGGCGAGAAGTGTTGGCTGTCTCTTCCGTTGCGACTGTATTGTTTGCTGTTGCACCTTGTCCAGCTGAAAGAGTTGTTTCTTCTTTCTTATCTGTAGTGGTTGAAGCTGTTTCTCTTGCCTTGTTTGCTGGCGTAGTCGCTTCTAATTTTGGTGTTGCAGCGGTTGGTGTAGCTGCAGTTGCTGAGGCTGCTGTACTTGTGCTACTTGCTTCACTAGTTGAAGCAGGTGCTGTTGAAGTTGATGCTGCAGTAACAGCTGGGCTTGCTTCATACGTTGTGGCTACTGTGCTAGTTGTTTCAGAAGTTGATGCTGCTGAAGTAGCTGTTGAAGTTGCGGGCGTTTCTGACGCTGTTGCAACTGCTGCTACACTTTCACTTGTCGTATCTGTATTTTCTTCTGCTGCTGCACTTGCGGAAGTCCCAACCATGACAAGTGTCCCCAAAAGTACTGAGCAAACACCCACATTCAATTTACGAATCGAGAATCTGCTAATACGATCATTAAATAAGTCTTTCCCCAATTTAATAGGCCTCCATCTTTATCTATTAATTAACTTTCTTATTGTAATTGTTTTGTTTTTCAAAACCTTATCTATTTTAACAAAAACCGAACGATACTTAAAACATTTTAACTCAAAAATGAGTAAAAATTTTTAGCGCTGATTCTGTTTACTGTAAAATAAATTTCCTCATAGATAGAGGTATAAAAAGCATTAATTTATCACTAGATCGCAAGATCGAACTTCAATTGTGGCTTCACTGGATCGTAATCGACCAGTTCAAAATCTTCTGGTTTGATATCAAAGAAACTGGTTCCATCTGCTACATTTAAAACTAAGTGTGGCTGACAATCTGAAGGCTCCCGACGGAGTAACTCTTCAGCCTGTTCAAATTGATTATCATAAATATGAAGGTTATTAATGAAGTAAAAGAACTTTCCGACCTTCCAGCCAAAGTGCTTGGCAATCATCATCTGAAGAGCTACATATTGCATGGCATTGATATGGTGGGCTACCAACATATCATTTGAACGCTGGGTCAGGGTCGCATCTAGATAGATCTCTTCATCAACCCGACGCACGTCAAACATGGTCTGAAAAGCACATGGTAAGAGTCCTTCTGTCTCCTCAAAAGCATCATAATCCCAGAGCGAGATGATGTTGCGGCGATTCCAAGGATTGGCTTCTAATTGTTTGAGGATCTTATTGGTAATGTCATGCTTTTTGACGACAGCTCCGTAGCGTTGTCCAATCGTCCGACTATCCCCTACTTCCCAATCATTCCAGTAGTGGACATTGTACTTGTCTTCTAACAGGTCTAAGCTATTCGACTGATCCTGGTAGATCCAGAGCATCTCTTTGATGGCTGATTTAATCGCGATGGGACGAAGGGTCGTGATAGGAAACTCGCCTTTTGAGAGGTCAAACTCCATAAAGGCTCCTGTGATGTACTTGGAGTTGGCCGTTCTACCATCCTTGTACTTAGGACGCGCCTGCTCTGACCAGACCCCTTCTTCCATGATTTTTCGAATGTTTTCTTTAAAAATTGTATCTGCTTTTGTCATATACTCTCCTTGAATCCAATTTTGTCTTCATTATATCACAGGATACAGAAAAAAA
Organism: Streptococcus sp. CP1998; assembly: GCF_041026655.1. Taxonomy (NCBI): domain Bacteria; kingdom Bacillati; phylum Bacillota; class Bacilli; order Lactobacillales; family Streptococcaceae; genus Streptococcus; species Streptococcus sp. CP1998. The sequence continues at coordinate 1,146,906 of NZ_CP163380.1, forward strand.
GGAGATCCTAGCACGAGCCAGATCTCCTTTTCATCTTATTGTAATACAAGGGATGCAGCACCGATAACACCGGCGTCATTTCCCAAAGTAGCAAGCGCCAATTGAGTAGATTCACGTACTTGTGGGAATGAGTTTTCTTCAAAGACCTTGCGCACGCCATCCAAGAGGAAGTCTCCAGCCGCAGATACCCCACCACCGATAACGATCTTAGATGGGTTCAAGGTTGAACCAATATTGGCTGCAGCAAGTCCAAGGTAACGTGAGAAGTTCTTGTATACGATCAAAGCAAGAGCATCGCCTTCTTTTGCCAGGTCAAAGACCGTTTTAGCCGTTACTTCTTCTCCGTTGTCGATCAAGACTTTCAATTGAGAGTCCCCTTCGTACTCATCTGCGTAGCGACGAGTTAGGTTAACGATACCAGTTGCAGAGGCAACCGTTTCAAGACAACCTTTTTTACCACAGGTACATTGGATTGGATCATCAAAGTCAACAGTGATGTGACCAAGCTCACCAGCAGCTCCACGTACACCATGCAAGAGACGACCTTCAGCGACGATACCACCGCCGACACCTGTACCAAGTGTCATGAAGACGACATCTGGTTGGTTTTCACCAGCCCCTTTCCAACGTTCACCCAAAGCAGCAACGTTGGCATCATTATCGATAAAGAATGGAATATGAAGGGCACTTTCGATCTTTTCTTTGACTGGTTGAAGAGTCTTCCAGTTCAAGTTGTAGGCACCGATAACTGTACCTTTTTCACGGTCAACGACACCAGGTGAACCCATTCCAATTCCTTGGAACTCAGAAGCATCAAGCCCAAGCATCTTCAAGCGATGCGCGATGGATTCGATCATATCCTCTACGATATGGCTACCTTCATCCAAGATATTTGTTTTAATAGACCATTTTTCTTGAACTTCCCCATCCAAAGTAAGGATGGCAAACTTAATTGAAGTTCCCCCTAGGTCAATCCCAATAATTTTTTTAGACATCTGTAACTCCTTTCAAACTTGTAAACACTTACAGATCTATTATATCAGACTTTTTATCAAACGCAAAGGTTTGCACGTAACTTTTCTTAACTTTTTAACAAGAGACTAAAGGATTGAAATCCTAAAATGAGGAAAATCAAGCCAATAATATTTAATAGAAAGACGCTAATCGAAAGCGGACTAACAATTAAGAATAAACCGATGAAGAGCTGTAGCAAGGCAAAGAAAATATAACGCTTAGACAGTTCTTCAACCTTCCTCGAGTAAAAATTGGCTTTTCGGAAGTTCATAATCGAACGATAGATGAGCCAGATTCCTAAGGTAACGGGAAAGACAATCGGCAAGGTCTTGTAGCCATAGAGCAGTAAGTAGACCGCAAAAACCAAGGCGACCATACTGTGAAAGAGCTGTTGCTGCTGAATGATACCAGCTTGGCGCAATCGGTAATAGCGTGAAAAACGCGAAAGGGATATTAAAAAGAAGCCACAAGAAATCAACCAGCTAAACGAGCCAATGTGCTCAATTGGATTGATAAACAAGACGATACCAATAATGGTAAAGATAGTGGCTGAAATCCCAAGGGATATTCGGTTCAATTGATTCATAGGGCCTCCTTATTCATCTAATTCGCTCAGGTATTCATAGCGATCGTACTTCTCAAGCAATCGCTCATTTTCCTGATCCAGTTCTTTTTGAAGAGCTGACAATTTGCCAAAGTCAGAGCCGTTTTCATTCATCTCCACTTCAATCTCTGCGATCCGATTTTCAATGGCTTCGATATCTGCTTCAATACTCGCCCACTCTTGCTTTTCCATGTAGCTCATGCGCTTCTTCTCTTCTTTTGGCTTGACAGGTTTTTCTTTTTCAACCTTATGACTGGCCGTTACTTGAGCTACTTCAAAGGCTTTTTCATCCAGGTAATCCGTATAATTGCCAAAGAACTCACGAATGCCCCCATTTTCAAAAGCCAGGATCTTGCTTGCGACCTTGTCTAGGAAATAGCGGTCGTGGCTAACGGTAATGACGGGACCTCCAAAGTTTTGAAGGAAGTTTTCCAAAACCGTCAAGGTTGCGATATCCAAGTCATTGGTTGGCTCATCGAGGAGAAGAACATTGGGTTTTTCAATCAAGAGTTTTAAGAGAAAGAGGCGCTTCTTCTCCCCACCGGAGAGTTTTTCGATCAAGGTTCCGTGCATGGAACGTGGGAAGAGAAATTGCTCTAAGAGATCCGCAATTGATGTCGTTCCAACGGTCGTCTTCACTTCCTCAGCAACTTCCTGGAGAAAATTAATCACGCGCTTGCTCTCATCCAAACCATCAATCTGTTGAGAGAAATAAGCCACCCGCACAGTTTCACCGATAATGACTTGCCCAGACTGTGGCTGTAGTCGCTCTGCGATCAAATTGAGTAGGGTGGACTTGCCGACGCCATTATCTCCAACGATCCCAATGCGATCCTTATTCTGCACCAAGAGGTTAAAATCCTGTAAAATCGGCTTGTTTTCAAAAGCAAAACTCACATCTTTAAACTCGATGACTTTCTTTCCGATCCGGCTGGTCTCAAAGTTCATCTCCAAATCCGTCTGGTTGCTTTGACCAGACAAGTCTTGTTTGAGATCATGGAATCGATTGATCCGCGCCTGTTGCTTGGTCGCACGCGCCTGGGGTTGACGCCGCATCCAGGTCAACTCCTGCTTATAGAGTTGCTGCTTCTTATGAAGAAGGGCTGCATCACGCACGTCTTGCTCAGCCTTTAAGCGGACATAATCCTGGTAGTTGCCCTGATACTCGATCAAGCTAGCTCGATCCAACTCAAAGATCCGTGTCGAGATATTATCCAAGAAATAGCGATCGTGGGTAATGAAAAGCACCGTTTTCTTAGAGTTCTTTAAGAAATTGGTCAACCATTCGATGGTATCAATGTCTAGGTGGTTGGTCGGCTCATCTAGTAAGAGCAGATCGTGGTGAGATAGCAAAACCTGGGCCAGTTGCACTCGACGACGCAAGCCCCCAGATAGATCCCCAACTTTTGCGTTCAAATCTTCAATTCCAAGTTTAGAAAGGACTGTCTTGACCTGACTCTCGATTTCCCAAGCATTAAGCGAATCCATCTCTGCCATGACCTTTTCAAGACGGGCTTGGTTCTCTTCTCGGTATTCCGCCATCAAGTATTCATAATCGCGAATGAGCCGCATTTCACGCAAATCACTAGATAGCACCGTATCCAGAACCGTCTTTTGATCATCAAAGTCTGGTTCCTGCGTCAAGTAGCCAATCGTATAATCACTCTTGGCAGAAAAAGGACTCACATCTCCATCAAAGCCAGAGCGACCTGACAATACATCTAACAGAGTGGTTTTTCCAGTCCCATTGACCCCGATCAATCCGATCCGATCCAAGTCGTGAATGATAAAGGAAATCTCACGAAAGACAGTCTTATCTCCGACAGATTTGGTTAATTTATCGACAATAAAATCGCTCATTTTTCCTCCTCTTTTACTTGCTGGATATAGGCAATGATGGCTTCTTTTTCATTGGCCAGTTCCCCATCGACGATGGCATATTCTATTTTTGTCAACATCTCTCCTAAGGCTGGACCTGGTTGAAAACCATATTCTTTGATCAGGATACCGCCATTGACCACCACTTCATGCTTATCATGAATGGTCAAGCTATCATAAACGCGCTCGATGGCCAAATAATCCACACTCAAGGCATACGCTTCACGAAGCTCTTCAGCCACTAGCAACAAACGCTTCTCATACTTGTAGCAAGCACGCGTGTCTAGACTTCCATTTTCTCGGAGCTTTAGAATCTCCACGATCTGCTCCACCGTCTTGGCAAAGTCTCTAGAAGTCTTCCATTTCTTAAAGAATTTTGGAATATCTTGAATCTCTAGTGCTAAGACCAAAGCAGCCCAGGCTTGCTCAGAAGTTGAAAAGGTATACTCCAACTCTATGTCAAACAAACGCTCGATCGCTTCTTTACGATCCTTCATCTCTGGCAGATAGTGATAGGCTCCACTTGCCAGCATAGCCTCCAAGCCCTGTCTCCAGAATGGAGAAAGCAAGAGTTTATCAAATTCGATGAAGGTGCGCTCTACTGAAATCTTCTCAAGTAAGGGAGCACACTCCTTCATAGCGTCAAAGGTTGCCTCTTCTAATTCAAAGCCAAGACTGGCTTGAAAACGAAATCCTCGCATGATCCGGAGTGCATCTTCGTTAAACCGTTCATGAGGAAGCCCAACGGCCCGAAGGACCTTGTTTTCCAAATCTTCTAGTCCATGAAAGAGGTCAACAATTTCTCCTTTTTCATTTAAGGCAAAGGCATTAACCGTAAAATCACGACGCTTGAGGTCTTCTTCTAGCGAGCGTACAAAAGACACGGAGCTTGGACGGCGATAATCGACATAGACATCCTCTGTCCGGAAGGTCGTAATTTCATATTCTTGACCATTTTCAAGGACCAAGACGGTCCCGTGTTCGATACCGACATCTACTGTCCGATCAAAAATCGCCTTGGTCTCTTCTGGGTATGAGGAGGATGCGATATCGACATCGTGAATCGGACGATCCAAGAGGGCATCACGGACAGATCCCCCTACAAAATAGGCCTCAAAACCAGCTGCTTTAATCTTCTCTAATATTGGTAAAGCCTCCTGAAACTCAGAAGGCATCTTTTCTAATCTCATAGTAAGTGTTCCAAACCATAGACAAGCTCATGACGCTTGACAACTTCTTTAATCCCTAGATTTACTCCTGTCATGAAGGAAACACGATCATAGGAATCATGACGGAGAGTCAACCCTTCGCCTTGGCTGCCAAAAATCACCTCTTGGTGAGCGACTAGGCCAGGTAATCGAACCGAATGGATGCGCATCCCTTCAAACTCTGCCCCTCTTGCACCAGGCATCAACTCTTCTTCATCTGCTGCACCTTGCTGGATCTTCTCGCGCTTCTCAGAGATCAACTCAGCGGTCTTAATTGCTGTTCCACTCGGTGCATCTTTTTTCTTATCGTGGTGCAATTCGATAATTTCCACATTCGGGAAATACTTGGTCGCTTGCGCCGCAAATTGCATCAAAAGCACGGCTCCGATGGCAAAGTTCGGCGCGATCAAGCCACCCAAGCCCTTTTCACGTGAAAGTTCTGTCAATTCTTGGATCTGCTCAGGAGTGAATCCAGTCGTTCCCACAACAGGCGCAAAGCCATTTTCAATTGCAAAGCGAGTATTCTCGTAAGCGACCTTGGGCATAGTAAAGTCGACCCAAACATCTACCTCTAGACCCACAACATCTTCTTTGTGGTTAAAGACAGGGACTCCTGCAACTTCTGTCTCATCAGTAAATGGATCGATCAAGCCGGCTAATTCTAGCTCAGGATCTTCAGAAACCATCTTATAGGCTGCTTGTCCCATTCTTCCCTTGAAACCTGCGATAATGACTTTAATGGACATAGAATTCTCCTTAAACGATAGGGATATACCCAACTGCTAAGCTATGGTCACCTAAGTGCGTCCCGATAACCCCTCCAAAGGTAGCAAAAGGAATATCTCCTTCTACTCCTTCTTCGATGAGCAGTTGGCGAAGTGCTTCTGCTTTTTCAGGGACATTGGCATGGATGACAAAGACTTGGTAATGACCATCTGCGATATCTGATACAACAATCTCTACCAAGCGTTTCATGGCTTTCTTTTCCGTCCGGACTTTCTCAAAGACCTCAATCACGCCTTCATCATTAAAATGAAGAATAGGCTTGATGCTCAAGAGGTTCCCAAGAATAGCAGCCCCATTAGACAGACGGCCACCTTTAACCAAGTGGTTCAAATCATCCACCATGATATAGGCAGAGGTTCCATCAATCTGGTGTTGGACATTGGCAACAATTTCATCAAAGGAACGGCCTTCACCAGCCCATTTCAAGCAGTCTTCTGTCATCATTCCTAGAGGAGCACTGGTGATTTTTGAATCCGGAAATTCGACGGTCAAGCCTTCAAATTCGTCCTTCAAATATTGGATATTTTGGTAGAAACCAGAAATACCTGATGACAAGAAAAGACCGATAGCATGCGTATAGCCCTTAGCTGTCAAACCAGATAAGACTTCTTCTAACTCTGCCACACTCGGCTGGCTAGTCTTTGGCAATTCCTTAGACGCAGCCATCTTTTGGTAGAACTCATCGTGTGTCAGGTTCTTCCCTTCAACATAAGACTCCCCATCGATATAGATCGGGATCTCTAAAATAAATAAGTCGTCGTGATGGAGCACGTCTTGCGGTAAATAGGCAGACGAATCCGTGATCACTGCTAATTTCATTGATTAAAACTCCAAATTAATACCCGGTAAATCGAGGGCAATTTCTGTGACTTCATAAGTCAAACGGTTGAGCATATTCAAGCAAGGGCGAGCCAATTCTTCCACTTCGTCTTTGCTGAATTCGCTTGGTTCATTGACATAACGACCAAACAAGTGGTTGATTTGAGTGATGGTTCCGCTGATCACAAAACCGTCAAAAACGATCATGTAGCTCAAGATGACAATCAAAGAAGTCGTGTTTTGTTCTTGATCACGATTGATCAATTGAAAGTTTACATCTACTTTTGTTTCAGGGATGCCATTTTCTTTTTCCCACTCAAAATTACGAGCGTCATAGTGGTATTGGCTGACAAATTCTTTTTCACGTTGAATATCCATTTTTATTCTCCTAAAAATATGCGATAGGCTTATTATATCATAATTCAGCTCAAGATACCAACGCCGAATGAGGTGATTTTTTCGCTAGTACAATAAGAAAAGGTTGGGTGACCGACCTGATGATCCAGCAAAAACATGCTTTGTTTGATATGGAACTTGTAGTAAATTTGCATAGAAATAATTGAAGTTTTATAACTTGCTCTTAGTCAAAAAGTTAGCCCTCTAATCTTATACCATTGCTGATCCCCATGCTTTCCATATCAATTTTTCCATTTTTATCTCAATTATAACATTCCAATCTGACGTCTTTAAATGATTAAATCCACCAAAAATACTCACAACTTTTCCTGCCCCTTGGGGTGTACCATTCCCTATGTCTTCCCAACGAGTCTGGTCCCAATCAATCTGAACAGATTCGATCTTTGGGTTTTGAGATTTTACAAACTCTTTTATTTCATTATCATGTTCCTTTAAATAAACCAGTTGCTTCTCTTTAGTACTTAGTTGCTTACTCTGTTGAGGAGCATTTGAAAAGATATTTTGTTTTTGAAGAGACAAAATTGTTGCTCCCACTAGTACAAAAGTGAGGAACGCCAAAATGACTAGTTTTCTTTTTCTCATTATCTAGCCTCCTTGATAAAGAAAAGTTCATCAAATCATAACCAAATCAATATAGATCAGCAATCGATTCACTAGTTGGTGTTTTGTAGGTTTTTAAATTATTATTCGTCAAAATATTCTCCTCCTACACGAAGCGGACCACCACTTCCTATTCCTTCAATAAAATCTTCTTCATTATTTTTTATATCTTTAATGTAAATCAAAACGCTCCAACTTGAATTTTTTATTTGATTAAAACCACCAAATACTCGGATTACGTCACCTCCCCCCTTCGGTGTACCATTTCCTATTTCTTCCCATTGAGTTTCATCCCAAGCAATCTGAACTGATTTAACTTTAGGATTTTGAGATTTTACAAACTCTTTTATTTCATTATCATGTTCCTTTAAGTAAGCCAATTGCTTCTCTTTCGCGCTGAGTTGCTTTCTCTGTTGAGGAGCATTGGAAAATATATTTTGTTGTTGACTAGTGATGATCACGCCCCCTGCAATTACTGCAGTGGTGGCTAAAAGAATTGCCAGTTTACCTTTTTTCATGCTTCATCCTCCTTGATAAGGAAAAGTTATAATAATTGTATCGAAATCTATAGAGATAAGCAACTTCATCACTAGTTGGTGTTTTTGCGCAAAAAAAGGTTGGGCAGTCCCAACCTTTTAGTCATGTTTAGTTTTTAGGTTTGCGAAGCAATCCGAACAAGATACCACTTACGACTGCACCGATCAATACGAACAAGATGTAAAGAAGTGGGTTTGAAGTAAGGGCGATAACGAAGATTCCTCCGTGAGGAGCCATGAGTTTCAAGCCTGCAAGACCAACAAGAGCACCTGTCAATGCTGAACCTGCAATGAAGCTAGGGATGGCACGGGCTGGGTCAGCTGCACCGAATGGAATGGCACCTTCTGTGATGAAGGAAAGACCCATAACGATGTTTGTCAAACCTGAATCGCGTTCTTCTTGTGTGAATTTATCTTTAAACAATACAGTTGCTACGAATACTGCCAATGGAGGAACCATACCAGCTGCCATAACAGCTGCCATAACAATAGAACCACCTGAAGCAACAGATTCAGCAAGTGTACCTGTAGCGAAGACATAAGCGGCTTTGTTAACTGGTCCACCCATATCGACGGCCATCATACCGCCGACGAGAAGTCCAAGAAGGACAGCTGAGCTACCTGACAAGCTTGAAAGGAAGTTGTTAAGACCAGTATTGATAGCAGCCATTGGAATATTGATGAGGAACATCAAGAATCCTGTCAAACCAACACCAAGCAATGGCAAGAGAAGGATTGAACGGATACCATCAAGAGAACGTGGAAGACCTGCAAGAGCTTTACGAAGAACTAGAATCACTCCACCTGCTAGGAAACCACCAACTAAGGCTCCAAGGAAACCAGATGATACGGCTGCTGGTAATTCACCTTTAGCAGCGCCGTAGGCGATATTTCCAAATGCTGACCCTGAGCTAGCAATAGATCCAGCGATAAACCCTGCTACAAAACCAGGTTTTTCAGCGATTGAGAATCCAATGTAACCTGCAAGTACAGGAAGCATGAAGCCAAAGGCTACTCCACCAATTGTTTTAAATTGTGCTGCTAATACATGATAAGAACCAAGACTAGACAATTGATCTTGAGGCACACCAAGAACTTGGTCAATCAAGAAGGCAAGGGCGATCAAGATACCACCACCGATAACGAATGGAAGCATTTGAGAAACCCCACTCATCAAGTGTTTGTAGAAGGCTCCACCTAAGCTCAATTTTTCTTGGCTAGCGCTAGCTTGTGCAGCATTTTCAGCGTGGAAGACATCTGCTTTTCCATCCAAGATGGTTTGGATCAATTCCTCTGTCTGACGGATACCAGCTGCGACTGGTTTAGAGATCAATTTTTTGCCATCGAAACGAGCGGTTTCAACTGCTTTATCAGCTGCAATGATGACCCCTTCAGCTTTGGCGATTTCTTCAGCTGTCAAACGGTTGCCGACACCAGATGCACCGTTGGTTTCAACGCGGACTGTAACACCCATTTCTTCCCCTTTTTTGATGAGGGCTTCTTCTGCCATGTAAGTGTGGGCGATCCCTGTTGTACATGCTGTAACAGCAACGATGAGAGGTTTGTCAGATGAAGCTGCTTCTTTGACCGCTTCTGCTTTTTTCGCTTCTTCAGCTGCAGCTTCTTGCTCTTCTGCATCAAAGGCTGCGATCACTTGATCAGGAGTGCTGGCTTGGCGAAGTTTGTCCGCAAATCCTGGTTTCATCAAGTACTTAGACAATTCAGCAAGGGTCGCCAAGTGAGTGTCGTTTGCTCCTTCTGGAGTCGCGATCATGAAGAACAAGTCTGTTGGTTGGCCATCAAGTGATGCATAGTCCACACCCTTGTTTGATTTTGCAAACAAGACTGTTGCTTCTTTGACTGCTTCATTTTTGCTGTGGGGCATGGCAATTCCGTCACCCAAACCAGTTGAAGTTTGTGCTTCACGGTTCATGATTCCAGCCTTGAAGGTATCAAAATCTGTCACCACACCATTGTCAACGAGCGATTGAACCATCTCATTGATCACGCCCTCTTTATCTGTTGCTTGAAGATCAAACAACATCACGTTTTTATTTAAAACGTCTTGAATTTTCATAATTTTTCTACCTCTACTTTTTCATAAGTTTCTTTTATATAGTCAGCTGTCGCTAAATCATCTGAGAAGGTGGTCGCTGTTCCACAAGCCACGCCCCATTTGAAGGCTTCGATGACATCTCCTGTTGTTGCGAGCTTCCCAGTGAAGCCAGCTACCATGGAATCTCCAGCCCCGACAGAGTTCTTCACTTGACCCTTGATTGGTTTTGCGAAGTAAGTCCCGCTTGGACTGACTAGGAGAGCACCATCACCCGCCATAGAAATAATGACGTTTTGTGCTCCTTTGGCCAAAATTTCTTTGGCATAGCGTTCAATTTCTGGCAATTCCGTCAAGGTAACGCCAAAAATATCTCCCAACTCATGGTTGTTTGGTTTGACCAATTGGGGATTGAACTCCAAGGAACCAATCAAGGTTTGCCCTTCAAAATCACAAACCACTTGTGCACCTGTCGCACGAGTAGCTGCGATCAATTGTTTGTATACGGCATTCCCAAGTGAAGATGGGGCAGACCCTGCAAAGACTACTACATCATCTGCTGTTAAGCTCGATAAGATATTGAGCAATTCTTGCAACTGAGTATCTGTTACTTCTGGGCCATTCCCATTGATCTCTGTTTCCTCATCAGCTTTGATCTTGACATTGATCCGTGTATCTTGGTCCACTGTCACAAAGTTGGTTGAAATGGCTTCGCTAATCAGTACGTCTTCAATGAAGCGTCCTGTGAAACCACCGATAAATCCAGTCGCTGTGTTCTCGATATCGAGACGCTTCAAAACACGACTGACATTGATTCCCTTACCACCGGCGAATTTATCTTCTGAAGCCATCCGATTGACCGCTCCGGTCTCTACATGATCGAGACGGACAATATAGTCAATTGCTGGATTCAGTGTAACTGTATAAATCAAACCTCTATAACCTCCGTTTTTTCTTTTAAAACCTTTAATCGTTGCGGTTCACATTGATTGGTGATAATCATGGCTCGCTTGATAGGAGCCACTTTGACAAAGGATGTCACCCCAATTTTCGAATCATCCGCTAGGATATAGGTCTTTTTCGCATTTTCGATAATCGCACGCTTAACAGATCCTTCTTCCAGGTCTGGAGTGCTGTAAAATTCATCATCGATTCCATTCATTCCAAGAAAGGCCTTGTCAAAATTCAACTGACCGATCTGATTGAGCGCGATTCCTCCGATACTAGCATCTGTAGAAGATTTTACCTTCCCACCGATGATGACTGTTGGAACATTTCGCTCGACCAACTTGGTCGCATGGTGAATCGAGTTGGTCACCACGGTTACCGTTGGATTGACAATTTCTTGTACCAAAAGTTCATTGGTCGTCCCGGCATCGATAAAGATCACGTCATGATCTTTGATCAATTCCGCCGCTTTTACCGCGATTTTTGACTTAACTTGAATGTTTTTGATAGATTTTTCTTTATTGCTTTCTTCCTCTTGAAGAAAATGCAGGCTTTCCGCACCGCCGTGAACCCGGCGAAGTTTACTTTCAGCTTCTAATTCATCCAAGTCACGTCGAACCGTTGATTCAGACGTCCCCAGCTCTTGTACAAGGGTTTCTAAGGAAACAAACTTTTCCTTCAATACCTTCTCGAGGATGAATTGTTTTCGTTCAGACTTAAGCATTTCTCCTCCTTTTGCAATCGATTACAAGGACTATTATACTCCATCTCCAAAAAATGTCAACACTTTTTATCATTTTCTATCATTTTCTTTCAAAAATTCTAAAATTGTACAAAAAAAGAGCAGGAAAGAACTCATTTTGTTAAGCGAGTTCTTTTCCCACCCTCATATATCTTCTTTGAAGAGTTTAAGCAATAAAATGTCTAAGCATCCACTCTATCTTCGGTATGTCTTAATCATTTTTTGATGATTGTTTCTTTTTCTTGAAACCAAACAATCCAGCAAGTAGCCCGACGGCAACACCTGTTGTTGCTACTGCATATTTGGAGGAATCAGATCCAGCCACAGCTTGGCTGTTTTCTTTTTTCGGTTTGATTTCTTCTACTTTAGCTTCTTGTTTTGGAGCTGGACTAGCTGTTGGTGCTTGCACTTGTGGACTATTGGTAGTTGTTGGAAGAACAGTTGGTCTATCCGAGAAAGTTGTTTGATTGCTTGAGCGGATATCCATCGGCATATCTGCTGCTTCTAAAATAGCTGGATCCATCCGCGACGCTAGATCTTCATATTGGGAATTCAACAGTTCCACAACACTTTGATAAGATTGCAGGGTTGTGAATTCTGCTTCCAATTTTTCTTTTTTATTTTCCAAATTAGCCACCGCAGCAGATAAAACTGATTGGGCTTTGACCAATAATTCTGGAGCGTTTTTAAAGTCAGAAAGACGTTTTTCAGCAGCAACCAGGCGCTCTTGCGCCGCCTTCAAGCCCTCATGCGCTTCTTGAACGACTTGGGCTTTTTCTGCTTCTTCTGCTTTTAATAGATCTAATTTCTCACGCGCAGCTGCTAACAAATCTTTCGCTTTTTGAAGGGTCGCTTCTTTTGGTTGGATGGTCGCTTCAATCCGACCTCGAGATACATCAAGAGTCGCCTTCGCCTTTTCAACCGCATGGTCCTTGCTAACAAGAAGAATCTTGTAATTTTGGATGGTCTTTTGGACATTGGCCATCTCCGCTTCCATCTTCGAATTTGCATGGTGGGCATCTTCTAGTTTGCCTTGCAAGATAATGATTTGAGACTCTTGATTGGCCTTGTCTAACTTGAGATTAGCTACTTCATCAGATTTTGCTTTCACATCTGATCTTGTCGTCGTTGCCCCAGCTCCCTGACGCAATTGGTAAGCGAGTGCACTGGTTGACACTGCTGAATTGACCGGGCTGTGTAAGAAAGCTGCTTCTGACATGGCATTGCTTGGGTCATAAGCGACTGATAAAGCTGTCGCTTTGTTGTCTACCATTTGGAGGTAGTGACCAACCTTAGCAAAGGCCTCAGCCCCAATTTTCATATAAATGTCATTGGCATCGATTTGTGTTTCGTCTGTTGGTAGACCATATTGAGCCGCTACTTCCTGATAAGCCGCTTTTTCATTGTACCAAAAGTCAACCGCACCAGCAGGTGAGAAGCCATAAGCGATGTTTTCATTTGGCAAATACTTAAACATATGCCAATTGGCTTTTTTGAAGTATTCCAACTGTACTTGACTGGCTGGAAGGGAATAGGGATCCAGTTCCAATTCAGGCAAGCCGGCATTGCGACGATAGCTATTGATGGCATCCGCAATTTCAAGAGCTCGGAGGTTAGCTTGCAAGGATCCAGACTCTCCAACTGTTAAGCCGTCTTCTTCCCGACCACGCTTGTAGAGGGCTAAAGCACTCGCTGCAGCTTCATTGCCATTGTCAGCTAAGTGTTGCAAATAACCTTCATAAGTCGCTTGACTCAACTGAACTGGGCTATTGGCCGCAGCTTGTTCTAAGGCTGCCAATTCTGCTTCCTTGGTTGCGATGACCGCTTTCAAATCTGTCAGACGCGTTTGAGCCAGTTGAATATCGCTCTCAATTTGAGCCACTGTATCTGAGCCAGTTTGCTGACTCGCTTGCAAGGTCGCGAGGTAATTCTGAGATTCTCGGATACTTTGCTCGACTTGACTTTGCTCCAACAAAGCTTGGTTGAGCACATTCTCATCATTTGAAATCGGTGCTTTGGCTTGGTTCAATTCATTTTGTGCTACATCGACCAAAGATTCTTGAGCTGTGACTTGATTTTCCTGTTGACGAACAGCCTCTATAACTTGGTCATGTGCAGCTTCTGCTTCTCGAACCTTATTTTCTTCGATAGTCACATAGGCTTGAGCCACCTTGACGTCATTTTCTGCATTTTGAACTTGGGCATCTGAAGTCGTTGCAATGAGGTTTTCCGCATCCGTCACTTCTGCTTTCTTTTCTTCCAGTTCTTGTCCAGCAGCCTTGACTTCCGTTTGAGCATCGATCACTTTTTGCTCTTGGTAGTGGACATCTTTCACCACTTGGCCTTTTTGAGCTGTAATTTGCTTCAACTCATCAACCGTAATTGGTTTTTCGACTACTTCCGTACTATTGGTTTCTGCATTTTCATTTTGCTTCACCTCTTCCGCACTAGCCTTGTGATTAAACATACCAGATAGGACCGTTGTTGCGGCAATCCCAGTCGTGAAAACCGATTTTCCTAATTTCTTTCCCATTAAACTCACCCCCAAAACTGAATCATTTTCTTGAAGTTTCTCTACCCCTTAGCATACCACATTTTGTTACCAATAACTAGTAGGTTTAAAAAGTTTTTTTCATAAATTTTTGAGGCAAAAGAAAAACAGCTGACGCTGTTAGTCTTATTGTTTAATTTGTTCCAACATCTTCTCTTCTTCTGCTGTCAACTCATAGTTTTCTAGCAAGTCCGGACGACGTTCTAAGGTCTTTTTCAAACTCTGATAGAGGCGCCACTGACGAATATTTTCATGGTGGCCACTCATGAGGATATCTGGAACTGTCATTCCTCTGTATTCATAAGGCCGTGTGTATTGAGGATATTCTAGAAGACCTGATGAGAAACTGTCGTCTTGATGACTGGACTCTTTCCCGATCACTTCTGGAATCAAGCGTACCGTCGCATCAATCATGGTCATGGCCGCTAGCTCGCCACCTGTTAGTACATAATCTCCAAGAGAAATCTCATCCGTCACCAAGGTCTTGATCCGCTCGTCGTAGCCCTCATAGTGGCCACAGATAAAGATCAATTCCTCTTCCTGAGCCAACTCTTCTGCGTAGGCTTGGTCAAAGGTCCGACCAGCAGGATCTAGCAGGATCACGCGAGGATTCTTTTTCTCAATCGCATCAAAGGCATCAAAAATCGGTTGAGCGCGTAGAAGCATTCCTTGCCCGCCACCATAGGGTTCATCATCCACATGGCGCGCCTTCTCCGCGTTTTCACGGAAATTATGGTAGTTGATCTCGAGAAGTCCCTTTTCACGCGCCTTTCCGACGATAGAATGCTCAAGAGGAGAAAACATCTCTGGAAAGAGGGTTAAAATATCAATCTTCATCGTCTAACCCTTCTAAGATGTCTACATCCACCCGGTTTCCTGGGATATCAATATTCAAGACTACTGGTGGGATATAAGGCAAGAGAAGATCTCGTTTTCCTTTACGTTTCACGACCCAGACGTCATTGGCACCTGGTTGCAGGATTTCCTTGATCTGACCGATTAGTTGGTCATTTTCATAAACATCAAGGCCGATGATCTCATGGTAATAGAATTCGCCATCCTCCAAATCTGTCAAGTCTTCTTCCGCAACCTTGAGGCTAAAGCCTTTGAATTTTTCGATGGCATTGATATGGTACATATCCTTAAACTTGATGATGTCAAAGTTCTTGTGTTTGCGATGACTGGCAATGGTCACCGTTTGGACAAAACGATCCTTCTCATCAAAGAGAGCCAACTCAGCTCCTTTTTTAAAACGCTCTTCCGCAAAGTCTGTCACAGACAAGACCCGCATTTCTCCTTGTAAGCCTTGGGTATTGACAATTTTCCCAACATTAAAGTAATTCATGATTTCTCCAGTGTAGTTTATTCACTCTATTTTATCACGTTCAGCAACAATTCTCAACGGTGCTCCCTGAGTGCTCCAATAAAAAAACGGGACCAAGTCCCGTCTTTTTATTTTTCGTCAATAACGATTCTTACTTTTTTATCTTCAGTTGGGACAGAGTAGACAATCGTTCTTATCGCAGAAATGGTGCGACCTTTTCGACCGATTACACGACCAACATCGCTAGGATCAAGGTCAAGATGGTACTCCAAGAATTCAGGAGTATCTTCGATCTTGATGGTTAAGGCATCCGGTTGTGAAATCAAGGGTTTCACAATTGCAATAATGAGATTTTCAATCGTATCCATACATCAACCTACTTAAAAAATTATTTTGAGAATTTAGAATCGTGGAATTTCTTCATCACACCAGCTTTTGAAAGGATGTTGCGAACTGTATCTGAAGGTTGAGCTCCATCAGCCAACCATGCAAGAACGCGGTCTTCTTTCAAAGTTACTTGGTTTTCTTCAACAAGTGGATTGTAAGTTCCAACTGTTTCGATGAAACGTCCATCACGTGGTGAACGTGAATCTGCTACGTTAATACGGTAGTAAGGTTTTTTCTTAGAACCCATACGAGTCAAACGAATTTTAACTGCCATTTTTATAAGTCTCTTTTCTATATTTTAATTTTCGGTGAAATAGACAAGCTATTTAGCACATGATCTATTGTAACACATTTTATAGAGTTGTCAAGAAAAAAACTTGACAGTATTTAAAATTTTTTATTTTATCAGTAAATCGGCGATTTCTTGATAGTTGCTAACGGTATAAGACGGCACTACCTGGCTGGTATTTTCCTTATGATTTGGGTTATACCAGACGGTATCGATCCCCGCAGCATGGCCTCCTGCGATATCCGCCGTCAAGGAATCACCGATCATGAGGGTCTCTTCCTTGCTGAAACCTGGAATCAGTTGGCCGACCTTGTCAAAAAATGCAGGTTCTGGTTTCTGAGTATGAAGCTGCTCAGAGATAAAGACCTCTTTGAAATAAGGTGCGATTGTAGAATGAACTAAGCGTCCTTCTTGAATGGCAGTCACTCCGTTCGTTGCACCATAGAGCTGGTAACCTGCTTTTTCAAGTCGAGCCAGTAAGTCCTCCGCACCGGGGAAAGACTGCCCCTGAAGACTAATGTAATCTTGGTAGCGAAGAGCTATCTCAGCCCCATCAACCGTAATCCCAAAGTGGGCAAACCCAATCGCAAACCGACTATCCACGAGCTCTTGCTTGGTTAATTTCTTTTGCTCCAAATCCTTCCAGAGCCCTTGGTTCATGGGTTTGTAGTAATCCTTAAAGGCCTGTACATCTGGAAAATTCATGTCTTCTAACATCTGCGTCAAGGCTGTCTCTTCAGCAGATTCAAAGTCCAACAAGGTATGGTCCAAATCAAAAAGTAAAAATGTATATGCCATTACAAACGATCCTTCAATTTTTCTACAAATAAATAAGCCGCTGGGCAAGTGAGGGTATTCTTGATGGTCAGATGGTTGATCTGGTAGATCTTCTTGCGATCTGTATGAGGAAATTCCCGACAGGCTTTCGGACGAACATCGTAGATGGAACAGAGATTGTCTCCACCAAGAAAGGGGCAAGGCATGGATTTAAAAACCTTGTCCCCATCTTCGTCAACTTGAAGAAATTCTGCCTCAAAAGCAGGAAGCTTCATCTTGAAATATTTGGCGATGCGCGTGATATCGGTTTCCTTAAAATCTGGACCTAAGGTTTTGCAGCAATTGGCACAAGCCGTACAATCGATTTCTTGGAAAACTTCATCGTGGATTTCTTGCGCTATTTTATCTAAATTCTTAGGTGGCTTCTTCTTGAGATTCGCCAATACCTTGCGGTGCTCCTTTTGCTTTTGGAGAGCTAACTGATGGTATTTTTCAATATCAATTTCCTGTGTCATCCTCTATTTCCTCTTCTAAACAATAGAAAGATTATACCACAAAGACTGTAAAAAAGGGAGTGGGACAGAACTCCGACTAATAAGGAGAGTTCGTTTTCCCACCCCCGCACAGTTGATTAGGCTATCTTTGGAGCTAAAAAAGCGAACAAAGACTTGGGAAACTTGCTTCGCAAGTCCTATCCACCACCTCAAAGCAGTGCTCTGAGCAATCAACCACTGCGTCATACTGTTATTCTTATCAAACATCGAAGACTGGATAGTTTAAGCCAAGCTTCCTCTTCATCAATCCTTTACAGCACCTGTTCCATCTAGACTCCAAGTGTTTTCGACATAAGGAGTAAATTGAGTTATTGTTTTCTCAAATCCTTCAACAACAATCAAATAAACCTTATCATCTTTTTGGAATACCCACCCAGCAGCCTGCAGGCCTGTCTTGAGAAATATATGTATTTTAAGCGATTCATTTCCTCCAACAGTCGTCGTAGATTTTGTCATTTTCTCAACAATTTTATAATCATTCCACCTGGTCTCAAATCTTTTAGCTATTAGCTCTGCATTAAATTCCACTCCTTCGGCAACATGTGCTTTTTCTCTAGTGGCAGCATTTAAAACAATAATATTGAAGGCGTTTTTATCTGTGTACTGAATGTTATCCCCAACTTGGATATTGTCATTCTTTTTCCAGTCACTTGGAATATTAACATACCCATAATCTGCCGAACCAATTCGTTTCGTTTTCACATTCCCCTTATCACTATCTGATATTTGTTTCTTTACATTGCTACTTGATGTTGTTGTCTCTTTCACCACATTCGTGGAACTAGATGCTGCCGATGTTTTACTAGACTCTTTCTTTGGACTGGTACAAGCAGAAAGACTAACAACAGACAAAAACGTAACAGACGCGAGTAGAAACTTATTTTTCATATTCTCTCCTCAATGATGTATTATCTTTCCTCTAGTCTACCATTATTTTTCTTATCTAACTCTTCAGCAAAGTTAAACAATTTTTCGGCTGTAAGTAGGGCCATTTTATCAATACTGGTTTTTCCTTTTCTAATATCTGCCACTGTAGACCAAGGAACGCCTGCGCCTTTAGCTATTGCGCTTGTGCTTATCTCGCTGTTTAATAACTTTTCTATTTGTTCTCTCATTTAATCCCTCTCTTTGCTTCCGTCTATCTTTTAAAATGAACAGAAATATAAAAAATACTATTGTAAAAATTGGTAAATATTTCATTTCTTTGATCGATATGATATAATCATGGTAGGTCTAAGGGGCTTTCGCCCCAACCTACCAGAGCCTTACTTGAACCGCTTTGCTTTGCGTGGCTTGCGTTCTTTTGGCTCTTTTTTTATTGCCACGATAACACTTGCAATTCCTGTTAATAGGGTTCCAGTTACTACCATAAGTTCGGCAATCTCTGATATTTTCCTACCTTCCTCCTTTCAGATTATATTATATCACGGTATGCCGTGGATGTCAACCCTTTTTATGAAAGTGGGTATTTTAAAATAAGATAAGTGTCACATCTGATCCAACCTTTCTCATTCAGTCTATTTCTTTTGAACATAAAATAAAACAAAAGTGCCCTTTTGAGGCACCTTAAATGTTATTCTTCATCCATTGATAATACAGACAAGAAGGCTTCCTGTGGAACTTCAACAGATCCAATAGCCTTCATCCGTTTCTTACCAGCTTTTTGTTTTTCAAGTAGCTTGCGTTTCCGTGAGACGTCCCCACCATAACACTTGGCCAAGACGTTCTTCCGAAGGGCCTTGATATCTGTACGGGCCACAATCTTATGACCGATGGCAGCTTGGATAGGCACTTCAAACTGTTGACGAGGGATAATCTTCTTAAGTTTCTCAACGATTAATTTACCACGTTCATAAGCAAAGTCCTTGTGAACGATAAAGCTGAGAGCATCGACAGTATCCCCGTTGAGAAGGATATCCATTTTAACCAGTTTAGAAGGTCGGTATTCAGACAACTCATAGTCAAAGCTTGCATAGCCACGAGTCGAAGATTTCAATTTATCAAAGAAATCGAAGACAATTTCCGCCAGTGGGATTTGATAGATGACATTGACACGATTCTCATCGATGTAGTCCATGGTCACAAAGTCCCCACGTTTGCGTTGAGCCAATTCCATGACAGCTCCGACAAACTCTTGCGGCACCATGATTTGCGCTTTGACATAAGGTTCTTCGATTGAAGCAATCTTGGTTGGATCTGGGAACTCAGATGGGTTGGACACATCTAGCACTTCTCCGTCTGTCAAATTGACCTTATAGATTACAGACGGCGCTGTCATGATCAAATCAATATTGAACTCGCGCTCCAAGCGTTCTTGGATAACATCCATGTGCAGAAGCCCCAAGAAACCACAACGGAAACCAAACCCAAGGGCTTGTGAAGTCTCTGGTTCAAACTGAAGACTGGCGTCATTCAATTGCAACTTCTCCAAAGCTTCCCGAAGATCGTTGTATTTGTTGGATTCGATTGGATAAAGACCTGCAAAGACCATTGGGTTCATCTGCTTGTATCCATGAAGAGGCTCAGCTGCTGGATTGGTCGCTAAGGTCACAGTGTCCCCGACACGAGTATCTGCAACCGTCTTGATAGAGGCTGCGATATAGCCAACATCTCCGGTCGCAAGGAAATCACGACCAACCGCTTTAGGAGTGAAGATCCCCACCTCTGTGACATCAAAGGTCTTACCATTACTCATCAACTGGATGGTATCGCCTGGCTTCACCATACCATTGACCACCCGAACTTGGAGAATGACTCCACGATATGGGTCGTATACCGAGTCAAAAATCAAAGCTTGCAAAGGAGCTGCAACATCTCCTGTAGGAGCAGGGACTTTCTCAACAATCTGCTCCAAAATCTCTTCAATCCCGATACCAGCTTTGGCAGAGGCTAGGACAGCTTCACTAGCATCCAAGCCGATGACATCTTCTACTTCTGTGCGCACACGTTCTGGATCTGCAGCTGGCAAGTCGATTTTATTGATAACTGGAAGGATTTCCAAATCATTGTCCAGCGCTAAGTAAACATTGGCTAGGGTCTGGGCTTCAATCCCTTGAGCGGCATCCACTACGAGAATGGCACCTTCACAGGCAGCAAGCGACCGCGAAACCTCATAGGTAAAGTCCACGTGTCCTGGTGTGTCAATCAAGTGGAAGATATAGGTTTCCCCATCTTTAGCCGTGTAGTTCAACTCGATGGCATTCAGCTTAATGGTAATCCCACGTTCCCGTTCCAGGTCCATACTATCTAGGAGTTGGGCTTGCATCTCCCGACTAGACACTGTTTCGGTTTTTTCTAAGATTCGATCGGCCAAGGTTGACTTTCCATGGTCAATATGGGCGATGATCGAGAAGTTCCGAATCTTCTCTTGTCGTTTTTTTAATTCTTCAAAATTTGGCATAATCATCTTCCTAGTAAAATTAATCGTACTCTTCATTATAACAAAAAAGATAGGCCTTTGCCTATCTTAATTCATTATTTTCAAAAATCGCTTCTGCGTTTTATTACCCTCATAGCCAATGCGTTCGTAAAAGAGATGAGCTTCTTTTCTATGAGAGGCAGAATTTAAACGGATAAAAGCAGAATGCTTACTTTTGGCAAGATCTTCTACTCGCTCCATCAATTGGCGACCGATCCCACGTCCTTGAGCAGATGGAAAAACCGCAAGGCCCAAAATATTTAAACCAGCATCACTATAGAGGCTTTCATAGACTTCCGCTTCCACATAACCAAGAATATTTCCTGTTTGGTCCTCTTCATAAACAAAGCAAAAATGATCCGAATCTGGCGAATTAAATTTATCAATCTGAGCTGCCACTTTTTCAAGGGTCGAATCATACCCCAATGCTTGGTGACATAAATCTCTAATTTGACCTGCATCTTTGACTTGAACGCTACGAATCATAGCTTCACCTCCATGAACTCTTTGGTATTATCTTAGACCTTTATCCTCAAAAAGTAAAGGAAGACCTGATAAAATTTAAAAAGATAATCCGATTTAGATCAAATTCGTCTTTTTTCACATTTTTCAGGGATTTCTATTTACTTTTTCGATTTAATTCATTATAATAGTAAGGGTAAATACAAGGAGGTGAGTACGTTGGCCAGAGGTCGTGGAAAAGCAAGTCCTCAAGACAAAGAGGCATTACGGATTATATCGGAAAAGATTAGAGAATTACTGAAAGAACAGGGAAAAAAGCAGATCGAATTATCTCGTATTACTGGAATCCCTGCTAGTACCCTGACTGGATATGTAAAAGGAACTTCTCTTCCTGTTCCCGAAAATTTAGAGAAGATTGCAGCCTTTTTCCAGGTAGCAGTTGCTGAAATTGATCCTCGATTACGCAATGATTTTGTGGTCATTGATTCAGAGATTGAACGATTGTATAAACAGCTCGATGAAGGAAATCAAGAAAATCTTCTTTCTTATGGAAAAAGTCTCTTAACCCATCAGAAAGAAAAACAGAAGATTGAAAAGCAATACCACTCATATTCTGTCTATGATTCTTTTGCAGCTTACCAAAATCAAAAGCAAGCTGATATCGTTTGGTTTGATCAAAAGATTCCTTACGATTTGGCTTTTTGGATTCATACGGATTCCCTCGAGCCTAAATACGAAAAAGGGGCCGTTGTGTTAATCAAGCAAACCTATTACGATCAGGCAGGAGCTATTTATGCCATTGATTTTGATGGGCAAACTTTGATCAAGCGTGTCTTTCGTGAGGCCAACGGTATTCGACTGGTTTCCCTCAATAAGAAATATAGTGATCAGATCATTCCACTGGATGAGGAACCTGGAGTGATTGGTAAGGTTATAGATGGCTTTGTTCCTCTCAATTTGGAGGAGATCAAATGATTCAATTAATCGCGATTGACTTAGATGGTACCCTTTTGCATGAGGATAAGACTCTATCTAAAGGCAATATTGAAGCTCTCCACCGGGCCCATGAAGCCGGTTATGATATTGTGATCTGTACTGGGCGCCCCTTAGCGGGGGTCCGTCCTATCTTTGAAGAGATTGGACTCCCTGATGGCAACTACTATATGATTATCAATAACGGGTGTACAACCTTGTCTACTAAGAATTGGGAAATCATTGGTAAGGAAGAATTGAGCCTTGAGGACATGCACCGCTTGCATGTTTTGACGGAAGATACAGACGTCCAGCTAACCTTATTTGACATAGATCACTACCTAGTGGTCGCACCTGAAGCCAGTGAACTTGTCACGATGGATGCGGGTATTGTTAATAGTAAACCGACACCAGTCTCAGAAGAGGATTTGCCCAACTTTGTTCCTATTTTTCAAGCTATGTACGTAGGAGATCCTTCTGCTATTGATGCCTTCCAAGCTCAGCACGAGGCTGCATTAGAGGCCGATTTTAACACTGTACGTTCACAGGATATCTTGTTTGAGATTCTGCCAAAAGGTGCCAGCAAGGCTTCTGCTCTTCAAGCATTAAGCCAAACATTAGGCTACAGGAGAGACCAGGTCATGGCTCTTGGAGATGCCAATAATGACCTTGAAATGCTACGTTTTGCTGGTTACAGCGTCGCTATGGGAAATGGCAATGCTGCTGTCAAGGAAATCGCAGACTTCATCACTCTGACCAATGATGAGGATGGCGTGGCCCATGCTATTCACAAATTAATTGAGACTGAAAAAGGAGAATAATCATGAAATACCAAAATTTGTTGGACCGTTTTATTACCTATGTAAAGGTTAACACACGTTCAGATGAAAATTCTACAACCACTCCAAGTACCCAATCACAAGTTGATTTTGCAACAAACATCTTGATCCCTGAGATGAAACGCGTGGGTCTTCAAAACGTCTACTATTTACCAAACGGCTATGCTATTGGAACACTTCCAGCTAATGATCCAAGCTTTACACGCAAGATTGGATTTATCTCTCACATGGATACCGCTGACTTCAATGCCGAAAATGTTAATCCTCAAATCGTTGAGAATTATGATGGGGGTGTCATTGTCCTCGGTGACTCTGGTTTCACACTCGATCCAGCTGATTTTGCTCATTTGAACAACTACAAGGGACAAACCTTGATCACAACTGACGGTACTACTCTTCTGGGTGCAGACGATAAGTCAGGTATCGCTGAAATCATGACAGCTATTGAATACCTGACAGCTCATCCTGAAATCAAACACGGAGAAATCCGTGTCGGCTTTGGTCCCGATGAAGAAATCGGAGTTGGGGCAGATCAATTTGATGCAGAGGATTTTGACGTAGACTTTGCCTATACTGTCGATGGGGGTCCTCTTGGAGAGCTTCAATACGAAACCTTCTCAGCAGCTGGGGCTGAAATTACCTTCAAAGGACGCAATGTCCACCCAGGTACAGCCAAAGGTCAAATGATCAACGCTCTTCAATTGGCCATTGATTTCCATAACAAACTCCCTGAAGGAGCACGTCCAGAATTAACCGAAGGCTATGAAGGCTTCTACCACTTGATGAACATCGATGGAACTGTCGAGGAAGCATGTGCCAGCTACATCATTCGGGACTTTGAAACTGAAAGTTTTGAAAAACGCAAAGACCTCATGAAATCTATTGCTGATCAGATGAATGCGGAGCTCGGTAGCGAACGCGTTCTCCTCACCCTCAAAGATCAGTACTACAACATGAAGCAAGTGATTGAAAAAGATATGACGCCGATTACCCTTGCTAAGGGAGTCATGGAAGATCTTGGTATCACTCCAATCATTGAACCGATCCGCGGTGGTACAGATGGATCTAAAATTTCCTTTATGGGAATTCCAACACCAAATATTTTTGCCGGTGGAGAAAACATGCATGGTCGCTTTGAATACGTAAGTCTCCAAACCATGGAACGCGCAGTTGATACCATTATCGGTATTGTGACCAAAAAATAAGAAACAAAAAAAGGATTCGGATAGGTTGTCCGGATCCTTTATTGTCTATTAGAAAGCTTGACAATATCTTTGACCTGATCAATTTTCTGAATCAGGCGAAGGCTTGTCTCATTGATCGAAAGATAATAGACTTTATCTACCAATGATTCTGTAAAAGGACGATTTGTGAGTAAGATCACCTGTTGTCCTTTTTCTTTCAGCTCTTTAGCCTTCTTTCGCACCTTTTGGTAAAAACTCTCATCGCAGATTTCTAGATCATCCACCAAGACACAAGCAGCCTCCAAAGCCAATGATTCATTGGTTCCGTTTTGGGTCAGATAATAGGCTGCTCCCGCTTTGACCTCATATAAGCTAGCTGATGGCTCAACCGGAAGAAAGGCTGGACTTGTCTCAGCCTCTACTCCTTTATCTAACTCCACTAGATTGGCCAAGACCTGCAAATAAACAGGTGCTAATTTACTCAAATCCAAGAGTTCCTCAAACTCAAAACCACGTTTTAAAGCTTCTAAGATATAGAAGAGCCGGTGTGGCATATGACGAGCAATTTTCTGGATTAATTCATCATCGCTCATTTCCTCAGGAAGGATGGTCAGCAAGTTCTTATCTTTAATGGTTTCTAGGGCTTGTTGATAAGCTTCATCGATTCTCTTCCCAAATCCATAAACTGCCCCATAAGAGTGAATTTGGGTACTGAGGCGGGCATTTTTAGCAGCATCAGAAAAAATCGGGATCTTAAAGAAGATATAGTCCAAACTCGGTTCGTAAACGGCCTTTAAATCCTTTAATAAGGGATGAGGCAAATGCTCTAGAGATCGCCCTAATTGTAGCTGAACTTCTTGCTCAAATAAGGAATAACCCAAGCCCATAGAGGCCATTGAGATACTGTCTGAAGCAAATGGATTAACTTCTAGGATATAAAAAGCATAACTCGTCGGATCCAAAGCAAACTTGATCGAAATGGCTCCTGTCAGCTTCAAATAGCGACTGATGTGGATCGCTGCTTCACGAAGATTTTGAAACTCCCGGTCTGTCAGGGTGACCGCTGGCATAAATTGATAAGAGTCACTAGAGTGGATCCCGACAGGATCAATGCTTTCAATAGAGGCCGCCAGATAGTGATTGTCTTCGCGATCGCGCATGACTACAAAATCCAATTCCTTAAAGCCATAGGTCGAAAACTCTAGCAAACACTGCTGACTTGGAGAGACCGAAAGTCCCGTTTCTACTGCTTCGCACAAGTCATCTAGATTATGAGCAATCTTTCGCCCCTGCCCTTGCTTACTCGCTACCGGCCAGATCATAATGGGAAATTGAATGCCTTCAGAAAACTCAATGGCTTCTCGAACAGAACCAACCAGTGCGGAAGCGGGTACCTGGTAGCCCAACTCTTGAAAGAGGCGTCGTTGATCCGCCTGCTGATAAAAGGTGCGGTAGCGTTGAAGGCTCGGTCCGATAATTCTAATCGATGCGTCTTTGAAAAATCCAGTTTCTTCCAATCGAAACAAGAGGTTCAAAATCTGTTTATCCGCAAAGGTTAGGAGCAAGCGAGATCGAGTATAAGAAAGAAGAATCGTCCTAAGAGCATCCAGCTTAAGCTTACTGACTACAACCTGTTTTCCAGCTTCTTGGGTGATAGTATTTTCTTCGCCCAGATAAAGGACCAGAGCATTCCCATCCTTGGCATTAAGTTTTTGTGCTTCCTTTACCGCAGCCAAGAGGCTAATATCCTGATAAGAATCTCCACATAGGAGAAGCAATTTCTGGTTTTCTTTCATCATTCCTTCTCCCTTCTACTTTCGTGAATTTTGGCATCAATCAATTCTAAAAATTCATCGTAAAAATAGAGATTTTCCCTTGGCCCTGGACTCGCATCCACTTGGAATTGAACCCCTAAAATCGGTTGGTAACGATGGCGAAAAGCTTCGATACTATGGTCATTGACGTTTTCATGCGTGACCAATAAATCATGGGGTAGGCTATCGCGTGCGATACTATACAAGTGATTTTGACTAGTCATCTCAATTTTTCCTGTCGCAATTTCACGAACAGGAATATTTAATCCGAAGTGTCCAACTTCCATGGGAGCTAGCTCCGCTCCATAAGCTTGAGCCAGTACCTGTGCTCCCAAGCCCATGCCCCAGATCGGAATTTGACCATTGAGCTTTTTGATCAAGCGGCAGAGTTTTTTCACCTGATGGGGATCGCCAGGCCCACTGGATAAAATAACCCCATCTGGTTGCTGTTCCATCAGTTCATCATAAGAGATATCATAGGGATAAACTGTCACATTACAGTCCCTTTGACTCAGCTGGCGTAAGACAGAGTGCTTGACCCCTAGATCAATCAAGGCAATACTCTTTCCAAAACCTGGTACAGCATAGGCCGTTTTTGTCGAGACTTGACGCACTTGGTCTTTGGGAAGGACTGTCGCTCGCAACTGATCTAAGATATGCTCGATCGAATCCCCCTTGTTAATGACAGTCGCCTTCATCCGTCCATACTTGCGGACAATTTTTGCTACCTGTCTTGTATCAATCCCTACAATACCAGGGATTTTTTTTCGCTTCAAGAATTCATCCAAGGTCATCTGCTGTCGCCAATTACTCGGCATCTCCACCAGATGTTGAACCACTACTGCCAAACAAGTGGGTGTAATGGATTCAGAATCGTCCCGATTGATCCCTGTTGCGCCAATAACTGGAAAGGTAAAGGAGAGGATCTGGCCACTAAAAGCCTGATCCGTGATCAATTCTTGATAGCCTGTCATGGCTGTCGTAAAGACCAATTCACCAGTCACATATAAGTCTGCACCAAAGGCTTCTCCTTCAAATACAGTCCCATCCTCTAGGACCAATAATCGTTTCATCGAACCCCTCCCTTCTTTTACACTAATCCAATTTTATCATAGTTCCTCAAAAAAAGGAAAGTCAGATTCCATGTAGCTGTCTACTCTGTCCTCTTTCTTTCCTTTCAATGAATTGTCAGTTATCTTATTTTGCACCGCGACCTTTAAGGACGGCTTCAATGATGGCCATACGGACAAAGACACCGTTGGTCATTTGTTCTACGATACGTGATTTAGGAGCTTCTACCAAGTGGTCCGCAATTTCAACGTCACGGTTGACTGGTGCTGGGTGCATCAGGATCGCTGTATCTTTCATACGGTCATAACGTTCTTGAGTCAAGCCATGAAGACGGTGGTAGTTTTCTTTAGAGAAGAGTGATTCGTAATCATGACGTTCGTGTTGCACACGCAAGAACATCATCACATCTACTTCTTCAATGACTTCATCGATAGTGACGAAACTTCCATAGTCTTCAAATTCCGCACTTCTCCATTCGTCTGGACCTGCAAAGTAGAGGGTTGCTCCCAAACGTTTCAAGATTTGCATATTTGATTTTGCCACACGTGAGTGATCCAAGTCCCCAGCGATACAAACTTTCAAGCCATCAAAGTGACCGAATTCTTGGTAGATAGTCATCAAATCAAGCAGGCTTTGGCTTGGGTGTTGACCTGAACCGTCCCCACCATTGACGATAGAGGCTGTGATCGTTGGGCTTTCAACCAATTCTTTGTAGTAGTCCACTTCAGGGTGACGGATGACGCAGACATCTACTCCAAGAGCTGACATGGTTAAGATAGTATCGTAAAGTGTTTCCCCTTTGTTCACAGAGCTTGTCTTCACATCAAAGTCAAGGAGATCACATCCCAATTTCAACTCTGCCACTTCAAAGGCTTTGTGGGTACGAGTTGAAGGTTCAAAGAAAAGGTTTGAGATGATGTGTTGATCTTCGTAGGCTACTTTAGCTCCGTTTTTGAACTCAATCCCACGTTTGATCAATGCCATTACTTCTTCATTGGTAAGAGTTTCCATTGAGACAAGGTTTTTAAGAGCGATTTGATTTTCAGACATGTTGATTCTCCTTTTATAATGTGGATGCAAATAATTTACAATTTGTTTAAGCTTCTTTGATGAGGACGCGGTCTTGACCGTCTAGCTCCACCATCTCGACAATGATTTCCTCTGACTTACTTGTCGGGATATTTTTCCCAACAAAGTCCGGACGAATCGGCAACTCCCGATGCCCACGGTCGACTAGAACCGCCAGACTCACTCGAGCAGGACGACCGCGACTGACCAGATTGTCAATGGCAGCGCGTATCGTGCGACCTGTATAGAGGACATCATCGATCAAAATGACTTCTCTATGAGCGATATCAACTGGTAAGACCGTCGTATCCTCAGTCGCCTTCATGTCATCTCGGAAAGGCTTGGTATCTAGTTCTGCTACAGGGACATCGATTTGTTCCAGCTGAGAGAGGCGTTCTTGGATCCGGCGAGCGATGTAAACACCACGCGTCTTGATCCCCACCAGCACAATCTGGCTCAAATCTTTGTTTCGTTCAATGATTTCGTAGGTGATCCGGGTAATGGCCCGTTTCATCGTCAAATCATCAACGACTTCTTTGGTTTTCATTCAGTCCTCCTTAGTTGTAAAAGAAAAACCTCCTTTTTCAAGGAGGTTCAGCAAATGGATGGTCTAAGAGGATAGAGTCTCGCCCTATGGTCCTAGCCATTGTTTTTCACAGTCTCCTTGCCTGCCTCACGGGACAGGATTAAAGGATTTATTTAATTGAGATAACTATATCACAGTTTCAAATGACATGCAAGAAAAAACTCAACTTTTTTCAAAAAAATTTAAAAACATGACTTTTCGTCTGAATAACGTTCGGCTTTTACTAAGAAACAGCCGATTTCCGCTTGATATTTTTAATCCCATAGAGCACATAGCCAGCTAAGAGGTAAGCGATAAAGATGATCACCACCCATTTGCCCACAAAAGCCCAGCCATATTTATTAACATTGATAAAGAAATAGGCAAAGGGACTATCTTTTGCACCTGGAATTGGCCACTTCAAGACCAATCCATTGAGAAGGGCAAAGAGCATGTAAGCCAGTGGAATCAAGGTCCAAAAGAAGGGATCGAGCTTTCGGTATTGCTTGGCTTTATCAATCACTAGAGTATCAAAGAAGAACATCAAAGGAACGATGTAATGACAGAGGAAGTTTTCCAAACGATAAAACTTCTCTGGTGTCGCAAGAGGCGCCAACATAAAGTGGTAGATGACACAGGTGATCATAATGGACATGGTAACTGCGCCTTTCATACGAAGGTAGTCCTGACTCTGGGTTGAACGCCCTCGAACCATGCGCCAAACCATGTCTCCCATAAAGAACATGACCAACATATTAGATAAAATGGTGTAATAGAGCATCATGCCAAAGCCACCATGTTTGGTCAGTTGCAGATAAACACCGAGTACACTTAAGATAAACAATAGAAAACGATAGCTATATAATAATTTGAATTTCATAGTATTCTCCTGAAAGAAAAGGGGCTAGGCCCTTCTTCTTTTCTTTAGATCTTCTTCACAAATTCTGATTTGAGTTTCATTGCACCAAAGCCATCAATCTTACAATCGATGTTGTGGTCTCCTTCCACGATACGAATATTTTTTACGCGCGTACCTTGTTTCAAATCTTTCGGTGCACCCTTCACTTTCAAATCTTTGATCAAGGTCACTGTATCGCCATCAGCCAATTTGTTTCCGTTGGCATCAATCGCTACGACACCCTCTTCTTCTTCGATTTCAGCTGGGTTCCATTCATAGGCACATTCTGGGCACACCAAGAGCGCTCCATCTTCATAGACGTATTCAGAGTTACATTTTGGACAGTTTGGTAAGTTATTCATTTTTATCTCCTTATTCAAATTAACTTTCATAGTATACCATGAAAGCGAAAATTTGACAAATCCTGCTCGACTGTAGCATTTTCATGAAAAAAGGAGGCGACTTGGCCTCCCTACTTGGATGATATTTTTCAATCTTCCTGCAATTCTTGAATATCTCGAATCACGCGCACGCCTGCTTGATTCTTCTCGCGCAGTTCAGCATCAGAGTAGGGGAAGGTATTAATCAAGATACTCTCCATCCCGACACTTTGGGCAACAGCGACATCTGTCGTAAAGTCATTCCCCACCATGACCGTTTTTTCAGGGTTCAACTGGTGTTCTTTCATCACTTCCAAGAGAAACTCTGGCTGAGGTTTGCGAATACCTGCATCAGACGACAAGTAAATGGCATGGAAAAGTTCTCTCAAACCAACCAAATCAATCTCCGGATTGGTAAAATCTGCTTGGGCATTGGATAAGAGAAAGATTCGACAACCTGCAGCTTTCATATCCTCTAATACTTCTTTCGTATGAGGATAAAGCTCCAACCGCTTGCGAGAAAGGACACGGAAAGTCCGCGCAATCAAACGTCCCCACTCTTTGAGATGGGCAACACTATTCCCACTTGGATGACCTTCTAAATACAATTGCACAAAGATGACCGTCAGATCAATCTCTGGGTAGGCAACTTGTTTTTCCTTAGCCAAGTCTTCTTCGGCTTGTTGCACCAGCTCTCTATAACGCAGTCGCAAGCCTTCTCCTGTATAGCTTGCCCCGTAGGATTGGTAAATCTGAGCCATGGTATCCCATAAAATGGGACTCGACTCATCCGTTTCGATGTCGACCAAGGTTCCATAAAAATCAAAAATATAGTTTTTAAATGCGTACTTGTGCGGATTCATCTCTCACTCCCGTAACAAACATCGTAAAGGTTGCCTTGCAGACATTGGCCCCGTCTTGATTGGTAATATCGACATCCACAACTCGAGTCGTCCGTCCACTGTGGACACATTCGCCATGGATCGTAAGGACATCACCCAGACGTCCTGCTTTCAAGTAATTGATCGAGGATTGCAAGGTCACCCCATCGACACCT
Organism: Streptococcus sp. CP1998; assembly: GCF_041026655.1. Taxonomy (NCBI): domain Bacteria; kingdom Bacillati; phylum Bacillota; class Bacilli; order Lactobacillales; family Streptococcaceae; genus Streptococcus; species Streptococcus sp. CP1998. The sequence continues at coordinate 1,178,121 of NZ_CP163380.1, forward strand.
TGAGAAACCACGACCAAACCACTGACTTGGTCACACAGGGTAAAGAGATAGCCTCCATGCGCATTTCCATAATAATTGAGCGATGATTCCACGACCTTGGTTGTCACCACCACATGGCCATCTCTCATCTTTTCGATTTCGTAATTTTCAAATGCAGCAATTGCATCAAAGTGAAAATCTTTCATATTACTTGCCACCTTTTCTAGCATCTTTTCAACTCCTCTATCATACTACAATTAAGAAGCAGATACAAGCAAAGGGGCAATTCCTTAGAAGCAGAAGAGGAGACTCCAACTAAGTAAGAAGACGATACTAGGCACAATATATTTTCTTGGGTGCTTCCAACATTCTCTCTTTAAATTCCATTTTCTTAAAGGGAAATAGATTTCAATCAGTAAGTGCAAAACAGCTTCCACTACTGCTAGAATCATCACTCCTAGTAAAAATAGGATCCCCAAGTCAGGCATAACCACCATTTTTAATAACAGAGCAACAAATAGATTGACAGATAGGAAATAAGTCAGCAATACACGGTAATACATCAAGTAAAAGAACCGACTCTTAGGAAGAGACTTAACATGATCGATCAAATCTTTATCAGCGGAAATGAGAGTAGTTAATGGCGTATTGACAGAAGCAATCGTTAACAGGATGATGATTTTTAAAGGAGCATCATAATCCTGTATCAGAATGAGAAGGAGGAAGATGAGAGTAAAGACAAAATTGATGGAAAAATAGCGCTCTTGAAATAAGGAAATCCAAAAATAATTGCTACTTCTTCTCTTTGAAACGAGCAGCTGATCATTTTTTGAAATCGCGATCAAGTCCTCATTTTTAAAAATAAAGATAGCAATGAAGGCTGAAAGTAAGATCATATAGGACACTTGTTGGACCCATAAAGAAGATCCTGTAAGAACAGTCGTTACAGAAATGAGCACTCCTCCTAGAAAACTAGGCCTTGTATTGAACTGGATAAAGACATAAAACACACTTAATACCACCAGTAAAGAAAGGAGGACAAGCTTAAAGGATTGTAGCAGGTCTAACCTGACTCCTAAAAAGAGGATCAATAACAGCACGCGCTCTAGTAAATTGAGAAGAAAGGTTACCGTTAGAAAAGAACCTTTGAAACGATTGAGAGACAAAGGAAGCTGGTAGTAGGCCTGGACCCTGTCCATCGAAAAGTAGGAATAGAGCAACTGAAAGGTCGATAGAGCAGTAACAATAGCCGTACTGATCAGCAAGACTTGAAAGCTCGTAGAAAATTTTGCTCCAACAAGATGGTAATAAAGAGCAAAAGCTAAGGAAGTCAAGAACAAGAAGAGACGATTTTTGGATACCAAATCTCTAAAAATTGCTAGTAGCATGCTCTACCCCCTCTGACGATTGACGTCATGAAACCAATCTTCTAAATTCGATTCGATCGCGTCTATGTGACCATCTTCAATAGAATAAGCTGTATCACACACCCGAACGATACTCTCTGCGATATGCGAACTCATCAGAATAGAGCCTTCTTCTTTATACTGCAATAGCAAACCATATAGAAATTCTGTCGCATCAAAATCAAGGCCATCAAATGGTTCGTCCAAAATAAGGAGGGTAGGTTTGAGATAAAAAGCTGTGATCAAGAAGACTTTCTTCTTGTTTCCCGTTGACAAACTACCGATATCGGTATTAAGAAATTCTTCAAAATGAAAGCCTGAAATCAAGTCCTGCAATAACGTTTCATTTCTCTTTCGATGATACAAACGACAGACAAAATTAAAATAGTGAACAAAATCCCAGTTTAAAAAACTATTGTTTTCAGTAAAAACTGTATAGGTACGGCTCTTATAGAAATTCGTATGAAAAGAGGTCGCTTTGTCTTCTATGGTAACAGACTCAACTGCATACTGCCGATGATCAAAAACACTACTTAAAGCTTTTAGCAAGGTTGTCTTCCCTGCTCCATTTCGACCAATCAACCCTACTACAGAATGATTGGGTACAAGCAAATTCGTGTCTTTTATAATGGGCTTGTCTTTTTTATACCAAACGTTTAGCCCCTTGATGTTTAAACAATCACTCTTCATCGACGCACTCCTTTATAAAGGTATGAAACCCCAACTAAGAGCAACAGCAAAGCGTACGACCATTCCTTTTGAAAGGCAAAGACTAAGGCACCGATCAAGAAGCAAATTCCTATCAGGATTCTAAATTGTAATTTCATATCTTGCCTTCTTTCTATTCACAGTATGAAAGATTACAATTGTATTTTATGCTTATACTATAGTACTTTTTCTGAGCAGATTCAAGCACGAATGGAATATTCTTACTTCTTTTACCTTACAAGCAAAAAAAGCTAGATACCTCTAGCTCTTTGCTTAGAATCTTAATTTTTCCCAATCATCATCTGTCCGTTTACGATAATAGTACTCGGACAAATCTGGGTCTTCCATCACTTCCAGCAGAGGAAGCATGTCGTAGGATAAATCCAACTTTTCTAATTGGTCTTTCTTAACCCAAGAAACTTCTCCTTCATCAGACGATCTTAGCTGGCCTGTATATTCTGTCGCTTTGTAGCAAAAGACGATGTAGCGGCCGCCCTCATCTTGTGGCCAGTCTTTGACTGCGACCAGTTTTGGATTTGTAATTGTAAGTCCTGTCTCTTCGTAGATTTCACGAATGACGGATTCTACAAGGCTTTCTCCTTCTTCGATATGGCCACCTGGAAAAGCATAGCCAGCCCAGTGAGTCTTTTCAGGTGAGCGGAATTGAAGGACCACCTTCCCATTTTCAAGATCTTCGACCATGCAAAGATTGCACAATATAGTAGGCGTTGTACGTGACATAAACTTCCTTTCTATGATTTATTCCTTTTTGTTTCAATATATTTCATAAACAAAACCATTAAAGCAGGTACAGTAAAAAAGACCAGATAGGTTGCTATAGGAAACCAAATGTAACGGTGATCTAGGGATAAGAGGGATGGCAAAATCCCTTTACTATTTTTCCCACCAACCCCGATAAAGAGATGGACCACTAAACCGATACTATTAAGATAAATAAATAAATCTGCATATCTTTTTATTGTCATCCTTGTCCTAGAAAAGTCTAGGAACCAATAGTCAAATAATCGATACACCAGACAAAAAAGATTTATATATAATGGAAAACTATAATTGATATCTCTATAGGGCGACGGAATAGGAAGACTATTAAAAATAAGATTGATACCTATTCCTATTCCTAAGATGAGATCAAGGATCAGGAAAAAGCCTATAATTTTATGAGAATCTAGCCAGAGCTGAAAACTTTCTCTCCTTGATAGATTCTTTTTTGTATTTGATTTTCTTTGATTATTTTTCATTTGTGTGGATTTAAACCATTTTCTTCTTCTCTCTTTTTATTATCAAGATGCTTGGAAATTAAAATTATCAACATAGCCACAAGAAAGAAGATTACATAGGTAAGAATAGGAAACCAGATATAGTGGTGGTCTAGAGTTAGCAGGGGAGGAATACTCTTTCTATTTCGACCCATTATTCCAAAAAACAAATGAAACAGAAAACCTACTCCATTTAGGTACAAGAATGGATCTGCAAAATCTTGTACTGTAAGCATTCCATCAAAAGTATCTCTAAAAACACCGTGATAAAGCATGTTCACTAAGAATACAAGATTCATATAAAGTGGAAAGACATAATAAAAGTTTTGATAGGGTTTTGGAACAAAAGTTGTCCCAAGCAAGAAATAGAGTATCCCAAAAGCTGATAAAAAAAATATACTACTATCTAATAGAAAAGCTATTTTTGAATGCTGTAGCAACCATAATTTTACTTTATCTAGCCAGCTCATTTTTCGATTTAGTTTATGGTATTTTTTTGATTTTTTCTGTGCCGTGACTTTCTTTTTCATTCGTTTCTTAATCTTTCGTTCCATTTACGCCTCCTTCTTCTCTTTTCTATCCGTATAACCAAAAGCAGAATGCCCAGCCCTAAGAAAAAGAAAAATAGATAACTTACAATAGGAATCCAGACATAGGCCGGATCCATAGAAATTATAGGAGGGAAATTCGTTGACTTACGACGTCCTAGCCAATTCAGTCCTACCAAGAGATGAAAAGGAAAAAGAGAACCATTGAAACCAATAAATATCCATGAAAAGTAACGCCATTTCTGAAGTGTATCACTTCCAGAATGAAAGACAAGGCAATAGGTTGAGAAGATCAGAAAGAAAAGATTGAAGCTTAAGGGAGAAAGATAGTTTAAGCTTGGGAGTTGATAACCAATGAAAGGGGCGGCAAGAAATGATACATACAAAGATCCAAATAACACACTCGTATCCAGGAGTTGACCAATCCTTCGGTGCCTTTCCATCCAAAGAGAAAACCTCTTAGTCCAAGAAGACTTTTCTTTTGTCTTGTACTTCATTTGTCTACTCATCTTCATTATCATCTATTCCTTTTTTTGAACCTTTAGAGAGAAAGAAGATTGCCAAAGTTAACATCAAGACTAGAAGGTAGATGACAATAGGAAACCAGATATAAGCTGAGTCAAGTGAAAATAAAGACGAAAGGACGACTTTCCCATTTTCAAGATCTTCGACCATACATAAGTTGGTCAATATAGTAGACGTTTTACGTGACATAAACTACCTTTCTATGATGGTAACAATTAATCAATATATACTTTCTTCTCTATTTCTTTTTTCATGACAAAGGGATTCACCAGCTCATGGTATTCATCAAAGGCATCTAAAAGGGAGCCTCTTTGAAAGACAATTGACTTCTCTTTTAAATAATATTCCGAGTGAATCGTTACCGAACCATGACCATCAAAACTAAAGAAAAACACAATGAATAATACTAGGATCAGGCTAGCAAAGAAACTAAACAGTAGCCCCACTACATTCTTCCAATTGACTGTGTGAGTTCGATAGAAGCGATACCAGATGTGACTAAATGCCGTCACTGCTCCTAGATACAGCCAGGGATTCCAAAGAAGTGGCGTAAATGCGTAGCCAAACAATTCTAAAAGGAAGTTGGCAAACACGAAAAGTAAAAGAATAAGATACACAATCCTAAACAGGTACAAATACTTTCCCATCATTGACCTCTCCTATGTAAACATTGGTTCAAAGCTTAAAAAACCAATAATCTTCTTATCTTAGATAATGATCAAGAGTACATGGACTGCCAACCGTAGCCAATGATCAATTAGGGGCGCATCTGGATCACTTTTTTTGCTGTCTAAGAATAGACTTAGTGACAACAATAGTAATGCAAGGGCAATAACTAGTTTGAGAGATAACATCATACTACCAAGAACAAGAGAGGCTAGAAAACCAAAAAATGGCAAAGGGGAAAATAAAAATGCCAAAATCCTGAAATACATCATAATCAATGATAAAACCAATAAACCAAAGACGACAATCTTCGTAAAAATAGAGACTCTTTTTCCTTCTCTTTTCATTTTTGATAGTGAATAAATGACATAGATCATATAGATAAAAAGAAACATATGGAATCATTCCTACATTTTATAGATTATGTTAATAGTTTAACCAAAAGCCAATTAAAATACAACTAAAGACACTAACTTATCAGTAGTAACCCATCTCTGATCAAAGTTTCTTCACTTCTGCTGCTACCTTTTGGAGATGGTGTTCTCGAATGCTAGCGGTGTTCACATCCCGGCCGACTTCTCCCAAAATGCAGACACGCTTGGTTTTAATCCCACAGTGGTTCAAGACGGCATTCTTCAAAACAGAGATGCCATAACTATCGGGAATGTTGAGAGGACCTGAAAAGATCTTATACCACCAAGTAGGCGCCATGGAGGTCGCATAAATACTGGCCGTTTTTCCTTTGAGCAACTTATTGAATTGCTTGCCTCTCAGGTAATTCCAGATAAAGCTACCCTGATCATTGGCTGAGTAAGCAATCCCCGGTGTGAAGACCCGATCGATCCAGCCCTTCATGAGGCTCGGCATACTACTCCACCAGATGGGATAGACAAAGATCAGGTGATCCGCCCACTGGATCCATTCTTGAGAACGAAGGATAAAGGAATCTTCCTCCATCCGCTTTCGATAACCATAGCGAAGAACAGGATCAAAGTCCTCTTCATTGAGATTGATCACTTTAAGCTCGTGGCGATTTAAGTCAATAGTTTCGACAATGGTTTGAAAAATAGCCTGACAGTAACTTTCCTTATCCGGATGCCCGTTGATGACTAAAATCTTCATTCGTCCTCTCCTTCATTTCTTTGGTTCATTCTATCTCTTTTATTTTTTTACTTGATTAATTGATAATGGTTCAAAGCTTGATAGATAGGTCCTTTAGAGATTTTTATTTGAAGAACACATCATCCGCAATTCCTTAACAGTTTTTCCAAGTTCAAGTATTTTTTCTTGGCCATCAAAAGTAAAACCCATTTTTTGATAGAAAGCAATGGCTCGCTTATTATCTTTCAATACCCATAAATAAATTTCAGAGAAATGATCGAGAGCAGCAAATGCAGCATGCATTAACTGTTCACTCACACCTTTTCCATAGTAATCTTTTAAAACATATAAGGCAATGATTTCACCAGCTTGAATGGCTTCATCACGAAAATTTCCATAGCTGATAAATCCAACGACCTTCTTTCCATCCAGCGCAATCAAGGTATTTTCTGGATACTTTTGACTAAAGAATCGACATCTTTCTAATGTCATCGTCTCCTGATATTCCGCGGGTAAAAGATTGTCATAAGCCTCTCTCCACGTTTGCCAATGAACGAGAGATTTTCCTTCTATCTCTTCAGGAGTTTCCATTGTTTTAATGATAATCTTCATTCGCTTTATCCTATCTAATCCAAAGCCTTGACTTCCAACATCATATCACGGATTTGGGCCGCTAGTTCAAAGTCAAGCACTTCGACGGCTTCTTGCATCTGGCCTTGCAGTTTCTTGACCAGTTCCTTGCGCTCTTGGCGGTTGAGACTGGTGATATCCACTTCCTTATCCTCTTCCTTGGCCACCGCCTTGGTAACAGAGATCAGGTCACGGATTTCCTTCTTGATGGTTTGTGGCACAATGCCATGCTCTTCATTATAAGCCATCTGGATTTTCCGACGACGGGCTGTTTCATCGATGGCTTTTTGCATAGACTGGGTCATGGTGTCCGCATACATGATCACGTGACCCTCACTATTACGGGCAGCACGACCAATGGTCTGGATCAAACCACGTTCATTACGCAGGAAACCTTCCTTGTCAGCATCAAGTATAGCAACTAGACTGACTTCTGGTACGTCAATCCCTTCACGAAGAAGGTTGATCCCGACCAAGACATCAAAGACGCCCAAACGCAAATCACGGATGATTTCTGTCCGCTCTAAGGTCTTAATGTCCGAGTGCATGTATTTTACCTTAACACCCATTTCCTTGAAGTAGTCGGTCAAGTCTTCTGCCATCTTCTTGGTCAGGGTCGTAACAAAGGTCCGCTCTCCCCGTTCTACACGCGCATTGATTTCACCCAAGAGATCGTCCATTTGTCCCATGGTAGGGCGTACTTCCACCTCTGGATCCAGAAGACCTGTCGGACGAATGATCTGCTCGATGATAGTGTCCGTTTGTTCCATTTCATAGTCACCTGGTGTCGCAGAAACATAGACAATCTGGTGGACGTGACTTTCAAACTCTTCACGACGCAGTGGCCGGTTGTCCAAAGCAGACGGCAAACGGAAGCCATAGTTGACCAACATCTCCTTACGCGAGCGGTCTCCGTTGTACATGCCCTTGATTTGGCCCATGGTCATGTGACTTTCATCGACCATGATGAGAAAATCTTCTGGGAAAAAGTCAAAAAGAGTAAACGGTGGCTCTCCTTCACTCCGGCCTTCCATATGACGGGAATAGTTCTCCACCCCATTGGTGTAGCCCATCTCCCGCAACATTTCAATATCGTACTCGGTCCGTTGCTTCAGGCGTTGGGCTTCCAGCAGTTTTCCTTCCTTCTCAAAGATAGCTAACTGTTCTTCCAGCTCAGCCTGAATCTTGGCAATGGCCACTTCCATATGGTCTTCATTGGTCACGAAGTGAGTGGCTGGGAAAATGGCTAAGTGGTCCACATCTCCCAGAACCTGGCCTGTCAGAGCTTCAATCTCACGAATCCGCTCAATCTCGTCTCCAAAGAACTCCACCCGAAAGGCATGTTCATCGCGCGAAGCTGGGAAAATCTCGACCACATCTCCCCGAACACGGAATTTCCCCCGTTGAAAGTCGATGTCATTGCGCTCAAACTGGATATCCACCAAGTCGTTGAGCAATTTATCACGAGAAATCTCAAGCCCTGGACGTAAACTTACCACGCTGTCCGCGTATTCCTTAGGCGAACCCAACCCATAGATACACGAAACAGACGCGACGACAATGACGTCATTTCGTTCTAAAAGAGCGGAGGTTGCTGAGTGACGAAGCTTGTCAATCTCATCATTGACCGAACTATCTTTTTCGATATAGGTATCGCTCGATGGCACATAGGCTTCTGGCTGGTAGTAATCGTAGTAAGATACGAAATACTCGACCGCATTTTCAGGAAAAAATTCCTTGAACTCCCCATAGAGCTGGCCCGCTAGCGTTTTATTGTGGGCAATGACCAGGGTCGGCTTATTGACCTGGGCAATAACCTGACTCATAGTATAGGTCTTCCCCGTACCAGTTGCCCCCATCAGGATTTGGGCCTTCTCGCCCCCCTCGATGTTATCCACCAACTGCTCAATAGCCTGCGGTTGATCCCCAGACGGTTGGTATTTCGATACTAGTTTAAATTTGTTATCTGTTACTCGATTAATCATCTCTTTGACCTCACATATATAGACCTTATTTTACCATAAATCACCAGAATTCTCTGAGATGAGGAATGAAAGGGAAAACAACATATTACAAAATAATTAATTGGACACGCATTAGAGTGAAAACTAAACAAGACTCTCGCAATTACTTCGAAAGTCTTGTTTTTTATTCTAAAACAATGCAATACGTAATAAACATCAGTGTCCATGATATACAAAATTAGCAAGGTTTGCTCATTAGTATCATTTTTATTTATTACTTAACTTCTTGATTCCTTACCAAGAGGTAGAGAGTTGCTCCAAGTGAACATACAAGTCCAATAACGTAAGTACAGAGTTGCAAATTGGAAACTCTCCCTAATATTGTTTCAGCAACAATATTATAAAATAGATAACTAGTCAATGGTTCCACTACTCTTTCTATGAATGGTTGTACCAAAATAGGAAATAGCAGCAAAATAGCTAAACTCCCCATTGGACTTTTGAAAAAATAACTTAAGAAGTAAGAAATCAAAAAATATTGGATGGAGCCAATCAAATAGAAACTGAAAAGTTCTAAACTGACACCATTTTCGCTCCTAAAAAAATGAAACCATACAAGCAGTACAATGAAATACAAGGTTGATTGTAGTACTACATCACATAATTCTACGAACAGGATCCGAATTGAACTTAAGATCCTTTTTCCACTTACCAAATAAACTAGTTTTGTTTCGTGAGATTGTAACTCAACAAATGCATTAACACACCCAATACTAACAGAGAGCATTGATGCAAAAACAAGAGCTTGCTTTATAGATAATTGTACAACAGTATCATTGATTGAAACTGGTAAAACACCTAAGAGACACACAAAACCTATCAAAAGTGACTGTATAGCTATCTGGTACTTTACGGGTTTTAAACTATATTTTTTGACGATAAGACTAAAAAATATTCTTGCCATTCTTCCTCCTCATTCGAATCATTTCTACAAGCATTATGAATACCAAGAACAAGATTCCTTCTACTACTAAAAGTGTAAATCCATATAATTGGCTCGTTTGAGTCCCTTCAATTCGGCCAAAAGCAAATGACTTTGCTCCAATCAAAGGCAATAGATCTTCAATTTTAGAGGAAATTCCTCTTAAAATACCTGATAAAGTGATTACCAATAATAAAACATCTGCAATTAATGAAGTCATTGATTTTTTCGTTACTATTACGAAAAGTAAAGCTAATAAAGTAAGAACGATTGCAAATATCATAACTCTTACCGTAACATCTAAAAACAAAGTAAATTCTAAATAATTCTTTAAAGTTGAATCTAGAAAAACGAGTAAAATAATAGCGTTTACTATAGAAAATATTAAAGTAGCAAGTAACGATAAGACAATCGAACTTGCAATAAACCCAGTAAGACGAACTTTCCAGTTTGGGATCAATAACTGAGTAAAATTATCATCACCAAATTGGTAATGGGTTGAATAAACAAGTGAAACTAAGATTGGTAAGAAAATAACACTTGCTTGGTAGGGTGAGGATAAGAGAGCATCTCTGACTGTATAGACTGGATTCGATGATAGCATAGATGGATCAAGGTTAACAGCCTGTCCATTTCCTTCTACTAAAGCATTTATCACCTGGATATTTTGAATTGAAAAAAATATGCTGACTCCCAAAATAAGAAAAAAAGTGAATTTAAAAGTAGGTAAACTACAATATTTATAGAGGTCACTAAAAAAGGAACGCTTCAACATATTATTCACCTTCTTTCCCTTCGAGTGCCTTAAAATATGCCTCTTCAAAAGATCCAAACTGTTTCAAAATGTCTTTGGTAGGAGCATCAATAACAATCTTCCCATTAGAAATCCCAACCAAATGATCTACAGTTAATTCTAACTCACTCATATAATGACTTGTCATTAATACAGTCTTACCTTCATTGACAAAAGACTGCAAAAAATTGCGTACCCAGCGTATTCCTTCTGGATCTAGTCCATTGATTGGTTCATCTAAAATTAAGATGTCAGGATTTGCTAATAAGGCTGTTGCTAAACCAAGACGTTGCTTCATTCCTAATGAATAGTCTTTTACTTTTTTATTTTTAGCTTCACTTAACCCCACCAACTCTAAACATTCGTTGCACCTATTTTTGTCAACGCCACAAGCCAAGCCAATCCACCGAAGATGCTGAAATCCTGTTCTAGTTGGATAAGGTTGACAACTATCTAGGAATGATCCAACAATACCAAAAGGATTATCTCCCAATTGAGAGTATTTTTTGCCATCGATCAACGCTATCCCCATTTGACTATTTTCTAAACCAAGTAAAATTCTAATTAAAGTTGATTTTCCGGATCCATTTGGTCCAATCAATCCAGTAATCTCACCTTTTTTTGCTTTGAAAGACACGTTTTGAAGGACAATTTTATTATTATATTCCTTATGTAGCTTTTGAATTGTTATCATTCATTCTTTTTCCTTTCTGACTTTTAGTGAAATTCCACCTTCACTTGGAGCAAGTATAACAGGAGAAAATCAGGAAATTCTCAGAATAATTATTTTTTTCATTTTCAACAAATTACATTCTATATTTGCTATAATATGCTCATATAATTGGAGGAACTATGAAGTATAAAATTTTAGCCATTGACGATGATGAAAAAATCTTACGATTAATAGCGAATGCATTAAAAGCGAACAACTTTCACGTGGAAACTCGTAAAAATATAGAGGAGATTAACATCTGTGACTTTACTGGATTCGATCTAATTTTACTTGACGTCATGATGCCTATTTCTGGTTTAGAAATCTGTCGTTCCATTCGTTCACAAATTGCTACTCCAATCCTATTTCTAACCGCTAAAGATTTTGAAGAAGATTTACTAAAAGGGATTCAAGCTGGGGCAGATGATTACATCACAAAACCATTCAGCATAAAGGAATTAATTGCAAGAATTCAAATGCATCTTCGTAGAGAAGAAAGATCACACCATTCCTCTAAAGAAGAGATGGAGTCAAATATAACTTTTTATCGAGATAGTCAAGAAGTTTATTATCAATCAAAGAGAATTTCATTGACCAAGAGAGAGTTTGATTTACTTTATCTTTTAGCAAAAAATGAGAACCGAATATTTAGCATAGAAGAACTTTACAATTACCTCTATCCTGTAGACTCTGACGCACAACTACGATCCATCACTGAATACATCTATCAAATTAGACAAAAATTTAAGATTCATCAAATTGATCCAATCAAAACCGTTTGGGGAGGTGGATACAAATGGAAAAAGAATTGACAATCAAGCAACTCATTAAGCGTACCTACCTTAAAATCATTTGGCAATTTCTTCTATGTCTGATACTTTTTTACATAGTTCCAGCTCTTCTATCTTCTGTATCTGGAATTAATGAGAAAAATGTCAATCGCTTTGCTTTATTTTTTAGCGTCAGTTCTTGGATTTATCTTTGCATCATTTTAATTTTTATCATTGTAATAAATATTAGACAATTATTAACCAAGATTCAAAAAGAAATGAACATGGTTTATCATAGTGGACTATATTTCACCAAAAATGAACATCACCATTTGCAGATTAAAGAATTCATTGAAACAAACGATCTGATTGAAAAAATGCAATCTGATATAAAAAATAGAATTCAAAATGAAAAAGATCAAAAAAAAGAACTCATGTTTCAAGTATCTAGCGCTGCACATGATCTTCGTAGCCCTCTAACTGTTATCAGAGGAAATGCTGAATTCTTACAATCCACTGAGCAAACACCTCAAACAATGGAATGTCTAAAAGATCTTGAGCAAGCAAGCATTCAGTTAAACGATTATTTTAACCACTTTATCCAATATTCCAAAACCTTTTACGACCATGATATTCAACTTGAAAATATATCGATTCAACAATTAACTCATCAATTGAAGGAACATATTACTCCGTTACTCCCTAGAAGTACACAATTTGTTTTTTCAAATACAGTAACTCCATCAACACAAATTGCCATTCATTCCAATCTATTTTTTCGAGCAATCACCAATATTATTAATAATGCAATACAACATCAAAAAGAAAATGATGCAAAGATCCAGCTAACAATGTCACAAGAAAATAATCGATTAGTTCTAACCATATGGAATAATCAATCTACTTTTTCAAAAAATGTATTACACCATGCTGGAAATCTTTTCTATAAAGAGGACCAAGCAAGAACACCCTCTCAAGAAAGTCACTTTGGACTTGGTTTATCTTTCGTGAAACGCGTCATGAAACTTCATAATGGAACTATGCATTTAGAAAATATTCATAATGGTGCACAAGTCAAGCTAATCATTCCCATTATTATATAGAAAAAGCCGAACTCATCAATATGTGTTCGACTCAGAAGGCAGACAAACGTCATTTTTGGTGTTTGTCTTTTTCATATATGACTTTCAGACATTACACAGAGGTTAGTCATCAAACTTTTCTTTCCTCTCCCCTAAGCGATAGACAATCACTAGGGATACAAGAAGAACCAGAGTGGTGATGATTGATCCTTCTGCTCCAAATGCCCCTCCGGTCAACCAGTCAGGTCCATCTCCCATGGTAAAACTAAAGATAGACGCATCTGCACCTGTGCCACTGACTTGAAAACCAAGGAGATTTCCTTGTACATAGTTCCAAGTTCCGTGTTGGGCGACCACTAGCCAGATACTATCGGTATAGATAAAAAGCAGACCAGCCAGCACTCCATCGAGGATGATATTCAGAACGGATAAGAAGGTCACTCCTGCATTTCCCATATGCAGAATGCCAAAGAGACTACTAGAAATCGCGATCGCTAAGGGTAGATTAGCTCTGGCTGCAATCCGAGTTAGAAGCCAACCCCGCGTCGCTACTTCTTCAGTCCCTCCTTGAAGGAGCCAAAATGGGAATAAGCCTAGAATAAAGAGGATGGGTTCTAAACTTAATTCATTCAGCTCAAAAGTCCCGATTCCACCTAGCTGGTAGACAAGGGCAATCACTCCCATTTGAAGAAGGGAAAGCAAGATCCCCCAACCTAGATACTTGAGCCAGTTCTTTTTTACAAAACCTAAAGTTGATAAGGAATTCTTCTCTATTACTTTCACCCAAAAAATAAAGAGGATGAGAATGATTACAAAACTGAAGAGCTCATAATAGAGAAGATAATGGTAGAAAAATTCTTGAATACTTGCTGTCCCATTTCCTGGCGAAAAGAACTCCACTAGAAAACCTATAACTAAGGAAAATGGCCCCACCAATTCACTACTGAGCCATAGGCCTCCTTCTATAAAGAGAGATGCTAATAATACATAAAATAGTGTAGAAATAAGAACTGGCCATGAGGTGTTAGTTTTTATATCCTGAATCATCTTTCCTTTCTTCATGATCAACCTCCATTTATCTGATAGGTCCATTGTAGCAAACAAAATCCAGGGTTGCAAGATCAACTCATGTTAGATAACCTAACATCAAAGCTGGATTTTTCTTGCAAATCAAACTATTTTCTGATATAATAGCTTTTGTAGAAAAACATAAGACCATTCATACTCGTTTTGGTATGAATGATTTGTTTTTTTAAGGCCATCCTTTGGTCAATGTGCTCATGGGTTAAATACCCTAAGAGAAAGAATTAGAAGGAGACAGAAATGAAGAAAAAATTACTAGCATGTTTGCTTTTCTTATTTCCATTCGTTGCATTCGCTAGTCATGCTCATGCTGAAACGATCAAGGTCGTTTTTGACACAGCATATGCACCGTTTGAATTTAAGGATTCAGATCAAACCTATAAAGGAATTGACGTAGAGATCTTGGACAAGGTCGCTGAAATCAATGGCTGGGATTTGGATAAATCCTTCCCTGGATTTGATGCAGCGGTCAATGCAGTTCAAGCTGGTCAAGCGGATGCCATTATGGCAGGGATGACCAAAACAACCGAACGTGAAAAAGTCTTCACCATGTCTGATACTTACTACGATACAAAAGTTGTCATTGCTACTAAAAAAGCTGACAAAATCACGAAGTACAGCCAATTAAAAGGGAAGACAGTCGGTGTTAAAAACGGAACTGCAGCCCAACGCTTCCTCGATAAAAACAAGGACAAGTACGGCTACAAGATCAAGACTTTTGATACCGGTGATCTCATGTATAACAGTTTATCAGCTGGTGCAGTGGATGCAGTCATGGATGATCAACCTGTTATTCAATACGCCATCCAAAAGGGTCAGGATCTAGCTATCAATATGGACGGGGAAGCAGTCGGTGGCTTTGCCTTTGGTGTTAAAAAAGGTGGAAATCATGAAAAGTTGATCACTGAATTTAACAAGGCTCTCGCTCAAATGAAAGCTGACGGGACACTTGATGAGATCATCAAGAAATGGACAGGTGAAAGTCAATCATCAAGTAACAGTGCTGTTCCAGAAACAACTACTCCTGCTGGTCAAAAAGCAACTCCTAAAAAGTCAAAATATAGCATTTCAAGTGATTCTTCCTTTGCACCATTTGTCTTCCAAAATGGGAAAAACAAATACACAGGGATCGATATGGACTTGATCAAGGCGATTGCCAAAGACCAAGGATTTACCATCGAGATTAATAATCCTGGATTTGATGCTGCGGTAAGTGATGTCCAATCCGGCCATGCGCAAGGAATGATCGCAGGGATGACCGTAACAGATGCTCGGAAAGAAACATTTGATTTTTCTGAACCATACTACACGGCCAATTCTATTCTAGCCGTTCAAGAAAGCAGCAAGATTGATTCTTATGATGATCTAAAAGGAAAGACAGTCGGTGTTAAAAACGGTACTTCCTCACAAAACTTCCTTGAAGAAAACCAAAAGAAATATGGTTACAAGATCAAAACCTTCTCTGACGGAGCTTCTATGTATGATAGTTTGAATTCTGGTTCTGTTGCAGCGATTATGGATGACGAACCTGTTATCAAATACGCTATTAAACAAGGACGTAAATTCAAAACACCTATCGAAGGTACTCCAAGTGGTCAACTAGCATTTGCCGTTAAGAAGGGTGAAAATCCTGAATTGATCGAAATGTTCAATAACGGTCTTGCAAACTTGAAGAAAAGTGGTCAATACCAAAAAATTCTCGATAAATACCTTAAAGCAGATAGCAAGTCAAGTACTTCAAGTACAACAGCAGATGAAACAACGATCTGGGGCTTGCTTCAAAACAATTACAAACAATTGTTAAGTGGTTTGGGTGTGACTCTTGCCCTTGCACTTCTCTCTTTCGCCATTGCTATGGTGATCGGTGTTATCTTTGGGATGTTTAGTGTTAGCCCTTATAAGTGGCTCCGCTGGACTGCTGAAATCTTTGTCGATGTTATTCGTGGGATCCCACTCATGATCCTCGCCGCCTTCATCTTCTGGGGAATTCCAAACTTGATTGAATCGGTCACAGGTCATCAATCCCCAATCAACGACTTTGTCGCAGGTACTATTGCCCTCTCTCTCAATGTCGCCTATATCGCAGAAATTGTCCGTGGGGGATCCAAGCTGTACCGATTGGACAGATGGAAGCTAGCCGAAGCCTTGGGATCTCTTATGGCAAGACCATGCGCAAGATCATCTTGCCACAAGCAACCAAACTCATGCTTCCAAACTTTGTTAACCAATTCGTCATTGCCCTGAAAGATACGACTATCGTATCTGCGATCGGATTGGTAGAACTCTTCCAAACTGGTAAGATTATCATCGCTCGAAACTACCAAAGTTTCAAGATGTATGCGATCCTTGCCGTCTTCTACCTCGTGATTATCACCTTGCTAACACGATTTGCAAAAAAATTAGAAAAGAGGGCTAACTAATGGCTAAATTAAAAATTGATGTCCATGACCTCCACAAATACTACGGTGAAAATGAGGTCTTAAAAGGAATCTCAACAAAATTCTACGAAGGGGATGTGGTCTGCATTATCGGACCGTCCGGTTCTGGTAAATCAACCTTCCTTCGTAGTCTCAATCTCCTCGAAGAAGTTACAAAAGGTCAAATTACCGTAAATGGATATGATCTAACCGACCCAAAAACCAATGTTGATTTGGTCCGTGAAAATATCGGAATGGTTTTCCAACACTTCAACCTCTTCCCTCACATGAGCGTCCTTGAAAACATTATGTTTGCGCCAGTAGAGCACAAACTGATGACCCGTGAAGAAGCTCAAAAAGTCGGGATGGAATTGTTGGAAAAAGTTGGACTCGCAGATAAAGCCGATGCCAATCCAAATAGTCTTTCCGGTGGTCAAAAACAACGTGTGGCCATTGCCCGTGGACTTGCCATGAATCCAGATATTATGCTCTTTGACGAACCGACTTCTGCCCTTGACCCTGAGATGGTTGGAGATGTATTGAACGTTATGAAAGAGTTGGCAGAGCAAGGCATGACCATGATCATCGTTACCCACGAGATGGGATTTGCCCGCCAAGTAGCCAACCGCGTCATCTTTACCGCAGACGGTGAATTCCTCGAAGATGGCAAACCAGACCAAATCTTCGACAACCCACAACACCCACGTTTAAAAGAATTCTTGGATAAAGTTCTAAACGTTTAAAAAGATAAAAACGAGTGGTTCTGAAGCATCTAGCAATTTTGCTAGATGTTTTTTTAGTCCAAAAAAGCATTTTCAAACCTGAAAATGCTTAGATTGAAGATAAAGACATATTAAAAACTTTCCTTAGGTGAGTACGGACGTCAGCGAACTTCTACGAAGTTCCATGACTTAGTTTTGAACCTAAAGTTTCAAAACTCCCGAATGCCTGAAACTAAATTGTTTCAGGCACTTTTCTCACGGCGGAAAGTTTTAATGTTCTCTTAATTCGTTATACAAATTAAGTAGATATTTATTTCTTTACAGAATCACTTTACTTATTTACTTTAATAATAGTTTGTCTACATTCTAACTAATCTGTTGCTGAGCTGTCTGCATCTTGTAGTAAACACCTTGCGCTTCCATTAGCTCTTCATGAGTGCCATGTTCAACAATATCGCCATCGACCATGACAAGGATCATATCAGCATTTTGAATGGTCGATAAGCGGTGAGCAATGATAAAGCTGGTCCGTCCCTTCATGAGCTGATTAAAGGCGTCTTGAATCAAGACCTCAGTCCGAGTATCGATGGAGGATGTCGCCTCATCCAAGATCAAAATCTTAGGAACCGAAAGGAAAACCCGCGCAATCGTTAAGAGTTGGCGTTGTCCTTGAGACAAAGACTCTCCAGCATCTGAAAGATAAGTATCATACCCTTGTGGCAACTGCCGAATGAAGAAATCTGCATTGGCCGCTTTGGCTGCTTCTATGACTTCTTCTCTAGTTGCATTTGGACGAGAAAAGGCAATATTTTCATGAATGGTCCCGACCTTAAGCCAAGTTTCTTGCAGGACCATACCAAACTGTTGGCGGTAAGAAGCACGAGTGTAGTCCGTAATTGGTACCCCATCAATCGTGATCTCTCCAGAATTAACAGGGTAGAAACGCATGAGCAGATTAATCAAGGTCGATTTTCCTGCTCCTGTAGGCCCTACAATGGCCACTTTACTGGCAGCTGGAACCTGAATGGTTAAATCTTTGATCAAAGTCCGCCCCAAATCATAGCCAAATGTGACGTGTTCAAAACCAATCGCACCTTTAACATCCTGACTTTCCAGGACCCGTTGCCCCGTCTCTTCGACCTCAGCTTGATCCAAGACGCAGTACAAGCGCTCTGCGCAGGCAAGAGCACTTTGGAGTTCTGACAAGACAGAGGAGATATCATTAAAGGGCTTGGTGTATTGGTTGACATAATTGAGGAAGGTCACCAATTGACCGACAGTAAAGTGAGATCCCGAAATAATGCGTACAGCACCAAATCCAGCCACTACTGCATAAATCAAGGCATTCACAAAGCGAGTGGCAGGGTTGACAGTTGAAGAATAAAAGACAGCGGATTGGGAATAATTGGCATAGCTTTCATTCGTCCTCTTAAAAGCCTTACGGAATTGATCCTGAGCGTTAAAGGACTGGATCAAGCTTTCCTGGGTCAAGGACTCTTCGATCAATTGAGTTTGAAGACCACGCGACTTGGTCTGCTTTTGGAAAAGCGTATAAGAACGCTTGGCAATAAAACGAGCAATCAAGAGGGATAAAGGGGTCAAGACCAGAACCGCCACCATCATAAAGAAATCCAATTCTGCCATCGTCACGATAGTGACAAGAATGGTTAAGAGGCCAACAAAGAACTGGTTAAAGACCATCAGAAGACCACTATTGAGTTGCTCTACATCGGTCGTGAGGCGACTGACGAAGTCCCCGCTCCCTTGTTTATCTAGATAAGACAAGGGCAATCGGTATACTTTTTCCATCACTTCTGCTCTTAGGCTTTGGCTAAAACGATAGACCAATTGATTGTAGAGAAGAGGATTGATCCATTGGATCAAGGTATTGGCCACAATGACCAGAACCATTTGGATCAAAACGGGCCATAAGACTGTCATCCCTTGAGGATTAATGACCAAGTCAACCGCATGTCCGATCAGGATCGGCAACCAAACCGTTAAGGCCACTTGAGCGATGGTTCCAAGACTAGCTAGGATCAGGAGCCCGGGATGGTGAGCAAAATCTCTAAATAGACGTTTTACATAACTAGAACGTTTTTGACTCATGCTTCCTCCCTCCCGTGTTGTGAATAATGAATTTCTTGATAAATCTCATTGGTAGACAAGAGGAAATCATGATTTCCCAGTCCAACTTGATGTCCCTTGTTCAAGACTAAAATCTGATCAGCAGACTTGAGACTATTGGTTCGTTGTGATACTAAGATCAAACTCGTATCACTCAATTCTTCTTTAATCGATTTTAAGAGACGAGCTTCCGTCAAATAATCCAAGGCAGAAGTTGAATCATCCAAAATCAAGAAAGGAGCCTTCTTCAAAAGGGCACGCGCAATGGTCAACCGCTGGCGTTGGCCACCTGAGAAATTTCGACCAAAGGCTTCCACTGGCTCATCGAGTTGTCCTTCTTTTTCACGAACAAAATCAGCCGCCTGAGCTGTTTCTAGTGCCCACCACAAATCTTCATCCGATAGATTTTCTTCCATTCCAAGTAAGAGATTCGAGCGGATGGTTCCTCTAAAGAGCTCTGCCTTCTGTGGGACAACAGCTACCCACTCCCGCCACTCCTTAAGAGTTTTAGGAGAGTGACCTTGATGAAAGAGGGCTAATTTTCCATGACTAACGGAATACAAGTGACTCAATAACTGAACCAGGGTGGATTTCCCAGATCCTGTACCACCGATAATTCCCAACATCTGTCCATGATCCAGATCAAAGGAAATATCTTCTAGAGCTGGGCTTGAAGCCGTTGGATAAGTGAACGAAACTTTCTGGGCGCTGATCGCTTCTTGCTCTCTTGCAGTTTCTACTGGCAAAGCTTCAAGGAGGTCTTCTTCCTTCAAATCAAAAATCTCTTGGACACGCTTGGCAGAAATATAGCTGACATTTAAAGACGTAACCAGCATCGCGAGTTTGATCAATTCTGTTAAAATTTGCAATAAATAATTGACCAAAGCGACCAACATCCCTTGGGTTAGTAGGCCAGCAGAGATAGTTAGTTGTCCCTGCCAAATGACACAGACCAAGGTCGTATTGACCACAAGGAAGGTCAAGGGACTCACCAAACTAGACCAGATACCAACACGAATTTGCCAGATCTTGTAGTCCTGATTGACCTCTCTAAAATCTTCTAATTCACCAGACTGTTGTCCAAAGGCTCGAATCACCCGCATCCCTTGAAATTGCTGACGCGTCACCGTAACCATCCGGTCTGTGATTTTCCGAATCTTAGCAAAGAGCGGATTGACAATCCGTGACATGATCACAATAATCAGGGTTAAAATCGCCACCATCCCCAAGAACCAAAGGGTTAGTTTAGGACTGATGGTGAAAGCCATGATGATCGATCCAAAGACAATAATGGGTGCTCTCAAAAAGAGGCGCAAGAATTGGTTGATCCCAACCTGGATTTGATAGGTATCAGAAGTGAGACGGGTTACCAAACTAGAAGTCCCGATCCTATCTCGCTTGTCCTTTGGAAGTGATAAGATCTTATCATACAAATCCTTGGTCATCTCTCGGGTAAAGCCGACAGCTGCTTTAGAAGAAAAATACTGGGCCGTAATAGCTACGACGACACCAAAGCTCGCAAATAAAAACAAAACACCGACCGTCATCACAACTGCGCTCGTTTCCTTTTTTGGAATGACCTGATCGACTAAGTGGGCGATGATTAAGGGGACACACAATTCAAAAATAGCTTCTAAGAGTTTAAAAACGGGCCCTAGAAAAGTTTCCCATAGATAGCCCTTAAAATACTTCAATAATGATTTCATACGACTCGATTCTTTTTTTAATGGATATACATATTTTACCACAAATTCTTAAGATGAAAAAACTCTCCCTGGAAAGCAGAGAGAGTTGAATACTGACCAGATGAAGGTCAGAAATCTTATTCCTTCTTTGTTACCTTGCTTAAGGTCTTGCCCATTTTCCCCAATCCAATCATTAGTAGAGGGAAAGAGAATAGCGTTATAAGGCCTAATACAAGAAAGACTGCTACAAATCCACAACTATCAATGAACCAACCAGTCAGTGGGAAAATGACAATCATAGATAGACAAAACATCATGGAATTGATACTCAGCATGGTTGCTCGCACACTAGAAGGTAGATAAGCTTGTAAATCATTGTAGTAGATGGGTTGATAAACTGCATAAAGGGCATTGGTCAAGAGATAGACACTCAGATAGGCGAATGGGGTCTTTACAACTACCAAAAGCAAGGCCAACCCTGTCAGTGCAACTAGAATCGGAAAGACTTGATTACTATTCCATTTTTTCCCGATTTGACTGGCCAAATAAACCGCAAGGAGATTGAATCCACTACCAATCAACATAATAAGAGAAACTTGCCAACTGGCTAAGTCACTGATTTTCTGTTGGTAGTAAAAATAAAACATACACATGATGGTCCCTACCAACTGATAGGTGAGCATCCAGTAAAACAAGACTGGTTTGTCCTGCCATTCTTGTTTCACTACCTCCAATATCCGCTTTATGGTCAAATGATTTCTTTCATCACTCTTGCTCTCTGGCTCTTTCATCAGAAAGATCAAAAGAATGGAAAGCAAGGATAGCCCGATAGCAATATAATAGGTCCAAGCCAATGCTCCGTGAATAAAGAAGCCTGCCACCACTGTCCCTAAAGTTCGGGTGACTTCGGCCACACCAGACAAGAAGCTAGAAATCTGAAGATAACGGTCTTTTTGACCTGCTTCCACCGCTGAATCAAATAAGAAAGCGGTACTGGTCCCCGAGTCAAAATTATAAGACCAAGCATTGACCATCATAGCAATGGCGTAGATCCAAAAATTCCCCTGACCAAATAAAATCAAGATAGAAGATCCAATACTGGACAAGCGAGCCAAATAGAGATTGGTCTTGTAGCTAAAGCGATCGGCTAACATACCAGATGGGATCTCACACAAGAGACTCGTCCCATGAAAGATACTCTCTAATAGACCAATCTGAAGCAAAGAAAGACCATTTTGAATAAAAAAGAGAATCCAAAAACTGGTAATTCCAAAATAAGAAGTAAATTCCAAACCTGCTAGGAGTGAAATATTGCGTTTGTAAGTTCTTTTAAACATTGTTTTTCCTCTTTCAATAGATTATATAAGTGTTTCTTAAAGACTTACTTAGATTTGCCTACATCTTCTCCTCCTCCTTCATTTTTTCTTGATTCATTTCTTGACGTAGCTGGGCCACTTGATTAGACAAGGACACCAACAATTCGGTTTGCAACTTTTGAATTTCCAGTAAATCCGTCTGGTCTTGCTGCACCATATGATCAATCTTCGTATGCAGTAAGCGAATTTCTCTTTCCGACTCCATATTGACGTTAAAGTCATTTCGCGCTTGCAGGCGATCATAATCTGCTGCCCTGTTTTGGCTCATCATGATCAAAGGAGCTTGAATCGCCGCAATCGTAGAAAGTGCAAGATTCAGCAAGATGAAAGGATAAGGGTCAAAATTCCAGCCAAAGGGATGCAAGACATTGATCAACATCCAGATAGCCATCATCAGGATAAAACTAATAATAAAGGTCCAAGAACCACCAAAGCGTGCGACCGAATCCGCTACCCGCTGACCGAAGGTATAGCTGGCTGTCAAGCGGTCTTCAACGTTAAAGGGGCGCTCGCTTTCGGGCATGACACCTGTCACCTGCTGTTTAATGGCTTCGTTTTTATCATTTGCACGCTCAATAATCTGTCCAAGATAATCCATACAATATTGGCTCAAATTTTTATACGTGATAAAATCATCTATTTGACTTTCCGGGTAGGAGGTCTTGAGCATCTGTTGAATACTATGGTCTAGATCTGCGATCAAAGACCCCTGACCATCCTCGTATTCTTTCCCATCGATGATATCTATTTTCAGCATTGAGTTTCCTTTCATAGTTTTTGGAGCAGATAAAAGTGAAAAACGCCTAATGGCGTTTTTACGTCTATTAAGGTTTGATACGATGCAACATACGTGGGAATGGAATGGCTTCACGGATGTGTTTAGTACCAGCTGCGAAGGTTACCATACGCTCGATACCGATACCAAATCCACCGTGTGGAACTGTACCGTATTTACGAAGATCAAGGTAGAATTCATACTCTGTAAGATCCATGCCAAGAGATTCCATCTTCGCAACAAGGGCGTCGTAGTCTTCCTCACGCATAGATCCACCGATGATTTCTCCGTACCCTTCTGGTGCAAGCAAGTCTGCACAAAGCACGCGGTCTGGATTACCAGGAACTGGCTTCATGTAGAAGGCCTTGATGTCAGCTGGATAGTTGATCACGAAGGTTGGTACACCAAAGTGGTTTGAAATCCATGTTTCATGTGGTGAACCAAAGTCATCTCCATGTTCCAAATGCTCATAATCCGCATCTTCATCGTTTTCATGTTCTTGCAAGAGATCAATGGCTTCATCGTAAGTGATCCGTTTGAATGGCTCAGCAATGTAGCGTTTCAAAAGCTCCGTATCACGCTCCAATGTTTCCAAGGCTTGAGGAGCACGGTCCAGAACACCTTGAAGAAGAGCTTTGACATAAGCTTCTTGCAAGTCAAGTGACTCATCGTGTGTCAAGTAAGAGTACTCAGCGTCCATCATCCAGAACTCAGTTAAGTGACGACGAGTTTTTGATTTTTCAGCACGGAATACCGGACCAAAGTCAAAGACGCGACCAAGGGCCATAGCACCTGCTTCAAGGTAAAGCTGACCGGATTGGCTCAAGTAAGCTGGTGTACCGAAGTAATCTGTTTCAAAAAGTTCAGTTGAATCTTCCGCCGCATTTCCTGAAAGAATTGGGCTGTCAAACTTTATGAAGCCATTCTTATCAAAGAATTCATAAGTTGCATAGATAATGGCATTACGGATTTGCATCACAGCAACTTGTTTGCGTGAACGCAACCACAAGTGACGGTTGTCCATCAAGAAGTCTGTCCCGTGTTCTTTTGGAGTGATTGGGTAATCTTGAGATTCACCGATCACTTCGATGTCCGTAATATCCAACTCGTAGCCAAATTTTGAGCGTTCGTCTTCTTTGACAATCCCTGTTACAAAGACAGAGGTTTCTTGGCTCAAGCGTTTGATGGTGTCAAATTTTTCAAGCCCCACTTCTTCGCCGAATTTTTCGATAAAGTTTGGTTTAAAAGCCACACCTTGGAAAAAGGCAGTCCCGTCACGCAATTGCAAGAAAGCAATTTTCCCTTTACCTGATTTGTTGGCCACCCAAGCACCGATGGTCACTTCTTGACCAACATAGTCTTTTACTTCGATGATAGTAATCCGTTTTGTCATCATTCATCTTCCTTTTCTCGTTAAACTTGTCCGAAGACATTATCTTCTTAATTGTATCATAAAAAGGCTTTCAGTGCTAGGCTCTACCTGTGAAAACCAGATTTTTTTTAAAGAAAAAGATCCTCAGCTCATTACTAAGGATCTTGCATTTTTATTTTTCCATAAAGGCCTTGAGTCGGCAAACAGCTTCTTTCAGGGTATCCAAATCTGTCGCATAAGACAAGCGAACATTTTCAGGGGCACCAAAGCCAGCTCCCGTTACTAAAGCAACCTCTGCTTCTTCTAAAATTGCTGTGGTAAATTCCGTCACATCCGTATAGCCCTTCATCTCCATGGCTTTCTTGACATTTGGGAAGAGATAGAAGGCTCCTTGAGGTTTGATGGCTTCAAAACCAGGTACTTC
Source organism: Streptococcus sp. CP1998 (assembly GCF_041026655.1). Lineage (NCBI taxonomy): Bacteria > Bacillati > Bacillota > Bacilli > Lactobacillales > Streptococcaceae > Streptococcus > Streptococcus sp. CP1998. The sequence goes on from NZ_CP163380.1 coordinate 1,203,245, forward strand.
ATTCAACAAAGGATAAATAGTATTCAAACGCTCCTCAAAAGCTTGGCGCATGATCTCAATAGAAGATTGGTCTCCTGTGAGGGCTTCGATGGCGGCATATTGGGAAACGGTTGTTAAGTTGGAAGTTGTTTGGCTGATCACCTTGGCCATAGCTCCGATAATCTCAGGATCTCCTACAGCAAAACCAACCCGCCAACCAGTCATAGCATAGGTTTTAGAAACTCCGTTGATCACGATAGTTTGCTTGCGAATCGCTTCTGATAAACTAGAAATGGGCGTAAAGGTGTTGCCATTGTAAACCAATCGACCATAGATATCATCCGCTAAAATCAAAATATCATGTTCGACAGCCCAGTTTCCAATTGCTTGGAGCTCTTCTTTACTGTAGATCATCCCTGTTGGATTGGATGGCGAATTCAGCAAGACAACCTTGGTCTTGTCTGTCCGTGCTGCTTCCAGTTGCTCTACCGTTGCCTTGAAATGATTTTCTTCTGTTGTTTGGAAAGTAACAGGTGTGCCTTCTACCATCTTGACCTGGTCTACATAAGAAACCCAGCAAGGTGTTGGAATGATGACTTCATCTCCTGGATTGATGACAGAAGTAAAGAAGGCATAGAGGATAAACTTGGCACCAGTACCGACCACTACTTCATTCCGATTCACAGCATAGCCATAAAACTCTTTCATATAGTCGCTAATGGCATCCTTCAATTCTGGAAGTCCAGATGCGACCGTATAAAAGCTAGCGCGGCCATCCTCAATGGATGCGACTGCTGCTTCTTGAATATTTTTTGGAGTCGCAAAGTCAGGTTGACCCAGGGTCAAACTTAAGATATCACGACCTTCTGCTGCCAAAGCTTTGGCACGCGCATTTGCAGCCAAGGTCACACTTTCTTCCATTTCCAATACACGATTTGATAATTTCATATTTCCTCCTCAAATCTTAAAAAACACCGGTGACTTTCCCAGTCTTGAAATCCACCACATAATAGGAGCTCCCGGCCTTGACTTCCCAGATCGGTTTGCCTTTAAAGCGTCCAAAAGTTACCCGATCAATCGCATCCTGACTCTTCTCTTTGACGACAGAAGCTGCCTCTTTGGAACTAACTCCTTCTTTCAAAGGATAGGTATAGACTGCATCATCCGCCTGCGCCACCAAAACCGCTAGTTCTTGCCCCTCTTGGTCCTTACCAATAAAGGAAAGATACACTTCTTTGCCATGAAAGAAACTCTCCGTCTCAATGGTAGCAATCGAAGAGTGAGACAGAGCTATTTTTCTTGCTTGCGCCATTTGATCCTGCATGCGATCCGAAGTTTTTTCAGCAAGAAATAGCCAAGAAAAAAGGATCGTCAACACTAAGATACAGATTCCTATTATATGTTGCCATACTATAAAAAGATTATTTTTCTGTTTCACTCCCTCATTATACACCAAAGCTACCTAGAATTCTATAGATTTTCAAGAAAGAATTGTTGCTAATATTTCATACCTATTACAATGTTTTAGCATAAAATTATTTGATAAACAAACTAAAATTAACACTTTTACTATCATTTGTTCATAGTTAAATAAATTTGTCACAATTTTGTAACTAATTTGAAAATAAAATTAAACGACAGAAATACTATTTATTGATAAAATATAGATATGGAAAATTTAAAGAGATTATTCAAAGAAGCAAACGTAGATTTAAAAACCATGATCGTCTTCCACAAGGCAGAACGATTGATCCGTGCCTCTGAGGCTCATATCTTTAAAAAGCACCAGTTGACACCAACTCAATTCTCTGTACTTGAGACCTTGTACAGCAAAGGCGATCTCCGCATTCAAGATCTGATTGATAGCATTCTTGCGACCTCTGGGAATATGACTGTGGTTATTCGCAATATGGTCCGCGATGGTTGGATTACACGCGAAACCGATCCAGAAGACCGCCGTGCTTATCTTGTATCTATTACAGATGCCGGTCGTAAAAAAATCGAAGAAGCTCTTCCAGATCATATCAAAAATATTCAACGCTTGATGCAAGTCTTTAATAGTGGCGAGCAAGCTGAGTTGACAGAACTCTTGAAGAAATTCAAACATATCGCCTAAGCCTACTGCTCAAGACGATTCTGACTCCAAAATCCTCTATTTTGGAGTTTTCATCGTGCATTCTCTTTATCTAACAGATCAAAAAAATATTCCTGACGCTTCTCAGGAATATTTTTATTTATTCTTTCACAAAGACCCATTCTTTCTCTTGCGATAAATCCTCACGATAAGAGAAACCTGCTACTTCTAATGATTTCAGATCTTCTAGATGGGTGATTTCTTCCTTCATCATGGCTGTCACCATGGCCCCACGTGCTTTCTTTGAAATCGTCGAGTGAATCTTCAGTGTCCCACCACGATTCTCCATGAATTTGATCCGAATCATTCGCTCACGAATGGCTTTTGAAAAGACCTGTTCAAACTCAGAGGACAAAAGGGATAAGATCTGCTCCTCACCTTCTACTGCCTGATCATAGTCCTCTTTCCAGAGTACCTTTAGAGATTTTCCAGCTGGTTTTAACTTCATCATAAAATCCAAGCGATGGGGAGCAATCCCTTCATAGGCAGGTAGCACACCGTATAAAGCAGTCGTGATCAACAAATGCTCCTGCAGATAAGCCTGCTCTTTTTCGGATAAGTCTTGACGCTCGATACTACGATACATAAGGCCATCAAACAGTTCTAAAGCAGGATAGGTTTTAGCACTCCCAGCTAACAGAGCCTCAATTCTTTCCTTTTCTACTAGGGCTCTTTCCTCTGAGATACCGTAAAAGGTCGCTAATTCTTCTAGCGAGAATGCCTTCAAAGCTTGGAGGATGGTTTTTGTGTTCTCTGACAAGGGTTGGGGCTCGACGATACGAGCCTGTTCGTTCAGTTCTTTGGCGGATGGAATTAATAGTTTCATAGGTCTATTGTACCATATTTTTCAAATTTTCTTGACAGGAGTTTTTATTAATGTTATTATCTAGTTATGAAAACTAGATTAAAGAAAGGTGAAGATTTCGTGTCCACTTTTTCCTATCCAACGTGGGAGCAACTGCCTGAGCTAGACCTCTATCTCGATCAGGTCCTTCTTTATGTCAATAAAACCTGTGCACCTGTTCTCTCTTCTTCAGACAAGGGCTTGACGGCTGCCATGATCAACAATTACGTAAAACATGGCTATGTCGAGAAACCAGATAAGAAGAAATACCAGCGTAGACAGGTGGCCCGCTTGATCGCTATTACAACCTTAAAAACGGTCTTTTCTATTCAGGAGATTGCTTCTACCTTGAATTTCTTGCAGGACCAGGCAAGCTCAGATCTTCTCTATAATAGCTTTGTCGCTTATCTCAATGAGCAAAAAGAGCCAATCGCTCCTATCATTCGCTCTGCCTGTCAGACAGTTCAACTTTATCTTGAAACCCTATCTTATATTCAACCAGTAAAAACGGAGGAAGAAACTGATGAATTACACCATGAAACTAAGTAAAAAATTATCCTTTGGAGAAGAGATCGCAAATAGCGTAACCCATGCTGTTGGCGCCCTCCTCATGTTGATCTTACTTCCGATCTCAGCAGTCTATAGTTTTGAGCAACACGGTCTTCTCAGTGCTTTCGGGACTTCTATCTTTGTTATCAGTCTCTTTTTGATGTTTCTGTCTTCGACCGTCTACCATGCTATGTCTTACGATTCACCTCAAAAGTATGTGCTTCGTATTATCGACCATTCCATGATCTACATTGCGATCGCAGGCAGTTACACACCAGTTGTCCTCACCTTGATGAATAACTGGATGGGCTACAGCATTATCTTGATCCAATGGGGGACCACCATCTTTGGTATTCTCTACAAAATCTTTGCCAAAAGAGTCAATGAAAAGTTCAGTCTCGCTCTTTACTTGATCATGGGCTGGTTGGTCATCTTTATCATTCCCCAAATCGTTAGTCAAACCAATCCGATCTTCTGGGGTCTCATGCTCATGGGCGGTCTGTGCTACACGGTTGGAGCTGGCTTTTATGCTAAGAAAAAACCATACTTCCACATGATTTGGCACCTCTTCATCCTGGCAGCTTCTGCTCTTCAGTATTTAGCGATTGTATACTTTATGTAATACGCTCACCACTCTTATGAGTGGTTTTTTTGTGATTTTTTCTGTACAATAGAAAAAAACTGTATGGGGACAGTCAGAATGAAGACGAGCAAATACCAAGAAATTATTCATGTTTTAAAAAAAGGTATTCAAGATGGTGAACTAGAAACTGGACAGAAAATTCCTTCTGTTCGTCAATTAGCCAGTCAATTTTCTTGTAGTAAGGACACGGTGCAACGAGCCTTGCTGGACTTGACTTACCAGCACTTCCTCTATGCTAAGCCTCAAAGTGGCTACTATGTTTTGGAGCAAGAACCGAATCGACATGAGGATCTTCCACTAAAATTAGAGAAAGATCGCAACCAGTCTTTTGAGGACTTCCGAACCTGTATCAACGAAACCTTGATTGGACGGGAGAATTATCTCTTTAATAACTTTTCGGACCAAGCAGGGTTAGTTGAAGTACGCCAATCCATTCAAGGCTTATTGAAGGAAGAAGGGATTTATACGACTGCGGATCAGATTGTTTTGACTGCTGGTACCCAGCAGGCCCTTAATATCCTCAGCCAGATTGACTTTCCCAATAAAAAATCTCAGATCTTGATCGAGCAACCGACTTATCATCGGATGAACCAACTCTTAGATTCGCAGCAACTTGCCTACCGTACTATTCAACGTAATTTAACGGGGATTGATCTCGAGGAACTTGAAGAGATTTTCAAAAGTGGCCATATCAAATTCTTCTACACGATCCCTCGTTTTCACTATCCGCTCGGTCATAGCTATTCGACCAAGCAGAAAGAAGCGATCTTGCAACTAGCTGACCAATATGATGTCTACCTTGTTGAGGACGACTATTTGGGAGATCTTGATGGCAGTAATGCTCCATCTTTTCATTATTTGGATCAAAAGAACCGGGTGATCTACATCAAATCTTTTTCGACCAATCTCTTTTCTGCTCTTCGCATCACTTCCATGATCCTTCCCCAAGACCTTCTAAAGCCGGTCTTAACCTATAAGACGATTCTGGACTATGATAGCAATCTGATCATGCAAAAGGCCTTAAGTCTCTACATTGATAATGGTATGTATCTGACAAATAAAAAGCGACTCCTAGCCAGAAAAAAAGAGGAGGAAGCCAGTCTAAAGACCTTGATGGCCCAATCTCCTCTTCTTCCTCATCTGACCCTGACCCACGACGGAATCCTATTAGATCTTCATCAGGTCAAATCGCTTGCTGCCTTAAAACACAGTGGACTCCCGCTTGATTTCTTTGAAGCAGCCTACATCACTGCTTGTCCTTATCAACTCGCCAAGATCAAATCAGCAGATGTGGCCAATGTTTTACCAAAGCTTACGCCTTTTTTTGAAAGAGAAACCCTCGTATAGACTATACGAGGGTCTTTCTTATTTCTTCAATTGCTCATAAATAAGTTTGGCATTTTGAAGGCCGATCCGATAATCGAGGCGAATCAGGCGAATCGCTTCCATCTCTGGTTCTTTGAGGTACTTCTCTCTTTGTTCCTTGGAAATACTACCTGGTTTTAGAAGATAATGAGTAAATTGATTTCTGACTTTATTGAGCTCAACTTGAAGGGTGAAATAGAGTCCAAATAAGACAATAACAACTCCCATCAGGATCAGATCGTTTGACATGGTGTATGCTCCCTTTTTCTGTTCTTTTCTTTATTTTACAGCTTTCAAGCAAGAAAAACAAGGTTAAACTTGCATTTAGACCTTGTTTGTCCTTATTTCATCATACCGGCCTGGAGGTCATACATTTTTTTATACGTTCCTCCTAGAGCAATGAGTTGATCGTGATTGCCCGATTCGATGATTTTTCCTTTATCGAGAACATAGATGCAATCGGCATCTTGGATGGTAGAAAGACGATGGGCAATGGCAATGGTTGTCCGCCCTTGGCGCATCTTCCTCAGAGAATTTTGGATCATCTCTTCCGTCTCTTGGTCGATATTGGCAGTGGCCTCATCCAAAATGAGGATCTTAGGCTGGGCAGCAATCGTTCGGGCAAAAGCCAGAAGCTGACGCTGACCGGTCGACAAGGTAGAACCCCGCTCTGTTACCGGATGATCATAGCCACCAGGTAAACTCTCAATAAAGTCTGCTACATCCACAAATGCAGCTGCTTGTCGGATTTCCTCATCAGTCAGTTCTTCATGGTACATCCGGATATTAGAAGCAATGGTTCCATGATAGAGGAAAGGCTCTTGCAACACTAAACCGATGGAATTGCGCAAGGCTTCCTGGCTGTAGTCCTTGATATCCTGTCCATCAATCAAGATCCGGCCACGATCAAATTCATAAAAGCGCATGAAGAGATTGATAATAGAGGATTTACCAGAACCAGTATGACCAACAAAAGCGATGGTTTGTCCATTTTTGACCTCAAAGGAGATATCTTTTAGGACATCCCGTTTGCCATCATAAGAAAAAGATACATGCTCAAAACGAATATCTCCCCGCTCGATTTCTTTCAGGCTACCAACTTGCTTGGGCTCATAGTCGTTTCGATCCATCATCTCAAAGACACGTCCTGCAGAAATGGTTGAGGTCTGCAAGGTTGCAAAGTTCTGCGTAACATCAATCAAGGGCTGGAAAAGCTGGCTAACATACTGGATAAAGGCATAGATAAGACCAGCTGTAAAGCCTGAGGACTGCCAATTTAAGCCGAAAAAGGTCAGAATGACCGCATAGGCCAGAACCTGTAACAGGGTCATAGCTGGCCTCAAAAAGAGGGAATTGACATCGACAGAACGATTGGCATAATCCAAATGCTCCCCATTAATCTGTTCGAATTCATCCGTCAAGCGCTTTTCTTGACAAAAGGCCTGCACGATCCGCATTCCTTCAATGGATTCCGATAATTTCACATTGATATCTGATAATTTTTGTCGGGTCATCTTGACCAAGCGATTGGATAACTTGCGATAGAGACGAATAGAAAACCAAATGATGGGAAGAAAAGGCAGGATCCAAATGGTCAAATGCCAGTCCAAGCTAAACATAGTTACCAGGGTGACTAGAAAGAGTAAAAAGGATGAAATCAGGCTTGAAAAGACCGTAGAAAACATATCTGCGACTGCCTGTGTATCATTAGTCACCCGCGAAACAATCGAACCTGCTGCTGTCTGGTCATAAAAGGACATGCCCAGCCTTTGAAGATTTTGGAAAATATCTAGACGGATATCTCTTACGATAGAATTGGATACACGCGCAAAGGTTAATTGACTCAGGTAGGTTGCTAGCACGCGCCCAATGAATAAGCCATAGTAGAGAATGAGAAACTGAAAAGCTGTCAGTACTGGAGAGCTAGCTTCTGTCGGATCCACTAGGTGGTCAATATACCAGCGAGCTGCAAGAGGAATCTCCGTCAATAACAGACTAGTCAGGAAGGTAAAGACTAAGGCTAGGGCTGTTAACCACTTATAACGCCACATGTAAGTCAAGAGCCGCTTCATCACATGAGCTTCAGATGTTTTCATTCAGCTTTCCCTCCATTTCTTCTGATAATTGTTGGGCTTGGTAGGTTTCATAATACCAACCTTTTTGAGCCATTAATTCCTCGTGATTTCCTCGCTCCTTGATCTGTCCATTCTCTATTACCAGAATCAAATCCGCATGAACGATAGCTGATAGGCGGTGGGCTGTGATGATAGTTGTTTTCCCCTTGCGTTCCAGCTTCATATTTTCAATAATTTGATGCTCCGTTTTAGCATCTACTGCAGACAGGGAATCATCCAAAATCAAGATCTCAGGATTCATGACCAAAGCACGACTCATGGCAATCCGTTGCTTTTGCCCGCCAGAAAGAGAGACCCCTCTCTCTCCCAACACTGTCTCCATCTGGTCTGGCATGGCCAGAATATCCTCATAGACTCCACAAGTTCTCAGAGCCTTCATTACCTCTTCTTCCTTGATCTGTGGATCTGAAAAAGCTACATTCTCGCGAATGGTCATGGCAAAGAGGATCTGATCTTGAGGGACGTAGCCGATCAAGCTTCGAAGATCTTCTAAGCGATAATGTTTGATGGAGATTCCATTGAGCAAAATATCTCCCTGCTCCAAGTCGTGCTCTCTAAGCAAGAGACGCAACAAGGTGGTCTTTCCAGATCCAGTTGGACCCACAATTCCAAGGGTTTGCCCTTTTTCTAAATAAAAGGCAACCTTTTCAAGGACAGGCTCTTTCTCATAGGCGAATTCTTTAATGTCATATTCCAGATCGCCGTTTTGAATGTCTGTGACTGGTTGACTCGGATCTTGAATATCAGGTGTTTCTGCTAAAAGTGTCTCAATCCGATCATAGGAGACGCTAGCACGCTGACTAATATTAAACAAGAAGCCCATGGCTTGAAGGGGCCAGACGAGCATATTGAGATAGGTAATAAAGGTTACGATTTGTCCAACCGTCAGGCTCCCTTCCTGAACAAATAGCCCTCCGAAGTAGAGCGTCAAAACATAGGAGAGACCGACAAAAAGAAGAGTAGTCGGATCAAACAAAGCATTGTAACCGGCTGAAGTCATATTCTTTGAAAAGACCATTTGATTGGTTTTTTCAAAAGCCCGAATCTCATCTGCCTGAAAACCAAAAGATTTGGTCACCTTGACTCCTGATACGGATTCCTGAACAAAGTTGTTCAGCTCTGAGAAGCCTTCTTGGGCCTCTTTGAAGGCTTTGTGGTTTTTGCGTCCAATAGCTGAAGTCACTACCACCATAACCGGTAAGGGCAAAATAGCTAAGAGGGTTAAGCGCCAATCAATCATGAAAAACATGCTGACCAGGGTCACCAAGGCTGTCACGGAAGCATCCACTGCAGACATAACCCCGCCACCGGCAAACATGGTTACCGCATTGATATCATTAGTAGCATGGGCCATGAGATCCCCTGTGCGATAACGCTGATAGAAAGATGGAGACATGAGCGTAAATTGCTTGAACAAACGGTAACGCAAGATCCGAGCCAACTTATTGGCCGTTCCAAAAATATAACGTCTCCAGACAAAACGAAGGCCATACATGGCTAGAGCTGCGAGGACCAAAAGGGCAATATCCACAACTAACTGCCCCAATGTCAGCCTTCTTTTATCGATCAAATCGATCACAAGTCCCATGATTCTTGGAGGAATGAGATTTAAAAAACTAACCAAGATCAAGGACCCTATCCCTATCAAGTATCGCTTCTTCTCTAAATTAAAAAACCAAGATAATTTCCTCAACAGATTCATCTTATTTCCCCTTTTTGGTGAGTTGCCAGCTACTATCCACTAGAGCAAACAAGTCCTCATCAGAAATTGTTCCATCTAAGGGGATACTCACCCAATATTTTTTATTCATATGAAAAGCTGGATAAATCCCTTTCTGCTGGGTGAAATGGGCTACTTGATCAGACTTGACATTCAAAACTTCTATATTTCCAGACTTGCTAGCATCCAGTTTTTTCCAATCAATGGTCATAAAGACACCATACCACTTGAGGGTGTCTCGGTGGCGAATGGCACCGGATTCCGGAGATCTCTCCCACAAATACTCAATCGTTCCCTGATAGTGCAGGGAGATATAGGCCATGAGACGCTTGGCTTGAGGATAGAGAAATTCTTCTACCTCAAAACAAGCTTGCCGGATCCTTGCAAGACTTTCCTGACAGGCTTCCCTGACTTGGCCAACGAAATTTCCTTGTAGCTGTTCCAGATGGATCTGGATATACTCGTCCCCTGTATCCTGATCATAGACCTGAAAATAAATCTTCTGGTCGCAGACACGGACCTTTAAGAGAAAAGTGTCCGATAAGACGGGGCACTGGTATTCATAGCCTGCCCCTCTCTTCTCAAATCCGTAAGCCAATCCCTTTTCTGGCTGAAAAGTGTACCGGTCAAAATAATGCTCTAAAAACATTTTCTCTCCCTTATTCATTTTTGCACTAGAAGAGGCTGGAAACAACGTCCCCAACCTTGATAATGGATCTTCAAAACTTCTTCAAGCAGTGATCGTTTCTTTTTTAAAACACGATGCGCGTGCCATGCAGTTGACAAACGCCCAATTGCTCCAAAAAGAGCTGACGATTATCAAGGGTCACACCCCCACCTGGCAGGATCTGAATCTTTCCCTTAGCCGCATCTAATAAACGATGATAGTGTGCAAAACGTTGCTCTAGTGGGTCACCTGGACTTCCAGCCCGTGTTAAAATACGGGCCACACCTTGATCAGAAAGCCACTCAATCGCTTCTAGCTGATCTGTATGTGCTAACTCATCAAAGGCCATATGAAAGACCACCTCTGCCTCTCCACAGGCTGCTAGTAAAAGCTGCATGACCCTCTGGTCCAACTTTCGATCGCTCGTCAGCGCACCCAGCACAAAACAAGTAACCCCTATTTCTTTCGCAGCACGAATATCCGTCAGCATAGCTTCAACTTCCAGATCAGTGTAGACAAAATTTCCACCACGGGGCCGGATAATGACACATAGATCCACGGACTTCTCTCTTGTCAGTTTGATTGCTTCATTGATCACACCTATACTCGGTGTGGTCCCGCCCACTGCTAAGTTGTCGCACAGTTCAATGCGACCTGCCCCAGCAGCAATCGCCTTATCAATATAAGTTAAATTCTCTGCACAAAATTCAAAGACAAGCATGACAACTCCATTTTCAAAGATTTAAAACAAGGATATACTAACGGTTACCTTCGCATTGCCATTTTCTACTCTCGCTTTTGAGATACTATAGCCTGCTTGAGGAATCTCAAGGGTGATTTGATCACCATTCACTGTGAAGCCGCCTCCATTTTGATTGGATTGATCCTTCAAATAGTTGAGAACCAAGAATTTTGGAATGGGCATTTTCCCTAATTTAGCACCGGTCACGGTCAAATTCATGACATTGTTTTCGACTTGACCAGTCATGGTTAAATCTAGATAGCTATCGACTGGTCCTAAGGAAACAGGAACTTTGACGTGAAGGTCATTGCCATCCATTCCTAGTGCCATCTTTTGATAGTCAGAATTGTCAAGGGCGGATCCAGCACTTGTTTTTACGACCTGACTCAATTGCACAGAATTGAGACTCAGCTCCGTTGAGAGTCCTTCAGTGCTCAAAGAGGCATTTGAAACCGCATTTTGAGCCAGTTCAATCAAAGAACTCCCTGCCTGCACATTTCTCAGCTGCTCCCCTTCAGGGATAGATCCAGGAATCAACAAGATCACTAATAACATAAATAAAACGATCACCATGCCAATCAGGCGTCTCATCCACTTAAACATCTGCTCCTCCAATACGTGAAAAGTTGTATTCTTATTGTACCCTAAATCTAAAGAAATTGCGACTAAGAGGGGCCTTTACAAAGCAAAAGAGACCGAGGAAACCTCGCATCTCTCTGTGCATTATTTCGATTTAATGTAGTTAACACCATCTGCTTTTGGCGCAACTGCTTGTCCGAAGAAGGCTGCCAAGACAACCATAGTCAAGACGTACGGCGCAATTTGCAAGTAGATGGATGGGATACCTTTAAGCAAAGGCAATTGATTCCCGATAACTGCCAAACTTTGTGAGGCTCCAAAGAAGAGACTAGCCAGCATGGCCCCGATTGGGTTCCATTTCCCGAAAATCATAGCTGCGAGGGCGATGAACCCAGGACCAACAATAGTAGTCACCGCAAAGTTAACGGAAATAGATTGAGCGTATATGGCTCCTCCAATACCAGCTAGGGCACCTGAGATCATGACTCCTAAGTAGCGCATTTTATAAACATTGATTCCCAATGTATCTGCGTGGGTGTTCCCCAACTGAACGAAGACGCAATCCAAATTTTGTCTTGAACATGATAAACCAAGCAAAGAATGAAAAGAGAATCGCAACCCAGCCGATGATGCTGGCATTGTTGAAGAAAATATCCCCAATGACCGGAATTTTAGATAAGACTGGAATTGACGTTTTCCCGAAGGCAACTTTGATATTATCAGTTTGTCCCTTGTTATACATCGCTTTAACAAGGAAGACTGCCAATGGAGGTGCCATCAAGTTCAATACTGTACCTGAGACGATATGGTCAGCACGGAAATGAATGGTTGCCACCGCGTGAATCAAGGAGAAGAGTACTCCAATCCCTGCAGCAACGATCAAGGACAACCATGGTGTCAAACTTCCTAACTCAGGTTCAAAAGTCAAGTTAAAGATAATACCTGAGAAGGCTCCCATAACCATGATTCCTTCTAGACCAACGTTAACAACCCCAGCGTGTTCTGAGTATGCTCCTCCGATACTTGTGAAGATCAGCCGCATACACAATCATAGAGGAAACAAGAATACTTAAAACCGTTACAATACTCATTAGTTTGCTCCTCCTTTTTTAGCTGAACGCATCGAGATCATCTTTTCAATAATGTAGTGAGCACATACGAAGAAGATAATGGATGCTGTCACAATTTGAACGACTTCTTCAGGGATGGCAGCTGGCTTCATACCAACTCCCCCAATTTGAAGTGCTCCAAACAAGAAGGCAGCAAATGGAATACCAATTGGTGAATTCATCGCAAGAAGGGCAACGGCCATTCCGTTAAATCCAACACTCATTGAGCTGGTTTGAACGTAGACATTTGAGTAAATACCTAGACCTTCTGCTACCCCACCGATACCAGCAAGAGCACCAGAAATGATCATAGAAAGGATAATGGTCCGTTTTGCAGACATCCCAGCATATTCTGCCGCATTGGCATTGAGACCAACGGCACGGATTTCAAAACCAAGTGTTGTTTTCTTCATCAAGAACCAGATGACCACCACTGCGATGATGGCAAAAAAGATCCCGATGTTCATTTGTGATTTGTCTGTCAAATTACGCAACCACTCCGTTTGGTAGACAGCGTTAGCTCCCACATCAATGGTTGAGTCCTTATTTTTCATCAAGGAAGCTGGGAAGCTATGAATCAAGGCATTCCCACCATAGAGAACAATGTAGTTCATCATAATGGTGATGATCACCTCACTGGTTCCAAGATAGGCACGAAGGAAACCTGGAATCGCTCCAATAAATCCACCTGCAATAGCCGCAATCAAAACGGTTATTGGAATCATCAGTAATCGAGGCATATTTGGGAAGGAAAGAGCAAACCAAGTCGCCATGATCCATCCTGCAAAAGCCTGACCAGGAAGTCCAACGTTAAAGAAGCCGGCTCGGCTAGCTACCGAAAATCCAAGAGCAACCAAAATCAGTGGCCCCATAGCACGGGAAATATTACCCCAACTCTTAATCGAACCAAAGGCTTTCTTAAACAGCAATTCATATCCCCAAAGGGCATCATAGCTGAAGGCCCACATAATAATGGCACCCAAGACCAATCCTAAAAGGACAGACACCAATGGAACAGCAATTTGTTTTAAATTCTTATTCATTAGATGCTCCCTCCTCTACTTTTCCTCCTGCCATGAGGATTCCAAGTTCTTGCTTATTCGTCGTTTCAGGGGTTACGATCCCTTGGATCTTCCCATCATGAACAACCGCAATACGGTCAGAAACATTCAAAATCTCATCTAATTCAAAGCTGACAACCAGAACGGCTTTCCCATTATCCCGTTCTTGAATCAAACGTTTGTGGATATATTCAATCGCTCCAACGTCCAAACCACGAGTTGGCTGGCTGACGATCAAGAGATCTGGATCGCGATCGATTTCCCGCGCGATAATGGCTTTTTGCTGGTTTCCTCCAGAGAGAGCCTTAGCTGGTACCACTTCACTAGCTGCACGAACGTCAAACTCATCCATCAACTTCTTGGCATAAGAGGTAATATTTGGATAATTCAAAATACCATTCTTGCTAAGAGGTTCTTTGTAGTAAGTTTGAAGAGCCATGTTTTCAGAGATCATCATATCAAGGACCAAACCATCCCGGTGACGGTCTTCAGGGACGTGCCCTACCTTCATTTCTGTGATTTGACGTGGACGTAGTCCTACAACATCCTTGCCTTTAATCTTAATTGAACCCGATTTTACCTTCCGTAGACCTGTAATGGCTTGGATCAACTCAGATTGACCATTTCCATCAATCCCTGCGATCCCAACGACTTCACCAGCACGAAGTTCTAGCGAAAGATTCTTAACAGCTGGGACTCCCCGGTTTTCGTTTACAACCAAGTTCTCAATCGACAAGACCACTTCTTTCGGTTCAGAAGGACCTTTCTCCGTTTTAAAGGAAACAGAACGACCGACCATCATTTCGGCCAAGTCTTGGTTGGTAGCTCCACCAATCTCGACTGTTTCAATAGATTTCCCGCGACGGATAACCGTTACGCGGTCTGAAACAGCACGGATTTCATCCAACTTGTGCGTAATCAAGATAATGGATTTTCCTTCATTCGCCAAGTTCTTCATGATTGTCATCAATTCTTCGATTTCTGCTGGTGTCAACACTGCAGTTGGTTCATCGAAGATCAGGATGTCGGCTCCACGATAAAGCGTCTTTAAGATTTCCACACGTTGCTGCGCACCAACGGAAATATCCTCAACTTTAGCATTTGGATCTACTGCCAGGCCATATTTTTTAGACAAGTCAAGGATATCTTGGCTGGCTTTTTTAAGGTCCAAAACACCATGTTTAGTGGTTTCAGAACCAAGGATGATATTTTCAACAACAGTGAAGGCTTCAACTAACATAAAGTGTTGGTGCACCATTCCAATTCCTAAAGAAGCTGCTTTTGAAGGTGAGTCTAGGTTAACAGTATTTCCATTTACCACAATGTCTCCGCTTGTTGGTTCCAACAAACCAGCCAGCATATTCATCAGGGTAGATTTCCCTGCACCATTTTCTCCAAGAAGTGCATGGATTTCACCTTTGCGCAACTGAAGATTAATCTTGTCATTTGCTACAAAGTCACCAAATTTTTTGGTAATCTCACGCATTTCGATGACATATTCATGTGTCATGTGGGTGTTTTCCTCTCAAAATTTTTTTATTTCAATAAAATCTGCTAGAGAACTAACAGATTTTATTGAGACAAAAATGTCTCACTTTAAAAGAAACGGCCCTTAAAGGGAGGGCCGCCCAATCAAATATTATTTTTCAGGAACTTTAAGAGATCCATCAAGGATTTTAGCTTTGGCATCTTCGACAGCTTTTTTAGCATCTGCAGAAAGGTTGTCAGTTGTCAAATCAACTCCACCATCTTTCAAGCTATAAGTAATCACTTTACCGCCAGGGAATTTACCGTCAGCAGCTTTCTTAGCCAAGTCTTTTACAGATTCTCCGACTTTCTTCAAGCTTGAAGCCAAGACAAAGTTAGATTTTTTACCATCTTTAGAAGTGTATTCACCCTCAGCTTTTTGGTCACGGTCCACACCAAGAACCCAAACTTTTTCGTCTTCATTTTTCTTCTCGTTCAAGTCTTTTGCTTCAGAGAAGACACCTGCTCCAGTACCACCAGCTACTTGGTAGATAACGTCTGCACCTGCGTATTGTGCAGACAATTGTTTTACCTTTAGCGCGTCACCGAATGAACCAGCGTAGTCTACTTGAACTTTGATAGATGGGTCAACAGATTTAACACCAGCTTCAAATCCAGCGCGGAAACGAGTGATAACTTCACTTTCCATACCACCTACAAAACCAACTTGTTTAGTTTTTGTAGTTTTCGCAGCAGCGATACCAGCAAGGTAACCAGCTTCGTTGTCGGCAAAGACAGCAGATGCTACGTTCTTTTTACCTTCAATACGGTCGTCAATGATAACAAAGTTTGTTCCTTCGTTGTCAGAAGCCGCTTTTTCTACTGCATCACGCAAGGCAAAACCAACACCAAAGATCAATTTGTAGTCGTTAGAAACAGCTTCATCAAGGTTTGTCGCATATTGAGATTCATCTGTTGATTGGAAGTAGTCAAATCCGTTTCCTTTAGAAAGACCGTTTTCTTTCCCCCAAGCTTGCAAACCTTCCCAAGCAGATTGGTTGAATGATTTGTCATCCACACCACCAGTATCGGTAACGATAGCAGCTTTCAAATCAGTTTTTGATTCTGAGTTTGCGCTATCTTTTTTAGACGCACGATTTCCACATCTTGCAAGTCCGATAGCGACGACAGTTACTAGACCAAGGCCTAGCCATTGTTTCTTGTTCATTACTGAACCTCCTAAATTATTGTGCAACATTGTTGCGAAGTATTGAAAGGGTCAAAAGACCGCCTCACAGACCAACTAAGTCAAGTCTGTAAAGGAATATGGAAGTAATTCCTTGACCGTCATCACGACCGTCGATTTATCTTTAGATACCAAAGTTACAGGCAGGTCTGGTTCAAAAAATTCAGCCATGACCTGACGACAAGCACCACACGGAGAGATGGGCTTTTCTGTTTGCCCATAGATAATCAGCTCTTTGAACTCGCGAGCTCCTTCAGAAACAGCTTTAAAAATGGCTGTCCGTTCTCCACAGTTGGTTAATCCAAAACTGGCATTTTCGATATTGACACCTGTATAGATTTCCCCATCCTTCGTTAGCAGTACAGCTCCAATTGGGAAGTGAGAGTAAGGCACATAGGCTTGTTGACTCACTTCAACTGCTAAGTCAATCAACTCAGTAGTCGCCATGAGCCACCTTTCCTTCCATGATGGCTACACCAGAAGAAGTCCCGATACGGGTCGCACCTGCTTCGATAAAAGCAAGAGCATCTTCATAAGAGCGAGCACCACCAGAAGCCTTAACACCCATGTCGGGTCCAACAGTTTGACGCATTAAGGCTACATCTTCTACCGTTGCTCCTCCAGTTGAAAAGCCAGTTGAAGTCTTCACAAAGTCTGCGCCAGCTAACTTAGCAATTTGACAAGCAACGATCTTTTCATCATCGGTTAAGAGACAAGTCTCAATGATGACTTTGACCAGCTTATCACCGCTCGCTTCGACTACAGCTTGGATATCTTCCTCAACTAGTGCTAAATTCTTAGACTTAAGAGCCCCGATATTAATGACCATGTCAATCTCATCGGCACCATTTTGAATCGCATTTTTTGTCTCACACGCTTTGACAAATGGTGTATTTGCTCCTAAAGGAAAACCAATGACGGTACAAACTTTAACGTCTGAATCGCGCAAGCCCTCAGCCGCAAAATTCACCCATGTCGGGTTCACACAGACACTCGCAAAATCATAAGCCTTGGCTTCTTCGATCAGCTTTTCGATCTGTTCTTGTTGTGCATCTGGTTTTAAAAGAGTGTGATCGATATATTTATTTAACTTCATACAATCTCCTAAGCTGCTTAAGATATTATTTCAATAATTTCTTTAACGCTTTCAGCCCTTTCTAGTATTTTAACATTTTTTTTGAATTCTGTAACGCTTTCTTGTGAATTTTTTTCATTCATGAAAATGCGGGCAATGCGTTCCCCTTTTTTGACGTGCTCTCCCACTTTTTTGTCAAACACAATCCCTGTTTCATAATCGAGGGGATCCGATTTGACAGCACGACCAGCACCCAGGCGCATAGCAAACAAACCAAACTCCATGGCAGGTAAAGCAGCAATAACGCCATCTTGGTCCGCTGTTACTTCAAGGACCTGATCCACTTTGACGGGACGATGCAAATCTTCTAAGTCTCCACCTTGAGCCACAACCATTTCTTCAAACTTCGCTAAAGCCTGACCATTGTTCAAGTGTTCATGGATGGCTTCAATTGATTGATCTACATTGGCCAATTTCAACATGATTTGCGCTAATTCACAAATAAACTCTGTGACATCAGCGCGCCCCTGTCCTTTCAGAATATCCAGGGCTTCTAAAATTTCTAAACGATTACCAATGCTGGTTCCCAAAGGTTGGCTCATATCTGTAATGACAGCGATGGTTTTCCGACCCACTGCATTTCCAAGATCCACCATGGTACGTGCTAAGCGACGAGCATCCTCAATATTCTTCATGAAGGCACCCTCGCCTACCGTCACGTCCAAAAGAATGGCATCAGCACCTGCAGCAATTTTCTTACTCATGACGGAGCTAGCAATCAAAGGAATGGTATCCACTGTCGCCGTTACATCACGCAGAGCATACAAAAGTTTGTCTGCCTTCACAAGTTGGTCAGATTGCCCAATAACCGATAAGCCAATCTCCTGAACCTGCTGGATAAATTCCTCTTGGGTCCGTTCAATTTGGAAACCTTTAATGGATTCCAACTTATCGATGGTTCCACCCGTGTGGCCTAAGCCACGACCGCTCATTTTAGCAACCGGCACTCCAAAACTTGCAACCAGAGGCACCAAGACCAAGGTCACCTTGTCTCCCACACCACCAGTCGAATGTTTGTCTACCTTGATTCCTGGAATAGCTGACAGATCAAACTGTTGCCCCGTTTGGACCATCTTCATGGTCATATGGGAGATTTCTTCCGTCGTCATCCCTTTAAAATAAACAGCCATAGCAAAAGCGGACATTTGGTAATCTGGAACCGTTCCAGCCACATAGCCCTCAATCAGCCATTCAATTTCTTCCTTGTTTAAGGCAAGACCATCTCTTTTTTTCTGAATGATATCTACTGCTCTCATGATTCTTTCTCACTTCTTAAAATATAATAGCCCTTGTCTTTTTTTACTGTCTCACAATTGCCAAAGGTCTCTTCCATCTTGGCCTTAGCACTTGGAGCCCCTTGTTTTTTCTGAATGACAATGGTCAAGTCTCCACCTGGTTTCAAATGTTCAAAACTACCAGTGATCACTTGGTGAACCACTTTCTTACCAGCTCGGATCGGCGGATTACTGATCACATGGTCAAAGACCCCTTCTACTGCTTCATAGACATCCGAAGAAAAGATCTGAGCTTCCACGCCATTTCGGCTGGCATTTTTCTTAGCCAAGTCCAGCGCCCGCTCATTAACATCCACCATAGTCACTGCAACTCCTTGCGCTTTAGCGAGAGAGAGGCCAATTGGACCATAGCCACAGCCAACATCAAGGACACTTTCTCCTTCTTGAAAATCCAGGGTTGATAAGAGCACCTGGCTTCCATAGTCAATCATTTTTTTACTAAAGACGCCGGCGTCCGTATAAAAATTCATCTTTTGCCCCAATAAAACTACAGCCAGATCATGAATATCATGGGCTGCATCTGGGTTTACATCAAAATACATTTTACTCATAAGGTTATTTTATCATAATTCACTCCTTTTTTAAATCGTTTACATGACCTCTAAAAATTGGTATACTAAAGACTACAATAGGAGTGACATATGGACAAAGAATTTCTACATTTTGAAAAAATTAATCGGGAAACTTGGCAAAATTTGCACCGCAAAACCACCCCACCTCTCTCTCAAACAGAGCTCAATTCTATTAAAAGTTTTAACGACCGCATCAACCTCCAGGATGTACGTGACGTCTACCTGCCTTTGACAAACCTGATAGGCATCTACAAGCGTTCCAAAGAAGATTTGGCCTTCTCAAAAGGTATTTTCCTTCAAAAAACGAGTGAACGCCAACCCTTTATCATTGGGGTTTCAGGGAGTGTTGCGGTTGGAAAATCCACCACTAGCCGTTTACTTCAAATCCTGCTGTCACGAACCTTTGAAGGCTCGACGGTGGAGTTGGTAACAACGGATGGCTTCCTCTATCCAAATGCTATCTTAAAAGAACAAGAGATCCTCAATCGAAAAGGATTTCCGGAAAGCTATGATATGGAATTGCTCCTTGATTTTCTCAATCAAATTAAAAACAACAAGAGCGTAGAAATCCCTGTCTATTCCCACGAAATATACGATATTGTCCCAGATGAGAAGCAAACCATTTTACCGGCTGATTTTGTCATTGTAGAAGGGATCAATGTCTTTCAAAATCCACAAAATGACAGTCTTTATATGACCGATTTCTTTGATTTTTCAATCTATGTGGATGCCGCAGTCAATGATATCGAATCTTGGTATATCGATCGCTTCCAAAAACTCCTTGCATTAGCTCAGAATGATCCCAATAACTACTACTATCAATTTACAGAGCAACCCCTAGAAGAAGTTTTAAGCATGGCCCACCAGGTATGGGAATCCATAAATTTAGTCAACTTGCAATATTACATCCAACCAACCAGAAACCGAGCTGATCTGATTCTCCATAAAGCAACCAATCATGAAATCGATGAAATTTATCTCAAACGCTAGAGAAAATGGCCTGTTAACGGTACTTTTTTAAGGAAAAGCTATTTTAGGCTTGTCAAATCTTAACTTTTCATATATAATGAGATAGTTAGATTATCAATGGAGGTGAATAACTTGGCAAACATTAAATCAGCTATCAAACGCGCTGAATTGAACGTTAAACAAAACGAAAAAAACTCAGCTCAAAAATCAGCTATGCGTACTGCAATCAAATCTTTTGAAGCAAACCCATCTGAAGAACTTTACCGCGCTGCTAGCTCAGCTATCGATAAAGCAGAAACTAAAGGTTTGATCCACAAGAACAAAGCTAGCCGTGATAAAGCACGTCTTGCAGCGAAACTTGGTTAATCAAGAACAGCATAAAAATCAAGCTCTCCGGAGCTTTTTTTGTGCCTAAATTTTTGAGAGGTGCTTATGAAAATTGTTATTATCGGCTATTCTGGATCTGGAAAATCTACCTTGGCTGAAAACTTAGCTCGTTACTACTCCATTCCCAAGCTACATATGGACACCCTTCAATTTCAACCGGGTTGGATAGACAGTGAACGGGATTGGATGGAGAAAGAGATGAAACAGTTTCTTAGACATCATAGAGACTGGGTCATTGATGGCAATTACTCTTGGTGCTGCTATGAGGAGAGAATGGAGCAAGCCGACCAGATTATCTTTCTCAACTTCTCTCGTTGGAACTGCCTCTTTAGAGCCTGGAAACGATACTGCCGTTATAAGGGACGCGTCCGTGAGAGTATGGCGACAGGTCGCCCTGAACGCTTTGACTGGGAATTCATCCGTTGGATCCTTTGGGATGGACGAACAAAAAGTGCCAGAGAAAGGTATCAAAGCATCCACTCCACCTACCCTGGGAAATTTCTCTCTCTCAAGAATCAAAAAGAGCTAGATGCGTTTCTAAAAAACATACAATAAAAAGGTTGGGATATCAATCCCAACCTTTTTTATTTATCAACGTAATCGCCACCGGTGAAGCCATAGTATTCTTCCAGACTCAAGCCTGAGTCCGCGATATCTTGTGCTTCTTTTCCGATATAGCGGAGATGCCAGCTTTCTGGCATGTAGCCTGTCACTTTTTCTTTTCCTTCTTGGTAACGAACCACAAAGCCATATTTAGCGGCATTCTTGAGCAACCACTTACTTGGTCCAGGTTCTGTCACCAGATTACCACTGGTATCGATCAAATCAAAGGTCAAACCTGTCTGGTGTTCACTATAACCCGGTCTTGCGGAATAACGATCTGCTGCTTCCTGACCATCTTGATTGACATAGTTTTGATAGAGGCCAACTTGGGTGTCGTAGCTACGAAAACCACTGTATTGATCACTAATTGGATAACCCTCTGCCTGCATGGCTGCGATCAATTCATGAAGGGCTGAAACAGCTTCAGGATCTTCACCTGGGTTAAAGTCAGGCGACAAGGGATAATGTTTGTTGGCGATCATGACCTCACCATATTTCCCTTTTACACTATAGTAAGAACCATTATAGCTGACACCAGAGTCCACTTTCACATCTGACTTGCCAGCTTTTGACGACTCTTCTTTGCCAGTTTCTTTTGACGTATCCTTTGTAGAAGACGTTTCTTTGGAAAACTTGGTTTGCGTTTGTTTAGTTTCTTCTTTTGCAGAAGATTTAGAACTAGTGGATTGAGATTGGGAGCAAGCTGTCAGGGTTAACAAGGCAACTGTCACCAAAGTTAATTTGGAAAATCTTGCTTTCATGGGGAATCTCCTATGATTCTTTTGTTACGACAATATCCGTAATCACATAACTTGCACCTACTTTTTTCAAGGTGTAGGTCTTGTACTTGCGGTTTTGTGAATCTGGATGGCTATCTGTATAATGCACGGTAAAGTCTTCATAAGTCTTGATCGTCACCACACCATTTTCTTCCGTGACACTTTGAATGTCCAAAGCTCCTGGAGTATAGTAGTCAATTTTAGCCTTTCGAACCCCATCACCAGTTGTGAACTCAACCATGTCCTTGTAGGCTTGACTTTGTGTGTCATAGTATTTAGAGTAGGTGTTGTTTCGATTTGAAACTGAGCTAAAGACAGCGTCGCGGTACTCTTTCAAGAACTCTTCTGCCAAGGTCCGATTTTGTTCTTCTTTGGCTGCTTGCGCTTTCTTAGCATCTTGTGCACTCTTGATGCGTTTTAGGGTATCTTTGGCTAGTTTAAGTTCGATCGGATCGTTCTCACCCTCTTCAATCGTCACCTTAGCCTTTTCAGTTGTATAGGTTTCCCCATTCATGTTGAAGACGGCATGTACTTCAATTTCTTGATAAGGGATGCTATCTACCTCAAAGGTCGTGCTCGTTCCGACTTCTTTGCCGTTGACCACAACCTTCACATCTGTTGGGTTTTCAACTTCATCTGGAAACTCAACTTCTAAATTGCGTTTTTCAGAATTCAACTGCAATTCTAAATTATTCTTGGTTGCTTTTTTAGGATTGAGATGGATCTTAGAAGTAACATTTCCGACCTCTGTTTTAGCAGTTAATTCCATTTCTTTTGTATTGTAATGGAAAGAACCAAGATCTGTCACTGCATCTTTTTTCAAGGTTACCGTTTTATTGGCAGCCACTTTGAGTTTGGCTTGGTCCAAATTGGTCTTGACCTTCACTTGTACTGGATAGCTGGCCACACGGTATTCTTGGAAGATTCCAAATTTCTTGTCCGCTTTTTCCAAACCAAAGATCTTGTTTCCAGATTTATCCGTATAGCTGCCTTCTCCACCATTATCAATGATCTTGTTCAACTCTGTGCCGATATCGACCCCTTGATCTTCCATGCTGGTAATAAAGCTTTCGGCTTCATCCTTTGTCCATTTATCGTTATCGGTTGAAAGTAGATCTGCTGCTTCGCGATAATCCTTGGTGTCCACTGCCTTAATAAATTTATCTGCAGTCACTTCGACACGCGTTGTTGACTGGAAGTAAAAGAAGGCTGCTACCATAGCGATCACAAGGACTGCAATAGCAGAAATAATCCCAATTTTCTTCTTGGAAAGTTTCTTTCCACCCTTCGTTTTAGGAGCCTTTTGTTTTTTCTGAGCTGGACCTGCTTCTGTAACATTTGGACCAGCAAAGACCTGCGTTTGCTCAGCAGCAAGTGGAGCCGTATACGCTTGAGTCGGCTGTTGAGGCACATATTCCTGTGTTACTTCTGTTGCATCTGGGTTCGCAAATTCTGCTTCAGGAACAGGTCCTACAAAAAACTCAAAGTTTTGACTTTTAGCCGCGGTAAATTCTTCTGCACTTGGCTTGCGCCCATAGGTTTCTTCAAAATGTTGCAACCAAGCCTGACGAGCTGCTAGAAGTGGATCAACATTCTTCACTTCTTCAACTGGTTCAAGCACTGGTTCCTCAACAGGAGCGACTTCCTCTGCTGGGGCATTCCCTGCGATAGACTGAATTTGTTTCAAATCAAATCCACAAGCTTTCCCAGCCATAAACTCTTCTGGTGACGGTTTGCGACCGATCACTTTTTCAAATAATTCAACCCATTTCTTTTGCATGGATCTCTTCTCCCTCATTATAAAATAGGGAAAGTGGGTCCCCCCACCTTCCGTTTTGTGATATTGTTAGAATCCAAAGTTAGAGAAATTTGGAGCACTTGGAATAAATCCTACGGCTACTTGTTCTAAAATACGAGCATTCACATAAATGACAAAGATGGCAATGAGAAGCAAGACAACAAATGATGCTACTAGAAGTAAGAATTTATCTGCTTTAAAGCTTGTCTTGTTCAAACCTTGATGAACAACATAGCATGTTCCAACAAAGAACAAGAAGAAAATAAAGAAATTTACAAAGCCATAAAATTCATAAACTTTTACAAGACCTACTAAGAAAGCAAGAAGGGCAAGTGGCAAAGTGTAGACAGACAAACGTCCAAATTCTTCAAATGAACGACTATAACTGTATTCCTTATCTTGAAGAAGTACACGGCGAACAAAGAATCCTGCTACTTGGAAGGCGTAAACGCTAAAGAATAGGGAAATCAATGTCAACATAAAGGCACGGAAATCCATTCCATAACCACCTGTAGCTCCACTAGCTGTGAAGAAAGTTGATAGGGTCAAGACAAAGGCAGTTAAGACATACTGTAAAATTCCGTTAAGAGCTTTTGGATTTTCTACAGCAGTTGGACGTTTCAAAGCTGAAAGGAACCAATTCCAGTAACCACCAACGGCTACACCAAATTGACTTGGTTGGCCAGGATAAGGTTGTCCTGGTTGACCTTGGTAAGGAGCTTGTTGATAAGCTGCTTGAGTAGGTTGTTGGTAAGCTTGTTGTGGAGCTTGTTGGAAAACAGGTCCATTCGTTGGGAGCTTGAGGGGCAGGCTCTTGAACTGGAGCGCGACTGGCTCTTCAAAAGGTGCAGTTGGGGCTGCAACAAACTCTGGGGCTTGTGGAGCTGCAACTGGTTCTTCAGTAGGGGCAGTTGGCGCTGCGACAAACTCTGGGGCTTGTGGAGCAGCAACTGGTTCTTCCACAGGTGCAGTTGGCGCTGCGACAAATTCTGGAGCTTGTGGAGTTTCTGGAACCACTACTTCTTCTTGAAATTCTCCTGCAGCCAGTGCTTGAGCAATTTCTTCTGCACTAGCAGAACGACCATTTACGGCTTCGAAATAATCCAGCCAATCTTGTTTTGACATAATGAATCTCCTTAACTATTGTTCATACTAGGATATTATACAAAATTTCTTAACCATTTTCAATGAAAGACTGGAAAATCCCTGTAATATCTTTTGAAAAACATACAAATTCTACTCATTTTTAGAAATTAGTAAAGAAAAAACCTCTTTTCAGAGGTCATTTTTTAGGATTCAAATGCATCCATGCCACCTTGGACGTTGGTCACATCATAGCCTTGCTCTTCCAAAAATTGGCAAGCGCGTGCTGAACGTCGACCTGACTTGCAGATGACATAATAGGGATGATCCTTCTCTAATTCCTGGTAGCGATCTGCTAACTCAGATAAGGGAAGAAGACGAACCCCATCTAAGTGAAGGGCATCATATTCCTCCTGCTCGCGTACATCAAGAACGTGTAAGTCTCCTTTTTGATAAGCTTGGTAAAAGCTTGAAAATGGAATTTCTTTCATGATTTCTCCTATAAGTTATGTTATGGAAGGGTTAGAATTTCATAGCTAAAGCCAATTGACTCTAAAAATCGGAACAAGTCTTGGGTTTTAATAAAGATCGTTTTTTCGTTGGTATTGGGATGGAAGGTCATGATCTCCTCTGACACAATGTCTTTATCGAAATATACTCGAATATCTTTTTCTTCATTGTTCAATAAACCAAATGGAGAAACCGTTCCTGGCGATAATTGCATTTTTTTAGCTAAAGAATCTGCTGAGGCCATGCGGATCCGGTTGGCTTCCACTTGCTCTTTGAAATCATCCATATCCAATGGCTTCTGGTCATCCATGATGAGCAGATAGTATTGGGTTTTCTTCTTGTTGGTCAAAAACATGGTCTTGGTCCGGACACCTTCTAAGCCTTCAATATAAGAATCCGCCTGCTCCGTCGTAAAGGCAGGTGGGTGTTCCACCACGTCAAATGAAATGCCTAACTCATCTAATTTTTCTTTAACTTGTTGATAAGGATCCATCGTCGCTCTCCTTTATTTTTGAATGATCTCTTGTACTAAGGTTTGCAATTCCGGCACCACCTTTGCCTCAAACCAAGGATTTTTAGCCATCCAGATTTGATTGCGAGGGGAAGGGTGAACGAGTGGAAAATAGGTTGGCAAATAATCTTTAAAATGGTGGACCCGTTCGGTTACTTTGCCACTAACCTTCTCATGAAGGTAGTATGCTTGGGCGTATTGTCCAATCAGGAGGGTCAACTCAATATCCGGACACTCTTTGAGAAGTTGAGGGTGCCACTTTTCCGCAAAGCCTTTGCGAGGTGGAAGGTCACCAGATTTTCCATGCCCTGGGAAATAAAAATCCATGGGAATGACCGCAAACAAACCAGAATTATAAAAGGTGTCTTCGTCAACTCCTAACCATTCGCGCAAGCGATCACCACTCTTATCCTTCCAGTAAATGCCTGCTTCTTGTGTTTTCAGTCCAGGTGCCTGTCCGATGATATTGATGCGAGCTGTCTTTGGAGCTGCAAAGAGTGGCTCGATTCCTTTATCCGTATATTCTTTATTTTGAGGATCTGCCATAATGACTTGTTTAATGGTTTCAATCCTTGACATAAGTCCTCCTTCTATGGAAAAACTCAGCCAGAAAAAACTGGCCGAGTAGTGGATTATTTGATTAGTTCATAGATAGCTTCTGCGTAAATAGCAGCTGCACGATAGAGATCTTCGACATCTGCGAACTCATTAGCTTGGTGCATGGTATTGACATAGTCTGGGAACATAGCACCAAAGGCAACCCCACGTTTCAAGAGACGACCAAAGGTACCACCACCGATCACTTGTTCGTGTCCTTTGAGGCCAGTTTGTTTTTCGTAAACACGCAAGAGAGTGGATACCAATTCGTCATCCATCGGAACATAGTGAGGTGTGTGACCATGAGCGGACAAGCTTACTGTAGCCACTCCTTCAATCTTTTCAAGGGTGGATTTGATGGTTTCAGGATCTGTACCTTGGGGGTAACGGATATTGAGGGCAATAGTGTTGTCTGCTTGGCTATCATCAAAATGGAAGACACCTGCATTCATGCTCAATGGTCCCATTTTGGCATCCGTATAGGCAATACCTAATTTTTCACCAGCAAAATCTTCGTGAAGAAGTGAAGCTGTCACATGAAGGTAAGCCTTAGCAGCACCACCAAAATCAAATTGGTTCAACAAGAGAGCCAAGTAGGTCGCACCATTGATCCCATCTTCAGGAGTTGATCCATGAGCAGATTTCCCAACAATCGTAACGGTATAGGTTTCTTCATCAACAGCTGAGATTTCATACTGAAGCTGGTGTTCCTTAGCAAAGGTATCTAAGAGGCCAGCAAGATCTGGAAGTTGTCCAGAAACGACTGCAGTCGCTGACTCTGGTACCATGTTTTCACGAAGGCCACCTGTAAAGCTATGAAGATGGGCACTTCCAGTGTTGTCATTTCCAAAATGAAGGTACTCAGTGATGTTTCCTTTTTCCCCATTGATGATTGGGAATTCCGCATCTGGTGAGAAACCAAAATCTGGCTCGGGAAGTCCGACGTGTTTGAAATAGTAATCCATATCGCCCCAGCCAGATTCTTCATCAGTACCGACCACGAAGCGCACGCGCTTAGATACAGGTAATCCCAGATCCTTGATAATCTTCAAGCCGTAGTAACAAGCTACTGTAGGCCCCTTGTCATCTGATGAACCACGCGCATAGAGCTTGCCATCGATAATCTCAGGTTTGTAAGGGTCTGTATTCCAGCCACTACCTGCAGGCACGACGTCCATATGGGCAAAGATCCCAAGCTCTTCTTCTCCTTCACCAAAAGTAAAGTGACCGGCATAATTGTCGACATTCTTGGTTTCATAGCCATCACGTTTGGCAATTTCCAAGAATTTTTCAAGAGCTTTTACAGGACCAGGTCCAAAAGGATGCTCTGCATCTGCCTTGCTGTCATCGCGTTCAGAATTGATTTCCAAGAGGCTGTATAGGTCAGCCATCATCTCATCGCGACGTTTTTCTACTTCTGCTTTAAAGTCAACTGTTGTCATGAATTCCTCCTCAATCTTCTATTTGCTAATTGGCTTAGCGTTTGTCAATGATTTCGTCCACTGGTAAGCGATAGCTTGGCTCTACTTTTTCAGCCGCGTAGCCAACCGTAATCAAGACTTCTGGACGGAAACGCTCTTCGATGTCCAATACTTCATTGATTTTTGATTTATCAAATCCCAAGATAATATTGGTTCCAATGCCTTGGTCCGTCAAAGCAAGTACCAAGTTCATGGCCACAAGACCAGCATTCAAAGCCAAGTAATCACTTGTTTGTTGGGCATCATAGCGTGCAAATTCAGCAGGAAGATTTTGCATAAAGTATTGCAACTGCTCGTCTGTGAAGTTTTTCACCCCACCGACACGTGCAATCTTGCGAGCCCGTTTTTGCAAATCAGTATCTGTAAAGAGGGCGATGGTCACAGGTGCTTCCATGACTTGATCGTAGTTTGCACCATAGGCTAATTTTGCCAATTCCGCATTTTTTTGACGAACGACCACAAATTTCCAAGGCTGGCTATTGTGGGCGCTAGGGGCCAAGGTTGCAATCTCAATGGCAGTCCGTACATCCTTTGGATCGACCGGTTGGTCAGTGAAATGCTTGATCGTATGGCGTTTTTTATTGAGCTCTAGAAATTTCATAAGCTTCTTCCTTTTCTATTTCTGTTACCTCTATTTTAACACAAAATGAAAGAGCTTGCAGGGTTTTACAGCCTAAGATTGTGAAAAAAGAAGCGGACATTTTGAAAATCCGCTTCTTTTTTATAGGTTGAATACACAAGAGACCCATCTATGATTCATTGGAAAGATTGAAATAGGCAGCTACTTCTTTGGCATAACCGTATTTCTCAATTAAGCTAGTTAGAAGCTCGATGTTATGGCCCCGATAGTTATCCTCGCGTCTCAATTCTTCGTACATCTCAATAAAGGAAAGGCCCTTGTCCTTAGCATCTTGGAGCTCTGCTTCATAGTCATAGGCCACCTTACGAAATTGCAGGTTGGTCACCCCATCTTCTTCGACATCGATCAGAGCATACTGAGCTCTATGGTTTTGAATTGGTTCCCAGTCGAAATAAGGCATGCCAATAGTCCCCGGATTGAGGATCTGTTGGCCCTGACTGCCATAGCGAAGTATCTGTTTGTGGACATGACCATAGATCGCCAGATCCGTCTGATCATCCAGCAATTGGTCAAAGTTCTCCGTCGCATTTGCTGGACGCAAATCTCCACCATAATTCTTTTCTGGCAAATTGTGGGTCAGTGAAAAGCGAATACCGTTGACCTCCTTCTTCTCTACCAATGGAAGGGAGCGAAGCCAATCGATCCGCTTAGGATCTAGTCCTTCCATAAGATACTGAGTAAGACGTAGAAGTTGGATCTCCTGCGGATCCTCAAGACCGTACTCGCCATCCAAAGCCTCTAGGACACAATCGTCCCAATTTCCACGAACAGCCACTGTAATAGGTATCGCATCCAGCAATTCAAAAAGGTCCTCTCTTCCAGGCCCCGGTAGCAAAATATCCCCTAAAAGCCAGTATTCCGTCGCGCCTAGAGCACGCGCATCCGCAATCACTGCCTTGAGGGCTGTCGTATCTCCGTGGATATCAGATAAAATAGCGATTCGATGGTTCATTATAAACTCCTTATGATTGGTATGGTTCAGAAGCCTCCGCCACTTCCATCAAGGGACTTGCTTCTTCCTGCTTTCCTTGTTGGAGCTTGGCTTGCACCGCCTCCGCGACTGCTCGCGGGATGCCGACTGTGACAATCTCATCTACAGTAGCTTCTTTGATCTTGGTCAGCGACTTGAAGTGCTTCATCAGCAACTGCTTGCGTTTTGGTCCCAAACCTTCGATGCCGTCCAGCTGGGAGGAGAAGGAATTCTTGGATCGGAGCTGGCGGTGGAAGGTGATGGCGAAACGGTGGACTTCATCCTGGATCCGTTGGAGGAGGAAAAATTCCTGCGAGGTTCGAGAGAGTTCGATGACTTTAAGGGGATCACCGAAGAGCAATTCATGGGTCTGGTGCTTGTCATTCTTTTGCAGACCTGCAATGGGAATATCTAACCCCAACTCTTCTTGGATCACCTGTTTAGCGATATTGACCTGGCCCTGACCCCCATCGATAACGATCAGATCTGGTGGCGTCAAGCCATCTCTCATGACGCGGCTGTAGCGTCTGCGGATGACCTCCCGCATGCTGGCATAGTCATCTGGTCCGACGACGGTCTTGATCTTGTACTTGCGATAGTCCTTTTTACTTGGCTTCCCATTGACAAAGACCACCATGGCTGAGACTGGACTGGTCCCCATAATGTTGGAGTTGTCAAAGGACTCAATGCGCACAGGAGTTGGGATTTGCAGGAGTTTTCCAAGGTTTTCAATAGCACCTTGGGTCTTCTCCATCGATTTTTCAAGGAGATTGAACTTCTGCTCCAGACTGACACGCGCATTTTTAATAGCCAGATTGACCAACTGCTTCTTCTCCCCACGCTGGGGCTTGAGAACCTTGGTATCCACTAGAACCTTGACCGCTTCCTCATCGATGTCTTGAGGGATCAGGATTTCATTGGGGATCAGGTGAGATTTCTCCTGGTAAAACTGCCCCACATAGGTCAAAAAATCCTCGTCTGGATCATTGTAGTAAGGAAAGAGATTGACGTCACGCTCGATCAGCTTGCCCTGACGAACAAAGAAGACCTGCACACACATCCAGCCCTTGTCCACGTAGTAGCCAAAGACATCTCTATTCTGCAAATCCTTGGCCATGACCCGCTGTTTGGTCCGTAGGGTCCCGATGGCCTGGATTAGATCGCGGTACTCGGCCGCCCGTTCGAATTCCATGTTTTGCGCAGCGGTATTCATCTTGAGCTTGAGCTCATCGATAATCTTGTCATCCTGCCCCTTGAGGAAATCAGAAACCTCCTGGGCCATGCCCTTGAAATAGGCCTCGTCCTTGTGGCAGACCGTGTGGGCCATGCATTGCCCTAAATGGTAGTAAAAGCAGACCTTGGAAGGCAGATTGGTACACTTGCGGAATGGGAAAATCCGATCCAAAAGCCTCTTGATCTCATTGGCCGCTCCCACATCTGGATAGGGACCAAAATAGAGACCACCATCCTTTTTCACCTGGCGCGTGATGATGAGGCGCGGATAGCGCTCATTGGTAATCTTGATGAAGGGATAGGACTTATCGTCCTTGAGCATGATATTGTACTTGGGCTTGTTCTCCTTGATGAGGTTGATCTCAAGAAGCAAGGCCTCAATATTGGACTCGGTGACGATAAACTCAAAATCCACAATCTCAGATACTAGTGCTTCTGTCTTAGTATCGTGGCTTCCTCTGAAATAGGACCGCACCCGATTGCGAAGATTCTTGGCCTTCCCCACATAGATGATGGTACCGTTCTTGTCTTTGTGAATGTAACAGCCCGGACTCGTCGGCAAGAGCTCGAGCTTGGATTTAATCAAGTTATTCATACTCTCTATTATAGCAAAAAAGAGAGGGGGTAGCCTCTCTCTAGTATGTTTGTATTATTGTTATCCACCTTCACCAAGTAAAAAATAATTATTAAATGGTATATCAGACACTCATCCTCAATCTTTTATCTTCATTTGTCCTTTTTAATAGCAAAAAAGAGGGATCTAAAAAAATCCCCCCTTTGATAATACTTATACTTTGAGATTAACCATCTGGAAGACCGGAATCACATAAGGAACAATAGACATCAGGATAGTAAATAGTACGAAGAACCAGAACCAGAAGGACGCGAGGGCACGCTGGAAAACTCCCGGTTGAGGTTTATTAGCTTGAATATAAGCCTTGATAGCTGGCCATTTAGTCGCAAGAACCACTATCATCACAATGGAACCAATAACTAAAACACCAATTTGTAGCCAATTCGCTAGTCCCTCGTCCACATGATAAGTAACATAATGCAAGCCTTGGGAAATGACAAAGTTATTGAAAATGTGATAGAAAATCGCCCACCAGATATTGTATTCAAAGGCAATGTAGCCAAAACCTAGACCAATGATACTTGCGAAAAAGAGCTGATCAAAATTGGCATGAAAGAGTCCAAACAAGATAGCCGTCATGACAATGGCAAAGATCTTGCCATACCGTTCCAAGCCTCGCAAACCGGCCCCACGGAAGAAGAATTCTTCTGTGATTGGACCAAAAAAGCCAGCATACAAGAGCATGGTCCATGATCGCTCAATCGTATCACCTAGATCGGGTGTTGGAGAATGAAGGCCAATGGTCTCAAACATGCGCTCAATCACTTGTGTCATCACAGATGAAAAGACTTGAGAAAAGCCTAAAAATGCTAGAAGAATAAAGAAGACTGAAAGAGTCATCTTACGTCCCTTGTGCTTAAGATCATATTTATAAAGGGCCTTCTTGCGATAGGCATTAAAGAGAAAGAGGCCAATGAATATGGAAATGAAGTAAGGGATGCCCGACCAAACATTCAAGGAGTTTAGTTTTTCCGTTACTTGACTTGGATCTTTTCTAAGAGATCCTGAAATAATCATACCAAGGAGGACTTCCCACAGGACGCTCACCAAGGTCATCACCAAGAGATAAATGGCAAGTGTCCCGGAATACCTTCCTATATCTTTTTTAGGGTCTAATAATCGGTTGTATTGGTTCATTTTTTCCTCCTAGAAAATAGATAAAAACTCGCACACATTCCTTCGTATAAGACAAAGAAAATCAAAAAGGCATGCATAAAGTAGTCTTCTGGTAATGCAAGAATAATCGAATCCACGTGCGGATCAAAGAGCCAAGTATTATCCCCAGCAAATAAGACCTGATGAAAGAGCGTAAAGAATTGATCAAAGCCAATCATAACAGCCACCACTGCAATCACCACTGGTAAAACCATCATCCAAAAGAAGAGACTACGGTACAAGGCCAGGTAGCCTTTTTTGACAACTGTCCGCATAAACTGGATAAAACCAGGGAGAGTGACCACGAAAACAACTGTCACTAAGTGAAATAGGTACTTGACAGCCTCAAAATGGTGCAGTCCATTTTTTGAAGAGGGGAATTGGGGCATCTTCAACACCCATTGAAAAGGATTGGTCAAGTAGTTCATCAAGACATTAAAATTCTTCATGATGACAGATGCCGAAAAACCAGTACGACTTTGAATCCCCAACCAATGAATCTCCATGGGATAGAGGACCCAAGCTAGAGCAATGGTGAGAAGGATTGCAGCTGACAAGATAAAGAAAAATTGGTTGATTGATTTCAGACTTTTAAGCATCAAAATCCCACTCCGCTAGACTGGCAACAACATGTGTCGGTGCGATTGGTAAGGCCGGCACTTCTTCTGGTTTAGTAAAACCTGTCGTCACCAAAAGGGTTGGAATCCCATTATCAATACCTGCACGAATATCTGTTAAATAATTGTCCCCGACCATGACCACTTCTTCTCTTGCAAGCCCCAGGTGTTCAATGGCCTTGTCCATAATGATGGCCTTTGGTTTGCCAATGATCACAGGCTTGACCCGTGTCGCTGCTTCAACAAGGGCAATCAGAGATCCTGCTCCTGGCAGCAAGCCACGCTCTGTTGGAATGTTGAGGTCAGGATTGGTCCCGATAAAGTGCGCTCCCTTTTGAATCGCCAAGGTCGCAATAGCAAACTTCTCATAATCCACTTGCCAATCCAGTCCAATCACCACATAATCAGGTGCTTCTTCATCCATGATATAGCCAGCTTCTTCAATAGCATCTTTGAGCCCCGCTTCGCCGATCACATAAGCCTTCTTGCCCAGATTTTGATCCTTCATATAATCAATGGTCGCAAGGGTAGCTGTATAGATGGTCGACACAGGGGTTTCAATATTGAAGTGAGTCGCCAGCATATCCCGAACAGTCTCTGGTGTGCGGGTTGTGTTATTGGTGACAAAGAGATAGGGAATCTCACGCGCCTGCAATTCATGGACAAAAGCTTCTCCTGCTGGAATTCGTAATTTTCCTTTGTAAATGGTGCCATCCAAATCAATTAAATAGCCCTTGTAGTGCATTTATTCTTCCCTTTCTGTATCAGCTTTTTCATGCAACTTCTCTGCATCGACTCGTCCACCAGACCCATACAAAAGCAAGGCTCCACCATAGAGGACAAATTGTAAAATCAACCCTGTAAAATTGATCCCTTGATTGCCTGATTGGGTAAACAAGAAGGAAGCCACCATGAGGATCACAATGGTCAATAACAAGCCTATTACGGTTGCCTGATCCACACTGATTTGATAAACCGTGCGCTTGGTGCTCCGGTTCCGGCCGTCTGACTTGGTTTCTGGTTGCAAATTTTCTACAAAATCCGTTACCAAGGTCGCAGCGAGGCTAACAGTTGTGCTAAAGAGCACGCCTTGAGACAAACGATGATAGAAATTAGACCAGAAGGAGCCTGATTGGCTGGTAATGCCGACCGAAAAGATCACGACAGGTAAGAGAAAGGCCAGGGTGAAATGGATCCAGACCCGATACCAACGTACATCTTCTTTCAAGAAACGGCTAAAACTCTCTAAATTCAAACGGTAACGGAAAAATTTGTAAATTTCTTCCACCAGGATGATGCCCAAAGCACAAAGAGTCAAGAGCCAATCTCCTAACATGTACAAAGGGTTCTTTTGACGCTTTGCATAAGCCACAACCCGTTTTTGGTAGCCTGCTAGCTCTTGTTTTTTATTTTTTAATCTTCTACTTTCCATAAGTCCAACCCTTTTCTTCTACTTCTTCCCACTCAATTTCAGCTTGGGCATTGATATGACCATCTGAGCTAATTTGGTGCTGGGTTTTCAAGCCCTCTTGTTCATATTGAGAGGTGATGATACCTCCTGCCAGCACTTCTTTGACATATTTTAGATGAACTTTCTTAGGGACATGTTGGGTCAAGAAGTCCGCTCCCATCACCTCAAAAACCCAGTCCAAGTACTTGCTATTGTTGACATGTCCGTTCATATCCAAGTCGTAAAAACGAACCCGGTATTCTTGTTCCACGCCCCCTTCCAATTCTTTGAAACGGGGACCACGGAGCATGGTTTTTGAAAACTCTGAATTAAAGGCATCCGTGATTTCGCTCATAACAGGATGGACCTTGCGTGTATCACGATCCATCAAGACAAAGGTCGCCATCATCTCAATGATGGTATTTCCCGCTTCGTCCTTGATGTTAAAGGCCCGGTAGCAAAACAGGCGATTGTGACTCATGGCATAGGTTTCGATAGTGATCTTCTCATCAAAAACTGGGAGACGATCGATCTTCATATTGTAATCCGTGATAATCCAGACTAGATTGTAATTCTCTAAAATGTACATATCACTCATGCCCAGCTCAATCGATTGCATGCCTGATACCTGCAAAGACAGCAAGATCAATTGGGGAATTTTTATAAATCCATTGACATCGCTCATATCAAAAGGAATTTTCATGCTGTATTCAAATGTTTTTGCCATCTTCTACTCCAAAATAAACTTCTCTGCTACAGTGTCTCCTAAAAAGAGACCTTTCTTGGTCATGCGAACAATATCCTTGTCAGGCACCAAGAGTCCCTGCTGGGTCAATTCCTCAACCACTAGTCCATATTGTTGGTCAAAATTCACACCAAATTTTTCTTCAAAACGCTTCTTAGAAACGCCTGTTTTCTTACGCAGTCCCAGAAACATCTCTTCTTCCATCATTTCTGTCTGACTCAGATGTTCTTCTTGGACACGCGCATTTCCCTCTTCGACAGCCTGCATATAGTGACGGATAGGCCCATGATTCTTGTAGCGAATCCCATTGACGTAGCCGGATGCACCAGCTCCCAGACCATAATACTCCGCATTATCCCAATACATGAGGTTGTGGCGACTTTCAAAACCAGGCTTGGAGAAATTGGAAATTTCGTAATGCTCAAAGCCCGCACGCTCCAACTCCTGAATGATGTATTCAAACATCTCCGCTTCTAACTCCTCTTTTGGTAGAGGAAGCTTGCCCCGTCTCATGCGATTCATAAAGACGGTGTGATTCTCCAGAATCAAGCTATAGAGGCTCATATGAGGAATGTCGAGAGCAAGAGCCTTCGCGACATTTTCCTGGACCTGCTCCATAGTTTGCGTCGGAAGGGCATAGATGAGGTCGATCGAAATATTGTCAAAACCAGCCAGCTTTAGACGATCGATATTGTCATAGATATCCTGCTCTTGATGGCTCCGACCAATCTTTTTGAGCAAGCGATTATCAAAGGTCTGTACCCCCAATGAAACCCGATTAACCGGTGAATCCTTTAAGACAGCGATCTTATCCGGATCCAAATCACCAGGATTAGCCTCGATGGTCAACTCCTCCATCTGAGAAAGATCAAGTGACTTGGTCAGCTCCTTGAGTAAATATTCTAGCTGATCCGCATTTAAGGCTGTCGGTGTCCCACCCCCAATATAGAGAGTCCGTAAATTTGTGATTTCTTCCCGACGAAATTCTTGGATCAAATGATCCAAATAAGCATCGACCGGTTGGTTCTTAATAAAGACCTTCGAAAAATCACAATAAAAACAAATCTGGGTACAAAATGGGATGTGGACATAAGCGGACGTTGGTTTTGTATGCATACCTTTAATTATACCATAAATTCCCCCCTAAGTCCGAGAAGAAAAGGGTGGAGGAAGCAAGGTTTTCCTTGACAAGAAGGAATGAAAGGAATAGAATAAAGCTAATTACATTCGGAGGTAAGGAGATATGAACAACTAAGTTTCGTTAAATAAGATACTTTATTTAGTGGACTGCTTGTTCTATCTCTTTTTGTGTGCCCTCTCGCCTCTTCTCCAACTTTTTGTTGGCTTAATAAGGTCTTTTTCTGTTTGGGTTCCACTTGAATACAGCTCTACTAAATAGGTAGAGCTGTTTTTTTGTCCCAGTAGAAAGGAATCTTATGCTAAGACTATCCCACCTCACCATCCGCCACACAAAAGATTTACGAGATCTGGTTCGCGATCTGTCCCTAACTATTCATGAAGGGGAAAAAGTTGCCATTATTGGCGAAGAAGGAAATGGAAAGTCTTCTTTGCTTCATGTCCTCATGTCCCCAAAATCCCTACCAGATTATCTGACA
Organism: Streptococcus sp. CP1998; assembly: GCF_041026655.1. NCBI lineage: Bacteria > Bacillati > Bacillota > Bacilli > Lactobacillales > Streptococcaceae > Streptococcus > Streptococcus sp. CP1998. Next base: position 1,240,265 of record NZ_CP163380.1, read on the forward strand.
ATAGAAGGCGAAATCACCACTTCCTTTCACTCCTATGCCTATATTCCCCAGTCTTTGCCGGAAGCCTTGAAGGGAAAAACATTGGAAGAATATTTTTTTGGAAAAGACGAGCTAGACTATGCCACCCTCTACAGACTGGCTGATCAATTGCAGTTTGATAGCGACCGCTTTGCGAGCGACCAAGCTATTGGAAGTCTATCTGGAGGAGAAGCCCTCAAAGTCCAACTGCTTCACGAACTTTGTCGTCCTCATGAATTACTATTTTTAGATGAACCTTCAAATGATTTGGATTTGGAAACCCTAGACTGGCTCCAGCAGATGATCCAAACGAGCCCCCAAACCATTTTATTTATTTCCCATCATGAGGATTTTTTGACTCAGACGGCGGATACGATCATCCATCTAAGACAGATCAAACACCGCAAGGAGGCTAAAACCATTGTAGAGCACCTAGGCTATCAAGACTACAGTAGCCAGAGGGAGCAACAATTCAAGCAGCAGTCCCAGCAAGCTGCCAACGATCAACGAACCTACCGAAAAACAATGGAGAAGCATCGTCGCGTCCGTCAGCAAGTTGAAACATCCTTACGAAACACTAAGGATAGCACTGCTGGACGTCTCCTGGCAAAGAAAATGAAGTCCCTCCTCTCACAAGAAAAGCGCTACGAGCGAGAATTCCAATCCATGACTCCCCAACCCTATGATGAGGAAGTCATCAATCTGCATTTTCCTCCCCTTACTCCCTTGTCTCCTCAAAAACGAGTCCTTCTATTAGATCAGGAAGAACTCGCAATTGGTGACCTAGTCCTGGTCAAGAACCTCTCCCTTACTATTCTAGGACAGGATAAAATAGGGATTATCGGTTCCAACGGTGTGGGGAAATCCACTTTTCTAAAAATGATATGGAAAAGTCTACAGAAGAATGAAAGTATCCGCACTGCCTATATGCCTCAAGATTACACTGAAGGCCTCCCTCTGACTCAGACACCAGTTCAATTCTTACAGCATTCAGGCGATCGCGAAGAAATCAACACCATTCAATTGCATTTAGCCTCCCTCAACTTTACCTATTCTGAAATGCACCATCCGATCTATGAACTTTCTGGTGGCCAGCAAGGAAAACTCTATCTCCTTCAACTAGTGCTCATAAGTCCCCAGTTTCTGCTCTTGGACGAGCCTACTCGCAATTTTTCCCCCACTTCCCAACCAGAAATTCGACGCCTATTCGCAGACTACCCAGGTGGACTAGTCACGGTCTCCCACGACCGGACCTTCCTCAAAGAAGTCTGCCAAAAAATCTATCGTCTGACGGAAAATGATTTGGTAGAAATAGAGTCGCTCTAACGTAAAAAAGATTGGCGAAAACCAATCTTTTTCTATTCCTTCGTTGCCTCTTGTCCCATCTCTTGGGTGCGTTTATAGGCTGCTTCCACTCCTGCAATGATATCGCCCCGCAGGCCGACTTGTTCTAAGCGGTTGACTCCTGCGATGGTAGAGCCGCCTGGGCTACAAACTGCATCTCGCAAGTGGGCTGGGTGTTCTCCTGTTTCTAGGACCATACTCGCAGCTCCTTTGAAAGTCTGTGCAGCCATCTGCAAGGCTTGTTCTCGTGTAAGTCCTAATCCTACTCCTGCATCTGCCATGGCTTCAATCATCTGATAGACAAAGGCTGGCCCACAGCCCGCAACAGCCGTTGCAGGATCCATCGATTTTTCTTCAATTTCGAATAGGGCCCCTGCTCCTGATAAGAGCTGGTTGACTTTGGCTACTTGCTGGTCTGTCACTGCTTGGGAGCGGGCCAGACTGATAACGCCTTGACCAATGGCTACAGGCGTATTGGGCATGATGCGAATTAGCCCTAGCTGGTCGTTCTGGATCACGTCAGTCATCTTTTCTAATTCCAGGCCTGCAGCCATGGAAACCAGCAAGAGATTAGAGCGTTGGGCTAAGATGCCTTGATACTCTTCTAAAAGAGGGCAAATCTGATAGGGTTTGACCCCTAAAAAGATTACTTCCGCCTCTTGAAAGACTTGTTCAAGATCAGATGCCGTTCCCCCATACTGGCTGATAAACTCTTGTACCTTTTGAGGAGAACGATTGACCAAGAGCAGGTCTTGCGCGTCCACTTCTTTTGCGACTGCTTTGGCTAGACTAGCCCCCATGTTTCCTAGTCCAATAAATGCAACTTTCATTTCTTACCTCACTTGACCATTTCCACTGACGATATATTTGTAACTGGTCATTTCCCGGAGTCCCATGGGTCCACGCGCATGGAGTTTTTGGGTCGAGATCCCCATTTCACAACCTAGGCCAAATTGACCTCCATCTGTAAAGCGTGTAGAAGCATTGACATAAACGGCTGCTGAATCTACTTGCTTGGTGAAATAAGCGGCTGTCTCAGGATTTTCAGTCACAATAGCATCCGAATGATGGGTGCTATGAGCTTCAATGTGGTCCACTGCTTGCTCAACTCCATCAACGACCTTGACTGCTAAAATATAATCTAAAAATTCGGTATCAAAATCCTGCTCTTGCGCTGCTGTTCCCGAAATGATAACCTGTGCTTGCTCATCAAGGCGCAACTCAACGGATCTTTCCCGTGCATCCACTAAACGCTCTTTGACCAAGGGCAAGAAATCAGATGCGATCGCTCGATCGACCAACAAGACCTCCATGGCATTGCAGACGGATGGGCGACTGGTCTTAGCATTTTCGATAATGGCGAGGGCTTTCTGGAAATCAGCATCTTTATCCACATAGACATGGACAATGCCAGTTCCTGTCTCGATCACGGGGACAATGGCATTTTCAACCACCGCTTGGATCAGGCCAGCACCACCACGTGGAATGAGCAAGTCCAGATAGTCCTTAGCCTTCATCATAGCAAGGCTAGAAGCTCGACTTGTATCTTGGATCAGTTGGAGAAGATCTGGATTCAGTTCAGCTTCTTCCAATCCAGCCTTGAGGGCTGTCACGATCGCTTGAGCAGAATGAAAAGCATCCTTTCCAGTACGAAGGACCACTGCATTTCCACTCTTGATGGCAAGTGCTGCAGCATCCGATGTCACATTTGGTCGGCTTTCATAAATGATACCAATAACACCCATGGCGACTCGAACTTTCTGAATTTCAAGGCCATTTTCCAAGACTTCAGTATCCAGCACTTCCCCGATCGGATCTGGCAGGTCTATTAAAGCACGGATACCTTGTGCCATCCCGGCAATCCGCTCTTGATCCAGAAAAAGGCGATCCAGCATGACTTCAGAGATCTTCCCACGTGCCACTTCCATATCGATTTGATTGGCTGCTAAAATGGCTTCCGTCGCTTTCAAAAGCTGGCTAGCCATGGCCTCCAAGGCCTGATTTTTAAGAGCTGTGCTGGCTGTATTGATACTCTTCTTAGCTGATCTCGCTAAGCTTAATTGTTCTTGTGTTGTTCCCATACGTTTTCCTCTAGAATTCTGTAAAGAGTAGGTCAATCTCAGGAGTTACCGAGATCCAATCATCCCGGTGGATGAGGATTCCCTTAGCTTTTTTAGACTGGAGCAGATCGCGCACAGCTGATTGGCCGAGACGAACTTTCCCTTTCCCAAGCACTTGTCCTGATTCTTGATGATAGACGCTGACGATGTCGTGATAAGAAAAATCGCCTTCTGCCTTAGTCACACCAGAAATCAATAGACTCTTTCCATGATCCAACAGGGCTTCCGCTGCTCCAGCATCCACCCAAACAGCACCTTTGCTTTCTGCATAAAAGGCTAGCCATTGCTTCTGGGTTTTTAAGCCCTTGTCCTCTGCAAGGAAGTAACTGCCATCTGCTTGCTCTTGCGCTGCTTCGAGCAAGGCATCGGACTTGAGAGACGAGCAAATATAGACAGGAACCCCTGACTCGGTCGCAAGGGTTGCTGCCTTGAGTTTAGTTAGCATTCCACCAGTTCCGTTGCTACTGCCAGCACCACCAGCCATCTCGATCATCTCACGAGAAATGTGTTCGATTCGATCCAAGCGCTTAGCTGTTGGATCCTGAGAAGGATTGGCTGTATAGAGGCCATCTACATCTGTTAAAAGTACCAAAAGATCCGCTTGAACCATGGCTGCAACCTGCGCACTCAATGTATCATTGTCACCAACTTTTAGCTCGGCAATCGAGACCGTATCGTTTTCATTGATAATCGGAATGGCCCCACGATTAAGCAAGACAGAAAGTGCCTGGTGAGCATTCTTATAGCGACGCTGATCCGCAAAGTCATCCTGAGTCAACAAAATCTGCGCAGAAACAATGTTGCGTAAGAGCAGGTTGGCTGTGTATTCTTCCATCAGTAAGCCTTGCCCAACTGCCGCAGAGGCTTGCTTGTCTGCCACCTTGGTCGGCCGTTTCTTAAAACCAAGGGCACCAAATCCAGCTGCAACTGCCCCTGATGAGACCAAGATCAACTCATAACCTGATTCATGTAAGAGAGCCAACTGCTGCGTAATGACCTTGACCTTCTGTCTGGAGAGACTCCCATCGGGATTGGTCAAAGACGAGGTCCCTACTTTAAAGACGATTCGTTTTGCTTTCATCGCTATGATTCTTTCTAATACTATTTATTTCGTATCTAATGAAAGTGACTGAATCTCCATTCAGCCATCTTCACTATCCTTTTCGAAGGTCTTCCAGCGTTTTCTCAAAGATCGCTGGCACTTCTGCTGTAAATTCCAAGGTCTCGCCTGTACGGGGGTGGGTAAAACCTAGTGTCCGCGCATGAAGAAACTGTCCTTGTCCTTTAAGTGTCTTCTTAGGACCATAAGCAGGATCTCCAGCTACTGGATGGCCAATATAGGCCATATGCACCCGAATTTGGTGGGTCCGACCAGTCTCCAGTTGCAACTCTACCAAGGTGTAATTCCCAAAGCGTTCCAAGACTTGAAAACGGGTCACTGCTGGTTTTCCTTTTGCCGTCACCGCTTGTTTTTTCCGGTCCTTTTCACTGCGACCAATTGGTGCTTCAATCATGCCCCGATCGTTAGGAAGGTTGCCATGGACAATGGCCCAATACTTCCGTAGAGATTTTTTGTCTTTTAGTTCCTCTGCTAAGGCGACGTGAGCTTGGTCATTTTTTGCGACCATCAGGAGACCTGACGTGTCTTTATCGATCCGATGAACGATCCCTGGACGCAATTCCCCATTGATCCCTGAAAGGTCCTTAACATGGTATAACAGCGCATTGACCAAGGTTCCACTGGTATGACCCGCACTTGGGTGAACAACCATGCCTTGAGATTTATTAACCACCACAACATCCTGGTCCTCATAAACGATGTCTAAGGGCAGATCTTCTGCTTCATAACTGACCTCTTCCACTTCTGGGACTTCATACTGGATGATGTCTCCTTCTTTGACCGTGTACTTGGCTTTTTTCACAGTCCCATTGACCAGAACTTTCCCTTCTTTGATCTGCTCATTGGCCACAGCTCGTGACAAGGTAGTCAAATCCGCCAAAGCCTTATCCAGTCGCGCACCGGCTACTTCGATTTTAATTTCCATGCGTTTCCTCTTTCAACATCAGGATCAGGAGCAAGAAAACTCCAACTGTCAAATAACTATCTGCTACGTTAAAAATGGCAAAATTCATAAAATCCAGATGGAACATATCGACCACGAAGCCCTGACGTAGGCGATCGATAAAATTCCCCAACCCACCTGCAATGACTAAGGTCAAACCTGTCACCATCCAAAGCGATCCCTTGAGGTGCTTATAGAGATAGTAAAAGGCCCCTACCATCACGACTAGAGTGATGAGGGTAAAGAACCATTGCTGATTTTCAAGAAGCGAAAAAGCTGCACCTGTGTTTTGAAGATAAGTCAGGCTGACCACATGGGGGATAAAAGACTTGACGACACCCAGTGGAATGTTCTTCACCACATACCATTTGACCAGCTGATCCAGTAGGACCAATAGGACAATCGCTACTGGGACCATTGTTTTTCTCTTCATTTCTTACCTCTTTTGATCAAAATATTCTACCATGACCTCGACAAACTTCTCTGCTACAGGAGAGAGATCCATCTCTTCGCGTTTGACATAGACCATTTTATTGTCTAAATTATCTTCCAAAGGAATCACGGTGATGCCATTCACGGACTGGCTATCTAAAAAGCCTGATCCCGTCGCATAAGCATCCGTCCGCTCCAAGATTCCATTCAAGGTTGCCCGGTCGGTTACATTGAACATTTGTGAGCTCGAGCTGGTATCGACAAAGTTCTCTGAATAATAGAGGTACTCATCTTTTTCTTGGGTAAAGCGAACAGTTGGCAACTGAGCTAGATCTTCCATAACCAGTTTTTTCTTCTTAGCCAAAGGATGTCCTTTGCGAAGGTAAATATGAGTCTGAAAAGGAATCAAATCCACTACTTCAAGCCCTAATTTATCAACCCGTTGCATAATCCCCTTGGTATTTTGACGGTTGAGATAAATAATTCCCAACTCACTATGCCCTTGAGCCACTTCGTCCAAAATTTGAACCGTCGTTGATTCAAAGATGCGGAAGTTTTTATTTTCCGGATAGCGGATTGAGAATTCCGTCATCAAAGGTGGCAAGAAGTCATAGTGCTGACTAGAAATGGAGAATTCTTTCTTCTCTTCTTCGGGACTGGCATATTGATTTTGAAAAACATCAAACCCTTTGACCACGTCCTGCGCTTTTTCATAAAATTCCATTCCTCGACGGGTCAAAAAAGTCCCAGAACTGGTCCGACGAAAAATCTTGAAGCCCAGTTCCTTTTCCAGATCTCTGACAGAGATGGACAAGCTTGGCTGACTCACATACATTTTTTCAGCAGCCTCACGAAAAGTACCACTATTGGCAATCGCCACTACATATCGTAATTGTTGTATATTCATTATATTTTCCTTATTACAGTATCGATCTATTATACCATAAATTAGGGGCTGAAAGAAGAGATCCGTTTAAGAGGCACTCTTCCAGAAAAAATAAAAAAAAAACTGGAAGAAAGACTTCCAGTTTTTTAGTTGCTTTAGGAGGCAATAACGATTTGTTTCTTACACGCGTTCTGTCCAAGGTGTTGCCACTTCAGCCAAGACTGCGTTCAATTCTTCAATATTTTGACGACCTTCTGTACGAAGCCATTCACGAGCAGCTGCTTCTCCATCTTTGATGTAAGCTTCTACTGAACCTGCCCATGTCGCACGTCCACAAAGAACACCGTTGAAGTTGGCACCTGATGCATGTGCAAATTCCAAAGTTTCTTGGAAGAGTTTTGCTGATACACCAGCACTGAGGTAGATGTATGGAAGGTTAGTTGCTTCTTCTTGTTCTTTAAAGAAGGCAGCAGCTTCTTCACGACTATAGACAACTTCACCTTCTCCAAATCCTTCCACGTAGTTGACATTGACGGGAACTTCTACTTTCAATACATCGATATTGAAACGAGGATCTGAGAAGACTTTCATAGCTTCAATAACCTTACGAGGTTTCACTTTTGCATATTCAGCAGAGGTTGCATCTGCAATTCCTTCGTCATAAGCCAAGATTTCAAGGAAGAATGGAATGTCTTCTGCCACACATTCTGAACCAATGCGTTCGATATAAGCTTGTTTTTCTTGGTTGAGTTCTTCTGCACTATCTACATCATAGTAGAGCAAGAATTTCACAGCATCAGCACCTTGTTCTTTAATGCGTTTTGCTGACCAAAGGTTGAGGCAGTCTGGTAGACGTTTGGTGCTAGATGTATCGTAACCTGTTTTTTCGTATGCAAGCAAGAGCCCAGCATCTTTATCCAAGGCTTTCGTAGCAGGCAAACCATATTCTGGGTCCAACAACATTGAGGAAGCATATTTTGTCAATTCATCTGCTACAAGAACTTTCAATTCTTCCATTTGTGCTACAGTTGGCTCAGTGTCTTGGTATTTGGCCATCAAGCGTTTCAAAGCCCCACGTTGGTCGAAGGCCAAAGCTGAAATAACACCGTCTTTTGTACTAAGACGTTCCAAATAGTTGCGTTTTTGTTCTGTTAATACCATTTTATACCTCTTTTACGATTAATTGTTGATACAAGGCATCATAGTGCCCCATGTTGACATGTCCTGTTTGAGCTTCTTGCGCATTTAACATTCCAAGAACATTTGCTTTCTTGAGCAAGTCTGCGTCACTCTCATGATGATAGAGACCAGATGCAATCCCTGCAACAGTCGAATCACCAGATCCGACTGGATTGACGACATCAATCTTAGGAATATCTACCTTATAGAAGACATCGCCGTGCTTTGCAAAAGCGCCATTTGCTCCAAGAGAGACAATCACCCATTCGATTCCTTCAAAGAGAGCATCCTGAAGAACTTCTTTTAAGTCTTCCACATTCTTACTCACTTCTTTTCCTAACAATTGAGATAACTCTTCATTGTTAGGCTTAATGACCGTTGGCTTGACATCTGCTTGAATGGCAGCTTCCAAAGAAGCCCCCGAGCAATCGAGCACGACTGGTTTTCCAGCTTCCCTTGCAATCTTGACAAGGCTAGCATAGTAATCCACTGGTAAACCAGCTGGAAGACTACCTGAGATGGCAACAACTTCCACTTGATCTATCAAGTGACGGTAATGGTCGAGGAAACCTTGCCCTTCTTTCTCAGAAATGGTTGGACCTTTTTCTAAGATTTCTGTTTGCTTGCCTTCGTGAAGGATGGCGATACAATTACGTGTATCTCCAGCAATTTCAAAGAAACGTTCCTCTATTCCTTCTCCTAAATGATCGAGAATGAATTGACCTGTTCGACCACCAAGTAGGCCGGTCGCTGCCACTGGATCCTTGATCTCAGAAAGTACACGGGTAACATTGAGACCTTTCCCACCGGCTGTCTTACTCACCTCAGCCACTCGATTGACTGTATCCAACTGGAGCACATCCAAAGGATAAGAGATATCAATCGAAGGGTTCATCGTGACCGTTAATATCATACGTCACCTCTTAGTCGTGGTATTCACCACGGTCCCATTTTTCAAGGAATTCTGTAAAGAAATCAGCATCCGCTTGATGGGCATTATGGGTTTCCACATGTTGGATCTTAGCAATCAATTTTTTATTTTCTTCAGTTGGTTTGTATTCAGCGTGGATGAATGCTTCAATGATATCGCACATGAGCAATTCACCAGTGATTTTACCACCAAACCCGATCACATTCGCGTTCAATTCTTCTTTAGCATAAAGAGCAGTTGTCATGTCCCGTACTAAAGCAGAACGGATACCAGGTACTTTGTTAACAGCATTGTTGATCCCAACACCTGTACCACAGATACAAACACCAAGATCTGCTTGGCCACTTGCTACGGCTTCACCGACTTTTTTACCAAAGATTGGATAGTGGGTACGTGTATGGTCATAAGTCCCAAAGTCGAGTACTTCATATCCTTTTGATTTCAAAAAATCAGAAACAGCCATTTTTTCATTTGTCACAATGTGATCACAACCAATTGCAATTCTCATTTGAATTCTCCTCTCATTAGCACATCTTATTCAACATATCGACACGGATTTGGTGACGACCACCGTCGTATTTACCATTGACGAAGCCTTTGGCAATGTTCTTGGCCAATTCATCCCCAACAATTTCAGCACCCATGGTAATCATTCGAGAATTGTTGTGTCCACGTGTCATATAAGCAGAACGTTCATCTGAAACTTCTGCTGCCACCATTCCTTTGATTTTAGTCGCAACCATAAATGGACCAGCACCATAAGCATCAATCACGATTCCAAGATTCTGATCGTTTTTGTTCACTTCACTCGCAACTGCTAATGTCACATCTACAAAGTCTTGACCTTCAGCGGTTACATCCACAACATCGAAGTTCTCTTTTAAAAGAAAGTCTTTTACGAGATCTTTTAATCTTAATCCTGCAGCATCTGCACCAAGTACAATAGACATATTCTGTCCTCCTTTTGTTCGGTTCATCAATATTTCTGTTGTTATTTTTTCACAAAGAAACATTTTCTTACTTTTGATATTATATTACACCTATTTTGAACGAAAGTCAACATTAAATTGTTTATTTTCGAACATTTTTTAAAATAAAAACACCATATCCACAACAGATATGGTGTCAGTTTTCAAACTACATATGACGATTATTTTGCATTTGCAGCATATTCTTCGTTACGTTTGATCATTTGTTTTCTGTACCAAGCGAAGATTCCGATATAGAATGCCAAGAAGACAACTACACCAAGGATAGCTTTGATATCACCAGTTGTTGCGTTACCGATTGTCCAACCGAGCAATTTTTCAACTGGTCCTTCAAGAGTTGAGTGAGTGATCAATTGAGTAGAAGCCACCCCTTTAGGGAAGGCATCAACACTCTTAGCCAATTGAGTTGCAAATGGTGCAATCAATGTTCCTGAAAGAAGGAAGAGTGGCAAGAGAAGGCTTCCGAAGATGATCATACGGATTAATTTACCGCGTGTTACAACCAACAAGGCTGGAGTCACACCCATAGCGATGATACCTGCAAGTGGCAAGATACCATTTCCGACTTTAGAAAGAAGCACAGCTTCAATCAACATGATTGGTGCAAGTACGTTCGCACAAGCCCAGATTTCAGCACGACCAGCGATAAATGGCCAGTCCAAACCGATGTTGAATTTACGTCCTTGAAGACGTTTAGTAGCAACATTTGTAATACCTTGTGACAATGGTTCTACCGCTGCGATGAACCAAGAACCGATCAATGAGAACAATTCCAAGCAGACACCGGCAGTCAAACCAAGGCTCAACCAACCTTTAATAACCAATTCCCATTTGTCAGCATCTTGCACGCCAGCAACTGGATGTGGAGTACCCATGATACCGATGACGATACCAAGAAGGAAACCGATAAAGAATTTAGATCCCCAGAAACCGATCTTCTTGTTCAATTTAGCAGCGTCGAAGTCGTATTTATCAAGACCTGGGAAGAATTTGTCAAAGATTTTATCCAAGACCATGATGATTGGGTTCATCATGTAGTTCATGTGAGTTGAAGTCATAGGTGATGAACTTGGTGCATTCAAAAGATCATCAAATGTTGGTTTCATCAAGTCTGAGTTGATGATCTTCATAATCCCTACTAGGACTACTGCTACAGTTGCAACGAAGAGAGAAACTCCTGCGCTAACTCCATTTTTATCAGCATACCATTTGATCAAAAGACCAGTGATAGACAAGTGCCAAATATCGAAGATATCGACGTCAAGTGTATCTGTTTTCTTGATAGCAAGCATGATAACGTTGACGATCAACATAATCAACAAGAAGTAAAGTGTCCAGGCAGACCCCCAAGTGATGGTCGCAAGAGGTGCCCAACCAACGTCAGTGATATTCAATTGAATACCAGTATTCTCAACGAATTTTGCAAGAGACGCTGAGAAAGCTCCATTCAACATACCGATGATGGCACCGATACCAGTAAGGGCGATGGCAAGTTTAATACCACCTTCAAGGGCTTTAGAGAATTTCACTCCAAACAATAGAGCCAATAAAGTCAAGACGATCAACATGATGATCGGAGCACCCATGTCTAGGATGGGTTTGAAAAATTTATTGGCAAAATCGATAATGCCATTCATAATAAATCCTCCCGATTTATATTTTTTTTGTAATTTACGGCATAAAGTGTTTCCAATTTTATCATTGGATAACGCTTACAAACTGTTTTAAAAAAATATTAACTTAATCCATGTTCTTTAATGGCAGCTTCGATGTTATCAAAGACTGGCGCACTCATCGCTGGAATACGGAATAAAATTGGTCCTGCTTCTACCACTGGAATACCAGGATCGAATCCCAAATCAGTTGCAGCAATTGGAGTAAAGATATCATAACCTGAAATCAAGTCTTCATTGACATCTTTGACCATGACAGCGTCACAACGCACATCATAACCACGGTTTGACAACTCTTCTTCTACCGCACTCTTAATTTGGTGGCTAGAGTTAACGCCTGCACCACAGGCAGCTAAAATTTTAATCATTTGGATGTCCTCCATTATAAATATTTACGAATGTTTTAGGAAATAGTTTCCGTAATGTATTGATAAAGCTTATCTTCACTATCTAATTTTGATAGAGCTTCGAGATTTCCATTGGATGTAAAGAAATCCATCAGCTGGGCCAAAATATTGGTTTGGCTAGAGCTTGAATTGTTGATAATGAAGAATAAAAGTGAAACTTGAACTTCCTTATCTGGAGCAATCATATTATGGAAGGTTACCGGTTGATCCAAACGAACCACGACCACATTCTCAGTGAGATTGTGGACAATGTCTGTGTGCGGGATCGCCACATTTGGTAAGTCCTTACCAAGAAATTCCATGTCTAATCCAGTCGGGAAAGACTTTTCACGCTCAATCAAAGCGGAACGATAGGTTGGTGTCACAATCTGTCGCTCTTCCAATAAGCTTGCTACCTGCTCAAAGAGATCTGTTTGATCCTTGGCATGTAGGCAAAATACAAGATCTTTGTTAAAGAGTTGATTTAATCCCATTGTTGCCACCTCCTTATCTAACTATTTATTTTATGGTTAGAGTATATCACTATATTGATTGAATGTCAATCATTTTTTGTCGTATTTTGTTTATTTTTGTTTATATTCCTCTTTAAAGCGCTCCCTAACCGTCATTTTCTAACATTATTAAAAAAGTAAAAAGTGGTCTCTTTTTTGAGACCACTTGATCTTAAATGATTTTCGTATACAAGGCGTATTTGTCTTTGATCTTTTTTGGAATACTATCATCGGTAATAATGGCATTTAGATCTTCCACGCGATAGAAACTGTAGAAGGAATAACTATCAAACTTGCTGTTATCAGCTACAACATATTTCTCTATCGCATTGTTCAGAATAATGGCATTGCCGTTTCCTTCTTCTTCATTAGCTGTGGAGACACTATGGCCATCGATTCCATTGACCCCGATAAAGGCCTTAGAAACCTTGATTTCTTTCAAGAGTTTATTGGCAAATTGACCGACAAAGGTTTGTGTCTTTACCCGGTAGCGACCACCAACTAAGATCAAGTCATAATTTGGGAAATCCTTGAGCTTCTCAAAAATAGGTAGGGAATTAGTGACGATGCTAATTTCTTTCCCTTCCAAATAATCTCCGATAAAGTCTGTTGTTGTACCAGAGCCAATAAAGACGGTATCCCCATTTTCGATCAAGTCTGCACATTTTTTGGCAATGGATCGTTTCTCATCAATATTGATCAGATTTTTCTCACTGTGAGAAGCTTCTAATAAACTATCTTTGACTTTTTTGTGGGCCCCACCATGTACACGAACTAAAAGACCTTGTTTTTCAAGATCGATCAGATCGCGACGAATGGTCATGTCTGTCACCCCAAAGAGTTCCTTGAGCTCTTTGACCGATACCACACTTTTCCGATCCAGTTCCTGAAGAATTTCAACATGTCTGCTATCTTTCATGGTACTACTTCCGTTCCTACTATATTTGTCTCTATTATACTACTTTTTTCAAAAAACACAAATTCAAACATTATATTAACAAGAGTAAACATGATATTTTTATGATAGATAAAAGAAAAAAGCCTTCCGTCAATCCGGAAAGCTTTGATTTATGCTATTTCTAGCTTCCTCACCTTTGGATCAAGGCTCGGGATAAAAAGGTTAAGGAAACCTTATTATTTTGCGATTGGGTAAACAGAAACTTGTTTTTTATCGCGACCTTTACGTTCGAAGCGTACTACGCCTTCAACTTTTGCGAACAAAGTATCGTCTCCACCACGTCCAACGTTCACACCTGGGTAGATGTGAGTACCGCGTTGACGGTAAAGGATAGATCCACCTGTTACAGTTTGTCCATCAGCTGCTTTAGCTCCAAGACGTTTTGCTTGTGAATCACGTCCGTTTGATGTAGAACCTCCACCTTTTTTGTGGGCGAAAAGTTGCAAGTTAGCAAGATTCAATTTCAACATAATTGTTTTCCTCCATGTTAGTTTTCTGTGATAACTCTTGTTTGGACGAACTCCGATGAGTTCTCCGATAAGTTTGCCATCCCTAAGAAAAATGATTCAAAGAATAGTTGGGTCATTTCTCTTTGATGTGGTGGAATATCTGTCGGGATCGTCACCCGAAGGAAGCCACCTTCTTCTTCGTTTAATTCTAGATCCGGTTCGTAGCCTGCAAATTTCTCAACAGAGTTGACAAAGTTAATGGCTAGAGTCGAAACCGATGCACACACGACATCAAAGCCGTATTCACCGCTTCCAGCGTGCCCAGTGATTTCTGCACTCCTCAGCTCGCCATCTTCGGCTCGTTCAAAGACTGCTTGTATCATGTGTTCTCCTAAAAATTAAGCGTTGATAGCGTTGATGACAACTTTAGTGTAAGGTTGACGGTGACCTTGTTTACGGTGGCTACCTTTTTTAGGTTTGTACTTGTAAGTAACAACTTTCTTTTGTTTTCCTTGTTTTTCAACAGTTCCAACAACAGTAGCTCCTGAAACAAGTGGAGTTCCGACAACAGTGTTTTCACCACCAACAAGAACAACTTCGTTAAATGTAACTTCTTGACCAGCTTCAACGTTCAATTTTTCAACGTAGATAGCTTGACCAACTTCAACTTTAACTTGTTTTCCGCCAGTTTTAATGATTGCGTATGTGCTCATTATGCACCTCCTATGTATTTTTGGGTTTCCCCGTATTTTTGTGAAGACTCGCCTAGCATCGTGGGACGAACCACTTACTCTCATGAAAATGAGCGACGATGTTCGAGCGGTTGCACAGGCATGTGCATAGTCAACTCTCTTAGTATATCACTTCTATCAGACAAAGACAAGTATTTTTGCGCTTTGAAAACGAATTTCTTTTATAAAATGGATGATTTTGTATCTTTTATTTTAAGATCGCTTGTAAGACCGACTTCTTCTTCTACTTATCTTTAAATTTGAAGTCTTTGAAACTCATTTTAGCTTTAGATGAATCGTTCATGCTCTTCATTTTTTCTTCTTGTTCCTTGGTGATTTTGATAGGCATGGCTGCAACCGTATTCGGTTTCAATACACCAGATTCGTTGATTTCATAGTCAATTGTGACATCTTTGAAAAGTGGCTCTCCATCATATTCCAAATTCAGGACAAAGGATCCATCACGATCGATGGTTGTGGTAGTACGATTCACAATAAAGAACAAGGCGAAGCGGTTTTCCTCATCTCCAAAGGTAAAGCCTGGGAAAAAGACAAATAATTTTCCTGGTTCTCCAAGCGTTGGATGTTCCTTGATAAATTTCTCAGATGCTTCCAAGACTTCGTTGTCTTGGTCTTTATACTGGTCAGCTCTGACAAATGTGAGGGGTTCTTTTTTACTGCTGGTTGACTGGCTGGTCTTCTCTTCTTTTTCGGACCAGTAAATGATACTTTGACGACCTGTCAACAAAAGCAAACTTGTCATTAAAACGATAACTTTTTTCATTTTATCTCCTTTAAGTTGGTTAGAAAAAGAGGCTGGATACTCCCAGTCTCTCCTATAGCAAATCCTCGATCAGGTCATCGACCTCATCTTTTTCTGCTTTTGGTGTGATCTCGGTTACGATGATGCCTGCTACCGCACGCTCAACCAAAGCTTCCACATCCAACCGTTGCTCATACTGCTCCGCATTTTTGAGTTTCGGATTCGTCTTTGGACGATCCGGTGCAAAGATGGTACAACAATCTTCGAATGGCTGGATAGAGATTTCAAAGGTATCAATGGCTTGGGCAATATCGATGATTTCCAATTTGTCCATGGTCACCACCGGACGGATAACCGGCGTATTGGTCACTGCATTGATAGCCTGCATACTCTCTAAGGTTTGGCTAGCCACTTGTCCCAAGCTTTCACCATTGATAATCACCAAACCACCACGAACCTCGCGAATGCGGTCTGTAATGCGCATCATAAAGCGACGGGTCAAAGTCATCAGGTAAGCTTCTGGTGCCTTGGCCTTGATCTCCTCTTGGATCTCTGTAAAGGGTACTTCGATAAATTGGATATTGCCCCCAAACTTGGTCAACTTCCGAGTTAAATCATGGGCTTTTTTAAGAGCTCCTGGGCTGGTATATGGTGGGCTAGCAAAGTGTACTGCCTCGATATCCACTCCACGCTTCAAGGCTAGGTAACCAGCCACGGGAGAATCAATCCCACCAGAAAGCATGAGCATGCCCTTGCCGGACGTACCAACAGGAAGGCCGCCTGCTCCTTTAATGGTTTCATAAGAAATATAAGCTGCTTCTTCTCGAATTTCGACTTGCAAGTTGATATCTGGTTTTTTCATCTGAGCTTGGATAGTTGGGATCGCTTCAAAGACAGCACCTCCCAAGGTTTGATTAAGCTCGCGACTATCGAGTTCAAAGGTATGGTCACTGCGTTTACTTGAGATTTTAAAGGTCAAGCCTTCCTTGTAAATCTCCTTCATAATCTCTTGCACAGCCGCTTTTAAGGCCGGAACAGATTTTTCAATCTTGTAAACGGGTGAAAAATTTTGGATTCCAAAAACCTGTTTGAGGGATTCGGCTACTGGCTCATAATCCGTCCCATGCAGATAAGCATGCGCCCGATCGCGGTCCGCTGTCACTTTGACAGCTGGATAAATAGATAAAACATCTTGGATATTATTGCGAAGTTTATTGATGAAACGCATGCGGTTCTTTCCTTTAGTAGAAAGCTCTCCATAGCGAATCATAATTTCTGAATAGGTTAAGGTCATGTTGATTTCCTTCTAAAATTAACGTACTTTTCGTGTTTGCTCGTAAATCAGTTTGAACTTGGTCAAGAATTGCTCGACTTGGCTCATGTCATTTTCAAGATCGAGACTCAAGCGAACAGCTGTCTGTGCGATACTCTTGTCTACTCCCATAGCAATCAAGGTTCCAGCTGGCTTACCAGCTTTGGACGAGCAGGCACTGGTTGTCGAGATGTAAATATCAAACTCTTCAAAGGCATGGACCACTACTTCTCCACGAACTCCCTTGATCCCGAAAGTCAAGATATGAGGCGCAAAATGATTCTCACCAGAAAAGATAGTGACATCTGGATAGTTGGCCAATTCTTTGCGGATGACTTCTTTCATCTGCTGGGTCTTGCTGGCAAAAGCTTCTTGGTTTTCCATGGCTAAGCGTAGGGCTTTTGCTGTTGCTGCAATGCCTGCCACATTCTCAGTTGTCGAGCGCATTTCTTTTTCTTGGCCACCTCCGGTTAAGAGAGGGGTGATCTTTTTGCCTTCTTTGATGTAGACAAAGCCGACTCCGCGAAGCCCATGGAATTTGTGACTAGAGAAGGTCGCAAAGTCCACGCGCTCTGGTAGATAAACTTCTGTTGCTACCTTTGCCAAGGCTTGAACCGCATCGACATGGAAACTAACCGTTGGCCGATCTTCTAGGAGAGTCGCGATGTCATGGATGGGCTGGATAGCGCCAATCTCATTGTTGACGGCCATGACAGAGACCAAGGTCGTATCCGGACGGAGAAGACTAGCCAAGGCATCCACCTTGACAAAGCCACGCGCATCCACTGGAGCATAGTCCACTTCGAATCCCTGTGTTTTGAGCCAAGCAGCTGACTCCTTGATAGCGGGATGTTCGATGTCAGAGACAATGATATGCTTGCCATAAGGAGCTTTCTCAAAGGCGACACCCTTGAGGATCCAGTTGTCCCCTTCTGTACCACCAGACGTGAAGTAAATTTCATCAGCTTTCTTGCCAATTAGCTCCGCAATTTGTTTCCGAGAAGCTTCTAAAATACGAGTCGCTTGACTACCTAGATTGTGCAAACTAGAAGGGTTGCCCCAGATTCGAGTCGCTACTTCTGTATAAGTTGCAAGGGCTTCTGGATAGGGTTTAGTCGTTGCTGAATTGTCAAAATAGATCATGTCCTACGCATCCATCACTTTCTTTTTACGTAACTTCTATTTTATCATTTCTGACCGCTTGGGACAAGGATTTGATAAAGAGAGATGTGGCAAAATCACTCTATAAAATTCAGTTCTTTTTAGACATTTTTCAGAAAATGACTTATAATAGGAAAGTGTTAAAAAACAATTTTTGATAGAAAGAGAATGAACATGTCACAATATTCAAGAAGTAACAAAAACCAAAAACCTGAGGAAAAAGCAGATACAAGACCATCTCGCGGTGAGAAAGTCAAACAAGGTTTATCCGTATTTCAAACCGTTGTAGCTACGATTGCCAGTCTCTTAGGGATTATCGTCACTTCCTTTACCATTATGAGCCTGCTCAATAAAGACAATCAAAAAACAGAAGACAAACCATCTAGTAGCACCAGCGTCGTCGTTGTCCACGATAAGGGATCTGACTCAAGCGCTACCAATACAGATACTAACACCAATACGCAAACCGATTCAAGTAATACAGATGCTAGTTCACAAAAAGAAACCGATAGCTCATCTGCTAATGAATCTAGCTCGTCTGCCGCACAAGACCAAGGCTCCACAGCAACAGACAGTGGCGCAGATACAGCATCATCTGGAACCAACTAAAAAATCAGTAAGGGCAACCTTACTGATTTTTTTATCTTTCGATTCCAGCTTTTTCTGATTTTTATAGAAAGCATCTATCTCGTTATCATACTCCCATTTGAGCTTTGAACGTTCTTCCTGGATTTGATCCAATCATTCATATGAAAAGATTTTGAGACTATCACGATAAGCTGATTCTGCTAATGAAGCATATAGATTATCAAAACTTTTTAAATTCCAATTACTCAAATAATTTCCCCCCTACTCTAATGTAGGATCCTAGATACATCTCATCTAGATTCAATGTATTGTCATCATTAATTGGGATATCTACTCTCCAACTCGATTCTTCAATATTATTTATACCTCCATAAACATTCATATAATATTCGGGAGTTGTCAGTCCACCATCACTCCATTGTGTATGATCCCTCAATCTGAACGGATTCAACTTTTGAATTTTGAGCCTTCACAAAATCGACGATTTCTTGCTCGTGTTCCTTGAGATAACCGAGCTGTTTTTGTTTAATGGCTTCTTTGTCTCCTTTGGTGGAGGAAGAGATTGCACTTTGCGCTTGTCTCGTTTGCTCTTTTGATTTTATAGTGCATCCTTCGGTACTAAATAAAGCAACTACTGATGTTACTGTCAGCAAAATAATTTTAGTATGTTTCTTCATAATTTATCTTTATATTTCAACATAGATCAAAAAAATACTACTCCAATATTTCTTCTCCTATGGTTATATCGTTGAATATGGAAATTTTTTTCAAATCGATTGAATCATCATCATTAATCGGCATAGAGGCACTCCATCCTGAATCTTCAATATGATTCACTGTTCCATAAACTTCAATAGAATAATCAGGAAACAAGAATCCTCCATCACTCCATCTCACATCACTCCAATCAATCTGAACTGACTCAATTTTTGGATTTTGAGACTTCACATAATCAACGATTTCCTGCTCGTGTTCTTTGAGATATGCTACTTGTTCTTTTTTTATTTCTTCTTCTGATTTCTGTACGACTTTCTTTGAAGATGAGGCCGTTATCTTCTGTTCGGGCCTTTTGGTTAGGTGCATGATTTTTCCTCCAAGAAAAACCAGTCCTAGGATCGGTAACAAAATGATCAAAAATAGTTCTACACGTCTCTTCATCTCTTCTTCTCCAATCATTTCTTTCGTACTGAATGAGCCAGTCTCTTTCCTTACTATTATAGCATCTTTCATTTGAATCTCAATCTAACTCACTAGTTAGAGCTTTTATAAGGTAATCAAAAAGGAACCCGAAGGTTCCTTTTGTATTATTTTCGATACATCTTGACCTGAAGGTAAAGATCGTTATAAACTCCAAGCAATTTCTTGCCTAATTGTTGATAGACTTCCAAATGGTCTAGTGTTTCATCACTTGGATAGAAGGATTGGTCATCTTGGATTTCTTTTGGCAACATGGCTTTGGCTTTTTTATTTGGCGTTGAGTAGCCGACATAAAGAGCATTTTTCAAAGCATTTTTAGGACGAAGCATGAAGTTAATGAAGGCATATGCTGCTTCTTTATTTTTCACGGTTTTTGGAATGACAATGTTATCAAACCAAAGGTTGCTGGCTTCAGTTGGAACGACATAGCGAAGATCCTTATTGGCTTCGAGCATTTGGCTGGCTTCTCCTGAGAAGGTAACCCCAATAGCCGCATTGTTTTGGATCATATAGCCCTTCATCTCATCGGCCACCAAAGCTTTGATGTTTGGCGTCAAGGTGTAGAGTTTATCTACTGCCTCTTGCAATTTCTTTGGATCCTTTTCATTGAGGCTATAGCCCAAGGTATTGAGACCAATTCCCATGACCTCACGCGCACCATCGTACATCATGATGTCATTTCTGTACTCTTCACGCCAGAGATCTGACCAATGTTCAGGAGCATTTTTGACCATCTTGGTATTGTAGACGATCCCCAAGGTCCCCCAGAAATAAGGGACGGAATATTGGTTACCCGGATCAAACGATTGGTTCAAGAGTTTTGGATCAATATTTTCCATCCCTTTGATCTTGGATTGGTCCAACTTTTCAACCAGATGCTCATCCATCATCTTAGCAATCATGTATTCACTAGGAATCGCAATATCGTAGGTAGTTCCCCCTTGCTTGATCTTAGTGTACATGGCTTCGTTGGAATCAAAGGTATCATATTGCACCTGAATCCCTGTCTCTTTTGTGAATTCCTTGAGCAATTCTGGATCGATATAATCTCCCCAGTTGTAGATGACCAACTTGTCGCTATTCTTGGTATTCATGCTCGCTTCGATCTGGTGGCTAATTCCCCAGAGGACCAGAATGACAAGGATAATCCCAGTTAGGAATGAATAAAGTTTTTTCATGCTGCTTCCTCCTTTTCACGGGTGATAAAGTAATAACCGATGACCAAGAGCACACTAAAGAGAAAGACAAGGGCGGACAAGGCATTGATACTAAGGGAAATCCCTTGACGCGCACGTGAGTAGATCTCTACTGACAAGGTTGTAAAGCCATTTCCGGTTACAAAGAAAGTCACGGCAAAGTCATCTAGAGAATAGGTAAAGGCCATAAAGTAGCCCGCGATAACGGCTGGTGTCAGATACGGCAACATGATCTCTTTGAGCATTTGCACTTGGGTAGCTCCCAAGTCATAGGCCGCATTGACCATATCCCGGTTCATTTCCTTAAGGCGTGGCAAGACCATCAAGACCACAATAGGAATCGAGAAGGCGACGTGGCTAGCCAGAACAGATAGGAAACCTAGCTGGTACTTGACCGTCGTAAAGAGAATCAAGAAACTGGCCCCAATCATAACGTCTGGCGCTACCATGAGAATGTTGTTGATGGAGAGCAATGGTCCTTCTAACTTCTTCTTTGATTGATAAATATAAATGGCTCCAAAGGTTCCGATCACTGTCGCAATCAAGGCTGACAAGAAGGCCAAGAGGAAAGTCTCTGATAAGATCAGCATTAGGCGACTATCTGCGAACAATTCATTGAAATGCTCAAGCGTGAAGCCCGTGAAGGCATTCATATCTCCCCCTTTATTGAAAGCATAAAAGATCAAATAGAAGATAGGGAGATAGAGAATCAGAAAGACGAAACCTAGATAGAAATGAGATACTTTTTTCATCGTTCTCTCCTTTCTCTCGTTGCCCACATGGTTAAGAGCATAGCAAGGATCAGAACAACTCCGATGGTAGAACCCATTCCCCAGTTTTGTGTTGTCAGGAAGTGCTGTTCAATCGCAGTCCCTAAGGTAATGACGCGATTTCCACCGATCATCCGTGTCAACATGAAGAGACTCAGACTAGGAATAAAGACAGATTGCACACCTGAGCGGACACCATTCATGGACAAGGGGAAGACCACATGACGGAAGGTATCCCAACGATTGGCTCCTAAATCATAGCTGGCATTAATCAAGTTTGGATCTAAGTCATCTAAGACATTAAAGATCGGTAAAATCATAAATGGCAACTCGATGTAGCTGGCTACAAAGATAAAGGAGAAATCGGTAAAGAGGATCTGCTGGGGAGCGAATCCGAGAAAGCTTAAAAAGCTATTGATGGAGCCGTTTTGACCAAAAATGCCGATAAAGGCATAGGCCTTGAGCAAGAGATTGACCCAGGTTGGCAAGACAATCAACATCAACCACAACTGCCGGTGTTTGAGCAGCGTCAAAAAGTAAGCAGTCGGGTAGGAGATCAAGAGCGTCACCAGGGTGACGATTCCAGCATAAAGGACCGAATTAAAGCTCATCTTTAAATAGGTCAGATTTTGCGAAGTAAAGAACTCTTTGTAGTTTTCAAGTGAAAACTGCCCTTCAACGTTAAAAAACGATTGAAAGATGATCATGACTACAGGAGCCAAGACAAAGAGAAAAATCCACAAGAAATAGGGGAGGATAAATAGATTAGAGGTTGTTTTCTTCATCTCTTTCCTCCTCAATGGCATTAATCAAACCAGCTTCTTGCTCTTCCACTTCAACGTACTCTTCGATCCGCGCATCGAATTCTTCTTCGGTTTCATTGAGACGCATAACGTGGATATCTTCTGGTTCAAAGTCTAGCCCGATAACTTCTCCTACGATGGCCTTCCGAGTGGAGTGAATCATCCACTCATTTCCCAAATCATCATAAGCGATGATCTCATAATGAACACCACGGAAGAGCTGGGTGTCCACCTTCACTTGGAGCTTGCCTTCTTCAGGAAGAGTGATTTGCAAGTCTTCAGGACGAATGACGACTTCAACTGGTTCATTTGGACGCATTCCCCCATCGACGGCTTCAAAGCGTTTTCCATTGAACTCAACCAAGTAGTCCTCGATCATGCGACCATCTAGAATGTTAGACTCCCCGATAAAAGTCGCTACAAAGTGGTTGATCGGTTCATCATAGATATCCACGGGAGTACCAGATTGGACGATCTCTCCTTCATTCATGACAAAGATCCAGTCACTCATGGCAAGGGCTTCTTCTTGGTCGTGGGTAACAAAGACAAAGGTAATCCCCAAGCGTTGTTGCAATTCCCGCAACTCATACTGCATGTCTGTCCGAAGTTTCAAGTCAAGGGCAGACAAGGGCTCATCTAAAAGGACCACTCGTGGTTCATTGATAATAGCCCGTGCAATAGCTACCCGCTGACGTTGACCACCAGATAATTTTTGGATCGAGCGTTTTTCAAATCCCGCTAACTGGACCATTTTCAAGACTTCTGAAACCCGACGTTCGATCTCAGCCTTGTCCACCTTTTTCAAACGAAGGGGAAAAGCCACATTTTCAAAGACTGTCATATGTGGAAACAGGGCATAGGACTGAAAGACGGTGTGGACATCCCGTTTGTTGGTAGGAACATCATTGATCCGTTCCCCATCAAGGTAGACATCTCCAGTCGTCGCATCCAAAAGACCGGCAATGATATTCAGGATGGTCGATTTTCCCGATCCAGATGCACCGAGCAGGGTATAGAACTTCCCTTCTTCCAACTCAAAATTAATATCCTTTAGGACAAGAGTTCCGCTATCTTCAAAGACCTTTGAAACATTTTTAAACTCAATAATTGGTTTTTTCAATTCACATAAATTCCTTCTTTACTACGATTACCAAACTGCTTTTCAAACGAAAACGCAGCGGCTGACAGGAAGACCTGTCAGACCACCAATACCTCTCGGGGACTTACTAGACTGCCCCACCTATTTACGGTATCGATAGGCACTCACCCCCTTTCCGACTGATGCTATCGATGTTTAATCTATCAATTGTTCTTCACATTAAAGTTCTTAGGCTTGACCAATAATGCGAACTTCTGGTTCTAAACGGACGCCTGAGTGAGCTTCTACTGCCTCAATGACATGGGCGATCAGATCTTCATAGTCCTTAGCTGTTCCATTGTCGACATTGACCATAAAGCCTGCATGCTTTTCAGAGACTTCCACACCACCGATTCGATAGCCTTTTAGACCTGCTTCACTGATCAATTGACCAGCAAAATGGCCAACAGGACGCTTAAAAACAGATCCACATGAAGGGTATTCAAGGGGTTGTTTCAACTGACGAAGATGGGTCAACCGATCCATCTCCTGTTTGATTTGCTCGTGATTACCTGGTGACAAAGCAAATTTGGCAGAGATGACAACAGCACCTGTCTCTTGAATCTTAGATTGCCGGTAGCCAAAAGCGAGTTCACTCGCTGACAGAGTTTCGATCTCCCCATCTTTGGTCAAGACCTTACAGGATACAAGGACATGAGCGATCTCTCCCCCATAAGCTCCCGCATTCATAAAGACAGCGCCACCGACACTGCCTGGAATGCCACTGGCAAACTCGAAGCCTTTCAAACTATGATGCAAGGCCACATGAGTGGTGTCGATGAGTTTAGCTCCTGCCTCTGCTTCGATCACATAACCATCCACACTGATGTCACGCAAGCGATCAAACATAATGACAAATCCCGGAATGCCCCCATCGCGGACAATGATATTGGACGCATTGCCCAGGACCATCCATGGAATTTGCTCTTGGTTGGCAAATTGAACGATGCGTTTTAATTCGTATTGGTTGCGAGGAAAGGCTAAAAATTCAGCATTTCCACCTACCTTTGTGAAGGTATAATATTTTAAAGGTTCTTGAAAACGGATATCAATCCCTTCAAGAATTTGATTAATTTTTTCAATCATCATTCTGTCTATTCTCTCTCTATAAAATACAAACCATTATACCAAATTTTTGACTATTTTTCGACCCTAAAAAAACAAAAGAAGGCCTATAATATTCAGGCCTTCCTTTTATGCTATATTATGCAATTTTACGCGCAATGGCACGATTCTTTTGTCCATCCAGAGCTGATTTGACTGAAATCCAAGCACCACCAAGAGTGAAGACAGCCAGCAATCCTAGATTCAAATAAAATTTATCTGGGACGTCCCCTGAGAATGTCGCTTCATTGACAATCGTCCAGGACAAATCAAATGGAAGATCGAGCTTACTCATGAGCGCCAAAGTATAATCTAATTGGTTGACCAAAAAGACCGTCAAGACCATCAAAATAGCTGAAACTACCACACCTTTTTTAGTCAATTTCTTACCAAGGATCTCATAACCTTTGATAGTACAATAACCGAGGGCAGCCCCTGCTAAAACAGATACATAGCCAAGACGCGCTACCAAGAGGGCAACTGCTCCACCGATGATTACACCGATCACAGCCCCTAGAATCCCTAAAAGGAAGTTTTCTTCCCGCGCTTCATAAGCCTCAACTGTATCTTGCACTTCGGCTTGGTAGGCTCTAAAGGTTGCATCGTCGATTAAAAAGATCGCATCTCCAATTTGATACAGACCGATTGGTCCTTCCTCACCCGTTTCCGCATTCACTTGCACAAATTGGTGGTTGAGTAAGAAATCAACAATATCTTGGATAGCTGTCCATAAGGTTTCAACAGCCTTCCCTTTAGTCATTCCGCCTTTGACAACGATAGAAGTCAAGTAACCATCAAAAGAGATGGCATTAATGGCTTTTGATTGTTCTTTTAATTCATTCCAAAGAATTTCACTATCTTCGATCAAGTCTCCTTCGGAACCTTGTTTCACACTGAGTGAAATGGTAAATACATTCTTGGTTTGAGCGCCTTCGATGACTAACAAGAAGCCTTCACGCTCTCCATACATCACACGGGCTTCGCCATCAAATTGCAGCCCAAGATCGGTAGCAATACTATATAAATATTCTGGTTTCATGTTTCCCCCTAAACTTTCGGGAAAGCTTGAGCTTTTCCCCATACAATTCTTATTCTACC
The DNA here is from genome assembly GCF_041026655.1 of Streptococcus sp. CP1998. Taxonomy (NCBI): domain Bacteria; kingdom Bacillati; phylum Bacillota; class Bacilli; order Lactobacillales; family Streptococcaceae; genus Streptococcus; species Streptococcus sp. CP1998. The sequence continues at coordinate 1,266,066 of NZ_CP163380.1, forward strand.
ATAGGAGAAGCAAAAAGGACATATACATTCGTATACATCCTTCTTTCATTTGTGTTACATTGAGGTTTATTTCTCAACACGAACGCCAAATGTGTCAATTTTAAGTTGGAAAATCTGACCATCTAGCCCGAGCTTTTCGAGAGCTACGACAAAGGCGGCTGTATGCTCTGGGGCTAAGAGGTTCATGATTGTTGGGCCTGCTCCTGACAGATAGGTGGCGTAAGCCCCATGCGCGTGTGCTACTTCTTTGACCTGAGGGAACTCTTTGACAAGAGATTGACGGTAGCGTTCGTGGAAATGATCTGACTCGATGGAGCGACCAGCCGTCAGCAAATCTCCCTTGAGGAGAGTCGCGATAGCGACATTGGCTACGCTACTAGTCGCGACAGCTTCCTTATAAGACCATTCTTTCGGTAGGACATTGCGACTATCACTGGTTTTCAATTGGTAGCTCGGTACAAAGGCCACAAGGTCACAGCTTGGGAAGTCAGCCGTGACATATTGGACATCTTCACCGATGTAGCTCGCAATGACCATATTCCCAAAGATAGCTGGAGCTACATTATCCGGATGACCTTCGATCTCGGTCGCGATGCGTAATTTTTCAGCGTCTGATAGCTGGAGGTTGGCTAATTGGTTGGCCAATTCAATCCCTGCGACAATGACCGAGCTAGAAGATCCAAGACCACGCGCCAAAGGCACTTGACTGGTCATCTTGATCCGATGAGGCTGCATATCAGTTGAGATAGAAAGAGCTGTTGAGAGCAAGAGGTTTTTCTCATCCGTCGGAATCCCTGCTCCAAGATCATGCTCAATGAACCAAGCATCAGCTGGTTCAAGGACTTCAATGGTCAAATAGCGAGTCACGGCAATCCCAACAGAATCAAATCCTGGCCCTACATTGGCACTGGTTGCTGGAACAATAATTTTCATGCTTATTCTCCCAAGACTTTAAAGGTATTCAAGAGTTCGAAATTCGCCTCTGAATCCAATTTTTCAACCAAGTTCTTGAATTGTGTTTGGTTGACTTGGTGGGTAATGATGACGACACTTGCAAATTGACCATCTGAGTCTTCTTGAAGGATTTGCTTGAAGGAAGCTCCTTCTGCATTAAAGATTTCCGCAAGACGCAAGATTTGACCAGTCGCATCTGGTGCCTTAATTGAGAAATAATAATTGTTCTTCACGTCTTCTGGCTTAGCCAATTGAAGAGGGTGGCTGTATTCATTGAAGGCTTTACCGATCGTTCCTTCTTTTAGACGACGGACAATGCGGACAAGGTCGGCTACGACACTTGTCGCAGTTGGTTTTTGACCAGCACCTGGTCCGTAGTACATAGACTCACCAATACCGATGGATTCCACATAGACCGCATTCATGACATCATTCACTCCTGCGAGTGGATGTTGTTTTGGAAGGAAGGTTGGTGTCACTTCTGCTGCGATCCCTGACTCTGTTTCAACAATGGAGCCGACCAGCTTGATGACATATCCAAGGCTTTGAGCAACTGAGACATCTTGAGGAGTGATTTGGCTGATTCCTTTGTGACCTACTTGGTCAAATTGGATATTCATTCCAAAAGCGAACTGGCTCAAGATCACCATCTTGTAGGCAGCATCGATTCCTTCAACGTCGTTGGTTGGATCACTTTCAGCGTAACCAAGACGTTGCGCTTCTGCTAAAGCATCCTCATAAGTCCAGCCTTCTTCGACCATTTTGGTCATCATGAAGTTAGAGGTTCCATTGACCACACCGAGCACTTTGGTCACCTTGTCAGAAGCAAGGGAATTGACCAAGGTCCGAAGGATTGGGATCCCACCAGCTACGGCAGCTTCGTAATAAAGTGCCATTTTGTGTTTTTGAGCAATCTCTAGCAACTCGCTTCCATGAACGGCAAGAAGGTCTTTGTTAGCAGAAACTACATGCTTGCCTGCTTCCAGCGCACGGGTGATAAAGGTCTTAGCTGGCTCGATACGACCCATCAATTCGACCACGATGGCAATGTCCTTGTCTTCAATGATCTCATCAACATTGGTTACAAAGTTGTAGTCGTGACCCGCCGCTTGCAAGCTTTTCATCTCCGCATCATCTCGAACCAAGACCTTAGCGATCTCGATTTCATCTTGAGCTGCCTGGGTGATTTTTTCATGGTTTTCTTTTAATAAAAATGGTACGCCACTAGCAACAGTACCAAATCCTAGTAAGGCAATCTTAACAGACATCCTATTGACTCCTTGAATTTTCTATAGTAGCTCCATTATAACAAAAACTTGAGCGTTTGACAGCCAATTGCCTTAAAAATTCTGAATTTTCATGACAGGATCTGCCTGTAGCAAGTTCTGGAAAAGAACATAGAATTTGTGGTACAATAGAGAAAATGATGAAAACGGTGACACTATGAGTAAACGAAGAGTACCTAAAAAAATCAAAGTCCTACTTGGAATCAATGCCCTCCTCCTGGTCTGTATCTTTATTTGTAGCTTTCTTCTGATCAAAAGGATCACTCAGCTGAGTGACGGAAATACCAGTGGTACTGCCGTGACGCGCTCGCTAGATGAACACAGTTCCTCTATCGAGTGGACCCGAGTGAAAAAGCCGGTTAAACTGCCCATCCTCATGTACCACTCCGTGCACAATATGGCCGAGTCTGAAGCTGCCAATGCCAATCTGATTGTCGATCCAGAAACCTTTGAAAGCCAACTAAAGGCCCTGAAAAAAGCGGGTTACTACACCCTGACGCCTGAGGAAGCCTATCGCATCCTCGCAAAAAATGAAGTGCCAAAAGGAAAGAAATATGTCTGGTTGACCTTTGATGATGGCGTCGAGGATTTCTATACCATCGTCTATCCGCTTCTTAAGAAGTACAAGATGACCGCCACCAACAATATCATCACGGACTTTACACAAAAAGAAAAAGAAAATGTCCTGACCTTTGACCAAATCAAAGAGATGAAAAAAGCTGGCTTGACCTTTGAAAGCCATACGGTCAATCATCCAGACCTAGCCAATTCCAGTCTTGAAACCCAAAAGAATGAGCTGGTCGCTTCTAAACGCCTGCTGGATAAGGTGCTGGATCAAAATACTAGCGTTATCGTCTACCCATCTGGTCGCTACAGCCAGGTTACAATCGACCAAGCCAAGAAAGCTGACTACAAACTAGGCCTCACCACTAAAAATGGACTCGCCAGTTCCGCTGATGGCCTCTATGCCCTCAAACGAGTCCGGATCCTTCCAACCACTACAGGAGAGGACCTCCTAGCCATGATCCAAGAATAAAGAAAGAGGCTGGGACAGAAATCGGTAATTCGTTAGAATTCGATTTCGTCGTCCCACCTCCGCACAGTTGAGTAGGGCTTTAAAAGCTGATGAAATCAGCGTAGTAGAGCCCACTCAACCACTGCGTCTTGCTCAACAATCCAAAAATAATTGAGAGGCTAGGACTTTTGTCCCAGCCTCTTTTGTTAGAGTTCCTTCTCTAGTTCTTTTAGAAAGGTGATTAAAAATTGATGGCGACTTTTTGCCATTTGTTTGGCAGTCTCCGTGTTCATTTCATCTTTTAATAGAAGCAACTTGTCATGGAAATGTTGGACAGTATCAGTGAGGGACCTCCCTTTGTGGCCACCATAGGAAAAAGTTCGCGCAATTCCTACAGCTCCTATCGCGTCCAGGCGGTCTGCATCCTGGACAATTTTGCCTTCTAAGGTTTCTGGATGCTTACCGCGATTTTTGCTGAAAGAAACAGCATTGATAACCCGACAAATCTGGTCGATTTGGTCTTGAGGAATACCGATCTCTTCTAGAAACATGCGAGCATTCGCATTATTCTCTGTTTGAAACAATTTATCATCATCAGCATCGTGAAGAAGAGCTGACAAGCCCACTATCTCCAGATCACATGGACCTTCTACTTGTGCGATTCTCATAGCATTGGTATAGACGCGGAGGGTATGCTCCATATCATGGCCATCCGCTCGATCAGCAAATAAGGTTTTAACATACTGCTTAGCAGCTTGGATTCGTTCTTCGATCATCGTTCTTGTCCTTTGTACAATCTGTGCTCAGTTTAATCTATTCATATGAGCTCGTTATGGAGAAGAGCAGTTTACTTTAAAACCACCTCTCGGTGGTGATTACTTCTTCTTTTGTGGAAAGAGGGGCAGGCCTAGGGTCGCGATCTTCTCGGCGGGGATCTTCATGCCATCCTTAATCCATTTGGAGATGACAGAGACAATGGCTGAGCTCCAGAAGGAATTGAGGTAGCTGCCAGCGCCATTCGAGGAGCTGCCATTTCGTTTTTCTAAAAAATCATAGACTGCCTTGGTCAAGAGCCGCTCGAAATTATAATCAATGGCTAGACTGATGATCTTGGCTTCTTTCTTGACTTCCTTAAAGAGATAGACCCAGACTTGATAGAGGTCTGTCTTGAGGTTGTAGCCATCTAAAGACTTGGTAATCTTTGCGATACTAGATTGAAAGATGGACTCTAGAATCTCTTCCTTGGAGTCATAATTACGGTAAAAAGCTGCTCGAGAGACACCTGCACGCTGAACCAGCTCAGAGATAGTGATCTTTTTCAGATCTTTTTTCTCCAACAATTGCAGGAGAGAGATTTCGATGGATTCTCGTGTAATCGCATTGTTTTCTTGGTTAAATCGTTTGAGATTTTCCAAGGATTTCTCGGATATTTTTCTTTCTGCCATAACATTTACTTTCTATCTGTCTCACCTGATGATATCTGCTTGGATAGCATTGTACTTCATGATATAATTGTAAAAGAAGACATACTACTTGTCAATGTACATTTTTATACAATTATGAGGTATGAACTGATGAAATGGAAAATTATTGCGGATTCAGGCTGTGACTACCGCTCTTTGGACAATCTGGCACCGGTTACGGAGTTTGTCAGTGTCCCATTGACCATCCAAGTGGGAGAGACTATCTACACAGATGATGCCCAGCTCAATATTGATCACATGATGGAGGAGATGTATGCGACCACGACAGCTTCTAAGTCTGCCTGTCCGAGTCCCGATGACTACATGAAATCTTTTGAAGGGGCTGAAAATATTGTCGTTGTCACCATTACAGGAACCCTTTCTGGTAGCTACAATAGTGCAGAGGTGGCGAAGAAGATTTATCTGGAAGAGCATCCGAATACCAATATCCACGTCATCAATAGCTTATCAGCTGGGGGTGAGGTGGACCTAATCGTTCGCAAGCTTAATCAGTTGGTCGCTGAAGGCCTCGATTTTGATCAAGTGGTCGATGTGATCACGACCTACCAGTCTAAGACGAAGTTGCTCTTTGTTTTGGCCAAGGTTGATAATCTGGTCAAAAATGGGCGTCTCAGCAAATTGATCGGGACTGTTGTCGGGCTCCTCAATATCCGTATGGTCGGCGAAGCTAGTAAGACCGGTACCCTTGAGTTGCTTCAAAAAGCACGGGGTCAAAAGAAAGCGATCAAGGCTGCTTTTGATGAACTGATCAAGGCGGGGTATGCTGGCGGTCATATCACCATCGCCCACCGCAACAATGAAAAATTTATCGAGCAATTCTCTGCATTGGTTCGAGAAAAGTTTGCCCATGCAATGATTGAAGTCCTTCCTACTTCTGGACTTTGTAGTTTCTACGCTGAAGAAGGCGGCCTCCTCATGGGCTATGAAATTTAATCACCACTAAAAAGAGGCTAGGACAAAAGTCCTAGCCTCTCAATTGTTTTTGGATTGTCGAGCAAGACGCAGTGGTTGAGTGGGCTCTACTACGCTGATTTCATCAGCTTTACAGCCCTACTCAACTGTGCGGAGGTGGGACGACGAAATCGAATTCTAACGAATTACCGATTTCTGTTCCACTCTCTCTTTTTATTCTCCAATCTCTTGGTAGAGGGTACGGATTTTTTTGCGGTAGATGGTATAGCTGATTCCTGCTCCGATTAGCAACAGGACACTATAAAGGATCGCAGCCAGCAGGGTGCTGACGGAATGATAGGTCCAAATGAAGCTGACAATGATCAAGAGAAACATCACAAAAAGAAAGACAATCAAGAGAATAGACTGAAGAACTGCATTCCCACGATGACGGGTCATCAACTCCGTGATATTGGTCCAATTGGTGCTAAAGTTCTGAAAATCTTTGACATAGTCTCGAATGCAGATCGGAATGGTTGTTACCACCCAGATCAATAACATAGCTAGGATAGCCAAGGGATGGACGCCAAAATAGAGACAAACGCCAACTAGAAGAATGACAGGAAGGATGGATTGCACCAGATAGAGCAACCAAAACTTCATGAAGAGATAGCGTTTGAAATCAATAGGGAGGGATCTCAAGTACTCAAAGTTTTCGCGCTCTAGCGAAATACCGATACTAGTCAAGCCTCCAAAACTATTGAAAACACCAATCAAGATGGCAACAAGGGTCAGTGGCACCAGATACTGGGGCGTCAAGTAAGAACTGAGTCCTCCTATATTTTTAGACGCTCCTGCTGCTCCACTGAGGAGGAAAATATAAGGCAGAATACTCATCATCAAGAGGACTTGCACCATAAGGGTTCCATCGCTCAAGAGTCTGCGATGATACTGAATGACAAATCGTCTAAAGGAGTCTTTCTGACCAACATGGAGCACTTTCACGCGCTCTTTAACAGTTTGGTTGGTCGCAACTGCAAGGGCTGCATCATAGAACTGCGGGATCACAATTTTTCGAACCAGGCCGATCAAGACCAGAAGGACCAGGATCCAGCCCAGAAGGCCAAGGATCGCTTCTCCATCAAAAGGATGGAGGATGAACTGATGAAAGGCCGTAAAAGGTGGAAATAGAATGGGAATATCTGCGCCCCCTGTCACTTCTAACCGATGGGTCTGGACTAGATTCAGATATAGATAAGCTCCTAGACTCAGAAGAGAACCAATTCCGACCATGATGTTGGAGACCAGGGTCGTGTGTTTTTTGAAAAAGAGGGTCTTAGTGATCAGATGGGATAGGATGATCGTCGCTAAAAAGAGAACGCCTAAGAGAATTAAGGCACAAAAGAGGCCTAACAGGATCCCTAACGGATTGAAGCCGCCTGCTTGGACAGGCAGGATCAGAAAATAGCTGACCAAGGGAAGGATAGCCATGAGAAGGGTCAGGATGACCGAGATACTCTTTCCAGCAATGACTTCCGCATCTGAGAAGGCATAGGGCCGGTAAAACTGGAGGTCCTTGCTTTCATAAAAGACATTGTAAAAGCTCATAAATCCTTGGGAAATGGTCATCAAGGAAAAGAGGGCCACCATATTGACAAAGAAGGCTGGTTGGTTCACAAAATCATAGATACTAAAGAGCAAGCCAAATATGACGAAATAGACCAATCCTAAAAAGAGGTAGTTGAGCACCGATTTGCGGGCGACATTGAGTTTGACGTCCGGTTTTTTGGCCTGTTTGGCACGTAATTTTGCGATCTGAGCAGGCTGACTGGCATAGATGATATTAACATTGACCAGTTGCCGGATGATCTTAAGACGCATGATCGCCACCTTCTTCCTTCCGACCCGCTAGACTGAGATAGATACTTTCCAAACTTTGTTCGGGATGTTGGCCCTTCAATTCCTCGATCGTCCCATAGAAAATAAGGTTTCCCTTTTTGAGAATGGCGATTTTATCACAGAGTTGTTCGGCCACTTCTAAGACGTGGGTAGAGAAAATAACCGTCTTGCCACGATCCGCATGCTGGCGCATCATTTGTTTTAAATCGTAAGAAGCCTGTGGGTCCAAACCGGTCATTGGTTCGTCCAAGACCCAGATATCTGGATCTGACAAGAGGGCTGCAATAACGAAGACCTTCTGGCGCATCCCGTGTGAAAAGGATTCAATCACTTCATAGCGGTGGCTCTGAAAATCAAAGATCCTAAGAAGCTCCTCTAATCGTTGATCGCAGTCTTTCTGACTCATATCATAAGAGGTCGCAACCAACTCCCAGAATTCATTGGCTGTGAGACGCAAGAAAAGATCTGGCGAATCTGCCACATAACCGATCTTCTTTTTGATTGCCAGTCGATGGTTATAGAGGTCCTGACCATCCACTTCAATGGATCCAGTGGTTGGGGTGATGACACTGACCAGGCTCTTAATCGTCGTTGACTTTCCAGCTCCGTTATGGCCAATCAAGCCGACAATTTGCCCGTCTTCGATGGTCAGATCCAAGTGGTTAAGGGCAATATGCCCATCGTAATCTTTGGTAACTCCGTGAAATGTAATCATGCTAACTCCCTAATGGGTCCTCATTGGGACCGTTTTTTCTTATTCTGTTGATAAGCGATCATCGAAATGGTAGAGCAATTCTAGTAGATAGTTTGGAATAGTCTCCAAGAAGTCTTCTTTGTAGACCCGCTCTCCTCGCTTATGCAATTCTTTACCCCAAGGGCCTAGATTGACCGCTGGAACATGAATTTGGGCAATTTTTTCCAGATCCAGATCATAGACCTGGGCTGGTGTGGCTAGGCTATCCAAGACGACTTGATAAGAGGCCACATCCTTTTCCAAGGCACAATAACTGGTGTCGTTAATCCCCATAAAGTATTCTTCCACTTTCAAGAGGTAACCTCTTGTGTCCAGGTACTCGCGGTAGTCAGTAATTAAGGACACGATATTGAGATCGGTATTGTCTAAAAAGCGGCAATTCATGGACGGATAATATGGGGGCGCAAAACCGATGACCACCATAGGATCCTTATCTCCGAGAAACTCAAGGAGCCGCTGGATTTGCTGAATCGCAAGGCTCTGGTAGCTGGTCCCATTACGAAAATCTTGCTCCGCTTTTTTATTAGAAGCTTCTCTAAAGGCTTGGTAGCCCTCTATGGCTTGGCAACGTTCCTCTAGTTCTTGATAGGTGATGACTCTTGGCCTTGCAATAATATGATCTTGGCCAGCCTGATCCTGCAAGTGCTCATACTTCTTGTAAAAGGCGTCCAAGGCCTCTTGACTAAGCTCATAGATTCGTTGCATGAGCTCTTGGGGTGTTTTCTTCAAATGCAACACACTGAAATAACCAGCTGCATAAAGCACGGTCGATACATCGTATTGCTCCTTCAAATCTCTGAGATAGGACCAAGAAGGAAGGGGAGACGTTTCTCCCAAGGCCTGATCTGCCAGATCGGGATGAAGATCTAGCTGGCTTGCGATGGCTACTAGGAGCGACAAGGCATTGATCCCTTTAAGAGGCTCCTTCATATGGGACAAGACACCTTGTGCCACAACGACTGGCATGAGTTTGCCGACTGTGCCAATGTGAAGGACCTTTTCTTTTCCTACCTCTGATTCAAAGGGCTCTGAATCCACTGCTAATACATAATTCAGATCAAACTTTTCCTGCAAATCTGTAAGGAGACCCAAGGCTCCACGCATCCCACTTGAATAGGATTCCTCGTCTCCAACAGAGAGATAGAGCAGATTGACCTGACCTTCTGTGAGGTCTGCAGCATAGGCTTCCAGAACCCCCAATTGAAGGGCTAGAGCTGCTTTCATATCGCAAGATCCTCTGCCAAATTTCCACTCCCCAGAAGCTAAGTCTTCCTGCATATCTGGTCGTCTGTCTAGTGTTTTCAAGGCTTCTGCTACTTGATCAGAATCGAGTGCGATTTCTGCTAAATTTCCATAGTCTTCTAAATCGACTGTATCATGGTGGTGGAAAAGGATAACTGTTTTTTTCTTGCCCTTATCAACTAAGGCCCAATTGACCGACCGATGCAAGTGGTCCTGTGGCACCATATAGCGCCCAAACTGGTTCGGATGTTCCTTGAAATAGGGGATCTGGGCAAGCCGTTGATCCAGGTAGGCTTCGATTCCTTGCTCGGTATCAGTATTGGTGAAGCTTGGAATCGCCAAGGCTTCTGCAAAAATCGTTTCGATGCTCTCTCTATTGGTGGTTTTCACTTTCAAACCAATCCTCCTTTGATATGGTCAAAATAAATTAATGCATACAAATTTATATCAGACTGATATTTCTACGTATACAAAATGCTACATTGACTCTATTATGTTATATTTTCACGTCATTTCTTTCATGTATACGATTTCTTTTCCAGAAAGGGCTTGCTTCCAGCGCAAACGTTTGTCGCATCCAACTATTTTTGGTAAAATAGGGACATTCACATGAAAGAAGAAATAACGATGGAAAATCAAACCTTAATGCAATATTTTGAGTGGTATTTGCCCGCTAATGGGAACCACTGGACGCGTCTTGCTGAAGATGCGCAACACTTAGCAGACTTGGGTATTCGTAAAGTTTGGATGCCACCTGCCTTTAAAGCTACTTCTAACAATGACGTTGGGTACGGAGTCTATGACCTCTTTGATTTGGGCGAGTTCGATCAAAAAGGAACGGTTCGTACCAAATACGGTTTCAAAGACGATTATCTTCAAGCCATTCAAGCCCTCAAAGATGCAGGGATTCAACCAATGGCCGATGTCGTTCTCAACCATAAAGCTGCTGCCGATGGCTTAGAGGAATTCGAGGTCGTTGAGGTCGATCCGATGGATCGAAACAAGGTTCTCACTGAACCCTTCACCATTCAAGGATGGACCAAATTCACCTTTGATGGCCGAAATGGCGCCTATAATGACTTCCACTGGCATTGGTACCACTTCACCGGTACGGACTACGATGCTTCACGTAATAAGAATGGGATCTACCAAATCCAAGGGGACAACAAAGGTTGGGCCCATGGAGATCTGGTTGACAAGGAAAACGGAAACTACGATTACCTCATGTATGCCGATATCGATTTCAAACATCCCGAAGTTGTTGAAAATCTCGACCAATGGGCTGAATGGTTTATCGAAACGACAGGGGTTGAGGGCTTCCGTCTGGATGCCGTCAAGCACATAGACTCCTTCTTTATGAAGAATTTCATCCATAATATCACCAAAAAATATGGAGAAGATTTCTACGTTTTTGGTGAATTTTGGAATGGCGACACAGAAACCAACGATGAGTACTTGGAAAGTATTGACTACTTATACGACTTGATCGATGTGGCCCTCCACCAAAATCTCTTCCGAGCTAGTCAAGAAGGTGAAAATTTCGACCTTCGAACTATTTTTGACGGAACACTAGCGCTCAATCATCCTGAAGAGGCCGTAACCTTTGTGGACAACCATGATACCCAACGAGGGCAAGCCTTGGAATCTACAATCCAAGAATGGTTCAAGCCTGCAGCCTATGCCTTGATCTTACTTCGTGAAGCTGGTTTGCCTTGTGTCTTCTATGGAGACTACTACGGTATCGAGGGCCAATTTGCGCAAGAAAGTTTCCAAGAGGTCCTCGATCGCCTCTTATGGGTTCGTAAAGATCTGGCCTATGGGGAACAAACAGACTACTTCGATGATCCTAATTGCATCGGTTGGACACGCTCAGGTACAGAAGAATCAGCACCAATCGCCTGCTTGGTTTCGAATAACCAAGCTGCTACAAAAGTCATGGAGATCGGCTCATCCTACTCAGGCCTCACCTACTATGATGTCCTAGAAAATTGTAGCGAAACTGTCCAAGTTCAAGAAGACGGTACTGCTGAATTCCCAGTGGCAGAACGCTCCGTCAGTGTCTGGGTAGCCCAAGATACAGAGGGCCAATAACCTTTATATGTAATTTTCTCCTAGGATCGACATCTTCCTAGGAGAATTTTTTTCCTGTAAAAATTTTATAGGAAATACAGTTTCATTTTAGCACTATAAGAAAGCGCTGTCAATGGGTGTCGCGTCTATTTAAAAGAAATAAAGAGCATCAAAAAACTCGTTTTCCATATTGGAAAACGAGTTTTCATTTTAGCTCAATTCTGCAATGATTTCTTTCAATTGGGCTTTCGTATGAACTCCAGCCACTTGTTTGACAACTTGTCCATCTTTTTTAAAGAGAAGCGTTGGGATCGACATGATACCGAATTGACGTGCTGTATTTGGATTTTCATCTACATCCATCTTACAGATTTTCAAATCATCTTCATGTACCTCTTCTGCCAACTGATCCAAGATTGGAGCTTGCATGCGGCATGGACCACACCAAGTTGCCCAAAAGTCAATCAGGACAAGACCTTGGCTAGTTTCTTGTTCAAAAGTTGCATCTGTGATTATGTGTGCCATATTTCCTCCTTTTTCAGTAGTGACTACTGATTCTGCATTTCTACTTTTATTTTACACTAAAAGATACCATTTTAGAAATATTTGCTACGGGGACTCCTTAGGCATCTTCTCTCTTTTTGCGCCAAAAGATGAGACTAGAAGCTGTTAGGCTGATCACCCCTAAGAGACCCAGAGCATGGTCTTTGCTGCCTGTTTGTGGAAGCATATGGTCTGCTTGTTCTCCTTCTACTGCAGGAGTCGCAACCTTACGAGCTTCTACCAATCCTGGTGAAACAAATCGAGACCCATAGGATACAGCTAGGGCAAGATGAGGGTTCTCTTGTCTTGCTGATCCTGTTTGCATCTGTTCATCTTTTTCAGGAAGAGTTTGGCTTGGTTGGACAAGGTGTTCTGGGGTTGGAAGCCTATATTCTTCCTTGTAATGCACTTCTGGAGCGACTAGAGCAGCACCTTCCATTTCTGGCAATTTCGCATAGTCAGCATCTGTTTCACTTGGTACATAAGCTGCCTTTTGGGCGCGGGTCTTTTCGACAATTGGAATCGCCGCCTGGATAGAATCTGTCTTGAAGGTCACTTCATATGGATGCTCCACCGTTAAATCAGATGGGTCATAGGTGTTAAAGACTAGGGCTAACTTGTGACCTTTCTTAACTGTATAGAGATTTGGTTGGAGATAAACCGTGTAATCGTGGTATTCTCCCACCTTTGGCTCGATACTATTTCTTGAGCTGGCTGAATCGTAGCCAGACTCAGGGTTCGCAAGATTGATCCAGCCTTTCGCAATCACCTTGTACTTGGTCTTGATGGTTTCGTATTCGGCAACAGATAGGTTGCTTAAATTGCTTCCCATCCAGAAACCGTCTGCTGTTTTATCTTGCTTGACGCTACCATTTCCCACCACGTCAAAGTCCTCATCTGCCACATCTACCAAAAGGGCGTTGATTTGGAAATTCTTTCCTTGACCTTTGGCAAGAGCTGCTTTGAAATGAACGGGGATGTGGCCCTTGATCGTAGTGTCCTCAGTAACATCAGAAACGAAGGTTAGATTAGCCTTAGAGGAGGCTTTGCTGACTGTTTCATTACGGTTAGCAATCTCGACACCTGCAGCTGCATAATCACTAGAAATGGTTTCTTCTAGACGTTTCGAGCTTGCATTCAAGAAGAGACGTTGACTGCTCTTCCAGTTATCATAGCTAGTCCACTTGCTTGGATCATAGTTGTTTTGAGCTAGAACCGCTGGCAAGCTTTCGACGTGATTGTCCACTCCGTAGAGGTAATGGGTCAGCCAGGTATTGAGCAGGTCATAAAAATCCTGACCATTGGCGGTGATGCCGTATCCCCGCGACATAGCCGCTGGGTAGACGTGATCTCCTTGGTGGAGATAGAGCTTGACATCTTGTCCTGCTTTCTTGAGAGCATCGTACATGAGTTCAAAGTGTTTGGTCTTGACATTGTCATCATTCAAGCCATGGACGATCAGGGCGCTGGTCTTGAGATTTTCCGGATGAAGGGTATAATCCCGCTCCTTCCAGACATCACTGTAGTTACGATCATGGGCGTACTGGTCCTTGTTCAATTGATTGATGTAGTTGGAATAGTTTTGCCAAATCCCTGCCCAGTCGTCTTGGTCCAACATCCGTGTGCTAACGTAGAGGGAGAGCCATGAAAGGTCACTATAAGGTGCATTGCCAAATTGGGTTCCTTGGCTATTGAAATAATCATACCAAGAGGCAATTCCTGCTGCCGGAACGATGGTCTTCAATCCTTCTACGCCTGTCGCTGCCACACCAAAGGTCGTTGTTCCAGCCCAGGACAGACCCGTCATGGCAACATTTCCTGTTGCCCAGTCTGCCTTGATTTCAACATTGCTAGTCTTATCGGTGTAGGCCTTGCGTTTGCCATTGACCCATTCGATGATATTCTTGAAGGCATTGATTTCGAGATCAGACCCCGTCGTGTTAAATCCTTCTGATCCCTTGGTACCAAGTCCAGCGCTAGAGATAAAGGCATAGCCTCTGACCAAGAAATAGTCGTACCAGTTCAGATCTTCGTAGTCATAGATATACTCGTAGGGACTGTAGTAATACCAATCCGATGCCTTGGCTTTTTTCGCTGCTTCTACTGTTGTTTCACTGCTTACTGGCTGTCTCTTTGCAGGTTGGCTGTGCAGTTTCTTCATATCGTAGCTACCGTCTGTTGGAAGCCCCAAACTTTCAAGGGTCACGTAGTTTTCGTCTAGTGTCCCCGCTACGTAAGGGCGCGCTTCGAGAATAGTGGCTGCCTTAAAATCGCCTTGCGCGACTGCTTTTGGTAATTGAACAATGGCTTTGACCAAGTCTGGCTTGCCATCTGCATCGGTGTCATAGTCCGTTTCGACATAGACTGGGAAACGTACAATTTGGCTGTCTTCATATTTGTAGTCTTGGTCTTCTTTTTTTCCCGTCGTATAAGGAAAAATAGGCTGGGCACGAGCATTTAAAAAGAGCGGACTTTTCTTTTCAGCCCGGTAGGCATCGTAGAGTTTCTTAGCTGTTTCATACATCTTGGCCAATTCTGGCTGACTGACCTTACGGGTCAGATCTTCTGATTTTTCAATCAAGCCTAAACTCTTGGCAAAGCGTTCGCGATCTGCTTGGCTTTGGCCCAATTGGCTAGGATCTGTTGCTGCCCATTGAAGCAAGCCATTAACAGCATCTTGGACCGTCAACTCATTAGAGGACTGATCCGCTGCAAGGGTGGTACCTGTGACCTTTGCCAAATCCTGAGATGTTACCGGAGCTTCTGAAGTAGGAGCAGATTGAGGTACAGCTTCCCTGTTTGTTGCTGCTGGAGTTACTACTGGGACAGTCGGCTCACTTTGTCTTGTGTGTTCTTCTGTAGCAGGGGCTGCTTGATTTGCACCTGCCGTCCGATCCAGTGATGCCTCATTTGAACTTGCAGCTTCTTCACTAGTGGCAGTACTTGTGTCACTTGTTGTCGGTCTTGCTTCGGTAGCTGGAGCATGGACCACTTCTGTCGATGGGGCTAACTCTTCCGTTTGCTCATCTGCTGCTACTACTTGATGCAAGACCATCGGCGCGATCAGTAAACTCGATGCGACAATGGAAACCATTGTTTTCTTTTTCATGTCAGTCTCCTTACTTTTTTGTAATCAACACTTCTATTATACTTTGTAAGCGTTTTTATATCAAGTAGATATTCAAATGATCCCACAAAAAACCGAGGCATCAGCCTCGGTTATCGATCCTTATTTGACGTGTTTCTTAAGATCTTCTTGTGCTTTTTTGTTTGACTCTGCTTGTTCTTTTTGCCATTTTTCAAGGGCTTTGTTGTAGTCAGCAGTTGTCACAGCTTTATCTTGGAGTTTCATTCCTTTGTAGATCACGTGGTCTTTTCCTTTACCACCAGTCCATGCAAATGGAGCTGAGAATGGTTCGATACGTGTCAAGAATGGACGTCCAGTTGATGAAGAAGTTGGGATAACAAGGGCACTATCTGTCAACCAAGCTTGCGCTGCCGCATATTTTTCGTAGCGTTTGTTGACGTCTTGTGATTCTGCACCAGCATCTTTGATCATCTTTTCAAAATCGTAAAGACCAACTTTTTTAGCTGCTTCATTGTTTTCACTTGGGTCAAATCCAAGGAAAGTCTTAGTATTTTCACCAGATGAAGCTTTCAAGATATCCATGTAAGTTGATGGATCTTGGTAGTCAGGGTTCCAACCAACATTATCAGAGAGATCCCAATCTTCGCCAGCCGCATTTGGCGCAAAGAGGGTCACATTTTGAAGGTCTTCTTTCGAAAGCATTTGGATATCGATGACGATATTTTCTTTACCAAGTGCTTCTTCAACTGATTGTTTGAAGGATTGTACCCGTTGAACTCTTGATGGTGTGGTTTGGTCTACAGGCATATCGATGTGAATTGGGAATTTCACACCTTCTGCTTCCAAGGCAGTCTTCGCTTTTGCAAACTCTTCCTTCGCTTTCTTAGCATCGAAGAGACCATTTTGACCATCGTCTAGTTTAGTAGATTTCCACTCATCTCCGTAGGTATCCAATTGTGTTTTCACCATTTCACCAAAGGTCTTGCCATCAGCTTGGACAAATGTTGGTGGAATGTAGAGGTTACGGATGATCTTGCTTGCTCCGTCTTTTCCGTTCAATTGAGCAGCATACGCTTCACGGTTGAAGGCAAAGCTGATCGCTTGACGGAAGTCCTTGTTCAAGAGAGCTTTCTTAGTAGATTGTTTTTCTTCATCGGTCTTCTTAGCAGTGTGTTTGTAAGATTGACGGTCGATGTTGGTACCAATAACATAAGAAGCGGCGTCTTGAGGAGTGTAGGTGATTTCATCTTTGAATTCTTTAGCTTGCTCTGAGTAACCAGATCCAGTTGGGAAGAGTTTTGCCAAGCTAAGAGTATTTTCTCCGAATGATTTGGCCAATTTACTTTGGTCTTGTCCATCGTAGAATTCCAATTTCACATCTGAGATGTAGACCTTGTCTTTATCCCAGTAGTTTTCATTCTTGGTCATTTCGATAGAAGATTTTGAAGTAAAGCTCTTCAAGATGTAAGGACCATTGTAAAGAAGGGAGCTAGTATCACTTGCTTGAGCGAATTTATCCCCTTTTGATTTCACGAATTTTTCGTTGACAGGGAAAGTGATCCCAAGAGTCAATTTAGAGTTCCAGTAAGATTCTGGTTGGTTCAAAGTGATTTGAAGGGTATGATCATCAACTGCTTTTACTCCTACAGCTGAGAAATCTTTATTTTTACCACTGACGTAGTCATTCAAGCCTTTGATAGAATCTTGGATGATGTAGAGCATTTCTGATTTGTTATCAGCCGCATATTTGATCCCTGTGACGAAATCTTTAGCTGTTACATCCGCATACTCTTCGCCTTCTGAATCATACCATTTAGCATCATCACGAAGTTTATAAGTATAAGTCAAGCCATCTTGCGAAACTGTCCAATCTTTTGCAAGAGATGGAATCAAGTTCCCGTATTTATCATTTTCAAACAAACCATCAATCAAGTTTCCTGTGATATCGTGGGTTGCTGCTTTACCAGATGTGATATAGTTTAGGTTTTCTGGCTCAGTCTCATAGACATATGAGAATTTTTGACCGTTGCTTGAGCTAGATGATTTAGAACCACCTGAACAAGCTGCTAGGATACCTGCTGAAAGGAGGGCAACTCCCGCAAGTGCAATGACATTTCTTTTTTTCATGTAAAACTCCTTAAGAAATTTTAAGTTTATTTTAAGATTATACCACAAAGATTTTCAGAAGAAAAGGAATTTTCAGAAAATTTTAGTTTTAGTTTAAGAAAAAACTACTCCGGAGAGTAGTTCCAAATTTTAATCTACCAAGTCGCTCTTGAGGTAGGCATCGACCATGCGCTCTGTTGCGACTACAGAATCCAAGTGAGTCCGCTCATATGAGTGGCTAGATTCGATCCCTGCTCCGAGAAGGGCATGTTTGACTTCTGCTCCTGCGCTCATGGCTGCAGAGGCATCTGATCCATAGAAAGGATAGATATCCAACTTATAAGGGATTTCTTGGGCTTTTGCCAAGGCTACCAAATGCTGACGGAATTCGTAGTGGTATGGTCCTGAAGCGTCTTTGACACAGATGGATACCGTGTATTCATCCGTTGCTTGGTCATCTCCCATAGCTCCCATGTCCACTGCCAAGTATTCGACCACTTCAGCTGGAATACTAGAATTAGCCCCATGCCCCACTTCTTCAAAGACTGAAAAGGCAAAGGTGGTCGTTACTGGCAATTGGATCTGTTCTTCCTTGTACACGCGCAGAAGATTCAAGAGAATCGCCGCACTCACCTTGTCATCTAAGTGGCGAGATTTGATAAAGCCAGTATCTGTCACAATGGTCCGGGGATCAAAGCTGACAAAGTCACCCACTTCAATACCAAGGGCACGGGTTTCTTTTTCGTTGGTTACTTTTTCATCCAGACGGACTTCCATATTGTCCTGGGTCCGCTCGACAGTTCCCGCATCCTTGTAGACATGGCAAGAAGTCTGATGGACCAAAATCGTACCCGAATGAGTCTTTCCTGTATTGGCTACATGGACCGTACAATTTTCCCCTTCAATCATATTCCAAGGGAAACCGCCGATACGGTCTAGCTTGAGGCGGCCATCAGCTTTCACCGCGCGGACAATAGCTCCCAAGGTATCCACATGGGCTGTGACGTAGCGTTGTTTGTCTGTGATCACACCAGGCACGGTCACATTCACCCCACCCTTAGCAGTCCGAGTTACTTCGTACCCAAAGCCTTCAATGGTGTTGACTAAGTAATCTGCAATCTCACGTGTATAACCGGTCGGTGAAGGAATGGCTGTCAATTCCTGCAAATAAGTCACTGTCTGATTCATAATGCCTCCAAATGTGTTTTTCTTTATTCTAGCATGAAATAGGTGGAATAGCTAGAGGAGAGGTTACAGGTTGGAGTTTTTCAACTCTTCCCGTACTTGCATTAGGAGAAAGCCAGAGTTCTATTTATATTTTCAACACATTTTGGGAGAGATTCATCTAGTGCACCTAAAATAAAAAAAGAAACTTGTCCACAACTAACGGTGTCTAAACAAGTTCCACGCAGGCTATTTCAATGGTGATACATAATTATCAGGATAAAATATGATGTAATTTTTGACAATATCTGTTAGACTATCTTCAGTTATGTTTCTCCACTTATGGAGATAGAAGGTTTCAGACTTGAGAACAGAGTGAAACCATTCGATACAGCCATTATCTGCTATTTCGCCTCTTTTCTGAGAATTCTTACACTCCTGTTTCCAGCGATAAAGGTGGAGCGTTTGACGCCGAAACATTCTAAAATAATCGATACAGGGCACGTTTTCTTATACTCTTCTACTAGCTTGATAAGACTTACTTTGTCGATTCTCTTATCAAGTTCTGATACTTTTTTAGTAATTCTACCTGCAAACGTAACTGTTCCACTTCAGATAACTGTTTCATCCCATTACCATAAGTATATTGTTTCCCCACGGGTTGTTGGAAACGGTACAATTCATCATTCTGATACCATCGCTACCAGGTCTTGGCCTGACTAGCATTTTTGATGCTGAGGGTATCCATGATAACTTTATTTGATTTGCCTGCCTTCTTCATTTCGATACAGGCTAGTTTAGTTTCTACTGAATATGCTTTTTGACCATAACAAAACACCCCTGTTTCTAGTTTACCAGAATTCAACAGGAGTGTTTTCTTGTGTCTCATTTTATGGGTGCAGTGCCGACCCTAGGGATTCTTTCGTTCTCATATATACGTCATTAGTATAGGCTAATTTGATTTAAATTCCAAGAGAAATAACATTTTACATAAAAATCAGTGGGTATTTTACAATTTTTGCATATAATAGAGCTAAAAAACAATTGGTTTTAAGAATTCTTATCTGAAACATTCGGAAATTCCCCTTAACCGTAGCGGAAAGTTGTTTTCTTCTCCTATTTATAATAGACTATCACTAACATTAGATGAAAAGGTGACTCTATGACTATAAATCAACTGCTTCAAAAGCTGGAGCCTACTAGCCCTATCCTTCAAGCTAACTTTGGAATTGAACGCGAAAGTCTTCGTGTCGATAGACAGGGAAAATTAGCACATACGCCTCACCCTTCATGGCTAGGAGCTCGAAGTTTCCACCCTTATATTCAAACAGATTTTTGTGAGTTTCAGATGGAACTCATCACACCAGTTGCTAAATCTACCACTGAGGCTCGTCGATTTCTTGGAGCCATTACCGATGTAGCTGGACGTTCCATCAGTAAAGATGAACTTCTCTGGCCCTTGTCCATGCCTCCTCGTATCAACGCCCAAGAAATCCAAGTTGCCCAACTGGAAAATGAATTTGAACGCCATTATCGTAACTACCTGGCCGAAAAATACGGAACTAAACTACAAGCTATCTCAGGTATCCACTATAATATGGAACTAGGGAAAGATTTGGTTGAAGCCCTATTCCAAGAAAGTGACCAGATTGATATAATTGCTTTCAAAAACGCCCTCTATCTTAAGCTGGCTCAAAACTACTTGCGCTACCGTTGGGTGATTACCTATCTTTTTGGGGCTGCACCTATTGCTGAGCAAGGATTCTTCGACCAAGAAGTTCCAGAACCTGTGCGTTCCTTCCGTAACAGTGACCACGGCTATGTCAATAAGGAAGAAATACAAGTATCTTTTGCAAGCCTAGAAGACTATGTCTCTGCCATCGAAAACTATATCGAACAAGGTGATTTGATTGCGGAAAAGGAATTTTACTCGGCTGTTCGTTTCCGTGGACAAAAGGTTAATCGCTCCTTCCTTGACAAGGGAATCACCTACCTAGAATTCCGTAACTTCGACCTCAACCCCTTTGAGCGTATCGGTATTAGCCAAACTACCATGGATACCGTACACCTACTCCTTCTAGCCTTCCTCTGGCTGGATGCCCCTGAAAATGTTGATCAGGCTCTGGCTCAAGGTCACGCGCTGAATGAAAAAATTGCCCTCTCTCATCCTTTAGAACCTCTACCTTCTGAAGCTGAAACTCAGAACATTACGACAGCTCTAGACCAACTGGTGCAACATTTTGGGCTTGGTGACTATCATCAAGGGCTGGTCAAACAAGTTAAAGATGCCTTTGCAGATTCCAGTCAGACACTAGCTGCTCAACTTCTTCCTCATATCAAAGACAAGTCCCTTTCTGACTTTGCCCTTGACAAGGCGCTTGCCTATCATGATTACGACTGGACTGCCCACTATGCCCTTAAGGGTTATGAGGAGATGGAACTTTCTACCCAGATGCTGCTCTTTGATGCCATTCAAAAAGGGCTTCATTTTGAAATCCTAGATGAGCAGGATCAATTCCTTAAACTCTGGCATAAAGATCATGTTGAGTACGTCAAAAATGGTAACATGACCTCAAAAGACAACTATGTAGTTCCTCTTGCCATGGCTAATAAAACCGTGACCAAAAAAATCCTGGCTGATGCTGGCTTCCCTGTCCCTGCCGGCGACGAATTTACCAGTCTAGAACAAGGTCTAGCCTACTATCCTCTTATCAAGGGCAAGCAAATTGTGGTTAAACCAAAATCAACCAACTTCGGTCTGGGCATTTCCATTTTCCAAGAGCCTGCCAGCCTTGATAACTATAAGAAAGCTCTCGAGATTGCCTTTGAAGAAGATACAGCTGTTCTTGTTGAAGAATTTATCCCAGGAACCGAATACCGTTTCTTCATTCTGGACGGGCGTTGTGAGTCTGTCCTCCTTCGTGTCGCTGCTAATGTTGTCGGTGATGGCAAACACACCATTCGTGAATTAGTCGCTCAGAAAAATGCCAATCCATTGCGAGGCCGTGACCACCGCTCACCTCTGGAAATCATTAAGCTAGGAGACATCGAACAATTGATGTTGACTCAGCAAGGTTATGCACCTGATGATATTCTCCCAGAAGGGAAAAAGGTCAATCTCCGCCGTAACTCCAACATTTCTACGGGTGGTGACTCTATTGATGTCACTGAGACAATAGATTCCTCTTACCAAGAATTGGCAGCAGCTATGGCAACTAGCATGGGGGCCTGGGCTTGCGGGGTTGACCTCATCATTCCAGATAAAACTCAGCCTGCTAGCAAGGAAAAACCTCATTTCACTTGTATCGAGCTCAACTTCAATCCCGCTATGTATATTCACACCTATTGTGCTGAAGGTCCTGGACAAGCTATCACTCCAAAAATTCTAGACAAGCTTTTTCCAGAAGTTGCCACAAGTCAAACCTAAAACCTAATTCTTAGGAACAAACAAATCACCTTTATCTCGATGATATGATACCTCTTAAGTAGACAAGGTAAATACCTAAAATCTACGGCTTTTTGTCAACTTTAGTGGGTTGAAGAAAAGCTAAGCTCGAGAAAGGACAAATTTCGTCCTTTCTTTTTTGATATTCAGAGCGATGAAAATTCGCTTCTTGAAGTTTTCAAAGTTCCGAAAACCAAAGGCATTGCGTTTGATAAGTTTGATGAGATTATTAGTCGCTTCCAATTTTGCGTTGGAATAGGATAACTGAAGGTCATTGATGATTTTCCCTTTGTCCTTTAGAAATGTTTTAAAGACAGTCTGAAAAAGAGAATGAACCTTCTTTATATTGTCTTCAATGAGTCCAAAAAATTTCTCTGGTTCCTTATTCTGAAGGTGAAAAAGCAAGAGCTGATAGAGATTATAGTGGTATTTCAAGTCTTCTGAATAGCTCAAAAGCTTGTCTAGGATTTCTTTATTGCCTAAATTGTCAAATTAAGTTAGACTTTTCAAGTAACTCAGAAAAACTTGGTAGGGTGATTGAAATAGTTCTAATGGTAATTCATAGACTACCCTCTGTTCAGCTATTCCTCCTTCATCAGTAACAAAAAAATATTTCTCATGATGTCGCCAAATATGTTGTCCATAACCTTTTATTTCCTCAAACTTACTAACTTCTTCCCAGCCTAGTTTACTATATTTCATGTATGTTCTCCTCTTTGGGTACTAATATCTTTCATGATGCCTTCTGGCATATTTCCTGGGAAGGTTTGTCCTCCTGGTTTCCAAAAATCTTCAAAAGCAGATGCTTCATTTCCGCTTGGAATTCTTGTATGAGATTGATGAAATGCTTCTAATTTTAAAATTTGATGCATTTACTATGATTCCAAGTTTTCTATTTGATTTAAAAGCTCCCATAATCTATTATTGTAGGCTTCAATTTCTTCATTAATTTTTAGTCGTTCCAAATAATCATTCTTCCAAACAAAAAAGTCTGATAGACCTCCTCTTGGAGGATAAAGGATATCTTTAATTTCTCTTATTGTAGGGAGTGAGTCACCATTTTCCAATGCACATTCTAATCCTTGTAAAAATGAAATTTGTACATGAATTGTCCCATCATTGTATTGATTTAATAGTGGTAATATTAATTTGATATTATCTAATAATTCTTTTCGTTTCATTTCTTTCCTCACTAATTTAATGGTTTTGAGCTAATAACCTCTACACCTTCTATTTTCCACGGAGTTTCAATAAAAATTTGTTCATATTCCAAACCACCTTGATAGATGCCTCCTTGACTCGCAACAGGTCCTCTGTATATTGTTGTGCCAGCTGGTATTTTTATTTCGTAAACTGTATTTAAAGGAGAGCTACCAGTGTAGTTTCCTGAACGATCTGTCCAAATTGGTTTTACTGCCGTATTTATTCTAACTTCTATCTCAGAATGTGGGGCTGATTCTGTAAACCATTGCCCTAGCGGATTGCTTTGGTCGCCAGCTCGATATAATATTTTGGGAGACTTCAAAACTTCAACATCATACCGTCCCCCATAAAAATTAACATTAGGCTGACCTCTTAAATCATTTAGTGGACCAGGATTTGTATATGAATTATATTCATAAGTTTGCAAATCGGGATATTTAGATTGAATATTATTTACTACTGGTCCCTCAACATCTAAATTCTTAGGTGCAGGCTGAGGCTTGACTACCGGCTGAAGCCTCGTGGTTGAAAAGTCTTTAAACCCTGAATTCTCCCTCGCAAGCCTGCTTTCTTCTATATTTCGTAAAATATGTTCGCGATCATAAGGTTTTGTGGTTTCTGTTATAGTTTTACCATTGATATCTACCTTAAGGTTAACCTCAGGAATTACTGGATTCCTATTGAAGAATGGAATCTTCCCTTTTACCTTACTATATACATCCAAGAACGTTGTATAGGGGTTTATTGTAGTACTGATTATATCCAACATAAGTGGTTACCTTAAGGTAGCTCCTTAAAACTTTGTCCTATTTTTAATTTTCTACTATGTAAACTTGAAAACTCTTGACCTTACTGCCAACAACATGCTTTTCAACATCGCATTCCCACCAAGGAAGAATATCTTCTTCCAAAATTTCTAAAAATAAGTCTTTAGATGATAAGTCATCTTTTAAGAAGCTATCATAATTTTCAAGAATAAAGTTGTATTCTTCAGCTTTTATCCATGATAAGTCTGTCAGCCAATTTGTAATAGATGACCAATTATTGGCATCAGGAAGTCCGACATTTTTTTCAAGAAAACGAAATAGTTCTTCTTTGTTTTGGATCTGCTTCCCATCAAAATTTGCTACAAAGCCACTGAAAGGCAATCGATCTTGCATTTCAAGTTTCGTAATGTAATGAATTCTATTTTTCAGGATTTCAAACCTCTATTCTATTTTTTTAAAATGTTTTATAATGGTCTTCTGTTTTGAGTAAAATCTATTTTTGAATATCGATTTGAAAAAATAGGTTGATTCAAACTAAACTTGCTGGTTGCTGAGGAGGCCACATAACCTCCTACGATGTTCCCGATAAAGTTTGCAGTTTGAGCATCTTCTTCACTTCCACCTAGGAGTTTGGTCCCATGATAGACAACCTGACCACTTGTATAGAGATTTATTTCTCTTAGAATACAATATAATTATACAAAGTCTAATTGAATAGTTTGATTGCTCTCCATTTTTTTAGCTGTATTAATAATATTTTCTATTTCTCTTTGAGTTATCGGAAGATTCTCATGAGGAGGCTCCCATTGTGTCATACTATCTTTATAAACAACAAATTTTTTATTGATCAGCAATTCTCCTTGTGCTTTTATGAGGAAACCATTCTCTAAATCAAAAGTAATTGTTGATCTTGTTCCTGTAATTTTCATTTCTACCTCTCGAATATAATTTTTTCTACCCCTGTTTTAGGATCTATTGTTGTAACCTTAGTAACATTTGGATTGGCCTTCAATCTTGGTAGTTCGATGTTTTCCCAAATATTTCCTGGTCGTAGTTCGCTACCAACTACAGCTCTTATTTCACCAGATACTTGCTCTGCGTAAACATTCGAAGCTTCCTCCCAAGCTGTTACACTTGAAGGAGTATTAAAATCCCATTCAGGCATTACAATGTTCGTATCATCAATCGTAGATTCTAATGTAACTCCTCCTTTATTTTTTGCTATTTTTTTCGCAACATCCATTCCTCCAATGCCATCTGTTCGTCCTGACCAGAAAAAAGCCGTATCTGGATCAGTTTTCAATCTACCTCTTATTAACTCAACATCAAAGTCAGTTTGAGTAAAATCTATTTTTGAATATCTATTTGAAAAAACAGGAATTACTGGTTTCCTATTGAAGACAGGAATTTTCCCTTTTACCTTACTATATACATCCGAGAAAGATGTGTAGGGTTTATTGTAGTACTGATTATATCCAACATAAGATGTATACAAGGTACTTGCTAGTTGGAGGCTATCAGTAAAACCTCTCACCTTCTTGATATTTTTTGCACGATTGATTTCTTCCTGTGTAGCAGGTTTACCTGTAAAAGGATCAATACCTTCTTCAATTATATAATAATCATATTTAGTTTGAAAAGCAGGATCTCGCCAACTGAGCATTTTTTGACTATCTAAAAGGAAATAGCGGTCTAGTAGGTAATGATAATTAGCTCGCTCTGTTTCAGATTTAAATAGTTGTGCATATGGATTCACATGAGCCATGGAGATCAATGTTTTAAGTTCTGGGTAGGCCTCTTCTAACGCTTCTTGATCCATTGCATCGATACGTTTCCTAAATTTCGGGTCCACCTTGGCTAATTCTGAAGGTAATAATCCTAAACTTCATTATTCACATAAAAAGCTTAGTTGTGTAATATCTTTTTTCCAAACTAAAAAAACTCAAGCCAACTGACTTGAGTTTTCTTATTATCGATCATTGTAGCCATCTGGGTGGCTGGAATGCCAAGCCCAGGCTGTTTGGATAATGGTTTCGATATTATCAAATTTTGGTTGCCAGCCAAGGATGGCACGCGCCTTCTCAGATGATGCGATCAGGGTATCTGGATCTCCTGGTCTGCGATCAGCAATCTCAAGTGGGATCGGATGTCCCGTCACCTTGCGGGCTGCTTCTACGATTTGAAGATTGGAGAATCCGGTTGAAGATCCTAGGTTAAAGGCAGTCGATGGGTTGCCATTTCGGAGATACTCCACTGCTAAAAGGTGAGCATCTACCAAGTCAAAAGGATGGACATAGTCCCGAACATTGGTCCCATCTGGTGTCTGGTAGTCATCCCCAAAAATAGCGATCTTTTCGCGTTTTCCTTGGGCCACTTGCAAGACGATCGGCAAGAGATGGGTCTCTGGTCCATGGTCTTCTCCGATGGATCCATCTGGCTTGGCACCCGCTACATT
Organism: Streptococcus sp. CP1998; assembly: GCF_041026655.1. Taxonomy (NCBI): domain Bacteria; kingdom Bacillati; phylum Bacillota; class Bacilli; order Lactobacillales; family Streptococcaceae; genus Streptococcus; species Streptococcus sp. CP1998. The sequence continues at coordinate 1,292,432 of NZ_CP163380.1, forward strand.
AAAGTAACGAAGAGGCACATACTTGATGCCGTAGGCTTGATCAGCCCAGCGCATGATGGTTTCCATCATGAGCTTGCTTTCCCCATAAGGATTGATCGGTTTTTGTGGAGTGGTTTCAAGAATCGGAATTTCTTCTGGAATGCCGTAGGTAGCTGCGGTTGAAGAAAAGACGATGTAGTGTACCCCACATTCATGCATGACTTCCAAGAGCTTGACCATGCCAGCTGTATTGTTATCAAAGTATTTCAATGGATCTGCCATGGACTCGGCAACCAGTGAGTAGGCCGCAAAGTGGATGACCGCATCAATATCGGCATGTTCCTTAAAAACAGTGCGCATAAAGTCTTGATCCGCCAGGTCTCCTTGGTAAAAGACGGCATCTGGATGCACCGCTGCACGGTGGCCTGTGACCAAGCTATCGACCACGACGACTTTTTCCTGTCCTTCATTGACCAAACGGTCCACCATGTGGGAACCGATATAGCCAGCTCCTCCGAGTACGAGTATTGCCATTTGTTTTCCTTTCGCTTCTTTGTCTTCTCTCTTATTGTACCAAATTTCTGCCGCTTCTCCACACTTAAAGCGTCGCAACAAAGCGTCTAAAGGCAGCTTGTCCTTCTGCTGTTCGCTTGTAGACTCCAGCATCTTCGAGCACGCGCGCAAAAATCTGGCCGACTGATTCACGGACAAGGGCTTCTGCCTCTGCTTCGTCTGTGATGGCTGGGTGAGCAGCTTTCAAATCATCTGCCCAAGGCTGGTGGTAGGTCGCCACAGAGCTCTCACGTCCAAGCAAATAGTCTTGAACCTGCTTGAGCTCTTCTTTGAGGCGAGGTGGTAAAATGGCCAAGCCCATGACTTCGATCAGTCCGATATTTTCTTTTTTGATGTGTTGCACATCCGCATGTGGGTGATAAATGCCATCGGGATGCTCTGGTGAGGTTTGGTTGTCACGGAGCACCAAGTCCAGTTCATAATGCCCATCACGAATCCGTGCAATGGGGGTAATGGTATGGTGGGGCTGACCGTCGGATGCTGCTAAGACTTGAACTGCTGGGTCCGAGTAGCCTCGCCAGGCTGTGAGGATATGGTCTACCAGGGCAATCAATTGCGCCTTGTCATCTGAATTCAAACGAAGAACCGACATGGGCCAGTTAACAATTCCTACCGATACAGCTTCAAAGCCCTTAATGGTGAAACTTTCCTCTACAGGAGCTAACTCCATAGGGAAGGTGTGGCGTCCCCCTTGGTAATGGTCATGAGTCAGGATGGATCCCCCTACAATGGGCAGATCTGCATTGGACCCCGCAAAATAGCCTGGGAAAGTCTCGACAATGGTCAAGAGTCGCTCAAAGGTCTTGCGGCTAATGGCCATGGGCACATGCTGGCTATCGAGGAAAATGCAGTGTTCATTGAAGTAGGCATAAGGGGAATACTGAAAGCCCCAATCATGACCGTCCATATCAAAGCGAATAATCCTGTGATTGGCCCGAGCTGGATGGTCTAGGCGACCTTGATAGCCTTCATTTTCAAAGCACAATTGGCAGGCTGGATAATGACTGGCTTTGGCAAGCTTGGCCGCCGCAATGTCTTTAGGATCTTTTTCAGGTTTTGATAGATTGATGGTGATTTCAAGAGAACCGTAGGGAGTTTCTGCCTCAAAGGCAATATTTTGCGCAATGGCCTCTACCTTGATGTAATCATTGCGCTTAGAGAGGGCATAGAAATCCGCAATCGCGTCTTCCTTAGACTGACGGTAGGTCTCCCAGAAACAATGGTTGACTTGACTAGGGCTAGGGGTGATCCAATCCATCAACTCCGCACCCAAACTGTCTTTTGCGGCCATGCTGTCTTGGATCTTGTTATTTGCAACAGCGATCTCTACCAGCTGATCTTTGAGCGCAATCAAGTCTGCCTTATGAGCTGGAGCGTCTAGCCCTTCTTCTCCAACGCGACTCATGACGCGATTTTTTAGATAAATCCGATCCATCTCTTCGTAGTCACTTGCCGCAATGACGGCTGTGACAAATGCATCCAAAATTCCCTGATTCATTGATTCTCCTTCTTACGTTTTAAATAGTCTCTGACAGCATCCAAATCCTGGAAAACTTGTTCTGCTTTAGTTAAGAAAGACTGTGCTGGTACTTTTAAATCTGGAACACATATGACTGGGATTCCAGCCCGATAGGCTGCTTCAATCCCTGCCTCACTATCCTCTAGTACTAAGCAATTCTCTGGTAAAGCATTCAAATCACTTCAAGCCTTTAAAAATATATCTGGGTAAGGTTTACTTCGTTTGACATCTTTTGCAAAAACTAAATGGTCAAATAGGGACAGGATCCCATTGCTATCCAAGATCATTCTAGCCCGAGATTCAACACTTGAAGTTGCTAGGGCGATTGGGATGCCCTCTGTTTTCAAAAAAGTAAGTAAATTCTTAGCACCTTTTTTTAAATGAACACCTTGGGCTAAGATTTTAGCTTCCAGTTCATAAACTCTATCCAAGGTTTGGTCAAAGTTCCAGGGTAAATCATAGGTATTCAAAAATCGTTGAACATTCTCCTCTTCCTTATGTCCGCTGTATTCTCTAGAATAAGTTTCTTCTGTGAAAGGAATTCCAAAATCTCTAAGAAATTCTTGATAAACTTTTAGAGAAATGATTTCCGTATCAGCTAATAAACCATCTAAATCAAATATTACAGCTTCCATTATTATCACCTAGTCTAAAACCCGTGTCCCTGCCGCAACTTCTGCAATATAAAAGCTAGGCGCATAGCCAACGACTTCTTCATATCGTTTGCCGACAGCTTCTTCAAATGCTTCTACTTTATCTTTGTTTACAAGGGCGATGGCACAACCACCAAAGCCTGCTCCTGTCATACGAGCTCCCAAGACGCCTTCTTGTTCCCAGGCTGTATGCACCAAGGTATCCAATTCTAGACCTGTCACTTCGTAGTCATGCTCCAAAGATACGTGGGAAGCATTCATGAGACGGCCAAAGCCTTCCAAATTACCTGCTTCAAGTGCCTTACGAGCTTGGAGAGTCCGTTGGTTTTCAAGTACAGCATGACGAGCCCGTTTGATGCGGTTTTCATCCTGGATCAAGTAGCTGTAGGCATCAAAAGCCCAGAGATCCAATTCCCCTAAGGTTTGGATATCCAATTTTTCTTGGAGTTCAGAGACGGCGGTTTCACATTCTGCACGACGTTCATTGTATTTGGAATCCGCTAATTCCCGGCGTTTGTTGGTATTCATGATGACTACGACATTGTCTTTGAGGTCCAGCGGTACCAGATCATACTCTAGGGTGTTGGTATCGAGATAAATAGCCCGTTGATCAGCCCCCATACCGATGGCAAATTGGTCCATGATCCCAGAGTTGACTCCGATGAAGTGATTTTCGGTTTGTTTCCCGATCTTGACCAGATCTAGACGATCTAAGTGAAGATCATATAGTTTCTCAGCGATGACGCCAATCAAGAGCTCAAGAGAAGCTGAAGAGGAGAGGCCTGATCCATTTGGAATATTGCCATAAACATAGACATCCATACCGCTATCAATGACATGACCCGCTTCTTGCAAGAAGTGGAGCACGCCTTTTGGATAGTTGGTCCAGTTGTGCTCTTTTTCAAAGTGGAGGTTTTCAAGTGGGACTTCAATGATCCCCTTGTCTTCAAAGTTTCCTGAGAAGAAACGCAAGACCTTGTCCTCGCGCTTTCTGGTCGCTCCGTAGGTACCAAGTGTGATGGTCGCCGGGAAGACATGGCCACCATTATAGTCAGTGTGTTCACCAATCAGATTAATCCGTCCTGGTGAAAAGAAAGTGTGATCTGCTTCTGCTCCAAAGACTGTTTGAAAAGCTTCCCGAAGTTCTTGAGTATTCATTGAGATTACCTCACTTATATAGTTATTTACCACTAGTGTAACCCCTTTCATGCAACAAATCAATTATTTTACTAAAGTTTTAGTAAAATTCACTAATATGACGAAACCTATGATATACTAGAAGAAAGAAGGAGAAAACGAATGGCCACATTAAAGGATATTGCTAACCTCGCAGACGTATCCATCGCCACTGTCTCTCGTGTTCTGAACCAAGATGCCAGTCTTTCTGTAACGGAGGAAACCCGCCACAGAATTTTGACTGTTGCTGACGAACTAGGCTACACCAGACATCAGAAAAGTGGGAACTTTAAAAAAGAAAAACAGCAAATTGTCATCATCCAATGGAAAAGTGAAGAGGGAGAGCTGGACGACCTCTACTATTACAACATCCGCTTAGGCATTGAAAAAAGAGCACAGGATCTCGACTATGGGATTCTCCGCTATTTCAATGATATTCCTTTTCGATTAGGTGAGGAAGTTATTGGGGTCCTTTGTATCGGAAAGTTTAGTAGGGTTCAGATTGTTGAGTTAGAAAGGCTAGACAAACCTCTGGTTTTTGTCGATAGTAACACCCTTAACCAAGGTCACCCTTGCGTCGCGACTGAATTTGAAAATGCTGTACAGACTGCTCTTTCCTATTTACGAAAACAAGGCTGTCAAACAATTGGGCTCCTTAGCGGTGAGGAAAAAACAACTGACCTATTGGAAAGTATTCCCGATCCTCGGCGACGAGCCTATCGAAACTATTGTATTGAAAGAAGTATTTATCACCCTGAACTCATCCTCACTGGAAGTTTTACAGCTCAATCAGGCTATGACCTCATTTCCTCTAAGCTTCAGTCTGGCTTACACTTACCAGATGCCTATTTTGCTGCGAGTGATAGTTTAGCCATTGGGGCTCTCCGGGCTTTTCAAGAGGCCGGCATTAAGGTCCCTGATGATATCCAACTCATTTCCTTTAATGATACCAGTTTAGCCAAGCAAGTCTTTCCTCCCCTCTCTACCATCACCGTTTTTACAGAAGAAATGGGACGAACCGCAATGGATGTACTAAATAAACAAGTCCTATCTCCGAGAGAAATACCAACCCTCACTATGCTAGGAACCAAGCTAACTATTAGAGAAAGTACGAAGAATGGATGATCCTCCATCCTTTCCAAGAATAAAAAACTATGAAAACACACGAAATCCTCTTTCAAACCCTTTCTCAGGCAGATGATTATGTCAATGGGGAGCAGCTGGCAAAAGAACTAGGTGTTTCCCGCACCTCCATCTGGAAGGCTATTCAGCGCCTGGAAAAAGATGGGGTCGTCATCGAATCTCTAAAAAAGAAGGGCTACAAACTGGTCTCAGGCGATATTCTGCTTCCTGCAGTGATTGCAAGCAATACCCAATTGACCGTTTCCTTAAACGAACAATGTAGCTCCACCCAATTGGACGCCAAATTAGGCATAGAAACCCATAAAGAAGGCAAGGCCCTCTACCTGGCCAATTCGCAATCCGCTGGAAAGGGCCGCTTTGGTCGTGACTACTACTGCCCTGATCAAGGGGGCATCTACATGTCCCTTCATCTCAAGCCTCAACTGCCACCTGCGGAGCTCCCTCCTTATACCTTGATGGTCGCTGGAGCTATCTACAAGGCTATTAAAAACTTGACCCTGATCGATATCGATATCAAATGGGTCAATGATATTTACTACCGCCATAAAAAAATTGGGGGAATCCTCACCGAAGCTATCACGTCGATTGAGACTGGTCTCGTCACGGATGTTATTATCGGAGTCGGTCTTAATTTGGCTATCCCTACTTTTCCAGATGAGCTACAAACCAAGGCTGGTTCCTTATTTGAAGGACCTTGTCCCATCACCCGCAATGACCTCATCAGTGAGATCTGGAAAGAATTCTTCCAAACGGATATCGATGAACTGGTCTACCTCTACAAAGAGTGCTCCCTGGTCCTAGGACGAACTGTCACTTTCGAGCAAAATCAGCAAACCTATCAAGGCATCGCCAAAGATATCTCTGATACCGGCCAACTCTTGGTCCAATTAGAAAATCAAGAAGAAATCTGGCTCAATAGCGGAGAAATCTCCTTGACGAAATGGTGAAATGAAGTATAGAAAAAGCCACCTGAGGGTGGTATTTTGATTGTTTCATCTACTTTCCATTATGCTCTCTTTGGAAAGCTTCCATAGCCTTGAACTGTTCAAGCTCTTTTTCATTCGCTTGTTGCTTGCCGAGATATTTAGCTGTTAATGAATGGGGTGGTAAAGATTTAGCTCGACGTGAAAATAGCATGGCTGGTCTTGCTTACTATGTGGTTGAAGTTGAGAATAAAGAGGAGTTGTTGAAAGTATTTGCTCAATCTCAAACTAACAAGGCGATAACTAAGTGGTTTACGTCTGCAGAATTCAGCGTGACTGACAAAGATGGTATTGTTGCGCGAGTTAGAGTAGAGAACTAGGAGGCTTTATCTTTAAGAGAAGTGATACTTTTGACAAAGGGCTTTATTAGAGATATAATGTAAAAAAATCGTTTAAGGATAAATAGATGACAAAATCAAAGTACATTACACGCCTCAAACGCTCAGAAGGTCAATTGCGGGGTATCCAAAAAATGATGGAGGAAGAGCGGGATTGTGTCGATATCATCACCCAATTAACAGCAGTTCGTTCAAGCGTTGATCGTATTATTGAGTTGATGATAACCGAGAATTTAACAGCTTGTATTAATGAACCTTTAGGCGACCCTCAAGCGCAGAAGGAAAGATTGGAAAAGGCAGTTAAATACTTGATTAAACGGAAGTAACAGAATAAAGGCTTACTTGAAAAGTTGATAGAATAGTAAAAGAGCAGTTAGTTTTCTTTAGAGTAAACCAACTGCTCTTTTTGTATTTGATTTATTCTACATCACCGGGCCAGGCATTCATACCACCTTCTACATTGGTAACGGTGAGGCCTTGGGCGCTGAGAAATTGACAGGCAGAGGCGGAACGTACTCCACCTTGACAGATGACATGGTATTCATGGTCAGGTTTGAGTTCTTTGTAGCCTTGTTCCAAGGTACTTAACGGAAGATTTTTGGCACCTGGTGCATGTCCTGCTTGGAATTCATGTACTTCACGAACATCGATAAGGTCTAGATTTTCATGTTGATATTTTTCATAAAAGTCAGCCATGCTGATATTAGTTACCATATTCTACTCCTTCTGGGTTAGCCATTTTGTATAGTGAATAAGCGCCGTCAAGGTTTTGGACGGTAAATCCTGCTTGCTTGAGGATACGCTCTGCGATATAGCTGCGCAAACCACTGTGGCAGCTAACGATGTAGGCTTGGTTCTTGTCTAGTTCATCCAAGCGTTTCCGTAGTTCGTTTAGGGGGAGGTGGATGGTGTCAACCTTAAGTCGACCACTTTGGAATTCGCCACTGGTCCGCACATCTAGGAATTTCTTTCCTTTAGCCAGTTCGTCTTCGAGCTGGTACCATTGAATATTGTCGCTGAGACCTTCGATAAGGTTTAAGGCTGCGTAGCCCAGCATATTGACGGGATCCTTGGCAGAACCAAATGGTGGCGCATAGGTGAACTCTAACTCTGGTAAGTCAAAGACGGTGAGATTTCCCTTGATAGCAGTTGCTAGGATATCGATTCGTTTGTCAACACCTTTCTTCCCAACTCCTTGGGCACCATAAATTTTTCCAGTGTTTGGGTCAAAGAGGAGCTTCAAGGTCATATCAGTAGCGCCAGGATAATAACCAGCGTGGTCTTTACCGCTGACATGAAGCGCCTTGTAAGGAAATTGATTCATGCGAAGGATACGCTCGCTGAGACCAGTCGAAGCAGCTGTCATATCAAAGGCACGAACGATAGCAGCGCCGATACTGCCCTTGTTTGTACGACCGAGTCCTGCGATGACGTCCGCCACTTGGCGTCCCTGACGATTGGCAGGAGAAGCGAGAGAGATGAGAGCATCTTGACCTGTAATCTCTTGCTTGACGACGATTGCATCCCCAACTGCAAAAATATCTTTTTGACTGGTTTCGTAGTTTTCGTTGACGAGGATACCACCTCGAAGTCCCAGCTCAATCCCCGCAGCTTTGGCCAGTCTGTTTTCAGGTTCAACACCGACAGAAAGGATGGTGAGGTCAGAAGTGATCTTTTGACCATTTTCGAGAATGATGATTTTTCCTTGGTCTTCAAATCGAGTCGCAGATTGAGAAGTGATAACACGGACACCGTTTGCCAGTAATTCTGCTTGGACAAAGGCTGCCATTTCCTGATCTAATGGTGGCAAGACATGAGGAGCTTTTTCGACGATGGTGACTTGCAATCCCCGTTTCGACAGGTTTTCAGCCATTTCAAGCCCGATAAAGCCTGCACCGATAACGACAGCTTCTTTTGGATGCTTGTCCAAGGCGGCCATAATCTCGTCAAGATCGGGAACATTGCGGAGTGTGTAGGCATTCTTAGCTTCTGCCAAACCTTCAATGGTAGGAACAAATGGTTTAGCTCCTGGGGAGAGGATCAACTTGTCGTAGCTTTCTGTGAATTCCTGTCCATCATGGCGTACGGTCACAGTGTGCTCTGCTGGTGAAATCTGGATAACCTCGTGAAATGGTCGCACATCGAGGTTAAAGCGTGCCTTGAGACTTTCAGGAGTTTGGACCAATAAACTATCACGGTTTGCAATTTCTCCTGAAACATAGTAAGGAAGGCCACAGTTGGCAAAGGAAACAAAGGGCCCTTTCTCAAAAATAATGATCTCAGCGTCTTCCATGAGACGTCTGAGACGGGTTGCTGCTGACATACCGCCTGCAACTCCTCCGACAATGATAATTTTCATTGGCTTTCTCCTTTAAACTTTTAGATGACCTTACCTGTCCAAGCCCTCATACCACCTCGGACATTGATGACATCATAGCCTTTTTTCTTTAGCTTTTTAGCAGCCATCTTACTACGCACACCAGAATGACAAATGACATAGAGTGTTTCTTTTGTCGTGGGCTTATAAGAACCGATTTCAGTTAGGGGGACATTTTTTGCGTTTTTGATATGGCCTCTACGGAATTCTGTAGGCGTTCGAACGTCCAGTAGCTGAATAGGTTCCTTTAGTTTAGCTTCTAATTCGCTAGTAGAAATACTATCAATTTTTGTAAATAAGTGAAACATAGGCACCTCCAAATATACCCTTATGGGGTATATTAAACTACTAAGTCAAGCTTTTGTCAAGCAACTTGCATTGATTAGTGTTATCTCTTTTTTATTAAATTGTTTTATTCATTTTCAGTATACAAGATGCCAACTCACAACCTAAAGAGAGAAATTTTTAGTTGGTCGGTAGGTTCATTAATAGAACCTGTCCTATTTATTCAACAACTATTTCCTAGAAAATTACCTTTTCTGAAAACAGACCCCATGCCCTGTTGTAAAATGAAGTGCAACACAAAAGACGTGTTCATCTGATATACTAGAGTTGCGAAAAACAGTATAAAGAAAGATGAACATGTCCGCTAATTATCCTACCACAAATCAATCCTACAAGCACTTATCTGAAGCTGAACGAGGGAAATTGAAGCTTATTTAAGCGTAGGACTCAAACCAGCTGAGATTGCTCGTCGTCTGGGGAGAAATCGCTCTACTATTACTCGTGAAATTAATCGTGGTTCCGTAACACAAGTGAAACAAGTAAATGGACAGAAGGTCTATTACCAACACTACTATATGGAGTTCCGAATTATACTCCAACTGGTCTGTATTGGGATAAACTTTCAATGTAACACTTTGACCAGGCTGGAGGGTGTAGCTTCCATAAGTAAGAATCGAATAAACAAACCAGACTGCAAATGAAGCAAATAAGAGCCATTGACCTTTCGCGAACGTTTGCTTTTAAAACGACGTAAAAGTAGGACGAGAGAAATAATAAATATCAGCGGTGTTACCATTTAATTGTTTCCTTTCTTATAATCATCCATACCATCTTGAATTGCTGCCGCATCACCTTCATTATCTCCATATTGCCCCATTAATAAACTTATATCGTATTTTAAATCTGCTCCTACAAAATAATATTTATCAAACTTTAAGAAATCTGAAATATGCTGAGCCTTTCCTGCACCAAGTTTTATTAACTCATTCCTTTAAATCTACAAGAGATACTGAACTAACTTGACCAAACGGCATTCCTGGCATTAATAGTTTGTTTCCCATCACTATTCTCCCTGTTTCTTTTGCCATCTCGAAAGTGGTAACATTTATCATCCGTTTTCTTCTTGAACTAGTCAGTCATAAAAGAAAGAAATATCTATAGAAGGATGTCTTGAGATCCAATCTCAGACAGAATACCATTGGTAAATTTTATCCCTACTCCGTTTTCCTTGTCCCAATCACAATCACATATAAAACCAAATTCTTCAACATGTTCATCAAAAGTCAAAGGGAACATAATTTGTTTGGGTTTCAACAGAGAATAAATTTGTTCTTCGTCTCCAATTTTATCAAGAAAATATTGTTTTGCGCTGATATTGGTGTAACCCGAAACAATGCCTGCTATTTCACTATTATAGTAAGACACAATGGCAGCATTCGTTTCGTTGATAATTTCATCTAAGTGCTCTTTAAAATAGATATATGCTCTTTCTTGATTGACTTCAAATTCTCCATCAGCATCTGCGTCAATATTCATTTCTATGACAGAATTCTTACCAAAAATAGTTACAGTAATATCCTGAGTCCAACCATAGTTATAGTTTATTTTTCCAAAAATTTGATGATTCAATTCCATTATTTACAACTTCTTATCTACAAACCTAATCTTTTTAGAACAACTGACACATTCTTCAATGATTTCCCAAAAATTCAAGTACCCTTTTGGTAATTCTTCTATTCACCTGTCACCTGTGCTTCAAACCTAATATCCCTGTCTGAAATATTCGTTATTTTTATTTGTTTTGAGTTTGGAATCTCAAATTCCCAAGATTCTTTAAATTGAAGAACGACACCTTCTTTTGATAAATATATACTCTTATCTGGATCATTTTTGATTATTTTTGTTGGGATATTGCTTGATGATGAGTAGATCTCGCTAATTTCTTGCTTCAAAACATCATAGTTAGTCCCTACAAGGTTTCCTTCTCCACCCTGCCACCATGAGGTTTTCCCAGATAATTCTAATTTCCCACCAGAAATCTGAGATAGATATAATTTGGGAGAATATTCCTTTTGTTTTGAGGTCGGAACTTTTAAAACTATGGAATCCCCTGGTTTCAAGGTGTAACTCGCATTTTTGAAATACAAATAAATATAATAGGAAAACACAATCGCTACAATCGCAACCACTCCAGAACATCCTAGATTCCATTTATTAAGTTGTTTTCTTTTGTTTTTCACACGCACTTCTCCCCATTCTTCGTCAGAAACTCAGATTGAGACATATCACTAATCTGCTCCAAGATTCTCTCTCCAAATATCCTTGTCGGTCACATCACCCCAATTTTTGGGGCTAAAGCGACTAGAGTAGATGGAGGTCCAGTTTACCGATCCACTACTCGAGCTTCAAAGTGGGCCGGTTTATCGTCTACATTGGTGATGGTGATGTTGTAGGGCTTTCGTTCTGTCACCCCAAATACTTCCTCAACTTCCCCTTGAACCACTATTCCATCGTTTTCTAAGTAAAAACTCTTACTTTTATCATTCGGTAAGTCTTTACGCTCGGTTTTGTCTTTTAAAAAAATTAGCTCCGTTATTGTTTGCTTTTCAACATTATAGACTATATTACTGTCTTTCATTCCCCAACCTTTTCGACCGGACAATTTTAACTTCGCATCATCTAATTTTTTAAAATGTAGTTCCGAATTATACTCTAGCTGATCTGTATTGGGATAAACTCTCAATTGAACACTTTGACCAGGCTGAAGTGTATAGCTTCCATAAGTAAGAATCGAATAAACAAACCAGACTGCAAATGAAGCATATAAGAAGCCAATGATCTTTCGTGAACGTTTGCTTGTAAAACGACGTAAAAGTAAGACGAGAGAAATAATAAATATCAGGGGTGTTACCATTTGTCTTCCTTTCTTGCTACTAGAATAGGTACTCACACTTTAAGATTCATTTTTAAATAAAACAAAATGTAAAGAACGGGCTCGAACAATCACGAATGTCTGTAGTAGCACTATATCTATATTTAGGCATATAAGATCCGATACATATTTTCCATGAAACCGTCAATCTCTCCTCGAACAATTTTCAACAGACGCTCTTCTTCGGATTGCGAGATAGAGACTCCCTTTCTTTCTCCACTGTCGTTATCCTGAGAATAGGTCGATTACATTAAATTTAGTTTTTTATCTAACACGAAAGCCACAAAGGTTTGTTTTTTATTAATTTGTGTAGAAAAAAATAACTGAAAATCTTTTGCATCTTTTTGAGGAGGGCTGATTTTCAAATGTACTTCTCCTTCTATTTCAAGTGGATAAACAACTCCTTCTTGACGAATAGCACCATCAGATGGAATGATGTCCCCCACTTTACGTATTTGAGATGCGTACTTTTACGACGTCATTAAATAATGAAGAACTGCGATTCTATCCTGTTTTTCAAAAGCTGTTTTTAGAGTACTAGATTGTTGAGAATTTTTATAAGTGAGATAAAAAGGAATGACTAATAAGATAAAAGATACTATTATCAACCACTTAAACTGTTTCATTTTATCTAACACCTCTTTCCAAATAGTCAAAGAAGGCTTTCTACTTCTTCTTTTTCCCTATCTCTTCTTTTTAATCTGATAAAAAACAAAACTAATCGTAGCATCCAATAGAATCGAATAACCGAAAATTCTTATGGTTCCTATGAGCCAACTTGGGCTATTTTCAGCATCTATATTCAATAGTTTTAAAGACACTGCTAGAGTCAAAAATAAGACAACTTCTGTAGTTAAGCGGTGCTTGGCCTTTTTGAAATCTATGGTTTTCAAGAAGAACTGACTCTGGTCTTCCTTCGGTCCTTCTTCCCAATAGGTCTTATCCTTACTTCTTAGATAAAGGAGATAGCCGACTTCGACGATTAACCTCGAAAAAGCTGAAGTAAACACTATGTTACTCACGATCCCAAATGTTTGCACATAATAACCGGATAAACTGGCCAGCCCTCCGCCTAACACAGTGATCCCGAAAATAAGCCAGAGGGAGGATCTGCTAAAGACACTGGAAGTGGCGATAAAGTTTCCTGCAGCTCGTTTTTCTGAAAAGCCTCGTCCTAATTGCTTTTTTAACCAGCTGACATTATAAACCGTCAAACAGATAAATAAAACAGTGAAACTCAACCAATAAATCTGCGAGTAGATCAGCGAATCTTTTAGAACCTCATTCGTTAAAATAGTGAGAATATAATCCATTAAAACTAATGAGAGATGGATTCCATTGATTAGTATAAAGAGCATCGCAGTACTCAAGAGTTGATGTTTATAGATGAATGTCTTGCTGAATGACATAATCTGACAGCCCAGCATGAGAAATAGAAGAAGACATAGAAAAAGAAAAGGGACATTCGAAAAGGGATCTACTGTGAATTGCTCCTTGATAAAAAAGTATACATGAGTCAGGTCGATGCTCAATACAAATAAACCAGCCCAAGCCAAACTCAACATTCTCACAGAAGCTCGTGTAGAACCCAGCGCTTGAAAATAGTCCTTATTTAATGCTTCTGACCGAAAGTCTTCTCCATATTTAATCACTTCCCACCTCCAAAGAAATTAGCAATAGAATCGCCTTCTTCCTTAAATCGTACCTTCCCTTGACTGTATAGCTTCATAATCTTCACAAAACGAACCGGGTTGTTTTGGTTGTAAAGCAATATCATTGTACACCAGATTATGCCCGTCCCCAAAAGTAAGAGTTAGTCTCAATAGGCTGACCAAATAACCGGATGTAACTATAAATAACATATATAGAATATAAATTCATAAGCACAAGAATCCATCGAACAATTCGGTAGATTGTGGCAGATTCCTTAGCTGGATCAAAACTTTCTTTTTTACTTATCTAATTCTTTTGTCAATATAGTTCCATCTGGCCCAACACTCACTTCTAGATAGACATCTGGATCGTCATCAGCTCTACATATCACATTAAGTTTTCCAGCACGGAATAAATCCAATATATCAAAACTCTTGGTAAGATTATTTTGATTATATATTACAAAAGAAAGACCTAATAAAAGTCCAGTTGCAATAATTTTAAATATTTCTCCTCCAATAGGATTACCTAGCAAGTCTTTATAATTAAAAATAAAATCATAGGCATAGAAGAATCCAACCAAGGGGACTAGAAAAATCAATCCTTTTATCAGGCGTGTAGCATTGTGGCTATCTTTTTCACTCATCTCCATCTCTGCCTCCATGTCCTTGGCTTCGTCTGACTTTTCCATAGTCACCAGACAAACCGTTTGGGTAGTCACTTGAGCCCTGTTGACATTTCTATACAAGGCTCGTTCTACGAGGATCGTGATAAAAGCAAATTCTGCTATCCAGATAAGAATAACACTCCAAAAAGTTGTCATGCTATATGTTCCTTGTAAAAATAGACTAAAGAAGGAAGTAAGGCCACCCCCGCTAAACATAAAGAAAACAACTAATTGAGGAATATGCCGATTCATCCTGCTCGATTTCTCTGTATCTAATAGTTTACTCTTTGGAGCTTCTAAAAGTTCGTGAGTCTTACGATCAAAATAAATTGCTTTATCACCATATTGATTAAAATACATACGACGTCTTATAAAAAACATTCTAGCCTCTTTCTAATACTTATCCGATTCCCGTTACCACAGCTTGGGTAGCTTCCACTCTCCATGTGAAAACTTATCCTCCAAATAATTTCTTTAAGTCAACTCTTCATATTCTGGATGCTTTCGGATATAGATGGCTGCGTAAACGGCATCCACGATAACCGCCGGAAACGTTAATGTCATTAACATCCCCAAGAAAAGACCGAAGATTCTCTCTATAAAGCCTGTCATCACGGCTATAAACAGCAACATAATCCCAATAACTCCCAAAATGTTGAAAAGCCATTCTTTTTTCTTACTATTCACCTTGTAGGTCTCCCATTGGTTAATCTTCCAAATTTTTCCTTGATTTTGAGGGAGGTAATACCAGGCATACATCAAGGTCATCCCAACGAATAGGAGCAAGATGGGAATGAGATAAAACAAGGTGAAGCTGGAATCATTGACCGTTCGTGCACTAATAGAATCCTCG
This sequence comes from Streptococcus sp. CP1998, assembly GCF_041026655.1. NCBI lineage: Bacteria > Bacillati > Bacillota > Bacilli > Lactobacillales > Streptococcaceae > Streptococcus > Streptococcus sp. CP1998. Next base: position 1,307,563 of record NZ_CP163380.1, read on the forward strand.
ACTGAGGTAAACATCAATAGACCAATAAAGGTGAAGCTGACTAATACAGTCCAAGCTACCAAGCCGATTAAGATGTAGGTCAGAGATTTAAGGCGATTCACTAAAGAGTTAAAAAGGCCAAAGATAATACTGAAGCCATTAATCAGAATACAAGAAAGAAATAGAACCTTGATAATACCAATCCTATCTACGTAGCTACCCGCAAAATATAAAAATGTCGTAATCGGTAGCATGATCCAAGGAAAAAATTTAATATAGCTTAGACTAACCTCATTCGTGATCAAAGGGCCGTGGTAACGTTCTTCGGTCACTACTTTCTTTTTCTTTGAAGATTTTGACATGAACTCCCTCTCATCAACTCTCTGCTTCTTCTTTAAATCGTACTTTTCCTTGGCTGTACAGTTTCATAATTTTCACTAATCGAATTGGATTGTTTTGGTTGTACATCAATATAATCGTAAACCAGATGAGCCCCATTCCCCAAAAATCTTGGTTCAGCTCAATTGGCTGACCGAATGACTGAATATAGTGATAAATAACGTAGATAGAATATAGATTCATCGCTACCATAATCCATCGAACAATTCGAAAAATAGTAGCTGAGCACTTAGCCGGATCAAAATTTTCTTCGCCTATCATTAAATTATGAGAAGCTGCATAATGAAAAATCTTCTCTGTCGTAGGTTGTGCTTTGCGAACATTTTTATACAATCCCCGTTCTAGAATCGCAATCAAAAGCAAAAATTCAGCCAACCAAAATAGTAGGATATAGGTCAAACTGGTCCAGTTATAGACTCCAATGGACATAGCTGAAAAGAATCCAAAGAGCCCGGGCCCACCGGCCATGAAAAAAATCACCATTTCAGGAATGTAGGCGTTGGTCTTCCGAGCCCCTTCAGTATTGAGCAGAAAACTTTTGGGAGCGGCTAAAGCCTCTCCTGTCTGTTGGTCATAATAGACCGCCTGACCATCACATTCGCCGATAAAGACACGGCGCCGTCTAAGAAAAAACATACATACCTCTTTCTATTTATGAAAATAAGTTCTTAAAATCTCCTAACCATTAGGAACAAGTTTCAAAATGAAAAATCTACTCTTCATATTCTGGGTGTTTGCGTACATAGCGCGCCGCCTGAATTCCATCCACTATGAGAGCTGGGAAAGCGAAGTTCATCAAGATTCCCAAGAAAACACCAAAGATATTCTCAATGTAGCCAGTAATAATAGCTGGCGCTAACAATACAGCCACAAAAGCAACTCCAACATTAAACAATCGCTCTTGCTTCTTGTCATTGTCATCACCACCATAAGTCTCCCATCGGTTGAAAGCCCAGATTTTCCCCTGATTTTTAGGAAGATAATACCAGGAGTAGAGCCCTGTAGAAAAAAGCAGGATACCGAGAGCTACCAGATTGTAAATAAGTGCCCAGACTGAATAGATCCCGTCATTACCAACTAGCATAACCAAGCCAATAAAAGTCATGTCAATGTTTAAAATCAAAACAAGTATGGAAACAAAAAGATAGATAAAACTCTTAAATCTCACAATAAAACGATCAAAGAAAGAGAGTGGGATTGCTACACCACTAATAACCATGCAAACAATGAACAAGATTTTATAAATGCCGATATGATCGATATAGGTCGTCCCAAAATACGCCATAAAAGATACTGGTAGTGTAATCGAAGGTAGAAGCTTGATATAGCCTAGACTAACCCCATTTGTAATCAAAGGGCCGTGGTATCGTTCTTCGAGCACTGCTTTCTTTTTCTTTGAAGCTTTTGACATGAACTCCCTCTCCTTATCTGGTCAGATTGATTTTATACAAGAAAACTTTTTTCCACTCTCTACCTTCTACTTCAAAACTTGGTTTTCATCTTTCTGTAGTTCGGTGATGATAGGTTCTTGATCTGTTCCCATCCTCACTTCTAGATAGACATCTGGATCGTCATCAGCTCTACATATCACACTAATTTTTCCCTCCTCAAACCGTTGTGACAATTTCAAGATTCTAACGAAATTATTTTGATTGAACACAACAAAAGCAACTCCCAACAAAAGACCTGCAAATATAATCTTAAAAATCTCTCCTCCAATCGGTTGCCCCAACAAGTCTTTAAAGCGGGAAATAAAATCATAGACATAGTAGAAACCAACTGCAGGAGCAGTAAATAAGAGTGCATTAAAATATAAAAAAGCACCTTTGCTAAATCCTTTTTTTTCCGTCTTTTCTTCTTCGTCTTGATTTTCGTCATCGGGATAAATCATAGTCGTCAGACAAACCGTTTGGGTAGTCACTTGAGCTTTATTGACATTTCTATACAAGGCTCGTTCTACAAGGAGAGTGATAAAAGCAAATTCTGCTATCCAGATAAGAATAACACTCCAAAAAGCAGTCATACTATAAGTTCCTTGTAAAAATAGACTAAAGAAGGAAGAAATGCCACTTCCGCTAGCCATAAAGAGAACAACTAATAGAGGAATATGCCGATTCATCCTGCTCGATTTCTCTGTATCTAATAGTTTACTCTTTGGCGCCTCTAAAACTTCGTGAGTCTTACGATCATAATAAATAGCTTTGTCATAATATTGGTTCAAGTAAAAACGACGTCTTCTAAAAAACATATCTGTCCCTTTCTCACCCAAGTCTATTTCAAGTATTTTTTGCCATAGTCTTCGTAGCTTGGTTGCTCTTTTTTATTCATCGCATACAGCAAGAGTCCGCTCAAATCATCCTTTTCTGAACTCGGTTGGATCATGATGGCAATATTTCTATCCTGATCTGGGAAAATCACAGAATAAGACTCACCATGTTGCTCGATTTTGTAGTATACAAGATTCCCTTTTTTCTCAATAGACTTTTGTTTATAGGGATATTCTTTTCCGTCTACTGTCACAGTGTCTTTAGTAAAGACCAGCACACCATTTTTCTTATCGCCTGTTTGGACTTTCCATTCCCCTTCAAGCTTAGCCGAAGACGTACCACAAGCCGCTATCAGAACCAAAGAAAGAGACAGGAGAACCATGACCATTAATTTTTTCATTTTACCCATTATGATTTTACACTCCTAAAATTTTATTATTTCCCTCTCCTACAAAAGAACTCGGACCCCTTTCACTCACTTGTAAAAACAGCCCTAGACTCATAGGATCGGAGAAATTTACATAGAACTAGTATACCATAAATACTAGGTGGCAACATTGATTTGAGCACAAGAAAACCACTTAAAAAGGTGGCTTTTGTCTCAATCATCCTAGTGAACTTTTTTATGTAGAATTCTTCCTGACGGCTCATCCCTACAAGCCTTTTGCCAGCTCTCCCAATTTTTCAATCCGATCATGAAGGGTTTCTACATTGAGATTTTCGTTCTGGTAGTCGCACAACACACCATTCTCATAAAAGACTTGCTCCGGTAGCTGGACCTGCGGTGCCTGAGGACACTCAATCATGGCCACACTGAAGACTCCGCCAGATCCTGTTTGCTCCAGGGTATTGCCCACAAAATGATAGGTAAAGGCTCTAAATTGCCAGTCCTTGTAAGCACCTGAGATCACATAGGCTACCTTTCGCTCATGACCACGACCAAAGGGATAGTTCGTAAAGAGGGATTGTCAAGGTGATCCATATTATTATATGCACAAAAAACTTGAACTGTTTCATTCGTCTATACTTCCCAAACACCATCCCCCCATTCTCCCCCCACTTATGGTATGATGATAGAGTATGTTTAGGTGCCGAGCTACTCGAGCATCTCCGTGCTAAAAGGAGAACGAATATGAAAATTGCATGGAATGAAATGAAATACCAGCCCAAGAAGTTTATCCTGATTGAACTCCTCATTACCATCCTCATGTTTATGGTGGTGTTCTTGTCCGGTCTGACAAATGGACTGGGCCGTTCGGTATCGGCCCAAATCGATAACTATGGGTCGCTGCACTACATCCTTTCGACGGATTCAGAAGGGATTATCCCCTTTTCAACCATTACGGCGAAGGATTTAGATGAGGTCCAAAAGATAGAGGGGATGGACTATTCGGGTTTGTCCATCCAGCGAGCAACTGTCTCAAAATCAGAGGATCCCAACACTCTGGATATCACCTACTTCGCGACTGATCACAATGAAGAAGAAACCCTCAATCCAATCATGGAAGGTACCGATCTCAAGATCTCTGACTTAAAGAAAAACGAGGTCATTCTGGATAGTTCTTTCAAAGAGGATGAAGGGATCCAAGTCGGCGATCAAGTGATCGACAAAACCTCCAAGCAAAAACTCAAGGTCGTGGCCTTCGCGAAAAATGCCAAATACGGCTATAGCGAGATTGGCTTTATCAGCTCGGATACCTACACAGGCATGCGGCAAAAAACAGATCCAAGCTATCAATGGCAAGCCCAAACCCTTGTGACTAAGAAAAACATCCCTTCTAGCGATCTAGCCAGCAACTTAATGGTGGCGGATAAGAAGCAAGTGATCGATAAAATCCCTGGCTACAAGGCTCAAAACCTGACGCTACGGATGATCACCTGGGTGCTCTTACTCGCTTCTTCTGCTATCCTTGGGGTCTTCTTCTATATCCTCACCCTGCAGAAGTTGAAACAGTTCGGTGTCTTGAAGGCTATTGGCATGTCCATGAGCCAGATTACCTATGTCCAACTATCCCAGCTCACCATCATCTCCCTCATCGGAGTGCTGTTGGGGCTTGGCTTGGCAACTATGATGGCGCCATTTTTACCCAATAGCGTCCCTTCCTTTATGACCCTGAAGGACAATCTCACCATCTCGATTAGCTTTATCCTGACCTCTATTTTGTGTGGTGCCTTGTCCCTTGTCAAAATCAAAAAAGTAGATCCAATCGAAGTCATTGGTGGAAATGGAGAATAAGATGGCCATTATCGAATTAGAAAATATCAGAAAATCCTACGCCGATGGCAGCCAGATGCACCATGTCCTCAACCAGCTGAATTTAAGCGTCGAACCCAACGAATTTGTCGCGATCTTGGGCCCTTCAGGATCTGGTAAGTCCACGCTTTTAGCCATCGCTGGCTTGCTTTTGTCAGCAGATGAGGGGCGGATTCGTATCACTAGCCAAGACTTGACCGGTCTTAACCAAAGTCAGTGGACGCAAAAACGGCTGGAATTGCTCGGCTTTATCTTTCAAGATCACCAGCTCCTCTCCTACATGAAAATCGGTGACCAGTTAGAACTGGTGGCCAAATTAAAAGGGGAAAAGGACAAGAAAAAACGCCAAGAGGAAATCAAAGCATTGTTGGCAGATCTTGGCATCGAAGCTTGTTACCACCAATACCCGAATCAGATGTCCGGTGGACAAAAGCAACGAGCAGCCATTGCTCGGGCCTTCATCGGAAATCCGCAGGTTATTTTAGCTGATGAACCAACGGCTAGCCTAGACCCAGATCGAGGGCAAGAAATCGCCCAATTGATCCGAAAAGAAGTCAAATCTAAAAACAAGAGCGCCATCATGGTCACCCATGACCGCTCCATCCTGACCTATGTAGATACCATTTATGAATTAAAACACGGCCAGTTGCTAAAGGTAGAAAAGGTTGATTAAATACAAAAAGAGGCTGGGACAAAAGTCCTAGCCTCTCAATTGTCTTTGCATTGTCGAGCAAGACGCAGTGGTTGAGTGGGCTCTACTACACTGATTTCATCAGCTTTTATAGCCCTACTCAACTGTGCGGAGGTGGGACGACGAAATCGAATTCTAACGAATTACCGATTTCTGTCCCACTCTCTATTTTTTTATTCTTGAGGATCTTTGGGCAGTTCCATACGGAAGCGTAAGCCCATAGCCGTTTTGTCAAATTGATAGGCCAGTTCCTCATGGTCTAGCAAGTGTTGGACCACGAAGAGTCCCAAGCCGCCTTCCTTCTTCTGACGGCTAGCGGTCATTGGCAGCTCAGCGGTCTCTACCATTTCCTGGCTGGTATTTTCAACCGCCAAGTGCGTCCCTTCTTCTTCGAGACGGAGCTGGATCTCTCCACCGGCATCCGAATGCTTAACGGCATTGCTGATGACATTTGAGAGGACCAATTTCAGAATCGCTGGGTCCATATAGACTTGTTTGGCTGGGATCTGATTGTCAATCGTGAGCGAGCGAGATTGAGCCAAGACCTTGTACTGGTCGAGGATCTGCTCTAAGACCTGATCCAGCTGGATCCACTCCTTGTCTCCGGCCAATTCTTGAACAGAGGACAGGGACAGGATTTCTAGGACGATCTGGTTCATCTCATCAACGATATCGAGGGAGACCGACAGGTAGCGGTCCCGATCCTTGTAGCGGCCGATCTTATCCCGCATATTTTCAAGGATAATCTTCAAGCTGGCTAGAGGCGTCTTGAGCTCATGTGAGGCTCCACGTAGGAATTCGACCTTCATCTGCTCCAACTTCAGATTTTCTTGTTTTTGCTGCTCTAGATTGTCGATCACTTCTAGAAGATGGTGATAGAGGTCGTTGATCTGTTGCTTAAGAACGCCGATCTCATCCTGCGAATGAATGGGAAGACTAGCTGTCCGATCCAAGCGCTTCATCCGCTTGGTCATCTGCTTGATCTCAAGGATCGGAGCAGAAATCAGGCGGGCATAGAGATAAGAGGCAAGCAGTGACAGGATAAAGGAAGCCAGAAGACTATAGGGAAGGAAGCCCAAACTGATGTCCCGCGCTTCCTTTTGCGAATCGACAGTTGCTAAGAATTGCAAGGTCAAGTCCTTCCCCTCTTTGGTCTCAATCTTTCGCTCTTCAATGACCAGGGAATTGTTCTGGCTGTTAGGGTTCAGGAGCAAGTCATCCTTGACCTCTAGGGCATTTTGTTTTTCCTTGCCCTTAATTGAGACCTTGATATCATTGGTCTTGGAATAAAGGTCGATGACCGACTCAATGGTTCCTTCTTCCTGACCCTGGAAACTCTTGGCCAGGGCCTGTGATTTCTTCAAAATCGTCTGGCGCTGAGACTCGATATAGGTCGAGGGGAAAATAAAGTAAACCGAAGCATGTAGAAGGATGACTAAGCCACTGAAAAGGGCAAAGGTGATCAGAAAGATCTTTGCAAAGATACTCCGTTTGGTCATGGTCTCTCCAATTTATAGCCGACATTGCGTACCGTTACGATACAGTCCAGCTCTAGTTTTTTTCGTAGTTCCTTGATATAGACATCGATCACCCGGTCAAAAGGAATCTCCTCTGTCTCCTTCCAGACGGCATCGAGGATCTGAGAGCGGGTCCGGGCCTTGCCCTCATGCTGAAGCAAGTATTCCAAAATTTCCAACTCCTTGGCATTCATGGAGATGGCTTGCCCAGCTAGACTGGCTGTGTAGCTCTCAAAATCCACCCTTGCCTCTCCATAGGTGAAGACCCGGGAAGGCTGGAGCTTTTTAAAAATAGCTTCGATACGGACCTTCAAGAGGGACAAAGAGAAGGGTTTTTCCAGGTAGCCATCTGCCAACTCTCCAAAGGCCGTTAACTTATAGTCCTCATCATGGAAGGCCGTCAGCATGAGGACAGGGACCGAGCTGGTCTTCCGGATGGTCTTGAGCACTTCCAAGCCATTGAGGATAGGGAGCTGGATATCCAGCAAGACAAGATCCGGCGCTTCTCTGTGAAAGAGATCCAGGGCCTCCTGTCCATCACCTGCTTCAAAGACCTCATAGCCACATTCCATGAGATAGTCACTCATCCCTTCGCGAATCAGGACTTCATCTTCTACGATTAGTATCTTCATACACTTTCCTTTATCTAAGAACTTCTTCTACCTCCTATTATACCCTATTTCTATTTTAGGGAACAATCTCTTATTCGACATCCACCAAGAGCTCCTTTGGTTTCTTATGCAAGAGCCATTGTGAAGAAAGGATAGATACCAGAATCAAGAGAAGGCCACCGACCAAGACAATCACCAACAATTGGTTCGGTTGGATGTCCATATGGAGGTCCGTCAGGGTCTTACTGAAGCTTTCTGCCTCAGCTCCTCCACCAAGGTTGGCTGCAGAGGATTCTTGAGCCATTTGTTTGGCAATGCCACTGGTTACATTCTTGAGTACCGTATCTCCGACTGCTTTGGCAAGAAGTCCTGCAACTCCATAGGAAAGGAGGAAGGCTGGTATGGAAATCATGACTAATTCTGCCACGAATTGTCCCGCAATCTGCACCTTGGAGAGTCCCAGAGCCAGCAAAATCCCCACTTCTCTGCGACGGGCATTGAGCCACAAGACAAGGAGAAGGGTGAGAAGCAAGCTAGCAAAGATGAGGCTACCGATAAACAAGTAGTCTGACACTTGGAACATGCTGCTGATGGATTTTTGCAAGGCTGGATAGTTAGAAGAGCTCTTAACCAAGTCAAAGTAATTCCATGGGATATCCAGGGCTTTGATTTTTTCGATCAATTGATCCAGGTCCTGATCCCCCTTGGCAAAGAAGGTCGCATCCTCATAGGTAGCTGTTTGAACAGTATTGCCGTAGAGTTTGGCAGCTGTATCTAGGTCAGAAATGAGGGTATCTTCATACAACTCTTGGGCGTAAGTTAGAGGAGCTTGGTTCTTCCCTGAGAACAAGCCCTTGATGGTCACTTCGACAGTTTCATTAGCCCCTTTTTCATTGTCAGCATCGTAGAGATTGGACTTGAGGCGCACCTTATCGCCCACCTTTAGGCCATTCTTTTTCGCCAAATCTTCGTGCATGAGGATTTGGTTTTTGTCCTTGTCTGTCAGATGCTCCCCTTGGACCAGCTTGTAGGCTCCAGAGACAAATTTATCTTCTTTTGAAGAGTCATTGACCCCTGTCACCATCAAGGTATTCTTAAATTGCTTGGCCCGCTCTGGAGATTGATTTTGCAGGGTTTCTTCAGTCTCAATGATCTCGTGGTCTAGGATATCTGCGATGGCATTGATCCGCTTGATCGAGGAGGTGATCCCCTCTACCTGGCTAATTTTTTCGATATCTTCTCCTCTGAGATTCCCAGCTCCCCGAGGGGTTCCCGGATTGGTCCGTCTGTTGATCTGCATGGAGAAGCTATTGGTGATGGATCCCAGGCTTTCCGATGAAGCTTTTTGGGTCGCCCCCTTCATGGAGAGTCCGATCAAGCTCAAGGTCCCCATGAGGAGAATGATGGCAAAGAGCAAGAGAGACTTGGGCCATTTACGTGTGATATAAGCAAAAGCATTGCGCAACATAGCATTCCCTCCTTACTTGCTCTTCTCAACGAGGCTACGGCGACTCAATTCCAAGACCACATCGGAGGCCTCCGCCACTTCCTTGCTGTGGGTGACGACGATGACACATTTTTGACGTTCCTTGGCCAACTTCTTCAAAATGGCAATGATGTCACCGGCTGTCTGTTCGTCTAAGTTTCCTGTCGGCTCATCTGCCAAGATGACAGGTGCTTCTGAAACGAGCGCACGCGCAATGGCCACCCGCTGTTGCTGCCCTCCGGATAGTTGCAGGACATTGCGTTTGATTTGCGTTTCGTCCAGCCCCAATTCTAAGAGAATCTCTTTCCCAGCTTGTTTGTTGACCAGGCGAACATTTTCCAGTGGCGTCAAATAATCAATCAAATTGTAATTCTGAAAGACCAAGGAAACATGATGCTTGCGGTGGTAGCTAGACCCTTTGGTCTGGATGTCCTCCCCATCAAAGAGAACCTGTCCCTTCTTGGGATTGTCTAGACCAGCCAAGAGGGAGAGGAGGGTCGATTTCCCAGCTCCAGACTGACCGATAATGCTGTAAAAAGTCCCATTTTTGAACTGATAGTTCACGTCTGAGAAGATCTCTTCTTGGTAGCTTTGGTAACTATAGGATACATGTTTGAGTTCTAACATAGGTGTCATTTCTCCTTAACTCATTTTTGTTAATATTTCTTTTGGGGTCTTGCGCCAGATCATGCTGGTAGTTACACCGAGCGACAGAAGGATCAAGCACAAGAGGCTAGCATAGGCGATTCCTAAGGAAAGGCCTTGAGGGATTTGATGAAGCAAGTCTAGAGTCTGCTGTTGACCAGTCTGTCCGACAAATTGCTCTAAGAAACGATGGCTGATCATCCGCCCGATGAGAAAGGCCGGGATCAGTGCTAGTAAGGATACCAGCGCCACTTCTAAGAGGAACTGTCCAAAGATCCGGCCCTTGCTCTTCCCAATGGATAAGAGGACTCCGATTTCATGGATCCGTTCTCGTGTCCAGAGACTGAGTAAGAGAGATAGGGCACCGGCTCCCGTCACCAGAAGGACGATCATCATGATCCGTACCAGGCCTTCTAGGGTCTGAGAGGATTCTTTCATCTGGTCAAAGGCCTTGCGATCTTCGACCACGCGTAGCGATTGCCAATCCAGATCCAAGCTTTTTACTTGCTTCAAGAGGGCATCGATTTTCTCAGGATCTTTGACGCCAAAGGTGACCTGGGTTACTTCTTGCTGACTGAGCCCTAAGAGCTTAATCGCATCCTCATAAGGGAGGTAGACTTGGTTTTCACTCAGATCAGAGGTCATTCCTGTGAATTTTTCCTGTTTCTTACCCGAAAAGATGCCTATGATTTTAAAGGTTTGCTCTTTGGCAGGAGTCTCTCCCATCTGAAAGCTGGATAAGGTCAAGGAATCTCCGACCTTTAGCTTGTTCTTCTTAGCCAACTCTTGGTGGATCAAGATCTGCCCGCGAGCCTTTTCGGATAAGTGCTTGCCTTGCACCAGTTGGAAACTGCCACTGCGGAAATCCAGGTGCTGGTCTGTCTTCTGGGTAAAGACAGCGCCTAGTGCTTGCTTGGCTTCCTGCCCCAAATCATCCCGCTCTACCGACTGCTGCCCCGTCACCGCTTCTTTACCAAGAATGCGAACGGGACTTTCATATTGGGGAACCATGGTTCCCACCCCAGCTAGTTGCCGCACCTTTTCAGCTTCCTTCAAAGCAAAGGGAGCATTCCCCTGTTTACTGGTCAGAGCAAAACTGGTCCCAGCCGACTGCTTGATATGGTCCTCCAGTCTTCCTCCTACTTGCATCAGTGAAAAACAGAAATACAAGCAAGAGAGGATCAAGAGGAGAATTAGAAAGAGGACCAGATTCCTCGTTCTTTTTCGAGAAATATAGGCGATTGCCTGTTGTAAGAGCATGAGCTCACCCTCCATTTCAAAGCCCACAGTAATGCAATACGGGCGCTTTCATCATTTGTTATAGTTATTATAGAAAAGAAATGTGAAATGTTTATGAAATAGAAATAATTTCCTAGAAAAATTTAGGAGAGTTAAGCAGTCGTTTAGAGTCACTTTATCTATAGCCATAGAAAAAAACCTTTGAAAAAGGATTTCTTTTCAAAGGTTTTATTTTCTTTTCTTTCTGATTTCTTTTTCAATGGCACTCGCAATCTTCTCCACCATATAGGCCGTCTGGAGATTGCGCAAGATCAAGAGGGCCCAAAAACATGCAAAGAGCATTTGACCCGCCATGGTCGCTTCATTGAAAAAATATGTCTCCATAGCAGTAAAGACTGCTATCACTGCAAATTGTTTTCTATTCATAAAATTATTTTACCATGATTCAGTAAAAAATTCATGTATTAATCGTCTTGAAGAGTGATTTTATCGGATAAAAAGTGAAATTCCTCAGGGATGACACTTTCCTCTTCTTCTACCACTTCCGCTTTTTGGCCACGCGCCTTAACCGAAAACTCTGCCCGAATTTGGGTCCATTCTTCCATCGAAACCGCTAAAATCTCTGGTGAGAAGCCAGCAGCATTGCTGAGGATATTTCCAAACATGGTATTGAGGTTGTCCCGCTTCATGGTCTGTTCAGCATTAAAGGCAGACTCAAAGGCTAAAATAGCGTGATTTTCATTGGCAGCGACCGGCTGGGATCCGATTAAGAGGGCCTTATCCGCACCTGCCAAGCTCTCGATAATTTCCCCCCAAGCGTTCTGAAGACGGATCAAGTTGGTCCGTGCCAACTCTGGATTTTCAACCGCCTCTTGTAAAATGGCGTTGACCTTGTTTCGATCTGCACGGTAGCCCTTGCTAGACTTGGTTGGACGCGTTACTGCTGGTTTTGAAGCAGGAAGACTGCTACCTGATTGCGCTAACTGTTGCTTGAGTTGAGCGACTTCCTTTTTCAAGTCTTCCAGCTGAGCTAGCACATTAGAAGGAACCTCCAGAGTAGCTGAGTTAGAAACTTGGCCCGTACTTTCAGCCAATTTAATAGTCATCATTTCAGTGTAGATTCGCGGTTGCAGACTATTTTTGATATCCGCTAGACTGGTCGTCGCCTGGTCAATCAGGGCAAAAAGACGGGCTTGATCGGCTTCAAGATTCGCCACAAACAAGTCACTAGCGTGAGTGTTTTCTCCACCTGTTTGGACAATCAAAAGATCTCTCAGGTATTGAAGTAAGTCCGTGACGAAACGGGCCATATTCTTCCCGTTATCAAAGATAATCGCCAGCTGATCCAGTCTTGCTGTTGCATCATGAGCCAGGATGGCGACCACGTACTGATCGAGTGCGACTAGACTGATGGATCCTGTAATCTCTTCAGCGATTGCTGTCGTCAACTCACTACCCGCAGTCAGACTCAGGGCTTGGTCCAAAATGGACAAGGCATCCCGCATCCCACCTTCAGCGCGTCGAGCGATGATCTGCACAGCATCTGCTTCATAGGCAATGCCTTCTGTAGCTAAGATGCTTTCCAAATGATGAACGATATCCGGCAGTTTGATGGATTTGAATTCAAAGCGTTGCACCCGTGACAGAATAGTAGCTGGAATCTTGTGTAACTCCGTTGTTGCGAGGATAAAGACCACATTCTCTGTCGGCTCTTCCAGCGTCTTCAACAAGGCATTAAAGGCTCCTGTTGAGAGCATGTGGACCTCATCGATAATGTAGACCTTGTGCTTGGCTAGACTCGGAGCATAAGTGGATTTGTCGCGAATATCCCGAATCTCATCCACCCCATTGTTGGATGCCGCATCGATTTCAATGACATCTTCTAGGCTCCCATTGGTAATGGATTCACAGATATAGCAGTCGTTACAAGGCTCCCCATTGACTTGATTAGGACAGTTCATAGCCTTAGCAAAGATCTTGGCCACACTGGTTTTCCCAGTACCACGAGGACCAGAAAAGAGATAGGCATGGCTGATCTTCTCCTGCTCGACGGCCTGTCTCAATGTCCGTGCCACCACTTGCTGGCCGACCAATTGGCCAAAAGTCTGGCTACGGTATTTCCGATATAAAGCTTGATACATTAGTTCTTAACTCCAAACATCTTAAAGTCCCAGTTTGTCTTATCGATCAAGAGAGCGACAAACTCTTCCAAATACTCCTTATCCAGCTGATCATAGTCAGAGACACACTCCGAATCCAGATCTAAAACCCCAAGGAGCTGGCCGTCCTTGACCATAGGCACCACAATCTCACTCATAGCCCGGCTATCACAGGAAATATAGTTGGCATGCTGGCGCACATCTTCAACAATGATGGTTTCCTGCTTTTGAGCGGCTTCTCCACAGACACCCTTTCCAAGAGCGATATGGACACAAGAAACACCTCCCTGAAAAGGTCCCAGGATCAATTCCGTTTGATCATACAAATAAAAACCCGCAAAGACCGAACGAGGCAGGGCTTGATTTAAAAGAGCACTGGCATTGGACAGATTAGCCAAGGCATTGGTTTCTCCCATTAAGAGAGCGTCTAACTGAGCCAGCAAGAGCTGGTATTGTGATTCTTTTTCCGAATGTTTCATACCTTCCATTATACCAAATCTTTACCCAAAAATTAAGCTTAAAACAGCGAAAGAAAAGAGAGTGGGACAGAAATCGGTAATTCGTTAGAATTCGATTTCGTCGTCCCACCTCCGCACAGTTGAGTAGGGCTGTAAAAGCTGATGAAATCAGCGTAGTAGAGCCCACTCAACCACTGCGTCTTGTTCGACAATGCAAAGACAATTGAGAGGCTAGGACTTTTGTCCCAGCCTCTGGAATATAGATAAAGTTATCTTAAAACTTTTCTCACGGCGGAAAGTTTCAATATATTCTTGATTCATTTTAAAAATAAAATCTCAGCTTTATTTCTTTGCAGAATCATTTAACTCATTCTTATAAAAATTATTTTATCTATTCATGTCGCCGATTGAAGTGAAAGACTTCAAAATACTGGATGGCACGATAGATTAAAAAGATAGTCAAGATGATGGATACCAGCCAGATGGTCTCTAATCCATAAAACTGGATCAAGTAGGTCGAAAAAATGGCCCCAAAGACAAAGCTCCCGATCAAGCAGGTCATAAAAATGGCTTCCCAAAGGAATTTCTTTTCCTTTTCTCTGACAAAATTCCCATAAGCCACCATGGTTTTCTTGAGATTTCCCGTCATGAAGGAATGATTATAAGCGTAGCCATCCACTTCTCCAAAAGAGGTCGCTACGATTCCCAAACTCAGGCCAAAAAAAGGAACGATGAAGACATTTTTTACCGATGCTGGCAAAAATCCCGTCACCAAGGTTGTGAGGATAAAGGGTACCAAGGTACTGAGGCGCCAAACTGAGTTGTCAATCAAGCGACGCAAGACTGTCATCAAAAGGATTCCCAGCATAAAAGCCAGCATGGTCGCTAACTTGACTTCTACATCTGAGATCTGCTGGCCAATCAAGCCGACCGATAGAAAGACCACATTCCCCGTCTGGCCTGCCGCCAAGGTCCCACCCCGACAGATAAAGGTATAGGCATCTGAAAAACCAGCACACATGGTCAATAAACAAGCGAACGCCTTGGTCCGCGAATGAAACTCCCTTTTCATTTCCATTCTCCCTAGGAAAAAGAGGGAGTGGTACAGAATGTTACATAACATTCCTCGTACCACCCCTGCAAAGTTGATTGAGAACTCTTTCGAGTCTTTTAGCGAATGAAGAGTCTCACCAACTACTGCGACATTCAATTATTCCAACTAATGTGAAAGAATTGGAGATCGATTTCCCTCTTTCTCCCTATTTTATTTTCCCTCACGCGCTTCGTTGAGGATTTTTTCAATCTTGGTTGTGATCAAGTCAATCGCAACCGTATTGCTGACACCTTCCGGGATAATCACGTCCGCATAGCGCTTGGTTGGCTCGATGAACTGGTGGTACATCGGTTTTACCACACCAAGGTATTGCTCAATGACACTATCAAGACTCCGGCCACGCTCCTCCATATCGCGCTTGATCCGGCGAATGATCCGCACATCATCATCCGTATCAACGAAAATCTTGATGTCCATCAAGTCTCGAAGGCGCTTGTCTTCAAGGACTAAGATCCCTTCCACGATGAAGACATCCTGTGGTTCCTGACGATAGGTCTTGCTGCTGCGTGTATGTTCAGCATAGTCATAAGTTGGAATATCTACCGGACGACCCTCCAAGAGTTCATTGATCTGCGCAATCATCAAGTCCGTATCAAAGGCAAAAGGATGGTCATAGTTAGTCTTGATCCGCTCCTCAAAGGTCAAATGACTCTGGTCCTTGTAATAAGAATCATGCTCAATCATGGCAATCTTTTCATTCGGGAAATTGGCCAAAATGGCACGAGACACACTGGTCTTTCCACCACCAGA
This sequence comes from Streptococcus sp. CP1998, assembly GCF_041026655.1. Lineage (NCBI taxonomy): Bacteria > Bacillati > Bacillota > Bacilli > Lactobacillales > Streptococcaceae > Streptococcus > Streptococcus sp. CP1998. Next base: position 1,323,132 of record NZ_CP163380.1, read on the forward strand.
ACCACCAGTAACACCAATAATAATAGGTCTATTTTGCATTTTCTACTCCATTACCTCTAGTCGCCTGAGAAGAAATAGACATCTCAGACACATCTCATCCATTTTACCATATTTTTGCCTAGACATGAATAGTTTTTCAGTAAGAAGTTTGGAAACAAAAAGGACCTTGCGGTCCTTTGATTATTTAGATAAACTAGTTCTTTAGAAAAAAAACTAAGTGATCTTGCAAAGAAATAAAAATGAGTTCTAATTTTTTAAATGAATCAAGAATATACTGAAACTTTCCGCCGTGAGATAAGTGCTAGAAACAGTGATGTTTCTAGCACTCGGGAGTTTTGAAACCTTAGGTTCAAAACTAAGTCATGGAACTTCTTCGAAGTTCGCTGACGTCCGTTCTCACCTAAGGAAAGTTTCTAAGATGACTTTGTCTTCAATCTAAAAGGACCTTGCGGTCCTTTCATTATTTCACTTTTTCTAATTTTGCGGCAAATTCATTACCACCACGTAAGACGAGTATATTTTTTCCACCGTTGACAGGTACGAAACAATAATTTGAATTAGCTTGTATATAGACTTCCTTAGCGCTCTTCACTTGATAGCCTTCTGATTTCACCGCTTCTTGAATTACTTCAAATGTGTGTTCAATCTCTTCTTTAGAAGTTGTGTCTCCATCATACTTTTCTGAATCAGCTAGAGAATAGAATGCGTAAGCCTTGCTATCGTAATACTTATCACTAATAATTCCGTGATCTGAAATCTGAACAGTTGTATTACTTCCTTCTGTCACATTCTTCCATTTTCCAACCATGGCCTTTGGTATTTCAATCTTGTGATAGACCAAATTCTCTTCAAAGTTTCCTTCGTATGATTTATAAGTTTTCAAGTCGAATAAATCATTTCTTAAAATAATATTGCTTCCGTCTTTTTGGAGCAAATTATAGCGTGTGTTCCCACCAGATTTAATAACAACTATTTCTGTCGTTTTCAGGTTAAATTTCTTATCGACATCCGCAAGTGAATGCAAGTCAGTCGCATTTAACAAAGAAAGTGCGGTATTAAATTCTTTTTTCGCTTCATTGCCCTTGAGAACCTTTTTGATGGTCTCGCCACCATTGACTTTTTGTTTCTTTCCACTTAGTTCATAAGTGACCGGACTTGAATCCGTATTTCGCAACCAAACACCATCTAGACTTGGTCCACCTGAAAAGAAAAAGAACCAAGCAAAGGAAATCACTGCGACAAGTCCCGCAACTGCGGCCCCAATTTGGGATTGTTTATTGAAAGAAAGTGTCAATTTTTTCGGTCTTGGAACAGGTTGTAAGGTTTTCGCCGATGGCTGCGGTTGGACAAAAGCTTTCTGCTCTTGTGAAAGAGGTGCGCTAGATGCAACAGGTACTTCCTGAGCAGGAGCCTGTGCTTTAGTTGCTGGAGCTGGTGCTTCTTTTCGCTCTACGACAAACTCCCCTTTTTCACGCGCTGCTTGAAATTCTTGCATACTTGGCTTGCGACCATTGATCGCTTCAAAATATTCAACCCAATCGTTTTGATTCATTCTATCCCCCTTATTGATTCATCCTAAAAACTAACCATATTATACCATAAATCAATGGTTAATTTTTTGATTTTCAGAAAAATATCTGAAAAATCCAAGCGATTTTCCACTTGGACTTTCTTCATTATTTCAAAACTTTTTGTGTTTTCGCGTAATTGGCTTCTACAGCTTCTTTTTCAGCCTTCCACCAATCTTGGTGGTCTGTGTACCACTTGATGGTGTCTTCCAAACCTGCTTCAAAGTTGGTGAATTGTGGTTCCCAACCTAATTCTTCACGCAATTTTGTTGAATCAATAGCATAACGCAAATCGTGACCAGCACGGTCTGTTACACGGTCGTAGGCATCTTTTGGTTGTCCCATTTTTTCAAGGATCAACTCAAGCACTTCCTTGTTGTTCTTTTCGCCGTCAGCACCAATCAAGTAAGTTTCACCGATACGGCCCTTGGTAAGGATGGCCCAAACACCTGTTGAGTGGTCGTTGGTGTGGATCCAGTCACGGACGTTCTTGCCTTCACCATAAAGTTTTGGCTTGATGCCAGACAAGATATTGGTGATTTGACGTGGGATGAATTTTTCGATGTGTTGGTATGGCCCGTAGTTGTTTGAACAGTTAGAAATCGTTGCTTTGACACCAAAGGAACGTACCCAAGCTTTTACAATCAAGTCTGAAGCAGCTTTGGTTGATGAATAAGGTGATGATGGGTTGTATTTGGTTTCAGCAGTGAATTTTTCACCAGGACCTTCCCCATGTCCAGGAAGATCTTCACGCAATGGAAGGTCCCCATAGACTTCGTCTGTTGACACGTGGTGGAAACGAATGTCGTATTTACGAGCCGCTTCCAAGAGTGTGTAAGTTCCAACAAAGTTTGTGTAGATAAATGGAGATGGATCTTTGAGGGAGTTGTCATTGTGGCTTTCAGCCGCATAGTGAACAATCGCATCAGCCTTGGCAGCCAATTTGTCAACTAATTCAGCATCCGCGATGTCTCCCACCACCAACTCGACACGATCTCCAAGGATTTCTTCGATATTGGCACGGTTACCAGCGTAAGTGAGTTTGTCAAGGACAGTCACATGCACGTCTGGATGGTTGTTGTAGACATAGTGTACGAAGTTTGAACCGATGAAACCAGCTCCACCGGTTACGATGATATGTTTATATTCTGACATTTTTTCTCCAAATAGTTTTTGTTTTGATTGTTCCTTTAGCTAGTGAGGGACGCCAGCAACCCTTCGGTTTCATGGCTAAATCCGAAGCCTAAGTCTCCAGATTTTCCTACAAGATTCCCTGAGGGAATCTTGTTTTCACTAGGGCAGAAACTCTCTTATAACGCTCCTTGCAGTCGCGCTATTGCTTCGCAAAGTTCATTTTTACAAATCTTCTGCTTTTAGGGGTTTGACATCTTTGAGCAACGGGTGGTTCTTGTCTGCTTCTGAGACTTCTGCTTCTTCCAAGTTTTCCCACTGGATGTCTAGGCTTGGGTCTGCATAGTTGACAAAAGCATATTTTGGCTTGAGTTCCAGTGCCCAGTAATCATTGACTAAGTATGTATAGGCAACTTTGTCTGTCAAAACTTGGAACCCATTGGCAACACCACGAGGAACGAAGATGCCTTTTGAAGCATCGATCACGGTTTGGTAGGTGTTCCCAAAGCTATCGCCTTCACGAAGGTCTACCCAAGTTCCAAGAACCTTTCCTTCATCTGCTACAGAGATGTACTTGTCCCAAGGCTCTGCATGCAGACCACGTAAGACATGCTTGCGTGAGAAGGAGATATTGTTTTGCAACTTGCCTTCCGCAAAGAAGCTTTCAGGGAAGCCAAGAGGAAGCATTTTCTCTTTTTGGAAGTTTTCTTTAAACCAACCACGGTTATCTCCGCGCACAGGAATATCAAACTCCATCAAGCCTGGGATGGCTTCAATTTTGCGGGCTGCTAATTCTTTATCAAAAAATTGTTCCGTCATTAAGCTTCTCCAATCAAACGGAGCAAATATTGTCCGTATTCGTTTTTCTTCAATGATTGCGCTAATTCATGAACTTGTTCCTTGGTGATATAACCCATGCGATAAGCAATTTCCTCAAGATTGGCTACTTGGACATTTTGCAAACGTTGAACAGTCTCGATATATTGAGAAGCTTGCAAGAGGCTTTCGTGAGTTCCTGTATCCAACCAGGCAAAACCACGGCCCATGAGCTCAACAGAAAGATCTCCACGCTCCAAATAGGCCTTGTTAACATCAGTGATTTCAAGCTCTCCACGAGGACTTGGTTTGATGTTTTTGGCAATCTCTACCACATCATTGTCATAGAAGTAAAGTCCTGTCACTGCAAAATTCGATTTTGGATGTTCTGGCTTTTCTTCGATAGAGATAGCATTCATATCCGCGTCAAACTCTACCACACCAAATCGTTCTGGATCTTTGACTTGGTAACCAAAGACAGTCGCTCCTTTTTCTTTCGCTTCTGCCCGTTGCAACATCTTGGTTAAGCCATTTCCGTGGAAGATATTGTCCCCAAGAATGAGGGCAACGTGATCGTCCCCGATAAAGTCTTCCCCGATGATGAAGGCTTGCGCCAAGCCATCTGGACTTGGTTGCTCTGCATAAGAGAGAGAAATTCCGAGCTCAGAACCATCTCCAAGAAGCTCTTCAAAACGAGGTAGGTCTTGAGGAGTCGAAATGATCAGGATATCTTTGATCCCAGCCAACATAAGGGTTGACAGCGGATAGTAGATCATCGGTTTGTCATAAATGGGCATCAATTGTTTAGAAGCCGCACGTGTCAATGGATACAAGCGAGTTCCTGAGCCCCCTGCTAAAATAATACCTTTCATAATGTTAGGCCTTTCTACGTAGTCATTACCCTTATTTTATCATGTTTATATAAAAAAGTCACCTTGCATTTATGTTCCAAGGTGATGACAGGTTATCCCAAAGCGACGTCTAGGATCATCATAATGACAAAGCCAACCATGAGACCAAGTGTCGCAACATCTGTGTTGCCATTGGTCTGGGAATCTGGGATCAACTCTTCGACCACTACAAAAATCATCGCACCTACCGCAAAGCCCATCATGATATCCAGTAATTAGCGACTAATATGCTTGAAGAAAAAGACGATAGCTGACCCGACAATGGTACAGCCCCATGTAAACAATCCTGCGAGAAAGGCCTGCAAGACCACGGATTGCGATTGAAACCAATTCATAATAACTCCCATTTTCTTGATGATTCACTCCCTCTATTCTACTATTTTTAGCCAAATTACAGAAGGTCTTTCGAAAAAAAGAGAGTGGGACAGAAATCGGTAATTCGTTAGAATTCGATTTCGTCGTCCCACCTCCGCACAGTTGAGTAGGGCTGTAAAAGCTGATGAAATCAGCGTAGTAGAGCCCACTCAACCACTGCGTCTTGCTCGACAATCCAAAAACAATTGAGAGGCTAGGACTTTTGTCCCAGCCTACTTCTTCACATATTGTTCAACTGGATAATCTGCTGGATCCAAGCGCAGGTTTCCTCCTGCCACGAGTTGGGCTAGGTGCCAACCAATGAGGGGACCAGTTGTGAGGCCAGACGAACCAAGTCCACTGGCGGCATAGAGGCCTGCTCGATCAGGAACAGCTCCCCAAAATGGTGAAAAGTCACTGGTGTAGGCACGAGTTCCCACGCGCTCCCCTATAACTTCTGCTTGAGCTAGTTCTGGATAGTAAGACAGGGCTTCTGTTTCCATCTGATTAAGCAGAGTTTGATCCACCGTCAGGTCAAAGCCCATCTCATTTTCATGGGTGGCTCCCATACTGATCTTGCCCTGCTGAAATGGAATGATATCCAGCTCTCCTTCAGGCATGACCACAGGATAATCATCAGTATCTAAGTCTAACTGATAATCCCTCAACTGTCCTTTTTGCGGACGGACATCAACCTGGTAGCCGAGTGGCTCAAGGATTTTCCCCAACCAGGCCCCTGTTGCTAGGATGACTTGGTCATAGCTTTCTCCGGCAATCTGATAGCCATCATCTAAGACAGAGAGAGTAACCTCTTCCTTGATCACTCTTGCCCCACTGGCTTCAAGAAGAGTTGACGTCAGAAGGGCTCCCTCTACATGAGCACCACCTGATGCATAAAGGAGCTTCTCAAAGCCTTGTAGACCTGGAAATTGCTCACTGACTTCTTCTTTGGTCAAGATCGCCAAGTCTCCAATCAAGGGAGATTCTTCCCGACGGCTCAGCGCCAACTGATAGAGTTCGTCTAATTTCTCCTCCTTTTTCTTGAGGAGATAGACACCGGTCTGCTGGTAAAAATCTGTTTTAATTCCATCCTTTGCCAGGTCTTCTACCAATTCTTGGTAGAAATCAGCCCCCAGACGAGCCAGGCGATACCAGGCCTTATTTCGCCGTTTGGAAAACCAAGGGCTAATAATGCCTGCTGCCGCCTTAGTCGCTTGGCCGACTCCATGGTCATAGACAGTCACATCCACTTGCGCTTCTTTGGATAAATAATAGGCTGCAGTGGATCCCACGATCCCTGCACCAATAATGGCAACTTTCATCATGACCCCTTAGATATGGTAAAAAGGATTGGTGCTGGCTTGACTGCCAATCACTTCAATCTCCCAGGCTTCCTCAGCCTTCCACTGGTTAAGCTTTTCTACTAGTTTCGACACAAAGAGAACCTCGATATGATGACCCGGATCCAAGGCCAAGAGCCCATCGCTCAGCATGTCCTGAGCCGTATGGTAGTAGATATCTCCTGTGATATAGACCTCTGCCCCCTTAGCAAGAGCATCCTTGTAAAAGGACTGGCCACTTCCTCCACAGATGGCGACACGCTCAATGACCCGATCCAAATCCGCCTCATCATAACTGACTATGCGCAAAGCATCTAAGCCAAAGGTTTCTTTAAGCTTGCTAGCCAACTGTCCAAAGGTTTGAGTAGCTACCCGACCGATCCGGCCGATTCCGAGCCCTTCCCCTGTCATACTGAGGGGTTCTATATCTTCAATGTCCAAGAGCTGGCAGAACCAATCGTTGAGACCATCTGGGACAATGTCAATATTGGTATGGCTGACGTAGACTGCGATATCGTGCTTGATCAAATCGATATAGATCTGATTTTGTGCCCGATCAGCTACCAGATCCTTGATGGGACGGAAAATGGGCGCGTGCTTGACGATGATCAAGTCCACCCCATGAGCGATAGCTTCCGCCACCGTCTGCTCGCGGATATCTAAGGCCACCATGACCTTATGAATGTCTTTTTGCAAAGTGCCGACCTGTAAGCCACGAACATCTCCCTCCATGGATAGTTCCTGAGGACAATAGGTTTCATAGCGTTTGATAACTTCACTTGCTAACATGTAGGACCTCCTTGATGTGTGCGATACGCTCTTCTAACGATGCTCTGGCAAATTGATTCTCAACTGGGACCTGCTCCAAGGCAAAGGCCAATTTCTCCACTTCCTTGGACCACTTTTGGACAAAGGCTGGAGCTTGTTCCCGCATCAAATAGGGACCAAAGCGCAGTTCCTTGGCTGTCAATTCTTGAGAACCGTGTTCCACCACGAGGATCTCATAGAACTTCTCATTTTCTTCCAAGATCGCTTCATCAACAATGCGAAATTCATGGTTTACCAACCAAGCCCGCAGTTCATCTTCCCGATTATTGGGCTGGAGGACCAAGCGGGAGACACTGGCTAATTTTTCTAGACCTGCGGCTAGGATATCTGCAATCAAGCGTCCTCCCATGCCAGCAATGGTGATACAGGAAATGCCATCTGCTGGTTCAAAGGCAGCCAAGCCATTGGCCAGACGGACCTCAATCTTGTCCTCTAAGCCATTATCCGCAACATTTTGGAGGGCAGACTGGTAGGGCCCTTCTACCACTTCACCAGCAATGGCAGCCTCAATCTTGCCTTCTTGTAAGAGAGCGATTGGGAGATAAGCATGGTCACTCCCCACGTCCAACAAACGTGCTCCAGCTGGGACGAAGCTAGCCACCAAGTCCAAGCGATTTGATAATTTTGTAAATTCCATGTGCTACTTTCTAAAGTTTTATTCCACCCTTTAGTATACCATGTTTGCACCATTAAAAAAAGGCGCAACGGCGCCTTGTCTATTATGGAAAGGTATTACTTTAGACTTTCCTTAGGTGAGTCCGGACGTCAGCGAACTTCTTCAAAGTTCCATGACTAAGTTTTGAGTCTAATGTCTCAAAACTTCCGGGCACATGAAACTTATACGTTTCATGTGCTATACTCACGGCGGAAACTCTCGCTATCATCCTCAACAAGCCGATATTAGACTTTAGTCAATTTCCTTATATTCTACTTCCAAGCCACGTTTCACAGCTGGGCGATTGGCGATTTTCTCTGTCCAAGCTTGCAGATGCTTGTATTCCTTCACATTTAGGAAAATCCCTGCACGGTCCCAGACCTTGTCTTGGGCTAGACGGCCATACCAAGACCAGATGGCAATATCTGCAATGGTATAGTCATCCCCTGCGATATAAGGTTTAGTAGCCAGTTCCTTGTCCAGTAGGTCCAATTGACGTTTGGCTTCCATGGCAAAGCGGTTGATGGCATACTCAATTTTCTCAGGTGCATAGTGGAAGAAATGCCCAAAGCCTCCCCCTAAGAAAGGTGCTGCACCCGTCTGCCAGAAGAGCCAGTTGAGCACTTCTGTCCGTTTAGCCCGATCAGTCGGTATTAATTTGCCAAATTTCTCAGCTAGATACAGGAGGATATTAGCTGATTCAAAGACACGAATCGCTTCCTCTCCTGATTGATCCAACATGGCTGGAATTTTCGAGTTAGGATTGATGGCTACAAAGTCACTTCCAAACTGATCTCCCTCGCCAATCTTGATCCGATAAGCGTCATAGCCTGCATCCACACCCAGCTCTTTCAATTCCTCCAGCATAATGGTGGCCTTGATCCCATTGGGTGTTGGAAGGGTATAGAGTTGGAAAGGCTGGTCGCCTTTTGGAAGGGTTTGTTCAAAGCGGGCACCTGCTGTTGGTTGGTTCAAGCCACCCCAGGCTCCTCCCATTTGGCTCGGTGCTTCCCATACTTCTGGTAATTGATAGTCTGACATCTTTCTTCTCCTTTAATTTCGCTACTCCTAGCATATCAAATCTCGGGCTCCCTTTCAAATATCTGCTACGCGAAGGCTACTTGACTTTTTTTGTCAAAATGATAGTATAGAAAAAATACAATTTTACGGAGAAAACCATGTCCACGATCGATTTTCATAGTTTGGCAAAGACAGAACTTCACTGTCACTTAGACGGTTCCTTGTCGCTTCCAATCATTCGCCAGTTGGCAGCTATGGCCAATATTGATCTACCTGCTAGCGATGAGGAGCTCAAGCACCATGTCACTGCGCCTGCCCACTGTGAGAATCTTTTGGACTATTTGGAGGCCTTTGACTACATTCGGCCCCTTCTTCAAACCAAAGAAGCCTTGACGCTTGTCGCTTACGATGTGGCCAAGCAAGTCGCTCTTGAAAATGTCGTCTACATCGAGGTCCGCTTTGCACCAGAATTGTCCATGGACCAAGGCCTCACTGTCCCAGAAACCATCGATGCTGTCTGCGATGGTCTGCGCCAAGCCCAGGAGGAATTTGGCATTGTTGCAAAAGCCTTGGTCTGTGGCATGCGCCAGTCAGATCAAGAAGTCACATCTCGCATTCTTGCAGAAGCCAACCAAGTTAGTGATCAGGATTTTGTTGGTTTTGACTTTGCCGGAGATGAGCACAACTACTCTCCAAAAGATATTCGACCTCTAATTGAGCAAATCAAGAGTTACCATCGTCCTATGACGCTTCATGCAGGTGAGTGTCATTGCCCACACTTTGTTGCCCAATCGATTGCATTTGGTATCAAACGCAATGGCCACGTGACAGCTCTATCTCATGAACCAGCCTTACTCCAATCCTTTATTGAAAATGGGGTCACTGGTGAACTCTGCTTGACCAGCAACTTACAGACAAAAGCAGCGCCGACTATAGAAGATTTCCCTTATTTGAAGATGAATGCAGCCGGTGCTCGGATCAGTATCAATACCGATAACCGGACTGTATCTGATACCGACCTCACCAAGGAATACGCTCTCTATCATCAGCATTTCCAAACCAAGGAAATTGACTTTTACCAGCACAATGTCCATGCCATCCAGGCTTCCTTTGCAAGTGAGGAAGAAAAACAAGAACTCCTCACCAAACTAGAAAAAGCCTACGCGGACTATTTATAAACAAAAAAATGAGGCTGGGACAAAAGTCCTAGCCTCTCAATTATCTTTGGATTGTCGAGCAAGACGCAGTGGTTGAGTGGGCTCTACTACGCTGATTTCATCAGCTTTTACAGCCCTACTCAACTGTGCGGAGGTGGGACGACGAAATCGAATTCTAACGAATTACCGATTTCTGTCCCACTCTCAGTTTTTTTTATCCTTCCACAAATCCATGGCCTGTAAGAAATCGTCTGAAACCGTCACATTGCGTGGGTTAGCTTGCTCGCGTTCTTGTAGTTTCGCCTCTACTTGGGCCAGGCTGTTGATGCCTTCACTGCGCCAGTTTCGCAAAATGGCCTGGATATATTTCCAGTGAGGCTTGCCATTAAAAACAGCTTCTCGTAGCGCTGCCTTGATCACATCTGGATCTGTCTGATCCTCGCGCACGGTCTTGGTCAAATCTTCAATCTCAAAAGGCGTCAAGAGTCGTCCAAGCTCCTGTTGGAAGGTTTCCACCAAGTCCTTGATGACATTTCCCTTGGCAGGAGCACTCTGTGTCTTCCCTTGTGTCTGAGCGTCTAAAATTTCATCCAAGCGTTCCAGGGCTATGGTCGCATCAAAGATGGCCTCAATTTCTCCATTAAGCTCAATGGTCCGATATTGAAGAAGTCCCTTGGTGGTCAAATTGGACATAATCCGATTGACCTCTGTCACCGTTTTTCCCAGATGACTAGCAATCTGATTGGGAGTCAAGGTCTCTTGACCAGTCGTATTTTGAAGGAAGAAAAACTGCCAAACCAAGTAGTCATCTGCCTGGTCAAATAACTCATGATAATGAAAAAGCAAGGCACTTGGAAGAACCAAGTTGCCATACTTAAATGCTTGTGAATATGTCATAATTCCCCTTTATAGGTAACCATAAAATGAAATATCTTTTTCCAATTCTTCCAAGCGGTAAGGTGTTTCTTGATAAACCGCATAGTTGATCCAATTACTAAAGAAGGTTGTCGCAGCTAGATTCCAGCGAATGCGAGGCTCTGTACTGGCATCATCGTGATCAAAATAATTCTTAGGAACATCCGGATCCAAGCCTGCCTTGACATCTCGGTTATATTCCTTAGCCAGCGTATCGCGATCATACTCCAGATGGCCAAAGCTATACACCTCACGCATGTCTGGACTGGCAATGATGGAAAGGCCAACTTCATTTCCTTGCGCGATCACCTGAAGATTGCTCTTTTCAAGGACTTCCTTCAAAGGAACATCCGTATAGCGAGAATGAGGGGCAAGGAAGCGATCGTCAAAGCCTCTCATGAGAAGACTTTCCGGACGCACCACTACTTGGTCATAGATACCGGATAGCTTGTCACAGAGCTCTACTTTTTGAATCCCGTAACGGTAGTAAAGACCAGCCTGAGCTCCCCAACAGAGGTGTAAGGTGGAAAAGACATGCCGCTTAGACCATTCAAAGACCTGGGTCAATTCTTCCCAGTAGTCTACTTCCTCAAAGTCCATCTTTTCAACAGGTGCTCCTGTCACAATCAAGCCGTCATAGTAATTATCCTTGATATCCTCAAAGGTCTTGTAGAAGCTCTCCAAATGCTCAGCCGCTGTATTCTTGGATTCATGGCTCGCCATGTAGAGGAAATCTACATTGATCTGCAAGGGCGTATTGGCAAGGAGCCGTAAGAGCTGGGTTTCTGTCGCAACCTTGGTCGGCATCAGATTCAGAATGAGAACATTCATCGGCCGAATATCCTGGTGAGTCGCCCGAACATCATCCATGACAAAAATATTTTCTGAACGAAGGATATCGACTGCTGGTAATTTTTTATCTAGAGTAATTGGCATAAAAAGCTCCCATCTTACAAGTTCTTAACTAACATTATATGATAGGAGCTTATAGTTTTCAATTATGGTTTTTCTGTAGCCAGTTATAGTATTAGACTATATTAGTAATGCATCAAGACTTTGTAGTCGTAATCGCCGATCGCTTCGCGACCTTTCAAATCATCCAACTCGATCAAGAAGGCACAACCTGCAACAACTCCACCGAGTTTTTCGATCATTTCGATGGTTGCTTTCACCGTACCACCAGTCGCCAAAAGGTCATCAACGATGAGAACACGTTGACCTGGTTTGATAGCATCGGCGTGCATGGTCAAGGTATCCACACCGTATTCTTTTTCGTAGTCAGCTGAGATGACTTCACGTGGCAATTTACCAGGTTTACGAACAGGCGCAAAACCAATACCGAGCTCGAAAGCGACCGGACATCCAACGATGAATCCACGCGCTTCAGGGCCGACGATCATGTCGATCTTCTTATCCGTCGCGTATTGAACGATTTCACGAATCGCATAACTATAAGCATTGCCATCTGCCATCAAAGGGCTGATATCACGGAAGGTAATTCCTTCTTGTGGATAGTTTTCAATGCTTGCAATGTAATCTTTTAAATTCATGGTTAACTTTCTTTCATAAAAAATTTTTTACATTCCATTATATCATGAATTCTACTAACTTGCATCATTTTTTGCCAAATCATTTTCCCAAGCTCCTGCGTCAAAAGCAAAAATCCCACACCTGAAAAAGATGCAGGATTGGAATTGGAAACATCCTTACTATTCTTCTATCAATTTATTGTACTTAATTTTCATATCACCTAGGTTTTTTAAAGAATATCGAGAGCTTCCCCTTTTGAACCAGGTGCCAAGAATGTATTGTTCAGCTACCTTCTTACTTTGCTTTTTCAACCAAGTACGGTCTTTGCCATAGGCGGCAAGTTGATCAAGAAGTTGCTGGCCTTTGTAAGTAGTACCTTTTCTAGAAAAGAATAAGCCGGTCTGTCTAAAGATTTTTTTCTTAGAATCATAGATAAATCCAAAACCAACCGTAACATCCTTATCCACATCGACTTCATATCGAAAAGTCCAATCAGTTGAATCACGAAACATCAAGACCGAAAGTCGCTCATCAACGCCAACAATTCCTTTTGAATAAGGGTAAATTTGAAATCCTTCATCTTCTTTCCAGATGCGATCGCTACCGATTGTCTCTGTAAAGGGCTTAAACATCACATAGCGCATCCATCCACCATTTTCAGAGTAGTTAATTTCTTCCATAGGGTTCCTCAAGCTCAGGTAGATTCCCAACCAATAAAGTCCAAAAAGCAGGAAGGGAGTGAGCCAGAGGAATTTTTTTAGGTGTTTTTTCATGATTCCTGACCTGTCAGATAGTCATAAATTTCGCGAACCGTTCCAAGGGCCATCAACTCCTGCTCTTTCACCGTTTGTTTAAGTTTTTGGTAGATGCTGCTTTCCGCGATTTCGCGTTTTTCTGCTTCTTTATTAACCTTCATGATGCCATTTTCAATGGTCACAAAGCCCAACTCTTGGAAGATCTGAATCATTTTGACCAAGAGGATCTGCTGGATCTTAAGATAGGCCGCTAGGTCTTTGAGTTTGTAACGGACATCGAACTCTGGGTACTGGTAGATGGTCTTATAGAGTTTGGCATACTGGTCCCTGCTACCGTATCCTGTCAGATAGTAGGCTTTGGCGATCTCATTTTTGAAATAAACGGCCTGGAAATCATGCTCTTGGAAGATTTGCCGTAGTTGCTCTAAATCCTCAGGGATATTTCCAACTACAACAGCGGGTGCTCCAGATAGATCTGGCAGTTCTTTAGTAAAATCAAGAACGGGAACACCTGCGGGGAGACTGGCATTTTTAGAGCGGATATTAAAGAGCTGCACGCCGTCCACACGCGCATCAACCAGCATGAGCTGGAGGGTTGTTTGACCATTCCATTGGTTGACCGACAACTGCACAGCTAACTCTAGGTCTTGCGCTTGTGCAAACTCTGCCTCTAGGATCCCCAAGCCAAAACCCACCACCTCAAAGGTCGCATCTTCTTGAGAAATTTTGAGTTTCAAGTGGGTATTGCCAGCTCCCATCGAGCGTGCCCCTTCTACCTTAAAGTTACGGACTAGAAAGACCGGCTTTTTATTGTCCATGCCAAAAGGACTTAAGCGATCAAAGCTTTTCAAGGTCTCAAGCGTTAGTTCTGTTAGATGCAGTTCCTCGTCGATGGCTAAGTTAGACTTGCTGCTGAGATCAATCTCTTGTTCTGCAATGTAATCCGTAAGAGCCTGAGACAAGGCAGGAAGTTGGTCTACATCTAAGGTCATCCCTGCTGCACCGGCATGCCCTCCAAAGGCGACAAAGAGCGACCGGTGGGGATCGAGGGCCTCAAAGATATTGACCGACTCAGGACTCCGAGCGCTTCCTTTAGCCCGCCCATCTTCGATGCTTAAAACAACAACTGGCTGATGAAGCTCTTCTAATAGACGGCCGGCTACAATACCAAGGACCCCTGGATTCCAACCTTCTTTGGCCAAGACCTGGGCGGACAAACTTGGATCCACCATGGTTTTAGCTTCGTCATAGATAGCTTGGACAATCTCTTTTCGTTCTTCATTCTTCTGATGAATCATGAGAGCAATCTCGTGTGCCTCTTCATCGTCAAATCCTGTCAGGAGTTCAATGGCCGGATTGGGATCATCGAGGCGGCCAAGGGCATTGAGACGAGGAGCAATCTGAAAACCAACCGTTTCTTCATTGACATCCTCCGGACGAATCCCTGCGATCTCCAAGAGCTCCTGCAAGCCCATGCGCTGGGTATGTTGGAGAACACCCAGACCATATTTGACCAGAATCCGATTCTCATCTGTCAGGCTGACCATGTCAGCAATGGTCCCAATCGCTACCAAGTCTAAGAGATCGACTGGTACTTCCTCTAGGAGGGCACAGGCCAACTTAAAGGCCACACCACATCCTGCTAGATAATGGAAGGGATAATCCGCATCTGGATGCTCCGGATGAATGATCGCATATGCATCCGGTAAAACCTCTGGCATAGAGTGGTGGTCCGTCACGATGACATCGACTCCCATCGCTTGGGCCATGGCAATGGCTTGATTTCCCGCAACCCCATTGTCCACCGTGACAATCAGGGAAATGCCTTGCTGCTCGATAAAGTATTTGTAGACGCTCTCATTGGGACCGTAGCCGTCTGTGAATCGGTTGGGTAGGTAGACTTGCACCTCTGCCCCCATCTGCTCCAAGGTTTCCTTCATAATGGAGGCCGAAGTCATCCCATCCGCATCATAGTCTCCGTAGACGAGGATCTGCTCATAATCTTCGATGGCCCGTCGGATGCGCTCCACTGCCTTGTCCATATCATGGAGCAAATAAGGGTCGTGTAGCTTCTCCAGCTTGGGTTCTAAAAAGTCTTCTAAATCCTCTTTGGTCTGAATGCCACGCTCATACAGCAAGGTTGCCACGGATGCTTCTAGGCCTGCTTTTTTGGCAAGGGCTAAAAAGGCCTCATCTGCTCTTGGCGAAGCTAACTGCCAATCGTATTTTGAAGTGATCATCTAGCTTTTGGTCTCCTCTTTTTCTTATCTGAATATTATATCATGAAAGCCGAAAATGGCGGTGGAAAAAAGGTCAAGAAGTGGTTGCGACGAAATGAACAATATCTTTTATTTTTGTTACATTTAGATTGACTTGTATACATAAAAGCTTATAATATTAGTGATAATAATCTTTTTTAAATATGTAATGGAATGATTGTTCTGTTAAAATTTGTAACGCTTATTATCACTTGAACATTATGACGCTTGTCATTTCTCTCTTTTTTCTATCTAAACAAACGTAGTTAGAGGGTTTGAGCTGATTTTATCGGTGGGTTTGTTTTCATTTTTTTCCATTAAAGGAGCAAACGTTTCATCGGTCCATCTTAAATTGAGGCGGCTGGTTTCATGGAGTGGAAATTAGAAGTCTTTCTATTTTAGGATATATCACTAAATAGAAAAACCTCGGAAAGGGCAGGCAGAAGAAAGGAAATGAGGCTAATTGAAATCTCTTTATAAAAAGATAGTTGCATTTGTAGCTATCATCGGTGTGGTAGCCTTAGGGTTGTCTGTGATTAAACCCGTAAGCGCCACTACTGTTTCACCAACTGTCTCCAACTTAAAGGCCCAAGCAAGTGGACAAAAGGTTACCTTTTCATTTGACTGGGATTTAACTGGTAAATCAGTTAAAGAAGGCGATACGTTTACTATTGATGCTCCAGAAGGTGTCAACATCACTGAAATTGCAACACAATCACTTCAAGCAAATGGCGCTGAAGTAGCGACCATTACGATGACAAACAAAAAGATTACTTTTACCTTTAAAAAAGCCATCGAATCCATGAACCAAAACGTTAAGGGTGGCTTCTCATACCAAGTAGTGTGGGACAGCACTCCAGGAAATCCTGGAAACAAAACTGCCACTTCTAAGGTTGGATCTGAATCCGTTGTCATCACTCGTCCTGATGGTCCTGGTGTATTTGAATCTGTCTTAAATAAATACAACCTTACAGGTGACTATGTATCTAAGGAATTCAAATTAGACGTATCTGAAAACTGGGCATGGTTGAATGTTGGGGATGACTACTATCTAACAAAATGGTTTATCCGTATCAATGGAGATGGTAAAAAACAAGCCATCACAAACCCTGTTGTATCAGATAAAATCCAAGCTCCAGCCGTCGATTACTCAAAAATCACTTTTGCTCCTGCTGCTAACCACGCTGCAAATGAATTCTTTGTGGGAACTTACTTGAAACCATCCTTCACTTTAAGAAAAGGTGGACAAGTGATTGCTTCAGGTTGGGACTTCTGGAAACATGTGAAATTCGATGCGGACGGCAATGGATTTACCGTGAATTTATCAGATGTCAGTGATGTCTTTAAAACAGCTTCTAGCGATGAATTGATCGTTGAATACCAAACATTAATTCCTAAGACAACCATTCGCGTTGACAACAATGCTACATTGACAGCTGATGAAATCACAACACCTCAAACTGACCCAGCATTCTGGAACAACACTGAATTGAAATTCTGGCTAACTGGTGACACAACTGTGACTGTTCAAAAAGAATGGGTTGGTGACGATGAAGCTGACCGTAAAGATATTACTGTTCAATTGTATGCGGACGGCAAAGCCTTGGATGGGTTAACACAAACCCTTACAAAAGCTTCTGGCTGGAAAGCAGCATTTACGAAATTGCCAGGTATCAAAGACGGTAAGAAGATTGAGTACTCAGTAGTGGAAACAAACACTCCAGAAGGTTACACTTCTAAAGTTGAGAAAATTGATGATGACAACGTGATTAAAGTGGTCAACACATCAAATAAACCAACTACAACTACCACAACTACTACGACTCAAGAGACTACAACCACAACCACTACGACTCAAGAGCCGACTACCACAACTACTACGACTCAAGAGCCGACTACCACAACCACTACGACTCAAGAGCCTACAACTACAACTACTACGACTCAAGAGCCTACAACCACAACTACTACGACTCAAGAGCCCACAACTACAACTACTACGACTCAAGAGCCTACAACCACAACTACTACGACTCAAGAGCCCACAACTACAACTACTACAACTCAAGAGCCTAAGACTACTGTAACTACTACGCCTGAGACTCCTGATACAACTGTTTCAACAGAAGAGCCTAAGACTACTGTAACAACTACCGATGAACCTAAGACTACCGAAGCGACTACAACACCAGAAGAACCAGAAAACCACAATAGTAGTGAAGAAGATACAACAACTACTACTGTAGAACCTAAGACTACACCCGAAAATCCAAATAAACCTGAACATTCTGGTACTACAACGACACCAAGTGCGCCAGGTTCCAATGGTGAAAACAATGGTGGAGGTCACAAAACACTTCTTCCTAATACAGGTGAAGTTGTTGCATCTGGACTTGTCTTCTCAGGAATTCTTGTCTTAGCAGGTGCTGTTGGAATCAAACGGAAATTGACTGATAACTAATCGTATCATTAGGAACAGTCCTTACTTCTATCAACCCCCTAACGAAGAAACTTCTACTCTCATTCATAGAAGTTGAAACAAATAGAGAGAACCGAAAGGTTCTCTTTTTTATCCTGTTTTTCTTTAATAGATAACAAAAACAGCTCAGGGACCTTCATCTTGAGCTGTCGTTTTTCCTATTTCACCTTTTTTACTGATCCAATTTCACAACCTGTCCATCCTTAACGTTAAAATGATAGGAGATGGATTCATGATCTTTATTCTTGAAATCCAGGTAATAGAAATCATAGTCACCATCTGGAAGAACACTAGCATCCAACTTTTTAGCGGCAGCTTTTAAATCCTTTTCCTGGATGGATTGGTCGTCTTCTACTGAGATCATCATACGAACCATCCCCTTTTGAATAAGGGTGGCGTACGGAATCTGGTAATAACCTGCGAAATCTTTCTTTCCTTCTTGCCTATTTTGAGTTCTTCCAGTTCTTCTGCAACCTCCTTTTGATAAGAAGAACTAACATTGGGGAGAAAATGAAAATAAGAGAGAGTCATTCCTAAATCCTGCTTTTTAAGCTTATCCAGTAGTTGGGCTTCTTTTTTCTGTACTGCCTTCTGCTCTGTAAAAACTTCTTTATAACTTGGAGTGGTTTGTCCATAGGGATCAGACCAGTCATTTTGTAAGAAAGCATGCACCTCAAGAGGTACGGTTTGACCGTCATAGGTTTTCTCCGAATAAGTAAAATCGACTTTATAACCTGGAATTTCTAAAGCCTGCCAGGAAAGACGATTAATTTTAACATCCCCATGCAGACCAACCTTAGCAAGTTCACTGCTGACAACTTCCTTCGCTTTTTTATAATCACTCGGTGTCATGATCTTACAACTGGAAAGAAGGAGGCAACAAAGGACAAGTGGAATTCCTGCGAATAGTTTGAAATCATTGAGTTTCATAGCCTGACCTCCTTGCTAAATTTAACCTAATCTCCTCCTCATTTTACCATCAATCCCCCCTTTTGTCAGTCAAATAGATAGAGGCTGGGACAAAAGTCCTAGTCTCTCAATTATTTTTGGATTGTCGAGCAAGACGCAGTGGTTGAGTGGGCTCTACTACGCTGATTTCATCAGCTTTTACAGCCCTACTCAACTTTGCGGAGGTGGGATGACGAAATCGAATTCTAACGAATTACCGATTAATGTCCCACTCTCTATTTTATATAAATCATCCCTGTACAGGCTTGCTCGGAAAGTTCGACAAAGCCGAGAGACTGGTAAAAGGCTAGATTTTTTTCGCTACGTTCAGTGGCAAGGAGCCGTTGATAGACATTTGGAAAGGTCGCTAAAGCCTCTTCTAAGAGTTTCCTTCCGATACCTTGACGCTGATGATCTGGTCTTACCAAAAGGTCCTGCACAAAAATAACCGAGTGGCCATCACCTACCAAGCGAATGTAGGCGACGAGCTCTTTCTCATCATAGACGGCCAACTGCCAGAGACTAGCTTTGACAGCTTGTTCCAGCATAGATGGGTTGTTGGTATAATTGGTCCAACCAACCGAGCCGTAGAGTGCGAGTAGGTCTGTCATCGCTGGAATTTCTTTTTTATAATCTAACATCTTAACTCCTTTTTAACCTATAGTGCTGGAAGAAGGCGATATCCCGGTAAGGGGACTCTTGGCAAACAGCTAGCTCCATCTCAAGCATAGACTCTCGCCAGCCTTCTTGGCCCTTGAAGCGGTTGTCCTGCAATGCATAAAAGACTCGGATCCCTTGGTAGTCCTGAACTTCGAGGGCTAGATCTTCTACTGCTCTATCTAGATCATAGGCCTGAGCCAAGCCCATGAAGTGAGTTTCCAAGTTCTGACCTGCTAAGAGATCAAGCGCCTTCTGAGGATCATTTTCAAAAACGACGGTCTGCAGAACGCGGCCAACCTCATTGTGCTTGACGATAGAGAGCAGGCCTCCTGGTTTCAAGAGACGAGTGAATTCCTTTAGAATCACCTTGCGATCCTCTACATACTCCAAGACATTGTGGCAGAGAATGACATCAAAGCTAGCATCTTCAAGACTTGCTAACTGGTCCAGACTTCCGACGAATTGCTGGTAGGGATGGTCCTGGGCCCGCAAAGCCACCATTTCCTCATTAGGTTCCACAGCAAGGACCTCATTGTCTTGTGCCAGGTGGTTGGCTACAAGGCCAAAACCACTCCCGAAATCAAGCACCCGCTTCCCCTTGATGTCCTGTAATTGAGCAAAAAGGATATCATAATAGATCTGTCCCCAGGGTTGCTGGAGGTTTTCTAAATAGGCTTGAATATTTGCGGCCATCGATCTCCTCCTATTTGAAGTTAAACATCTTGCTGGCTAGCTTGTCCGAGATGCGTGGGAAAAGGGTATAGAGCTTGTGGGTCAGGTTCAAGAGCCAAGGCAGATTGAGCTCACGTTTTGGTTTTCCAAAGCTTTTCACGATCTTCTTAGCCACAAAGTCTGGTTCCAAAATGTAGCGATCCACAGCCTTGACATAGCTTCCGTCTGGGTCTGCCTGATCAAAGAAAGTGGTCCGAATGGGGCCTGGATTGACCGTCGTCACATGGACACCAAAGGGCATGAGTTCCAAGCGCAGGGCATTGGAGAAACCAATGGCCGCAAACTTGGTGGCCGAATAAAGGCTGGATTTGGCAGTTGCGACGAGACCCGCCATGCTGACGATGTTGACGATGTGCCCCTTTCCTGCTGCCTTCATGTGCGCACCCATCAAGCGTGAAAACTGCATGAGGGCAAAGGTATTGACCTCAAACATTTCCTGCACCTGCTGGTCAGAAATGCGATCAAAGGCCTCAAAAATCCCATAGCCTGCGTTGTTGACCAAGATATCAATCTGCCCGTAGCGCTGATAGAGCTCTTCTACCAAATCTTGGACGGCTGAGGAATCAGTGATATCAATCCCGATGCATTCAGCTTGAGGATGACTGGCATAGAGTTGTTCCAGTTTTTCTTGATTTCTACCTAGGAGAATCAGCCGATCTTCAGGGAGGAGCTTGACCATTTCTTGGGCCAAGCCTCCACTTGCTCCTGTTATGAGAATGGTTCGCATCTTAGATCTCCACTTCTTCCAAATCTTTGACGACATAGACATTTTCAAAAATGCTGGATGCATCCTTGCGCAATTGGCTGATGTCTTTTGATAAGAAGCGAGCACTGATGTGGTTCAAAAGAAGGCGCTTGGCTCCAGCTTCACGCGCCACTTCTGCCGCCTGCATATTGGTCGAGTGGCCGTGTTTCTTAGCAATCTTCTCATCGCCCTTGCCATAGGTAGACTCATGGACGAGGACATCCGCATTGACTCCAAGGCGGACGCTAGCATCAGTCTTTCTGGTATCTCCGAGGATCGTGATAATCTTACCAGGCCGAGGGGCTGAAATATAATCCGCTGCAATGATCTTAGTCCCATCTTCCAGGGTGACATCTTGTCCATTTTTGACCTGACCAAAGAGCGGACCAAAAGGAACCCCTGCTGTCTTCAGCTTGTCCGCATCCAGTGTTCCTTCGAGGTCCTTCTGCATGATCCGGTAACCCACACAGAAAATGGTGTGGTCCAAAGCTTCCGCATAAACCGTGAATTTATCGGTTTCTAAAATCTTACCTAGAGAATGTTCATCGAATTCATGAAAATGGATGCGATAAGGCAGGCGAGAACCTGATACGCGAAGACTAGTCATCACAAAGGATTTGATCCCTACTGGTCCATAGATATCCAGATCCGTCTGCTCTTCATTGGCCTGGAAGGCCCGGCTAGAGAGGAAACCTGGCAAACCAAAAATATGGTCTCCGTGTAAGTGAGTGATAAAGATCTTGCTAACCTTTCGTGGACGAATGGTCGTTTCTAAAATTTGATTCTGTGTCGCTTCACCACAATCAAAGAGCCAGACTTCATTGATCTCATCTAGCAATTTGAGCGCCAAGCTCGATACATTTCGGGCTTTTGAGGGTTGCCCAGCTCCCGTTCCTAAAAATTGAATGTCCATTGTCTACTTTCTATCTATATAAATCATGGCCGTCCGGTTCTCTGAACGGAAAGAAAGGTTGCCTGGGTAGGCTTGCGCTAGCTCAAGGAGCTCCTCTTGGTTATATCCTGACAGTTTCAAGCGTCCATCTTCCAAGCTCATCAAGTCAGTCAGGGCGGAGAGGGCTTCTGTTTTAGTGACCACTTCTGGGCCGGCCTCTTGCAGACAGATCTTGCCATCTTTTTCAAAGACCAAACAATGAGGAAAGATCTCTGCAATTTCGAATAAAATCGAAGAGGTGATATCCTCTGCTGGATGTTCAGCAAAGACACAGGCTAGCTCTTCATTTACGTAAGCCAAGCCATAAGACTTACCTGATAAGTTGAGGCGGATAAAGGGATTTCGTTCATCAAAGGTTTGCTGAACTGTGAATAAGTCAAATGCCCGACTCAAGTCCAAGAAATAATCCATGGCCTCCTTGGGGCTCTTCTTTTGATAGAGCTCAGCAAAATAGGCGTTGATCACACTTGGGGGAGGCGTAATCACACGGAGACGCAATTCCTCAGGGATCGTGCTTAAAAGATTGGTCAGATAGACCCGATCGAGGCTGGTATAGCCTCCATATTTTATTGCTAAATCAACGTAATCCGTCATAAAATTCTTCCAACTTCCACTTATTTTTCTCTGCGATATAGCCTTGAATGACCTCGATGTCTTCTTCAAATTCGCGCTGGTCAATGATCGCTACTGTTTCTAGATCATGTGTCCGATAAGATTTTGAAAAAGGAACGCGAATGGTAAAGGGAACAAAGAGTTCTCTCAGTTTTTCTAGTAGCAAAGCCTGGAGATCTTCACGGGCTGTCTCAGAGCGTGCTGAAATCAAGCTAAAAGGTGTCTGGGTTGGTGTAAAGTCTGCTACTTTATCTGCTTTGTTGTAAAGCGTCAAGCGAGGGATCTCCAGCATATCTAGGTCCTTCATGATCGAAAGCACCGTCTTTTCATGCTCTTCATGATTGGGATCAGACGCATCGATGACATGGACCAGGAGGTCCACATTCTTACTTTCTTCCAAGGTCGACTTAAAGCTCGATACCAGCTCTGTTGGTAGATCTTGGATAAAGCCAACCGTATCGGTCAGCGTCACTTGCAGATTGCCTGTTAGATGGATGCTCTTGGTTGTGGCGTCCAAGGTCGCAAAGAGTTCATCGGCTTCATACTGGCTCTTACTGGTCAGCTGATTCATAATGGTCGACTTTCCTGCATTGGTATAGCCGATCAAACCAATCTTGAAGACAGGTGATTCCAAGCGTTTTTCACGAAGGGTTTCCCGGTTCTTTTCAACTGCCTTGAGCTGGCGCTCGATATCGGTGATTTGATTGCGAACGCTCCGGCGGTTCAACTCCAGCTGACTTTCCCCTGGACCACGAGAACCAATTCCCCCAGCCTGACGGCTAAGCATGATCCCTTGACCGACAAGGCGTGGCAAAAGGTATTTGAGCTGGGCCAAGTGCACCTGCAACTTCCCTTCATGACTCCTAGCCCGCATGGCAAAGATATCTAAAATCAACTGCATCCGGTCAATGACCTTGACCCCAAGGATTTCTTCTAAGTTGACATTTTGACGGGGGGTCAGGCGATTATTGACCACTACGGTCGTAATCTCATCTGCTTCGACCATTTGCGCGATTTCTTCTAGTTTTCCTGAGCCGACAAAGGTCTTGGTATCGTATTTTTCCCGCTTTTGTGTATAGGAACCCCGGACATCTCCACCAGCTGTTTTAGCCAGGCTCGCCAACTCCTCCATAGACATGTCAAAATTGTCCATGCCTTGAAGTTCCACACCAATCAAAAGGATGCGTTCTTGTTTCTTTTCTGTTTCAATCATGTTACAAAAACTCCTTTACATCTGCAAGAACCTGCTCCTTGAAGTGAGGTGCAGAAATGGCGTAAAAGGTCACTTCCATTCGATTTCGAAACCAAGTCAACTGCCGTTTGGCAAACCGCCGCGTATTGCGCTTGAGGATCTCACTGGCTTCCTCAAGGCTCTGCTCTCCCTTAAAGTAAGGAAAGAGTTCCTTGTACCCAATGCCTTTAGCTGCCTGAACCTCCGGATGGTCATCATAGAGCCAACGGGCTTCATCCAGCAAGCCTTCCTCTAGCATGCGATCTA
Source organism: Streptococcus sp. CP1998 (assembly GCF_041026655.1). Lineage (NCBI taxonomy): Bacteria > Bacillati > Bacillota > Bacilli > Lactobacillales > Streptococcaceae > Streptococcus > Streptococcus sp. CP1998. The sequence continues at coordinate 1,346,996 of NZ_CP163380.1, forward strand.
CTCGGCGATTGATGCGATCATAGATCAAGGACCGTTCATCATCTAGACAGATGAGATAGGGTTCATAATCGGTCTCTTCGTTTGCGAGGTCCTGCCCAAAATGCGCAATTTCAAGAGCCCGCATGGCCCGACGGCGATTGAGCTGAGGAATCACAAGTCCTTGCTCCGCCACTCTTTGGTACAAGTCTTCCTCCGACAACAAGTCCAATTGAGCGCGATAGGCCAGAATCTCTTCATGAGGAACTTCACCACCTAAATGATAACCTTCGAGCAAACTTTGGATGTAAAGACCCGTCCCACCTGCAATGATAGGAAGCTTTCCTCGAGCTGTGATATCTTCAATGGCAGTCTTGGCTTCTCTTACAAAATCAAAAGCCGAGTAAGACTCGGTCACCTCCCGTACATCGATTAAATGATGGGGAGCTGCAGCTTGCTCTTTTGGTGTCGCCTTGGCTGTTCCAATATCCAGCTTGCGATAGACTTGCTGACTATCGCCACTGATAATCTCACCATTGAGAGCTTGTGCTAAATCGATCGCAAGAGCTGTCTTTCCAACAGCAGTCGGTCCCACAATCACAATTATCTTGGTTTTCATCGTTTTTCCTTGCAAAATTCACGTTTTTTCGTTACCATATATTATAACATAAATATTTAAAGTTCAGAAAAGGAGAAATTCTCATGGCTAAAGGATTTGGTAAAGGTTTTGTTACTGGTGTTGCTGGTACAGTTGCTGCTGTCGCAGGTGCAGTTTACACATTCAAGAAAAAAGTAATCGAACCAGAAGAACAAAAAGCGACTTTCATCGAAGAAAACCGCAAAAAAGCAAGACGTCGCCGTGTCTCACACTAATCATTCAAAAAGCTCCGGGAAACCGGAGCTTTTTTTTGTGTGGTTCAAAGAAAATTAGATTGAAATTTCACCGTTCTTTAATCATTTTCGTTGCGATCTCCAAGAGCTCCACTCCCATCTGAAAATGCTCGTCTAACAAATCATAGACGGCATCTTCGGACAAGACACCACAAGGAAGATCGTCTGGAAAGTCAGCTTGATTGGGCAGATCCAAGTCATCAAAATAAACCTGACTACTATAATAATCGCGCAGTTGGATATAGCTCTCTTGATGCTCTCTTAGTTGATCCACTGCTTTTTTGGTTTCTTCCAAAGTCTTGGCATAGTCATTCAAATAACTTTCCATTCTTTGGATCCGTTCGATGTTTTCCTGTGCAATTGCCATGATTTACTCCATTTTCACCACTTCTAGATGGGGGCCACCTAGAAGCACGAGGTATTTTTCTACTTGCTCTTTGTCATAAGAACGACGAAGAGCTTCTGCATAGAGATTGAGCTGATCCCGGTAGCGTTCGACCAATTGACTAGGAACCTTGTAGTGATCCGTCTTATAATCAAAGAGCAGGATCCGGTCTTCTAGCACCACGTAACCATCCAAGATCCCCCGCACGACGAAGTCCTCACCACTGGCTGGATCTTTCTTCAGCATGGCAAAGGGAGCTTCGCGGCGTACTCGAGAGGCCTCTTTTTGAAGCAAGACCCCCAAAGGCGTCTCATAGAAAGCAAGGATGGCCTCTAGCTTGATACGGGCTTTGACCGCTGGCTCTGCTTGAACTTGCTCCAAGGCTTGACGCAGTGTATCTAGCGTGATTTCTTCTTCAAGAGGCACGCGCTGCATGAGTTCATGGACAGCACTACCGACCTGGGCTCCTGTCACGGCTTTTTCTTGACCAAAAGTTGGCAGCTCAAAGTCAGGCGTCACACTCTTTGCATCCATGATCTGGACGCCATTGGCATCCATGACCGGCTCGTAGAATTTCTTGATCTGACTAGGAGTACGGACACTTGGCAAATGAATGGCCGGAGCATAGAGCTGATTGAGACGATCAACATTTTCCAAGATATCCAAAGCCCGGCGAATATCCTCTGACTGGCGGACATCCTTGAGCTGATCGAAGCGGAAATCCTTTTCCTTCTCTAGTGGCTCCAGTTGGTTCGGTGTCAGGTCTTCGTCTGTCACAAAACGCGTGTCATAGGCCAGGGTATTCTTGGTAAATACATCTTGAATAGCAAAGAGCCAGTCCTGATAAGAGGTCCATTCTTTTCGTTTTTCCGGATCCAATTTTCCATTGCGACTGGTCCCCCAATCAGTATCGCGCAGTTTGTCCTCACGGCCTTTTCCGACTAGATAGAGCTTGAGCTCAGCCCTCGTCATCGCAACATATAGAAGACGCATCTGCTCAGAAATCGTGGCCAATTTTGTTTCTTCCACATTGCGTTGGTAGCAAGGCGTTTCGATCTGCAGGCGAATGGTTTCTGGAGCAGCTGGATTCTCTGTCTCAACCGGCAGGTTCGCAACATATTTAAAGCCAATCCCTTTTTGACGACTGAGGATAATCGGCCCCGATTGATCCTTACGATTAAAGGCCTTGTCCATATTGAGGATAAAGACATACTTGAATTCCAGCCCCTTACTCTTATGGACGGTCATGAGTCGCACGGCATCTTTTGGTGTCGCAAGAGGGACGCTGGCCAAATCGTGTTCATTTTCGATCACCTTGTCAATCATAGCAATGAAGCGCGACAAGCCCTTAAAGCTGGCTTTTTCATAATCATTGGCCCGAAGCGTCAAGGCATAGAGGTTGGCCTGGCGCTGGGCCCCATTAGGAAGGGCACCGACATAGTCATAGTAATAGCGATCCTCATAGATTTTCCACAGCAAATCATAGAGCGAATGGGTCTTGGCAGCAGCGCGCCAAGTAGATAAAACCTTGAGGAAGTTCTCGATTTTAGCTGATAGCTTGGCATCAATCAGATTTGCATGCTCTGCAGTCTTTTCAAGGGTTAACTGGACCTTGTGGTAGAAGGCCATTTGCTTTTGCGATGGAAGCGTCTGTAAGGAAATCCGTGCCAACTCATCTTCATCAAAGTCAAACATGGGAGATTTCATAAGGGCTATTAAGGGATAATCATGCAAGGGATTGTTAATGGTCCGCAAGGTGTCCAACATAACCATCACTTCCAGTGACTCAAGATAATGCGCCTGTCCGCTATCTGCCACAATTGGAATATGGTATTGGTCAAAAGCTTCCAGAATCGCATCATTTCGCGTTCGAGTCGCAGTCAAGAGCGTGATCTCTTTAAAGGGCACTTTTTCTACCCGATGGAGACGTAAAATTTCTTTGATGACCAGGAGAATTTCTCCCTTGGAAATCGTCTCGACTCCAAGGGAAGCTTCCTCGTCTTCAGTCTTTTCTTCCTGATCTTGGGAGCCATCATAGAGCAAAAATTCTGCCCGATGTTGTGGCAAGGCCATCCGCTGCTTGTCGCTTCCTGCAACCAGATAGTGGGTTTGATTGTAGTCAATCTCGCCCACCTCTTCGTCCATCAAATGGCGAAAGACATCATTGGTCGCATCCAATACCTCCACATGACTCCGGAAATTTTCCTTGAGGAGGATCAACCGCCCTTTCGCCCCTTCTTCTTGGTAGGCCTTAAATTTGTCATTGAAAATCTGTGGATCTGCCTGACGGAAGCGGTAAATGGATTGCTTGATATCCCCCACCATGAAGCGATTGTGGCCATTTGACAGCAAGTCCAACATCCGCTCTTGGGTGTGGTTGGTATCCTGGTACTCATCGACCATGACCTCATGATAGCGCTCTTGAAAGGCTTGTCTCACCTCTGGGAATTGCTCTAAAATTTGAATGGCAAAGTGACTAATATCCCCAAATTCATAAGCTTTTTCTTGGATTTTTCGCTCCAGATAAGCGCAAGCAAAGTCTCTAATAAAGTCCCGGAGCAAGGAGAGCATGGGGCCTTCTTCTTGGTGGAAGGTTTGTTGAAATTCCAGCTGATAGAGCTGATTTTCCAAGTCTCTGAGGCGATTGATATGTATGGTTTTATCCTGGTTATAAGCCGTGACTAACTCTTTTAACTCTTCCTTACGGGCTCTGTTAGTCAAGGCTCCCCCATTTGAAGCCCGGCTAATCGCGACGACTGCCTTTAGGACAGAGGTCAGTTGCTCTTTATTGACACGACCTGTCAGGCTTCCAATCTGATCGAGCACCTCTTCTACAGCTTCCAAATATTTGGCCTTACCAAATGCTTGGCCCTCATTGGACAAATGAAAGGCAAAAAAGCTTTCTGCTTCATAAAGGGCCTGTTTGATGTTCTCCATCAGATCGTCTTCAACCTGTTCAAAATCGGTCTCCTCATAGCCTTTTAGGAAATGCTCTTCCAGCCATTTCTCCGGATCACTGGTCGACTGAAGAAAGTCATAGATCTGGTAGACCTGTTCTTTAAACAAGGTCAAATTTTTGCGCTGCCCTGTGAAATTCTTGACCATCTGCACAAAGGCTTCTTGGTTTTCCCCCTGGTAATAGCGGTCAAAGACGGTTTGAAAGACTTCATTTTGTAAGAGGCGTTGCTCACTGGCGTTTTGTAAAATGCGAAACTGAGGCGCCAACCCAAGCAAATAGCCATAGCGCGTTAGGACCTTTTGGGTAAAAGAGTCCATGGTTCCAATATCGCTGGTGGCGACATCTGCGATTTGACGGGCCAGGTGTTGCTTGAGCTCTGGGTCATCGCTCGCTTGCAGGGCTTTCCCAAGTTCACTTTCCAAACGCTCCTTGAGCTCTCCTGCTGCCTTGACCGTAAAGGTCGAGATAAAGAGCTCCTTAATCGAAATGCCTCGCTGCATCTGATCCAGTATCCGCTGCACCATGACAAAGGTCTTTCCTGATCCAGCAGAGGCCGACACCAGGATATTGGTACCCGAACTATAGATGGCATCGATCTGTTCTGGTGTCCGCTTTTGCTCTTTGGTAGAAGCTGCCTCTTGGGCCTGAAGGGCCTTGATTTCTTCTCTTGTCAAAAATGCTTGTTTGATCATTTGTTCAAGACCTCCTTCATCTTCTCTATCCAAGCGGCTTTCACCTTTTCACCGCGTATTCCTTTTTGGTCTAGTTTGGTCAAGAACCGTGCCTGACCTAGGTGACGATCCGCTTCAAATCCCGTGATGGATTTAAACTGCTCCACGAATGGTGCGATATTGCGCCCATTTTCACTATAGGGATTGATGGCAAATTGCCCCTTGAGGATCCCTTCTGCTGCTGTTTTATAAAGATAAGCGTTGTACAAGAGGAGCAAGTCCAGTTCTTCCTTACTCAGCATCATAGCCTTATTCTTATCATAGGCCTCGCCCAGATAAGGCGCCTGATCTGCCATAAAGAGCCCCTTGTACTGTTGACTTTTCATGGTTTGGTTGATGGCATCCTCTACTGTTTTAGTCTTTTTCAGATCCACCACAGGATCTCCCATTTCCAAATACATGGCTCCAAAAATCCCCTGCTCCTCTTGGTATTCCTTCAAATCCTGAATCGCAGAAAGATAGGTCGGCAATTGAGAATTCAGTCCATTAAAGAACTTGTCATAGTGGAACTGCGTCAGACTGGACTTGTAGTCCACGACTCCGAGGGCTCCGTGATCTCTCAATTGATCAATGCGATCCACCTTGCCTCGTAACTGTAAGAGCCTGCCATCGGACAATGGATAAGAGGTGTGGGTGCTTCCACCAAAGAGGGTCTCCTCACCGATGGTCTCGATGCCATTTTGCTGGGCGAGGACACGCCCCGTTGTTTTCGCGGTATCAAGAAGCAAGTTGCGAATAAACTCGGTCTCTCCACTTTCTCCATACAATTGCTGGAACTCTACTTCTTGGCTGGTTTCTCGAATCGCCTCGTTTAAGCGCCGATCAAACGCTTGATCGGAGCTATCTTTTAAGACTCGTTCAAAGATCCGGTGCAAGAAATTCCCATGACTGCGCGCGTCTGGCCGGATGGTTTCATCCTCTTGTAAGCCCAAAACATAGCGCAGATAAAAGGCATACTGGTGCTTGTAGTATTCATTCAAGGCAGAAGCGGATAAGGTCAAGGCTTTGCCCTCTGGATAGAGCGCTTGAAGCGTATCTGACTGAAGCTGACGGCTCTTTAATTCCGTTGAAATCTGAGGAATTTGGATGCCTTCAGCGGCTAATTTCTTGCGCAAGACCCGTACCGCCACACCCCAAAAGCTGGCTTCTTCAGGAGACAACTCACTCGTGATCTCCTCTTGATGGAGTTCGATCACGCGCGCTAAAAGGGATCGGTAGGTCCCAATGTCATCACTCGAAGCTTGTGCTTGTTTGGTTGTCCACTCGATGGCAATAGGTTCCTTGGCCAATTCTACAAGGTAAGGAGAGACACTATCTTCCATTTCATTGACTAAGCTAGGAGCCGATAAGACCAGTTGGCTGGTCGCCGCATTGAGGAGTGAAACTGCCACAAAGCGATTTTTCTTAAGATTTTCGCTGGTCACCACCTGGAGCTCTGCTCCTTCTTGGGTGGCCTCATTGAGCTGCTGGCGCTCTTCTTCACTGAGTAGAGAGGTGTTCTGAGCAATCTTTGGAAAACGCTCCTGGGTCAGCCCGATCGCGTAGACATAAGGCGCTGTCAAGGGTTCAATCAAGTCATAGGACTGAACCGTCACCACATCGACCGTAGCAGGAACTGTCCGGTATTGAGACAATTGCATCCCCGATAAAAGGAGGGCCAAAAAGTCATCCACGGTCAGCTCTTGGTCCTCAAAGACCAGGTTCAACTCCTCTAAGACATGGAGAAAGGCCTTCCAGACCTGGTCATAGCGCTCCTGCTCCTCCAAGGCTAGATCCTTGATCAAAGCTTGTAGATTCTGAGAAAGTTGAGCCTCTTGCAGAAACTCTGTAAAGGCGGTTAAGAGATGGGTCACCTTTTGTTTGCGCTGTGAAAAGAAGAGGGCTAGAGGTTCTACGACGCGTTCTCGGAGAGTATTGAGCTCTTCCAAATTAAACTTGCCCTGACGATTGCTGGTAAAAGGCTTGTAAAATTTTGTAGCACCCTTTACTTCCGCAAAGCGAAGGTATTGCTCAAAAGCATCGACTTCTTCTTGCGTCAGATCACTATACAGACCCGTTTTTAACAAGTTGATGACGTCTTCCGTCTGGTAATTGAACTGCTTGATCCGCCCTAGCGATTCAATGACCTGAATCAAGGGATGGTGGACCATGGCTTCACTTCGTCCTAAGTAAAAGGGAATTTGATACTGGTCAAAAATGGTCTTGAGTTGCAGTTGATAAGCTTCCACATCGCCTAACAAGACCCGAATATCCCGATAGCGGGCCCCATCATGAAGACGCTGACGGATGGATTTGGCGACAAATTCCAACTCTTCTTTTTGCGTATTGGTCTGCCAGAGTTGGACCGCTGTTCGATCGTGTTCGTTGAGCTCATTTTCCACTTGTGAAAAATCGTAGCGCGCTTCTAACATGCGGCTAATGCGACTAAAAGAGTCTTCGATCGCTTGCCCACAATACTGAGGCTGTACCTCAAAAGTCTTTGCCAGCTGAAGGAGAAAGTCAACACTGGCCTGGTAAAGATTGCCCTCTCTAAAGCTTGCCCGATAGGCTTTTTCACTGGCATAGACCCCGATGACAATCTCCACTCCTTTTCGGTGAAGGAGACTAATCAAAGCCTCTTCTTCTGCAGAAAAACGCGTGAAGCCATCGACGACGATCGCCACATCCTTTAATTGCTCTTCCAGCTGCCCTTCTTCGACCTGATTGAGGAAAAAGGCCATCTTGGACTGGGATTCATACCGATGCTTGACCAGCATCTCAGAGACCGCTTCAAAAATCGCCAAGAGGTCTTCTCTTTTTTCAGCTTCCTCGAGCAACTCTAAATCGGTAAAATCCATCTGGGCTGTCTGCAATTCATGATAGAGCTGGACCAATTGCTGGATAAACTGAGGATCCTTGCGCAGGGCCCCGTAAACTTTGAGATCCTGCTCCTTCATGTGGGAAAGAGCTTTAAAAAATAACATGCCGAGACCGATATCATCCAAGGGTTGCTCCTCAAAAACCTGATTCAGGATGAAATAACGGGCCATTTGGGCAAAGCGCGTTACGGTAATAGCAAAAGAAGCCTGACCTTCTAAATAGGACAAGACCTTGGCTTCTTTTTCAAAGGAAAGAGAGTTGGGTGCAATGTAAAACACACGCTTGCCCTGTTCTACTAACCCTACGGCTTCTTGTGTCAGGACCTGGGTCAAGGGGGTCCGAACATCCGTATAGAGTAATTTCATCCGATCCGTTCTCCTTTTGGCATTTTCTTGAGAGCTTGTTATCTTCTTATTATATCATTTTCACAGGAGGGACTAAAGCAAGAAGTCATGCTCCTCCTGGCCCAATTTTAGGAGATTTGTGCTACAATAAAAGTTGAAGAGACAGAAAGGATACCACCTATGACCAGCATTTATAATTTTTCTTTAGAAAACCAGAATGGGGAGGAGATTCCCCTATCTCACTACCAAGGTAAGGTCCTCATCGCGGTCAATACAGCAACAGGTCGGCTTGACCCCGCAATACCAAGGACTGCAAGATCTCTACCTGCGCTACCAGGAAAAGGGGCTGGAAATCCTAGACATTCCCTGTAACCAATTCATGGGGCAGGCACCAGGAACTGCAGAAGAAATCAATAGCTTCTGCAGCCTCAACTACCAGACCACCTTCCCACGATTCGCTAAAGCCAAGGTCAATGGTAAAGAAGCCCTTCCTCTCTATGACTGGCTTAAAAGCCAAGCAGCTGGGCCACTAGGCAAACGCATCGAATGGAACTTTGCAAAATTTGTCATCGACCGACAAGGCCAAGTCGCCCAACGCTTCTCCTCCAAAACAGAACCAGCTGCTATGGAAGACTTGATCCAAGAATTGCTTGAGAAATAAGCAAAAAGCCTGAAAGTGTAGTCAGAATTTTTGATGAATGGCTATTTATTTTCGAGACTTTCCGCTGTGAGAAAAGTGCCTGAAACAATAACGTTTCAGGCACTCGGAATTATTGAGACCTTAGGCTCAATAATTAGTCATGGAACTTCCTGGATTGCTGAAATCATCCACTGGATAATTTCACCTAACGTCCGTACTCACCTAAGGAAAGTTTCTAAGAAGACATTATCTATAAGCAAAAAAGCTTGAGCTAACGGTCAAGCTTTTTTATTATTAATCAATTTCAAGTCCACCGGTGTAGAGGCGGTAATAGGTGCCACGTTCTGCCATCAAGGAAGCATGGTTGCCTCGCTCGATAATACGTCCGTGGTCCATTACCATAATCACATCGGAATTGACGATAGTCGATAGACGGTGGGCGATAACAAAGACTGTCCGACCTTCCATCAGGCGATCCATCCCTTCTTGCACCATCTTCTCTGTCCTCGAGTCGATCGAAGACGTCGCTTCGTCCAGGATCAAGACAGGCGCATTGGCAAGGGCTGCACGGGCAATGGCGATCAATTGTCGTTGACCATTTGATAGACCAGCCCCATCATCCGTCAAGACTGTCTCATAGCCCTGATCCAAGTGCTTGACAAAGGAATCCACATTGGCAATCCGAGCTGCTTCAAGGATTTCTTCCCGTGTTGCATCAGCACGGCCATAAGCGATGTTTTCCGCAATCGTACCAGTGAATAAGTGGGTATCTTGAAGAACGATTCCGAGGGAACGACGCAGAGAATCTTTCTCGATCAATTTAATATCGATCCCATCATAGGTAATCATTCCTGATTGGATGTCATAGAAGCGGTTGATCAAGTTGGTGATGGTTGTCTTTCCTGCACCAGTCGCTCCGACAAAGGCCACTTTTTGCCCCTTATCCGCGTACAAGTTGATGCCATGAAGGATTTGTTTCTTCCCATCATAAGAGAAATCAACATCATCAAAGACCACATTTCCGACCATCTTGACAAGCTGGTAATCTCCGTTTGGACGTGGGTGTTTCCAAGCCCATTTGTTGGTTTTCTGATCAGTTTCGACCATTTCTCCATCAACCAGTTCATAATTGACCAGCGTCACTTTTCCTTGGTCGACTTCTTCTTCTTCGTCCAAGAGATCAAAGACACGATCTCCACCAGCCAAGGCCATGAGGACAAAGTTCAATTGTTGAGAGACCTGAGCAATGGGACCTGTGAAGGAACGGTTCAATTGCAGAAAGGCCATGAGACCACCAATGGTTAAACCACCGACGCCGTTTAGCGCAAAGAGTCCCCCGATCAAGGCTGTCAGAACAAAGGAAACATTTCCCAAGTTCCCAAGAATCGGCATAAGGACATTGGCATAGCGGTTGGCTTGGTAGGAAGACTCAAAGAGTTGGTCATTGATTCGATCAAAATCCTCAATGCTTTCTCTTTCATGCACAAAGGCCTTGACCACTTTTTGACCAGACATCATTTCTTCAATAAAGCCATTCTCAATCCCCAAGTTCTTTTGTTGGGCGCCAAAGTAACGACCTGACTTGCCAGAGACATCCTTGATGATAAAGACCATAACGATGACCATGAAAAGAACAATCAAGAACAAGAGCGGACTAACCGTCAGCATGGTAATCGTTACCCCAAGGATGGTAATCGCTGAGGATAAGAGTTGAGGAATGGATTGTTCAATCGCTTGGCGAAGAGCATCAATATCATTGGTATAGATAGACATGATGTCCCCGTGTTGGTGGGTATCAAAGTAACGAACTGGCAGTTTTTGCATGCGGGCAAACAACTGATTTCGAAGACTTCTAAGTGAGTCTTGTGAAACAGTCGCCATAATCAAGGTAAAGCCATAGTTGGCAAGGACCCCGATCAAACAGATCAAACCAACTCGTGTCAAGAAGGACAAGAGCGGTCCAAAATCATGGCTATTGCTTGTCAACATGGGCTCCACATAAACGTCAACCAAGGACTGAATCGAAGCTGTTACATTGACCGTCGCAAGTGACGATAGAATGATTAAGATAAAGGAAACAATCAAGGATACCTTGTAGTTTTTCCAAAGGAAGTCGAGCAGGCGAAGGATAGAGCCTAGATTTGCTTTTTTCTTAGTTTTCATCTGCTTCTCCTTTCCCTTGTGTTTGCATTTCATATACTTCTTGGTAGATGGCATTGGTCGCAAGCAATTCCTCGTGACGACCGATGGCATCGATTTGGCCATCGTTCATCACGATGATGCGATCTGCATCTTGAATAGAGGAAATCCGTTGACCAATGATGATTTTGGTAGTCTCTTTCAAGCTGGTAGCCAATCCTTGACGGATCAAACTATCTGTCTTGGTATCGACCGCTGAAGTCGAATCATCCAAGATCAAGATCTTCGGATTCATGAGAAGGGCACGCGCGATACAGAGACGCTGGCGTTGGCCACCGGAGACATTGGATCCCCCACGCTCAATCATGGTGTCATAGCCCTCTTTGAAATCTTGAATAAATTCATCGGCTTGGGCAATCTTACAAGCTGCGATGATCTCTTCATCTGTCGCATCCTTATTTCCCCAGCGCATATTTTCTTTAATCGTACCAGAGAACAGGACATTGGTCTGAAGAACCATGGCCACTTGCTTACGAAGGGAATCAAGATCGTATTCTTTGACATCGTGGCCTGCTACTGTCACCCGACCAGACTCAACATCATAGAGACGAGGAATCAACTGTACTAGGCTCGATTTCCCTGATCCTGTTCCTCCCAAGATCCCAATCACTTCCCCTGAACGAATGGAAAGATTAATCCCTTGTAAGACATGGGTCTTGTCGCCATTTTCATCGGTATAAGCAAAGGTCACGTCCTCAAAGTTGATGGATCCATCAGCGACTTCTTTGATCCCATTTTCCGGAGAGACAATGGTCGCTTTGGTCGTCAAGACTTCATTGATCCGCTCAACAGAGGCCATGGAAATCGACAACATGACAAAGATCATCATAAACATCATGAGCGACATGAGAATGGTCATGGTGTAGCTAAACATAGAAGTCAAATTCCCAGTAGAGAGTTGACCACCAACGATCAGATGAGCCCCGATCCAAGAGATCAAAAGGAAAGAAGCATACATGGAAAGCATCATAGCTGGGCTACTCAAGACAACGACACGGATAGCCTTCATAAACATGTTATAAATCAAACGTGAAGCCTTCTTGAATTTAACGGTTTCATCTGCTTCCTTAACGTAAGACTTCACCACTCGCATATTGGTGATGTTTTCTTGAATGCTGTTGTTGAGATTGTCATAAGCTTCAAATACTTCTGTGAAGAGCGGATAAACAATCTTCATGATGATGCTTAAGACAGCTGCCAAAAAGATGGTCACATAGACAAAGATCATGGCCATTTCCGCATTGATCATGAAACAAGCCACAATGGCAAAGATCAAATTAAGCGGTGCCCGTACACAGATCCGAATGACCATTTGATAGGCATTTTGCACATTGGTCACATCCGTCATCATCCGAGTGACTAACCCACCTGATGAGAACTGATCAATATTCTCAAATGAGAAGGTTTGAACCTTTTTGAAAATAGCCCGACGAAGGTTTTTGGCAAAACCAGCCGATGCATAGGCGCCATAACGGGCCGACTGCATCCCACAAAAGAGGGAGAGAAAGGCACAGACCAGCATGAGCCCACCGTAAAACAAAATATTGTTCATGTTTCTTTGTTGAACACCTTGGTCCAAAAGGCTAGCCATGACAAAGGGAATCGAAATCTCAAACATGACTTCAAAGACCATGAACAAGGAAGCCAAAATCGAGGGCTTCTTGAATTCTTTGATCTCGGAAATTAAGGATCGAATCATTATTACCTCCAATGTTATTCATACTTTTTCCTGCGGTAGAAGCAAAGCTTCTTTCCATCGAAAATAGGTCAAAACACACAAAATTCCCTGAGGGAAAGACCCTAGGGATTACGCGTTTTTTATAGTCTTCATTGTAACCTAAATTGCAAAAAAATGCAAGATTTTTAGACAGCACCCGTTTTTCTGTTTATCTAGTACAAAAGAGGCTGGGACAAAAGTCCTAGCCTCTCAATTGTTTTTGGATTGTCGAGCAAGACGCAGTGGCTGAGTGGGCTCTACTATGCTGATTTTATCAGCTTTTACAGCCCTACTCAACTGTGCGGAGGTGGGACGACGAAATCGAATTCTAACGAATTACCGATTTCTGTCCCACTCTCTCTATGCGTATCCTGTCTTATTCTTCCTTAGACGTAGCGACGAGATTCAAGAAGCGATCAAAGTAGGACTTGTTTTCTTTCAAATCCTTTTTCAGTCTTTGTGCCTCTGTCAATTCATCCGTAATCAAGCCATCAATGGGTTGTTGCAAATACTTCGTCAACTTTTGCTTGTCATTGATGGTCCAGACATAGAGCTCTTTTTTCATCTCATGGGCCTGGGTTACCAAATTCTTTTGATAAGAAAAGTCTTCAATGGCAAAAAAGTCAACTGAGACCTTTTCAAAGCGACCGAATTGAATAGGAATGACATAGCCGGTCTTGATCTCAGGGGCTTTTTTCTCGACTTTTTCCATGACCGACAGATCCAAAGACATAGCCGGATAGTCTTTTTCGACCCCTAAGTCCCGCATCTTCTGCACAAAGAGATCCACATAATTAGCAGGCTCTCCACCATGAGACTTAAGCTCAACCAAGAGCTTCATCTTCAATTCTTTGGCACGCTTGACATATTCCTCAAATGAAGGGATATGACTCGTGTGTCCATCCTGTTGAATCTTGAGGCCTTGCACCTCAGCTAGGGTCATGTCTTTCACATCCTTGTCCACCCCAGCAAGGCGCTTGAGATTGTAGTCATGCATGACGACAAATTGATGGTCCTTAGTGAGAAGGATATCCATCTCCGCATAAGCTGCTTTTTCCTTGGCTGCTGCTTCTAAGGCTTCCAGGGAATTTTCTACCCTTTTAGAGACATCCCCTCGATGGGCGATGAGCTTGATCTGGTCATTCACCTTTAGGGTTGCCAGTTCATAGGCTGAGATCCCCGATTGGACCATGAGAAAGACCACTGTCAAGGCAAAGAGCCCCTTCATCTTTCGACTGCCTTTCGAGCGCATGACCGATCGGCTCGGTACTTCCCATACAGAATCCAAGATAGTGCCGAGCGACCCCACCTTTGTCAAGACTGTAAAAATGAATAGGAAGGTCCGAATCAAGACCAAAAAGATGGTCACCACCCAGAAATACTGGCCTTCTTTATCGATCACGGTTAAGGTAAAGACCAAACACAAGATCAATAAAATCCCTAGAAAGGTTAAGAGAAACTCAAAGGACAGAATTCTCCATAAGAGACGAAAGGCTCCTCTTTTGGTCATGGACCAACTTTTTTTCAAGGCACGACCAAATGGCAATTCGTCCACCACGAGGTTGGGGACCGTATAGATCAAGCGAAGATTAAGATAGATAAAGGTCAGCTGCACCACAAAGAGCCCGATGGAGCCAATCGTGGTCTTTTCAAACTCCCCTGTGATAAAGGTTGGAATATAAAGCCCATCCGTCAATGTCGATCCAATCAAGAGACCTGCGACAGGCAAGGTCAAAAGGAGATAGAGTAGAAAATAAAGCAGATTCCTTCCCGCTAAGTCCTTCAAGCGACCAAATGATTGCTGCAAGACCTTTTTAAAGGACAAGTGTCGGTCGGTTCGCGACAGGTAAATGACCGAAATCAGGGTCCGCATCTCCAGCATAAACAAGAAAGCAAAGACCATGATAAAGACCAAAAGAGCCAGCAAGCTCAAGGGATGGCTTATGACAGAGACAAGGTTGTTCTTATCAATATTGGCCTGACCCGCAAGTAAAACAGCCAGATGAAAGAGCCAAGTCAAGGCCGCAGCCCCAAGGCCAACCACAAATTGTAGCAAAATCCCAATCGCGATAAAGGACCATTTATTGCGCCAGATCAAGTAAAAGGCCCCTTTCAGGTCCTGCCAATAACTCCGTTTCATCTCAATCCCTTTCCTTTCTTTCATTCCCCTAGAATAGCGGAAAAGCCTCCCCTTGTCAATGCGTTTCACAATAAAAAAGGCTGGGAAAGCCAACCTTTTCTGATCATTCTGCTAAGAGCACTTCTTTAATCGTTTGTTTTTGGAGTTTTCTGTTGGAGACATAAAAGAGGCTTTCATAAACCACCGCAAATCCGATCAAAGTCCAAAAGCAAACGTTCCCGTCAAAGTTGTGCTCAATTTTTTCAGGAACCGTATCTTTGATCACACCGATCAAGATTTCCATGATGCCGTATTGATAAGCCGTCCCAAGAAGGAATCCTAGATAGGCCCAGAAACGATAGGGAGCGAGAATATGACTTTGGCATTCACGATCGGTGTAGCCAAAAGCCTTCATAAGAGCCAAAGTTTCGCGACTTTCTGAGACCACAATCCCCAATGACAAAAAGAGAATAGAGAAAGAAAGGATCAAGCCAATCATGATCATCATGGTTTGGATGATGTCATCTGTGTAGTCCCTTAGGCCAAAGGACAATTGAACCATGGCCGCAAAACACATGGAGCCAAAAACCACAAAAAACAAGATAGATTTTCTCCCCCACATCAGTGACGAGGAAAGTTCTTTTAGGAAGGCTTTCTCTTTCTTAGGAGCCCTCTTTCTCCTTTTGCCCTTGATTGGTGATGGAGATTTTTTCAATAGGCGAAGGGCCGGCGTTTGTAGTTGTCTTCTAGCATAGCCAACCGCAAGAACCATAAAGAAACTCGTTGGTAGCATCACCAAAGCAAGGAAGAGCTGCCAATGAAAATGAATGGTAATTTCTGGTAAAATCCCCTTCTTATTGCGAAAGTCATAAAAATGTCCCATCATGAGAAAAGAAGCGAAATAGCCAAAAAGCGCTCCGACTCCAAAACTGAGTCCAAAAGCCCAAAATCGTTTCGCCAACTGGCCATTGCTATAGCCTAAGGCCTTTAAAATTCCTAATTGTTCCTTGTGGTCATCGACAAATTGTTTAATATAAAAACACATGAGAAGGATCGACGTCAAGGACAAGACCACCCCACTGACCATGGCCACCATCCAAGATAGCGAAACCTGGGCATCATAGTAGGTCGTAATCATCGGATTGGTTTTAGAAATCTCCAACTGCTCGATATCCAGATAAAAATTCAAGAAGAGATTGGCCACAAAGACGGCACAGGCCCCAATGATGCTGACGACAACTAATTTTCGAATATCTTTTACTGAAAACATGGCTTACCATCCAATCTCATAGGCAGTCTGAGGCTGATCGTTGGTCACCACTTGAGTAATCTTGCCACTATTGACGCGAATGATGGTTCTGGCCATATCCGCAATATTTTGGTTGTGCGTCACCATGATCAGGGTAAAGCCTAGCTTTTCCTTCAACTTCCAGATATAGTCGAGAATCTTGCGGCCTGTTTCTTCATCCAAGGCCCCCGTCGGCTCATCTAAGAAAAGAATCTCTGGCTTTTTGGCTAATGCCCTAGCAATGGACACTCTCTGCTGTTCCCCACCAGACAATTCACTTGGATACTTGTCCAGCTTATCACCAAGCCCCAAATCTTCGATAATCTGCAAAAAATCATGATTGCTCGCCAGGTCAGCTCCCATCTTAACATTCTGTCTGACCGTTAGATTAGGTAATAAATAATACTGCTGAGAAATAAAGGCTATCTTCTCACGTCTAAAGGCTGTCAATTGAGCATCCGTGAGTTGCGATAAATCCTGTCCTTGAATGAGAATATGCCCCTCATCTACCTTTTCTAATCCGGATAATACGTTTAAGAGAGTTGACTTTCCCGATCCAGAAGGGCCTAGAATCACCACATTATCCTGGTCTTGAATCTGCAGACCAATCCCCTTTAAGACCTTGGTTTGGCCATAGCTTTTGTGAACATTTTCTAGTTGAATCATTTCTTTCCTACCATTTCTTTGATGAGAGATTGACAAACTTCTGTCAATAAACCAATCACTTCTTCCATGCTGAACTGATAAATACCAGAAGCAACCATAGAGGCCATCCCGTGTGAGTAGATAAATAGATGCTGGTACAAGCGACTAGCCTCCTCTATCGTCAACGGATAGTCTGCAACAATCGAATCCAGAACCAATTGGTAGCTATGATCCTTCATGGGAAGAAAATCTTGAAAGCGACGAATCGGATCTTTGCTAGGATTTTGGAAAAGCAACTGAAAGAGTTGGGGCTCTTTTGAGGCGAATAGGATATAAGCAACCCCGACTGATCGAAAAGGCTTCTCGTCATCTAAAGCCTTGCGTATATACTCCACCACTACCATTTCCGCAGCAACAATAACCTCTGCTTGTAACTCAGCCATATTTGCAAATTGCCCAAAAATGACCCTTGGCGTGGCTCCCAGTTTCTCTGCTAATGCTCGAGCCGTCAAACTAGTCATGCCCTCTTCTCTCACCAATTGTAAAGCTGTCCCAATGATAGCCTCTTTACTAAATTTAACCTTGGGTGGCATAAGACTCCTTTCACGCAACAGTTGTTACGCAACACATGTTGCGCAAAGAATACCATAATAAAGTAAGACTTGTCAAGAAAAATCCGTAAAGCATAAAACAAAAAAACCAGCCCACTGATAGAAGTGAAGTCTGGTCTACTAATAAATATTCTATGGCAAATCATTTCCTGCAGCCAGGTAGACTTGGTACCATTCCTTACGCGTTAGGGTGACTGTTGCTGCTTTCCCCGCTTCAAGGACATGCTGGGGTTTGGTCGTTCCGATGACGGCCTGCATCTTACCTGGATAGCGGAGGACCCAAGCAAGGGCGATGGCTGTCGGAGTGACCTGGTATTTCTTCGCCAAGTCATTGAGGACATGATTGAGGGCCGCAAACTCTTCCTTGCCGACAAAATTCCCTTTGAAATAGCCATGCTGGAGGACAGACCAAGCTTGAATCACCGTATCGGTTAAGCGACAATACTCAAAGACACTGCCATCTCGCACGGTGGCTTTTGGCCCTTCCATGTTGACATGAAAACCAGCTTCAAAGCTTGGTGTAAAGGCGGCACTCAACTGCAACTGGTTGACCTTGAGTGGTTGTTTGACAGCCGTTTTGAGCAATTCTATCATCATGGGATTTTGATTGGACACTCCAAAATGACGGACCTTGCCCGCTTGCTCCAAGTGATCAAAAGCTGCTGCTACTTCTTCCGGCTCCATGAGAGCATCCGGTCGGTGAAGGAGGAGACTATCTAAGCGCTCGATCTGCAGACGCTCGAGGATGCCATCGACGGAGTCCAAAATATAGTCCTTAGAAAAATCAAAATAGGTAAAGCCGTCTTTGCGAATGCCACACTTGGACTGGATCCACATCTGATCCCGAAGATCCGGACGGTGCTTGAGAACCTTACCCAGCAGGACCTCACACTGGCCATCGCCATAGATATCCGCCAGATCAAAGGTGTTAATCCCAATCGACAAGGCTGCCTCCACCAAGGCCTCCACCTCATCTTCACTCATCTGACTGATCCGCATCATCCCAAGGACAATCGTGGACAGACGCTCATTTTCAGCAAACTCAATATAGTTCATGTCCGTCTCCTTTTCTGTAGTTCTATTGTAGTGAAAAGGCTTGCAAAAGTCAATGTGAAATCAAAAAGCCCTCAGCGATATCTGAGAGCTTATCTAATTAGCGATAGCTAAGAGCACGTTTGATGGTCTTCCATGGTCCGAGGTCATCGGTCTGAAGGATCAGGCTGGCATAGATACGAGCGATGAGAACTGTTCCCACAATAGTAAAGAGAACCGCAATTCCCAATGACCCCCAAGATTCAAGACCAGTCGCATAGCCATTGATGGTACGGAAAGGCATGAAGAAGGTTGAGAAGAAAGGAATGTAGGAACCAATCTTCAATAAGAAGACATCACCGGCACTTCCCAAGGTGGTCACCCCAAGGAAGCTAAAGATAACTAACATCATCAGTGGTGAAATCGCTTTTCCTGAATCTTCAGGTCGTGCAACTGTGGAGCCTAAGAAGGCAGAGAGCACCACATACATAAAGATCCCAAGGATAATGAAGAAGACGGTATTAAGCGAGATCGCTTCTGATAGGTGTTGGGTAATTGGAGAGTTTGGAGCAAGAATATCCTTGACAACTGGGATATCTGCTCTAAAGATCCAAACCGCTACTAGCCCAACGACATAGACAAAAATATGGGTAAAAATCACTCCGAAGAGTCCGAGCATGCGTGCGAAGAAATAGTCGGTTGCTTTGATACTAGAGAAGACCACTTCCATGATCTTAGTTCCTTTTTCACTGGCCACTTCCTGGGCTGTGATACTAGAGTAGAAGATCAATATCATATAAAGCAACATTCCCAAACCACCTGCAACCATGGTTTGCACCATTTTCAAGCCTTCTTTTTTCTCGTCAATTTTTTCTTTCAGAGAAACCTGTTGAGACAAGGCTGTCAGTTGCTCTTTGCTTAGATTAGCACGCGCTAGATTGATTCCTTGTTGGACTTGGCTTAATTTCGCAGCGACAAGGGTTTTCAAATCTGTTTTCATGGCTTGGTCGCCCACATAAGTCGCTTCTAGCTGGCCATCTTTTTCATCGACCGTTAGGTAAGCAGTGCTTTCTCATCCTTGATAGCTTTTTTAGTCAGACTTCATCCTTGTAGTCCAAGGTCAAGCCATCAGTTCCTTTGAGACTTTCTTTGACAGCTGGAACGTCTGTCACCAAGGCCACCTGGTTTTTGGCATCTGTAGAAGAACCTGTCAGATAACCGATTCCAATGCTCAATCCTAAAAAGAGGAAGGGACCGAAGACCATGAAGAGGAAACTCCATGATTTCACTTGTCTGATATAGGTTTCTTTCATTACGACAAACATCTGTTTCATACTTCTACTCCTGATTCAAGTTTAAAGATCTCATCAATAGTTGGGGCTTGGTGGTCAAAGGTTGCTAGGTAGCGACCCTTGGTCAAGCGGTCAAATAATTCTGGACCAGCTGACGCATCATCCAAGATCAACTTCCAAGTACCTTGCTTGGTCATGCTGACCTTGGTCACGTGTGGCAGAGCTTCTAGCTCTTCTTTGCTAAAGTCGTTAGAAACAAAGAGACGAGTCTTGCCATAGCTATTACGGACCTCTTGGACTGGCCCTGAAAGGACAACCGAACCATCACGGATCATTAGGATATCATCACACAACTCTTCGACATTGGTCATGACGTGGTCAGAAAAGATAATGGTTGCCCCACGCTCTTTTTCTTCAAAAATGACCTGCTTGAGCACTTCTGTATTGACCGGATCCAAGCCGCTAAAGGGTTCATCTAAAATGATCAATTTAGGCTCATGGATCAAGGTGATGATCAGTTGCACCTTCTGTTGGTTCCCTTTTGAGAGACTCTTGATTTTATCGGTCAATTTTCCTTTTACTTGGAGTTTTTCCATCCAGGTCGGTAATTTTTCCTTGACCTCAGCAGTGCTCATTCCTTTTAAGGCAGCCAAATAGCGGACCTGCTCAAAAATCGTGAGTTTTGGCATAAGACTACGTTCTTCTGGCAAATAGCCAATTTCCTTGTAGGTTTCTTGGGTGATCGCTTTGCCACCTAGGCGAATCTCGCCACTGTAGTCCAAAAAGCGCAAGATACTGTGGAAAATAGTTGTTTTCCCGGCACCATTTTTCCCAACTAAGCCAAGGATATGCCCTTGTTGAGCTGTCAGATCTACTCCGAAGAGAACCTGCTTATTCCCAAAGCTTTTTTCTAAATTTCTAATTTCTAACATGGATGACTCCTCTACTCTTTATAATAACGTTTGGTAATCTTGTATTGTGAGACCAAGATATAGATATAAATCAGTGATACAACAACTAAGGCTAATAAGATATCGGTATGGAAAAAGGTACCAATCAAGAAAATTCCAATTAAAGCCAAAGGCAAGATATAATTGCTTAACTTAATGATAATTTCATAGTTTTCCTCGTAGCTAATCTGCTTTTCTGCTTCATCCATCATACTCATCATAAATTCACGCACTTCCTTGGCATTGGCATTGCGGGGAATCGGTTTTCCATAAATCAGATGGAAGGTCTTGCGAAAGAAGATATCCGATAGGAAAAATAGGGCAATCAAGAAAAGAAAGAGATAGAGCATGGTAAAGTCTCCAAAGATAAAAGCCATGTCCCCAGCGCCAGGTCTATCTAAGTAAACCAATTGACTATAAAAAATGACGAATAAAAAGTAGGGCAAGATCATGATGCCTTTAAAAATGGTCGCTAAGCCATATAGTTTTTTCTTCTGGATGTCATAGTGATAGGCTTCATCATCGTCTTCTATTTGGAGCATTTTTTGATGGACTTTTCTCGCGCACATCAGTAAGGTTATCGTGAGTATAAATGCGACCAGGAATAAAACTGCTGAGCCCAAAAGAAGTACTTCTTTACTAAAGAAGGATTGGATTTCTAGGGGCTTTTCGGATCCAAACATTCCTGTCAAAAATCCGATGACTCCTCCAATCAAACCAGAAACGGTAATGATTCCCACATTTCTCCAAAAACGGTAACGATCAGATCGTTCTTGTTGTTGCTTTTTCATT
Organism: Streptococcus sp. CP1998; assembly: GCF_041026655.1. Lineage (NCBI taxonomy): Bacteria > Bacillati > Bacillota > Bacilli > Lactobacillales > Streptococcaceae > Streptococcus > Streptococcus sp. CP1998. Next base: position 1,368,426 of record NZ_CP163380.1, read on the forward strand.
TTTATTCTTCTCCCTCTACTAGACTAAAAACATTCTCCACCGGTTCCTTGAAAATCTGGGCGATGGTGATCGCAATGATAACCGAGGGGGTGTATTCCCCCCGCTCCAAGAGACTGATAGATTGGCGCGAGACACCTGCTAGCTTGGCTAGCTCGGATTGGTTGAGCCCATCACGCGCCCTCAGCTCTTTCAGTCGATTTTTTAAGATCATGGCTTTCGCCCCCTTATAGTTGAATATCTTGAATATCTTCGATACGGACTAATTTGGTTTCTCTTTGTTGTTTATTGGTCTCACGACTCAATTTGACCCAATCTTCATCGATATCCATAATCTCATATTCGGTTCCAAATCCACTTACTGTCACCTTGACCGTTTGGCCTTTTAATTCTTCTAAAAGTCTAGACATTTCTTGATTTCCTTTCACTTGTTTTTCTAATCTTTTAATACGTTTGTTCAACTTTTTTATCTTCTTTTCTGAGCTTGCATAAATGATAACCAGAAAAGGGATAAATAGAATCCATATAGCTCCCATAAGAATACCTCCTCTTCTTTCAACTAAAATCATTGTAACACTTCTTTTTCTTTTTGACAAGTATATTTGTCAAAAAAATAAAAATATTTGTCAAAAATAGCAGGATGGTTGACATAGATATTTTGAGGTAAGAAATAAAAGGCCCGCATTTGCGCACCTTTTAAAGATTCTTTTCTCCCTGCTATGAATCTGAAAAGACTTAAATAGTAAGAAATATAACTTTGATCGCTACAAGATAATCTTACACGTGTTTAATCTCGATGAAGTCTAAACTAGTAGGACTGGGCTAGCTCTGATCATTTTCATCATCCTTGTTCCCTGCATCTTACACAAACCACAGCAAAGTAATGATCAACTCATCAGCTTAAAAAACTTATCCACCACTCATATCTAGGAGGTTACCATGTCAACTATTCTTATTACCGTCCTTATTTTTTTAGCTGGACTAGGTCTTCGCTCCTACCTCAAGGGAAAAGGATCCTGCGGAGACTGCGAGTGTTCCTGTCCCATCAAAGACGAGATGCATCAATTGCATCGGCATTAGTAAAGAATGGGTGTGTACCAGAAATCAGAAAAGCAAAAAACCATTGGTCAATTGAACCAATGGTTTTTCTATCCTCCTATTTAATTCTCTACGATATTAAAATCTTGGGGAGCTTTGATTTCATTTATCTGGTTAATATCTCGATAAGTAAATTCAAAATGATCTTCATTGTTCACCGTTCTCCCTTTATCATTCTTCAATTTGGTATCTAGTTGAATCCTAGCTTCGCTAGGAACTAATTGGTCTTCTTTATTTGAGGACTCTTTCTTCATAGACAAATAAATGTGTAACTTGACGGACTGAATCTCATTTTTCGCTTTGGTGTAGAGCTCACTATCTAACAACGTGCTTTGAAATTCTCCAATTTGATCAATATCTTTCTTAACATCACCCTTAAATTCAAGATAGATATACTGACCATCGACAGTTTTTTTAAATCGATCTGCATACTTCTCATAAAGTTTTAAAATAAGCTCATGACGCCCCACTTCTGGATCTTTTCTATTTTTATATATTAGATCTGGATCTGTAGCTTCATCCACTCTATTCCAAGTCCAACTATCGTCTCCCTTCTTTATTTTTTTAAACAGAATCCCTTTTTCAGGAGAATATAGTCTCAAAATTTTCTCCCCATAACCTGTAGAACCTATTTTATTGGCAAGACCTCGAAAATGTCTTGAATCACTGTCTATCGTAGATCCATTGCCTCCATCTTTCGTATAAAATTCATTATATACTTGCGGGTCAAACTGAATTTCCCCATGACGTAAGGTTGTTTCATACATTAGCGATTGTGAACCTTTTCCCTCAAGTAGATTCTTTCGATAAATTTTACTGACATATTCCATGTTTTTTGCATCTCGCATTGCTTGAATATACGTTTTCACATCTTTAGTCACACTATCTTGTGTCGTTTCCTTTTGACAAGCTGAAAGGAATAGACAAGCAAAAAGAGATAAAAGAAACACTGTTAATTTTCTTTTATGTTTCATATTTTCACTCCTTTTTAACTAAATACCACCTAATTTTTCAACAGCTTCTGGTACTTCTACTTGGACACCAGTATTTTGTTTTGAATAGGTAATCCTACATGTTAATTTTTCTTTCGCAAAAGATGAATCAGAAGTACAAGTATAAGTAACACCTAAAGGTGTCAAGTTATCCTTGGAAACGATGAGGTCTATTTGGTAGCTCCCTTCTGAATCTTCAAAATAACTAACTCCTAGTGGAAAAGCACCTTGCAACACGTCGTCATTTGGTTCTAGTAAATGATTTACATCCTTACTCTTATAGGTTAAGATATACTCATCCTTTTTCTTGGTCACCTCAAACTTGTCTTTCTGTGTTTGAAAGAAACGAATGGCCTCTTGATTTACCCCGACAGGTTGGTGATTCTCTTGAGAAGAAAGAGACATTTCCCACTCTGATGAGTCTTTTGGTCTAGAATACTTATGAAAGGCGTCGTAATACTCTTCTTTACTCATATCTCCGTTAGTATATAATCCACGCACCCTCACTGGCTTTAATTCAAAAGAACCTTCAAAAGTCGGAGTATATACTGTGTGTGTACTCCCATCACTTCTTGGTTCACTAAATTCTCTCTCAATCTTGCTCTCCAGTTTGATTTTCCCATCTTTTAGGTGTTCAAAAGCCTGAAGCCCCTTGTCAATGATTTGTTCTTGACTTAGTTCCTTTGAATCTCCCTTCTTTCCACTTTCCTGCTGACATCCGACTAGACTAGCCACTGCCAACAAACCAACAAGTAACAAGATAGGTTTTCTCATATTTAACATCCCCATTCTCCTTCCTCTCTTTCAGTAAGTCTACTGAATCTTTACTCTTCAATTATAATTTACTTTATAGCATTTGTAAATGTTTTCACAAATTTGTAAGAAGATTGTAATTTTTTAAATACAACAAAAACAGCTGAGAGCATATCTCAACTGTTTTGATCTAAACATTAACGCACCTCTGCATTGACTTTTTCTTCGAGGGAAGCTTGGATTTTTTCCATGTAGCGTGCGACTTCTTCGTCCGTCAAGCTATCTTCTGGATTTTGGAAGGTCAAGCTGTAGGCCATAGACTTCATACCGATACCTAGTTTTTCACCGGAGAAGACGTCAAAGAGTTTAATATCTGTTAAGCGTTTCACGCCAGCAGCTTGAATCGCATCAACCACTTCTTGGTGGGTCACTTCTGCTTTGAGAAGAAGGGCGATATCACGGCTCACGGCTGGGAATTTAGTGATTTCCACAAAGGCTGCGGCTGGTTGAAGAGCTGCTTCAATAGCAGATAAGTTCAATTCTGCCACATAGGTTTCTGGGATATCATAAGCCTTAGCTGTTACAGGGTGGACTTGTCCCAAGACCCCAATCACTTGGTCACCAAGTGAGATCAAGGCTGTCCGACCTGGGTGGAGACTCTTGATTTCTTGTGTTGCTGTATAAGTCACATCAAGACCCAAGCGAGCAAAGAGAGCTTCCAAAATTCCCTTGGCATAAAAGAAGTCAACTGGAACAGCTGCAGTTTGGAAGTCTTTTTCAGCGACTAGGCCAGTTAAAGCAAAGGCAAAGCTGTTGATTTCGTTTGGCAATTCTTCTTTTGGATTACCTGTCTGTTCAAAGACTTTTCCGATCTCATAGAGGGCCAAATCTTTGTTCTTACGGGCGACGTTATAAGCTACGGTATCTAAGATCCCTGAGATCATATTTTGACGGAGGACTGAACGATCCACAGTCATTGGCCACATAAGCTCTGTTAAGTTGCTTGGTGATGTAGCGAACTCCACTGCTTTTTCAGGAGTTGTAAGAGCGTAAGTAATGATTTCAGTCAAGCCTGCTCCTTCAGCAATGGTACGAACTTGACGACGCAATTTTTGAGTCGCTGTCAATTCACCTGCTGTCCCGTCATCTTTTGGAAGAGTTGCTGGTAATTTGTCATAACCATAAATCCGAGCAATTTCTTCAAAGAGGTCCGCTTCAATGGTGATGTCCCAACGGCGACGTGGAACGCTTACTGTGAAGCTGTCAGCATTTCCAGAAAGACCAAATCCAAGGCGACGGAAGACATCTTCGACATCTGCGTAGGAAAGCTCAGTTCCAAGAACACGATTGACGTCAGCAAGAGTTGAAGAAACTTCCACATCTGAAGTATCAAGCTGGCCTGCTGAAACGATTCCCTTACGAACAGTTGCTCCTGCAAGCTCTGCAATCATGCTCGCTGCTGCATCAAGGGCTTCATTGACAGTTGCCACATTGATGCCTTTTTCAAAACGAGAAGATGATTCAGAACGAAGGTTGAGGCGTCCACTGGTCTTACGGATAGAAGTTCCATCAAAAACCGCTGCTTCAAGGACAACACGAGTGGATTTTTCTGAGATTTCTGTTGCCTCACCACCCATGACACCTGCAAGGGCTACTGGTTTGTCAGCGACCGTAATGACTAAGTCAGTTGCTTCCAAGTCACGTTCTTCCCCATCCAAGGTTACCAATTTTTCACCAGCACGCGCTTCACGCACACGGATATCAGTTCCTTCAAAGGTATCCAAGTCAAAGGCATGCATCGGTTGACCAAAGTAAAGCAGGATATAGTTGGTCACGTCGACCACGTTATTGATTGGACGGATACCTTCGTTCATGAGAAGGTTTTGCAACCATTGTGGACTTGGTGCGATGGTTACATTGCCCAAGACACGAGCCGCATAATAAGGAGCCTTATCAGTGTCAATGCTGACAGAAAGAGCATCTGCTGCAGCTTGGTCTGTTTCTGTTAAACTGAATTCTTTAAAGTTGACAGCCTTGTCATAGATCGCTGCTACTTCGTGCGCTACCCCACGCATAGAAAGAGCGTCTGCACGGTTTGGAGTGATGGAAAGTTCGATGATTTCATCATCCAAGTCGAGGTAAGAGAAGACTTCTTCTCCTGGAACAGCATCTTCTGGCAAGATTTGGATGCCGTCAGCAAATTCTTTTGGTACAACAGAATCAGAAATGCCCAACTCACCAAGTGAACAGATCATCCCAAGGGATTCCAAGCCACGGATTTTCCCTTTTTTAATCTTGTAGTTGTCCGCGATGCGAGCACCTGGAAGAGCCACCATCACCTTGATGCCTGCTCGAACATTTGGTGCTCCACAGACGATTTGACGGGCTTCTTCTTCACCCACATTAACTTGGCAGACATGAAGGTGTGTTTCTGGCACATCTTCACAAGACAAGACTTCTCCGACGACAATTTTTGAGAGACCAGCAGCAGCTGATGCCACACCTTCTACTTCGATCCCTGTGGTTGACATTTTTTCAGCCAACTCTTCTGATGGCACATCCACGTCCACCAATTGTTTTAACCATTTATAACTAACTAACATATGTAAGATACCAAGGGCAATGCTGAAATCTAGATATTCTTCCTAGATCTCCATCCACCCTCGTTTTGATCCTTTCATTTTGTGTTTTCCAGCTCGAGGCTGACTTAGGAAGGTCTCATAACCTCCCCTTCTCTAGAATAGAAGTTTCTCGTCCATTCTAGATCAATTTCTTTCTCAACAACCAGTCTGTATCCACGGTTTCCCCTGTGATAAAGTGGTGCTCGCTAAACCGTTCAAATCCGAATTGTTTGTAAAAGTTTTGGGCCTTAAAATTTCGTTCCCAGACACCCAGCCAGGCCTAGTCAAATCCACGTTTATGAGCCTCATTTAAGGCAAAGCTAAACATTTCCTTGCCATAGCCCTTGCCATGATGTTCTTTTTTGACATAGATGCGCTGGATTTCAAAAGCATTGTCCATCTCTACTGGCTCTGTTTGTGCCTTGCCCCAGTTAAACTTGAGAAAACCACAAATTTCCTGATTGTGATCAAGGACAAAATAGGTCTCTGATTCCGGGTCTGCTAGGTCCTTTTGGATTTGCTCTAGCGATAAAACCGTCTGGTAGTAATCTTCCATATCGGCATCCGAGATGTAGGAACCAAAGGTATCCCCGTAGGTTTCCACCTCTAATTCCCTTAAAATTTGAAATTCATTCGGCTTAACTTTTACTAACATGATGATTTAAATTGTTCTGAAAAACGGATATCCCCTTGATAGAAGCCACGGATATCATTGATTCCGTAACGAAGCATAGCCACACGCTCTTGACCAAGTCCAAAGGCAAATCCTGAATAAACTGTTGGGTCAATACCACTCATCTCAAGGACGCGTGGGTGAACCATACCGGCTCCCATGATTTCAATCCAACCAGTTTTCTTACATACGTTACATCCAGCTCCACCACATTTGAAGCAAGAAACGTCCACCTCAACCGATGGCTCAGTGAATGGGAAATAAGAAGGACGCAGACGGATTTGACGTTCTGCACCAAACATCTTTTGCACGATCAATTGTAGCGTTCCTTGAAGGTCTGCCATTGAGATGTTCTTCCCAACAACCAAGCCTTCGATCTGATGGAATTGGTGGCTGTGAGTCGCATCATCTGTATCCCGACGGAAAACACGCCCTGGAGAGATCATCTTCAATGGTCCCTTGCTAAAGTCATGCGCATCCATCGCCCGCGCCTGTACTGGTGAGGTATGGGTCCGAAGCAAGATTTCTTCTGTGATATAGAAGGTATCCTGCATATCCCGCGCTGGGTGATCTTTAGGCAGATTCATGCGTTCAAAGTTGTAGTAGTCTTGCTCCACTTCAAAGCCGTCCACGACTTGGTAGCCCATCCCGATAAAGATATCTTCGATTTCTTCGCTGGTTTGGGTCAAGATATGACGGTAACCACTAGCAACCGGACGACCAGGAAGCGTCACATCGATGCTTTCGCTAGCTAGTTTAGCTTGGACTTTCTTTTCTTCCAAGAGTTTGGTTGTTTCTTCAAAGGCAGCCGTCAACACATCGCGGGCTTCATTGACGTGTTTCCCGATAACCGGACGCATCTCAGCAGAGACATCTTTCATCCCTTTGAGGATCTCAGTCAGAGATCCTTTTTTCCCAAGGACAGAGACCCGTAGTTCTTGCAATTCTTTTTCATTTTCAGCAGAAATCTGCTTCAAAGCTGCCAGCGTTTCTTCACGAAGCGCTTTTAATTGTTCTTCAATCGTTGACATATTTCCTCCATCATGGTCCCTCTACAGACATAGAAAAAACCACGCGCCAACACCCACATTCGGAGCGTTGACACGCGGTACCATCCGTTTTTTATCCGTAAACCAGACCTTAATTTCTAAATCCTTTACGCAAGTGAATTCACTCAGCTTTCATGCAAAGAGCTTTCAGTCACGGCTCTTCTCCCTGTCGCACTTCCCTTGAGATACTAGTCTTGCAGATTTCTATTCGATTACTATCTAGTTTAGCAGATTTTTTGTTAAAAAACAAGTTAGATGAGACTAATTTCAATATACAAAGGAACAAGAGGCCGTGCATTATCTATTTGCCTTGTCTGTTTCATCTGATTGCCTTTTCAATAGAAGAGTTGCTGCTTGGTTAAAACCATCACACCAGTTATACCATTTTGCTTCATACTCATCTTGAGGTAAGATACGATGTTTTAAATCCAAAACAGAGGTTATCTTTCTTTCCTCGCAAGCTTGCGCATAGAGATCATACAATTCATCGCCACCATCTCTATCAAACTCAGCAGAAATCGTATCCCGACCTGCCAATAAAGCCTGATAAGCCCTGTGATGCCCGTCTGTAATCAAGAAGCGATTTCCAAATGCAAGAACACTAATTGGATCCACATTGATGATGTCTGCCGACTGATCCAGCATCTGGATAGCTTGTAACTTCTTTTCTGATAAATATAGTTGGGTCGGATGAAGATCTGTTATCTTGATTTCCATATCTTTCTCCTCTACCATGAGTAACATAGTTGGTCATGAGCACTGGTAGACATTTTTAAAGGTCACGATTTAAAGACCTGCCTAAGCCAAATTCCCCCGCCATTCTTGTTATTCTTTTTCTTTTTATTTAATGACTTGTCCAGCATCTTTCAAGACAGATTCTGGAATAGTAATACCCAATTCATCTGCGACTTTTTTATTGATCACAGATTTTCCTTGGCTAAAGATTTCAACAGGCGTGTCTGCAGGTTTTTGGCCTTTCAAGATTTTCGCAGCCATTTTACCAGTTGCTACTCCAAGATCATGTTGGTCGACAACGACTGAACCAAGACCACCAGCTTCAACCATGGCTGTCGCACTTGGGAAGATTGGTTTTTTAGCTGTTTTGTTGGCTTCGACAACTGTTGAGAAGGCTGAAGCGATAGTATTGTCGATTGGAACCCAGATGGCATCGACTTTGCCTGACATTACAGACACAGTGGAAGCAATTTCGTTTGTAGAAGGAACAGAATAAGGAACCACCTTGTAACCTGCTTTTTCAGCTAATTTTGTAAATTCTTCTACTTGAGATTTGGAATTATCTTCACTGGTTGAGTACAGGATACCAATTGTTTTCACGTTTGGAGTCAACTCTTTGATCAATTTCAACTGTTGCTCAGTTGGATTGTGGTCAGATACTCCAGTGATATTGCCACCTGGTTTTTTCAAATCTTTGACTAAGTTTGCGCCGACCGGATCAGTGACAGCTCCCATAACGATTGGTTTGTCTTTAGTTGCACTAGCCAATCCTTGAGCAGATGGGGTTGCAATCCCAATCAAGACTTGGTTATCCTTGTCTACCAATTGTTTACTCATGGTCGCAACTTTATTTTGGTCGCCTTCTGCATTGAGGAAATCAATGTCCACTTTGTCTTTGTCATAACCTTCTTCAGCTAAACCATCTTGAATCCCTTTGTAGATCAGATCAAGCGAAGGGTGACTGACCAACTGCAAGACTCCAACTTTAGCTTTCTCATTGCTGCTTGCTGCCTTGTTGTCTTTGCCTGCTGTAGCTGAATAGATCGCTGTCCCAATGACTGCTGCTGCAATCAAACCAATAATTCCCATTAAACGTTTATTTTTCATTTTTAATACCTCTTCTATTTTTTCATTTTCTTCTTTTTTTCCATCATCTAAAGACTGCGACGCCATCGTTTCTTCATATATTTTCTCCCTTCTCATCTAAAACAAAAAACACGCCCACACATAGCAAAAGCTATGTGAGGACGTGTCATCGCGGTGCCACCTCACTTATGGGAAAAGGATAGTCTCCCCCCATATCTCTGTCTTGTCTAGCAACAAGTTGCACGATAAGGTGTGCCAACCGAATTTTTATTGTTTCAAATTCATCTCATCATTAGTCCAATTTCATAAACTGCCGCTACCCACTCTCAGCAACCGTGGGCTCTCTTGAAACTTTCATTTACTACTTTTCTAATTTCTTACATTTTAAAATTTTCTTTCAAAAATGTCAATACTTTTTCTGAATTTTTTTGAAAACGTTCGCATTTTCTATTGAATAGCCTCTTGCTTCTTTCTGGGATTTCCTCGCTATTTTTGATATAATTTACTAGAATAAACGCTAGAATGATGAGGAATCCCATGTCTTTTGATGGATTTTTTTTACACCATATGGTGGAAGAATTGAAGGCCGAACTCTTGAGTGGTCGCATTCAAAAAATTAACCAACCTTTCGAGCAAGAATTGGTGCTCCAAATCCGAGGCAATCGGAAAAACCAAAAGCTCTTGCTCTCTGCCCATTCTGTCTTTGGACGGATTCAACGGACCCAGACCAACTTTGAAAATCCTGCCTTTCCCAATACCTTTATTATGGTTATGCGCAAATATCTTCAAGGAGCTGTTATTGAAGGGATTGAACAAATGGAGAACGACCGGATTCTCGAAATCCGTGTCTCCAATAAAAACGAAATTGGAGATGCTATTTCTGTCAGCCTCATGATCGAAATCATGGGTAAGCACAGTAACATTATTCTCCTGGACCGCACCAGTAATAAAATCATCGAAGCCATTAAACATGTCGGCTTCTCACAAAATAGCTACCGGACCATTCTCCCTGGATCAACCTATATAGCTCCTCCGAAAACCGACGCGGTCAATCCTTTTACTATTGGAGACGAAGCCCTTTTTGCCCTTCTTCACAAGGAAGAGTTAAGTCCAAAGAACCTTCAAAAATGTTTCCAAGGTTTGGGGCGAGATACGGCTCAAGAATTAGCCAAGAGACTTGAGACGAATGAAAAATTAAAGACCTTCCGTGCCTTTTTCGAGACGCCTACTGAGCCTCACCTAACGACCAAATCCTTCTCGGCTATCCCCTTTGCGGATGCGTCCAGTCAAACGTTTGAAACACTTTCAGATCTGCTAGATGACTATTACCGAGACAAGGCTGAACGCGATCGGGTGCAACAACAGGCTAGTGAATTGATCCGAAAGGTCGAAAACGATCTCGAAAAGAACCGAAAAAAATTAGCCAAACAAGAAGCTGAGTTAGCAGCGACCGACAATGCGGAAGAATTCCGCCAAAAAGGAGAATTGCTGACAACTTTCCTCCATCAGGTACCAAACGACCAAGACCAGGTTGTTTTGGATAATTACTATACAGATGAACCGGTCACCATCCAACTCAACAAAGCCCTGACCCCTAATCAAAATGCCCAACGCTACTTTAAACGCTATCAGAAGTTAAAAGAAGCCGTCAAACATTTGACCATCCTCATTCAAGAAACCAAGGAAACCATTTCTTATCTTGAAACGGTTGAAACAGCTCTTTCTCAAGCGAGCCTGGCTGAGGTGGCAGAGATTCGAGAGGAGTTAATCCAGACCGGCTTTATCAAACGACGCAACCGTGAAAAAATTCATAAACGGAAAAAACCAAAAAAATACCTGGCTAGTGACGGAAAAACCATTATTTTAGTGGGTCGCAACAATCTCCAAAACGATGAATTAACCTTTAAGATCGCTAAGAAAGACGAACTCTGGTTCCATGCCAAAGATATCCCAGGCAGCCACGTCGTCATTACAGGAAATCTAAATCCATCGGATGAAGTAAAGACCGATGCTGCAGAGTTGGCGGCCTACTATTCCAAGGCCCGTTTCTCTAACCTGGTCCAAGTGGATATGATCGAAGCCAAGAAACTCAATAAACCAACTGGCGGAAAACCAGGCTTTGTCACCTATACCGGCCAGAAGACTCTGCGGGTCACCCCAGAAGAAGAAAAAATCAAAGCTATGAAACTAGAAGACTGATTTCAAAAATAAAAGGTTGAGTATCGCTCAACCTTTGAGTATGTATACAAACTGTTCCAAGTATGCTGAAAAATAAAATGAGGTATACTTTTAGGCTCATTCAACATATATTGAAACTTTCCGCCGTGAGAAAAGTGCTAGAAACAATCTTGTTTCTAGCACTCGGGAGTTTTGGGAGTAAAACAGTTTGGGAAACTGTTTTAGCCTGAGCCCAGAAATTAAAGAGTGAAGAGGTTCAAAACTAATTGAACACAGGCTGCGGATTGTGTCAAAACACAAGCTGCAATAGCAATAAATCCAAGACACAGTAGCTGATTGGATTCTTCTGTCGCTTTCCAAGCTCGGAAGAATACCTAATCAGCCTTGTGAGGGTAGGACGACGAAGCGTTCATAAATAATATTGCTTCTGTCCTACTCCCTATTTTGACTTTATCCTCAAACGCCCTCTGTATCTTAATTAGTCATGGAACTTATTTGAAGTTCGCTGACGTCCGTTCTCACCTAAGGAAAGTTTCTTAAATAATATTATCTTCAATACGAAAGGTTGAGCAATGCTCAACCTTTTATTCTGCTTTATGGATGTCTTCTTTGACCTCATCAACATTGAATTTGGCAAAGAGGTACTGACGGTCTTGAACTGGGAAACGTTGATCCAGCTGATCGATAGCCCCTACCTCTACAATCCCTTCTAAGATGACAAAATCCATGACATGGCCACCAAAGGTATGGTCATCTGAAATAAAGTGCAAATGGTAACCTGCCACACTCACGCCATGGAAAATTTCCGGTGTCCAAAAACCGACGATGGTACCTGTGACATTTTCCCGTGTATATTCTGGCTGATGGGTTGCAACCTCTGCAAACTTCATCTCTGGTGTTGATTTTGGAATCATACGGACATGCATCTTGGCAAAATCACCATGAATCTTAATAGAGCGGAACAGATTTTCCCCATCATAATAAGACTCAATACGGGCTTCCAATTCCTCGTCCGTCATTTCAAAGCGTTGGCGGAAAATCACTTCTGCTTGGTGAGGGACAACTGCTGCATAAGGAACCTTGGCATCCGGAGAAACTTCGACTATTTCAGGATGGTCCCCTGATCCTTTGGCCTGATATGCCTTACCATCTAATACGATCAACTCTCCATCAATAGAATCAAGCGTCCCAACTCCCAGATCTCCGTGTTCCAAGAGTTCTCCAATCGTAAATGAACCCCCGTACAGACCCGCCATTAGGGCACCTAAGGTATTGTATTGAAAAAGTTTCACTGGTTCCATGTTTTTCTCTCCTCATTCTATCTTCTACCAGTATACCACAAACTAATGCGAATCTTCACGATATGATTTATATTAGAGGTTATCATAGAGGGTTTGCATCTGCACATCGTCTGGTACGATCGCCAAATACTGGTTAGCCACTTCACGCGCCTTCGTCACATCTCCAGCCTCACGCAACAGATAAACGTAGGCTTCGAGGAATTCTGGGTTGTCCTTTAAATCCTCATAAAGCTCTTGGTAGGCTGAGACGGCCTCTTCTGTTTTCCCCAAGGCAGCCAAGGCACGGGCAATGTTCCACCGAGTGACAACTGTTTCGACTTCTTCATTTTGCCAATCTAAGACTTGGTCAAAACGTTCTTGTTCCAAATAAAGGGTAGTCAGGCGAAGAGCAATCTCTTCGAGATCATCCGCCACTTCTTTAGCCTCCAACAGATAAGTTTCTGCCTGTTCAGGCTGGTGGAGCTCATAAGAAAGCTGAGAAGCAAGGAGCTTCAACTGTGCGTCAAATGGATTCTTCTCAATCCCTTGTTTGGCAATTTCAAGCGCTTTTTCACGGTCATTTTCAGCCTGTAAAGCTAAGGCATACCCGTACTCATACCCTTCAAACTCAGGGGACAAAGTGTCAATTTGTTTGTAGTAGATCAGGGCTTTTTGGTATTCTTCTTGGTCTGACAATAAGGTCGCTAATTCGTAAGCAATTTGGTCATCAAACTCAATCTCCAGAGCTTTCTCTAAGAAAGGAACAGCTGCTTCAAACTTACCAAGATTGGCATAGGCAAAACCAATCCGTTGATAGGTGGAAATTCCTGTCGCTTCCAAAATCTCTCGATTGTCCAACTGGGCATACTCTTGGATAGCCTCTTGATAGCGTTCCAATTCCAGATCAATTTCAGCTAACCCTAATTGAATAATCGGATCATCAGACAGACTGGCTGCTTCAACTAATTTTTCACGCGCAACATCTGCGAGTCCTTCCAGTTGATAGAGATCCGCCTTAACCAAGAGACTCGCCACATACCAGTTAGACTCAGGACCAATTTCTTCTAAATAAGCAAAGGCCTCTTCCGTTTGACCTTCCTCTGCAAGGATGGTTGCCAAACTTAGATACACTTCTGGATAGGTTTCTGCAATCTGTTCATAGATCTCTTTTGCCTGAGGGTAAAAACCGATACTTTCAAGATATTGACCCAAATCCAATAATTGTTCTTCACTATCTTCTAACAAGGCCTGTTGAAATTGAACTTCTGCCTCTTCTAGCTCTTGCCGATCGAGAGCCTCTACCATTTTTTGACTATGACTCACTATGTGTTTCCTCTTCTACTTCATTGTGTTCTTCGTACAAGCCACTGACGACCTTATACCATTCAAAGATAGCTCCGATAACAACCTTAGCAGATGCATAGACTGGAATTCCAAGGAAAACTCCCCAGATTCCAAACATAGATCCTGACGTCAAGAGCACAAATAAAATGGTAATCGGATGAATATTTAACTGGCTTCCCAAAACCAAAGGTGATACAAAACGTCCTTCAATGGTTTGTTCCACCGCAAATACAATCAAGACCTTGATAAACATTTCTGGTCCTGCTACTAGGCCTAATACTAAAGCAGGTAACATAGCTAAGAAACTACCCAAGTAAGGGATCAAATTTAAGATCCCTGCAGAAATCCCCAGTGTCACGGCATAGCGCAAGCCAATGATCTTAAAGAAGATGATGAACATAATGGCGACGACAATGGCTACTGTAATTTGCCCTCGAACATAATTGGAGAGTTGGGTGTTGACGTCGGAGAGAACTTGTTCCACAGATTTACGAATCTTGGTCGGTAAGAAGCGAACAATGTGGCCCTTTAAATTTTTTCCATCTCGTAGAAGATAAAAGACAATAAAAGGCATGATGATCAAGGCAACAATGACTTGCGAAGCAACTCCGATCAAATTGCTGACCCAATTAACAGCCCGCCCAGAGATCGAACTGGCCCAAGAAGTAATGTTTGCAGACAATTCCTTAGTGATCTCATCTAACTGGGGTTTGACATCAGAAGAAACGCGATTATCTAGAAAATCATCGATGGTTGCATTGGCCTTCTCCAAATAAGTTGGCAGGTTATGAAAGAAACTCACCACTTGTCGTTGGACAGCTGGAATCACTACAGCCAGACCCCAAATTAAGAGCACTGCAATCAAGAAAAAGACGAAGGAAATCGCAAAAATCCGCTTAAGTCCTTTTCTTTCAAGAAAGTCAACAATGGGGTTGAGCAGGTAATAGAGCAAACCAGAGATAATGACAGGCAGCATGACGGCTCCTGCAAACTCAAAAATAGGAATAAAAATAAAGGTGATTTTACTCAAAACCAAAAGGTTCAAACCCAAGAGCAAGGTGACTAAAAATACGGTAATGGCCTTGTTGTCTAAAAACCATCTAAAAAACCAGGACAAACTAAACTGTTTTTCTTTATTATCCACAGAGAACTCCTTTTTCATTTCAATCTGTTTCTATTTTAGCATTTTTTGAGCTTGAAGTTACGAAAAAACTAGCAAAATAAGAAAGAAAGGCCTCCCCTTTTCAACTAGCAATTGCCTTCCAATAGGACCTTTGATATAATAAACCTAACAAATCATACGAGGTGACCTATGTCTCAAACCATTTATTTCGGTACCTATACCAAAAAAGAATCCAAAGGAATTTACAAGGCACAATTTGATCCTGAAACAGGGATATTGAGCCAACTTGAACTAGTGGCAGCTGAGCCCAATCCAACCTATATCGCTTTTTCTGAAAAAGGCAACCTCTACAGTGTCGGAGCTGAAGAGGGAAAAGGAGGCATCGCAAGTTTTACAGCTGATTTTCAGCCACTCAATCACGTTGTTGAAGAGGGCGCTCCACTCTGCTATGTCTCTGTCGATGACAAGCGTCAACTGGTCTATGGAGCCAACTATCACAAAGGCCAAGTTCTCGTATATAAGCTAGAGGCAGATGGGCGTTTGTCCTTTGTCGATCAAGACACCCACCAAGGAAGTGGTCCTCATGCCAATCAAGCAAGTCCGCATACCCACTATGCAGACCTTACACCAGATCAGTACTTGATCACGTGTGACCTAGGAACAGACAGTTTGCATGTCTATGATGTCAGTGAGGAAGGAAAACTTACCCTGATCAATCAGTACCAAATAGCTCCAGGGGCAGGACCTCGTCACCTTGTCTTCCATCCTCATTATAAGACTGCCTATCTCATCAATGAATTAAATGCCACCATCGACGTCCTCTTTTATGACGGTATGGGTGAATTCGAACACTTCCAAACTGTTTCCACACTTCCATCAGACTACGATGGTCAAAAATGGGCTTCTGCAATCAAGCTCTCAGCTGATGGAAAATTCCTCTATGCATCTAACCGTGCTCATAATTCCATCGCGGTCTTCAAAGTTGTGGCTGATGGTAGCCTAGAACTGATTGAAATTGTTCCAAGTCAAGGGCTCAATCCACGAGATTTCACGCTTAGTCCTGATCAAAACTATTTGATCGTAGCCCATCAAGATTCACCTAATGCCACCGTCTTCAAACGAGATTCTGCTAGCGGAAAATTGACCCTTCTATCCGACGACTTCTATGTTCCAGAGGCCGTTTGTACGGTTTTTCATTAAGTCGTTTTAGTTGTCAAACCTCTAAAAAAATGATTAAATAGATGAGGAAAAGGCGTGAGCCTGACTTCACAACTTATATTTTAGGAGACCCTAACATGAATCCATTAGACTTATTTAACCAAGTGAAAGAAATGATCGAAAAGAAAGATTTCGACGCTGCAAAGAAATTTGTTGATGACAACAAAGACAACCTCGGTGACTACCTTGAACAAGCCAAAGGGCTTGTATCTGGAAATGAAATGGTCAGCGGTGCCTTGGACAAAATCAAAGGCTTGTTCTAATAAGATGATTCCTCAACTAGATAGTTGAGGAATTTTTGTTTACCCCAATCGCAAAAAAAGATCCTTGAGAAAACTCAAGGATCTTTCTAATCTAGTATACTAAATTATTTTTTAAGGTTATAGAAAGATTCCAATCCACGGTATTCAGCAACTTCACCAAGTTGATCTTCGATACGAAGCAATTGGTTGTATTTAGCGATACGGTCTGTACGTGAAAGTGAACCAGTCTTGATTTGTCCTGCATTTGTTGCAACTGCGATGTCAGCGATGGTTGAATCTTCAGTTTCACCTGAACGGTGTGATACAACGGCAGTATAACCAGCTTCTTTCGCCATTTCGATAGCGTCGAATGTTTCAGTAAGAGTACCGATTTGGTTAACTTTGATAAGGATTGAGTTAGCACATCCTTCTTTGATACCACGTGAAAGGTAATCAGTGTTTGTTACGAAGAAGTCGTCACCAACCAATTGAACTTTACCACCAAGACGTTCAGTAAGAGCTTTCCAACCTTCCCAGTCGTTTTCATCCATACCATCTTCGATAGTGATGATTGGGTATTTGTTTACCAATTCTTCAAGGTAGTCGATTTGTTCAGCGACAGTGCGGACAGCGACTCCTTCACCTTCGAATTTAGTGTAATCATAAACTTTACGTTCTTTATCGTAGAATTCTGATGATGCACAGTCAAATCCGATAAATACGTCTTTACCTGGAACATAACCAGCGACTTCGATAGCGACGATGATAGTTTCTACACCATCTTCAGTTCCGTCGAAACGAGGAGCGAATCCACCTTCGTCACCAACGGCAGTTTCAAGACCACGACCTTTAAGGATTTTCTTAAGTGCGTGGAAGATTTCAGCACCCCAACGAAGAGCTTCTTTGAATGTAGGTGCACCAGCAGGTACGATCATGAATTCTTGGAAAGCGATTGGAGCATCTGAGTGAGATCCACCATTGATGATGTTCATCATTGGAGTTGGAAGAACTTTAGTGTTGAATCCACCAAGGTAGCTGTAAAGTGGGATTTCAAGGTAGTCAGCAGCAGCACGAGCTACAGCGATAGACACACCAAGGATTGCGTTTGCTCCCAATTTACCTTTGTTAGGAGTTCCGTCAAGAGCGATCATTGCACGGTCAATAGCTTGTTGGTCACGTACATCGTAGCCGATGATTGCTTCAGCAATGATGTTGTTTACATTGTCAACAGCTTTTTGAGTTCCAAGACCACCGTAACGAGATTTGTCACCGTCGCGAAGTTCTACAGCTTCGTGTTCACCAGTAGAAGCTCCTGATGGAACCATACCACGTCCGAAAGCACCTGATTCAGTATAAACTTCTACTTCAAGTGTTGGGTTACCGCGTGAGTCTAGGACTTCGCGAGCGTAAACATCAGTAATAATTGACATTTCTTACTCTCCTTATTGAGTTATATTTTTTACTCCTCTATCATATCGTAATTAAGCTATTTTTTCAAGAAAAAACAAGGAAATCTACGAAAATTGAGAAGTTTTTAACAAGAAAACGGTTCCACGTTCTTTTTTTCTTTCATTTCCCTCCTTATTTAATTTTTTTGCATACTTCTATTCTTCTGCCGCGCTTTATGCTATACTAAGCTTATGACAGATATTAATAAAACAATTTTAGAAAAAGCCGCTGGTCCTACTCGATTCAATCCGGATGAGCAGCGTCGATTTTTGGAGACTTATGAGGAGCGGGTGATTGCTTCATGCACCTTGGAGGAGGCAAGGGACAAGATGTACCTGGAGCAGTATTCGACAATCCTCACTGATATTTCGGATCGCTTTCATCCTGTTTTGGTCAAGATCTCCCCAGCTTTAGATGAAAGCAACCAGCTACAATATTTGAAAAAAACCAAGGATCTCGGTCTTGTGGCAAGCATCGTTTCGGATGACTGTCGCCATTCCCCCTTTGGTCTCATCATCCATACTGACCACTCATCTGGAATTTCACCAACAGATATGAGTCTCCAGTATCCAAATTTATTTGAAAAGAAAGAAGAGACTGCCAGTCCAGAAAAGAAATCATTTTGGAAACGTCTCTTTAGCTAAAGAAAAACCAATGGAAGGGAACATCCCCTTTCCATTGGTTTTTTAGTTTGCTTTTATTTTTAAAAGGTTGCCAATATTTCGCGCGCAGAAAATTAGATTTCTTTCAGCGTGAGCGAGTGCATCTGCTACCTCACAAGGACCCCTTACGATAGAGAAGGCAGCATCAATGTGATGACTTGGAAAATCAGGCAAATCCTCCGCTAAACTACCACAAATGGCTATCACTGGTATCTTTTCTGGTGTTCGTTTGGCTACCCCGACAGGTGCTTTCCCAGAAAGGGATTGGAGATCCATCCTACCTTCTCCCACGACGACCAGATCCGCTTTTTGTACTTTGTGATCAAAGTCAATCAAATCGAGACTTTTTTCAATTCCTGAGGAAATCAGACCTCCCACAAAAGCGACCAAGCCAGCAGCCATGCCACCTCCAGCTCCGGCGCCAGGCATGGACAATATTCGTGCATCTACTAATTGGTAAAAACCCTGCATAGCCTGATCGACAACTGGAAACAGAAGGGGATTCAATCCCTTTTGCTCACCAAAGATATAGGTCGCTCCTTGACTGCCACAGAGAGGATTGGTTACATCCGTTAAGACTTGGAGCTCGATGTCTTGTAAAGCTTTTGGAACCGCACTGGTATCTATTCTAGCCACACGACCGAGCGAAGCCCCAACGGGACGAAGTAGATGGCCTTGATCATCATAGAAGGCTACCCCAAGTCCAGCTGCCATCCCAATCCCACCATCATTCGTTGCAGAACCGCCAATTCCCACACAGATCGTTTTAACCCCTTGGTCAACCAATTGCAGAATAAGTTCACCAATTCCTCGTGTTTCCAGTTCAAGAGGATTTCGTTTTTCAGCTTGAATTAATCCTAGACCGACAAGAGAGGCCATCTCAAAAAAGGCCATCTCATCTTTTTGATAGTAGGACATTGAAACAGGCTGGCCAAATGGTCCTGTTACTTGAGTTTGGTACTCAGTTACATCCATAACTCCAGCAAGGGTTTCCATGGTTCCTTCGCCACCATCTCCAATAGGAAGGAGATCAAAAGTTGCATCTGGTAGAGCTTCTTGAAATCCTTTTTTTAAGGCTTCTGCTACTTGTTTGGCGGATAGGGATTCTTTAAATGAATCCGGTGCTAGTAGGATATGCATGCTGTTTCCTTTCTATGCTGGTCTAAAATTTCAAGAACAAGTCTTAGATCCCTCGTCTCGATACGATATGGGGCACGCTCTGCGACGATTGGCTTCGCCATAAAGGCAATCCCGACACCAGCTGTTTCAATCATCGGAAGATCATTGGCACCATCTCCCATCGCAATCGTCTGACTTTGTGGGACATGATTTTCTTTTGCCCACGTCAAAAGTGCCTCTTTTTTCCTTTCAGGTGTGATTATCCCACCGAGGACTTCCCCTGTCAGACGGCCATTAGAAACCTGCAAATGGTTGGCTCGGACCAAATCAATTCCTAAAGACCTCGCGATGGGGTCGATGACTTCATGAAATCCCCCTGAAACAAGGCCAACCTTGTAACCTCTTTGATGAAGTTCCGTGATCAACGTTTCAGCACCCGGCGTGACTTCCATCTGCTCCAAAATTTTCGGAAAAATAGAGGTCTCTAATCCCTTCAATAAAGCGACACGCGCCTCTAAAGATGCTGAAAAATCCAGCTCCCCATTCATTGCTTGTGTTGTAATCTCTGCAACTTTTTCTCCCACGCCAGCTTCTTGAGCTAGTAGATCAATCCCTTCCTGTCGGACCAAGGTTCCATCTACATCCATAACCAGGAGTCCTGTTACTTCTTTCATCGCTTTCCTTTCTTATTTCTCCCTTACTATACAAAAATAGGTAGTTAATTTCAAGTTTCAATGATCATTTGAAGATAAAAAAACAACCTCCTAAAAGGTCGTTTTTCTGTTATTAGAAGTGAATTTGCTCCCGCGTTTTTTCATATGATGTAACAAAGCGATCGGTTACGCCAGCTTCTACCATTTCCAAAGCATCCGAGATGACTTTGAAGGAAGCCGCATAGTCATATTCTCTTTCGAAAATATAAAGGGACTCATCAAAGGCTGCCTGTACATGATCATCAAATGAACGGTAACGGTTCGAGTATTGCAACAATTGCTCTGTCAAAGTCGCATTTTGAACAATTCGATATGCCGCTTCTTCCAATTCATTCATATCATTGGTCAAGATTTCCAACAAACGATTGGTTGATTCGATATTGATTTTATCCCCTTCCAACTCATCCATCAAAGCTTCTGTATTGTTACTTGCTGTAAAGAAAATTTCTAAGAATTCTTGAGGAATTCCTGGCAAGTTCCGTTTGTCCATATAGCGTTTAATGGCATGCAAACGGTTGGCATAGATGTTGACTTTTTGGCGAGCATTGGCATCGTCTTTTTCAATTTTTGAAAGGGAATCACTCAAGCCGATTTGCTCATCTTCGATTTCTTTCAAGCGAGCCTCGATGGCTTCTAATTCTTCTTCTACAATTGAATAGGCCTTTTGTGTTTCAGATGAATCTTTCAAGGCATCTTCTACCACATTTTCTTGTGAAGATAGCTCAGCCTCTAACTCTTTTAACTGTTGGCTGAAGGCTTCATTCAAGACGAATGTTTTACCGAGACGTTCCACTTCTGCCGCAAGGTTGCTATTGTTATCTTTGGCATGTTTCAAATAGCCAGGCAGTTGTTTCACTAACTTCTTCACAACTTTTTGTGATTCAATTTCACGTGTAAAGATGTGATACAATGCATCAATTTCTTCTTGAATTTGTTCATTTTCGTAAATGGCATTGTCCAATTCAAGGGCAGATACATTTGCCATATTGTTCTTCAAGGAAGCATGCAACTGTTGGAAACGAGATTCAATATCTGTTTCAGTGAAGTGGTAGCCTGATTCCAAAAGCTTGCGGTAGCCACTTTCCAAATCCTCTAATTGGTCTGGAAGTTTTGACTGAAGGGCAGTGACAATTTCTGGCACTCGCTCAACAATTTGTTTTAAGGCTACAATATGATTCTCAGCTGTATCAAGGATTTCAGCCGCTTCAACAGGGTCACCTGAAGAATTCAAGGTTACAAATTGCGAAAACTCAGATTGAATATTTCCAATTTGTTTTTCAATTTCAGGAAGCGCACTGCCAAAACGATCTTGATCTGAGGAGACTTCTTTTTGAAGTTCTTCAAACATATCTAAGGCATGAACCACACGACCGCTATTCTTTTGTTCCTGCTCTTCCAGATCAGAAAGGGCCTTGCGAATCGCCTTGATATCTTCGTCGATCAATTGGATCTGACTTTCGACATTGTCAATGGCATGTTTAGCCTTTATGAAACGGAATGAATTATTATAGCCTTCCGCTTCAAACAGATTGTTTTCGATATCAGCAAATGAATTTAAGGATAGATCTACCCATTTTTGATTCCATTCACGAAATGCAATTTGACTTTGACCAATCAAATGCATGTTTTTTACGGCCTCTACTTCATCGTTGACCGGAAGGTTGTATAACTTTTCTTTTCGTTCTTCCAGTGCTGCCAGTAAGGCTTCATTTCGTTTTCTCAAAATGACTGCAACCACATATCCTACAATCAAGATAAGGGCGACAATAAGGATGAGAACAATTAGTCCACTAGACATATAAAAAACTCCTTCATCGTATTACTTGAACGTAATCCTAGTAATTATACCATAAAATATCCATTAATGGGAAGCGTTCGGTGAATTTTATACATCGAGTGTACTATATTCAGCGTTTTCTTCGATAAATTCACGACGTGGTTCCACACGGTCCCCCATCAACATATCAAAGATCTTATCCGCTTCCGCAGCATCGTCTACTGATACTCGCGCCATCAAGCGGTGTTCTGGATTCATGGTTGTTTCCCATAATTGATGATCATCCATTTCTCCAAGACCTTTATAGCGTTGGATAGTTGGCTTTGAGCGACCTTCTGAATAACGTTCCAAAGCCATGACTAATTCTGCTTCTTGGTTGGCACCAGGTTGGATATATTCTTTGATCTCACTACCGACTTTAACCCCATAGATTGGTGGTTGCGCAATATAAACATATCCCGCTTCCAAGACTGGTTTCATATAGCGATAGATCAAGGTCAACAGAAGGGTTCGGATATGAGCACCATCGACATCAGCATCTGTCATGATCACTAATTTTTGATAACGCGCTTTTGTAACATCAAATTCTGCACCAAATCCAGTTCCCATAGCAGTAAATAAACTACGGATCTCTTCATTAGCTAGAATTTTGTCCATACTTGCTTTTTCAACATTTAAGATTTTACCACGGATTGGTAAAATCGCTTGGAATTCCCGATTTCGACCGGATTTTGCAGATCCTCCTGCTGAATCCCCTTCGACAATAAAGAGTTCTGTTTCTTGTGGATTGTTTGAAGAACAGTCTGCCAATTTACCAGGTAAGTTGGAAATCTCAAGTCCTGATTTCTTACGTGTCACTTCACGAGCTCGCTTAGCAGCCACCCGAGCCTTCGCCGCTAAAATCCCTTTTTCGACGATTTTCTTAGCAATTTGTGGATTTTCCAAAAGGAAGTCAGAAAAGGCTTCACTAAAGAGTCGATTGGTAATTTTAACAACTTCTGAATTTCCAAGTTTGGTCTTGGTTTGTCCTTCAAACTGTGGATTAGGATGCTTAACTGAGATAACTGCCGTTAAGCCTTCTCGAACATCTTCCCCGGTTAGATTGTCTTCGTTTTCTTTTAAGAGCTTATTTTTCTTAGCATAATCATTAATGACACGAGTGAGAGCTGTACGGAAGCCCTGTTCATGCGTCCCACCTTCATGGGTATGAATGTTATTGGCAAAACTCATGACCGTCTCATAGTAGCCTGTGGTATATTGCATAGCTACTTCAACTGTAATATCATCCATTTCACCATCTGTGTAGATTGGTTTTTCAAAGATGACATCCTTGTTCTCATTGATGTATTCGACGTAACTAGAGATCCCACCTTCGTAGTGGTAATGCTTTTCTTGCTCTAAACCTTCCCGCTTATCTGTCAAGGAAATACGCAAACCACGATTCAAAAAGGCTAATTCTTGAATCCGTTTATTTAATTTTTCAAAATCATACTCGGTTGTTTCCGTGAAGATTTCTGGATCCGGAATAAAGTGGACGGTTGTCCCTGTCCGATCTGTCTCACCGATAACTTTCAAATCATCCACAACGTGTCCACGACGATACTCTTGGTAATAGATACTACCATTTTTATAGACGCGAACATCGAGGGATGTGGAAAGGGCATTCACAACGGATGACCCTACCCCGTGAAGACCACCAGATACCTTGTAGCCGCCTCCGCCGAATTTTCCTCCTGCATGAAGCACGGTAAAGACAGTTTCAACGGCAGGTCGCCCCGTCTTTTCTTGGATATCCACTGGGATCCCACGACCATCATCGACAACCGTGATAGAATTATCTGCTTCAATGAAAACTTCAATATGGCTAGCAAAACCAGCTAAGGCTTCGTCAATCGAGTTATCAACGATTTCCCAGACCAGATGATGAAGACCTTCTTTTGAGGTAGATCCAATATACATTCCCGGACGCATCCGAACGGCTTCTAGTCCTTCCAAGACCTGAATCTGACTGGCATCATATTCTTGTGCTTGATTTTCTTGCTGTTTATCCTCTGTCATAATTTCCCTTTTCTATTCAAATATAAACTGGCGTAAGTGTGGCATAGAATCAAATAAATAGGTCGAAAGCCCTGCAGCCTTCCCAGCTTCTATATCGATCGGACGATCTCCGATGACCAGACCGTCTTGAATGCCATATTTTTCCTTTAAATAAAGCATAGAGGCTGGGTCTGGTTTTCGAGGAAAGCCCTCGTCTGCTGTTACAATCTCCGTAAAGAAGGGAGCAATACCTGTCTGATCAAGAAGGGTCAAAACTTGGCGATCCCGATGTGATACCAAAAAATGACGTCCTCCATGTGCTTGTATCTCTTCTAGTAACTCTTTTGCTCCCTCAAATAAGACCGGCTCTTGCAAGCCCAAGGCTTCTTTTTTCTTGTATTCCGTACGAAAATTGGAAATATGAGGTGCAAAGGTTTGAATTGCATCCTGTGTTGAGATTTTTAATGCTGCATAAACAGAATCATGATCGGCTTGGATGTGAAAGTCCTTCAATGTCGCTACAAAGGCATTTGTGGACGTTTCGTAATTATCCAATAGCGTCCCACCAAGATCCCATATAAAATCATGATAATTCATAGTCAATATTATACCACAAATAGACAAAAAAAATAAGCTAAAACCCTCATTTAGGGGGGATTTTAGCCATTTTTTACGGTCATCTCATTTTAAATCAAATAGAAGGCATTTTCTATCATAGAATGTGATCTTTCAACAGAAAAAATGGTGTCCAAAAGAGCCTTTTTAGGCATCTCCAAAGACATCTTGATAGAGCATTCCTTGACGAAGACTTTGGGCATCTCCTCCAAATTGGTCTACCAAGGCATAGGCTAAGGCAAGAGCAGTTGAAGGACCACGACTGGTCAGGAGATTCCCGTCTTTCACCACTGTTTCTTTCTGATAGTACCCATCTTGAATCTCTTCTTCAAAACCATCGTAACACGTATAGTGTTTATCTTTTAAGAGGCCAGCACGCGCCAAGACAATTGGTGCTGCACAAATCGCTGAGATGATTTTTCCTTTTTTACTTTCTTCTTGGAGAGCTGCAATCAATTCCGGATTATCCCTCAAATTCGCAGCTCCTGGCATCCCACCTGGCAAGAAGATTCCATCATAATCTGACAGGTCCCCATTCCACAGGCGGTCGACTTCCACTGTGATCTGGTGAGAACCTGTGACCGTTTCTTCCATGCCAATGAGGTCACAGTCGATTCCAGCCCGTCTCAAAACATCGACAATGGTCAAGGCTTCAATTTCTTCAAAACCGTTTGCTAAAACTGTTGCTACTTTTTTCATTTTCATTCCTTCTTTCTATCTATTGCGCCCTTTTAAGGACTACTTTTTTACGGATTGGAGGCCCTTCTTCTGGCTCTTTCTTTTTGCTATTATGATTATATATTGAAAGGACCAGACCAACACCAATTAGATTACTAATAACAGAGGACCCCCCTTGTGAGATAAAGGGGAGGGGAATTCCCGTCAAGGGGAGAAGTCCCGTTACTGCTCCGACATTTTCAAAAATATGAAAGACCAGCATCATAATAAATCCGATGGAAATATAGGTATAAAATTGGTTATTGGACTGGAGGGTAATTTTTAAAATGCGGTAAATCAGGGTCGCATATAATATCAACAGCACCAGAGCTCCAACAAAGCCAAAATCCTCTGCTACGACCGTGAAAATCATA
Source organism: Streptococcus sp. CP1998 (assembly GCF_041026655.1). Classification (NCBI taxonomy): domain Bacteria; kingdom Bacillati; phylum Bacillota; class Bacilli; order Lactobacillales; family Streptococcaceae; genus Streptococcus; species Streptococcus sp. CP1998. The sequence continues at coordinate 1,394,278 of NZ_CP163380.1, forward strand.
TCGCTTTCCCGTACGGGAACCAATAAATTGGAGACATTAAAACCTTGACCAAAGAGTCCACCACTAGCAATAGCTAGCTGTCCTTGCGCCTGCTGGTAGGTGGTGGTTTGTGCATAGTCAAAAGGATTTAACCAGGCTAAAATACGGTTCATTTGGTAGGTTGGCATCCCGACTTGCTGGTGCAGAAAAGCCCGTCCCCCTTCTGAAAGAAAGAGGAAGAGAAAGCCTGCTAACCCACCTGCCAGAAGCAAGATGACCGGCAAGATAATTTTCCAGGAAACTCCTGAAACGAGCACTAAGCCCGCAAAGATGGCCAAAAATACTAAGGCCGTTCCCAAGTCCTGCTGGAGAGCCAATAAGGCAAAGACCGGAATCGTATAGATGGTCAACTCTAAAATCAAAAACCAATCTTGTCGTAACAATCGCTCACGCCCCTTATTTCTTTGTAAAAATCGGACAATAGAGCGTGACAGCATTAGGATGAAGGGAATCTTCATAAATTCTGAAGGCTGAAATAAGGTGATGTTCCCATAAGCCACCCAGTTTTTAGCTCCAGTCGAAGCCACCAAGTTTGGATTATAAAAAACAAGCGGAAGAACCATCAAGGCTAAGCCTAGTAGGTAAAGAAAGGGAGTAATTTTCCAAAGAAATTTCGTGCTAAAAATCGTCACAATCAGGCAAATGACAAATCCCACACCAATCCAGACCAATTCGCCCCAAAAGGGCCACACCATTTGGGGATAATCATAAGAAACCGCCACATAAACGGATAAGATCCCAATCATGAGAAGGGTGAAGACAATCCCAATGATCGAATAATCCAGGTGGATCGTCCAAAAATGATGTTTCTTCATTCACGTTCCTTTCTGTGAGAATCATAAAATCAATTAATAGAACAACATCTGTAGAATCAAGCTAGATCCTGCAACACAAAACCAAGCAATCAACCCTACTAGAAGGGGGGCAGCTCCTGCTGCACGGAACTGCTTCCAAGAAACCTTGCTTCCGATTCCGACCAAAGCCATAGCCATAAAGAGGCGAGAAAGGTCCTTTAAGTAAGGTAGAACCCCTTTAGGTACCAGGCCAATAGAAGAAAGAATAGAAGCAACAATAAACCAGATGATAAACCAAGGAATAATTTTCTTTAACATTCCTTTGTTTCTTCCTTGTTGTTTACTCCGATACCATTTTAAACCGATCAAGCCCAAACAAACTGGTACAATCATCAGGGCGCGTGTTAACTTAACAATGGTCGCCATTTCACCCGCCGCCTTACTATAAGAAAACGCTGCTGCTACAACTGATGACGTATCGTTAATGGCTGTTCCTGACCAGAGGCCAAATTGAAAATTAGACATATGCCATAAATGGCCTAATACTGGAAAGATAAAGACAGCCAAAATGTTGAAGAAGAAGATAGTTGACATAGATAAGGCAATTTCCTCTTCGTCTGCTTCAATGATCGGTGCTGCTGCCGCGATAGCAGATCCACCACAAATAGCCGTTCCAAATCCAATTAAGGTCCGTAGATGAGATTTCAGATGAAAGGCTTTCCCAAAGATAATCGCTGCAAGAAAGGCGACCGTTATCGTTGGCAGACTAATCTTCAAAGAAGACAAGCCTGTAGAGGCAACCGTCGCAATCGGCAAGCTAAATCCCATGAAAACAATGGAATACTGCAATAGTTTCTTACCGGACCAGTTCAATCCTGGTCGTGAATCCTCTGGCAAATCTACCAACTCATTGAGGACAATTCCTAATATCAAAGCAAAGACACTTGAGCCAATGATGGGAAAGAAATTTCCCAAAAACATGGCACAGAGAGCCAGTACAAACGCAATCGCAAGTCCAAATCCTTTATTTTTCATTCTTTCAATTTCTTTCAAAAAAGTCAGCTGCTTGCTCAACAAGCCGCTCTCTCACTGTCGTGTGAAGGGGCAACACTTGTTGCAAGCCATCTAAAATTTGTTTCCCATATCGTTTGGTTACCACCCGCTGATCCAATAAGAGGACCAACGATTCTTGGTCTTGGAAACGGCTGGTTCTTCCAATAGCCTGTTTTAACCTTAAAATCGCAACCGGAAGACTATAGTCATAAAAGGGATTTTTCCCTTGTTCTCTGAGTTTTGTATTCAGCTTTTGGACCATATAATCTTTAGGGTTATCAAAAGGAAGGCGCGTGATGATTTGAATCACTTCTCTTTGATGGGAAAAATCGACTCCCTCCCAGAAGCTTCCCGTCCCCAATAAAATGGAGCTTTCCCCTCGGTCAAATCGACGCTTAATATTGGCTGCATCACCGTTTCGATACTGAGCCAAGTGAGGAAACTTCAAGGTGTTTGACGTCTCCAGTAACAATTCTTTTGAGGTAAACAAAAGAAAAATTGGTTTTCTTAGAGGAAAAAGTTCATTGACGAGCCGACAAATCTCTCCTGCATACTCCACGGAAGATAAAGAAACGACATCTGGAAAATCAATCGGCACCAGCAATTCCTGATGTTGTTTGATTGTTATTGGCACCCGATAGATTTGCTGTTCTTGGTATCCTAAAAGAGCAGGCAAATGCACCTTTTTGCTGATCGCGATCGTTGCTGATACAAAGAGCACGGTCACTTCCTCAGGCACAAACTCCTTAAAGGATAGTAAGTCCTCGACTCCTCCATGGAGACGAAGAATCTGGTGGCTTTCGACCACTTCTTTGTCTATCCAAAAAGTTTGGTATCGCTCATCAAACAACTCCTTTAGATTCGCTAAAGATTCGTTTTTTAATTCTGAGACATCCTGTCGTATTTTTACCACCGTTTGATCTGATAAGATCGCTATTTTTCCTTGCACAACTTCCTTAGAGCAAGCATTTAGCTCAAATTGAATACTCTCCAGCAACCGTCGCTGCAGAAGATCTTTCTCCTCTTCGATGGCGTGTTGCAAACTTAGAAGAAGAGATTGCAAGGTTTCTTCTCTCTGTGAAAACTGTTCTAAAGCAAAGAAGAGTTTTTGCGCTTCATCCACGACCAGAACAGATTCTTGAAGTAGACTTTTATCATCTTCTAGACGAGTTAACAGATAGGCATGATTGGTCAGAATCACCCGACTGGTTTTCACTTTTTCCTGACCAAGACGCCAAAAATCTTCCTGATAAAAAAGTGAACGTTTCGACAATTGGCCATCGTGGCAAATGTCAGCTACAAAATGGGCGTGACGATAGAGTTGGCCAATTTCACTGAATTCTCCCGTTTCTGTCATGGTCAGCCAAACCAACAGTTGCATTTTAAAGCGTCGGATCATCCTATTATCTGAATCAGTCTGTAAGGTCTCATAAAATTTATCAAGTTGGATGTAATCCTTGGGACTTTTCAGACTATGAAAGGGAATTTGGAAAAGTTCTTGGATAGTCTTTCCTTCCTTCTTCATAATTTGATCTTGAAGAATTTTAGTCGGAACACTGACAAGAATGCGCTTGGAGGTTTTAGCCAAAAGCGTTAATAGATAGGCATAGGTCTTCCCAATTCCTGTTGGAGCCTCTATAAAACTTGGGAGAGGCTGATGCAAACTTTCCTCTATATAAGCCGCAAATTCACTTTGCTCCGGATAAGCCTCCATTCCCAACAGCTGCATATTGAGTTCAAACTGTTCAGACAAATGACGACTTTCTAAAAACTGCTGTTGCTTACGCAAATAAAGTCCATGAATTTCTACTAAATGAGATGGCAAAAAGAGGCTACTGTCTTCAAGCGCATCTTCTATTAAGAGCCGTGATTCATAAATCAAACAATCCGCCATCGAAAGAAGGTTCTCAATCAACCCTCTTGGTAAGCTCGCAATTTTTTCTCTTACCTTCAACAGTAGCTGGGCTGTTGCCATAGCATCTGCTAGAGCAGAGTGAGCGTGGTGCAACTCAATTTCCAGTTCAGCTGCAAGCGCTCCTAAATTGTAGCGTTCTAAAGTCGGATAGAAAATTTGAGACAATTCAACCGTATCAATCCGAGGAGTCGTTAGCTCAAATCCTTCCCAAAAGAGGGCTTCTGCCAATAAATTGGCATCAAATTTGACATTATGGGCCACAAAGACGGCATCTTCTATTAATTCAAAAATTTCTTTTGCCACTTGTGCAAACTCTGGTGCTTTTCGCAAGCGAGCATCTGTCAGGCCGGTCAATTGTTTGATGTGCTCATCCAATCGTTCATGAGGATTCACATCCGTCTCATAGGATTGTGTGATCACGCCATCTTCAACGATGACAATTCCAACCTGAATGATCTTGGCATTGCTTCCAGCACTGGTCGCTTCCAGATCCACAATGGCGTATTTCCGTTTCTGTCTTGTCATAGTACTTAAAATTATATCACGTTTGAGCAAGCTCTGCAGATTTTTTTCTCCTTTCGAGCCGACTTCAATCCTGTTATTTTCCTCGTAATTTGATACACTATTCTAGAAAGGAGTCCCAATGAAAATCTATCGAACTGTTAATCCTGTTGCTTATGAAAACACCTACTACCTTGAAAATGACCACTCCCTCATTCTTGTCGATCCTGGTAGCGACTGGGCGACTATTCAAAAACAAATAGATCGCATCGGAAAACCAATCGTAGCGATTCTTTTAACCCATACGCATTACGATCACATTATGAGTCTTGAAAAGGTTCGTCAGACATATCATTTCCCACCAGTCTATGTCCATTCGGCAGAAGCCAGTTGGTTGTCTTCTCCTGTCGATAATTTATCTGGTTTGGATCGTCATGTGGATTTAGAAGATGTTGTATGTAAGGAGGCCGACTTCCTTTATGAAATTCTCTCCGATTACCAAATAGCCGATTTCCACTTTTATGTTCTGGAGACCCCAGGCCACTCTGCAGGAGGGGTTTCCATCGTCTTTCCTGAGGATCACCTGGTTCTATCTGGTGATGCCCTTTTTCGCGAAACCATTGGACGGACCGATCTTCCGACAGGGAACGCGACACAGTTGCTTAGCAGTATCAGAGAAGAACTCTTTACCCTTCCATCTTCCTACACCGTCTATCCCGGTCATGGCCCTGAAACTTCTATTGGTCACGAGAAAATGTTCAATCCCTTCTTTAGACAATCCTAAAGAGTCCTGTATCCTCCTTCCTGTCCTCGTATAGTAGACAAAAAAAGCAAGTGTGACCTTGCTTTTTTATTATATCTTAAGAAATCGTCTCATGGAGATTGAAGAACCAATCGCCCCGATCAAAATTCCTAATCCAAAGAGGCCACCCACCATGATCGGTACCAAAACATGTGGACTATAGAGATACAGATTTTGATCTGCCAAATTATTGTTCATTGATGTATAGACAACATTATAAACATAGAAGACCAAAGCTGAAGGAATCATGGCTCCCAAGAGACCAATCCAAGCACCTTCAAAAAGGAATGGTGCACGAATATAGCCATTTTTTGCTCCTACCAGTCGCATAATCTTAATCTCACGACTACGTGAAATGATGGTAATCCGAATGGTATTAGAAATCAAGAAGACTGCAATGAAGATCAATAAAGCTACACCAATCAATCCCCAGTTTCGAATGAAAGTTCCAAGTGCGAACAAGCGTTGGGTATCCACCCCACCATCTTTAACTTCAGAGACCCCTTCAATTTTTTTGGCATCTGCTGAGACTTGCTTTACATATTTTGGAGCTGTCGTCTCTACATAATAGGCATCGTAGAGAGGATTGGCATCTCCATCAAAAATCTTCCAGTTGTTCCCAGCCGTTTTGATCAGTTTATCATACTGTTCTTCCTTGCTAGAAAAATCAACCTTGTCAACATGTTTCATGGCTGTTAGAGCATCGTAGACCTTATGGTAGTTTTCATTGGTCACAGTTTGACCTTCTTTTTCAATCTGCTCGCTCTGATCTTGAATATCTTTACGCATGTATACCACAACACGCACACTATTTTGAATATCATCTGAAAGCTTGATGGTATTGGCAATCACAGAGGCGAAAATAGCAACCAAGCTAAGAGTAATCATAACCGAGCTGACCGCTGCAATCGTCATCCAACCATTTCGTTTCAAGCTTTTAAGCGATTCGATTAAGTGTCGGAAAAATCTTCTAATCATCGTATCCGTACTCTCCTTCCGCTTCATCACGCACTACACGACCATTTTCAATCGCGATGACACGGTGACGTAAAGTATTTACAATCTGGCTATTGTGGGTCGCCATCAATACTGTAGTCCCTTGGAGATTAATCCGCTCCAAAAGATTCATGATTTCCCATGAATTATCTGGGTCCAAGTTACCAGTTGGTTCATCCGCAATCAAGACTTTCGGATTGTTGACGATCGCGCGAGCAATCGCAATCCGTTGTTGCTCCCCACCGGACAATTCATTCGGGAATGAGCGGACCTTGTGTTTCAAACCAACAAGATCCAAAACTTCCATTACACGTTTTTTAATATTGCGACGGCGTTCACCGATAACTTGCATTGCGTAGGCGATATTTTCATAAACGGTTTTCTTTGGAAGCAATTTATAATCTTGGAAGACCACTCCTACATTGCGTCGCAACATTGGGATATCGCGTTTTTTGATTTTATCCAAATTAAAACCAGCTACTTTTAAGCTTCCTTTATCGTGTTTGACTTCACGGTATAAAAGTCGAATAAAGGTCGACTTCCCTGCACCAGAAGGTCCTACGATATAGGCAAATTCTCCTGGTTCAATTTGGACAGAGACCCCGCGAAGGGCCGTAGTCCCGTTGTCATACTTTTTGACAACATCTTTCATTTCAATCATTGACATGTAATGAAATTCCTTTCATTCTTTTCTGTTTGATTCCCTTTAGGTTATTGGAGACGCCATTTGAGATAGGCATCGATAAAGCCATCGATATCTCCATCCATCACCTTATCTACCTGCGCTACTTCGTAGTTGGTCCGGTGATCCTTCACCATGGTATATGGGGTAAAGACATAAGAGCGGATTTGACTTCCCCAGGTGATTTCTTTTTTATCCCCTTTTAGAGAATCCACTTCTGCTGCTTTTTTCTCTTGCTCCAATTGGTAGAGTTTAGCTTGCAACATCTTCATAGCCCGATCACGGTTCCCGTATTGGGTCCGATCCACGGTGGATGCCACTACAATCCCTGTCGGAATGTGGGTCAAGCGCACCCCTGTAGAAACCTTGTTGACGTTTTGTCCACCAGCTCCACCAGAGCGGAAGGTATCCATCTTGATATCATCATCACGAACTTCGACTTCGATGGTATCGTCTAATTCGGGCATGACCTCAACAGATGTAAAGGAGGTATGACGTCGTTTAGCAGAGTCAAATGGAGAGATTCGAACCAAACGGTGTACCCCCATTTCAGATTTCAGAAGACCGTATGCATGTGGCCCTTCAAAGGATAGGGTCACAGACTTGATTCCAGCCTCATCCCCAGCCTGATAGTCCAAGACTTCAACTTTAAAGCCGTGGGCATTTCCAAAACGTGTATACATCCGAAGAAGCATGTCCCCCCAGTCCTGAGCTTCTGTTCCTCCAGAACCTGGGTGGATTTCTAAGATGGCATTATTATTGTCATAGGGTTCAGACAATAGCAAGGTCATCTCATAGCTGGTCATACGTTTATCCAGCTCCTCCAACTTCTCGATCAATTCTTCTTTGACCGAATCGTCTTCTGCCAAAAAATCCAGTAAGATTTCTGACTCATCAAATAGATCCACCATTTGATGGAAATTTTCATAGGTCTGCTTGAGTTCATTTAATTCTTGAGATGTCTTTTGCGCAGCAATGTTATCATCCCAAAAATCAGGTTCTGTCATTTTATTCTCTAAAATGGCAATTTCTTCTTCCAATGCCTCTAAGTCAAAGAGACCCCCTGAAAGAAGCTAATTTTTCACGATTTGCGTCAATTTTTTGACGAATTTCTGAAATGTCCATAAGTACCTCTTTCTATGTATCTAGTCTATTATATCATAACCTTCACTATTTGCCCACCTTCCAATATTGGATCAGCTGGTTAACCATTAGCAATCTAGCTAATTTTCAACATTTTTCCATTCATTTGTAACCTAATTGTTAGAAAAAAAGATGCTCTTATGCTAGACTGGTAGCATGACAACAGTAGCTTTTATGTCCGATTTACATATTGATTCGAACAACTTTGGAAAAGAAGAATTAGAGACTCTGATCACCCTTTTCCAGCAACAAAACATTCAACATCTCCATATTGCAGGAGATATTGCCAACGGCTTTGAAAAGACGTCACAGGAATTTTTAGACCAACTTCAATGTCGCCTTCCAGTGACCTTTAGCTTGGGAAATCATGATATGCTGGGCCTATCAGAAGAAGACATAAGACCTTTTGAATTTCAAAAAATTCCCTTCTCCAATCATACGCTTCTTGCTTTTTCGGGCTGGTATGACTACAGCTTTGTTCCTACTATCTCTCCCCAAAAACATCTCCAAACCAAGAATCTATTTTGGTTTGACAGACGCCTCCAACGAATGGGAGCTGATCCAGCCATTACCAAAAATCTTTTACAAGAGCTGGAACAAGAGCTCATGCGTGTAGATCAACCCTTGATCATTGCCATGCACTTTGTGCCTCATCGTCAGTTTCTCCTGCGCCACCCTTATTTTGAACGCTTTAATGCTTTTCTAGGGAGTCAAGCCTTTCATGAGCTTTTTAGACAATATCCTGTCAGAGAAGTGATTTTTGGTCATAGCCACCACCGAATGCCAGCAACAACGATTGACACCATCACCTATCATGCCAGACCTTTAGGCTATGTCCGAGAATGGGAGCTCTGCAAACAATTTTTCGAAGCTTTTCCTGAATATGATTTTCCAAAACGATACGATCCCTACAAACGCTATCGCAGAATCAAAGACCTCCCCGAATTTAAAGCATACAAGAAAAAACAGCTCGCTCATGAATTTTCTCAAGCCATGACGATCCTTGAACTATAAAAAAATTGGTCCCTCTGGGACCAATTTTTTTACTCTTCTGTACCCAAGAGATTTTTTGCAACGATTGCAGCCAGAACACCACCGACAATTGGAGCCAAGATAAAGATCCAAATTTGTTGAAGGGCTGCGCCACCAACAAAGAGGGCAGGTGCCAAGCTACGAGCTGGGTTAACAGAAAGTCCTGTAATGTTCAAACCAACAAGAATAATCAAGGTCAAGCTCAAACCGATCACAAGACCCGCGATCTTGCCATTTCCTTTAGAAGCTGATGTCACTGTCATGATGACCAAAATAAAGATAAAGGAAGCAATTACTTCAAACAAGAATCCGCCAAATGGAGTCACACCCTTCGCTAGGGCGTTTTCACCAAGACTAGCTGTTGACATACCTGAATTTGACAAGAGGAAGAGTACTGTTGCAGATGCGAGAACCGCACCCACTACTTGCGCTGCAATATAATTAATCAAGTCCTTTGAAGACAAGCGTTTGTTCACAAACATGGCAATCGAAACAGCCGGGTTCAAGTGGGCACCCGAAACAGTCCCAATTGAGTAAGCTGCTGCAACAATGGATAAACCGAATGCCAAGGCAATTCCTAAATGTCCAAGACCTTCTGTCCCATTTCCAAAAACAACTGCGCCAGTCCCGATAAAGACAAGCATAAATGTGCCGATTACTTCAGCAAAAAACTTTTTCATAATATAAGTTTCCTTTCTTCAAACTGTTGTCTAGTTTATCAAAAATCCACACGTACCTCAAGAAATATGCCCAGTCTATTTTGCCCGCAAAAAAGCCATCCGGAGATGACTTCTTTTATGTTTAAATAGCGTTTTTATCTTTTCCAAGTGCACGTTGAACGGCTTTAACAATCTCAACGAGAACAACAATCAAGAGCGAGCCAATCATAACAGCTAACCATTGTGTCAAACTTAAATGAGACACATGGAAGAGTTTGTTAAATCCAGGGACAATGATGGTTGCCATCAAGAGAACAAAGGCAACTGGAATCGACCAGTTAAAGGTCTTGTTCTTAAAGAGTCCCACTTTAAAGATGGATTGGTAAACCGATTTGACGTTAAAGGCATGGAGCAATTGGATCAAACCAAGAGTTGCAAAGGCCATGGTCAAAGCGTCTGCATGGATTTCTGCACGAGTCGCATGTTCTGGAGAGAGCAAAGCCCAGCCATAAACACCAAGAACCAGCATGGTTTGGAAGACACCTTGATAAAGAACGGCTCCAAAGACCCCACCGTCAAAGAAGTTAGATTTACGTCCACGAGGTTTGTGGGTCATGACACCTGGCTCAGCTGGTTCCACACCAAGAGCGATGGCTGGTAGCGTATCTGTCACCAAGTTGATCCAGAGAAGATGTACTGGTTGAAGCACATCCCATCCAAAGAGCGTTGAAAAGAAGATGGTGAAGACTTCAGCCATATTGGCGGACAAGAGATACTGAATAGATTTTTGGATATTGGAGAAGACCTTACGTCCTTCTTCTACCGCTACGATAATAGTGGCGAAGTTATCATCGGCAAGGACCATGTCTGAAGCTCCCTTAGAAACTTCTGTACCTGTAATCCCCATACCGATACCGATGTCAGCTGTCTTAAGTGATGGTGCATCGTTGACTCCATCCCCTGTCATGGCAACAACTTTTCCTTCATTTTGCCAAGCTTTCACGATTCGAACCTTGTGTTCAGGTGATACACGCGCATAGACAGAGTATTGCTTGAAGACTTTTTGGAATTCTTCATCAGAGAGTTCGTTCAACTCAGCTCCTGTAAAGACGTGGTCTTCTGTATCATTTGGATCGATGATTCCAAGACGTTTAGCAATGGCTTCTGCTGTATCTTGGTGGTCACCCGTGATCATGATAGGACGGATACCCGCTTCCTTAGCGACACGGACCGCTTCTGCTGCTTCTGGACGCTCAGGGTCAATCATGCCGACCAAACCAGAGAAGATCAGGTCAGACTCAACAATTTCAGATTCCAAGGTTGGAATTTCGTTGCTTGTCTTATAAGCCATCATCAAGACACGAAGGGCTTGTTTAGCCAAGTCTTTGTTGGTAGCAAGGATAGCTTTCTTATCTTCATCCGTGATAGGACGAACTTCCCCATTAACTTCAATACGCGTCACACGTTTGAGCAATTGGTCAGGGGCCCCCTTAACAGCGATAAAGTAAGAACCGTCAGCTTCCTTATGAATGGTTGACATAAGCTTACGGTCTGAGTCAAACGGCAATTCAGCCACACGTGGCTCATCCTTCAAGACTTCACGAACGTCAAAGTTGTGGTCCAAACCAAACTGAACAAGGGCTGTTTCCGTTGGATCCCCAATCAATTTACCAGATGGGTCCACTTTAGTGTCATTGGCAAAGTTCATGATACGAAGCGTATTGTTGTTAGCTCCAATTTCGGTTGCTGCACTTTGTAATTGACCGTTGGTATAGACTTTTTCAACTGTCATTTGGTTCATAGTCAAAGTACCTGTTTTATCAGATGCAATGATTTCTGTTGAACCAAGTGTTTCAACGGCTGGCAATTTACGAACAATCGAATTGCGTTTGGCAAGGGTTGTAGTTCCCAAAGAGAGAACGATGGTTACAATGGCAGGAAGTCCTTCTGGAATCGCCGCAACCGCAAGGGCAACAGCTACCATCAAGCCTTCCAATGGATGTTCACCACGAACGAATACACCAACCAAGAAAGTAATAACGGCAATCACAACAATCAAGTAAGTCAAGGCCTTAGATAATTGTTCCAAGCTTTGCTTCAATGGTGTCTCTGTCTCGTCAGCATTAGCCAACATATCTGCAATCTTACCAACTTCTGTGTACATACCAGTGTTTGTCACGACACCAATACCACGACCGTATGTTACGTTTGAGTTTTGGTAACCCATGTTAACACGATCCCCGATACCAGCATCTGCTTCAACAAGTCCTGTCACATCTTTTTCTACTGGCACAGACTCCCCTGTAAGAGCCGCTTCTTCGATCTTAAGAGAAGTCGCTTCCAACAAGCGCATATCAGCAGGAACCACATCTCCAGCTTCTAGCAAGACGATGTCTCCAGGTACCAATTCTTTGGAATCAATTTCAATCACGTGACCATCACGGCGTACACGCGCTAATGGACTAGACATGTTTTTCAGTGCTTCGATAGCTGCTTCTGCTTGTCCTTCTTGGTAGACACCAAAGGCTGCGTTCAAAACAACAACGGCTAAGATGATCATGGCATCTGTAAGGCCGTCCATTCCTTCTGTAATCACAGAGAGAGCTGCGGCGATCAGCAAGATGATGATCATCAAATCTTTAAACTGATCGATAAACTTAGACAAGAGGCTACGTTTTTCACCTTCGTCCAGTTCATTATGACCATAAGTCGCCAAACGTTCTTGAGCTTGAGCAGTTGACAAGCCTTCAATTGAAGAGTCCAATTCCTTTAGAACTTCTTCTTTACTCTGTGTATAAAACAAAGCTTTATTTTGTTCTTTTGACAAAATAATTTCCTCCTTATAGCTTTCTACTAGGTCTCTTTTGCACAAAAAAGAGACCTGTTTGAAAAAACAAGTCTCGCCGTTTAATATAGTGCCGGAAATAATTTCGTAATGACGACACTATCGCGGAAAACCGCCAGCTACTCCCTTGAGTGCTTTTATTATACCATTTTTATAGAATAAAGCAAGCGGGATCTCGAATAATTTAATGAGGTCTATTCTTCCCATTCCACCAGTAATTGATAATTGGCAAATTCCTGTTCTCCATCGAGAGTTAACAAACGATAAGAGACTTGCAAATGACCTGCTTCTAATTGAAAGAGATCTGTTGTAATCAAAAACTGCTGAATGCCCATCGGAGTGGGAATGATTGCCCCACCATCTTCATTTTTGTAGAAACGCATGATGGATTTAGGACTTGAGAATCGTGTCATGATCAATTCATCGTTGGAAAATTTCAAAGCAACCTTTTCATCTTCTTCATTGGTATACAAGAGATATTGAAAACCTGCTTTTTCCTTCCATTCACCTTGATAGTACTGATCAACGATTTCCATTTCTTCTCCAAATCGAATGGTATTTTGAATGCGAATCTGCATCTTTGTCTCCTTCTCTTCTTTTCTTGCCTTACTATTCTATCAAATTTTACGCATTTTGACTGCCCCTATTAGCCTCTAGATCGCAAAATAGGCTTTTTTTTGCTATAATAGACCCATGAATGAAAAAGTCTTTCGCGATCCCGTACATGATTACGTTCATGTGGATCATCCCATCATTTATCAATTAATTAATAGTAAAGAATTTCAACGACTACGCCGCATCAAACAACTGGGGACATCTGGTTTTACCTTCCACGGTGGGGAGCATAGTCGTTTTTCTCACTGTCTTGGCGCCTATGAAATTTCAAGACGCATCCTGTCCATTTTTGAGGAAAAGTATGCAGAGCAATGGAATTCTGATGAAAACTTACTGACCATGACAGCCGCTCTTCTTCATGACATTGGACATGGTGCCTATTCCCATACCTTCGAAGGACTCTTTGGGACCGATCATGAAAAAATGACCCAGCTGATCATCACCAGCCCAGAGACGGAGGTCAATCAAATCCTCTTACAGGTAGCACCTGATTTCCCAAATCGTGTAGCCAGCGTCATTGATCATACCTATCCCAATAAACAAGTGGTACAATTGATTTCTAGTCAAATTGATGTGGACCGAATGGATTATTTACTGCGGGATGCCTACTTTACGGGTGCTTCCTATGGAAAATTTGACTTGACCCGTATTTTGCGTGTCATTCGACCAATTGAAAATGGCATTGCCTTCCAACAAAATGGCATGCACGCTGTCGAAGATTACGTGGTCAGTCGTTACCAAATGTATATGCAGGTCTACTTCCACCCGGCTACTCGTGCCATGGAAGTCCTCCTTCAAAATCTACTCAAACGAGCTAGAACCATTTATCCCGATCAGAAAGAGTATTTTCAACTGACTTCACCTCGCTTGATTCCATTTTTTGAAGAAGAGGTCACCATCCAAGACTACCTAAATCTAGATGACGGTGTGATGAATACCTATTTCCAAGTCTGGATGGATAGTCCAGATACCATCTTGTCTGATCTTGCTCAGCGCTATATTAATCGGAAAGTCTTCAAATCGATTCTATTTACAGAAGATAAGCGAAAAGACTTAGTAATCCTTGAAAAACTGATTAAAGAGGTTGGGTTTAATCCAACCTACTACACAGCTATTCATCAAAATTTTGACCTGCCCTACGATATTTATCGACCAGAGCTTGAAAAACCGCGGACTCAGATCGAGATGATCCGAAAAGATGGGAGTCTCGCTGAATTGTCTCAGTTGTCTCCACTCGTCGCTGCTCTTGCAGGAACTCGCTATGGGGACAACCGCTTCTATTTCCCAAAAGAAATGCTGGAGGTTAATGGACTTTTCAGTAAGCAAGTAGAGGAATTCACTTCCTATATCAACAATGATTATTTTACAGGAGAGACGGATGTCCATTAAATTAGTTGCGATCGATATCGATGGTACACTTCTCAATTCAAAAAAAGAGATCACACCTTCCGTATTTGAAGCCATTCAAGACGCTAAAGCTGCAGGCGTTAAAATCGTGATCACAACCGGTCGTCCTATCGCAGGGGTCTCAAAACTTTTAAAAGAACTCCATTTGATGGATCCTGGAGACTATGTCATTACCTTTAATGGCGGTCTGGTGCAAGAAACCGCTACAGGAAAAGAACTCATTAAAGACCTTTTAGATTATGAGGACTATCTCGATATCGAGTCTCTTGCTAACAAACTCCAAATCCACTCTCATGCTATTACTAAAGACGGCATCTATACCAGCAATCGAGATATCGGACGCTACACCATTCGTGAATCCCAACTGGTCAATATGCCCCTTTATTACAGGACGCCTGAGGAAGTTCGTGAGAAAGAATTTGTCAAGGCCATGTATATCGATGAACCAGACATTCTGGATGCTGCGATTGCAAAAATTCCTAAAGAATTCAAGGACCGTTTCACGATGGTCAAATCAGCCCCTTTTTATTTAGAAATTCTAAGGAAAACAACCAATAAGGGAGCAGCTGTTCTTCATTTAGCTGAACGACTTGGAATCCAGCAAGAAGAAACCATGGCCATCGGAGATGAGGAAAATGACCGTTCCATGCTAGAAGTCGTGGGACATGCCGTCGTTATGGAAAATGGCAATCCAGCTCTTAAAAAAATTGCTACAACTATCACCAAATCAAATGATGAATCTGGCGTTGCATACGCCATTAGAAAGTGGGTATTATAAGAAATGTACCATTACCAGCTAGGAATTTCTGCTAGTGAGCATGATGACTTTGTTATTCAGAGTGACCAAACCAATCTCTTACAAAGCAGTTCATGGGCAAAAATTAAAGATAATTGGGGAAATGAACGGGTTGGTTTTTATCAAGAAGACCAATTAGTCGCTGTTGCAAGCATCTTGATTCAACCCCTGCCACTTGGCTTTTCCATGCTCTACATTCCTCGAGGCCCAATCATGGATTACCAAAACAAAGAGCTAGTTTCATATGTGATCCAGTCCCTTAAAAAGATAGCCAAACAATACAAGGCCTTGTTTGTGAAATTTGATCCAAGTCTTTTCTTGAGTAAACACTTGATTGGACAAGAAAAGACGGAAGCTCCTGCTGTGCAAGCGGTAATCGATACCTTAACAAAAGAAGGAATTGAATGGACTGGCCAAACCAGTGATATGGCAGAAAATATCCAACCACGCTTTCAAGCGAATATCCACAAAGAGTTTTTTACCGAGCAAGATCTTTCAAAATCTACTCGACAAGCCATCCGAACTGCTCGGAACAAAGGGATCCAGGTCCAATTTGGCGGGACTGAATTGTTAGGGGACTTTGCTTCTCTCATGAAAAAGACCGAGGCACGTAAAAGCATTCATTTACGTGGAAAAGACTACTACGAAAAACTACTCACAACCTACCAAGGACAATCCTACATTACCTTGTCTACGCTTGATCTCGCAGAGCGGAAAATCTCCCTTACAAAAGATCTTGAAAAAAACAAGGCTGAAGCTGAAAAATTCACAGAAAAAACAAAGCCTGGCAAGGTTGAGAACAACCAAAAAGAAAAAGAGCGCATAGAGGAAGAACTGCAATTTCTTGAACAGCATCTCCAAGCAGGTAGACAGATTGTTCCTTTATCTGGTACCTTAACCCTTGAATTCGGTGGGACGTCTGAAAATGTTTATGCAGGGATGGATGAAGAATTCCGCCGTTACCAACCTGCCATCCTCACCTGGTATGAAACTGCCCAACACGCTTTTGATCATGGTGCTTCTTGGCAAAATATGGGGGGCATTGAAAATTCACTCGATGGTGGTCTCTATCATTTCAAATCTAAATTTAATCCTGTCATTGAAGAATTTGTTGGGGAATTCAACCTTCCAACCAGTCCACTCTATCCACTTGTAAACAAAGTCTACAAGATCCGGAAAAAATTAAGGAGTAAATAAGTTACATGACTCTTACGACAATTTCAAAAGAAGAATTTACCTCATTTGCAAATACTGTCTCCCATCGCTCTTTTATCCAGTCTGCTGAAATGGCAGATCTGCTTGAAAAGCGAGGAAACACGGTCCAATTTATCGCTTGGGAACAAGAAGATCAAGTCCAAGTGGCAGCGATCTTGTACAGTCTTCCTATGACAGGAGGTCTCCACATGGAAATCAATTCTGGCCCCCTTTACCAAGAGGAAGCTATGCTAGAACCTTTCTATGCAACCTTAAAAGACTATGCGAAAGAAAATGGGGCTATTGAACTCGTTATTAAGCCCTATGATACCTATCAAACTTTTGACAGTGACGGCAATCCAACCAGTGAAGAGCAAACCCATTTCATGGATACCCTAAAAAAATTGGGCTATCAGCATGATGGTTTAACAACAGGTTATCCAGGTGGAGAAGGTGATTGGCATTATGTGAAAGATATGGAGGGTATCACCGAAAAAAATCTTCTCAAGAGCTTCAGTAAAAAAGGAAAGCCACTTGTCAAAAAAGCCAAATCTTTCGGTATTGAACTGAAACGATTAAACCGAGATGAACTGCAACTCTTTAAGGATATTACTTCCTCTACCAGTGACCGTCGCGACTATCAGGATAAAACCTTGGATTATTACCAAACTTTCTATGACAGTTTTGGCGACAATGCAGATTTCATGATCGCAACACTGAACTTCCACCATTACTACACGAATCTTGAAAAAGACCAAGGAAAACTAGCACAGAAGATTGAGAAATTACAGAAGGATCTTGAAGTCAACCCCAATTCAGAAAAAAAACAAAATCAACTTCGTGAATTCTCTAGCCAGTTTGATACCTTTGAGGTGAGAAAGAAGGACGCGAAAGAATATATTGAAAAATATGGAGATCAAGACGTCATTCTTGCAGGTAGCCTCTTCGTCTATATGCCACAAGAATCCACCTATTTATTCAGTGGCTCTTATACAGAATTTAATAAGTTCTATGCTCCTGCTGTTCTCCAGGAATATATGATGCTTGAAACCATCAAACGTGGTATCCCAAGATATAACTTCCTAGGTATTCAAGGAATCTTTGACGGGTCAGACGGTGTGCTTCGTTTCAAACAAAACTTCAACGGCTACATCGTCCGTAAGATGGGGACCTTCCGTTATTACCCAAGTCCTCTGAAATACAAAATGATTTCTCTCATTAAGAAACTATTAGGACGTTCCTAACTCAAAAGACCAGCTTTGAAGCTGGTCTTTTCTACTATAAAAAAGACGAGAAACCTCTCGCCTTTTATATGTCATTATTTAACGAAGTCAAGCAATGCCAAGAAGCTTTCAGCTTCAAGTGATGCACCACCTACAAGAGCTCCGTCAACGTCTGGACAAGCCATGTATTCAGCAACATTTTCAGGTTTAACTGAACCACCGTATTGAACACGTACTTTGTCAGCCACTTCTTGACCAAAGTCAGCAGCTACAACGTCACGAACAACTTTACACATTTTTTGTGCATCGTCTTGTGAAGCAGATTTACCAGTACCGATAGCCCAGATTGGTTCGTAGGCGATTACTGTTGAAGCTACTTGTTCTGCAGTCAATCCAGCAAGAGACTGAAACTTGAGCCCCTACGAATTCTCGCTTTACCAGCTTCGTAAGTTTCAAGGCTTTCACCACAACAGATGATTGGAAGCATACCGTTCGCAAAGATTGCTTTTGCTTTTTTGTTGATGTCTTCATCAGTTTCGTGGAAGTAGTCACGACGTTCTGAGTGACCGATCACAACGTAGTCAGTACCGATTTCTTTCAAAACTTGTGGGCTAGTTTCACCAGTGAAGGCACCAGCATTTTCAAAGTAAGTGTTTTGTGCAAGACAACTTTAAGGTTTGAACCTTTAGCGCACAAGTACAGCTGTCAAGTCAACTGCAGGAGCGCGATGCCAGCTTCAACAAGATCAGCTGAAGGAAGTTTTGATGCTACAGCTTCAACGAATGCTTTTGCTTCTTCTGGATTTTTGTTCATTTTCCAGTTACCAGCGATAAATGGTTTACGTGACATTTCACATACCTCTTTTTTCTAATTTTATACTATCTATTTTACCATAAATTTCGTCATAATGAAAGGTTGCACAAGCTCATTTTACTTTTTACCAAAATAAAAACCCCGTCTTCACGGGGTTTTCTGTCTGTCTATATAATTGTTAATCTGGGAACTAGATCGAATTAAGCTTCGATTTCAGTAACCATACCTGAACCAACAGTACGTCCACCTTCACGGATTGAGAATGTAGTACCTTGTTCAACGGCGATTGGGTGGATCAACTCAACGTCGATAGTCACGTTATCACCAGGCATTACCATTTCAGTTCCTGCTGGAAGTTCGATAGATCCAGTCACGTCAGTTGTACGGAAGTAGAACTGTGGACGGTAGTTGTTGAAGAATGGAGTATGACGTCCACCTTCTTCTTTAGTAAGGATGTAAACTTCACCTTTGAATTTAGTGTGTGGGTTGATTGAACCTGGTTTAGCGATAACTTGTCCACGTTCGATTTCATCACGTTGGATACCACGAAGAAGCACACCAACGTTATCCCCTGCAAGACCTTCGTCAAGTTGTTTACGGAACATTTCAACACCAGTAACAACTGCTTTTTGGATTTTTTCTTTGATACCAACGATTTCGATTTCGTCGTTGACACGAACAACACCACGGTCGATACGACCTGAAGCAACTGTACCACGTCCAGTGATTGAGAATACGTCTTCGACTGGAAGAAGCAATGGTTTGTCGGTATCGCGTTCTGGTTCTGGGATGTACTCATCAACAGTATCCATCAATTCCATGATGATGTCTTCATATTTAGAGTCACCTTCAAGAGCTTTAAGAGCTGAACCTTGGATAACTGGAAGGTCATCACCTGGGAAATCGTATTCTGAAAGAAGGTCACGGATTTCCATTTCAACCAATTCAAGCAATTCTTCATCGTCAACCAAGTCAACTTTGTTCATGAAGACGATCAAGTGTTTAACACCAACCTGACGTGAAAGAAGGATGTGTTCACGTGTTTGTGGCATTGGTCCATCAGTTGAAGCTACTACAAGGATAGCTCCGTCCATTTGAGCGGCACCAGTGATCATGTTTTTAACATAGTCCGCGTGTCCTGGAGCGTCGATGTGAGCGTAGTGACGTTTAGCAGTTTCGTACTCAACGTGTGCAGTGTTGATAGTGATACCGCGTTCGCGTTCTTCTGGAGCAGCATCGATAGACGCATAGTCTTTTGGTTGGTTAACTGATGAAGGCAAGCGACGTGCCAAAACAGTTGTGATTGCTGCAGTTAGGGTAGTTTTACCGTGGTCAACGTGTCCGATTGTACCGATGTTAACGTGCGGTTTACTACGATCGTATTTTTCTTTTGCCATTTGAGTAAAAGCCTCCAATAAAATATATTTTATAGATAGACAGTAGGCAATACAGTCTAACTTTCCTTACTATTCTATCGAATTTTAGATGAAATTGCAAGCCTTTTACCTATATTTTCTTAATTATTCCTCTTCTTTTCTTTTATTTTGTCCTCTTGCTGAAAGATCCTGTTCTAGCTTTGAAAATTCTCATTTAAAATCGTCTACTCAAGCTCATTAAGCATCTTCTATCTCTTTGTTTCAGAGCAGAAAAAATCGGAACAGACGTTCCGATTTTTTTAACCTGAATTACGTAATCCTGTTGCCACCCCGTTGATGGTGATATGGATTAGCTTGTCTTGATCAGCTGATAATTGGCCGGTCCGTTGACGTCGAATCAATTCTAACTGAATATAGTTCAAGACGTTAAAGTACGGCATCCGATAATCCAAACTTTCTTTCAAATAAGGGTTTTCAGCGAGCAACTCGTCTTGTTCTTCAATCATCAAGATGATGTCCTTCGTCAATTGCCATTCATGTAAGATGATCTGATAGATATTGCGGACTTCTTCTTCCTCACACAATTGCGCGTACTCAAAAGCAATGTCCATGTTGGCTTTGGATAAGACCATGTCCACATTTGACAAGAGAGATTGGAAGAAAGGCCAGTTTTTATACATGTACCGAAGGGTTTCGATATTCTCAGGATCCTCATCGATAAATTCCTTAAAGCTAGAACCTACTCCGTACCAACCAGGGAACATCACCCGACTTTGTGACCATGAGAAGACCCATGGGATAGCACGCAAACCACCGATTTCAGTAATGGTCTTTCGAGCAGCAGGACGTGAACCAATATTAAAGCTTGAAATTGCTTTGATCGGACTTGATTCAAAGAAGTAATCATAGAAGTGCTCATTTCCAAAGACCAAATCACGATAGATATCGTAACTGCGATTCACGACTTTATCCATGACTTCCCCGAAACGATCAAACATAGAGAATGGACTCTTTTGTTCGGCAATCATTCGGTTAATGGTTGCCGAAACCAGCATCTCAAGGTTGTAGTAGGCAGCATCTTTATTTCCATATTTATTGCCGATTACTTCCCCTTGCTCGGTTAAGCGGATACGGTCATTAATGGATTTCAATGGTTGAGAAGTGATGGCTTCATAAGTAGGACCTCCACCACGGCCAACAGTACCACCACGACCATGGAAGAAGGTAATCTTCACTCCAAACTCATCTCCGATAGCGGTCAATTGTTGTTGGGCTTTAAAGAGGGTCCAACAAGAAGACAAGTATCCACCATCTTTGTTGGAATCAGAGTAACCTAACATAATCTCTTGGTAGTTGTTCTTAGAAGCAATCCAACGTTTGGCAATTGGAAGAGACAAGTAACTTCTCATGGTTTCTTCTGAATGATCCAAATCTTCGATCGTTTCAAACAACGGTACGATTTGAACGCGAGCTTTTTCCGTATCGACTAAGCCCACTTCTTTCAACATCACAGCCAATTCCAACATATCTGACACACTTGTTGCATGAGAAATGATGTTTTGACGAATGACTTCTTCTCCTAAACGATCCTTCAATTCACGGGCCGTTTGGAAAATCGCCAATTCTTTTTCAAGCAGTTCAGATTTTTCAGCATGGGTTGCTGATAAAATACGTGGGTCTTCTAAAAGTTCTTTCAAGAGAACTTGACACTTTTCATCCTCTGATAAATCAGAATAGTGGTCATTAATCCCTGCTGATTTCAGTAATTCTGCCACACAGGCTTCATGTACACTCGAATCCTGGCGCATATCAATAGAGGCGAGATAGAATCCAAAAACATCGATGGCTTCTAGAAGTTCTGCAAACTCACCAGAAATTAAATACTCTGATTTGTTTTCTAACAAGGAATCTTTGATCTTTTCAAGGTCTTCTTTAAATTCTTGAGCTGATGCATAAGCTGGAGACTCTTTCTCAGAAATTTTCTTTAGAGCCCCAGAAATACGATTGCCGATATAATCAGAAACTGGCCCTTGTTGATGAGCATTTGCTCCTAATAACCTCTCGACAGCATAACGATCTTCTCTAGTTTCCCCAACCATCGTCCATTCTTTTAAATTGACCAAGGTTTGAATCAATTTTGACTGGATATAGTGGAAAGCCCGACGGTAAGGTTCTTTTTCACGAAAGACAGATGTATCACTTGATAGGGCTGCCATTTCAGCTACTGCTTCACTTGTTTTAGAAAGACTCGTTGAAAGCGAGAAATGACGGTATAATTTAGAAATCTTTTCGATGTAATAGTTCAAAATGACTTCACTCTGAATAGTTGCTGAACGCTTTAAGGTCTCAGCTGTTACAAACGGATTCCCGTCCCGGTCTCCCCCAATCCACATGCCCATTGTGATCGGACGTGGTTGTTCAAGCTCTAATCCATGCTCTTTTGCCAAGCGTTTGTATTCCAACATAAGATTTGGAACAGCTTGTAAGAAAGAGCTATTGTAATATTCCATGACATTGGTGATCTCATTAGTAACCTTCAATTTTTTGTCACGAATCATATCCGTTTGCATCATGATTTCAATATTACAACGAAGGTTGTTATACCACTTATCCTCATTCATTAAACCCGCTTTAACATCCCGGTGCTGACGAAGAAGAGCATGAATATGATTGGTTAGATCCAGCATGGTTTTTCTTTGCACTTGAGTTGGATGGGCTGTTAAAACAGGTACAATATTGAGGTTTTCAAGAATTTCCTGTGCATCTTCATTTTTTGCAACTTCCTTGATCGTTGAAGAAAGTTTTCCGAGGTATTCACCATCCACGTTATTCAAATGATTGATTTCATAGGCCAAATCGACATCTTCTGAGATGTTAATCAAGAGTGGTAAAATAGCAAAATAACGTGAAATCACTGTCATTTCTTCATTTGTCAATTGTTCCACTAGTTGATTCAACTCACGATAGTTCTGTGTTTTTGATAGATCCTTCAACTGCGTAATTTTATCAAAGGTTTCCGGACGAACCAAATTTTTCGTAATATCATCTAATAAATTAGTTAAAATTTCGGCTTCTTCTTTGATAATATCTTTATTTGTGAAGTTCTCTAATTTTTGTAAGACCATTTTTTCTCCTTTTTGAATAGCCATTCAACAATTCCCTTTTAATAATAAGGTTTGATTTTACCTTTTTCTTCAAAAACCATGCCTTCTTGTTCCATCTTGGCCCGTTTTTCACTAGCATCGATATTCAAAACGAAAGCAATCGCTATGGATAAGACCCATAAGCTATTTCCCCCTTGGGATAAGAAGGGGAAGGTCACTCCTGTAGACGGAATCAAACCAGAAATACCTCCGATGTTAATGAAGGTTTGCACTAAGATCATCCCACCGATCCCAATGGCCATCATCGAATTAAAAGGATTCTTTGCTCGAATACCGACTAAAATGATCCGAAGAATTAAGAAGAATAAGAGAGCAAGAATCAAGCTAGCTCCAACAAAACCTAATTCTTCAATCACAATCGCAAACACAAAGTCTGTGTGCGCTTCTGGTAAGTAACCTTGTTTTTCAATGGAATTTCCTAGCCCCAAGCCAAACCAACCACCATTACTCATGGCATAGTAAGAATTAGCTAATTGGTGACCTGCGCCAGACAAATCATTAAAGGGGTTAAAGAAGGCACTAAAACGTTTGGCTACATAACCAAAGACTGGAATTTTAGCGACACGGTCCACACCGATGATCCATATTGAACCAAGGACAATGGACGATGCTCCAACAACTAAAGCAAGTAGTGAGGTAAACCAACGGTAGCCAACTCCACTAGCCGTAATCATGATCAAGACCGTTAAGGCCAAGATCGTCGCATTTCCCAAGTCCGGCATGATCACAACGATTCCAATCAGAATCAAGGTCAGCCAACGCCAATCGTTTAAATTTCTTGGAATCCATTCATTGTGCGTCAAGGCTTGGTAATCATAATCACGGATTTCATCTTGTCGTTTAGAAAAAATCAAGGCCAGATACCAGACTAAGATCACCTTGAGGTATTCTGCTGGCTGGATACTAAACATTCCTGCAATCGTCAACCAACCGTGAGCTCCATTGACCGTATCCGTGATAAACCTAGACAAGATCAACAAAATCACCTCAATAAAGATGACAAAAGCTAATACTTTTTTATTTCGCAGGAAGTCTAGGCTAAATTTATAAATCAAGGCAATGGTTAGGAGACTAAAGATGAAGAAGAGCCCCTGTGTCCGTACCATTCGAATCGAACTCACTCCACTTTGAATTGCCAAGGCACTTGTTGTCGAATAGACTACAATCAAACCAATAATAGATAAAATCAAATAGGGAATGAGGATGGAATAATTTAAAAGATGTCTTTTTTCAATTTTCATAATTCACCATATTCCTAATGTTCAACCTCCATTATATCATTTTTAAGAAGCAAAACCAAGGAAAGGCTAGAAAAGATTCGGCTTCTTCCCCATTTTCAAGAAATATTCTAATGATTCTTCTTATTTTCATATATTTTTATCCTTTTTTGATGAAAAGATTCCTTTTTTTTGAAAACAATGGCTGAAATCGTGATCTTTTAAGCATTAAGTTTTGCCTTTTCGTTTTATTTACGGTAAAATGATTTTGTATGAGAAAAAGGATAAAACCCGTTGTTCTCTTAGTCTTTTTTATCGGTTTCATTTCTTTTCTCGTTCTTTCACGAACGATTGCTGATATGCAAGCAAGAGAGCAACAAGAAACAACACAAACGATTCCGAACTCCAATACACCTCGAAAAACAACCACTGCAAGCTCTTCTTCTAAAAAAGAAGACATCAATCCAGAACTAGTTGGCCGCCCGATCATTGATATCTCAGGCTGGCAATTGCCAAGCGAAATTGATTACGATATCCTCTCCAGAAATGTAGGTGGTGTGATCGTTCGTGTCCATAGTGGGGCTCAAGCTAAAAAGGAAAATGCGGCAACCTACTTAAATGGTCTGGATAAATCTTATAAAACCCATATCCAAGAATTCCAAAAACGAAATATCCCTGTCGCAGTCTATGCTTATGTCGCTGCTAAGGATAAAAAAGAAATGGAAAAAGAAGCAGAAGAATTTTACAAGGCTGCTTCTCCTTACAAACCGACTTACTATTGGTTAGACGTTGAGGAAAAAACCATGAAGGATATGAACGCAGGTGTTGAAGCTTTCCGAGCAAAACTACAAGCTTTGGGTGCAAAAAATATTGGACTCTATATCGGAACCTACTTCATGGAAGAACATAGTATCTCCACTGATAAATTTACGGCTCTTTGGATTCCTACTTATGGATTTGATGATGGCTACTATAATGCCGCGCCAGATACCAACACGGAATACGACTTGCATCAATATACCTCTCAAGGGCAATTAAATGGATTCTCACACTACTTGGATCTCAACCAAATTGTTCCGACGCAAGACCAAGAAGCGATTTATCGGAAACTATTCAAGGTACAAAAAGATGGCTCTTCCTCATAGCCTTAAAACAGCAGATCAAGTGATCTTCACTTTTTCTGCTGTTTTCTATTTTTAAGGAGAAGGCAATATTGTCGCTATTATATGTTATAATGGTCTAGTGAAATCTGATTTTGTAGAGAAAAAGAGAAAAGGAGAAAGCCGTGGCAAAAAAAAATAAAGTGAAAAAAACCTTGGTCGAGCAGATCTTGACGAAAGCAAAAATTGAGCACATAGGCTTACAAATCAACGCTTTAGAAGGGATCTTACCAGAAGGAATTGATCGCTCTACTATTTTCAAAACCCTAGCTCTCAAAGGGGATAAAACGGGTCCCGTGATTGGGATCATTCCTATTACAGAGCATTTATCAGAAAAAAAGTTAGCCAAATTATCGGGGAATAAGAAAGTGGCTATGATTCCTCAGAAAGATCTTGAAAAAACAACGGGTTATATTCATGGTGCCAATAATCCAGTGGGCATTCATCAAAAGCATTCTTTTCCTATCTTTATTGATAAATCAGCCCTTCAGTTAGAAACCATGATCGTATCTGCTGGGGAAATTGGCCATAGTATTCAAATCAAACCACAACTTCTAGCAGACTTCGTCAAGGCGACTTTTGCTGATATTTTGGAATAAAGATGGAGAAGGAGACAAGATCGTGAAACTATATTTTATTCGACACGGACGGACAGAATGGAATGAAGAGGGACGTTTTCAAGGATCAAATGGCGATTCTCCGTTGTTGCCAGCCTCCATTCATCAGCTTGAAAAATTAGGAAAGCATCTAGCTACTGTTCCTTTTGATGCAGTCTTTGCAAGTGATCTGCCACGGGCAGTCCATACCGCACAGATCATCCTCGATCAATTGGAGATACCTCTAAAATTACAAGTAACATCTGCTCTTCGTGAGTGGAATTTGGGAAAACTAGAAGGAGCTAAAATTTCTACCATTTCGGCTATCTATCCCCAACAAATGGCTGCGTTTCGGCATAACTTAGCATGCTTTCAAAATGAAATCTTTGATGCAGAATCTGTCTATGAAACGACCAAACGTACCTGTGATTTTGTAAAAAACTTGAACGGAAAAGAGCTCGATACCGTTCTCATCGTTGGACACGGAGCTAATTTGACAGCTTCTATTCGAACCTTGCTTGGTTATGAAACAGGAGAACTCCGCAAAAATGGCGGACTAGACAATGCCAGCGTGACGATTTTGACAACAGATGATTTTGAGCACTATCACTTAGACACTTGGAACGACACTTCTTATATGGAAGACTAAAAAACACTGATCTTGCGATCAGTGTTTTCTTTTAGCTTATTTCATAGTTGGGAAGAGAAGGACGTCGCGAATTGTTGTTACATTTGTCAACAACATAACGAGACGGTCAATACCAATTCCAAGTCCACCTGTTGGTGGCATACCATATTCAAGGGCTTCAACATAGTCATAATCGATGCCTGTAGCTTCGTCATCTCCCAATTCTTTGGCACGCGCTTGCGCTTCAAACCGTTGCAATTGATCGATTGGATCATTCAATTCCGTGAAGGCATTGGCATACTCTTTGGTCATGATGAAGAGTTCGAAACGGTCAGTGAAGCGTGGATCTTCTGGATTTTTCTTAGCCAATGGAGATACTGCTACTGGGTGACCGTAAACAAATGTTGGTTGCGTCAAGGTTTCTTCAACGAATTCTTCGAAGAAGGCATTGATAATTTGTCCCACCTCTGTGTAGTGTTTTTCAACCGGTACATGTTTTTCGTTTGCAAGTGCTACAGCTTCTTCAAAGGTCATGTCTTGCCAGAAGTCAACACCTGTGATTTCTTTGATCGCATCAACCATGTGAACCCGTTTGAATGGTTCGTTGATTTTGATTTCTGTTCCTTGATAGTCAATTGGACCATCACCATGGACCGCTTTCGCAGCATGTTGGATAATACCTTCTGTTAAGTCCATGATATCGTGGAAGTCAGCGTAAGCTTGGTAGACTTCTATCGAAGTAAATTCAGGGTTGTGAGTAGCATCCATTCCTTCGTTACGGAAGATCCGTCCGATTTCATAAACGCGTTCCATCCCACCAACAATCAAACGTTTCAAGTGGAGCTCAGTCGCGATACGAAGCACCATGTCAATGTTTTGTGCATTGTGATGAGTGATAAATGGTTTGGCAGCCGCACCCCCAGCTTCATTGTGAAGCACTGGTGTTTCCACTTCAAGGAATCCTTGACCATCTAAATAACGACGGATTTCAGAGATGATTTTTGAACGGGTTACAAAGCGTTCAAAGCTTTCGCGATTTGAAATCAAATCCAAATAACGTTTACGATAGATGGTTTCAACGTCTGAAAGTCCGTGGAATTTTTCAGGCAAAGGACGAAGGGCTTTTGACAAGTGAGTGATATGAGTTGCTTTAATCGAAAGTTCACCCATGTCTGTGCGCATGATTTCCCCTTCAACACCAAGGAAATCACCAAGGTCTGCTTTTTTGAAGATCTCGTAGTTTTCTTCTCCAACTGCATCCTTACGAACGTAGATCTGAATTTGACCTTCACGGTCTTGAAGATGGGCAAAGCCAACCTTTCCTTTTCCACGTTTGGTTACGAGACGACCGGCAATAATAGCTGTTTCGTTCAAGTCGTGGAGTTGTTCTTTATCTAATTCTGAATATTTTTCTTTTAATTGACCTGAATTTGCAGTGCGTTCGAATCGTTTTCCAAATGGATCGATTCCTTGTTCACGAAGGGCCGCCATTTTCTCACGACGGACAATCTGCTGGTCATTTAATTCTTCCATATGTTCAGTAGTCATTTGGAACCTCCTAAGTTATTCTCCCCTATTCTATCATATTTAGAGCAGAAATTCACTAATATTTACCAATTAAACAAAAATATGATGGAAGAAAAAATGCAGCTTCTTGAATGAATACTCAAAAATATCTGAAGACCGTTGTTGACTACCTAAATAGCTTGACCTGTATAAGACGAGATGATTGAAAAGGTTTCGACAAGCTATTCCACAACAGCATCAAAAAGGAGCGTGGAGAATCTTGAACCATTCATCCTGACACGCTCCTATTTTTTTATTCATAACGCAGTGCTTCGATCGGATTTAACTTAGAAGCCTTATTCGCTGGTAAAATTCCAAAGATGATGCCTACAAAAGCAGAGAAAATAATACTGCCGATGGCGACATTTAAGGAAATAATCGGTGGTCCTTCTAGGAGGTCGCGAGTGTAGTAATCAAGCTATTCACCCCATAAGCAAGTCCAAGTCCAATCAGACCTCCAATGATGGTCAAAACCATCGACTCAATCAAAAATTGAACCAAAATCTTACCCCGAGTTGCTCCCAATGCTTTGCGAAGACCAATTTCTCTCGTCCGCTCGGTGACAGAAACCAACATGATATTCATGACTCCAATCCCACCAACTAAGAGGGAAATCCCTGCAATGGCACCAATCACTGTCGTCATAATTCCCACTACTTTGTTGGTTTCCTCTAGGATACTATCCAAATTAAAGATTTGAAATTCTCCTTGGCGAACACCTGAAAGTTCTGTTAACTTTTGAGCAGCCTCAATCCCAACGGTTTTAATCTGCTTCACATTTGGCACATGGACGACAATATTTTGAATTTCATCCGTTCCAAATTCAGAGGCCAGCTGAGTATTTGCCATCAAGGCACTGCCACCTGAAGAAGCTCCATAGAGGGCTGTCCCTGCATTTGGATCCTTGAAAATACCAACGACGCGATAATTGTTATCCCCAACAGAGACCACCTGATTCAGTGGATTCTCCGTTCCAAATAATTGTTGAGCTAAGCCTTCATCCAGAAGCACCACCCGTGAAAAATTACTATAGTCTGAAGGGGTTAATTTTCGTCCAGATAAGAGCTCAACCTTTTTGACAGAAAAATAGGTTTCATTTACCCCTTGGATGTTTACCCCTTCTGCTTTTTTCTTTTGAAAAGCAATGGTTGCATTGGAGGTATTGCCAACATAGTAACCATCAATTCCTTGAATCTTGGTTAATTCCTTAACCCAAGATTCTTGCACAACTGGTGGTGCTTCTTGAACTTGACCATCAATATCTTCAGCGTTTTCCCCATCGATATCCGATGGAGCAGCCATCCCTCGGTCTTCAGCTGCAGGGCCACTTTCGCCTCCACCTTCTCCTGTATCCTCAGAAGGGCCAATATTGATTCCTGTCACATAGCCACTCTTGTTCGGAGAATAAGAGATTTGTACATACTCTTGGTCCTTGGTGAAGGTCTTGGTGACACCAGCCTTCATACCATCTCCCAGAGCCATGATGACAACGACAGAAGCAACCCCAATAATGATCCCCACCATGGTCAA
This sequence comes from Streptococcus sp. CP1998, assembly GCF_041026655.1. Taxonomy (NCBI): domain Bacteria; kingdom Bacillati; phylum Bacillota; class Bacilli; order Lactobacillales; family Streptococcaceae; genus Streptococcus; species Streptococcus sp. CP1998. The sequence continues at coordinate 1,424,024 of NZ_CP163380.1, forward strand.
GAAAGACCGTAATTTATGGCTCAGAATCGAGCTGATCGCAAATTTCCAATTTTGCATTAGGTCCCCCTTTCCAGCTTGCTATCTGAGGAGATCACTCCATCACGAATGACGATGCGACGATGCGCAAAGGCTGCAATTTCTGGCTCGTGTGTAACCATGATAATGGTTTTTCCTTCCTGGTTTAGCTTGGTTAACAAGTCCATTATTTGCTCCCCCGTCTTGGTGTCTAGGGCTCCAGTCGGCTCATCTGCTAAGACGATGGCTGGCTGATTGACAAGAGCTCGAGCAATCGCAACCCGCTGTTTTTGACCTCCTGAGAGTTCTGAAGGCAAATGGTGCATGCGAGAATGGAGCTCCACCTTTTCAAGGTACTGCTCAGCTAATTCCCTCCGTTTAGCAGGATGAACTCCCGCATAAATGAGAGGCAGTTCTACATTTTGAAAGGCATTGAGCTTGGAGAGAAGAAAGAATTGTTGAAAGACAAAACCGATCTGTTCATTTCGAACACGTGCTAATTTTTTCTCACTGAGATTTCCAACCTCCTGACCTTCTAGGAAATACTCTCCACTGGTCGGCCGATCCAACAAGCCAATGACGTTCATCAAGGTTGATTTTCCTGAGCCAGATGGACCCATAATGGCTACAAATTCTCCCTCTTCGACTTCTAAATCGATATCTTTTAAGACACGAAGTTCCTGATCCCCATTTTTATAGGTTTTATTGATTCCTTTTAGTTCAATCAATTTTGTCATATTTTCCGATCTCTTTTCCATCTTCCAGTTTCTCATTAGGATTCACAATAACTTGAGCATCTTTCTTCAAGCCTGACAAGATTTCCTGGTTTTCAGCATCGGCGTTACCAAGCGTTACTTTTACTTTCTTAGCCTTGCCATTTTCGACCGTCCATACATAACTTGTATCCCCATCAGCCATGACACTTGTCACGGGAACAAGAGGATGTTGAGTAGAACTTTTGACTTCAATATTAACAGAAAAGCCTTGTTTGAGTTCCCCAATCTCACTGGTAATATCCACTGTGAATGGGTACTTGGCACCACCGCTTCCTTGTGTTCCACCTGCTGCATTAGCACCTGCTTGACCAGCGTCAGTCGGATAGTTGGCTACATAAGAAATTTTTCCTGTCCAGGTTTTATCCGGATAGACTTTGGAAGTGAGAATCACTTCCTGACCTTCAGAGATATTGGCCAAATTGTATTCAGACAATTCCCCTTTAACTTGTAAATTTCCGTTGCTCACAATGTGAACCAGAGTTTGGTTGGTCCCTGTAGTCGATTTTGAAACATCTTTATTGACTTCGACTACGGTACCATTTGTATTACTTTTTACGGTTGTCGCATCCAGAAGAGCCTTAGCCTTGTTCATATTATCAACCGCATCAGACAAGGCATCTCGTAAATCGCTAGCTTGAGAATCGACTGTTCGTTGGGTCTGTGAAGCTAACTTGGCATCTGCTTCTTCATCCCCTGTGGTATCAATAGTCACACCATTTGTCAGCAAATCATTTAGCTGACGATCCGCCTTATTGACAGCACGAACGGCTGCATCGTAAGCTGTTTGGGCCTCCGTACTGCTATACTGAACAATTGGCTGACCAGCCGTTACTTGATCTCCTACATTGACCAAAATCGACTGCAAATCCCCTTTGGTTCCATCAAAATAGACATACTGTTCCTGGTTGGCAGTGACCTTTCCAGTTAGCAAGACCGAAGAAGCGATCGATCCATCCTTGACCGTTTGCACCATTGGAGTTTCTTTCGTGACTGCTTGATCAGGCGTACTTGGGTGCGAAAACACCATCACACTTCCTGTTCCAATCACCGCAATTGCTACACCTGCAGCTGTAAATAGTTGCCATTTTTTCAATTTCTTCATCGTTTTTCTCCATCAAAGAAAGCGTTTTATTCTATACCATAGTATACCACATTTCCTTACTTTTCTATCTAAAATTGACACGACAAAATGAAATTTTAAAGCTTGCTAACATGCTAAACCCTTGACTTTTGTAACAGTTGATATTACAATCAAACTGAAATCCTATTTTGGAGGAAAACATGAAAGAATTTGATATTATTTCAATCGGTGGAGGTAGTGGAGGAATCGCTACGATAAACCGGGCTGGGGAGCACGGAGCTCGGGCTGCCGTCATTGAAGAAAAACAACTGGGTGGTACCTGTGTCAACAGAGGATGTGTGCCTAAAAAAATTATGTGGTATGGTGCACAAATTGCAGAAGCTATTCGCGATTATGGACCAGACTATGGATTTACTTCTGAACAAACAAGATTTGATTTTGCAACCTTAAGAAAAAATCGCGAAGCCTATATTGACCGTTCCCGTAATTCCTATGATGGCAGTTTCAAACGCAATGGGGTTGAACGAATTGAAGGACGTGCTCGTTTTGTAGATGCTCATACGGTTGAGGTCAATGGAGAAACCATTAAGGCCAAGCATATCGTAATTGCGACAGGAGCCCATCCTCATATTCCTTCTGTTCCTGGAGCTGAATTTGGCGAAACTTCTGACGATGTCTTTGCTTGGGAAGAACTGCCAAGTTCCGTTGCCATTATTGGGGCTGGCTACATCGCGGTGGAACTAGCTGGCGTGCTCCACCATTTAGGAGTCCAAACAGACCTCTTCATCCGAAAAGATCGGGTTTTACGCAGTTTTGATTCCTACATTGTCGATGGCTTAATGGAAGAAATGGAAAAACAAAACCTTCCGCTTCACAAACATAAGGTTCCCATGAAGCTTGAAAAATTAGAAGACGGTCGTGTGAAGATTTATTTTGAGGATATGACCAGCCACGTGGCAGATCATGTGATCTGGGCAACAGGACGAAAACCAAACGTCCAGGATCTCAATCTAGAAACTGCAGGCGTCACCTTAAATGAAAAAGGATTCATTGCAGTGGATGAATACCAGAATACAGTTATTCCAGGAATCTATGCTCTTGGGGATGTTACAGGAGAAAAAGAATTAACTCCTGTCGCTATTAAAGCTGGACGCACTCTTTCTGAACGACTATTCAATGGAAAAGTCAATTTCAAAATGGATTATACAAACATTCCAACCGTTGTCTTTTCTCACCCTGCTATCGGAACCGTTGGCTTAACAGAGGAAGAAGCCCAGCAAACTTATGGTAAAGAGAATATCAAAGTCTATACTTCTCAATTTGCTTCCATGTACACTGCTGTAACCCAACACCGCCAGCAAGCAAAATTCAAACTCATCACTGCTGGTCCCGAGGAAAGGGTCGTTGGCCTTCATGGTCTTGGCTACGGAGTCGATGAAATGATCCAAGGATTTGCAGTTGCTATCAAGATGGGAGCGACAAAAGCCGATTTCGATGCAACTGTCGCCATTCACCCAACCGGATCTGAAGAATTTGTGACAATGAGATAAAACATAAGCTTGAAGTTGTTACACTTTAAGCTAAAAGGACTATTTTAATAAACAATAGTCCTTTTTCATTTATCTGATTTTTGTAAAACACTTAAAATTTCACAGATAAAACATTTTTATATTTAAAACTGTACTAATTTGTGATATAATTCACTTTACAGGGTGTCTTTTCGAGTTTAGACTAGTAGGAGGTGAATTTTTATTGGTTGTCCTGAAAAAACAGCCTATAAATTATACATCTATTTGTAAGTCCTTTTAAAACGACATACAAATAGATTGAATAATTGGAGACAAATTGGGAGAAGAGAATGAAAAAAATGAATCTAAGTAGACTTGTCAAAGTCTTCTTTATCGTATTTTTACCACTATTATTCATCGTATTGTCGCAATCTGATATGGTAAAAGCTGGAGATGTCAGCAACAATATTAGCTCACTAACTGTTTCGTCCGAAGAAATCACAGATGGTGGACAAACAACCGTTAAGTTTACATTTGATGAGCATGCTCAAAAAATTCAACCAGGAGATACCTTAAAAGTTAATTGGACTAGTTCTGGAACAGTCTATGGTGTCGGATTTAAAAAGACTATTCCCCTAAGCATCGACGGAACTTACGTTGGAGACATGGTCATTACAGATGGATCTGCGACAGTTACTTTCAATGAAGGCATCAAAAACCTTCAAAACATTCGAGGTTGGGGTGAGTTTGAGATTGAAGGTCATAACAATACAGCAACCGATAAGGAGCATGTTGGGAAATTCACTATTATTAGTGGAGCTAGAACAGTAGAATTAAACGTTAAGAAAATGGCTACTGGTGTTAACAGCGCTCCATTCTATCTCAAAGCGGGTGATATGCACGCGAATGATCCTGAACATATTCTTTGGACACTAACCATTAATGCTATGAAATTAGATGTAGATGGTGATGTTCGTGTTGAAGATGTCATCCAAGGTGGTCATTCACTTGTAAAAGATAGTTTTAGTATTACTACTACAGGTAACAAACCAGGATATTACGGTGGCTCAACTGCTATCGATGATTTCTTAGCAGACTTTCCTGGAGCAACTTTCACAATTGATGCAGCAGGAAAAATTACGGTTACTATTCCTCAAAACGAAATCAATAAGACTGGTGTCCTGATCTTTTACCAGACTAAAGTAGAGAATGAAAATCAAAAAAATTTCTTGAACAATACTAAAGTATGGTATCACGTTAAAGGTGAGCAAGCCGTTGTTGCCAAGGAAGTAAATGCATCTGTTGCAAATATTAATGCAAACGGTGGTGTGGATGGTGATAAGACATCAACAACTACAACTACCACTACGACTCAAGAGCCTACAACTATAACTACTACAACTCAAGAGCAGACTACAACCACAACGACTCAAGAGCAGACTACAACCACAACGACTCAAGAGCCTACAACTACAACTACTACTACTCAAGAGCAGACTACAACCACAACGACTCAAGAGCCTACAACTACAACTACTACGACTCAAGAGCCTACAACTACAACTACTACAACTCAAGAGCAGACTACCACAACTACTACGACTCAAGAGACCACAACTACAACCACAACGACTCAAGAGCCTACAACTACAACTACTACGACTCAAGAGCAAACTACCTCAACTACTACGACTCAAGAGCCAACTACCACAACCACTACGACTCAAGAGCCTACAACCACAACCACTACGACTCAAGAGCCTACAACCACAACCACTACGACTCAAGAGCCTACAACCACAACCACTACGACTCAAGAGCCTACAACCACAACTACTACTACTCAAGAGACCACAACTACAACTACTACGACTCAAGAGCCCACAACTACAACTGATGAGCCTAAGACTACGGTAGCAACTACTGATGAACCTACGACTACTTCTGAAGAGCCTAAGACTACGGTAACAACTACCGATGAACCTAAGACTACCGAAGCGACTACAACACCAGAAGAACCAGAAAACCACAATAGTAGTGAAGAAGATACAACAACTACTACTGTAGAACCTAAGACTACACCCGAAAATCCAAATAAACCTGAACATTCTGGTACTACAACGACACCAAGTGCGCCAGCTTCCAATGGTGAAAACAATGGTGGAGGTCACAAAACACTTCTTCCTAATACAGGTGAAGTTGTTGCATCTGGACTCGTCTTCTCAGGAATTCTTGTCTTAGCAGGTGCTGTTGGAATCAAATGGAAATTGACTCGTCAATAATTTATTAATTAAAAATAGTCAATTTTCTAACGAAATAGATTTTCAATGCATCTTAACAAATAGTTCAACTAACAAAGAGAGAACCTTTTGGCTCTCTCTGATTGATAAAAAGAGGCTGGGACAAAAGTCCTAGCCTCTCAATTATTTTTGGATTGTCGAGCAAGACGCAGTGGTTGAGTGGGCTCTACTACGCTGATTTCATCAGCTTTTACAGCCCTACTCAACTGTGCGGAGGTGGGACGACGAAATCGAATTCTAACGAATTACCGATTTCTGTCCCACTCTCTTTTCTTTGTGTAAGCCCTATAAGGATTTGGCTTACATCGGTTCGTCTACATCTCAAAATATTGGCGAAATGCTTAGCGAATATCCCTTTTTATTTTCGCTAAATCAGGTTTTTGGATGAAATATCAGATGATAACGAAAATAGTTTCGAAAATACAAAAAGACAAACGTCCAAATGTAACGTCTGTCTTCAAGCTTTTTTCTTTGTTTATGGTAAGATGGCAATAGCACGGACAGGTGAACCAGTTGCCTTGTCCCAGTGAGGGAAAGCAATCGAAATCAAAGCACCTACAGCTGGAACTTGGTCCAATTGGTTCAAGACTTCAACTTGGTAGATATTTTGTTCCAAGAGGTAGTATTCATTGACCAAGCCATGCTCTGCTGCTGGAATACCTGCATCGGTATCAAAGGTTTCATGACCCACAGCCTTAACATGGCGTTCATGAATCAAGAATTCCAAGGCTTCACGGCTCCATCCTGGACTTTGTTGAACCCCATTTTCATCAAGATTGCGCATAGCATCTTGATCTGGCCAACGTTTTGACCAATCACTACGGAAGGCAACAAAAGCACCCTCAGCAATTTGCCCATGCTCTGCCTCAAAGTCTAAGATATCTTGTTTGCTCAAGACAAAGTTTGGATTGGCAGCAACTTCTTTAGACTTGTCGATAACATAAAGTGGCAAGAGGAGATCTTTGAGGTCAATCTCATCCAACCAACGACCCCCTTCTACAAAGTGAATCGGTGCATCAATATGCGTTCCGTATTGACCAACCACTGTAAATTTTTGAACATGGAAACCATCTTTTAATGTGAAAAGATCTTCTTGTTGCAAGGCAGGAAGGGCTGGGAAGTGTGGACTTTCCGCATTGATTTGGTGACTCAAGTCCACCCATTTTTTAGCTTGCAATTCTTTATAAATACTTAGTAAATCTGACATGTTTCTTCCTCCTTATTCGCCCCAAACTTCAGCGACAATTTCCTTAATCAAACCGATTTTTTTCCATTGGTCTTCTTCTGTCAAAATGTTTCCTTCTTCTGTCGAAGCAAAGCCACACTGAGTAGACAGGTAAAGATTTTCCAACGGTACATACTGACTCGCTTCTTTAATACGAGCAATCACTTCGTCCTTGTTCTCCAATTGACCACTCTTAGATGTCAAGAGGCCTAATACCACTCCTTTACCAGGGGTTACTTCTGCAAGTGGTTCAAAACCACCAGCTCGATCGGTATCAAACTCTAGGAAGTAAGCATTGACGTCTTCTTCTCCAAGGAGTTCTTTGGCAATCGGCGCATAGCCACCTGATGAAGCCCAAGTGGAATGGAAGTTCCCACGACAAACGTGCGTATTGACGGTTAAACCAGCTGGAACATTTTGGTAGACATCGTTGTTAAAGGTCAAGAAGAGATCAGCGAGTTCCCGGCGAATCTCATCTTTTGACTTGCCTTGAGCAGCTCCCCAAGCCGTCAAGAAATTATCGTCTACCAACACACCCCACGTACAATCATCTACTTGAAGGGTCCGAAGTCCTGCATCATACAAATCTTGAATCACTTGAAGATAGGCTTGCTTGATGTCTTCACGAACAGCCGCAAAATCTGGATAGATGGTATTCAATTGTTCTACATGTTCTGCATCACGGATCAATTCAAAATAGAACTGCGCAGGTGCTGGGATAGTATATTTAGCTTCTACACCATCTACATCTGCTACAAGATCCCGCAAGAACTTGTAATGCTCTACAAATGGATGATTGGCTCCTGTGATTTTTCCAACGACGAGTGCTGAGTCCGCCTTGGTTGTTTCATCATGGAATTGATAGCCTTGAGCAGCTTGAACGTGATCAATGCCACCAAAGCCCCAGAAGAAATCCAAATGCCAATAAGCACGGCGGAATTCTCCATCTGTTACTGACTGCAGACCAGCAGCAATTTCTTTTTCAACGAGGTCACGAATCGCCTGATCTTCTACTTTTGTTAAGTCAGCCTGGCTGATTTTTCCAGCTGCGAAATCTTCACGAGCTTGAACCAAATCGGCTGGACGAAGAAATGAACCAACATGGTCTACGCGATAAGGTGCATGTGTATGTGTCAATATGAATTCCTCTTTCCTATAAATTTTACATTAATTCATCAATGCAACCATTATAGCAGTCTAACACTTGATAAACAAGGGTTTCGGATAATCTAATATCTTTGATATCTATATAGTTTTAGACTATAACAAAAAAGAAGTCCTTGAAGGACCCCTTTCCTTAATTTTTAAATGCATCGAGCATGACTTGGAACTCTTCGTTCGTGAGTGTAATGCCTTTTCCCATCTTTGTATGGTCGGGACTCCAGGTCCGGATATCATACTTAGCAGGAGCACCATTAAAACTCACACGGTTCAATTCTTTGGTCCAACCCTTGTCATTTTCTGACAAGACCAGCAAATGTTCTTCGATTTGGAATGAAAATTCTGCCATTTCACGACTCCTTTCTTGCCTTCTCATCTCTAATATTCGTAAATCATTTACAAAATCGTTGAAATTATCTATAATATATTGTATCAAGTTATGGAGAATTTAGCTATGAAAAAATTTCTCGAGATCGTTAAAGACCGAGCAAATGAGTTTTTCAATGGAAAAATCAGTACCCCTGCCCCATTAGAAGATGAGAGAATTATTGAAATCATTCAACAAGCATTGCGAAAAAAACAAGGGGTACATGTTATTTTTTCAAATAAGAGTTTTACAGGCGACATTGTCAAGTATGACCAGGAACGCCGACAACTGATCGTGAAAAATTTTAAAAAGAGTATGTCCACGATTATTCGGATTTCTGAGATCCAGAAAATCAGTTTGGTCCCCAATAATATTCGCATCGCCCAACAAAAAGGAGAGGTTTAACCCTCTCTTTTTTTTGTTATACTCGAACAGTTTTACTTGCCCCATCTTTTGAGTAGAGATTGATTAAACCTTCCTGGCAAGAACGAATCATATCTCCTGGCTTGACTTCTTGTGGAACCGTGATCGTGAGAAGCTCCATCGGATTTGGTGCGCGATCAATCTTCACTCCATCCTTATCATGCAAGTCTTGGATCTGGCATTCAAAATGACGGAAGCCTGGTCCGTAGAATTCCACTTGATCGCCTTCATTGATGACATTCCGTTGGCGAATCGTCGCTGTCATGGTAGATGGATCAAAGTCCACCACTTCTCCTACAAATTTGTATTGAGGAATCTTACGACGTGCCCCAAACAATTGTTCATTTTCAGTCGGTGTTTGGTAGTAGAATCCAGTTGCTAATTCACGTTGAGCGACTTTCCACAATTCATTGATCAAATCATCCTTGATGGCATAAAAGGCTTCTGGACTTTCCATATAGGCATCACAAGCTGCCTTGTAACAGTTGGCTACTGTTGATACGTAATGGACAGATTTCATCCGACCTTCGATCTTCAAGCTATCAACTCCATTGTCAATCATGTCTGGAATATTTTCGATCATACACATGTCCACGGCTGACATAGAGTATTCTTCTGGGACTTGTCCTTTGATACTCTTGCGTTCTTGGCCAAATGGCATATCGTAGAGATCGTATTTCCAACGACAAGATTGAGAACAACCACCACGGTTTGCATCCCGGTCAGACATGTGGTTAGAAAGGGTACAACGTCCGGAATAAGAAATACACATGGCTCCATGAACGAAGGCTTCGATCTCAAGATCGGTACGCTTACGGATCTCTGCCAACTCTTCCATGGATACCTCGCGGGCCAAGACGACACGAGTCAAGCCATATTCTTTCCAGAAATGGAAGGTCTCCACATTGGTTGCAGAAGCTTGCGTAGACAAGTGAATATTGAGCCCAGGTGCATAGGTTGCACAGATTTCAATCAAGGCCGGGTCTGAGACGATCACGGCATCAAGGCCCATATCCCGCAATTCACGGAACCACTCACCAGCCCCTTGTTCATTTCCTTCATGGGTTACCATGTTTGAAGCCACGTGAACATCAACGCCACGTGCATGAGCATATTCGATACCTTCACGAAGCTCATCCATGGTGAAGTTTCCAGCACGGCTACGCAAACCATAGGCTTGTCCACCAACGAAAACAGCATCTGCGCCGTAATTTACAGCGACTTTCAATTTTTCCAAAGTTCCAGCAGGTACCAAAACCTCTGGACGTTTTTTTGTATTTGTCATGTTTTCTCCAATTTACAAGATTGTCGATATGATGAATAGCCTCTTCGTTCCCTGAAAAAGGAAAACTCACAAACGAAGAAGCCCTAGTTTTTTTATTATTTTACACGATCTGGTTCATAATCATAGAAACCAGTATCCAAACCACGATTGGCTGGATGCAATTTGCGGATTTCTTCATCAAACAGATAGGCCTGATCCTGTGTAAATGTTCCATTTTGAATCAAATCACGGGCCTTGACAAAGTACTCTGTAATCTTGACAAAGTTTTCACCCGGACAGTAGACACCATCGAGTTTCCAATGATCAAAGCCATGTTCTACCAACTCAGACAATTTGGTCATCATATTCAAGTCATTATTTGAGAAGATATGGGTTCCATGTTTGTCTTCGTAGACCGAATAATGAGAATTTGGATCTCCTGGTTCTGCTAAGAACAGATCGCGATCTTTAGTCACAGAGTCCTCTGTCTTGATGAAGTTGTAATAGTTCTGAAGAAGAGGTCGTTTCGAATGGTGAATAATGCTAGCGCCATAGACCAAGACTTCTGCAGGAATTTGAAGATTCTCAGCCATTACGAATAATTCGGCAGATGGAATCTCACGAGCCAAAACAGCTTCAGAAGCTCCTGCTTGTTTTCCCCAGAAATTGATCTGGCGGCTAGAAGTGACCATGGTTGATGCATCGTAGATGGTTTTGAATGGATAGCCATCTCGTTTCAAGACATAAAAAACGCCCGCATCTCCGACAGTAATATAATCAGCCTGAATTTCCTTTAGAAAATCTAGGAAAGGCTTGATTGAATCCATCATCGATTGGTGCATCAGTGCATTTACAGCTACTGTCAATTCTTTGCCAGCAGCATGGACCAGTTGGGCAATTCGATTTATTTCGTCATAGCTTAAAGTTTGAGGCAATCGTAATCCGTAATCTTTTTCACCGACATAGATTCGGTCAACCCCTGCATCAATCAGGGCTTTCGCTTGCTCAACACTCTCTGCTGTTGCTGTAATAATAATATTTTTCATAGAACCATTATAACAAAAATTCCGATATTCTAGAAAAATTTATTCATTTTGTAAAATTTGTAACATTTTTGTAACATTTATATACCTGAATTCATGATAGAATAATAGAGTACTGTTAGGAGAGAGAAAATGCCCGTAAGAAATTTAAGACACTATGAAGAAGAATTCGATTATATCGAATTAACCAAACAAACCCAAGAAACCCCTATTCAGGACTATGCTCCTGAAGTTGAACCCGCACCTCAATTAAGTGAATTGCTATATTTTTTAAATATCGCTATTTTCTGTGTGTTGACGGTTGTATTTAGTTTTGTCTTTTTAGCAACAAAAATGAATACCTTCTTTGCGTTTGCTTTAGCGATTGGTTCTAGCTTTGCTAGTATTCAAGGGTTCCGAATTTACTACAATAAACGAAAAAAATAAAAATCAGGTTCGCCTGATTTTTTTATTTACTCGAATTTTTTTAATTCCTAGGTTGTCAAATTAAGTTAGACTTTTCATGTAACTCAGAAAAAGATGGTATGGTGTTTGATAATTCAAAGACTTCCCAGAAATTCTATAAGAATAAAAACTTTTTATGAGTTAAAGTTATTCAATCATCTATCGAAACTTTCCGCCGTGAGAAAAGTGCCTGAAACATAATTGTTTCAGGCACTCGGGAGTTTTGAAACTTTAGGTTCAAAACTAAGTCATGGAACTTCTTTGAAGTTCGCTGACGTCCGTACTCACTTAAGGAAAGTTTCTAAGATGATTTTGTCTTCAATCTGAAATGAGGCTCACTGAGCCTCATTTTTATACTTCTTTTGTTTCTTCTTCAGTTGCTTCTTCAGAATCTTTTTCATCCAACTCTAACACGATGTCTTCTGATTCTGTTTGTTTGCGAATGGATTGAACCAAGTCATTGCCACTTAGATTTTCTTTTTGAAGTTTATCCTTAAATGAGTGATAGACTTCTTGAGATTTTTCAACCACATCTTGCGTCTTTTCTTTGACTGACTCTAAAACAGTACCTGTCGTAATTTCTCCAGAACCAACTTTTTCTTTGGTTTGTTGGATCACTTCTGCTGCTTGTTTTGAAACATCCTTAGCAGTTTGTTTCACCGATTCATGTACTTCTTGAGGATCTTCTTGATAATCTTTTACGAAGCGCACCACTTTTTTAGTGACTTTCTTTCCTTGCTCAGTTGATAAATAGTAGGCTGCTGAAGCACCTGAAATCACACCAATTAATAAACTAGATAAACGTCCCATATTCTTCCTCGATTCTATTTAAATAATTTTGAAGCCATCTTAATCGCTTTTAATCCGATAGAGGCTTTCACTGTTTTTCCACCAGCTGATACAGCTTTGGAACCTAATTGACGGGCTTGATCATTCAAATCTGAAACAGACTCTGAAAGATCCGCCACTGCTGTAAAGAGTGGGTCAATCGTTGCAACTTTTTGATTCAAATCATCCGTTAAAACATTGACTTTTGCCAATAGATCATTGGTCTGATGCAAGGTGACATTGACATCTGATGTCAAAACTTGGATCGTTTTTTGCGTCTCATCTACAACTTTTCCAATCTTTGAGAGGAAAAAAATCATATAAATGACAAGCGCTACTAAGGCAAGGCCTAAGAGGCCGTAGGCAATTTCAATAAACATATGTTACTCCTTTGCTTCTACATAATAAGGGGCTTTTTTGCGACGTTGGTAAAGAATGATGGCAAGTCCAACTAGAATTAGGATCATAGACAACCACTGGGAAACACGTAAGCCCGCAAACATCAAGCTATCTGTCCGCATTCCTTCGATGATCATCCGACCAAAACCATACCAGATAAGGTAAAAGGCTGTGATCTCACCTTGTCGCAAAAATTGGGGCTTCCTACGAAGAATCAAGATCAAGAGAAAACCTAGCAGATTCCAACTGGATTCATATAAGAAGGTTGGCTGACGGTAACTGCCATCTATATACATTTGGTCTCGAATAAAAGAGGGGAGGTAGTTGAGACTTTTGACAGCAGCTCCATAAGCTTCCTGGTTAAAGAAGTTTCCCCAGCGACCAATACTCTGTGCAATCATGACGCTTGGGGCCGCAATATCTAAAAAGTCGATCGGTTCAATCAAACGTCTACGAGAGAATAGATAGAGGACAAGAGCACCTGTCAAGAGGCCACCATAAATCGCAATTCCTCCGTTCCAGATGGCGAAAATCTCACCAAGATGCTGGCTATAATAGCCCCATTCGAAAATAACGTAATAGATTCTAGCTCCCACAATCGCAAGCGGAAAGGCAATCAAAATGAAATCAATGATATCATCTGGATCAATTTTCTTACGGGGCGCTTCTTTCATGGAAAGATAAACGGCTAGAATCAAGCCAGAGACAATACAAATTGCATACCAACGAATACTGATCGGACCTAATTTAAGGGCTACTGGATTCATTCCTTCACCTCATTTTGACTAATCAACTGGGACAAACGTTCTTCAAAAGTTTTGGTAGCATCATAGCCCATTTCTTTGGCCCGAACATTCATAGCTGCGGCTTCAATCACGACCGAAATGTTCCGACCAGTCTTCACAGGGATGCGTATACGAGGAATGGTCACTCCACCGATTTCCAACTCTTCTGCATTATTACCAAGACGATCATAAACCTGATCCTTAGCATAATTTTCCAAGTAAACGGCGATTTGGACTTGTGAAGAATCCTTGACAGCACTCGCACCGTAAAGACTCATGACATCGATAATCCCGACACCACGGATCTCTAGTAAGTGGCGTAGGATTTCAGCTGGCTCTCCCCAAAGGGTCATCTCGTCTCTCGCATAGATATCAACTCGGTCATCTGCTACGAGGCGGTGACCCCGCTTGACAAGTTCCAGACCTGTCTCGCTTTTCCCGATTCCGCTATCTCCTTGGATCAAGACACCCATCCCATAAATATCCATCAAGACACCGTGTACACTCGTACGTTCTGCTAGGCGACTATCCAAATAGCTAGAAAGTTCTCCAGATAAACGACTCGTTGCAACATTGCTCTTCAAAATGGCTAGTTGCTTCTCTTCAGCAGCTCGCAACATTTCTTCTGGAATTTCTAAATTCCTCGCGACAATGATGACAGGTGTCTCTGGCTGGAACATCTTGCGCAGGACCTGATGACGGTTGTGAGAGCTCATCTTCACCAGGTAGGACCATTCTTTCATTCCTACAAGCTGAATCCGCTCAGGTGTGTAATAGTCGAAATAGCCCGTCATTTCAAGACCTGGACGTGAAATGTCCGCAGTCGTAATTTCCTTGCTTAAGAGGCTATCATCCCCATAAACAACCGTTAGACGAAGCTTTTCCTGTAGATCGCGAACAGTAACTGCCATATCATTCTCCCTTTTCAAATTCTCTCTCTATTATAGCAGATTTTCTCTTCAGACGAGAGCCTGAAGTGTCATTTGAAAGATCCATTTTCAACTCCTTTTTAAGGCAAGCAAAAAGAGGCCAAGACAAAGGTCTCCAACCTCTAGAAAATGATGGGAACATATGAAGAATGCTCTAGCCTTCGCCATGCAAGAAATCTTTGATCATAGATTTGATTCCGGTAGAGAACGCATAGACCACCGCATTTGAAGGAAATGCGATCAAGCCAAGCATAAAAGCGGTAGGTCCTCCACCCAATAAGGAGAAAATCAGATACAAAACCGGCAGAAATAAAATCGAAAACCGATAAATTTGAGGCTTTCTAGCCATTTCTGTTGGCAGAAACAAGAGGTAGAAGAGACTATTCCAAATGCCCAGTGGAAAAAGGAGCATTCCGATCAAAACTGTTCCAACTCCTTCACCAAAAAAACGATTTAAAATGAAAAACTGTCCTATAAAACTGAAGAAGAGATATAGAATAAAAGCAAGGGAATAGAACTTCTGCTTCACTCAAATCTCCTTTTAGAAGAACGGACTATCATTCTGATCATGGATGGGTTCAGCCTCTTTTCTTCGACGAGGTCGAGAGCCATAATCAAACATTTCCTGCTCCTCCTCGTCCTTATAAGGTAAGGTCGTATCTAACAGTAAGTAGATAATCACACCGATAAAGGCATGAGAAACCGTGAAAAGAATAAACAAGAAGCGTAGGAGAGTTACACTCAGACCAAATTTATCAGCTAAGCCAGCTAGCACACCTGAAACCAGGCGATGTCGTTTTAATTTGTAAAATGATGCTGTCATTTGATTTTCCTCTTTCTAGTTAGACCTATTTTAGCAGAGTCGAACTGGAAAGAGATCCGCCTAAAGACCGATTCTTACTCTTGTCTCATTTCAAGAAATTGCAGGCGGCTGCGACAGCGACCGCAGGCATATTTCTTCAGATCGATTTTTCGCTTTCGTCTATACTCTTGGCCACAATGGGGACATTGATAGAGATAGATCCGCTTGACTCGCCCAGTTCTATCTGGTAGAGGAGGTGTGAAACGAAGACCGTCCACTTGCTGGAGGAGTTGCTTAAAGTCTAGATCTTTGTGGCGATAGCCTTTACCTTGATCGTAAAGATGGTAATGGCAGAGCTCGTGGCGGACGATTTTGCGAAAGACCTCTAACCCAAAAGCTTGGTATATTTTCGGGTTGAAATCAAGGTGTCGATCCTTGGGAAAGAAACGACCCCCAGTGGTTTGAAGACGTGAATTCCACTCTGCCCGATGACGGAATTCTCTCCCAAAATCTTCTAGGGATACTTGGCGTACATACTCAGTCAGATTCATTCGGAGCTACCAAACTGAGATTGACTTTTTCGCGTTCCACATCAATCTTCTTCACCCAAACGGTTACCAAATCACCTACTGAGACGACCTGGCTTGGATGCTTAATAAACTGCTTACTCATATGGGAGATATGAATCAAGCCATCTTCGTGAATGCCAATATCGACAAAGGCTCCAAAGTCAACCACATTGCGCACAACCCCTTCTAATTTTTGGCCAATATGCAGGTCTTTAATATCCAAGACATCCTGACGGAGCACGGGTGCATCAAAGGAATCCCGCAAATCGCGACCTGGTTTTAGAAGATCCGCAATGATATCTTTCAGGGTTTCTGGTCCCAGATCCAGCTGAGTAGACATCTCCTTTATGTTCACAGCTTTTAATTTTTCCTGAGCGGATGCATCGAGTTCGGTAATTTCAAGAAGCTGAAAAAGTTTTCCAACTTCCTTGTAACTTTCAGGGTGAACGCCGGTATTGTCCAAGATGTTTTTACTTTCAGGGATGCGTAAGAATCCAGCAGCCTGCTCGAAAGCCTTGGCACCGAGGCGAGGGACTTTTTTAATCTGTGCTCGTGAAAGAATCATTCCTTCTTCTTCCCGGTATTTCACGATGTTTTCAGAGATAGTTTTATTGAGTCCTGCTACATGCGCTAAGAGAGAGGGACTAGCCGTATTGATATTGACCCCAACTTGGTTGACGACAGTATCTACCACGAAATCCAAGCTTTCTGTCAGTTTTTTCTGATTGACATCGTGCTGGTATTGACCCACACCGATGGATTTGGCATCGATTTTCACCAATTCTGCTAGCGGATCTTGCAAGCGGCGGGCAATGGAGATGGCCGAGCGTTTTTCAACGGTTAGCTCTGGGAACTCATGACGGGCCAACTCACTAGCTGAGTAGACAGAGGCTCCGCTTTCATTGACAATAACATAGCGAACTCCTGGATGGTCATGAAGCACCTCTGCGACAAAGGCCTCACTTTCACGGCTGGCTGTTCCATTTCCAATCGCAATAATTTCTACTCCGAACTCCTTGATCAAGGAATACAGTTCCTTTTTAGCCTGCTCGATCTGAGCTGGTTTTGCAGGAGCAATTGGATAGATGACCTGGGTGGCAAGCATCTTTCCTGTCTCATCGACAACGGCTAGTTTAGCACCAGTCCGAAAGGCTGGGTCAAATCCAAGAACCACGCGCCCTTTTAATGGAGGAATGAGCAATAGATTCCGTAGATTTTCAGAGAACAATTGAATGGCCCCGTCTTCTGCCACCTCCGTCAACTCTGTCCGAATCCGACGTTCAATCGCAGGAACGATTTTTTTCTTAACCGCTTGTTGAATAACCTCATCGACATAGGCATTTTTAGTTTTAAAACGAGCCTCAAAAATACGAATGATTCGATCCAGTTGGTGGTCGAATCCGACTTTGAGAACGCCCAATTTTTCCCCACGATTGAGAGCTAGAGTCCGGTAGCCTTGCATATTCTTGATCTTCTCAGAAAAATCATAGTAGATTTCAAAGGTTCTCTTAGGATCTAAGCTTTCATCCTTCAAGGTTGACGTCATGAGGGAATGCCCATGAATTTCTTGATAGGTGAGGGCCCGTAATTGGGTATCCTCTGAAATAGCTTCTACCAGAATATCCACTGCACCAGCTAAAGCCGCAGTTTCAGTTGGGAAGGCCTCACAGGTAAATTTCTGAGACTCTGCTTCCAAGTCTGGACTATTTTGCAAAATGAGACGTGCCAAGGGGAAAAGTCCTGCTTCTCGGGCAATCGTCGCCTTGGTCCGCCGTTTTTCCTTATAAGGGAGATAGAGCTCTTCGACATCCGCTAATTTTTCAGCAGCTTCAATAGCCTGCTTGAGCGCCTCTGTCAGTTTGCCTTGTTCCTCAATCTTAGCAAGGACGGTTTCCTTTCGTTCGGCCAGAACCGTTAAGGATTTGTCACGGTCAATAATGGCCTTGATCGCTACTTCATCTAAATTTCCCGTCATATCTTTTCGATAGCGGGCAATGAAGGGAATGGTTGAGCCTTCTGCGGTCAGACTCAATACGGTATCGATTTGTTTTAAGCTAACACCCAATTCTTGGGCTATTTTTTCATATTTATCCATAGCTTCTATTATAGCATATTTTGCTACCATCAAGGGGTGAGATCGCCTGTTCTGGTCTCTGTTTCAGGGATTTTCCATAGAATAATTTTGACCCTATTGATCTTTCCTTTTATACTCCATTTCCCCCTTGCTCTTTCCTTTTTGTTATAATGAAAGAAAATAAAAAGGAGGCCTAACAATGGCTATTAAATTCTCAAAAACAGATGATCTTGATAAAATGTTTGAAAATTTTGCGAGTTTTCCGGATGTAGAAAAGAAAGTAGAATTTCCTGAAGAGAAAAAGAAGGCAGAAACTGCTACAACTAAAGAATCAAAGAAGGCTAAGTAATGACATTCTTTCAACACCTTCCCTCTAGCGTCTTGCAGGCTGGGGCTATTTTTCTCTCGATTATTATCGAAGCCCTACCGTTTGTCCTAATCGGAAGTATCATTTCAGGGATTATTGAGGTCTATATCACCCCCGAGAGGGTCTACCGCTTTCTTCCCAAGAATAAATTTGGGCGGATCTTCTTTGGGACATTTATCGGCTTTATCTTTCCTTCCTGTGAATGTGGGATTGTTCCCATTATCAATCGCTTTCTAGAAAAGAAAGTCCCAAGTTATACTGCTGTCCCCTTTTTGGTGACAGCACCTGTCATCAATCCCATCGTTCTCTTTGCGACCTACTCAGCCTTTGGGAATTCTGTCAAGATGGCCCTCTACCGAGCCCTTGGTTCCCTACTGGTCGCAACGGTGCTAGGGATCTTTCTTGGTTTTATTCAAACAGATTCGATCCAAAAAGAACATCGTAAGGCTGTACATGAACATGATTTTAGGAACTTGAGCAAAGGTCAGAAGCTCTTCCAAGTCTTGGTGCAAGCCATTGATGAATTCTTTGATACGGGACGTTACCTGGTATTTGGTTGCCTCTTTGCCAGCCTCGTCCAAGTCTATGTCCCAACACGGATCCTCACTTCGATCAGTGCGACACCGGTTATTGCTATTCTCCTTCTCATGGTCTTGTCCTTTCTCCTCTCACTTTGTAGCGAGGCGGACGCCTTTGTTGGATCCTCTCTTCTAACAAGTTTTGGAGTAGCGCCTGTTCTTGCCTTTCTGGTGATTGGGCCTATGCTTGATGTCAAAAATCTCCTCATGATGAAAAATTATCTCAAGACCCGTTTCATCTGGCAATTTATCGGGATTGTGAGTGGAGTTGTGCTCCTTTATGCTTGGTTTGTGGGGGTAGTGCTATGATTCGTTTCTTGATATTAGCTGGCTATTTTGAGCTCACTATGTACCTGCAATTATCTGGTAAGCTCAATCAATACATCAACTTACACTATTCTTACTTGGCTTATATTTCCATGTTCTTGTCCTTTGTTTTAGCTCTTGTGCAGCTGATCATCTGGGTCAAGCAGATGAAGATCCACAGTCATCTCTCTAGCTTCTGGGCAAAAGTGGCGAGTATTTTCTTGCTCTGTATTCCTTTATTTGTCGGGCTATTTTTCCCTACAGTGACACTGGATTCCCAAACAGTCTCTGCCAAAGGCTACCACTTCCCGGTTGCTGCTGGTTCTTCCAAGGAAATCCAGCAGGACGAAGGAACAACTACCCAGTATCTCAAACCAGATACTAGTAGCTATTTTACCAAGTCAGCCTATGAGTCAGAAATGAAGCAGGCGGCAAAAAAATATGTTGATAAAAAAGTGATCCAGGTGACCACTGAGAATTACATGGAAGTCATGGAAGTGATTTATGATTATCCTGACCAATTTGCAGGAAAGACGATCGAGCTGACCGGTTTTGTATACAATGACCCCAATAACAAGGACAGCCAATTCCTCTTTCGCTTTGGGATCATCCACTGTATCGCAGATTCCGGAGTCTACGGTCTCTTAACGACAGGTGCTCCGCAGCATTTCGAAAACAATACTTGGATCCATGCGAAAGGAACCTTGTCCATTGAATACCACAAGCAGCTCAAACAAAGCTTGCCTGTCCTCCACATTAGCGATTGCCAGACCATTACGAAACCGGATAATCCTTATGTCTACCGCGTATTCTGATGGAGCTTCTGTTGTAGATCCAAACACCTTGTAACCGTTCAAGCTAGAATCCACATTGATTCTAGCTTTTTCTATGCTTTCCTCTCAAATCCTCTAATCCAAGCGGAAAATATTCGGAACAACGATTCCATCAAAGAAATCTTGTAGATTTTATGGTAAAATATGGTTAATAAAATAGGAAATAGGTACTTAAATGTCTTCAAAAGTTATTGTAACCATTTTCGGGGCCAGTGGAGATTTAGCTAAGCGCAAACTCTACCCATCCCTTTTTAGACTCTATAAATCAGGAAATCTATCTGAAAACTTTGCGGTTATCGGAACAGCCCGCAGACCATGGAGCAAGGAATACTTTGAATCAGTCGTGGTAGAATCCATCACAGATCTGGCAGATAGCCCTCAACAAGCTCAAGAATTCGCTAGTCATTTCTACTACCAAAGCCACGATGTCAATGATACCGAACATTACATCGCCCTGCGCGAATTGCAAAACAGCTTGGATGAAAAATACCAAACGGAACACAACAAGGTCTTCTTCTTGTCCATGGCTCCTCAATTTTTTGGAACCATTGCTAAACACCTAAAATCAGAAGGGATTGTAGATGGACAAGGTTTTGAGCGCCTGATCGTTGAAAAACCTTTTGGTACAGACCTAGAAACGGCTAGTCAGCTCAACAAGGAATTGGAAGAAACCTTTGATGAAGAACAAATCTTCCGGATCGACCATTATCTTGGAAAAGAAATGATCCAAAATATCTTTGCCATTCGTTTTGGAAATCTTATTTTTGATAATCTTTGGAACCGAGATTTTATTGACAATATCCAAATTACCTTTGCTGAACGCTTGGGGGTTGAAGAACGCGGTGGCTACTATGATCACTCAGGGGCCCTTCGGGACATGGTGCAAAATCATACCCTTCAGCTTTTGTCATTGCTTGCCATGGATAAACCAGCTACCTTTACTAAGGATGCGATTCGGGCAGAAAAGGTTAAAGTTTTTGAGCAATTGCACAATCCAACAGATGACGAATTAAAGAAATTCTTTATCCGTGGTCAATACCATTCAGGTACGATCGAAGGGAAAAAAGATATCTCTTATCGCAGTGAGCCCAATGTCGACCCTGAATCTACTACGGAGACCTATGCTTCTGGTGCGTTCTTTGTTGATAGTGAGCGCTTCCGCGGTGTGCCTTTCTTCTTCCGTACCGGAAAACGCTTGACCCAAAAAGGAACCATGGTCAATGTGGTCTTCAAGCAAACCGATTCCATCTTTGGACATAGTTTGCAACCAAATGTCTTGACCATTTATATCCAACCAAACGAAGGTTTCTCATTGAGCATCAACGGAAAAGAGGTCGGAGAAAAATTCAGTATCGCACCGATTTCCTTTGACTACGAAACAGATGCGACCGCAACTGGGGCTTCACCAGAGCCTTATGAAAAATTAATTTTCGACGTTTTAAACAATGACTCAACCAATTACAGCCACTGGCACGAAGTCCGTGCTTCATGGCAATTGATTGACCGGATTGAAAAACTATGGGCCGAAAATGGAGCACCGCTCTATGAATACAAGTCAGGATCCATGGGACCAACTGCATCCGATGATCTCCTTGCAGACTACGGAACCGAGTGGGTTTGGAAACCTGAACCTAAGAATTAAGGAAGGCCACCTTCGGGTGGTTTTTTTGATAGCGCAAGGAAACAAAAAGACAAATTGTTCTTCCAACAATTTGTCTTTTTCTATTTGACTCTTAAATCAAGCCTTCCAAGAGACCTCTCATGAAGTTTTCTGAGTGGAATGGTCCGATATCATCAATCTTTTCTCCGAATCCAATCAACTTCACTGGAATGTCCAACTCTTCACGGATCGCAAGGACGACCCCACCTCGAGCTGTTCCATCGATCTTGGTCAATACAATTCCTGTCACAGGTGTAATTTTTGAAAATTCTTTTGCTTGCACCAAGGCATTTTGACCGGTTGATGCATCAAGGGCCAGTATGGTTTCATGCGGTGCATCAGGTACCACACGCTTGATAATCCGGCCGATTTTTTCAAGCTCTGCCATGAGGTTGTCCTTGTTTTGCAGACGACCAGCTGTATCAATCATCAGAACATCGATGTTTTCAGCGATCGCGCGTTCCATTCCATCAAAGACGACGCTAGCAGGATCTGATTTTTCAGGACCTGTTACAACTGGAACATCTACGCGGCGTCCCCATTCTGCCAGTTGAGCCACTGCTCCTGCACGGAAAGTATCTGCTGCAACCAACATGACTTTCTTGCCTTCTTGTTTGTAGCGGTGGGCTAACTTCCCGATAGAGGTTGTTTTACCAACTCCATTGACCCCAACAAAGAGCATGACCGTGAGACCATCTTGAAAACGAATGGCTTCATTAAATTGGCCATCCTTTTCATACAAGTCCACTAATTTTTCGATGATCACGCGCTTGAGAGCATCTGGTTTTTTGGCATTTTCCAAACGGGCTTCATAACGCAACTCTTCGGTTAAATTAGAGGCCACTTGAACCCCAACGTCACTCATGATCAAGAGTTCTTCCAATTCTTCAAAGAATTCTTCATCAACTGAACGGAAATTAGCAAAGAAGGCATTGAGACGTGCTCCAAATCCAGTCCGTGTCTTTTTCAAGCTACGATCGTATTTTTCCTGAATGGTTTCTTGCTCTGACTCAACCTCGTCTGGAATTGGCTCTTCTGCCTCTTCAACAGTTCTTTCTTCAACTGCTGATGCTGCTTCTCCTTGAGGAAGTCTGGACTCGGCTTCTGCTACTTCTGAAGTTTCCTCCACTTGAGCGATCTCTTCTGATACTTCAGGTTCTGGGACCTCATCCTGAGCTTCTACTAGTTCTAGAACCTCCTCTTCTGTCGTGCTCCCTTCTACTAGCTCAGCTTCAGATGATGGAGAAGCAATTGGTAACTCTTCTTCCATTTCTGAACCGTTAGCCCCATCTGCTTCCTCACCATTTTCAGTTTCTTCCGCTTCCATTTTCACTTCTTCAAGAGGCTTAGTCTCCTCCGTGTCATCAGCTAGTGGTGAAACTTCTTCAGGACTTGCTTCTGTTTGAGCAGGTTCAAAGACCACTGGAGACTCCTCTACTGGTACTTGGTCTTCATTAGTCTCTGATGTCACTTTTTCTTCTACAAGAGGTTCCTCTGCCGGCTCTTCTTGAGCGACGGTTAAAACAGGTTGATGAGTGGCTGCAATTCGCGCTTTAAGCTCTTGGTAGTAAGCCTCCATATCAGCGATTTTTTGCTCTTCCTTGTCATTTAAGGTAGCCGCCGGCTCCTCTTTGACAGTTTCTTCAACCTTCGTACTGTCCGTCACTTCTTCAGAAGACGGAAGTACTTTTTCAGTTTCTTCTTTTTTTCCAAATAAACGATCAAATAATCCCATTTATTCACTCTCCTTTAGCACATAATTTTCAATTGCCCATGCGACGGCATCCTGGTCATTGGTCACAGGGGCCACAAGCGCTGCAACTTCCTTCACTGCTGGAATCGCATTGCCCATGGCAACCCCCAGTCCAGCCCACTGGATCATAGACAGGTCATTGGCTTCATCTCCACAGGCCATGACTTGATCTGCCTTAAGACCCAAAATAGCTGCCAGTGCCTCTAAACCTGTCGCCTTGTGAACATTTTTAGGGCACCATTCCAGCAACATTTCCCGAGATTTAAAAATTTCATAGTCTTGAAATAACTCTGGCTTGATCTGCTTTATCGCTACATCTAAAAAGTCTTGATCGACAGCTGTCACACACTTGTTGTAGGAAATCGTGGATGGTAGGTCTTTTAAATCTGTCTCAATAAAGTTCAGGTAGGGATTGTAAAGGGAATAGAGAGACTTTCGTTCTGCATGAATCTCATAAACCGTTCCCTCACTGATAGCATCCAGCGGAAGGCCTAGACGGGCGGTTTCATCATGAATGGTTGCGACATCTTCTGGTGCCAAGACAACTTTTGAGAGGATTTCTCCATTATTTCGCTGCACTAGACCACCGTTGAAGGTAATCGTATACTCTTCTTTGAGGCCTGCTGTTCCCAATTCTTCCAAAAGAAAATCCATGGCTTTCAAGGGGCGACCAGTGGTTAGAACCACCTTGACACCTTGGGCCTGTGCAGCGCCGAGGGTCGCTCTATTGCGAGGGGAGATCTTTTTTTCTGAATTGAGAAGGGTCCCATCTAAATCCAGCGCAATCAAGGAAATCTGACTCATACAATTTCCTCCATGTAGCGGAGGACAGAACCCGTCGCATGGTGGCCGATGACTTTTTCAGCAATCGCTAAGATTTCAGGACGTGCATTTTCTGGCGCTACAGGATGGCCCACGACTTGCATCATATGGAGGTCATTTAGGTTATCTCCAAAAGCCATCACCTGATCCATCGAGATCCCTAGTTTATCCACTAAGGCGGTAATGGCCACTCCCTTATCGACATAATCGAGGACAATATCAATCGATTCAAAACCTGTCGTCATCGCTTTGACACCGGGGATATTCTCAGTGACCCATTGCTCACCTTCAAGCACAAGAGCTGCATCAAAGTTGGTGGTCAATTTGAAAATTTCATCCTGAATATCCGCTAGGCTTTTCACTTTTTGAATATTTTCATTGTAGTTTTGACTCAAGGCCAGATAGTCGGGATCTACTGTTTCTAAGACATAGCTTCCTTTTTTCCCAGTCAAAAGCAGTTTATTAGGGTCTGCATAAGGGGAGGATTTCAAAGCTTCAAAAACACTCAAATAAAAGTCTTTGGACATGGTCGCTTCGTAGAGATCTTCTCCATGAAATTCTACCACACTACCATTTTCAGCAATGAAAATCATCTGGTCCTCAAATCCTTTAAAGAGGGATTTGAGAGAAAGAAGGGCACGGCCACTTGCAGCAGCAAAATAGATGCCTTTTTCTTTGCAGCTTGCTAATACCTTGCGTAAAAGGTCTTGATCGTACTGATGTTGGTCATTTAGAAAGGTTCCATCCATATCCGTAGCGATCAATTTAATATCATTATTCTTCATTTTCTAAGTCTTTCAATTTTACTGAGACGATTTTAGAAACCCCAGATTCTTGCATGGTCACACCATAGATGGAATCAGCAGCCGACATGGTTCCCTTCCGGTGTGTCACGACAATAAATTGGCTTTCCTTATCAAAGCGGTTCAAATAATCCCCAAAGCGCTTGACATTGGCCTCATCTAGGGCAGCCTCTACCTCATCCAGAATGACAAATGGAATGGTCTTGACACGAATAATCGAGAACAAGAGAGCCAAGGCAGACAAGGCCTTTTCTCCACCACTCATGAGGTTTAAGGATTGGATCTTTTTACCAGGTGGCTGCACAGAAATCTCAACACCAGCTGTCAGAAGATCTGGCTCTGTCAGAATCAAATCAGCAGAACCCCCACCGAACATTTGACGGAAAGTGACTTTAAAGGATTCACGAATGGCTTCAAAAGTTGATTTAAAGCGTTCCTTGACTTCGTCATTCATGTCGTTGATAGTAGACAGAAGCATGTTTTTCGCAGCCAAGACATCCTCCCGCTGGCTTGAAAGGAAATCAAAGCGCCCCTTCACCTCGTCATACTGCTCAATCGCATCCACATTGACTGGACCAAGTGCCTTAATATCTTTTTCGATGCTCTTGAGCTGGTTTTCAGCTGCTGCAAGATTTTCAACAGGTTTGGCCTGCTCTTTGGCTTGGTCAAAGCTTTGCATGAATTCATCGGTAATTTGCGTTAAGAGCTTGTTCAAACGATCCGCATGCTTTTCACGTGTCGCTTCAGCCTTGGCTTGTTGACGAATCCACTCTTCGTTTTTCTTGCGAGTTTGTTCCATCTGTTCTGCAACATCTTCGGCCTGGCCTTCCAAATCATCCAGCTCAAAGCGTTTCCGAATGACTCCTTGTTCCAAGTCCGTTTTCTTGGCTTGGGCCTGCATCAATTGATTGGCTAGCTGCTCCACATCCACTGTCTGAACTTGAGCCTCGCCTTGTTCAATCAGCAATTGCAACTGATGCTCTTCTACTTCCAACTGGGAGATCGTTTCTTCCAAGCGACGAGCATCTGTTTGCTCATAGCTTTGTTGGCTCTTACATTCCGTCTGTTGAAGTCGCAATTCTGCTAATTGCTCTTGCAAGTTTTGTATCTTTTGTTGCAAGACATCTTTGTCCGACTTCATGGTTTCAATGTCGCGATTTAAGTTTTCTTTTTGAAGCTCAATTTCTGCCAATTGCTCAGTAAGGGACTCCAGCTCTTCTTGGAGAGATTGGGTCGCATCTGTTGCCAATTCTGACTTCAAAGCTTCTAAGAGTTCCTGAATTTCTTTCAGCTGCTCTTGGCTTTGTTGGTAGGCCAATTGGGCCCGCTGTTGTTCCAGACGCGCTTGTTCACCTTGGCTTTGAATAGAGGCCAGGTATTCTTGCGCCTGCTTGAGCAGATTGTCCTTGGTCTCGACCTCCTGCTCAGCTTCTCTCAAACGAGCATCCAGAGCTTGCATTTCCTGCTTCAAACTATCCAATTCTGGTTTGACAAAGACCGTATTTTGGGAGCGATTGGCACCACCGGCATACGATCCTCCGGTCCGCAATTCGGTCCCATCCAAGGTCACCATCCGAACTTGATAGTTGACTTTACGAGCCGCCTCACGCGCATGCTCCGTCGTGTCAAAGATGGCCGTTACTCCAAGCAGGTTTTGGAAAATCTGTTCAAAACGATGCTCATAGGTCACTAAGTCACTCGCAATTCCTAGAAATCCTGCACTTGCTTGAATCAATTCCAGATTCCGAGGGGATAGTTGACGGGCTTTGATCGTCGTGAGCGGAAGGAAGGTTGCCCGTCCCAAGCGATTGCTTTTCAAGAAATCGATCGCTCGAGTTGCGACCTTTTCATCCTCGACAATGATCTGTTGGTCGCTAGCTCCCAGAGCAATTTCAAGCGCCGTCTGGTAGTCTTTTGAGAAACTCAAATTCTCACTAACAGCCCCACAGATGCCTCCTAACCGTTCTGCTTCTTGTAAGACACTCTTGACGCCTGCATAGAAGTTACTATGGTTCTTCTGAATAGCTTCCAAACTATTGATTCGCGCCCGCTTATTCTTGCTCTCATCCATCAAGTCAAACATGGCCGCTTGAGCCTCTTGGTAGGCAGCTTTGGCCTGCTCCACTTTTACCAATTGCTCTTGGTATTCTGCTAATAGGCCTTTGACCGTCGCTTGGGCCTGATCCAACTCTTCCAATTGTCGGACTTCTTTTTCCTTGGCAGTTTCAAAGTTTGTTTGTGCCTTGGTCAAATCCTCTTGACGATGGCTTGATTCTTGCAGGAGTGCCTGGATCCGGCTCTCAATGGCTGTCCGCTCATTCGATTTTTCAGCCTCCGTCTGCAAGAGCGCGACATACTGCTCGCGTAGATGCTCAATGACTTGTTCCGGATCTTCTTCGTAGTTGGCTAATTCTTTTTCCAACTCTTCTTGTTGCTGACGGTTCTCTGTCAGTCTTTGTTGAAGCACAGCTAGCGTCTCTTGTTTTTGAGCCAGCTCTTGTTTCGCTTCTTCCAGACGGGCCAAAATAGCATCCAACCGCTCAAGATTTTCCTTGCGACTATGGGCCGCTTGACTCGATTGCAACTTAGCTACTTCGATTTGCTTTTCCAAATCACTGATCAAACGAGTGACCTCAAGCAAGCTCGCCTGGTCCTCAGCTAAGCTCTCATCCAACTGATGACGGGCTTTCTTGATGCGTACATTCTCTTCTTCTAAGACCTGACGACGTTGGTAATAAGAGGCCAACTGTTCTTGAATAGCTTTTTCTTCTTGATCAGCCTTTTCGTAGAGCTCTTTTGTCAGATCGACTTGAGCGACCAAAACATCCAGCAAGAGAACCTGCCGTTCTTGGTCTAATTCCAAGAAACGGCGAGCGACCGTTGCTTGCTTTTCAAGAGGTTGGATCTGTCCTTCTAATTCATAGAGGATGTCTTCCAGACGGTCCAAATTCTCCTGGGTCTGATTAAGCTTAGTCTCCGTTTCCTTGCGCCGCGTCTTAAATTTCAAGACACCGGCAGCTTCTTCAAAGATAGCCCGGCGTTCTTCCGGTTTGGAGTTAAAGATCTCCTCTACCCGACCTTGGGAGATAATGGAGAAGGAATCACGTCCCAATCCCGTATCCATGAACAAATCATGAACATCTCTGAGACGTACTTTCTTACCATCGATCTTGTACTCACTGTCTCCTGAACGATAAATATGCCGTTCGACACGAATTTCTTTCCCTGCCTGTTGGATAAAACCATCCTGGTTATCTAAGACAACTGTGACACAGGCATAATTCAGCGGTTTACGCGATTCTGTCCCTGCAAAGATGACATCGGGCATCTTGCCCCCACGTAGACTCTTGACACTGGATTCCCCCAGGGCCCAGCGCAAGCTCTCCGTGATATTTGATTTTCCAGATCCATTAGGCCCTACAACGGCAGTGACCCCTTTGTCAAATACGACTTTTGTCTTATCCGCAAAGGATTTAAAGCCTTGGATTTCAATCTCTTTTAGATACATGGGCCATCATACCTCGTTTCAACTGCATTGCGGGCTGCTTCCTGCTCCGCTAACTTCTTGGAACGACCATGACCACGTCCCATCGTTTGACCGTTCACGAACACTTCTACTTCAAACTCTTTCGCATGTGCAGGACCGGACTCGCTAACCACTTGGTATTGGATCTCCACATCTCCGTGAACCTGTAACAGTTCTTGCAGGCGGGTCTTGTAGTCAATGACCTGAGAAAATTGACCCGTTTTAACCTTTGGAATCATGACCTGATAGATGAAGCGTTTGACTGCTTCCACTCCTTGATCCAGTAAAAGAGCACCTAAAAAGGCTTCAAATAAGTCTCCAAGAATCGTATCACGGTCCCGACCACCAGATTTTTCTTCGCCCTTGCCCAGTTTGATGAAATGGTCAAATTGGCAATCCCGAGAAAAGCCAGCCAAACTCTCTTCACGGACAATCATAGAACGGAATTTGGACAAATCTCCCTCCGGTCTGTTGGGGTGTTCCTTATACAAATATTCGGAAATAACTAATTGAAGAACAGCGTCTCCTAAAAATTCCAAACGTTCGTTATGTGAAATTTTTAAGAGGCGGTGCTCATTGGCATAAGAGGTGTGCGTAAAAGCGGTATCTAATAAACTGCTATCTGAAAAAACGATCTGAAACCGTTCCGATAACAGGGCTTGTAATTTCTCCATGGGAAGCCTTCTTTCTAATAAATTTATACTCTTAAGTATACCAAAATTTTAATACGATTACCATTAGATATCCATTAGATACAGCTAATTGCTTTTACTATATTTTAGGTGTATTTAGATATCGAGCGAATAAGTTGCATATCACGTTTTGTAAGTTTGCTCCATGAATTTTAAGTTTCTTCAACTTTCGCATTTCTATATCTTACCAACTTAATGCCCACTTCTTATAGTGAATTTTATTTCTTTACCTCGTTATTATTTCATTCCCCTTCGTTATTTGATATAATTAAAACAAAAGAGTTTGGGATTGAAATAATAATAAGGAGTATTACTATGAAAATAGGAGTTATAAAACCCAGTCTTTCAAAGAGTTTAAAAGCTCGGACAACATCGAAATTAAAGAGACAGGTTAAACGAGCAATCATTCCAACATACGGCCAAAAAGGGACAGGCCTTATTAAAGATCCTAAACGTGCAATATACAATAAGGTATATAACAAAACCACTGTGGATGCTTTCAGCAGTGTTAAGAAAGGAAATATAAATTACCAACGAACAAATCGTGGTCTTTATACATATAGAGGGGCAAAGGTATATCCAGCTTCTTCTTGGTATTTTCCTGTAGGATTATCTGCATTTTGTAGCCTTTTATACTTTACCATTAACCCTGTTATCGCTTGTATTTTTTTGATTATCACACTCATTCTCTTTGTTAAGAAAATAAAAAATAATCCTTTCAAGACGCAAAAGGATATACAAGAAATGTTAGAAAAGATAACTGAGTTAGAACAATGATATAATAGATACATATCACAATAATAGATATTTAATAAAAGATGGATCAACTCTTAAATATACTTTAATCATATTTAAGAGTTGATCCTTTTATAGAAAACTAAAAATCCTAAAGTAGATCGCTTATTAAAATTTCTTGAAGCGTAGTCAACGCACCAAAACCCTTGATACACAAGGGTTTTTTCTTTTATACAAAAAAAGAAGCACGAACGCACTTCTTTTCCTAGTTCTAGGGCCTGATTTCTCCATTTTTAATCAGGATCTTCGTCTGTTGGATTTTCAGGCTTATTAGGGATCACTTTTAAGAGATAAAAGGTGATAAAAATCGTCAAAGCCCCTAAAGCAAGCTTCACCCAAATAATCGGGGCCAGATAGATCGAAATGCCCATCAGGATGTAGATCTGAAGAAGGATCCATTTTTTCCGTTCTTTGGCAATCGATTTGGTCTCTCGATAATCCGATACATAGGTTTGATAAAGCTTGGTTTGGTAGAGCCAAGTTTCAAAGCGTTTGGAACTTTTAGCAAAGCAAGCCATAGACAACAGTAAAAAGGGAGTCGTCGATAAAATCGGTAATGGAATCCCAATAATTCCTAATCCCAAAGACATAAAACCAATCGTAAGATAAACAAGGCGCATTTACTTCTCCTTCACACAATACAAATTTCGAACCTTTTCAGTAAACAAAAAAATAAAAAACCTACATCTATATTTAAAAAAGGAAGCAACTAACAAGGTGACAGTTGCTTTTCTCTATTTTATATCTTCGTCAAAGGGGTCGCGGTATCTGGCGAGGTATCTAACACCTCAAAATCATGGCCGACAGCTAGATCTGCTCGAGCCAGTTGATTCTCCATGGTCATATGAGCCAATTCTTTAATATTGTTCTCTTTTGACAAATGCCCCAGATAAATCTTCTTGGTGCGATTTCCCAAGGTTCGGATCATGGCATCGGCACCATCTTCGTTAGAAAGGTGGCCTAGGTCTGACAAGATCCGCTGCTTCAAGCGCCAAGCATAAGAACCTGCTCGAAGGATCTCTACATCATGGTTGGACTCAATCAGATAGCCATCAGCATCCGCGACGATGCCTGCCAAGCGATCACTCACATAGCCCGTATCCGTCAGCATGACGAAGCTCTTTCCATCCTTCATAAAGCGATAGAATTGAGGGGCAACAGCATCGTGACTGACCCCAAAACTTTCAATATCGATATCGCCAAATGTCTTGGTCTTCCCCATTTCAAAAATGTGCTTTTGAGCATCATCGACCTTTCCTAGATACTTGGTGCCTTCCATAGCCTTCCAAGTTGCTTCATTAGCATATAGATCCATGCCGTATTTCCGCGCTAAAACACCCACACCATGGATATGGTCTGAGTGTTCGTGCGTAATCAAAATGGCATCTAAGTCTTCTGGTTTGCGATCAATTTCAGCCAATAGTCCCGTAATCTTTTTCCCTGATAGCCCTGCATCAATAAGCAGTTTTTTCTTTGGCGTCTCAAGGTAGAAAGAATTCCCACTAGAACCTGAAGCTAAAATACTATACTTAAATCCCTCTTCTGTCATTGACTCCTTATTCTTCCTCTTCTGTATCCCAGTCGTCTTTAATAGCGTCTTTGTCGTACGGCAAGACAATGGTAAAGGTAGATCCCTTGCCATATTCACTCTTGGCCCAAATAAAGCCTTTGTGTTGCTTAATGATCTCCTTAGCAATGGCTAGGCCTAGACCAGTCCCACCTTGGGCCCGGCTACGCGCCTTATCCACTCGGTAAAAGCGATCAAAAATGCGAGGCAAGTCTTTCTTGGGAATTCCCAAGCCCTCATCTGAGATGGAGATAATCAACTGGGCATCAGTTGTTCTCATCCCTACCTTAATCTTTCCACCATCAGGTGAGTACTTGATGGCATTGTTCAAGATATTGTCGATCACCTGGGTCATTTTATCCGTATCAATTTCAACCCAGATCGGTGTGATCGGGTATTCCCGGATCAGTTCATACTTCTTGGTATCTTCTTGCGATTGACTCTTGATCTTATCAAATCGGTTTAAAATAAAGGTGATAAAGGCCGTAAAGTTGGTCAACTCGATGTCCAACTGACTGGTTTCATTATCAATTCGTGACAAGCTCAATAGATCTGTGACCATACGCATCATGCGGTTGGTTTCATTGAGTGAAACCTTGACAAAATCTGGTGCTACTGGCTCTGACAAAGCGCCATCGTCTAGGGCTTCCAGATAGGATTTCACACTGGTCAAAGGTGTCCGTAATTCATGACTCACATTGGAGACGAAGAGGCGACGTTCCCGCTCTTCCTTGTCCTGCTCTGTCGTATCGTGCAAGACAGCTACCAGACCAGAGATAAAACCTGACTCGCGACGAATCAAGGCAAAGCGCACACGAAGACTTAAGTATTCCCCATTTTCATCCTGGGAATCAATGGTCAACTCTGGTACTTCTGTAATCAAGCTTCGCAAATCATAGTCATCTCCAAGCGAAAGCAAATCCAGAATACTGGTATTGAGCACCTCATCTGGATTAACGTTCAATTGCTTGGCTGCCATTTCATTGACCATGATGATCTGACCACGTCTGTTGGTCGCAAGTACCCCATCTGTCATGTAAGAAAGAATACTGGTCAAACGCTTGGTTTCTTGTTCCAAGTTTTCATGCGTCAGGCGAATAACTTCAGACAGATCATTGATACTATTGGTCATATCCGTCAGTTCTGGACTTCCTTGCATATCGACCACTTCGGAATAATCCCCTGCAATCAGATCCTTAATTTTAGCGTTTAATTGTCTGAGCTTGATATTGTCCCTACGGTTTTCCAGCAAAAGCAAGGCAACCACAATGATAAACCCAACCGTAATCAGCACAAAGACAAAGTTCGACGACATGACAAATTGTTTTAGTTGATCAATCATTGTTTCTCATATAATATCCAACACCACGGCGGGTCAAGATATATTCTGGACGTCCCGGTGTGTCCTCGATTTTTTCACGCAAACGACGAACCGTCACGTCCACCGTCCGAACATCACCAAAGTAATCATAGCCCCACACCGTCTCAAGAAGATGTTCACGGGTCATCACTTGACCGACATGGGTCGCAAGGTGATAGAGCAACTCAAACTCGCGATGAGTCAAGTCCAATTCTTTGTTGCCTTTTCGAACCAAGAAAGCGTCTGGAAGAATGTGAAGATCGCCAATGACAATTTCTGTATCGGCATCTTTTTCAAACTGAGGATCAGCCGCAAACTCCGAACGACGCAACAAGGCTTTCACACGCGCTTGTAATTCCCGATTAGAGAAAGGTTTGGTCACATAGTCATCCGCCCCGATTTCAAGCCCGATGACCTTATCAAATTCCGTATCCTTAGCAGATAGGACAATGATGGGCACATTGCTGGTCTTACGAATCGTCCGCGCCACTTCCAAGCCATCAATCTCTGGCAACATCAAATCTAGAATAATAACATCTGGGTTTTCAGCTGAAAAGACTTCTAAAGCTTCCCGCCCATCAAAGGCCGTTAAAACTTCATATCCCTCTTTTGCCATGTTAAATTTGATAATATCTGAAATTGGTTTTTCATCATCAACTACTAATATTCTTTTCATCTTACATACCTGTTTCTAATGCAACTTTTCCTTATCAATCTCTATCTTCTTATTATATCAAACTTATGAAGAAATGTGGAGTCTCAATTGCTGGACTTTCCAGGAAGAAAAAGCAAAAAGACTGAGATCATTACATCTCAATCTTTTTATTTTTTCATTATTTCTCAACACGTGATTTGTTGGAGATATCAGCTAGGATTGCTGCTACATACTCATCATGTTTAAACATTAAAACGGTATCTACTTTCAGAGGAGATATCGTTTTTCTTCTTCGGATAAGGATACAAAAATTTCTGCCTTCACTATCTTTTAAATTGATTGAGTTCTTCAGAGAAAGACTGTAAACTTTTTGATATAATATCAAGGATAGACTGATGGATATTTAAAAAATTATGTTCAAAAGAATGACAGGTGAGAATTAAAAATATGTCAGTTTAGACAGAGGTCTCTCTACCATCGTCTATGCAGAAACAAGATTATATGAAATAAAAGGAGCAACCAATGACCGGAAACTATTCAACACGTGAATACCGTGAGAAATTATATGATGACCTTCATGTTCGATTAAGAGATACAGTGATTTTGATGTGTGCGATTTTTATTGCCTCTATCGGACTAAATATGAATTCAACAGCTGTCATTATTGGAGCCATGCTGATTTCTCCTCTTATGACCCCGATTGTTGGACTGGGATTCGGTTTAGCTATTTTTGATACGCGTTTAATCAAGCAATCTCTAAAGGTTTTATTTACTCAAGTATTGGTCAGCTTGCTTGTCTCGACTCTGTATTTCTGGATTTCTCCCTTATCTTATGCAAGTAGCGAGCTGATTGCACGAACCTCTCCAACCATTTGGGATGTTCTCATTGCTTTTGCTGGTGGGATAGCAGGTGTCATTGGTTCAAGGAAAAAAGAAGCAAACAATATCGTGCCAGGAGTAGCCATTGCAACAGCTCTGATGCCACCTATCTGTACTGCAGGCTATGGTTTAGCTAATGGAAATGTACGATTTTTATTTGGAGCTCTCTATCTTTTCTTGATCAACTGTGTCTTTATCATGCTAACCAACATTGTTGGAACAAGAATTTTGATGAGAAAATCTCCCTTAAGTTCATTTAAAGAGCTAAACATTAAAATGAGAATTGGGTTGATATCCTTGATTGTATTATTGATTCTTCCGGCCAGCTATTCAGCAGTCACTCTGACGATAGATCAAGCACGAAAAGAAGGGATTAAACAGTTTGTAGGCAAAGAGTTCTCTAATCATACGATCATTAATCAAGTCTACAAGTCAAGTAGCAATGAATTAGTCTTGACAGTTGTTGGAGATCCGATTTCAGAAGAAGAATTAGAAACAATTCGCCAAAAGCAAGCCTCTTACGGTATTCAATCTGTTCAATTGAAAGTCAATCAAGTCCATAATTCGACAAAATTAGATAGTGAGATGACCAAGGAATTTTATGAAACCATTAACAAGTATATCGATCAAAAACTCTCTGAAAAAGATTCTCAAAAAGATCTCGTAAAAGAAAATGAAGCAGACAAGGATTGAGGATATTGACCTTATCTAACTCGAGGAAGCAAATCTTGGGAGGATATCCTATATCCAAAAGTTAGTGGATAGAAAGAATTGTTGATGAGGATACTATTTGTGGTGGTTTGACAGATCACTACTAGCTCAGCTTAATCAAAATGTAAAAAAGCAACAACTATTTCAGTTGTTGCTTTTTAGGTGGCTGAGATTTTGTTCTAGGTTAAATGGTTTATTTCTCAACACGGGATTTATTTGCAATATCTGCAAGAATCAATTCTACAAATGCATCCACTGACATGGTTTCTGTTTCTTTTTGACCATAACGACGTACGTTTACAGCCTTGTCTTCCATTTCCTTGTCACCAACAATCAATTGGTAAGGAATTTTTTGAGTTTGTGAAGCACGGATCTTGAACTGCATTTTTTCATTGCGTTCATCCACATCTGCACGAACACCACGGTCACGAAGTTTCTTAGCCACTTCCCAAGCATAGTCCACGTGTTTTTCGTTCGATACTGGGATAAGGGTTACTTGGTGAGGAGCAAGCCAGGTTGGGAAAGCTCCCTTGTAGTTTTCAATCAAGATCGCAGTAAAGCGTTCCATCGTTGAGATAACCCCACGGTGGATCATAACTGGACGGTGTTCTTCTCCATCTGCTCCAATGTAATGAAGATCAAAGCGTTCTGGAAGCAAGAAGTCCAATTGGATGGTAGAAAGGGTTTCTTCTTTACCAAGAGCTGTTTTCACTTGGATATCCAATTTTGGTCCGTAGAAGGCTGCTTCCCCTTCAGCTTCATAGTACTCAACACCCATATCATCAACAGCGGCTTTCAACATGCGTTGAGCATTTTCCCACATTTCATCGTTGTCAAAGTATTTGTGTTTGTCTTCAGGATCACGGTAAGACAAGCGGAAACGGTAATCTGTCAAGTTAAAGTCTTCATACACATCGATGATCAATTGAAGGATCTTCTTGAATTCTTCCTCGATTTGTTCTGGAGCTACAAAGGTATGACCATCATTCAGAGACATTTCACGGACACGTTGAAGACCAGTCAAAGCACCAGATTTTTCATAACGGTGCATCATACCGATTTCAGCGATACGGATTGGCAATTCACGGTAAGAGTGCACATGGTGTTTGTAGACTTCAATGTGGTGAGGGCAGTTCATTGGACGAAGAACAAACTCTTCTCCATCCCCCATATCCATTGGTGGGAACATGTCTTCGCGGTAGTGATCCCAGTGACCTGAAGTTTTATAAAGTTCTACAGAAGCAATTGGTGGAGTGTAGACGTGTTGGTAGCCTGCTGCTACTTCTTTATCAACGATGTAGCGTTCCAACTCACGACGGATGGTCGCACCATTTGGCAACCAGAATGGAAGACCTTGACCAACTTCTTGAGAAATCATGAAGAGATCCAATTCTTTACCAAGCTTACGGTGGTCACGTTCTTTAGCTTCTTCACGCATTTGGAGATAGTTCTTCAAGTCTTTCTTGTCAAACCAAGCAGTACCATAGATCCGTTGCATCATCGCGTTGTCGCTATTTCCACGCCAGTAAGCACCTGCTACATTGAGAAGGTGGAAGATTTGGATGCGACCAGTTGATGGGACGTGTGGCCCACGGCAAAGGTCAACGTATTCACCTTGACGATAGATGGTCAAACCACCTTCGTCATCTGAGTGTTCTTCAATCAATTCCAATTTGTATGGATCATTTTTGAAGATTTCACGCGCTTGGTCTTTAGTCACTTCTTCACGGATTGATGGGAAGTTTTCCTTCACGATTTTCTTCATTTCTTCTTCGATACGAGGAAGGTCTTCGTTAGAGATTTGACCCGCTTGGTTATCTGTATCGTAGTAGAAACCATCTTCGATCGCTGGACCAACACCCAAGTAAATATCTGGGAAGAGGCGACGAGCTGCTTGTGCAAACAAGTGTGCCGCTGAGTGACGCAAGATTGGAAGAGCATCTTCGTGATCAGGTGTCACGATTTCAATGCTTCCATCTTCAGTAATGGCACGAGTTGTGTCAATCAATTTGCCGTTGAATTTACCAGCAAGGGCTTTTTTAGCCAAAGAATTGCTGATAGATTGAGCAATTTCAAAAGTAGTAACGCCAGATTCGAATTCACGAACAGCGCCATCTGGGAAAGTAATCTTAATCATGATTTTCTCCTTATAAAGTTTTTAGTAGCTAAATGGGTGGGAGGTGTCTTTGAACATTGGAATCGTCACTCCTTTTGATTTCCTCATTAAAAAATCAAAAAAGCGACCTCCTCGAAAGGACGTCGCAACGTGGTTCCACCTTCATTTATGTTCCTCAAAAAAGAGGGACACCTCTGATTGGCTCTAACGTAGCCACCGTTTTATGTTTGCATAAAAGAATCACGAGTAGTCCCAAACCTATCCTCTACGCGATTTCCAGCCCCACGCGCTCTCTATCAGATTTCCTAGATTTGATATGTCTCTGTCAGTTATTATAGCACGATTGAAAAATTTTGCAAGAAAAAGTTTCATTTTCAATCAAAGAAATGTGTGATTTTACGGATTTTCTTCACTTGTTTGACCGAAGCCTTCATCATTTTCACAGATCCATTGACCGGAAGAGCAATCACCTTGGTCGGTATTTTCACAATGGTCTTAGACATCCGCTTGACCCGACTTTGTTCAGGATTCAAATCATTTGAGAAGTCTTTAGAGATGATTTTATCCAGGTAAAATTCGTAGACCCGACGGCCAAAGGTTGCTGCAGAAATATCATCGATCTTTTCCGCCCACTTGGTTTCATCAATTGCAGGCATCTCGTCAATCGCTTCAAGAATTGCTTGGGCCAGATCGCTCTCCTCATAAAAGAGCTTTCCAAACATAGGGTCATCAATCACATGTTCGAGATAAGGATTGCCATGAGCAATAATCGGGGTACCACTAGCAATACTCTCTAAATAGGTCAAACCTTGCGTCTCACTCGTTGAAGCTGAAATAAAGAAGTCAGCCGCCTTATAGTAGAGAGCTGTTTCATTGGGTGGGATCATCCCTGTAAAGACAACCGCATCTGAAATCCCCAGTTTCGCTGCCTGTTTTTTCAAATCATCCAAATAAGGACCATCTCCAGCGACAATCAACTTAACTTTTTGATTGACCTTTAAGACGTCTGGAAGGGCCGCAATAACAGCCTGAATATTCTTTTCATAAGAAACCCGCGAAAGGCTCAATAGAAGCGTTTCATCTTCTGCTACTTCATATTTTTCACGAAGAGCTGCTGTCTCTGTCGGAGTAATTTCCGGTCGGTCAAACTTGGCCAAATCAATCCCTGTCGGAATAATGCGTTTTTCTGCCTTAACCTTGTACTTTTGGAGCAAGTCATAGACGATCTCGCTTGGACAGATCACTCCGTCCAAATCATTCATATAGCTTCTCACAATGTATTTGACCATACTTGGGCGAATGACCATGCCTCTCGCAATATAGCGGACATAATCCTCATACTGGGTATGGTAGGTATGAATGACAGGAATCCTCAACTCACGTCCAATCCATACTCCTAAAAGTCCCAGTGAAAACTCAGTCTGGGTATGGATAATATCCAGCTGGTATTGCTTGGCAATGGCAAGCGCCTTTGAGAAGCCACGATAAGCGACCCGACGGTCCTTAAAGGCGAAGAAAGGCACACTTGGAATTCGAATAATCTGCCAATCTTCATAGCGGTTGACATCTTTATCCGTTGTCGTAAAGATAAAGACCGTGTGACCCAATTTTTCTAATTCTGTTTTGAGCGTCCGAATACTGGTCGCCACTCCCGAAACTTGCGGGAAATAGGTATCTGTAAATAACCCTACACGCATCTTACATCTCCAAAACTGTTTGATAGGCTTCGACCAATTGATGTGCCACTAAGTCGATCGAACGACTTTCAGCGACCTTGTAGCCCGCCTCTCGCTTGTCTACTTGTCCGTTCAAGACCTTATTCAAGGAATCCACAAATTCGTCTACATTGTGGCACAATTCAGATGACATCTCGTCGATCCAGCCATTGTATACTGGAATATCCCTCAAGACCGTGTGCTGATGACTGGCCAAGGCTTCCAAAACAACGATACCTTCTGTTTCTTCATAAGAAGGGAAAAAGAAAGCATCTGAACCCGTCATGGCCCCTTGGAAGACCGCTCCCTTGAAGTAGCCAGGGAATTCCACATTACTAGGATGATCCTTTTCCACGATACGACGAATCTTACGCGGAATGATCCATTTGTTGATAGAACCTAGCCAAATAAAGCGCACATCCGGCATGCGACGGGCTACTTCTACAAAGTCTTCGATCCCTTTACGTTTAAAATAAAGCCCGGCACAGATAACAACCTTTTGGCCTTCTTGGATATTAAAATGCTTGCGAAAGACTTCTTCTCTTTTCGGATCCTTCTCATATTTTTCCAAATCAATCCCATTGGAGACCGCAATAATCGGTGTGGTCACCCCATAAGACTGAATCAGGTGTTTGGAATACTCAGATGGTGTGATCACATAGTCTGCCTTTTGGTACATGTGAGCCAAATACTTCCCAAACAAGGGCGCAAAAAAGTTAGACCCGATAAAGGAATTTTCAAAATCCTCACGGGTTGAATGGCCATGCATGATGACTTTCTTTCCACGACGCTTTGCTGCATGGAGCAAAAGGAAACTCCGTGGGCCATAGGTATTGATATGCACCACATCATAATCTCCTAAAATATCTGTCGTATACGGAATACCAGCCAAATCAAGTGCATGCATTTGATGCTGCAAGGCTCGACCAATTCCTGATTTTTGTAAGACGGATTTTCCTTCTAAATACAGTAAAACTTTCATACCTTCTATTATACCGAAATAAAGAGTGCCCAGCAAGTCTCTACCTGTTTGCAGTATAAAAAAGAGGCTAGAACAGTTCTGTTCTAACCTCTCAGACTAGTAGACACGTCTTCCCAAGTCGAGACTCTATTCTACTAATCCTTATTTTTTGGTCGTTCCACGTTGGTTGATCGTATGAGACAACAGTACCTCGCGTTCTTCCAACTCTTCTTTGTGCATGATCTTGGTCAACATACGCATACTGATTGCACCAAGGTCATACAAAGGTTGGCCAATCGTTGATAGATTTGGACGCGTGTAACGAGTTACTTGTGAATCATCGCTGGTGATAATTTCAAAGTCTTCTGGTACCTTGATCCCTTTATCAGACAAACCGTTCAAGAGACCTGCAACCAATTCATCACCTGTTACAAAGGCGACTGTTGCTTTCGATGCAATGATGCGTTCTGCCAAGTTATATCCTTCATCGTAACGGTACTTGGATTCAAACACAAGTCCTTCGCTATAGCTCAATTTTTTCGCTTTCAAAGCTTCTTTGTAGCCTGTCAAACGAATTTTTCCATTAATATCATCCACCAATGGGCCGCTTACAAAAGCAATTTTCTTGTTGTGTTTTGCCAACTGTGTAACAGCATCAACGGTTGCTTGCTTGTAGTCAATATTGACACTTGGTAATTGGTGTTCAACATCCACTGTCCCAGCAAGGACAACCGGCGTACGAGAGCGTGAAAATTCTGAGCGAATCTTTTCTGTCAAATGATAGCCCATGAAAATGATGCCATCCACTTGTTTTGAAAAAAGGTTGTTTACCACTGAAACTTCTTTGTCATCGTCTTCATCGCTATTTGCAAGAACAATATTGTACTTGTACATTTCAGCAATGTCATCGATCCCCTTAGCCAATGTAGAGAAATAGCTGTTCGTGATGTTTGGAATAACAACACCGACTGTTGTGGTTTTCTTGCTGGCAAGACCACGCGCAACAGCATTTGGACGGTAATCCAAGCGTTCGATCACTTCTAATACTTTTTTACGTGTATTTTCTTTAACGTTCTTATTTCCATTCACTACACGACTAACGGTTGCCATTGAAACCCCTGCTTCACGGGCGACATCATAAATCGTTACTGTATCGTCTGTATTCATAAGATTTCCTTTCATTATTGAAAATTTCGTTTTCACTCTCTAATTAATCCTATTTTATCATGGATTGTAAACACTTTCAAGTATTTTGGTAAAATTTTGTAAACTCTTGCTTTTTTGGGGAAAATTTGACAAAATAGATCCATAGAAAGAAGGTAGCATTATGTCTAAATTAGATCAAATCGTCGATTTTCTTGAAACTGAAAAAACAGATGTCGCTGTTGTATCCGATCCTGTCACCATCAATTACTTGACTGGATTTTACAGTGATCCCCACGAACGTCAACTCTTCTTGTTCGTTTACACTGACCATGAACCACTTCTCTTCGTTCCTGCACTTGAAGTGGAACGGGCGACTGCAGTTGTCGATTTCCAAGTGGTTGGCTATGTGGATTCTGAAAATCCATGGGAAAAGATTAAAGGGGCTATCGCAAAACCAGATGCTAAAACCGTTGCACTTGAATATGATAACTTGATCCTTACCAAATACAATGGCTTGCGTACTGTCTTTGAAAAAGCAACATTTACCAACTTGACACCACGGATTAACCGGATGCGCTTGATCAAATCTGCTGATGAGATCCAAAAAATGTTGGTGGCTGGTCAATATGCAGATAAGGCTGTCAATATGGGATTCGACGCCATCTCACTGGATAAAACAGAAACTGATATCGTAGCAGAAATCGACTTTGGTATCAAACGATTGGGTTATGAAATGAGCTTTGAAACCATGGTCTTGACTGGAAATAATGCAGCTAACCCACACGGAATTCCAGGAAGCAACAAAGTCGAAAATGATGCTCTCTTGCTCTTTGACCTTGGCTGTATGGTCAATGGTTATGCGTCAGATATGACTCGTACTGTTGCGGTTGGGAAACCAGATGATTTCAAAAAAGAAATCTACCACTTGACTTTAGAAGCTCAACAAGCAGCCATTGACATGATCAAACCAGGTGTAACAGCTCACGACGTCGATCGTGCTGCACGCAGCGTCATCGAAAAAGCTGGCTATGGTGAATACTTCAACCACCGCCTCGGACACGGGATCGGAATGGATGTGCATGAATTCCCTTCTATTATGGAAGGAAATGACATGGTTATCGAAGAAGGAATGTGCTTCTCAGTCGAACCAGGAATCTATATCCCAGGTAAAGTCGGTGTCCGTATCGAAGACTGTGGCTATGTGACAAAAAATGGCTTTGGACTCTTTACAGAAACTAGCAAAGATTTGCTATATTTTGATTAAGATAGAAAAGGAGATTGTTTTATGATTGTTTGGCGTGGTAAAGGCTTGCTCGTTGTACTTGCTTTATTTATTGGAGGAGCTGTCTCCAACCTTGCTATTTATGTCCTTCATTTTAATGTCGCTAATCGAGTTCATGGCTTTCTGATGGGGATCATGTTTAGCCTATTTACAGCAGCCACAAATTATTTATTAACAAAAAGATTTGTTTCAGATGAAGTTCGTTATCTTATTGATGAAGAGACAGGGCAACGAATCGCTTACCGTGATTCTTCTTCTTTCATGTTTATTCCCAATCGCTATTGGACCTGGATCTTCTTAGGTTTATCCCTCATTCCATTATTAGTGTCCTTCATCAATTAATAAAAAAATTTCAGTATCTAAGGTACTGAAATTTTTTATTTTAACGTATCTATCAATGAATCAGCAAGTTCCTATCGGTAACTTTCTCTCTTGCTTACCAGAGATTGATAGCTTCTGTTTATTGGACTAAGAGGCTACTTCCATCTTCATTTTAGCTTCTTTCACTACTTGCTCTAGACTTATTTGTGCCATTTCTTTTTCCATGGCCAGCTGAATCTCTTCCAGCTTCCCATCTAGAACGTCATGGATGCTATTTCCAATTGGACAAGCAGGATTTGGATGTTCATGGAAGCCAAATAATTGACCTGTCGAACCTAAGCATTCTACCGCTTGATAGATATCCAGCAGGCTGATCTCATCGGCTGCTTTTGCGAGCTCAGCTCCGCCTGTCCCACGCGCTACATGGATTAATCCGGCTTTCTTCAACTGAGACAAGGTCTTTCGAATAATAACAGGGTTCACGCCGACACTTCCTGCCAAAAAATCACTGGTTACTTTTGTTTTTTCTCCTTGTAGAGCAATCATGATCAAGACATGAGTCCCAATGGTAAAGCGACTCGAAATTTGCATAACTTCACTCCTTTCTACCCGTTTTGAAGGTAGAGTCTATTGAACAACCGTCAAGAGACGACTTTCGTTATTCCTATTATACTCTTTTTAGTTGTAATGTCAACAGTTACACTATTGAAAGAAGTCCTCTAGCCAAGCATCGATTTCTCGATCATGACCTTCTCTCTGCTCAATTTCATGAAGGAGCTCATGATTGTGGGTATGATGAATGCCATTGACCAAACTTTCATAATACACTTGGTAATAAGGAAGATGGAGGTCTTTTGCAAGTTGCAGTTCTTTTTGGACATCATAGTCCACCCGTCTAAAATCTACATCTTTTAACCCCATTTGATCAAATTCAAGAATAGCATACATGGCCCGAAGGTCCTTGCGAAGATTCTTTTCTAAAAAGAAAGGTTGACCGATCGAGCCAGGATTGATAATCAGTTCTCCTCCTGTCCCATAGCGGAAAAACTGCTGGTGAATGTGTCCGTAGACTGCAATATCACAAGACGGGTTTGTCACCAAACGATCAAAATCCTTCTGCTCACCAATATGGATCAATTCGCGACCCCAATTCTTATCAGGTAAGTGGTGGGTAATGCCGATCTTTAAACCTGCGATTTCTCTATGGACTTGCATGGGCATTTTCTGCATGTCTTCAATTTCCTGGGGCGTGATTTCTTCCAGAATATATTGACACTGGCGCATGAGGTAGCGATGACTGGATCTAGTCTCATCCAACATCCCCCTCATAGCCCGCCAAAGACTATCTTCCCAGTTTCCAAGGACTTTGACCGTAATAGGTAACTCCTCTAACAGCTCCAAGAGGGCCCGTCTCCCTGTTCCAGGCATCAAACTATCTCCTAAGAGCCAATATTCATCCATCTTGGCTTTTCGACTATCCTCTAGGACAGCTTCCAATGCTGTCGTATTTCCATGAATATCTGAAAGTAAAGCAATTTTAGTCATGATCTTCTCCTTCTCTCCATTATAACAAAGAGAAGAAAAACTTCCACCCAAAGGTGAAAGTTTTATGAACATTCCATGCTGCTAGAAATGAAAAATAAGGCTAGAGGGCCTGTCGCTATCAGCTACAGGCTTTGTATCTTAGTGAATTGCGCCAGGATGAGAGAGGATCGATACTATCCTCCCGAAGAGTTAGTAATTCGTGTAGGCAAGCCACCATAGTGCTTGCCGTTACACGAATTGAACACGCCCTAAATGCTGGGTGAAAAACGCAAACTGTAATAGTACTAACTTCAAAGGCACAGTAGCTGATTGGATTTTTCTCTCGCTTTAAGAGCTCGGAAAAATCCTAATCAGCCTTGTGGGGGCAGGACAACGAAGCATTCTATACAACAGTGCTTCTGTCCTGCTCCCTATTTTCCTTTGAGTTGCTTAACGGCTTTGTATCTTAGTCTACTGATTTGAGGGCTTCGAGCATGTCTACTTTTCGGAGATAATGGTCAACATAAATTCCTAACAGGATCAAGAGAAGGAGCATTCCTCC
Source organism: Streptococcus sp. CP1998 (assembly GCF_041026655.1). Taxonomy (NCBI): domain Bacteria; kingdom Bacillati; phylum Bacillota; class Bacilli; order Lactobacillales; family Streptococcaceae; genus Streptococcus; species Streptococcus sp. CP1998. The sequence goes on from NZ_CP163380.1 coordinate 1,468,951, forward strand.
GACAGGAAAGAGAAAAACGCCAAGTCCCACTTTAGGGTAAAAGAGAATGGCATCTGGTGCTATCATGGCAATGAGGAATTGATGAAGATAATAGCCACCTCCTAATCCAATGAGGATCCCTATGATAGACAATAAGATGGTTTCGCGGTAAATATAGAGCGTCACTTCCTTATTATGGAATCCTAAGACCTTAATGGTCGATAATTCCCGGATCCGCTCTGCCACATTGATATTGGTTAAATTATACAAGATCACGATAGCTAGCAAGATCGATACGACTACCAGAATCATCATAGTGGTGTCCAAGGATTTGGCAACTGAGTTAAAGAGGGAAATCATCGAAGCATTCTGACTAACCGCCTTCACAGCTGCAAGATCCATCAGATCTTGACTGACAGTCTGCACTTGTTGTGTAGAAGGATTTTTCAACTTCAGCAAATAGCTATTTGCTGAAGTCTGCTTTCCGTAGATTTTTTGGTAACTTGCTTGATCCATATAGATAAAATGGCCGACATAATTTTCAGTGATCCCTGCTACCTTAAAAGTATGGTCATCTAAGGTCAGTCGATCGCCAACTGTAACCCTAGCTAGTTGTGCTAGCTTACTACTGATGATGACTCCTTTCTTGAGAGACAAGGGCTCTCCTTGTTTGAGAGAACGCAGGCTGACAAAGGGAGAAAAATCTGTACGATCTGTTACCATCATCGTAATGGTCTGCTTGTCGCGTCCACCCTTTAAAGATGCTTCGACGACCTTACTATAGATCGGTCGATAATCTTTGATATCTGATTTTTCCAGACGATTGGTTAGTTCCTTGCTTTCTCGGCTTGATGCATTCGTTTTTTTGACTACAATCAACTCATAAGATAGGATCTCTTGAAATTGGCGTTTAGAAACACCTCCTACAGAGGATTGAATTCCTAGCCCTGCGAAGAGAAGAGCAACAGAACCTGCCACTCCAAAAATGGTCATCAGCATCCGTTGTTTGTAACGAAAGAGATTACGAGCAGTGACCTTGTGGGTGAAACTCAGACGCTTCCAAATAAAATGGAGACGCTCTATGAAAATCTTCGAACCGGATACCGGTGGTTTAGGAAGCAATAGAAGATTGGCCTCTTCTTTTAATTCCTTACGCGAAACCCAGTAAGCCGGAAGCACACTCGCAACGAAAGACAGTCCGAGCGCAATTAGAGTCATATCCCCATAAAAATACTCTCTGCTCTCTCCAATCACCATCCCTTGCGTGATAATGTTGGAAATGATCCCCGATAGGAAATAATGGCCCAGCAAGGTTCCTAGAAGGGTACCGATCGTCCCTGCAAAGAATCCATAGAGAACAAATTTGAGAATGATGTCCCTGGTACGATAACCCAGCGCCTTAAAAATACCTGCATTGGTTCGCTCTTCATCGACAAAGCGGGTCATCGTGGTAAAGGTCACCATGGCGGCTACTAGATAAAGAACAACCGGAAAAATATTTCCGACAGCGGAAATACTGCTACTGGCATTGCTATACATCAGGTAACCTTGTCCACCTGGCATGGTCTTGCGGTCATAGACATGATAAGTTGGAATCTCCAGCTGATCTCGCTCCCTTTGGGCTTTTTTTAGCTCCTCCTCTTTTTTTGCAAGCTCCGTTTCACCTGTAGCCCAGTCTTTCTTTTTCTGATCCAGTTGTTCTTTGGCTTGATGGATCTTTTCTTGACTGGCTGCTTGCTCTTTAGCTGGCAGAAATGGAGCTAGTTCCTTGAACTGGGCCTCCTGCAAATCTAATTGCTGTTGATCCTGATCGATCTGACTCTTGGCTGACTGGAGTGTTCCCTTGGCACGACTGAGTTCTTTCTGGCCTTTTTGAATCTGCCCATCAGCCTCCTGCTTGAGTCTTTGATAGCGGGCCTTTCCATTGTCTTTCAGAAGTTTTTCTAACTCTTCTTGATGAGCTTCGAGCCGTTTTTGGTAGACTTGCGAAAAAGAATCTAAAGACCTCAGATCATCAAACTGGATCCGCGCCATCGCGGGAAGTTTGGTGGTGAAGACTTCTTTTGAAACCAGAGCATAGGCATCCAGATTCCCACTGCCACTCATGGCAGTGCCTAAATTCTTTTGAGACCACATCTCAGAGGATTGTACAAAGCCAACAATGGTAAATTGCTTTCGCTTTAAACTAGAGCGAGTTCCAGCCTTTTCTTCAAGTGTGAGGGTATCCCCTATCTGATAGCGATCCTCCCAAAAACTCGCTAGGGCCAGTTCCCCTTCTTTTTTGGGCAGGCGCCCCTTGGTCACACGAAAAGAAGAAAGGCTCTTTGGAGGAGAAAAAAGTCGAATCGCCTCTCCTGTTCCTTTCACCGTCAGATCCAGCAGTAAACCAAATTCGACACGCGCTCCTTTGACTCCTAAAAGTTCCTCTTGGTCTGCCTGATCTAATCCCAAGTCCCCCATGACAGCAAGATCTAGCATCTTTTGTTGCTGAATAAACTGGTTAGCCGTTCGGTGCATATTTGGAGTGGTCACCTTTAAGCCAACTAAGGCCAAGCTTCCCAATAACATCAAGGTTAAGATGGAGAGAAAACGTCCTTTTGAATGTGTAAAGGAAGCAAATAGATCCTTCCAATAGACTTTTCGTTTCATGCTACCACCTCTTCTAATACTCTAGTGTAGCAATATCTTGAGGAAATTCATTGATTTCTACCGACTTGACCTTGGCATCATGCATGCGAATCACACGGTCTGCAATCGGAGCTAGGGCACCATTATGGGTTACGATGATGACCGTCGCTCCCTTTTTTCGAGACATATCCTGTAAAATCCCCAATACTTGCTTACCCGTCTGGTAATCCAAGGCTCCCGTTGGCTCATCACAAAGGAGAATTTTAGGGTTCTTCGCCACTGCCCGAGCAATCGCCACTCGTTGTTGCTCTCCCCCTGACAATTGGGCAGGAAAATGATCAAGACGATTGCCAAGTCCTACTTCTTTTAAAACAGCTTCCGAATCTAGAGCATCAGAAACAATTTCTGAAGCCAACTCAACATTCTCCTTAGCTGTCAAATTAGGGACCAGATTATAAAATTGAAAGACAAAACCAACATCATCTCGTCGATAATTGGTTCGTTGATGAGCATTGAGCTTTGCAATATCCACCCCATCAATCAGAACCTGACCCTCGTCATTGGTGTCCATCCCTCCTAAGATATTGAGGACCGTTGATTTTCCAGCTCCTGAAGCTCCTAAAATAATGACCAACTCACCTTTTTCAATCTCAAAGGAAACATCCTGGTTAGCGAAAATCTCAGTCTCCCCACTCGTATAGCGCTTGTAACAATGCTGCATTTCGATATAGGCCATTTCTTCTCCTCCCTCCTACTTCCTAACTCTATTATAGTCCTTTTCTGATAGATTACAAAGAAATCGAGGTAGCAGAAAACAAGGTTATCCTAAATTATCATGAACTATTATAAATTTTATGCTATAATTAGAGACAAATTTGATTTATTCTTAGAAAGAAGGCTCATCGTGAGTTTACAACAGTTTGAAAGGAAATCACTTCAAGAAATCAACCAATCTATTGACGTGCCAAAAGGGATCCCTTTTTGGAAGACCCTCCTGCTCTTTTCAGGACCAGGAAGTCTAGTAGCTGTCGGCTATATGGATCCGGGAAACTGGATTACTAGTGTCGTCGGAGGGGCCCAATACCGCTACCTCCTCTTATCAGTGGTTCTTCTCTCATCTTTAATCGCCATGCAGTTGCAACAAATGGCTGGTAAACTAGGGATTGTCCATCGTAAGGATCTGGCCCAAACAACCGCCCATCATTTGCCAAAATGGCTTCGCTATACCCTTTGGATTGTGATCGAGCTTGCCTTGATGGCGACAGATTTGGCTGAAGTCATCGGATCAGGGATTGCCCTCCACCTTCTTTTTGGCTGGCCCTTGCTCTTTTCTATCCTGATCACCATCTTTGATGTCTTCCTATTACTAGGACTCATGCATCTAGGATTTCGAAAGATCGAGGCCATCGTTTCAACCTTGATCCTCACGATCCTTGCAATTTTTGGCTATCTGGTTTTCCTATCGAAACCAGATATCGGAGGAATCTTCGCTGGCTTCCTCCCTCAAAAAGAGGTGCTGGGAATTGGACTTCCAAAAGGAAATGAAGCCTTAACCTTGGCGCTTGGGATCATCGGTGCAACCGTAATGCCTCACAACCTCTATCTCCACTCTTCCATTTCGCAAACACGAAAAGTCGATTACAAGGATCCAGCAGATATCAAACGGGCAGTGCGCTTTATGACCTGGGATTCAAATATTGAATTGAGTTTGGCTTTCGTCGTCAACTCCTCCTCTTGATTCTTGGAGACCCTCTTCTTTGGTCACGGAGATAAGATCGGTGCTTTCTCTAGCATGTACAACGCCCTCAAGGATAACCATATTGCTGGTGCTATCGCCAGTCCCTTCTTGTCCACCCTCTTTGCCATCGCTTTGTTAGCCAGTGGTCAAAATTCAACCATTACCGGGACCCTAACCGGTCAAATCGTTATGGAAGGTTTCTTGAGATTCCGCCTGCCACAATGGGTCGTTCGTCTCATGACTCGGATCATTGCCCTTCTTCCTGTCATCATCGTTGCGATCTTATTTGGAGATCAGGAACATGTCCTCGATGACCTTCTGGTGTATTCTCAAGTCTTCCTATCAGCTGCTCTTCCTTTCTCTATCTTCCCTCTGGTTTATTTCACCTCCAACAAGGAAATCATGGGAGAGCATGTCAATGCGAAATGGAATACGTTCTTAGGATATCTCGTTGCGATTGTCTTAACCATCTTAAATTTCAATTTGATCGTGACAACTTTTATCAAATAAAGAAACCAGCACTTCAACGGTGCTGGTTTTTGTTCATTACACAAGCTTCTCCATCTTGTTTCTTCATTTCCTAAAAATTTCCTGACCATTTTTTTAGGAGGGAATTATTTTAAATCACTAATTGTTGTGAGGTTTTCACAAAATCTTGTCAGTGCCCGTCATTCATAAACTTGTAAAATTTTTGTACACTTTTCGTTATCTGTACAAAAATGAGAAATATTGTCTAATTTATTTTTTTGGAGTATAATGCTATTTGTTGTGGCGTTAAATTATTTAAGAAATAAATTATTTTAACGTCAAATAAATAGAAATCGATTGATACAACTACAGAAGGGAACATATGGCACGCCAAAGACACACGACAACCAAGTCAGACTTACGAAATGCGCTCTCAAAACTGCTCTTGCAACAACCGTTTGATAGCATCACTATTCGACAATTAACTGAAAGCGCTGGGATAAACCGAGGGACCTTCTACTTGCACTATGTCGATAAATACGACATGTTTGAGCAAATGAAAATGGACATGATGCAAGAATTAGATAGCCTCTTCGTTGAAGGAAGCCCTGTCAAGGTGAACTTTCTCAATGTCTTGACAGCTATTAAAGAGAATTATGATTTTATTTATGCATTGTCACAATCCTGTTGCTCGGACTTCCGTAAATTAGTAAGAAGTTTTACTCTCCATGCACTAGACGATACTCCCCATGCAAAGGAACATATCATTTCAGACTTTCAAGTTCCATACAAGTATGGTCTAGAAATTTTCATCGCTACGATTGAATCTGTGATTGTGACCTGGTTAGAATCCGGTGCGAAAGAAGAGCCAATCGAAATCGGGACGATCATTCTCAGCGTCTGCGACTTTGCTAGCTGGAACTAAATTCCCCAACCTTCTCCTACCTTTATGGAGAAGGTTTTTCTTTTTGGCAAATGAACAACATTCAGATCACCTTGTTCAACTTGTTTGTAGAAAGCAAAAAAGCAGGATGCTAGGATCCTGCTTTTTCTCTATTTTCTCTTTGCCAACATGGTTGCAAATCGAAGTTGAATCCGATGGCCATTCTCATCTCGACGATGGAGATGGCCAGGATTTTCATTGTATTTGACCAATTCCCAATCCTTGTAATACTCCGCCAATTCTCCTTCTTTAAAGGTGAACGAGAAAGGCATCTGGCAAGGATAATCTTCTGTATCCATGGCACAGACAATGAGATGGTAGCCACCTGGATTGGTATGCTCTTGCATATTGCGGATAATCGCTGGAATCCGATCAGCGTCTAAAAACATGAGGACCACAGTCGATACGATGAAATCATAGTTTTGGGTGAGTGCAGCAGCATTGATATCATAGAGACCCACAGGCATCTCTAGATCTTCCTCAGCGACAATACTTTGTAAGATCTCAAGAGCCAGTTCATTTTGATCGACGGCCGTCACGTCAAAGCCATGTTGGGCCAAAAAGAGGGCGTTGCGTCCTTGCCCGCATCCTAGATCCAATGCCTTTCCAGCGGGGACAATTCCCACTGCTTCTAGCACTTCTGAATGGACAGGATTGGTGTTGTATTTTTTGGGGAAATAGTCTTTTGGCTCACAGTAAAATTCCAGGTACCACTCCACATCGTCAGTCGCCGCTTCGACACGATGCCAGGCCTGGGGCTCGGCCATGGGGGTCTCTGCTCCTGCTTCAAAGAGGTGGCTCGCGATTTCTTCCCCCTCTTCGGTCAATTCAATAAATCGTAACTGACCCTTTAAAACTGTAATCTTTCCCCAGGTTCCTACCTTAGTATTGTGCTTTCTTTGAAGAGCTTCTGGCATGGTATCCTTGGTCCAGATAGGCATGCGCTTGTAAGCAATCAATTTTTGTGTCATGCTGCTTCTCCTTTTTCTTTCACTACCCTTATCATACATAAAAAAGCCCCTTTTTACAAGTTGGAAAAAGGAGAACCCGTTACCACAAAAAGACAGATCTGAAACAAGTTTCAAAACTGCCTTTTTCTTTAACGTGTATTGTACTGTTTCATGACCCGTGCGATGTCTCGGTTTTGTTCCCGACGTTTGATGGACTCACGCTTGTCATAATCATGTTTCCCTTTAGCGAGCCCCAAAAGCAATTTGGCATAGCCATCCTTGAGATAGACCTTCAAAGGCACCAAGGTCATTCCGGTCCCTTTGGTGTCTTGGTCCAGCTTTTGGATTTGCTTTTTATGAAGCAGGAGCTTGCGACGACGGTCTGGATCTTGGTTCCAAATATTGCCTTCCTCGTAAGGGGCAATGTGGACATTGCTAAGCCAAACTTCGCCATTTTTTACTTGTGCAAAACCATCTTTCAAGTTAATGCGTGCTGCACGGACACTTTTGATCTCTGTCCCCGTCAGCACCATCCCTGCTTCTATTGTATCCACGATGGTGTAGTCATGTCTCGCCTTTTTATTTTGCGCGACTACCTTTCCTTCGCCCTTTGCCATGTTTGGCTCCTTTCTTTGCTACTTCCTTGTAAAATGGTTTCTTCCCTTTTTTCTTTTTGGATTTAGATGAAGAATCTTTCCGTTTGTCATCTTTTCTAGCGGTTGATCCCTTAGAAACTTTTTTGTCCTTGCGTCTGCGATCCCTGCGATTACCATCTCGGTCACGCCCTTTAGCCTTGAGGCCTTTTTCGACGACATCCCATTCACTTGGAATATAAGAGAAATCAATCTCTCCTGTCATCTTGTCGGCTCTTTCTACCTTGATTCGGATTTGCTGACCGACACGGAAGGTCACTCCCGATTTTTCTCCCCGAAGGGTGAGATCTCTTTCGTTAAAATGGTAGAATTCAGGAAGATTGGTAATATGGATCAAGCCTTCAACTGTATTTGGCAACTCCACAAAGAGGCCAAATTTCACCACACTGGAAACCACGGCATCGTACTCTTCCCCAACATAGTCTTCCATGTATTCTGCCTTCTTCATGGCTTCTACTTCGCGCTCTGCATCAATAGCTCGGCGTTCCCGACTAGAGGATTGGCTGGCAATGTCTGGAAGAACTTGCTCAAAGTGCTCTGCTACTTCTTGGGATTTTCCATATTCGCGCACCATTCGATGAACCATCAGGTCCGGATACCGACGAATGGGACTGGTAAAGTGGGTATAATACTCAGCAGCAAGCCCATAGTGGCCATGGTTATGCTCTGAGTAGCGGGCCTGCTGCATCGAGCGCAACAACATCATTGAAAGGACATCTGCATAGGGTTCTCCTTCGACCTTGCGCATAATTTCTTGCAGGGCTTCTTGGCTCATCTCACTAGCCGTTCCGTAGATTTGGATCCCAAAGCTAGAAGCATAATCGATAAACTTCTGTACTTTTTCTGCTTTTGGATCTTCGTGAATCCGGTAGATGAACGGCAGTTTCAGTCGTGTAAAGTGCTCCGCCACTGTCTCATTAGCAATCAGCATAAAGGACTCAATCATCCGCTCGGCAATTCCTCTTTGACGAAGGACGATATCGACCGGTTTTCCTTCTTTATTGACCAGAATTTTAGCCTCATTGGTATCAAAATTAAGGGCTCCGCGGCGAATCCGCATACTCTCTAAAATGCCGTGCAAGGTGGCCATTTGATGAATACTTGGGACAATTTTCTTAAAGATTTGAGCCTTTTCTTCGTCTCCTGCTAAGATATCATTGACGTCGCTATAGGTCATTCGGAAGGTTGTCTTGATCACTGTTTGGGTAATGGTATGCTTGACAACCTTGCCATGAGGATCAATCTCCATGATGGCAGACTGGGTCAGGCGATCCACATTCGGATTTAAAGAACAAATCCCATTGGAGAGACGCTCTGGCAACATGGGCACTACTCGGTCAGTCACATAGACAGAGGTTGCCCGATTCAGAGCTTCCTTGTCAAGTGCTGAACCTTCTGTAACATAATAAGAAACATCTGCGATATGAACGCCCAGCTCAAAGTTGCCGTTCTTGAGTAGCTTGATATGGACCGCATCGTCCAAGTCTTTGGCATCTGCCCCATCAATGGTAAAGGTGATCTCATCTCGCAGATCCAAGCGTCCCTCTAAATCCATAGCAGACGGTGCATCTGGAACCTGCGCAGCCTCTTTCAGCACTTCTTCTGGAAATTCTGAGACGATGTCCATGGATTCTAACACTTCCAAGACATCGATTCCTGGATCTGTCACATGACCGACCACATCCCGTACCGTCGCTACAAAATAATTGTGCTTGCGGCTCGGGTATTGATCAATTTCGACCTTGAGGATTTCGGTCCCTTCCAATTGGATGGCTGGCTTCTTCACATAGATCAGCTGGCTGATTTTTTGATTTTTCGAACGAATGTAGCCGGCATATTTAGGTTTTTCCTCATCCAGGACAATTTGTCCAACTACCGTTTTGATGCTATGTTCCAAGACATCAATAATCTTAGCTTCTGCTGCCGTTCCCTTGTTTCGGTCTGCTACCTTGGTAATAACGATCTCAACGGTGTCGCCATCGATAGCGTGGTTGACATCATTTCGGCCAACAAAGAGGTCCTCTTCTTCGCCCTCTAAACTGACAAAGCCAAAGCCATTTTTATGGGCATGAAAAATCCCCTTGAGAGTAATGGCTGGGGCCTTCTTTTGAGCCAAACGAAGAGAGCCATCATCTTCGAATTTCAACTCATGACGGCGTTCCATCAGAGAGATGGTTTTGACCAAGTCACGGAAATCCTTAGACCCTTCTTTTCCTAGAGCCGCTGCCAGATCATTGATCTGGACTTTGTCATGCTCTTGTAAATATTCTTTAATACTTGTTTTCATGAATGTATTTGCTGGTTATCCAGCCTCCTTTTTTCTATCTGGTTGGGATATCGTTTTGCAAAATAAAAATAGGCAAAGACATTGTCTGAGCCTATCTTATCTACTAGAAAGTACCATTAAAATCATCGCAATCAATAACCAAAAGAAGATCATAACAGCTGTTAAGCGTTGCATCACGGCTTCAAACCCGCGCGCTTTTGATCGTTCAAATAAGTCATTTGAGCTTGCGTCAAAGACGTTGCTCGATTGGTTTTTCGTTGGTTGCATAAAGATTGCAATAATAATCAATACTGATAATACTAGTAAAATAGTTGTTAATGCTCCGCTCATAATTAAAACTCCTTAAAATCTAAACTATTATATCATGAAAATCATTTTGATTCAATATGTAAGATTACTTTTCTTTCCTTGGGACAATACTTCAAGACCTGGATCTTTTCAGGATGGGTTTTGGTATTCTTACTGGTCAAATAATTCTGACTCCCACAGCTGGTGCAAGTCAATTGAACTTTAATTCGCACGTACGTCTCTCACTTTCAAATACTTTCTAAATAAGAACAAGAGGAACATCAAATCGGTAAAAGCCAAAAGGGCTGTACCGTAAAATACCCAATGATAGCCAAAATGCATGAAAATACTCGATCCCATCATTGGCCCTAACACGCCACCTAAGTAATAAAAGAGCTGGTTGTAGCTAAAGATCCGAGAAATCCCTTCAGGAGGGGTTAAACGATTCAATAATGCAGAAACTCCAGGTAGTAGGGCTCCTGTCCCGATCCCAAAGAGGAAGCGTAAAATCCCTAATTGCAGGGGTGTTTGCGCTTGGGCACAAAGGATATAGAGACAGCCACTATAAAGAAGGGCGATTAATAAGAGCCGGTGATTCCCGATTCGGTCTCCGAGTTTTCCCATCCAACCTGAAAAAAGCATACTGGAGACTCCCATAGCTGAAACAATCATCCCCGATACAAAGATCAGGTTATCTCTTTGTCCCAAAGCCCGCACATAAAGAGGCAGGATCGGAGAAATAGATTGAGCGATCATTTGAATGGTCATGCTGGTCAAAAAGAGGCCTAAGAGGATATCTTTTTGCTGAATAGATTTGAGCAACTCCCAACTGGATTTTTGTTCTTCTTTTGGAAGGGGCTCATAGTCTTCCTCAATGCCCCAGAAGGTTAAGAGGGAAACCAAAAATAAGAAGAAGCCGACCAAGAGAAAGACATTGCGCATGCCTAGATTTTCAGCAATGAGTCCCCCAATCAAAGGCCCCATCAAGGTTCCAGCCACGACACCAGTCGATAAAGTCCCTAGAGCATAGCCAGATTGGTCCTTGGGAACTTGACTGGCAATCAGAGCTGTACTATTGGGGACAAAGCCTGAAAAGACCCCATTGAGCAAGCGTAGGACCAAGAGCCAAAAGACGGAAGGGACAAAGGCAATGCCTCCCATGGTCAGCGTCATGGCAATGGAAGCTCTAAGCATCATGGGTTTTCGACCATAGCGGTCGGCCAAGCTCCCCCAGATGGGGGACATGATCGCAGAGGTTACAGAAGAACTTGCGACGGCAATGCCAGCATAAAAGGGAACAGCCTTGCCCGTAACACCCAACTCTTCCACAAAGAGGGCCATAAAAGGGACGACTAAAGAAAGGCTGGCTCCGATGAAAAAGCACCCGATCCAGGCAATATATAGATTTTTACGCCAATTGATTTCTCTTGTGATAAAATCATCTTCTTTCTAATTGTTGTAGGGTCGCATCTAATTGGGCATAGAGGGCGACAAGATCGTCATTATTGTCTAGAACCAGATCTGCATGGGCTCTTTTTTCATCTAGTGGCATTTGAGATGCGATGCGTTCCTGGGCCTGCTGTTCCGATAAGTGGTTGCGTTCCATCAGGCGCTTGAGCTGGATTTCTTTTGATGTAGCTACCAACCAGACAGATTCAAACCACCCTTCATAGCCTTGCTCGATTAAGAGAGGAATATCCATAAAAAAGAGATCGGATTGTGCAGCTTGTCTATCTCTTACCTTAGCTAGAGCCTCACGAATGAGCCTGCCTTGGATGCGATTGGACCAGTCTCGTTCACTAGGGTCTGAAAAGATCCGCTGACCCAAAGCGACGCGATCCAGCTCTCCTTCTTTGGTAAGGATCTCTCTCCCAAAATGATCCACTAGGACACGGTAGAGTTCTCCACCTGGCGCCTGCAAGTCATGGACCACTTGATCCGCATCAATGACAGGATACCCTTTTTCTCTCAAATAGGAGGTGACAGTGGACTTTCCTGAAGCAATCCCTCCTGTTAATCCGATGATTCTTGCCATCTAGTTCTCCTTTTGACAGTGGGGGCAAAAATGGGTTCCGCGTCCCCCCAGCTGGATTTTCTCGATCGGTGTCCCGCAGCGCAAACAAGGCTGGCCGGTTTTCCCATAGACCTGGTGTTCTTCCTGCATGGTGCCATCCTCACCAAAAGCATTGCTGTAGGAGCGAATGGTGGAGCCACCCTTTTTAACAGCTTGAGCAAGCACAGCAATCGTTTCTTTGCGGATTGCTTTAGCTTCTCTAGCAGTCAAGCTTTGACCCAAACGAGCTGGATGAACCTTGGCTCGATAAAGGACCTCATCCACATAGATATTGCCCAGACCAGCCACTAATTTTTGGTCTAAAAGAGCTGATTTAATGGGTTTCTTTGATTTTTTAAGAGCTGCTTGGAAGGCCGGTTCTTTAAAATCCACTTCTCTCGGCTCTGGACCAATCTTTTTCGCCAAAAAATAGCTGTCGACAAGCACAGGTACTAAGACTTCCATGGTCCCAAACTTGCGGACATCCTCATAGACCAGGGTGCTACCATCTGTAAAATGAAAGAAGACATGGGCGTGCTTGCGAAGAGGGACTTCGTCTGGATAAAAGAAATACTTACCTTCCATCCGCAAATGCGAGATGAGAACCAGATCCGTCAGATAAAACAAGAGATATTTCCCACGGCGCCCCATGGTCCGAATTTCTTGACCTGGGAGATCTTGTCGAAAAGCATCCAGATCCGTCTGAATCATCTTTGGATACTTTACTTCCACTGACTGGATGGTTTTCCCAAGAATTAATTTCTCAAGACCTCGTCGAACGGTCTCTACTTCTGGTAATTCAGGCATAGAACTCCTTTCAAAAACAAGAAGCAGGCCTTCTGCCCACCTCTTCTTAATATTCTTTTTCGTTGTATCCGAAATCGGCAAGATCCAATTTCTTATCCCGCCAATTTTTCTTGACCTTGACCCATGTTTCTAGGAAGACCTTGTCCCCTAGCATGAGCTCAATATCCTTACGCGCAAGGGTTCCGATCTTCTTGAGCATGGCGCCGCCTTTTCCGATGACAATACCTTTTTGGCTATCGCGCTCGACCATGATGGTTGCTCGGATATGGACCTTATCTGTCTCTTCATCCCGCTTCATAGAATCCACAACTACTGCAACAGAGTGGGGAATTTCTTCCCGCGTTAAGTGCAAGACCTTCTCGCGGATCATTTCAGAAACCAAGAAACGCTCTGGGTGGTCAGTGATTTGGTCAGCAGGGAAATATTGGAAACCTTCTTCTAAGTTTTCGCTCAAAATATCAATCAAACGCGAAACATTGTTTCCTTGGAGGGCTGAAATCGGCACGATTTCCTTGAAATCCATCTGACTACGGAAATCATCGATTTGCGCCAAGAGTTGGTCTGGGTGCACCTTGTCGATCTTATTGACCACAAGAATAACCGGCACCTTAGCAGCCTTGAGGCGTTCGATAATCATGTCATCGCCCTTACCACGCGGTTCATCTGCTGGCACCATAAAGAGAACCGTATCCACTTCTCGAAGGGTGCTATAGGCCGACTCCACCATGAAGTCTCCAAGCGCTGTCTTGGGTTTGTGAATCCCTGGGGTATCGATAAAGACGATCTGTTCCTTATCTGTCGTATAAATCCCCATAATCTTATTGCGCGTTGTCTGCGCTTTGTCACTCATGATGGCAATTTTTTGCCCCATAACGTGGTTCAAAAAAGTTGACTTCCCAACATTGGGACGTCCTAAAATGGCTACAAAACCTGATTTAAATGTCATATTATCCTTTCACGAGGGCATACTCCCTCTTATCCAAATACCAAGGCCCAGAATTTGGGCATAAAAATCACCAGTCCTGTTAGTAGGGCAAAGCCTGATACGACGAGGACTGCTCCAGCTGCCATGTCTTTGGCATTCTTTGCCAACATGGAGAAATGGTAGTTACTAGCTAAATCCACCACATTTTCAATGGCTGAATTCATAATTTCAAAAGCAATCACCAAGGTGATGCTGAGCAATAAAAAGAGCCATTCTGTCGCAGAAATCCTAAATACCAAACCAGCAAGAATTGCTACAAGGGCTGATAAGGCGTGCTTGCGCATATTGCGTTCTTCTTTGATCGCCGTGAAAATTCCTGTTATCGCAAACTCCAGACTTGAAGTGAAGTCCCGATTTTTCCATTTTCGCTTATTGTCTTGTGAGTCCATAGGCTGTCAAAATCTCTTCCTGTAAGCCAAACATTTCCTTTTCTTCCTCCGGCGTATAGTGATCATAGCCATTGATGTGAAGAAAACCATGCACTGCTAAAAATCCCATTTCGCGCTCAAAGCTGTGGCCATATTCTTCGGCTTGCTCGCGCGCCTTGTCAATTGAAATAAAGAGCTCACCAATATAGGTATCGAATTCAGCCATCATCTCTGCCAATTCTGGATTTTCTGCAAGGTCTTCCTCATCAAAAGAAATCTCCATCTCTGGCTTGTATTCTAAACTGATGACATCCGTCGGACGATCCGTATCACGGTATTCAAGATTTAGTTCATGACTGCGTTCATTGGTTACAAAAGTCACAGCCATTTCCTTGTCTTCTTTCCCAATTTTTTGAGCAGCAAATTCTAAAATTTCTTGCGTTTGTTTTAAAATTTCGTCAGAGACTTGACCAGTCTCATCTACCATTTCAATATACATCTGGATCACCTCACTATTATCACTTCATTATAGCATAAAACCAGCCTATATACTAGATACAGGCTGGTTTTCAATCTTTTTCTTTACACGACAATCTTACACCACTGTTTGCTGGATGGCATTCATCTGGGCATAGATCCCGCCTTGTGCAACCAGTTCCTCGTGTCTACCACGCTCCACAATGCGTCCTTCAGATAAGACTAAGATCTGATCCGCATCTTGGATAGTGGACAAGCGATGGGCAATGATAAAGGTGGTCCGGCCCTTTTGCAGGACTGCCATAGCCTTCTGGATGATTTCTTCTGTTTCCGTATCAATGTGAGAAGTTGCCTCATCCAAAATCAGAATTTGCGGATTCATATAGAGCGTCCGCGCAAAGGAAATCAATTGGCGCTCGCCACTTGAAAAGGCAGATCCTTTTTCTACGACTGGATGGTCTATCCCCTTTTCAAGGCGCTCTACAAAGGGACAAGCTCCGACTTTTTTCAAGGCATCTTTGACCGCATCCCGATCAATGTGATCCTGATTCATGGCCACATTACTAGCAATGGTTCCTGTAAATAGATAAGGATCCTGCAGGACAATCCCCATATGGCTTCGTAGGCTCTCACGAGAAACTTGGCGAATATCTTGACCATCGATCAAAATCGCTCCTTCTTGAGGATCATAAAAACGATAGAGCAGGTTCATAATCGAAGACTTACCCGATCCAGTATGGCCCACAAGAGCGATGGTTTGACCTGGACTAGCCTGAAAGGCAATATCCCGCAGAACTGGCTTGCCTTCTTCATAGGCAAATTGAACGTCGTCAAACACGACTTGAGCTTTTTCTATCTTCAGTTCCGATGCACCATCGGCCTCTAAGGGTTGGTCTAAGAAAGCAAGGACGCGACTCCCCGTTTCTAAAGATCGCCGAATATTTGGGAATTGACGACTAAGATTGGCCATGAGATCAAATAGATTAATCACATAGTTAATATTGATAAATAAGAAACCAGCCGTCACACCGATATTGCCTTGTAGGAAAGAAATCCCAGCGATGGTCAAAATGCCTGCAATCACTAAAAACTTGAGCAATTCCGTCAAGGTCCAAGAAGCAATAGAATCGGCTAAGAGAATTCGATCATTGGCTCCTAACATCTTCTGAGTAGTGGCTTCAAACTCATCCACCACACCAGGTTCTTGATGATAGAGTTGAATCATACTGGCACCATGCAAGAGTTCATTGACCTGGGTATTGACCTCACTTCTCGCATCAAAGAAATCCTTCATAGGCTGGTCCGTCATGACCTTGTAGAGATACTGGATCCCATAGAAAATCGGAAAGACCAAACACAAGAGAAGGCCCATCATAGGACTCAGGTAAAAGAGAATCCCTAGAATAAAGAGAAAGCGTACCAAATAGATGACTAAAATCATACAAGAGTTATAAAACTGGGTCCGCAAGGTCTCTGTATCATTGACAATTCTTGTCGCGATCTTCCCAGCCGGCTTATCATCAAAATAAGAAATAGGCAGCTCTTGCATGACTTGAAAGGCTTGGTCTCTCAGACCAGCGGTTACTTGATTACTTCCATGTAACAAGATCCGATTGCCCATGTAGCTAATCAGCTGCCCCAGGCTCAAGACCAAGAGATAGAATCCTCCCATCTGAAGCAAGTCCCCTTGCCCTCCACCGTGGGTCAATGCAGTCAAAGGCCCATCGATCATCTTTTGGAGAAGAAAGGGAGACAATTCAGAAAAAATGGTGGCTAGTAAGAGGCAAATAAAGCCAGCAAGAAAGACAGTTGGATAAAGCGTGATCCTCGATAATAATCGTTTTAAAACTTTCATCTTATTCTCCTTCCTGTTTTTGTTGCCGTTGGTATTGTTCATAATACCAGCCCTCTTGAGCTAATAAATCACTAGCCCTGCCTTCTTCTACAATACGCCCTTGATCCAAGACGATGATCCAATCCGCCTGATGAACAGCCGACAAGCGATGAGAAACAATGATGGTCGTCTTGTCTTTTCGTTCCTTTTGAATCGTGTCAATAATGGCCTGTTCAGTCTTCGCATCCACCGCCGAAAGGGAATCATCTAACAGCAAGAGCTCAGCATCTCTTAAGAAGGCACGCGCCAAAGAGATCCGTTGTTTTTGACCTCCTGATACAGAGACCCCTTTCTCACCGATCAGGGTGTCCATTCCCTGAGACATCCGCTCAAGATCATCCACAAAAGCAGCTTGGGCTACTGCTTCCACCAAGTCCTCTTGGCTGGCTCCTTTTTTACCAAGCGCTATATTTTCACGGATAGACTTGGAAAATAAAATATGTTCTTGGGAAACATAGCCAATTTTTTCTTCGATGGAGTGTCGGTTGTAGTCCACGATCGGTTGCTGGTTGACCAAGAATTCTCCCTCACCAACTGGGTACTGCCGCAAGAATTGTCGAACCAGGGTAGTCTTTCCTGCACCGGTACGACCAACAATTCCAACCGTTTGTCCTTTCTGGATAGTCCAATCAATGCCTGATAGGCTCTTTCGCTCAGCACCAGGATAGCTGAAAGAATAGTCCTTAAACTGCACCAAATCAATCTGCTCTAGGTAATGAGAACCATCTGGCTCCAGATCATCCGTTTCATCAATCACTTCTTTTAATTTTTTATAGGACATTTGCCCTGTCTGGTAGACCAAGATCAAGTCCGCCATCATCCACATAGGCTCAATTAAAAAGACCAAATACAGCTGTAAAGCCAATAACTTGCCAAGGCTCAACTGCCCGCTTGCCAGGGACTGGCCTCCAAATAGTAGGAGCAAGACCGTCGAGAATCCAATAAACAACAGGGCTAAAGGTCCAAAAGAATACTGGATAGAGGCAATTTTATCCCCTGTTTTGGATAGACTGGCTGTTTTCTTCTGAAACTGTTTGACCTGCTGGTCCCGTCTACTATAGGCCCGCATGACCCGAATTCCTTCGATGGACTCCAAGACTTCATCGTTCAACTGAGCGACCGCTTCCCGGTTTTGCTCAACATACTCCTCCTGCTTTCTACTCAAAAAATAGGTAGAGACGACGAGGAAGATCATGGGAATAAAGGAAATCAAGGTTAATTGCCAAGAAATGAAAAACATGGTCGAAATAATAAAGGCAAACAAGCCACCGCCAAACAGGAGCACCATCATCCCGTAACCAGCCATATCGGCCATTCCATCCACATCTGTCGTGAACCGCGTCAAGAGATCCCCTGAACGGAATTTCTCAAAAAAGGGACGCCGCATAGCTACTAGCTTACGAAACGCTTGTCCCTGAAGGGTTGCCTTGAAATGGACTGACGACTGAAAGAGTCGCAACTGCCAATAAAAAGCTGTCAGGTAATTAAGGATGGCTGACCCTACCAAGAGGACCATATCCCATACAAAGTTGGATTGCGTCAGCGTCTGCTGACTCAAATGATCCACTAAACGCTGGATAACTTGCGTCGGGATCAATAAGGTGTAATCATAAAGAATCAGGACCATAGCGATCTTCACATATCGCCACTTGCGTTCCCTGATATACTCCCAAATAGCTCTGATCATATATTCTCCTTTTCAAAACGGCACAGAAAAAACCCAAGCAAGGAGCTGAGTACGTGCTCAGTCCACACTTGGGCCTTCTGATGCCTCTCACCAATTCAGTTAAGGCAGGTAAAAATGCATACAAAAAACCCAAGACAGACTCCTCCATCTTGGGTTCCATTTATGGTTTACATCGAACTCAACTGAGATTGGAGAAGTTGTGTATTCAATTGTGTCATCAAGAATGCTACTTTGTTCATGATGGTTTTCTCCTTTCTCTTTGTTGTTCTAACTTTACCACGTATTTTTGTGCTTGTCAACGCTTTTTTGAAAATTGTTGAAAAAAGCAAAATTTTTAAGATGGACTCGCAAAAAAAGAAGCCTAGATCCTCTCTAAGCTTCCCTCTTCTTCTATGCTAGTTGCCGGGATTGAACCGGCGACCTCATCCTTACCATGGATGCGCTCTACCGACTGAGCTAAACCAGCAGTACCTATCTACTATATCATGGAGATAGGCCTTTTGTCAATATCCTGACTCATTTTTCTGACAAATATTCTTCCTTAGTGAGGACATAGTGGACTCTTGTCACCATTCTCCCTTCTTCATGCAGGTCTAGCATCGCGTAGGGCTCCTCGTGAGAATATTTCATCCCTGATTTGGCCATCACCCGTCCAGAAGCTGGGTTGTCCTGATCATGAACAGCAATGAGCTTGTTCATCCCTAACTGTTCAAAAGCCAAGTCAATGACTGCCTTGGTAGCCTCTGTCGCAAGACCTTGGTTCCAATAGTCTTTATTCAGAACATAGCCGATACTCCCCTTCTTCAGACAAAGATCCAAATCCAGTAAATCAATCGTCCCGATAAATTTTCCATTTTCTTTGAGCTCGATCCCCCATTTTCCAAGTGGGCTCGCTAGGTAAAAGAGGGCAATATTATTACGCGTCTCTTCTAGACTTTGATTGGTTGGAAACGTATAGCGTGTAACTGTCTCATCAGAAGCGTACTCAAACATAGCCGGTGCATCTTCAAGAGTGACCGGACGCAAGTGCAAACGCTCTGTCTCCACTTCACGATAAGCCACTAACTTCACATATAAATTTTCCATTTGACACTCCTTCTTTAGGGATTAGTTTAGCAAATAACCTAAAGGAAGGCAAGCTCAAATTTTTCTTGCTTTTTATTCTACTTTTCTATACAATAATATCAATCAAAACAATCGGATAAGGAGTAAAAAGGTCATTGAGTCAAGAGAGCAATCTCACAACAATGGCCTTTTTACACCTAAATCTGAGCAAGGAGGCAAGAATGCCCATTGGAATTCCTAAAGAAATTAAAAACAACGAAAATCGGGTCGGTTTGACTCCCGCAGGCGTACAAAGCTTGGTCAAGAAAGGACATCAAGTTTTAGTGGAAACAAATGCTGGGCTTGGTTCTGGCTTTGCGGATGAAGATTACACGAAGCAAGGGGCAACCATCGTTGCGACTGCTGCAGAAGCTTGGGCCGCTGAGATGGTGGTCAAAGTCAAAGAACCCCTCGCTGAAGAATATGGCTTCCTTCGCGAAGACCTCTTGCTCTTTACCTACTTGCATATGGCTGCTGCACCAGAATTAGCGGGCGCTATGGTCTCAGCTAAAACAACAGGTGTGGCCTACGAAACGGTGCGTGACCTTGATGGACAATTGCCACTCTTGGTGCCAATGAGTGAGGTTGCTGGACGGATGGCCGTGCAAATCGGTGCTCACTTCCTGACCAAACAAGAAGGTGGATCAGGAGTCCTCCTAGGTGGGGTACCAGGTGTTCCCAAAGGAAAAGTCACCATCATCGGAGGCGGGGTCGTTGGAACCCACGCGGCTCGTATCGCCCTTGGACTTGGTGCCCAAGTGACCATCTTAGATATCAGTGCTAAACGTTTGGCTGTTCTGGAAGATGTCTTTGGTCACCAAATCCAAACCCTTATGTCCAATCCATTTAACATTGAGGCCAGCGTCCGTGATGCCGATGTTGTCATCGGTGCTGTCTTGATTCCTGGTGCTAAAGCTCCTAAATTAGTGACAGACGATATGGTTAAACAAATGCGTCCCGGTTCAGTCATCGTCGATGTGGCCGTTGACCAAGGTGGGGTTATTGAAACAGCAGACCGTGTCACAACGCATACCGAGCCAGTTTACGAAAAACATGGTGTGCTCCACTATGCCGTTGCCAATATCCCAGGGGCTGTCGCTCGTACCTCTACTATCGCCCTTACCAATGTGACCCTTCCTTATGTCGAATCCCTAGCTGACAATGGCTTCCACAAGGCCATCGCCCTAGACGAAGGCCTGCGTCAAGGGGTCACCACTTACCAAGGTCACATCACTAGCCAACCCGTTGCTACTGGTTTAGAGCGTGACTTCACACCAATTGATGAATTGGTTTAAACTATCATAAAAGAATCACCATCGAAAAAAACAAACAACTTATTTTTTTCATATGAACTAATTAAAAATGTTTTGGAAAAAACAAGTTGTTTTGAATTTTTTAAATCATTTTCAGAGACTTTCCGCCGTGAGAAAAGTGCTTGAAACAATTTAGTTTCAAGCACTCGGAATAATTGAGACCTTAGGCTCAATTATTAGTCATGGAACTTCTACGAAGTTCGCTGACGTCCGTTCTCACCTAAGGAAAGGTTAGAAGATGATTTTATCGTCAATTTAAGGCAAAGATCTGATGATCTTTGCCTTTTCTTTTATTCTTCTTCCACATCCGGTTCTTCTTTGAGGACTGGATTCGGAATGGGCTCGTAGGCCCGGATAATCTCTGCTACTACTGGATGACGAACGACATCCTTGGCAGAGAAATGCACAAAGTCAATCTGAGAAATGTTCTTCAATTTCTCCTGAGCATCAATCAAGCCGGATTTGACATTTCGCGGAAGGTCAATCTGGCTAGTATCTCCATTGACAATCATCTTGGAATTAAAACCAAGACGGGTCAAAAACATCTTCATCTGCATGATGGTGGTATTTTGAGCTTCATCGAGGATGACAAAGGCATCGTCCAAGGTCCGCCCCCGCATATAAGCCAAAGGCGCAATCTCGATAATCTCCCGCTCCATCATCCGAGTTGTTTGGTCTTTCCCTAAAATCTGGTAAAGAGCATCATAGACCGGTCGTAGATAAGGGTCCACTTTTTCTTTGAGATCTCCTGGTAGGAAACCAAGGCTCTCTCCAGCTTCTACAGCAGGACGGGTCAAAATGATCCGCTTGACCTGACCACGCTTGAGGGCAGTCACGGCCAAGGTCACCGCTAGGAAGGTTTTCCCAGTCCCCGCTGGTCCAATCCCAAAAGTGACATCATGGTTCTTGACACTATCGACATAGATCTTTTGACCAAGCGTTTTAACTCGAATGGGCTTGCCGTAACTATCCTTGATAATCTCTTCTTCATAGAGAGCGATGAACTTATCCAATTCCCCATTTCTCACCATGGTAATGGCGGTCACCACATCCGGCGTTCCAATGGTCATGCCACGGTTGACGAGGACCAAAAGAGCCTGGATGACTTGACGAACTTGCTCGCAGGTTTCTTCTTCCCCAATAATTTGGACGATTTCTGTCCGGGCGTGAATAGTTACCCCAAATTCTTGCTCCATCAAACGAAGATGGCGTTCGTTAGATCCAAACAAATGAAAGAGATCGTCTGGATGCGTTAATGTAATTTCAACTGAATGTTCTTGCAAATAAAGAACCTCTCTACCTGTGTTTTTCTATTATTATAACAAAGAGGCCGAGAAAAAACCATCCTCGACCTGTCCTTCTCTAGTGGGCTTGGTATTCTTCCCAAATCGTATCAAAATCGCCAAGATTAAAGGAAAAGCTGGCATGCTCTTCTAGATAGCGACTGACCTCGTCGAAGTCATCTGTATGCTTGGGAAAAGCAGACTCGTGAAATGCAAGATCTGCTAGAATGGCTTTAGGAGAATTGCTTTTAGGATTGCGCTCCGTCATCAACCAAGTATAAAATGATTTTCGCATAAGCCTCCTCTTAGATCAACTCTGTTCCAAACTGGTCTTGCTTGATTTTTTTAGCCTTCATCAAGCCACCCAAAGCCTTTTTGAACTGGCCTTTTGAAATCCCAAAAGTTGCTTTGATTTCTTCTGGAGACGACTTATCATTCAAGGTCATAAAGCCTCCATTAGCTTCCAAATAGGTCAAAATCATTTGGGCATCGTTTTCCAACATTTCAAAGGAGCGTGGCTTCAAAGATAGATTCAAGGTCCGGTCCACCTCACGAAAACCAATGACGCGAGCATTTAAGACCTCTCCCAAACGAGGTTCTGCATAGCGCTCACTTGGGTGGATAAAGCCCAGCATATTATTCTCTGGAAGGTAAACAAAGGTTCCAGACAATTTCAAGCGGTAGACAATGGCTGGCCAGTTTTGGTTTTGCATATTGTTATAGGCTGGACGAGCCAAACGCTGGAAATCTTCCTGGTAGGCTAAGATCCCCCAAATCCGATCTTTCTTATCAACTTCTAGTCGAATATAGAGACGATCGCCCTTTTTAGGCCATAGATCTTTGATCTCCGGTAGGATATCTAGTGAGACAACAATCTGCTTATCTGGAAGCCCTGTGTCCACAAAGACTCCCAAATCCTTGCGTACTTCCGTAACCGTTCCCCAGCCAAAGCTTTCTTGAGTTGCTGTGACTTCAAGTGTCGTGAGTCGGAGCTTTTGCTTCATATCTGTATAGGCAAAGCCCTTGACACTTTCTCCGACTTGATGGGGGCCTTCTGCTTTATCAAGCGCGTAGGTCTGGCCATCTTTTTGAACAAAATAGAAGTGATCATTTTCATCAATGACCATTCCCATGATGTAGCTTGCTAGATTCGTATTCATGTTTCCTTCTTTCCTCTTGCCTCTTCACAAGAATGATGGAAATAAAACCCAGCCAGCAGTGCCAACTGAGTCTTTCTTTCCTGTAGTGGTTGGGATGGATTAAACTTCCATCAATTCTTTTTCTTTGTGAGCTGTCATTTCATCCACATGCTTAACAGCGTCATCCGTTACTTTTTGGATCTCTTTTTCAAGACCTTTCAATTCATCTTCTGTGATTTCTTTAGCTTTTTCTTGCTTCTTCGCTTCATCCATCGCATCACGACGGATGTTACGGATCGCTACTTTTGCATTTTCACCCACTTTTTTCACTTCTTTTGCCAATTCACGACGAGTTTCTTCTGTCAATGCTGGGATGACCAAGCGGATGACAGATCCATCGTTGGCTGGAGTGATGCCAAGGTCAGATGCATTGATGCTGTGCTCGATGTCTTTCAAAGATGATTTATCAAATGGAGTGATCAACAAGACACGTGCTTCTGGAATAGTGATAGATGCCAATTGGTTCAAAGGAGTCTCTACTCCGTAGTATTCTACGAAAATACGATCCAAAAGACTTGCGTTTGCACGTCCAGCACGGATGCTACCAAATTCACGTCCCAAACTTTGGTGAGACTGGGTCATTCTTTCTTTTGCTTTTTCTACGATTGGGTTTGCCATAATCTTCCTCTATTTTCTATTATTTTTCTACGTTATTTGATACGGTTGTACCGATATTTTCACCAAAGACAACGCGTTTGATATTGCCTGGTTCATTCATATTAAAGACAACCAAGTCAATGTCGTTGTCCATGGAGAGAGTAGAGGCTGTTGAATCCATGATGCGAAGACCTTTGTTGATCACATCACGGTGAGTCAATTCCTCAAATTTCACAGCTGAAGCATCTTTTTTCGGATCGGCATTGTAAACACCATCGACCCCATTTTTGGCCATGAGAATGGCATCTGCTTCAATCTCAGCTGCACGAAGGGCTGCGGTCGTATCTGTTGAGAAGTAAGGAGAACCGATTCCTGCACCAAAGATCACGATCCGATCTTTTTCGAGGTGACGAAGGGCACGACCACGGATATAAGGTTCTGCGACTTGTTGCATAGCAATCGCAGTTTGAACACGGGTATCAACGCCAACTTGTTGAAGCGAATCAGCCATCACAAGGGCGTTCATAACAGTACCGAGCATCCCTGTGTAGTCTGCTTGGACACGATCCATCCCTGCTTCAGCAGCAGGTTCTCCACGCCAAAGGTTTCCCCCTCCAATCACCAAGGCAATTTCAATTCCAAGTTCATGAACTTCCTTGATTTCTTGGGCCATATTTTGGACAGTTTTGATATCGATTCCGATACCACGTTCGCCGGCAAGAGCCTCACCAGATAGCTTGATTAAGATACGTTTATACTTAGGTTCTACCATTTTCTCTCTCCTTTTTTGATCTGTATTATTTTACCATAAATTACGCTTTTTATATAGTCATATCCATCAAAATTTTCTTTTTTCCATCCGATTAGTTTTACCAACTGTAGCAAATAAAAATGGAGTACAAAAAAAGCTACCCGAAGGCAGCTTTTCATTTCAATTAAAGTGAGTTAACATCCACTTTGATACCAGGACCTTGAGTTGTAGTCAAAGTCAAGCTAGTTACGTAAGTACCTTTAGCTGTAGCTGGTTTTGCTTTTTGGATTGTGTCGTTGAAAGCTTTAAAGTTTTCAACCAATTTAGTATCATCGAATGAAACTTTACCGATGATCGCTTGAACGATACCTGCTTTATCAGCACGGTAAGTGATTTTACCACCTTTAGACTCTTCAACTGCTTTCGCAACATCCATTGTTACTGTACCAGTTTTAGGGTTTGGCATCAAGTTACGTGGTCCAAGGACACGTCCAAGACGTCCAACAAGAGCCATCATGTCAGGTGTAGCGATAACTACGTCGAAGTCCAACCAACCATCGTTGATTTTCGCAACAAGGTCATCTTCACCTACGAAGTCTGCACCAGCAGCTTTTGCTTCTTCAGCTTTTGCACCACGTGCAAATACAAGTACGCGAGCTGTTTTACCAGTTCCGTTTGGCAATACCATTGCACCACGGATTTGTTGGTCAGCTTTTTTCACGTCGATGTTCAAGTTGTAAGAAACTTCTACAGTTGCGTCAAATTTTGCAAAGTTAGTTTCTTTTGCAAGAGCTACAGCTTCTTCTACGCTGTAGACTTTTGTGCTGTCGATTTTTTCAAGAGCAGCACGAAGTTGTTTGCTTTTTTTAGCCATTTTATCTTTCTCCTTGTAATGTGGTCATATCGATTTTCATCTCCCACGTCACTCGTCATTTGATCAAGTGTATTGCGGGCAAATAGGATTGTTACAATTAGTCAGTAACAGTGAATCCCATAGAACGAGCAGTACCTTCGATCATACGCATTGCAGACTCAATGTTTGCAGCGTTCAAATCTGGCATCTTAGTTTCAGCGATTTGTTGTACTTGTGCACGAGTTACAGTTGCAACTTTCGTTTTGTTCGGTGTACCTGAACCTTTTTCAACACCTGCAGCTTTTTTCAAAAGAACAGCAGCTGGTGGTGTTTTTGTAACGAAATCGAATGATTTATCTTCATAAACAGTGATAACAACTGGGATGATCATACCAGCTTGATCAGCTGTACGAGCGTTAAACTCTTTAGTGAATCCCATGATGTTGATACCTGCTTGACCAAGCGCTGGACCAACCGGTGGAGCTGGAGTAGCTTTACCAGCAGGGATTTGCAATTTTACAAGTTTTTCGACTTTTTTAGCCATTTCTTAAATCCTCCTTTGTGGTTTTGGCGGTAATTACAGATTTTTACCTCCCACAAGTATGCTTTGTGCATACCTTTCTATTATACACGATTTCTCTTTTTTTGCAAGAAAAAATTAAAATATAGTAAACTTTTTTTTCGTTTTATGATAGAATGAAGCTATGTTAATCAAAGTTGCTTCTGTATTATTTATTTTTTTAACGCTGATTCTGAGCGGCATCATTGTTCACCTCTTTAAACTCCAAAAAAGAGGATGGCGATCTACCGATATTGCCTTTCCTTTATTTGCCTTGGAGTACTACCTGATTTCAGACAGCGCTTTTTACCACAGCCTCTTACCGCTGCTAGCCTTGAGTCTTTCTCTTTTGGCCTTGGGGCTAACGGTTTATTTCTTAAAAAAGAAAAAGAGTTTTTATTATCCTAAATTTATCAAATTCTTCTGGCGCGCTGGATTTCTGGTCACCTTCTTGCTCTATCTGATTTTAACCGCTAGTTTGTTTATCTAATGCCAAAGAGGCTGGGACAAAAGTCCTAGCCTCTCAATTATTTTTGGATTGTCGAGCAAGACGCAGTGGTTGAGTGGGCTCTACTACGCTGATTTCATCAGCTTTTACAGCCCTACTCAACTGTGCGGAGGTGGGACGACGAAATCGAATTCTAACGAATTACCGATTTCTGTCCCACTCTCTCTTTTATTTCTTCCGATGAAAGAGCCAGCCCACTAACTTCTTGAAAACTTGAATCAAGATGAGAGCAAGAACGGCCATGATGGCGCAGATAAGCAGCGTTTGAAGCCTCAAGGGGCTCATGTTAAAGAATTTCCCTAGGATACTACTTGATACCAGAAAAGCTAAGATATTTCCTAGAAGAACCAGTCTCTTGTAGTGATTGAGAGGCTGGGATTCTTGGTAGATGATGGTAAAGCCAACGAAGGCCATCAAGCAGATGGCTGCACTTGAGAGCTCTTCCGACCTCATGCCAAATGTAGAAGACAGCAAGACCAGACTAAAAATCAGTATAAAATCCGTCAAGGCAGCAGGTAGTGCATTTTTAAAGACCGTTTCGATAAAACGCCCTTTGATGCGCTCGCTATTGGGCTCAAGCGCTAGAAAGAATCCGGGAATCCCAATCGTAAAACCACTGATCAAAGACATCTGCGACGGCATGATGGGATAGGTAAAGGCTAAGAGCGTCACTGAGATAGCCAACAAAATAGAAAAGATATTCTTGATCAAAAAGAGACTGGCTGATCGTTGAATATTATTGACCACCCGACGCCCTTCTGCCACGATGGACGGCATCTTCCCAAAGTCAGAATCCAGTAAGACCACTTGCGCCATCTTCTTGGTCGCATCGTTTCCAGATTCCATCGCAATACTACAATCCGCTGTTTTGAGGGCCAGAATATCGTTGACGCCATCTCCAGTCATGGCGACTTTATGTCCCTTTGCCTGCAAGCCTTCAACAAGGCTTTTCTTTTGCTCTGGTGTCACCCGACCAAAGACCGTATATTGACTCGCTGCTTGGTGCAAGTCTTCTTCCGTCAGTAAGGTTCTGGCATCGATTAACCCCTCTGCTCCTTCAATGCCTGCTTTTTGTGCAATAGCTGAAACCGTAGCTGGGTTGTCCCCTGAAATGACCTTAATGGTCACTCCTTGTTCTTTAAAGTAGGCGAAGGTTTCTTTGGCATTTTTTCTCAAAGGATTGGAGAGAATAATCCAGGCCACCAAGTCTACAGGAGCCTCTAAAGTTTCTCTTAGGTGTTCTCCCTTATATTTCCCAAAGGCCAAGACCCGATTACCTGCCTGAGTAGCAGGAGCTATCTCTTTTTCAAGCTCAGAGAAGCCCTCTCGTAAAACAAATTCTGGTGCGCCTAATACATAGATCCCAGATTCAAAGGTAATGGCCCCATACTTTTTCTTAGACGTAAAGGGCTGAACGTCGAGAGTCTTCCAAGGCCGGCTGACTGGAATCTTGTGGAAATTACGGATGGCATCCATGGTATCGTTTTGATCCATACTAGCCTCTACATACTGAGCTAGAGCTTCCAAGTCTTGAGTGTCTTTAACTGGACGAATCTCTGTCACTTCCATACCCGGCTCTGTAATAGTCCCTGTCTTATCGACACAAAGGACATCCACGCGCGATAAGGTCTCAATCCCCTTCATGCTATTGAGCAGGACCTTTTCCTTGGCTAATCTGACAGCGCCTAGAGCCAGTGCCAAGGTCATCAAGAGATACAAGCCTTCTGGGATCATCCCGATCAAGGCTCCGACTGTTGAAGTCACACTGAGCTTGAGACTATCGCCTAGGCTGATATAGCTGCGAAGAAAAAGGAGCGAACCTAGCGGAATAATAAGGAGACCAATGATCCCCACGATTTGGTTGACCGCATGGACCATGTCAGACTCCTCATGAGACTTGACTTGCTTGGCTTCCAGGCTCAATTGGTTGATGTAGGAGTCGTTCCCAACTTTTTCTAGTCTCGCTAAACCTTGACCAGCGATCACAAAACTACCTGACATGAGTGCGTCTTGTGCTCCTTTTTTGACCTCATCGGCTTCACCCGTCAATTGCGACTCATCGACTTTTAGATCGCCCTCCAGCAAGACCCCATCCGCATAGATCTGGTCTCCAGCTTGAAAGCGAACTAGATCGCCCTCCACCAGCTGATCGATAGGTAGAGAGACTTCTTTTCCTTCGCGAAGAACGATCGCCTCACTCATATGCAGAAATTGCATCTGACGCAAAATCCGTCGAGAGCGGACTTCCTGCACAATTCCTACCAAGGAGTTGACTACGACGACAGGGACAAACAAGAGATTGTTCCAAGACTTCACTGCTACAAGCAGGACCGCTAAGACCAGGAAAATCAGATTAAAGTAGGTAAAGACATTGTCTCGAATGATCTGCCCTACACTTTTTTCTGTCTTGATCGTGACCTTATTTTGCTTGCCCTCTTGGATCTTTTTCGCTACTTCTTCCTGACTGAGTCCTTCTAATCTATTCATTTCTTTCCTCACTCATGTATTTCCAAGGGCAATCCTTCTGGATCAAAGAAAAATGCCATCTTCTTACCATCAAAGTCATCATGGCGAAGGCCTGTATTCTCAATACCTAGCTGATCCAATTTAGCTAGATACGTCTCTACATCGTCCACTTTAAAGGCCAGATGACGCAGTCCCGCATGCTCAGGCAAGGGGAACTTCGGACGTTCTGGGGCCGTCGATTTGATAAAGAGTTCTAAAGTCAGCTGGCCCTGACGGAGATTGATCAAGATATCTCCGCGTTCGGGACGGTCATACTCACTGACAATCGCAAAGCCCAACTGGTCCACATAAAAATGCAACATAGCATCGCGATCCCGTCCAATGATGGCAATATGATGAATCGTGTCTAACTTCATCTGGTCCTACTTTCTATTTTCTATAAAAAGAAAAGGGAGTGGGGCAAGTGCCCTCTTCCCCCTAAACTTATTGTTGCAATACTTTTCGAGGCTTGGTCCCTTCAGCTGGTCCAATCACACCTGCTGCTTCCAACTCTTCCATGAGGCGGGTCGCCCGGTTAAAACCAACCGATAAGCGACGCTGGATCATCGAAGCACTGGCTTTTTGGGTCTCGATGACGAGTGCTTTGGCCTCTTCAAAGAGAGGATCACCCTCTTCTGAGCCACCCATGCCTCCGTCAAAGTCTGACTCGGATACTTCACCTGGATCAAAGGCATCATCATAATCGGCTTCTGCCTGCTCTTTGACAAAGTTGACAATCCGCTCCACATCGTCATCTGAGATAAAGGATCCTTGTAGACGGATTGGATGATTTTCATCGATCGGTTTAAAGAGCATGTCCCCACGACCGAGCAATTTCTCTGCGCCATTTTCATCCAAGATGGTCCGTGAGTCGGTCCCAGATGATACCGCAAAAGCGACACGGGAAGGCACATTGGCCTTAATCAGACCTGAGATAACGTCAACCGATGGCCGTTGAGTCGCAAGGATCATGTGGATCCCCGCCGCACGCGCCTTCTGTCCAAGGCGAATAATGGCATCTTCCACTTCTTTACTTGCGACCATCATCAAGTCTGCCAACTCGTCAACAATGACAACGATCAATGGGAGGGGCACTTGCTTCATCTCAGACTGGGCATTGTACTCAGCCACCTTGGCATTAAAGCCAGCAATATTGCGAGCGCCTACTTTCGAGAAGAGCTCGTAGCGATTTTCCATCTCATCGACAACCTTTTGCAGGGCCCGACTGGCCTTACGTGGGTTGGTCACCACTGGAATCAAGAGGTGAGGAATATCATTGTAGACAGAAAGCTCCACCATCTTTGGATCGACCATCATAAACTTGACTTCGTCCGGACGGGCCTTCATCAAGATACTCGAAATAATGCCATTGACCGCTACTGACTTACCAGATCCGGTAGACCCCGCTACCAAGAGGTGGGGCATCCGAGCCAAATCAAAGGTTCGAGCTGAACCATCTACGGCCTTTCCAAGAGGAATCTCAAGGAGTTTAGCCGGATCTGTTTTAGACTGCTCCCACAATTCACGGAAGGAAACCGTTGCAATCTCTGAGTTGGGCACTTCAATCCCTACCAGAGATTTCCCTGGAATCGGCGCTTCAATCCGCACATCCTTTGCTGCTAGGGCTAGGGCCAAATCATCTGCTAGGTTGGAGATACGGTTGACCCGTACACCCACAGCTGGCTTGACTTCATACTTGGTAACAGAAGGACCGATTTCCGCCCGTTCCACTGTCGCCTTGATGTTAAAGCTTGCAAAGGTCTCTTCCAAAATGCGGATGTTCTGGCGAACGATGTTTTTCTCTTTGGATTGGTTTTTGGGCTTGTCAGGTGCGAAAAGATCAATGGTTGGAAGCTTGTACTGAAGCAATTCCTTAGGTGTGAAATCCACTTGAACTTCTTCCCCATCATCCTCGAATTCTTCGGCTACTGGAAGCTCTTCGTATGCTTCAGGCTCTTCAGGCCACTCTTCATCTGGCAGGTAGATCTCTGGTGTTGTTGGTGCGACAATTTCGGCTTCTGGGAAGGGCTCTGTGAACGGCTCCTCCGCCAACACTTCTCCTGTTTCAGGATCTACAGGATGCCCTTCCATTGAAAGGGGAGTTGGAAGAACTGCACTTGCTTCTTCTTGCTCTCTTTCAGTCGCAGACTTCCTCAGCAACTCTCGCTTCCTTTTCAAGGAACTTCTGCTCGCGACGTTCTTTGCGTTTTTCCATAGAAGCGTGGAAGGCTTCCGATCCCTTTTCAAACAAATCATAGATGGAGTAAGGACTCATCAAGAGGATCCCCAATCCGATAAAGAGAAGGCCAATAAAATAAGAACCAATATTTGAAAACAGGAAGGAAATCGGAGCATAAAGTAGAGCACCGATCATACCACCACCAGCAAAACTCTCCACCCGCAGATGAATCAAGTCTGCCATGATTCTTGAAAAAGTGACCTTGATTCCATTATTATCTAAATGAAGGGAGGATACAAAGAAGGCCTGAAACATCAAGAGAAGCCCAGCAAAAAAGCTTAGGAATCCTGAAATCACCCCTTCGTGTTTGTCCAGCCATTTAAAGGCATAGAGGTAGAAAAAGGTCGCTAAAATAGCCAAATAGGCTAAACTTCCAACAAAGAGTCGGATCAAGTTGTAGGCCAAGACCCCTACTGCTCCCAATTTCAAGGACGCAAAGACTAAAACCAGACTAATCAGAATGGTCACAATCATGCGGTGAATCGCTTTTTTTCTTTCTAATTCTGCTTTGGACAGTCGTCTCGTCGACCGTGTTTTTTTCGATTGATTATTGTTTGCCATAACCTTTATTATATCACATTTCCAAGCTAGTTCTCTAGTAAAATCATTTCCAAACACGTGCAGAGTAAAACTGAAAAAAATAAAGCTAGAAACCGGTCCTAGCCCCATTTTGATCGGTAGGTATTGTAAGCGAAGATCGGGAAAGTTTTTAATGAAGCAAATAGACCCAGAATGATTTCCAAAAGATAAACATCCCTAGCTGTTTGAAAAACGCTTATGGTAAGTCTACGAACGTCTTTTAAACCGAATGACGAGCAAGAAAATAAAGACTATCGTGAGGAAGCTCTGCCAATTCCCCAGTATCTGATTGATCTATAAAAACTTTACTTTGTTTAGCTGATGATTCATTCTTCCGATGGAACTTTATCCACGCTACAAACTCGTCATAAGAATAAATTTGTGTTTTATCCCCTCTTGTTTCGTCTGTAACATAAAGTTCCATATTTTCTTGACCTTTCAGCGCAAACTAATGAGTGATTTTATCACACCATTTGCGTTCATTGTATTGTTTGGACGGAAACAAATTTGATTTAAATAGTTTATATCTTTTCTACTTCAGGATATAATTTAGCAACCTTAGAATCAGAAATATTTATTTGAAACGGCTTCTAATTCATTAGAACAATTAAATTTTCGCTTCTTGAAAGATTATGCTTTTATTCATATCTGGTTCATCATCCTTGATTCTTGCTGATTGATAAAGTGTCAACCTTCTCCCCTTTAACAAGTAAAACTAAATCTTTCCCACTCTTTAATTCATATGAAGTCAGCACATCTTAAGTACAAATCTGGTCCTTATCTACGCAATTGTTTTGTTAGCTCTTTAAAGATCTTCATCTGAGATAGAATATGGGATTGACCTAAGCAGAGATAGACTCCATAGAACATCATCAGACTCATACCATAGCTTCCTGGAAGATTGGTCATGATGTAATGAACTGCATGAAAGATGCTGGCATACAGAAAGACCAGTCCAATCCACAGTTTACGATAAAGCTTTGATTTCATTCTTAAAAGAAACTCCGCTCGCTTGTCCAGCGTCTCAATATGAAACTCTTCAAAATTTGGATCTTGCTCCATGGTCATCATACGTCTAATCAGTGTAGCAACCAACAACCAGCCCACTCCAAGCAAGATAGTTTTGTAAACTACAGAAATGGAATGGACCCAATGGGGAACTAGAATGAAAAAGCCAATGATAGCTCCTAGACCAAAAGTCCACCGATCAAATCGGAAAGGCTTTTTTTGATGGTTCACACAAAGTCTCATTCTTATCTTATCTAGGTAATACTCTTTACCAGCAAAACGCATCATATAGATCAAACTCTTATTTCTATCCATTTTATACCTCTCTTAATGTTCATCTGGGGCTCCCCATTCATGATACGGTTTTTGAGGGAATTCATTCATTTTCCAACAAATTAACATATCTCCCATCATACCGAATTTTCCATCTATACGCAACTTCCTTCTTAATTAGTGATTTAATCCAAAAAGAAAACACCCTCGTGGTTGTTAGCTTTGATAGACTGAACCGCTTTAAAGTTCTACTCTTCTACCACTATCTATTCTGAAGAAGTCATCAGACTATTTCCTACTATACCGACGATCACAATGAAGACCCCTAAAAATCCGAGTGGGGTTGGGATCTGATCTCCTAGAAAAAGACAGCCTCCAAATAGGGTGAAGAGAACCTCACCGGCCTGGGTAGCTTCAACAACAGCTAACTGCTGATGATTGTGTTTCACTAAGTTGGTTGCTTCAAAGAAGAGCATGGTCGCGATAACTCCTGAAAATACTGCTACGATCAAGGATTGGAGCATTTGCCCACCTGATGGCAAGCCTGCATCAAGTCCTGCAAAGACGGATAAGAGCAACCAAAAAGGAACACTCATTAAGGTCATCCCAAAGACCCGTTGGGTCGTTGACAATTGCTCTTCTTTACAATGAACCAGCATCTTACGATTTCCCAATGGATAGGAAAAAGCAGCGATCAAAATTAAGATACTAGCTCTCACCACACCTTCTCTCAGACCTCGTCCAAAATATGGAATTTGTATCAATACGATCCCTAACAAAATCAGCAAAGTCATTCCTAACTGTTTTCCTGGAATCTTTTGGCCAAAAAGTGGTGTCAAGAGGAGACCTGCTAAAATCGTGATCTGCCAGGTCGCAGCCACAAACCATGATTCTCCATAGATAGAAGCCATCGATAAGGGTGCATAAAAGAGACCAAAGCCAACCGTACTCCAGAGCAACCACGTCCACGGGGCTCGTGCAATTGCTGATAAGACACCCTTCAACTCACCTTTCTGCCAGACTAAAACAGCCATCATAGGCAAACTAAAAAGGTAACGCAAACTAGCACTCCACATCCAGGAACCACCTGCCAGGTTCATGCTTCGATTAAAAATAAAGGTAAATGCAAAAAAGAGAGCACCTAGGATACCAAACCAAAGGGCTCTCGCAAAATGTAATGATTTCATTTTTTGATGATCGTTCTCCTGTAGTCATCCTATTATACAGGAATTCAGAAATACTTTCATCTGTTTTCTGCAAATTTTCAAAACAGTGTTTTCGCCTTAAATTTTATCAAGATTTGAAAGTATCGCAAAATTAAGGTACAATAGAGAAAGACAACTATGTTGGAAAGGAAGAATATGAAAAAATTAATCGCACTACTATTATTTTCCGGCTTGGCTTTGACAGCTTGTTCGTCCAATCAGAAAGACTCTAGCTCTTCAAGCGCAAGCAAAGAAAAGACAGAGCAGACAGCAACTTCTAGCTCTAGTGAAAAAGATCAAAAGAAAATTGAAGAAGAACAAAAGAAATTAGAACAACTGCGCAAAGATTTTAACGACGCCATGACCAATGAAAATGCCGTCTTCCCACAACTCTCAAATGAAGTGGCTGAAGATGAAGCAGAGGTTAAAATCACGACAACTGAAGGCGACATCACTGTGAAGCTCTTCTCTAAATATGCCCCACTTGCAGTTGAAAACTTCTTGACCCACGCAAAAGAAGGCTATTACAATGGCTTGCTTTTCCACCGTGTTATTAACAACTTTATGATCCAAACTGGGGATCCTAAAGGAGACGGTACGGGTGGCGAATCCATCTGGAAGGGCAAAGACAAATCCAAAGATTCAGGTACTGGTTTTGAGAATGAGTATTCTCCATACCTTTACAACCTTCGTGGAGCCCTTGCCATGGCCAATTCTGGTCCAAATACCAATGGTAGTCAATTCTATATTAACCAAAATAAGGAAGATATTTCTAGCAAGCTCCCAACTGACCGCTTCCCAGCTAAGATCATCGATGCTTATAAAAATGGTGGAAATCCAACCCTCGATGGTGGTAACTACACTGTCTTTGGCCAAGTGATCGATGGCATGGATGTGGTCGATAAAATCGCCTCTGCCGAAACCAATGATAAGGACAAACCAAAAACAGACATCAAGATTGAAAAAATCGAGATTTTAAAAGACTATAATTTCAAGAAATAATGAAAAGAGAACCAAACGGTTCTCTTTTTAAGATATTGATAAACATTTTACATAAAATTAGCTAATAAATTCATTGGTAAAAAAAATGAATTCTAATTATTTAAGTCATTCATCTACTGAAACTTTTTGCCATGAGAAAAGTGCCTGAAACAGATTTATTTCAGGCACACGGAATTATTGAGACCTTAGGCTCAATAATTAGTCATGGAACTTCCTGGATTGCTGAAATCATCCACTGGATAATTTCACCTAACGTCCGTACTCACCTAAGGAAAGTTTCTAAGAAGAATCTGAAAAGAGAACCATGCGGTTCTCTTTTTGTCTTTACGTCAATTCATTAAAGTCCCAGATTTGGTCCATCCAGCCTTCATAGAAGTCTGGCTCGTGGCAAACCATGAGAATCGATCCCTTGTACTCTTTCAGAGCCCGTTTCAATTCTTCTTTGGCATCCACATCCAAGTGGTTGGTCGGCTCGTCTAGTACCAAGACATTGTTTTCGCGGTTCATCAAGAGACAGAAGCGTACCTTGGCTTGCTCCCCACCGGATAGCACCTGAATTTGGCTCTCAATATGCTTGGTGGTCAAACCACAGCGGGCAAGAGCGGCACGGACTTCTGCTTGGTTGAGAGCTGGAAAGGTATTCCAGACTGCCTCAAGCGGTGTCTGACGATTGCCCCCTTCGACCTCTTGCTCAAAGTAGCCAAGTTCGAGGTAATCTCCCCGCTCGACTTCTCCAGCAATCGGTGGGATGATTCCTAGCAAGCTCTTCAAGAGAGTGGTTTTCCCGATCCCGTTAGCTCCGATGATGGCTACCTTTTGATTGCGTTCAAACGTTAGGTTCAAAGGCTTAGTCAAAGGACGATCATACCCGATTTGAAGATCCTTGGCCTGGAAGATAAAGCGGCCAGGAGTACGGGCATTTTTAAATTCAAAGGATGGCTTTGGTTTCTCACTTTGCAACTCAATGAGTTCCATCTTGTCCAGCTTCTTCTGACGAGACATGGCCATATTCCGTGTAGCCACACGCGCCTTATTGCGGGCTACGAAATCTTTCAAATCAGCAATCTCTTTTTGCTGGCGCTCATAAGCCGCTTCCAATTGCGATTTCTTCATTTCATAGACTTCAAGGAATTGGTAGTAGTCTCCTGAATAGCGGGTTAACTGCTGATTTTCCACATGGTAGACGATATTGATCACATCATTCAAGAAAGGAATGTCGTGGGAAATGAGGACAAAGGCATTTTCATAATTCTGCAAATAGCGTTTGAGCCAATCGATGTGCTCTGCATCCAAGTAGTTGGTCGGCTCGTCCAAGAGAAGGATATCTGGTTTTTCAAGGAGCAATTTAGCCAAAAGGACCTTGGTCCGCTGCCCACCTGACAAGGAGGTCACATCCGTGTCCATGCCAAAGTCCATGACACCAAGAGCACGCGCCACTTCATCGATCTTGGCATCCAAGGTATAAAAATCACGACTTTCTAGACGCTCTTGGAGTTCTCCTACTTCTTCCATCAGAGCATCGACATCGGCTCCCTCTTCCGCCATGGCCATATAGAGGTCATTGATGCGAGCTTCAGCTGTGAACAACTCATCAAAAGCGGTCCGTAAGACATCGCGAACTGTTTGTCCTTCTTCTAAGACCGAATGCTGATCCAGGTAACCTGCCGTCACATACTTAGACCACTCCACCTTTCCTTCATCAGGTTGCATTTTACCTGTCACGATACTCATGAAGGTCGATTTCCCTTCACCATTGGCCCCGACAAGACCGATATGCTCTCCCTTTAACAAACGGAAAGACACATCCTCAAAAATCGCACGGTCCCCAAAACCGTGGCTTAAATTTTTCACTTCTAAAATACTCATGCTTGACTCTCTTTCATTGAATTCACTCGTATGATTATATCATCTTCACTGCAAAATGAAAAGGGAGCCCAACTCCCTTTTCTTTTACAAACCTAAGTCTGCGTACGGTTTCCGGTAGCCCACTTGAACAACTTTTCCGTCTTTGACAAGCAGAGGCCGCTTGATCAGCATACCGTCTGAAGCAAGGAGATCTGCCGCTTCTTTCACTGTCAGTTGATCCACCTTATCTTTCAAACCGAGTTCCCGGTATTTCATCCCGCTAGTATTAAAGAAAGACTTGATCGGTAGGCCAGACGCTGCCATCCAGTCTTGCAATTCTTGGCTAGTCGGTGTTTCTGTGACAATATTTTGGCTTTGGAACTCACATTGGAGACCATCCAATTCTGATTTAGCCTTTCGACAAGTCGAACATTTTGGGTATTCAATAAAGGTATACATCGATTTTATTTCTCCTTCCAGGTAATTCCTTCATGGTGTAAGAGCCAGCGTTTGCGATCAAGTCCAGACGCATAGCCCGTCAGTTGTCCATCTTTTCCCATCACACGGTGGCAAGGGACTAAGATCGTCAAGGGATTGCGTCCAACAGCCTGTCCTACGGCTTGGGCTGAACCACAAGAAAGATCCTGGGACAGCTGGCCATAGGTCTTGGTCTCACCATATGGGATCTCTTGCAATAACTGCCACACCCGCTCTTGAAAGGCTGTCCCTTGCGGTGCTAGTGGAAAGCTGATAGCGATTGGCTCCCCAGCAAAATAGTGATCCAACCACTCCTTCACCTTCTCATGGTAGGGATGGACCTGCTCCAGCGCCCCATAGGAATCAGGCGCCTCCTCTTTCGGATCATAAAAATCAAGTTCTACAAGGCCTTCCTCACTGACAATGATCGAAAGAAGCCCCATAGGGCTTTCATAAAATTGTTTAAGATAGAGAGTCATTGTAGGCCGCTTCTGCTCTTTGATCCCAGCGATCTTCTTCTGAGACCACTTGGAATAAACTGGTTTCTGCTTTTCGCTTGATCTTTTGATAAGCCAGGCGGACGCCATCAATAGGGACCTTTCCACAATAATGGTAGCCCAATTTTTCAAGCAGATGTTGCATGACTAGATTATCCGGGTGCGTATCGCAACGGAAATCCGGTCCTTTTTCCCCTTCGATTAAACCTTGAAGGAAGGTCTGAGCCACCCCTTTGCCAGCAGCTTCTTTGGCTACAGCGACACGGTGAAAAGTGACATACATATAGTTGTCATGCTCCCACTTGCCATCGTAAATCTCATTATAGGCCGCTTCATTTCCCTTGTGGACGGCTGCATAGGCGACAACTTCCTGATCTTCAACGGCCACATAGCCACGACTTTCTAGAATATCCTCAAAAATGATCTCTTCATTTGGATAACCATCCTGCCACTGGTCGACCTGTCTTTGAGCCAGGCTTTCCTTGGCATCTTGGATGATTTCCATAATTCGCTTGATCTCATTGGGATAAGCCATTCTAATTTCCATCCTGCTTCCAACCTTTCCTAGTCTTGATGGTAACGAGCATAGAGCTCACTCTTTTGCAGGCCGTATTGTTTGGCGACCTGTTTAATTGCTTGATTTTTCTTCATACCCTCTTGGACCAAGGTGTCGATCTCTTGGATCAAGTCGACCTCTTCTAGGTCTAGCTCTTCTTCCTTGGCTCCTTCGACAATCAAGAGGCATTCCCCTTTGAGAGGATTTTCTTCAAGAAATGCGACTAACTCAGAAATACTGCCACGAGTATATTCCTCGTAGATCTTGGTCAATTCACGAACCAGGACGACAGGACGATCCCCATAGACAGCCAACATATTCTCTAAGGTTGCCTTCACTCGATGGGGCGATTCATAAAAGATCTGGGTCTCAGGATAGGCCACTTTTTCTTGGAAAAAGGCCTTCTGTTGCCCCTCTTTGCGAGGCAGAAATCCATAAAAAATATGAGGTTGAGGGGCTAGGCCACTGGCAATCAAACCCGTTATACCCGCACTAGGACCAGGCACAGCTACGACAGGAATCTCGCGTTCAATCGCTGCCTTGACCAAATCATGACCGGGGTCAGAGATACTAGGAAGTCCTGCATCTGAGACTTGCGCCACATCCTTTCCAGATTCTAAATGGGCGATCAGATCAGGAATTTTCTCCATGGCATTGTGCTCATGAAAGCTAGTCTGGGGAGTGGTAATCTCAAAATGCTTGAGCAAGAGGCCTGTATTTCTAGTATCCTCAGCTGCGATCAAGTCCACATCCTTTAAGGTCTGGACCATGCGGTAACTCATATCCTCCCGATTGCCGATCGGTGTTGGGACCAGGTAAAGCACCCCTGTTTTCTTTTCCCCTTTAAAACTTCGTTGGATCTGCATGCTTACTCCCTAAATAACAACTCGTCACAAAACATACACTCTTCATCATTCTCACGGCGTTGACCATAGGAATAAGTGCAAATATGAAAACCGTCGTTATAAATGCGTTGCAAATTTTCACGGCCATGGTGTTGGGACTTTGCGGATGAAGTCTTCTCCACTTCCCCCAAACGTTCTCTCAATTTATCATTTTCTAAGCGAAGAGCTGTATTTTCTTCGATGACTTGTTTCAAATTTTTCTTAATGGCTTCGACTTCAGCCAAGGTGACCAACAAATTCTGAGAAAAGCCGTCTAAAGCATCAAATAATTCTTTTTTATTCATTCTGACTCCTTAACTTTCTAAGCTCAAAACCATATATTCTAGAGCATTTTGAAAAGAAACATTGGCCTTCCACATGGTGCGAGCAAGACTCAATTTCTCAAGCAACTGCTGGGATCTACTCAAGCGCAACTGCTCTTCTAAAGCCAACTCCATCAAACGAAAGGCCTGGCTTTGTTTTTCCTTATCATCTGCTAGGCTCACTAAACGGGTCACTTCCAAATAAGCACGATTCAAATTGGATTGACAACGTTCGATGAACTGATCACAAACTTTTGCCAGTTCAAAAAACGTTGCATTCTTTTTTTGTTGCTCTGCCTCTTCGAGACTAAAACTAAATCGAGCTACTAAATTTGCCTGAGATTTGATCAAGCCTTCTTTTTCTAACAGTTCGGTTAGGTAGGCTTGCTTTTTAGGAAAATGGACCTGCTGGGCCCGACTCTTGATGGTCGGTAAGATCAAGTTTTCATCGGAAGTCAACAAGAAGAGATAGATCTCACTCTGGGGCTCTTCCATGACTTTTAAGAGAGAGTTGGCCGCATTGGTATGCATCTTATCCGCATCTTGGACGATAAAGACCTGCCGACTTCCTTCAAACCCTGATTGAGAAAAGTCTTGAACGAGCGAGCGAATGCGGTCAGTCTTAATGATCTGGTTGACTGGACGCACGATTTTCACGTCTGAGAATTCTTCTTCTTCAATCAAGCGGCAGGAACGGCATTTGCCACAAGGCCAGACTCCCTGCAAATCTTCGCAAAATTG
The DNA here is from genome assembly GCF_041026655.1 of Streptococcus sp. CP1998. Taxonomy (NCBI): domain Bacteria; kingdom Bacillati; phylum Bacillota; class Bacilli; order Lactobacillales; family Streptococcaceae; genus Streptococcus; species Streptococcus sp. CP1998. The sequence goes on from NZ_CP163380.1 coordinate 1,509,457, forward strand.
ACTTTGAGCTAGCAAGAGGGCCATCTCAAAACTGGCAAAAGAACCCGTAAAGAGATAAGCATGACTGAGCTGTTTGTGTTCTAAGATCTGGGTGAAACGCTCCACCAATTCTGGCTGGAGCTGTTGGATCTCTTCTAGCTTCATTTCAATATCCCCAAGCGATTTTCTAAAACAGCCAAGACATCCGCAAAGACTGCTTCAAAGGATTGACTGGCATCGATTTTCACGATGCGCTCTGGCTCCTTTTCATACAAGGCCAAATAACCTTGTCTGACTTTTTGGTGAAGCTCCAAACCTTCCAAATCCAAACGATTGACTTCCCGCTCTTGGTTTTTCGCAATTCGAGCGAGCCCTTCTTCGACATCCAGATCAAAGTAAAGGGTGAGATCTGGTTTAAGACCATCTGTCGCGAATTGATTGAGCCATTCGATATCTTCCACACTCAGACCGCGACCATACCCTTGATAAGCCACCGAGCTATCAATAAAGCGGTCCATCAAGACGATTTTCCCAGCTGCAAGGGCCGGCAAGACGCGTTCCACCAAATGCTGCCGGCGACTGGCAATATAAAGTAACAACTCGGTCTTAGCATCCATACGAGTATGGTCTGGATCTAAAATGACTTGGCGGATCTTTTCTGCGATGTCTACACCGCCTGGTTCACGGGTTGTAATAAAAGGAATTCCTTTTTCTTCAAGTAGAGGCAAAACGGCTTCTAGGACCGATGATTTCCCCGCTCCTTCTGGACCTTCAAATGAAATTAATGTACCGTTTACCATAGTATCCTCTTTCTGTTTTTCTTCTTTTTATTTTACCAAAAATAAGGGTAAAAATCTTGTATTTTAGGAGAGAAAATTTTTCAAAGTCATTTTCATTTTTTCACTTTTTTGTTACAATGTTCTTATAAAGTTTTAGGAGACAACCTATCATGTTTAAATTTAAAGATATTCTGGCTATCATCTTGGGGGCCGGCATTTTTTCGTTTGGGATCTATTTTTTAGTCATTCCCTTTCACTTCTATGAAGGAGGAGCGACAGGGATTACCTTGATCACCTTTTACCTCTTCAAAATCCCCGTATCCATCATGAACTTGCTGATCAATATCCCTCTCTTCGTTCTGGCTTGGAAACTGCTGGGCAAGAAATCTCTTTATCTGAGCTTACTGGGGACTTTCTCGGTTTCGGCATGGATGGCGATTTTTGAAGCCATGCCTCTAAGCCACCACTACCATCACTTTATTTTTACAGCCTTTAAAGGAGATATTCTGCTTGCCTGTATCGCCTCAGGGGTTGTCCTTGGTTTAGGTCTAGGGATCATCTTCAATGCCGGTGGAACTACTGGAGGAACTGATATCCTCGCTCGCATCTTTAATAAATACACTTCCCTCAGCATGGGAAAGCTCATGTTGATTGTAGATGCCATTGTTCTGACAACTGTGGTCATTGTCTTCCAAGATGTCCGTACAGCGATGTACACCCTCTTCTTTATCCTGATTGACACCCTTGTGATCGACTTGATTGGAGAAGGTGGTTTTGCTGGAAAAGGCTTCCTTATCGTTACATCTAAACCAGAAGAAATTGCCCAAAAAGTATCTGACGATCTGGGTCGCGGGATTACCTTTATCCGCGGGATGGGCTATTACAGCCGTAAGGACCTGGATATCGTCTACTGTGTCGTTTCACGGAATGAGATGAAACAAATGAAAGACATCATCAATCAGATCGATCCATTCGCCTTCATCACCATTTCTGAAGCCCATGAAATTCTCGGCGAAGGCTTTACTTTAGATAAAGAAAAACAACCCATTAACCGTTAATAGAAATAAGGCTAGATTTTCATCTAGCTTTTTTTCTATTTACTATTTTCCTTAGGTGAGTACGGACGTCAGCGAACTTTCACAAAGTTCCATGACTAATTTTTGAGCCTAATGTCTCAAAAATTCCGAGAGCATGAAACAAGTATGTTTCATGCTCTTTTCTCACGGCGGAAAGTCTTAGAATACACGTCATGATTAATAAAATCATAATTATTTTTATAGAATTTATTAGGTTACCTTATACAAAAATCAGACTGGATTGTCATCCAGCCTGATTTTTTATTAAATTGCTTTTGCGGTTGTTCGAGTGATCTCGTCGACTTTCAAACCGTTGGCTTCAAATTTACTACGGATTCCTTCTAGATCTGTCACCCCATCAATTTGGACTTCGATAACCACACGGTCGTCTTTGGTTGGAATATTGACTGTATTGGCGATGTTATACCCTTCTTCTACAATCAAGTGAATGATTTGTTCTAGAACACCAACCTTATCTTCTGTAACAAAGCGAACACGAACTCCTTCTTCTCCATAACCGGATACTTCAAGGAAGGCACGGAAAATATCACGGTCTGTGATGACACCAGATACCTGCTCATTGTCCACGACTGGAAGAATTCCCACCTTGTTCTTATACATGAGGTAGGTCGCATCTTCTAAGCTAGCAAATTTAGAGACAGTGATGACATCGCGAAGCATGACATCTTTAACCTTGGTCTTGTTCAACAGATAGTTCATCTCGAAAATAGACAAGCTTGTTGCTTTAGATGGACTTGCTTCTGCAATCGTACCTTCTGTCACCAAACCAACCAATTTATCATTTTCAATGACTGGCAAACGGTGCAAACCTTGTTCGCGCATCAAATCTGCCGCATGGGCAATTGTAGTATCTGGACTAATGTAAACCACTTTACGTGTCATAAAATCTTTAACAGCCATAACAAGTTCTCCTATGCTTTTATTAGTTTTATTATACTTGATTTTAAGAATGATTTCAAACGCTTTCAGCAGTTTTCTCTTGTTTTCAAAATTTAGAAAAATCAAACAAGAGGGATGAAAAAAGAAAGGTCTTCAGGACCTTTCTTTTTAATATTCTAGTGAACTTTAGAAATCTTATCCACCAAGGTAGGCCTTGCGGACTTCTTCTGAGGCTAAGAGTTCTTTTCCTGTTCCGGTAAGAACGACTTTCCCTGTTTCCAAAACATAACCGCGGTCTGCGATAGCAAGGGCCTTATTGGCATTTTGCTCGATCAAGAGAACAGTTGTTCCTTGTTTTTGGATATCTTGGATGATATCAAAGATTTCTTGGATAAAGATTGGAGCCAATCCCATAGAAGGTTCATCCAGAAGCAAGAGTTTTGGCGTTGACATAAGTGCACGACCCATTGCTAGCATTTGTTGTTCCCCACCAGATAGGGTTGCTGCATCTTGGTTCTTCCGTTCTTCCAAACGTGGGAAACGGGAGAAGACTTTCTTCAAGTTAGCTTGATTTTCTTCTCGATCTTTCTTCAAGAAAGCTCCCATCTCCAAGTTTTCCATAACAGTTAAGCCTGGAAAGACGTGGCGGCCTTCTGGAACTTGAGAGAGTCCGGCTGCTACAATCTTTTGAGCAGGAACCTTTTGAATCTCCTGTCCCAAAAACTCGATTTTCCCAGCACTTGGACGCACCAAACCTGAAATGGTACGAAGAATAGATGTTTTCCCAGCACCGTTAGCACCGATAAGAGAAACAACTTCCCCTTCGTTTACCTCGAAACTGACATCACGGACAGCCTGGATCATGCCATAGTGTACAGAAAGATTTTCAACTTTTAACATAGACATTAGGCTTCACCTCCTAGATAGGCTTCGATTACGCGTTTGTTGGTCTTGATTTCATCTGGCGTCCCATGGGCAATCAAGCGACCATATTCCAATACATAAATCCGTTCTGTTACTTCCATAACCAAGCTCATATCGTGCTCGATCAGCATGATCGTAATATTAAATTCTTTTTGAATGCGACGGATCAATTGGGTCAATTCTGCTGTTTCTTGAGGGTTCATCCCTGCAGCAGGCTCATCCAAGAAGAGGATTTTTGGCTCTGTAGCAAGGGCACGAACGATCTCCAAGTGACGTTGTTGTCCGTAAGCTAAGTTTTTGGCCAAGGTATCTGCTTCTTTTTCCAAACCAAAAATCGCTAACAATTCAAGGGCTTTCGCTTTCAAAGCTTCTTCATTCTTGTAATAGCTTGGCAAGCGGAAAAGACTCGCAAAGACATGTGGTTTGTGGTGATTGGCAAAGGCAATCAAGACATTATCCAAAACGCTCAAATCTTTAAAGAGACGAATATTTTGGAAAGTCCGTCCCAGACCACCTGCAGCGATTTTATAAGGTGCTTTACCATTTAGGAGCTGACCATCTAAGGTAATGGTCCCTTCACTTGGTTCATATACCCCTGTTAGGAGGTTGAAGAGGGTTGTTTTACCGGCACCGTTGGGTCCGATCAACCCAACCAATTCCCCTTCATTGAGTTCCATGGTCACATCCCCAACGGCTGTCAAACCACCAAAGTTTTTTGTTAAATTTTTTACTTCAAGAAGTGCCATTAGTTAGCCTCCTTTTTTGAGAGTAGTTTTTTCAAGCTGAATTCCCTTGTTCCAAGAAGACCACCTGGACGGAAGATCATCACGAGAATCAAAGCCAATGAGTAAATGATCATACGGACACTTGAGAAGTCTTGAAGCACCATGTTCAAGATACCCAAGACGATGGCTGCTACAACTGTTCCTGACATTGATCCTAAACCACCAAACACGACAATGATCAAGACATTAATGGTATTGGTGAAAGAGTAATCTTTAGGAACAACAGAGCCAATAAAGCCGGCTTGGAGAGATCCAGCAATCGCCGCTGTGATCGCACCAAATACAAAGGCGATGACTTTGACCTTGGTCGTATTGATCCCAACAGATTCTGCCGCGATTTCATCTTCACGAACAGAAAGGGTAGAGCGTCCAATTGGACTGCGTAAGAAGTTAATCGTAAAGATCGTTGTAATTACAACAAAGAGGTAAACCAATTGCCAAGTTGTAAAGGCCGGCAAACCAAGGATCCCAGCGGCACCATTTGTTAGAGTACCACCATTGACGATCAAGATCCGGATGATTTCAGAAACCCCAAGTGTCGCAATCGCGAGGTAGTCCCCTTTCAAACGAAGGGTTGGAACCCCAACGATCAAGGCAACGACACCAGCAATCAAAGCACCTAAAACCATCGCACCAAAGAAGGCCCCGTAGGTTGGTGATTTGGAACCGAGAATGGCTGCAGAATAGGCACCAATCGCCATAAATCCGGCATGCCCAAGTGAGAATTGACCTGAGAAACCAACGATGAGGTTCAAGCCAACTGCAAGGATAATATTAATTCCGATTTGTTCTAAAATTTGGATATAGAAGAGATTGAGCACACCCGCTGCAACCAAGACTTGGATCAAGGCAAAACCTGCGACCAAAAGACCAAGCCAGACTAAATTCACTTTTAAATTTTGTTTCATGGCTTACACCTTCTCTTTCACATTTTTACCGAGGATACCTGCTGGACGGATGAGCAAGATCACAATCAAGATGGCATACACAATGGCATCACGGAAGTCTGAAAGACCGATCGCTGTAGCGAAGGTTTCCAACAAACCGATGACAAATCCACCTAGGGCAAGACCTGGAATGATTCCGATCCCTCCAAGAACGGTCGCGACAAAGGCTTTGATCCCTGGTGTCATCCCCATCAAAGGCTCGATCGAGTTGTAATACAAACCGATCAAAACACCACCAGCACCTGCCAAGGCTGATCCCAAAGCAAAGGTAAAGCTGATCGTACGGTTTACGTTAATCCCCATCAATTGAGCGGCATCACTATCGACAGATACAGCCCGCATGGCTTTCCCCATCTTTGTCTTTTGAATAATAAATTGAAGAGCGACCATCAAGAAAACAGACACTCCCAAGATCATCAACTGAATATTGGAGATTGAAATCGGACCGAAGTTGTAACGAACCGTTTTAATCACTTGCGGGAAGGACCGGGTATTGGCACCTACGAAGAAGACCATCCCATATTCGAGTAAGAAAGAAACCCCAATCGCTGTGATCAAGGCTGCAATCCGAGTCGAATGACGAAGCGGACGATAAGCCAGGTATTCAATTACAACCCCTAAAATAGCTGTTCCAACCATGGCTAGAAGCAAAGCTACAAAGAAGTTCACTTTCCATGAGTTCAATAAGAAATATCCCATAAAGGCACCTACCATGTAGATATCCCCATGGGCAAAGTTGATCAATTTGATAATTCCATACACCATGGTATAACCGAGGGCCAAGAGTGCATAGACGCTTCCCAAGATTAGACCGTTCACTAATTGCTGGAGCATTTGAACCATCCTTTCTAACAATAAAGAGCGAGGCCAGGAATTTTCATTCTCCCAGCCTCTTGTACAAACAACAAATGATAATTATGGTTTAACAGACTCTACAGATTTGACTTTACCTTCTTTCAAGCCAATCATAAGAGCTGATTTAACCGGGTTGTGGTTCTTGTCGATTGACATTGTACCAGTCACACCTTCCAAGTCTTTCAACTTCGCAAGGTTATCTTTCAATTCGACAGAGTTCTTAGCACCTTTAGATGCTTCAGCAACCATGTAAACTGAATCATACGCCAAAGCTGCGAACATTGAAGGTTCTTCGTTGTATTTCGCTTTGTATGCTTCTACGAATTTCTTAGCTTTATCAGTCATTTCACCTTCAGTAGAGAATCCAGCTACGTAGTAGATATCAGTAGCTGCAGCAGGTGTTGCTTGTTCAACGAATTTAGCATCGCTAAATCCATCCCCACCAATGATTGGTTGTTTGATTCCCATACCACGCGCTTGGTTTACGATCTTACCAGTTTCAGTGTAGTAACCTGGAAGAACAATCGCATCGAAGTCTTTATCTTTGATTTTTGTAAGAGCAGCTTGGAAGTCTGTATCCTTAGATTGGAATGTTTCTGTTGCTACGATTTCACCTTTGTAAGATTTCTTGAAGGCTTCAGCAATCCCTTTCGCATAGTCAGATGAGTTATCGTAGTAAAGAACGACTTTCTTCGCTTTCAAGTTATCCGTTGTATATTTAGCAATGATTTTTCCTTGGAAACTATCGATGAAGGTTGCACGGAAGAGGTAATCTTGACCTTTTGTCAAATCATCTTGAGTTGCAGATGGTGTAACCAATGGAACACCTGCTTTACCAGCATTGGCAACGGCTGCTGCAGTAGCACCTGAAGTTGCAGGTCCTACAAGAGCGTTCACTTTTGATTGAGTGACAAGGTTTGTAGTGACTGTAGCTGCTTCAGCTGTTTCAGATTTGTTATCTTTATCTGTGACAACAATCTTCTTACCGTCAGCTCCACCCTTAGCGTTAATTTCATCAACGGCCAATTGAGCACCTTTTTGTTCAGCACTACCGTAGGCTGCTACTTCACCAGTTTTTTCAAAGTTAAAACCGACTTTTAGTTCCTTGCCGATTTCGTTACCAGTTGTGTTTGAACCTGAAGTAGAAACTTCACCACAAGCAGCAAGAAGAGCGACACTTGCAATGGTTAAAAATGAAAGAGCAAATTTTTTCTTCATTAGTAATGATCTCCTTAAATGAATCTTAAAATAAATACATTAAGAATATACCGAATTATCTGACAATTGTCAATAAAAAAAGCGCAATCCATCAAATGATTGCGTTTTCTAACCTTCTGTGACCAAAGATGGGATCTCCAATCGTTGCAAACTCCCCACAAAATCTGTATCTAAATCTTTAAGATGGCAAGGCAAGACCTTTTTGACATAACGTTCTTTCTTTAAGTCTTCCATGACTTGATCGGCCTTGTCACTGTCCACATACAATTGGACATAACGGCATTTCTTAGAATGGTACAAAACATCTCCGACAGATTGTAATTTTTTCCCGTCTCGATTGTAATACAATTTAACAATTAAGCCTGTTCTTTCTTGTTTCTCAAACATAGTCAATCCCTTTCTCGTTCTGTTACTAGTATATCAAATTTCAAGAAAAAGAACTACTCTTTTATGAGAGCAAAAAAGAGAGTGGGACAGAAATCGGTAATTCGTTAGAATTCGATTTCGTCGTCCCACCTCCGCACAGTTGAGTAGGGCTGTAAAAGCTGATGAAATCAGCGTAGTAGAGCCCACTCAACCACTGCGTTTTGCTCGACAATCCAAAAATAATTGAGAGGCTAGGACTTTTGTCCCAGCCTCTTGACGGACCTTCCCACAGGATGGTTTAGCCCAATTTATTATTGGCCATGATTTCATCAATAAAGCCATATTCAAGTGTTTCTTGTGCGCTCATCCAATTGTCACGCTCCGCATCAGCATGCACTTTTTTAATAGATTGACCTGAATTTTCCGCAAGGATTTTTTCCAAGTTATTCCGTGTTTTGAGCAAGTGTTCTGCTGCAATCGCCATATCGGTTTGTTGGGTACCACCACCAGTACCACCCATTGGTTGGTGAATCATATACTCGGCGTTTGGCAACATGAAGCGTTTGCCCTTCGCACCGCTTGAAGCGATAATAGTTCCCATAGAAGCAGCCATCCCCATAACAATGGTTTGGACATCTGACTTGATAAAGTTCATAGTATCTACAATGGCAAGACCTGCTGAGACAGAGCCCCCTGGGGTATTGATATACATATAGATATCTTTTGTATTATCTTGGGCATCCAAGAAGAGCAATTGAGCGATAATGGAGTTAGCCATTTGGTCCTCAACTGGTCCTGTTACCATGATAATTCGATCTTTCAACAGACGGGAATAAATATCGTAAGAACGTTCTCCACGACTGGTTTGTTCAATAACTACTGGAATCATCTATTCTTCTCCTTTAGTATCCATTCATTCTCACAATTCGTGAGGTTCAAAGTATATGTGCTATTATAAACCAATGGTCAAAAAAGGTCAAATCTTAAGCACCTTTCGGACGAATCATGAATGGTTTCTTATTTGGTACCGAATAAACGGTCACCTGCATCCCCAAGACCAGGAACAATATAGCCATGTTCATTCAAATGATCATCGAGGGCTGCTGTAAAGATATCAACATCTGGGTGAGCTTCTTGAAGAGCTTTCACCCCTTCTGGCGCTGATACCAAGCAGACAAATTTGATATGGCTAGCACCACGTTTTTTCAAGGAATCAATCGCCAGAATAGCGGATCCACCCGTAGCAAGCATAGGGTCTACTACAAAGATACGACGTTGATCAATATCTTCTGGCAATTTCACCAAGTATTCAACTGGTTTCAAGGTTTCTTCATCACGGTACATCCCGATATGGCCAACCTTAGCAGCTGGTACCAAACTCAAGAGACCATCAACCATCCCAATCCCTGCACGAAGAATTGGGACAATAGCCAATTTCTTACCCGCGATTTGTTTTTGAACGGTTTTGGTAATAGGAGTTTCAATTTCAACATCCTCAAGAGGCAATTCACGCAACACTTCGTAGCCCATCAACATAGCAATCTCATCTACCAATTCACGAAAGGCCTTCGTAGAGGTATCTGTACGACGAAGAATAGATAATTTGTGTTGAATCAGTGGATGTGTAATAACTTCTAGTTTTCCCATTTTTGAGATCCTTCTTTCTAAGCTGTTATTATTCAAAAAAGAGCTATGATAAAAGTGGAGTCAAGCTCTACTCTTTCTTTCAGTCCCTCTTTAATACTCACAGCACATGGAAATCTTCATTTCCAACTTTACATTCGTCTTATTATACCAAATTTTACAAAAAAAAGAGAGCCCTTACACTTAATTTTTTAAGTTCGGACTCACTCTTTCTATCAATCAATTATAACCATTCTTTGTATTTCTTAATATAGATACGTTTGACAACCGTCACACTCAGCATATAGAGGACGATAATCGCAAACAATAGAACAAAGTACAATCCATTTAGTTGGCTCAACTTCAAGATAGAAGCCAAAGGACTATATGGAAGGGAGGTTACAAAGAAGGCCGCTGCTAGAGTCGTCACCACGACTGAGAAGGCTGGACGACTTTGGATAAATGGCAGTTTTGGTGAACGCAACATATGGATAACCATGGTTTGAGACCACATAGATTCGATAAACCATCCAGTTTGGAACACCATGATAAAGGCTGCTGCATCTGCTGCTCCATGGTTGTAGCCATGACCTAAAATCATAGGAACAACAAGGAAGTAAAGAAGCATGTAGGTAATAATATCAAATACTGATGAAATTGGACCGATCCAGGCCATAAAACGCATGATAGAGTTTGCTTCCCAGATACGAGGTTTCTTGAGGAATTCCTTGTCGACATTGTCAAAAGGAAGGGCGATACAAGAAAGATCATAGATAAGATTGAGCACAATTAAATGAACAGGAGCCATCGGAAGGAAAGGCAAAAAGATGCTGGCAAAGAGAAGAGAAAAGATGTTCCCGAAGTTAGAAGAGACCGTCATCTTGATGTACTTGGTCATATTGGCATAGACCTTGCGGCCTTCAACCAAACCTTTTTCAAGGACCATCAAGTCCTTATCTAGAAGGATGACATCTGCCGTTTCTTTGGCAATATCAACAGCTGTATCCACGGAGATCCCAACGTCTGAGACCTTCATAGATGGAGCATCGTTAATCCCATCTCCCATGTAACCAACCTTGTGGCCATTGTTCTTGAGGCTGAGGATGATCCGCGCTTTTTGATCTGGTGATAATTTGGCAAAGACCGTTGTTGTTTCCACAACTTGTGCTAACTCTTGGTCAGTCATCGTATCGATTTCGCTTCCCAAAAGAATCCGCTCGACATCTAGTCCTACTTTTTCACAGACAGCTTGGGTGACCTTTTCATTGTCCCCAGTTAAGATCTTGGTGGTTACGCCATATTCTGCAAGAGCTTTGATAGCGGGAGCTGCAGAAGGTTTTGGTGGATCAAGAAAGGCAAGGTAACCGGTTAGGATCATGTCTCGTTCATCTTCAACACTAAAGATGTCATTTTCGTCCAAGTCAGTTTTGTAGCTGACTCCCAAAACACGAAGACCTTGTTCATTTAATTGAGCAACTTCAGCGAGGACCTCTTGACGGACTTCATCTGTCAGTCGTTTAATCTCTCCCTTGTACTCAACATAAGTCGATACAGAAAGCATTTCTTCCAAGGCACCCTTGGTCACCATGCTGACCACACCGTCTTCGTCTTTGACAATGACACTCATGCGACGACGTTCAAAATCAAAGGGCAATTCATCAATCTTATGGAAGGTTTGATCCAGATCGCGAACAATCTCATGTTTCTTGGCTTCTTTCTGGGTTCGATTGATAATCGCCCGGTCCATCAAATTTTTTAGCCCGGTTTGGAAATAGGAATTCAAGTAAGCCCGACGAAGAACTGATAGATCCAATTCGCCATGGATATCAAGCGGATACTCCAAAACGATTTCATCTTGGGTCAAGGTACCTGTCTTATCTGTACACAAAATATCAATAGCCCCAAGGTCTTGGATGGCATTGAGTTTTTTGATAACGACTTTTTCCTTGGCCATGATGATGGAGCCCTTAGCTAGACTCGCGGTAATAATCATCGGCAACATTTCAGGAGTCAAACCAACCCCAACGCTGAGGGCAAAGACACCCGCTTCTAACCAGTCACCATCTGTGAGGCCATTGATCACAAAGACAACGGGCACCATCACTAACATGAGCCGAATCAAGAGCCAAGAGATGGTATTCATTTCTCTCTCAAATGAGGTTGGTTCGTCATAGGTGTTGATGGTTTGCTCAATAGCTCCCATCATGGTTTCATCCCCCACGACCAAGACCAAAGCTGTCGCCCGTCCGGAGATGACATTGGTTCCCATAAAGGCCAAGCTCTCACTCTCCAAGAGACTCTCTAGATTTTGACTGTCGGCTTTTCTGAGACAAACCTTTTCAACAGCATCACTTTCCCCTGTGAGACCAGATTGTTGGACAAAGAAGTCACGGGAATCGATCAAGACCACATCAGCTGGAATCATATCGCCGGCACTCAGTTTGATCACATCTCCTGCGACGATTTCATCGATCGGAATTTCTTGTTCTGATCCATCACGAAGAACGGTCGCTGTATTGACAATCATACGTGATAAGTTGCTAGCTGCTTTGTCGCTCCGCAATTCTTGAATGAAGCGGATACCACCAGAGATCAAGACCAAGGTCACAATGATGATGGAGGTCGTTGGATCCTGTTCACCTGGTTTTGCTAGCCAGACATTAGTGATGAAGGAAACCAGCGCAATGACCAACAAAATCACCGTAAAAGGATTGATAATCGATTCATAGATCTTTTTGATCATGGAATCTTCTTGACCTTTTGTGATGACATTTTCGCCATAAATATCGCGGTTTTCTTCTACTTGATCGTCAACTAGACCAAGGGCACTGGTTTTGTAGGTGGCAAAGGTGCTTTCAAGTGGTTCTTGAAGAGCAGCAATGAGTCTTTCTTTATTTGTTTGCATTGGTATCTCCTTTTTCAATCAGGAGCCAATCACTTTTGGAGTCCCTATGACACAAATCAGCGATTGGCTGGTTCGGTGCGGTTCGGGATGATCGTCGATTTGTATCATAGCTCTCTCCTTTCTCTCTTCTTGGTAAGGCATAAAAAAGAGTCCTACCCTCGATCGGTAGGACTCATGAAACTCGTCATTTATTTTTCAATCAAAACTCTCAAAAAACTGACCGTCCAAGCTTTAGCTCCACAAGGCAATGAAATGAGCTTAGTCTTGACCTTTGCGATCAGGACTGTTGACCAACGAGTAGTGTCTCCACTGCTTTGCGGTAGTCATCCGTATCCTTGTGGTAGCCTCACCTACCGTATTTCGAGTTTATTGTACTCCTTCACTTACAGAAAGTCAACACTTATTTGTGAAAAGTTTCCACCAAGCGTTTGGTGATTTCTTCAATGAGGGTGAAGGGAGCTGCCACATTGAGGCGGGCATGCAAGTTTCCTTCTTTTCCAAAATCTGTTCCACGGTTCAAAATCAATTTGGCTTGGTCATGAATTTTAGCATGCAGCTCATCATCGGTATAAGGATAGGCTGAAAAGTCCAACCAAAGAAGATAGGTGCCTTGGGGTTTCATGACACGAATTTTGGTCTTTTCATGCAATTCATCTACCACATAGTCGATGTGTTTTTCAAAGACTTGCTTGAGATCTGTCAACCAAGGTTTACCATGGCGATAAGCCGCTTCTGTTGCAATATAGCCCAAGCCTGAGATTTCATGTTGGTTATTGGCCAATTGCCGTTGTTTAAAAGCCGTACGAAGCTTTGGATTTTCAATGACCACATAGGAATTTTTTGTTCCTGCAATATTGAAAGTCTTAGTTGCACTGGTTAAGATCAAGCTGAAATCTTTAAAGCTTGGATCAACCGTATTAAAGCTGGTATGACGGTGGCCAAACAAGGCCAAATCTTGGTGGATCTCATCTGAAACGAGAAGGACACCATGTTTTTGACAGAGGCGGCCGATTTTTTCCAAGACTTCACGATCCCATACACGGCCTCCAGGATTGTGCGGATTACACAAAACATAGAGTTTCACCTTTTGCTCCACAATGTCTTTTTCCAGCTGATCAAAATCAATTTGGAAAAGACCATCCTTTTCAACTAATGAATTTTCGATCAATTTTCGACGATTGAGTTTGACACTTCTGGCAAATGGAGGATAGACCGGTGTATTGATTAAGACAGCATCCCCTTCCTTAGTAAAGGCTTGAATAGCTGTTGAAATAGCCGGAACAACGCCTTCGATAAAGACGACAGCTTCCTTGTCAAAGGAATAGCCATGTTCTTCTTTTTCCCAATCAAGGATAGACTGGTAGAGGCTATCCGATGCATAGGTGTAGCCGTAGACCATTTGGTCTGCATAGCCGATCACCGCTTCTCGTACTTCTGGAATGACATTAAAATCCATGTCCGCGATCCAAGCTGGAATGATTTCTGGATCTGTCTCTGTTTCTTTCCACTTGTAGGTATGGTGGGGCAAGCGATTCGGTAAAGTCGTGAAATCATATTTGGTCATCTTAAGCCTCCAATGCTTGTTTCAAATCTTCAATCAAATCATCTGCATCTTCGATTCCGATGGACAAACGAAGAAGATCATCTGTCAAACCGTATGAATGGCGAACTTCTGCAGGAATGTCCGCATGAGTCTGAGTGGTAGGATAAGTGATCAAGCTTTCAACTCCGCCAAGGCTTTCTGCAAAGGTAAAGACTTGAAGGGAATTCAACAAGTTAGGAATTTTTTTCTCATCTTGAATTTTAAAGGAGACCATTCCACCTTTTCCAGTGTAGAGGACTTCTTTGACCTGAGGGGAGGTTTTCAAAAACTCTACCACCTTGCGAGCATTCTCTGTGGAGCGCTCCATCCGAATAGAAAGCGTCTTGAGACCACGGATCAAGAGATAGCTGTCAAATGGTGAAAGAACAGCACCTGTCGTGTTCAAATTGTAAAAGAGTTTGTCATACAAGTCTGCATCATTTGTCACGACAACACCAGCCAAGACATCGTTGTGACCAGCTAGGTACTTGGTTGCTGAATGAAGAACAATATCCGCTCCCTCTTCAATCGGACGTTGATAGATCGGGCTATAGAAGGTATTGTCCACCACGACTTTGGCACCTTTTGCATGGGCCAATTTGGCTAAACGAGCAATATCAAATTCCAACATCAATGGATTGGTTGGTGTTTCAATATAGAGGACATCCACCGGATCATGATCTAGATGGTGGATCAGTTCTTCTTCTGTATTGGCATAGGTGAAAGAGAAACGACCTTCTTGCTCTTGTTGGTTAAACCAGCGGAAAGAACCGCCATAAAGGTCACGAACGGCTAAGACTTTTGAACCAACTGGGAAAATGCTAAAAGCAAGCACAATAGCTGACATTCCAGAGCTTGTCGCCAAAGCATAGTCTGCACTTTCGATAGCTGCCAAAGTCTTCTCAGCTGTTGCGCGTGTTGGATTTTTCGTACGGGTATAGTCAAAACCTGTAGACTGACCAAATTCTGGGTGTTGGTAAGTCGTAGAGAAATGCAAAGGAGTCGTCAAAGCTCCTGTTGCTTTATCCGACTTGATTCCTGCCTGTGCCAAAATCGTATTGATATTGCGTTTTTTACTCATATTGCCCTCCGATAAACATTCAATCTAACTGATTACTATTTTATCACTATTATGAGGAGAGCGGTTTTCCCATTTTCAAGACCTAGCTATAGTTTCAAACTATAAGAAAAGGCTGGGCACTTTTTACCCAGCCTTTGATTTATTTAATCCGGAATTTTTGTCTGAGACGTGCAGCTTGACCTCCGATAAAGCGGTCAAAATACCGTAGCCATAATCCTAAGGCTCCATAAATAGCAACTCCTAATCCGCCAATGACGATGATATAAATCATGCTCGATACACGGCCATTTGGTGGGAAAATCCAGCCCAAAATCAAACCGGCGATCAAGACTCCAAGTAGCATCACCACAGTCAGGATAGAACCAAGTAAGGTCCGCTTGAAGACGATGGTTCGATTAAACTGAGTGATAGTTTGGATCTCCCGATACATGAGGACGATTGGCACCATTAATGCAATGGTCGTTGACAAAAGTGGCCCGTAAGAACGAAAGACCAAAATAAATGGAATTTGTAGGACCAATTTCACCACTACACCATAAAGGAAGTAGCGAATGGCCTTGCGATTTTGAAAGAGGGCTTGAATCATCGGAGACAAAACTGTGTAAAGACCGAGAATTACGGTCTGCAACATCGCTACGGTGAAGAGTCCTAAGGCCAAGCCATCTGGTTGCCCATAGAAAACCGTATAAAGTGGTTTTGCGACTGCTACTGCACCAAAGGTGGCTGGAAGCAAGAAAGCTAGCAACATGGTCAAGTTATCCTGTACGAGCTTCCCAGCTGCTTTTAGGTCCCCCTTCACATAATTCTCTGTCAACAGAGGAATCCCAACTCCCCCAATCGAAGTCGCTACCGCAATCAAGATCATGGTGATTTTGTTTGGATTAGCAGAGAAATAACTAAACATGACCAAGAGCTGCTTTTGACTATAGTCTGTGAACCAAGACATGACATTGATAAAGGTCATCTGGTCAACAATTTGGAAGAGCTGAATGGCGGAACCAGTGATAATAAAAGGAATGGCCTCACGAATCGTATCGATCAAGAGAGCCCGAGTATCAATCCCTTCACTTCCCTCTTGCTTTCTAAAAATAGAAGAGAGCAAGCCTGTCTTTGCAAGGTAATAAAAGAGCACCAACAGGCTCGCTCCCATACCGATAAAGGCCGCAAAGGTCGACTGCGTCACAGCCTGCACATAGTCTCCTGAGCCAATCTTCATAATGAAGAAGGTCGTGAGCAACATCCAGATGACCCGGATCACTTGTTCAGCGATCTGGCTAATGGCGTAAGGCTTCATGTTGTTAAAACCTTGGAAAAATCCCCGAATGACACTCATCGAAGGAAAGATCAAGACAGCCCAAGAAAGGCTCTGCATGATCGGAATCAACTCTTTTCCCCCACCTGAAAGACTCGCAAAAACAGGAGACAAAAGATACATGAGGATGGCAAATCCTAGGCCTAAAATTCCCATGAATTTTAAGAAGCCCCGAATCAAAGCAAAGCTATGGTCGGCTTGGTCCCGGGTATTGTATTTGGCTACTTGCTTGGCAACAGCTACGGGTACCCCGGCTGTCGAAATCAAGAGAAACCAAGCATAGATATTGTAACCCATTGTAAAAAGACCATTGGCTTGTGGCCCATATTTTCCCATCCAAATATACCAAGGAATAATATACGCAGCCCCTAGCAAACGGCTGATAAAATTGCTGGCTGTCATCCAGGCAGTCCCGCGTAGCATCTGGGCTTGCTGGTCATTTTGTTCGTGACTCATTGGTGTCCTCTTTCGTTTCTTCTTCTCTTCATTATAAACTTTTCCATGACACTTGTAAAATAGGGACTTTAGGTTTACAATAGTTTTATGATTACAATTGAACAAACCCTCAACATTTTAAAACATGACCAAAATTTCCGAGAAGTTCTAGTAAATGGTGAATACTACTACCATCTAGAAGGAACAAGTTTTGATGCCATTAGCTATGATAGCCGTAAGGTTTCTGCTAGTACCCTCTTTTTTGTTAAAGGGGCGAGTTTCAAAAAAGAATACCTGGAACAGGCTATTTCTAATGGACTCGGCTTTTATGTCTCTGAAAAAGATTATGAAGTTGGTATTCCTGCCATTCTCGTCAATGATATCAAGCAGGCCATGAGCTTAATTGCTATGGAGTTTTATGGGCACCCTGAGAAACAATTAAAACTATTGGCCTTCACAGGGACTAAGGGAAAGACAACAGCGGCCTATTTTGCTTACCATATTTTGGAACAAAGTCATCGACCAGCTATGCTGTCGACCATGAATACTACACTGGATGGTAAAAACTTCTTTAAATCGACCCTGACAACGCCAGAGAGCTTGGATCTTTTTGCCATGATGGCTGAGGCAGTAGCCAATGATCGGACCCACCTTATTATGGAAGTTTCCAGTCAAGCTTATCTAGTGAAACGGGTTTACGGTCTGACCTTTGACGTTGGTGTTTTTCTCAACATCAGTCCTGACCATATTGGACCGATTGAACACCCAACTTTTGAGGATTATTTCTACCACAAACGTCTCCTCATGAAGAATAGCCAAGCCGTTGTCATCAATAGCGATATGGATCATTTCCAAGTTTTAGCGGATCAAGTCGCGAATCAAGACCACGATTTTTATGGTAGCCAGTCTGAGAATCAAATTGAAAACTCTAAGGCCTTCAGCTTCTCAGCCACTGGTAAATTAGCTGGAAACTATGATATCCAACTGATTGGTCACTTCAACCAAGAAAACGCTGTAGCAGCAGGTCTTGCCTGTCTTCTTCTAGGTGCGAGCCTCGAGGATATCCAAAAAGGGATTGCTAAGACGCGCGTTCCTGGCCGAATGGAAGTCTTGACTCAGAAAAATGGAGCCAAGGTTTTCATCGACTACGCCCATAATGGAGATAGCTTGAAAAAACTGCTCTCAGTTGTCGAAACCCATCAAACGGGGACCATTTCACTGGTCCTTGGATCAACTGGGAATAAAGGAGAGAGCCGTCGCAAAGACTTTGGCTTACTCTTAGAAGACCATCCTGAAATCCAAGTCTTCCTCACAGCGGATGATCCCAACTATGAAGATCCCTTGGCTATCGCTGAAGAGATTAGCAGCTTCATCACGCGATCTGTCGAAAAAATCGCAGATCGCGAACAAGCTATTCAGCTGGCTATGGCAACAACCAGCAAGCCTGAAGATGCCGTCATTATCGCCGGAAAAGGAGCTGACTGCTACCAAATCGTCAATGGCGTAAAAGAAGAATATCCAGGTGATGCCGCCATCGCTGAACGTTACCTATAATCAAACGAAAGAAGGCTAGAAAAATTCCTAGCCTTTATTTTTTTATAAAAATGAATCGTTCTTTATCAAATTCGACAGCTAACTCATACTTTCCATCTTCATTTTGAATGATGTAGCCCAATAAAACTAAACTATCGACAAAGATGTCCTTGCGCTTTTGCTGGACTACTTCTTTTTTGAGGAACTTGAGCAAAAAGCTAGTCATATACTTAAGAGCATACTCGGGATTGACATCTCCCAAGATGGCATAGAGCTTTTCTTGCTCCTCTGTCAAAGGGTATTGGTGTTTCACCTTGTAGAAGTAATTGGAAAGGGTCTGTGCATTTCGCTCGAAGTCCGTCTCCTCTATGAGAATCGCTTCGTTGGTAGTATTGCGGAGTTCTGTTTGGAAGACCTTTGCTTTTAATTCTTGATAAAATGCACTGTCCTCTCGGACAAAGACCTCTTGATCCAGGTCCACTCGATCAGCTGACTCCAAGAAGGGCAGGTTGAGGGTGTAGCGTTTATTTTCTCGAAGGATGAAGCCCGCTTTGATATACTCCTCCATCAGCTTATCCACTGGTTGATCTGGAAATTGGGCCTTGATTTGCCGCAGGATCACATCGTCGTGCTGATCCAAAAAGTTGATCAAGTCCTTGAAAAATGGCTGACGTGTCAAACGTGTGGGATTAATGATTGTAATCATCCAAATACCTTTCTTTAAACTGTAGCTGTGATGATTGGGCTAACTGACTCGGGTTGGTCCCGGGATGATCTAAAGGAACAGCTAGACCAAGCTCCTTGTAGTAATCAAGCCAGAACGGACTAATCTCCTCTTCCTCATCTCCAAACTTCATGGGAATGGTTTCAAAAATAGGAAGTAGTTCAGCGATGAACTGGGAACAATAGAAACCATCCCCATCTGGGTAAAAGGAAGCATTGTAGGGAGCCCCTAAAAGACTCTCTGCTCGCTTTTTGATCTCTGTACAATCAATCTCGGCATAGCGATAAAGGTCATAGACTTTCCCGTGTTCAAAGAATTCCTCAGGAGACTGAGCAAGGATACCACCTTCTACCGTGGCATGATAGATCTGTCCGTCCAAAAGGATGCCCACATGGCTATAGTGACCAGTAGATTCCTGGACGGCCTGTCCTATATCCGAATCATCTTTTACAAAAATCAAATCGCCATTTTCTAACATACTTCTCTCCTAGCAAAAAAGGAGCCGAAACTCCTTTTTAACGATGGGCTTTCCCATCTATGATTATGCATTAAAGCTTTCAGTCAATTGTGGTACCACTTGTTTCTTACGTGAAACAGCACCTGGAAGGAAGGCATGGTTGTTTTCAAGTTTGAAGTTGAAAGCTGCTTCTACCTTATCCATATTAGCACCAAGCGCAAGAATTTCTGAGTTTGAGTTGACAATATCAGTAATCATCAAAACGAAGTCAGAGTAGCCGTTAGTCGCATTGGCGACTTGGATAGTCGCTTCGATTTCAGCTTGGCGTTCCAAGACTTCAGCAATATCAACTGTATTCACTTGAGCCACACGGACGTTGTTTCCGTTCAATTCAAAAGTCTTAGCATCGATGTCAATCAACTCTTCTGCTGATTTGCTTGCCAAGTTGGTACCAGCTTTGAGCATGGCAAGACCGTATTCTTCCAAATTAACACCAGCTAATTCAGCCAATTCAGGTGCAATCACCTTATCAGATGGGTGGGTTGTTGGAGATTTCAAAAGAAGGGTATCTGAAATCAAACCTGAAAGCATCAAACCTGCGATTTCTTTTGGCACTGCTACACCATGTTCTTTGAACATGCGGTAAACGATAGAAGATGCTGATCCAACTGGTTCCAAACGCATGTAAAGTGGGCTGGCAGTTTCAAAGTTAGCCACACGGTGGTGATCCACTACACCATATACTTCTACTTCAGCGATATCTGAGACAGATTGTTGGAATTCATTGTGGTCCGTCAAGATGACTTGTTCTGCACCTTCTGCTTTAGCTGATGTGATAACGCGTGGTGCTTCCACACCAAAATAGTCCAACACGAAAGCTGTTTCTTCATTTGGAGTTCCAAGAGCCACTGCTTCTGTATCCAAACCATAAGCTTCTTTTGCAAGATAAGCAAAAGCTACAGATGAGCCAATAGCATCTGAGTCAGGATTTTGGTGACCAAAAACGAGAATTTTTGACATGTTTCTACCTCTTTATTTCATTTATAGATTCACTCTATTTTAGCACGTTTTGCCATTTAAAGAAAGGGAATAGTTGTGCATTTCAATAGAAAAGACAGCTGGAAGGCCCAACTGTCTATACTTTTTATCCTTTGACCCGTTTCAGGTAATCTTGGTAACTTTCTGTTTCCATCAAATCTTTTGCATTTTGGACCCGTTCTTTTGTCGGTGGTTTCACACCCTCCAATTTGTACGGAATTCCCAATTCACGCCATTTGAATTCCCCCATAGTATGGTAGGGCAGAATTTCAAATTTATCAACATTTTTAAGGGTTTTAACAAATTTTCCAAGTTCGATCAAATCATCATCTCGGTCTGTAAGCCCAGGCACCAAAACGTGACGAATCCAAACTGGTTTTCCAATATCAGATAGGTACTTGGCACAAGCTAAAATCGTTTTATTGGTATGGCTGGTCACAATTTTGTGTCGTTCATCATTGATTTCCTTGATATCCAGAAGCACCAAGTCTGTCACCGCCATCAAGCGGTCGAATTTTTCCAAATAACGAGGTGTATTCCGGAAAGGAAGGGCACAGGTATCCAAGGTACAATGAATGCCCAACTCTTGAGCCTTGGTGAAGAGGGCAATCAAAAAGTCAATCTGCAAGAGGGCTTCTCCTCCACTGACAGTGATTCCCCCTTTTTCGCCCCAAAATCCACGATAACGGAGGGCTTCTTCTAGGACATCATCCACGGTCCGTTCACGGGACTTGTTGGTTTCCATTGCCCAAGTATCTGGATTGTGGCAGTATTGGCACCGCATTTGACAGCCTTGAAGGAAGACAATAAAGCGGATCCCAGGCCCGTCTACTGCCCCAAAACTTTCTGTTGAGTGTACCATTCCTGTTACTTTTCCATAGTCAACTGTTTCATTTTCCATTGAGGAACCTCTTCTCTTGAAAACGTTTTATGATTTTATTATAACACGATTCCATCTATTTTAAAGAGTTTAAGCTTCTTTTTGAAAAGAATCTGTTTTTTTCAGTAGTTTTCATTGTCCTAGTACAGTTTCCAATATGGGACTATCTGTCCTGTATTATGGAAAAAAATTTACGGCCTTGATGTCATTAAGGGGCTTATCCAGATAAGATTTCTTGCTCCATGAGAACACTCTATCGTTTAGCTGATATTAGTGTTTTCGACAAGATGGACCTTCCTTGGAGAAGAAAACGAAGGCCAAATAGGCAGAAAGAAACGCGTGTAAAACAAGCTTTTCATAGAGAGTTACGTGAGAAAGCAGATATTTATCCCGATTTTTAGAAAGAATTCGGTCATCTAGAAGGGGTTACAATTGCAGGAGAAAAAGACAAAAGTCTAGTCATTTCTTACTAGAATGCTTTTCAAATGCCATCATCACACAGAAAACCAATGGACGGAAAGCAAATGATTTTGAGGCCTCCACTGATCATTGGTTGTCTAAAGTTCCTAGACACCTCTTTAAGTCGATCACTTTTGATTATGGGAAAAAATTTTCTAATTGGAAGTCTATTTCGAATGCACATGACATTGATATTTCTTTGTGGGTCCAGGATGTCTTGGTCAAAGAGGTCTCCATGAACATTTTAATAGCTTATGGAGACGGAATTACTGAAACAAAGGGAGTTTAGCGAAAACTCCTTTTATTTTATCCTAATACCAATTCATCACTAACCAGGGTTTCACCACTGTTTTGTTGGAAGAGGCGCATTAAATCTTCAACCGTTAGGTTTTTCTTTTCTTCTCCTTTGACGTCGACAACGATCTTGCCTTGGTAGAGCATGATCAAGCGGTTGCCGTATTCAATCGCATGGTTCATATCATGCGTAATCATCAAGGTTGTCAAATCATGGCTTTCCACGATCTTTTGTGTCAATTCCATGACCATTTCACTAGTCTTAGGATCGAGCGCTGCGGTATGTTCATCCAGAAGCAAGAGTTTCGGTTTGACCAAGGCTGCCATGACCAAGGTCAAGGCTTGACGTTGCCCACCAGACAAATATTGGGTATCCACCTTGAGACGGTTTTCTAAACCGATATTCAGTTCCTTCAAGGCTTCACGGAATAATTCGCGATCTTTCTCCCGAACTCCCCAGCTCAAACCACGAGATTTCCCCCGACGTTGGGCAATGGCCATATTTTCTTCAATGGTCAAACGTGAAGCTGTCCCCATTTTAGGATCTTGGAAGACACGCGCAATATCTTTCGCACGCTTACGAACACTCGTATTTTTGATAGAGTTACCTTCTAGCAAGATATCTCCTTCATCTACGACCAGATTTCCTGCCAAGATGTTCATCAAGGTTGATTTCCCAGCTCCATTTCCACCGATGACCGAAATGAAGTCCCCTTCTTCTACTTGGAGATCCAAGCCTTTTAAGACATGGTTTTCATTGACTGTTCCTGCTTCAAATGTCTTATGAATACCTTCAATTGATAATAATGTTGCCATACTTTTCTCCTACTTATTTCCTAACTTCAATCCACGAACACGAAGACGTTTTTGCGCCTCAGGAGCGAACAAGACAATCGCGAGCAAGATCGCATTGAAGAGACGAACCATATTTTGATCGAGATTTGGGATCTCGTAAATATTTAAGATAATCAAACGGTAAACAATGGCTCCAACCCCGATGGAAAGCAAGCGCCAACCAATGGTCAATTCGTGGATCAAAACTTCAGCGATAATCACAGCACTCAAACCAACTACGATCGTCCCTGTACCAGAAGTCACATCTGAGAAACCATCATTTTGTGCAAACATGGCTCCACAAAGGGCAATCAAACCATTGGAAATCATGTAGCCCAACATCTTCATGTTATCTACATTGACCCCATTGGCCTCACTCATTGGAATGTTATCACCAGTCGAGCGCAAAACCAAGCCAAGTTGCGTCTTCATTAAGAGGGTCAATAAGATACAGACGATGATCAAGCAAGAAATACTAATCAAAAAGACAGCTTCTTCATTGGACAAGCCCAATTTCATGACACTTTTGAAAATGGTACTGGCATCGCCAATAGAGAGATTGGGTACTCCCCCCATGATTTTAATATTGATAGAGTAGAGACCGGTCAAAGTGACAATCCCTGTCAAAAGGGCTGGAATTTTCATTTTTGTATGGAGAATCCCAGAAACCAATCCTGCTATCATCCCTGCCAGGAAGCCCAACAAGGTTGCAAGCCAAGGGTTTCTTCCTGCTTGAATTTGGGAGGCTACAACTGCTGCACCAAGTGGAAAGGCTCCTTCTGCCGTCATGTCGGCAATATCTAAAATTCGAAATGTTAAGTAAACACCGATCGCCATGATCGACCACAATAAACCTTCTGATAAACTTGATAAAACGAAATTCATCTCAAACCTCCTATTTTTCTACCTTCAACGAGCTAATATCAATTCCAAGCTCTTTAGCCATCTCTTTATTGGTATGCAATTCTAATTTTTCAGGTGTTTCAACTGCAACTTTGCCAGGTTTATCACCCTTCATGATGCGAATGGCCATCCGAGCAGCTTGTCTTCCCAATTCCTCATAATCGGTACCAAAGTTGTACAAGCCACCAGTAGCCACCATCCCAGCAGACCCACCAAAAACTGGCACCTTATGGCTGAGGGAAACCTGTTTTACAGTGTCCATTGTAGAAGAAATGATGTTATCCGTCGGAACAAAGACGATATCTGCTTCTGACATGATACTGTCTGCTGCAGCCTTCACATTGTTACTATCGAGGATGGTTTTTTCAACCACTTGATAGCCTTTAGCTTCAAGGATCTTCTTCGCATTGACTTTTTGGACGACTGAGTTAGGCTCACTTTGCGTATAGAGGATCCCAACTGTTTTCGCCGTTGGAAGCACTTGCTTAATCATGTCTACCTGGGTAGAGATCGCATCGTCTGACTGGTCACTTGTCCCTGTGATATTGCCACCAGGCTCTTTCAAGTTTTTCACCAATTTCGCTGCCAATGGGTCGGTCACAGCCGAGAAGACAACCGGCGTTGTTTTCGTCGTATTAGCCAAGCTTTGAGCAGAAGGGGTTGCAATCGCAAAGACTAGATCACTTTCTTCCGCCAATTGTTTGGAAATGTTTTTCAGATTTCGTTGCTCCCCTTGAGCATTTTGGAAATCAATCTGGATATTTTTCCCATCCACATAGCCCTCTTTCTTCAACTCTTCGATAAAGCCTTTTCGTGTTGCATCGAGCGACTTATGGGTGATGTACTGGGAAATCCCAATCCGAAAGACATTGTCCTTTTTAGCATCCTTCAGATGGTGTAAGGTCACCAATGAGGTTAACAGAAGTCCTACAACCAGGACAGGTGCTAGTAATTTCTTCACTACTTTCATTTTTTGACTCCTTTTCTGCAAATAAATAAAAAATCCGCTTAGATCATTCTCTAAACGGATGCTTGAAATTCTCCAACAAGATACAAAAACCTCGGTCCATTTAGATACTAGCTCTATGGACCATCATCAAAAATCTTAGCCACATAGATACAAACAAATTGCTTGAGTTGTTTGCATCCATGAGATCATGTCTACAAACACTATCTAAAGTAGCTAAAGTAAAATTTTTGAGTTGAAATGGCTTGTTGCTTCATGTTTATTTTCTGCTTTCTTTATTTATGGGTATTATCTTACCTTAATTTTTTTTGGCTGTCAAGACTATTTCAGAAATTTTTAAAATTTTTTGAAAATTCAACTAGCCCTGACAAGAAAAAAAAGAGGCTGGAACACGTCCAAACCTCTATTTTCTAATCTTCTTTTGATTTGCTTTCTTCATCTTCTTCGACGATTTCAGAAATTTCAACTTTTACCTTGGTCACACGACCATTTTTCACCTTGTCATTAGTCAAGATCAAGTGTTTCTTTTGACTATCGACTTCACAGCTGAGTCGCTCTTTCAAGGTTGGAATTCGCCCAACCTCTGTCAGGTAATAGCCTGCAATGGTATCCACATCATCGCTTTCCAACTCAACGTCAAAATATTCGTTAAAGTCATTTAGAGACATGGCTCCTTGTACGACATAGGTATTGTCCGCAATTTCAAAGACATCAATTTCCGCTTTGTCAGTCTCATCGTCAATTTCACCGACGATTTCTTCCAACAAGTCTTCAAGAGTAACCAAGCCAGACATCCCACCGTATTCATCGAGTAGAATGGCCATTTGATTTTGCGTATTGCGCAATTCCTTCAAAAGATCATCCACAAAAATGGTTTCTGGAACAAACAAAGGTTCTTGTAAAATCTTTCTTAAGACAATATTATCAAAGCCATTGATAAATCCTTCGTTCAAGAGACGTTTGGTATGGATGAGCCCGATGACATTGTCCTTGTCATCATCATAGACAGGAATCCGTGAAAAGTTTTGCTTGAGGATACTTTCAATAATTTCTTTGGTATCATCATTGATATCAACCATGAAGGCATCTGTCCGAGGCACCATGACTTCACGCGCTACCATTTCATCTAATGAAAAGATCCCTTGGAGCATCTCAATCTCGTCAGCATCAAGTGTTGCTTCACTATTGGTCAGCATATACTCGATTTCATCCCGCGTCATCTTTTCATCCGCATCATCGAATTCCATTGGCGTGATACGGCTCAAAAGATTGGTCGACGCTGAAAGCAACCAAACAAAGGGACTGACAATTTTTCCTAATAGAATGACAATCGGAGCTGTTCGAACCGCTAATTCATCTTTTAAGTTCATAGCAATTCGTTTCGGATAGAGTTCGCCAAACACGATCGAAATATAAGTCAAAAATGCTAGAGATAAAAAGCTTCCAGCTGCAAGAGCTGTTTTAGTGTTGCCCATCCATCTAGCAATGACATGACCAAGGCTATCTGCAAGACTCGCCCCAGATAAAATAGTAATCAAGGTGATCCCCACCTGAATGGTAGATAAGAAATGGTTGGGTTGTTCCAATACGCTAAGAAGACGAATGTATTTTTTATCTCCTTCTTCAGCTTTTTGCTCAACACGAGAGCGATTCAACGATACCATTGACATTTCAGTTGCCGAGAAAAAGGCATTCAACAATGTCAAAACAATCAATAAAATAAATTCCAGTAAAATTTCCTGACTGCCAGGGTCTTCCATGGATAATTTCCTCCAGTATATAATATTGTATATTATACCACAAAATATGAGAGCCTGCATTCTTATATATCAATTTCTTTTTTTCCCATCAAAAAATCAGGAACAGGTCCTGATTTTAGTGTTCTGCACTGGTAAAATCATAAAAGAATGCGTTGAGTTTTTCGACTAGCCCAAGTAATGAGAGACTACTTGTACAGATAAAGGTTTTTCTCTTTAATTTCGGTATCATAAAGTTAGCTACCACAACATCTGCGTCCGAATTCTCGATATCATCCACTGTTAGATTATACTTGATCATCTGCGTAAATTCAAAGTTATCCGTACAGTAAAAATTAAGAAAATCGATCATGGATTTGGCATGGTGATCATCAAAACGACTAATAATTAAGACCTTAATGGATTTCCGACGGCGCAATAACTGCGGTAAGAGACGCTCCCAGTGAGTGTAAACCGTATATATCATGTGCTTGAGAATCTCTTCATTTAGATCATGCTTCATGGTCTTCATATAGATGATTAAATAGTTTCTCAAATCATCATAAAAGGCTGGGAAGATGCTCTTGAAATCTTCGTTGGTATTGGTCTTGATATCAAATAAGAGGAACTCGGAGAATAATTCTTTCCGACCGAGATGTGACGTATTATGGACATGCATCAACATCTCATCTAGATTTTCAATATCTAAATCATAGGTATAACATAGCTCCCTGAACATGTCTTTAATGAGAGTTGTCGATTTTTTTGCATAAGAGTCTGTTGCTGCAGCTTCAATCAGGCTTTCAGGGCTGAAATAGAAATTCTCTTGAATAAAGATAATGAAGAACTGCTCCAGCACTTTTCCATTCAACTCGACACCCAGCTGCAAGCTAAAGTAGCGCAACATCTCCTCGACATTGGTCACCCCTTGATACTGGTCCTTATACACATCATAGTTCGTTGGCATGTCAATAAAATAGCCCTGCTTAATACGTGATAAGTAGACTGTCAAAAGAACTTTATAAGACCTGAGGACAGAGAAAGTCAATGGATAGCCATAGAGTTTGAAGAAGAAGGTGATCAAGTCGGTCACAGCCTCTTCCTTAAATTCTGGGAAAGGCCATTCCATATAGTAATAACGCTCTGCAAAATATTGGGCATAAAAGAAACGAACGTCAATCTCATCTCCGACAAGGTTCAAGGGTTTCAAATCAATCTTTATATTGTATTTGGTTTGAAGCTTCTGATTAATCGTCCGAATCAAGCGGTAGAAAGATTGGTGACTCAGATCAAACTTCCTGCAAATATATTCATTGGAAACATCCTTGTGGAAAAAGAGATATTCAATCAATGCGAATGCTTGTGATTCTTTAAAAAAGTGATGGTAAATTACCTCAAGCCCAACCGAATCCTCATAACTAAGTTTGATTCCATTGGTAGATGATTCAATTATAAAGTCATCAAAAGTGCTACGAAGATTAGACAAATCTTCTTTTAACGAACGTTCTGTACAATCCAAACGCTTGGCCAACTCTTTCAAGTGGAACCATCTTTTTTCCTTAATCAAGATTTCTAATAATTGCAATTGGCGTCTCTGTTTTTTGGATAAGAGCAGTCTCATCTTTTCCTACCTAATTTCATATTTTAATTCAAAATCTCTTATATTTTAACATATTTTATTGAGCTTGTTGACTATTTTTCAAAAAATATACAAAAAAGACTCCAAGGCCCTTATAGGCACTAGAGTCTAGGATTTATTAATGATTCCAAATTCTTCTTTTTTCTTCTGTTCCTTAGCAACACGGTGGTTATCATAAAGATTCACCAAGAATTTTACAATTTCTTTTCCAATCGAATAGACTGGAATCGCGACAACCATCCCGATAATTCCATAGATATTACTTGAGAGCAATAAGAGAACCATAATGGTAATCGGGTGAACCTTCATCACGCCTCCAACGATACGCGGATAAAGAATATTCCCATCGATCTGCTGGATAATCAACATGTAAATGACTGCTTTGATCATCATATCCACATCTGTGAAGGCATAGGTGATGATCATCGGAATCAAACCAATGGTTGGTCCTACATATGGAATGAGATTGGCCAATCCAGAAAAAATGGCAAAGACCAAAGCGTACTTCAATCCAATAAAACTATAGCCAATGTAGGCTAGGGTCCCAATGATCAAGGCATCGATCGAAATCCCACTAATATAGCGCGAGACGGTTTCATTCAAACTAACCAAGAGGCTTGAGATGTGGAGTTTGTCATTGCGTAAAATGGTCCGCTCCAACATCGGCAATAACTTCTTCCCATCAATCAAGAAATAAACCAAGAAGATCGGTGTCATGATCAAGATAAAGACCGTATTGACAATGGTGTTAACCACACTGCCTAAACTGTTAGTCACACTATTCAAGAGATTTTGAAGGATATCCATATAAGAAAGATTCAACTGCTGAATCGTCGATTGGATATTCACATTCTGGAACAAAGGATTGGTTGAGAGTTTTCGAACCAAACTCTGAACTTCCCAGTAAAGTCCTTGAGTCGAATTGATCAAGCTGGTTAACTGATTGATTAAGATAGGAAGCAGATAAAAGATCCCTAAGCCAATGAGCCCAAATAACAGTACTAAGGTGATCAAAATCCCAAACACACGCTTGATTTTTAAGTGTTTTTCCAACAATTCAACAATCGGATTGGTAATGTAATATAAAAAACCTGCAATTAAAAATGGTAAGAGGATGGTATTCAGAACAGATACAAATGGAGAAATTAAAGTCCCCATTGATTTCCAAATATAGAAAATCACCGTCAATAATAAGATCTCACATGTCCAGAATAACAATTTACTATTTCGAAACATTCCTTACCTCCTGTTTTCTATTCTACCATATTTTATGATAGAATAAAGGGGATTTTAATCAAAAGGATGAAGATATGAATAATTTGATTGAACTACAAGACGTCAATTTGATCCGCAATGGAAAAGCCCTTTTAAAAGAGATTAACTGGCAAGTAAAAGAAAATGAATGTTGGGCGATTTTAGGCTTAAATGGAGCAGGAAAATCGACCCTCCTCAAACTGCTCATGTCTGAATACTGGGCTAGTTCTGGCCAGGTAACGGTCCTTGGAACTCGCTTTGGAGAAGGAGGAATTCCTGAGTTGCGGAAGCGTATTGGAATCGTAAGCTCTTTTATTTCAGAAAGACTGCCAGAGCATCTTTTGGCAGAACAAATTGTCCTAACCGGTCACTACAAGAGTAGTATTTTATATGCTGCATACGGAGAGGAAGAACTAAATTGGGCACGGGATATGCTGACTTCAATTGGGGCTAGCTCTTTGATCGGCCGCAAATACCGAGAGCTCTCCCAGGGAGAAAAGCAGACCGTTCTCATTGCACGAAGCCTCATGGACCAGCCAGATCTGATCATTTTTGACGAAGCCTCTAGTGGATTGGATCTCTTTGCCAGAGAAAAACTCCTCCGTCAGATCCATCATATCAAACAACTGGATCACGCGCCTACCATGATTTACGTCACCCACCATGCCGAGGAAATTACAACAGACATGACCCATGTCCTCTTACTCAAACATGGCCAAGTGGTCGAGCAAGGACCAAAGGAAAACATCCTAACTCCCCATGTCCTTAGCCAATTTTATGAAGCACCAGTATCCCTTATTGATCTTGGTGACGAGCGACTCTTTGTCAAACCAGAAATCGCACACTGAAAAGAAAGTGAATAAAGCAAAAAGTGCTAAGATGAGAATCTTAGCACTTCGAGAGTATAGACTAACAGTTCTTCTTTACAAATCTAATAAATTCTATAAAAATAAAAAAATTTATTCGTTAGAATTATTCAATCATCTACTGAAACTTTCCGCCGTGAGAAAAGTACCTGAAACTTAATAGTTTCAGGCGCTCGGAATTATTGAGACCTTAGGCTCAATAATTAGTCATGGAACTTCGTAGAAGTTCGCTGATGTCCGTACTCACTTAAGGAAAGTTTTTAAGATAACTTTGTCCTCAATCTGAAAAGTGTTAAGATATCCATCTTAGCACTTTTACTTTTATCGATTTCGTGCATACTCGATCAAATCGTATGGAAGCGTATTGGCACTTTCTCTTAGGGAATAGCTTTCTAATTCATTGACATTTTGTCGCATACGGCGTGCTTGCTTGGCGGTAATCAGGTGTTGCGCTTCATATTCAAAAATAATCTTACGCTCCAAATAATAACCTCTCAACATTTCATCGATATTATTTGGTTTCACGCGATTAATAACCCGCTCCACAAAGGCCCCACTGGTAATAATAGCTGTCTCTCTCAGACGAGATTCTTGTAGGAAAGAAATCAAACTGCTCCGATAAATCCCCTTGAGGTCTTCCAAACTTTCAATGATGATTTCTGTATTGGCCAAATAGAGGGCCGCAATCTGGTCATAATCAATGGCCTCTAACTTGCTGTCCTCTCGGGTCCACCAGTTTCGCAAGCCAGACCCAAAAGTTAAGATCTCATGAACTAATAAACGCAAAAGGCGGAAAGACACCAAGAGGTAATAGGTTAGACGAGACGAAAGATTGCGATTGACACGTTGCTCCATATTGCGAAGATAGCGTTGGTAGACGCGGTAGCCCCGCTCTCGAATCTTCCCTTCTTCATAAGCCTGTTCCAAGCCGTCACTTTCAATACTCAAAATCAGGAGCTTCAACTGTTCCCAGTCCTTTTGAATGAGCCTGTTTTCTTGGCCCAGAATCAAGTTTTCTATGCGACCATGGTAGTTATCAATCGCCGCATACAAGGGTCCCTTGTGCTTGCTATTCTTTAGGTCTGCTTCTAATTCCATGACGACATCATTTAAAATCGCAATCTGCATCAGGTAGTCATTGGTTTCTTCCTTGTCTTCTGATAATTTTGGAAGTACCACTAAGCCAGCAATAAAGCTGACAAGGGTAACTCCTGCCACTAAAAAGAGTAGGATAGGGTATTCTTTTTCGATCTTGGTTGGAATCAAAAGAATCGTCGCAATCGAAACCGTTCCCTTCACACCCGAAAAGGTCAGCAATAAGGCATCTTTTAGATAATTTCTCAACGATTTTTTTAATCGAACAGTTCGGTACCAATAAAAGAGGTAAACCATGACAAAACGAATCAAAAAGAGCAAGGCTGTCAACAAAAAGACAGAAAGAACTAAAAGCAGATTATTGTAAATGGGACTACTTAAGATGGGCTTGGAAATCATTTCCAATTCCATTCCTAAGATGACAAAGACCGACCCATTTAAGATAAAGTTGACCGTATTCCAGACAGTATGACTCACAGTATCTACCCGCGCTTCAAGGAGGGTAATGTGCTTAAAGCGACTGGCTTTTAGGATTCCTGACACAACTACTGCAATGATACCAGAGACATGGAGTTCTTCTGCTAAGAAGAAGGTCAACAAAGGGAGACTCAGTTCTAATAACAATTCACTAGCAATATCACTGGCGCGAACACTCAAGAGCAAGGTTTGCAGCCACCGGTTCACAAAGGCCGTCAAGATCCCCACCGCAAATCCTCCAATAATGGAGATTCCTAAGGAAATCCCTGCCTCTCCAAGAGAGAAACTCCCGGTCGCAAGAGCTGCCAAGGCCACTCGAAAGGCGACTAGACCAGAGGCATCATTTAGTAATCCTTCGCCTTTTAAGATATTCGAAACCCGCTTTGGAAAGCTAAAGCGCTCAGACAGGGAAGCAAAGGCTACTAAGTCGGTAGGCCCAAGGGTCGCCCCAACTGCCATACAGGTCGCTAATGGAAGGCTCAGCCACAAGGAGTGAGATGCCCAGCCCAAACTAATGGTGGAGATAAAAATCACTGGGAAAATCAAATAGAGGATGACCCGCCAGTGCTTTAAGACGGAAGTAATATCTGCTTCTTCTGCTTCTCGAAATAAGAGAGGACCAATGACCAAGGCCAGAAAAAGCTCGGTATCCAGATGAAAATTTTCTTCTGGCACAAAGAGGGCCCAACCAATCCCTAGTAAAATTTGAATCAAGGGCAGAGGAAGGCTCGGCACAAGTTTATTCGTGGCATTTGAGATGATCAAAATCATCGAAAAGATCACTGCATAAAGGAGTAGTTCCATATCACTCCCTCCTTACCGTTCTTGGCAACAGGTCTCAAATTGCTGTTTTAACTCCGCAATCTTTTGGTCTGTCTTGGTTACATCCTTGTGCTCAATCTTCTTTTGGCACCGTTCCATCTCAAGCGAAACCAATTTCTTTTTTATTTTGAGCATCTTTTTGGTCATATGGGCTTCATCATAAAAACCTATTGCACGCTCGTGGATGGTTGATTCGACAAAATGATGTCTCAATCCTTCGATTTTATTCTTTAAATATTCTTTATCCATGACGGTAGCTTTCTAATTTTTCGATCATGACCAAAAACGGTGGCTGATTCACTTGATTCAGTGTCCGGTAGATGGTCGCTGTATAGTCTTTTTGAGGAAGCTGACTGGCAAAATCCAGCACTGCATCACGCTCGATGTCTCCTCCCTCATGACCATAATAGATCATAATAGCCATTCGCCCACCTTTTTCTAGGCGAGCACAGATTTTCTCCATCGCTTCAATCGTGGTAGCTGGAAGAGTAATGACCGATTTATCTGCAGATGGCAGATACCCCAGATTAAAAATAGCTGCTTTGAGGGTCTCCACATATTGGTCCACATGCTGGTGGCCATCCAAAATCAACCGGACCTGTTGAAGACCCAACTTTTCCAATCTTTCTTGGGTATTTACAAGGGCTTGCTCTTGAATATCAAAGGCATAGACCTGGCCTGCAAGTTGGGCTAAAAAGGCCGTATCATGTCCATTTCCCATGGTCGCATCCACCACCACATCTTCTTTGGTGATGACTTCTGCTAAAAATTGATGGGCCATTTCAAGTGGTCGAAGCATCGGCAGTCTCCTTTTCTTCTAGCTTACATCCTTGGGTACTTCCACGCCGACGCATTTCAGTTTCAATAGCGTTTAGGACTTCCCATTTGTTGAGGCTCCACATAGGGCCGATCAACATATCCCGTGGCGCGTCCCCTGTAATCCGGTGGATGACAATGTGTTTGGGGATAATTTCCAACTGGTCACAGATGACCTTGACATACTCCTCCTGGCTCATGAGTTGAAGTCTTCCTTCATGATAGTCTCGTTGCATCCGTGTATTGGTCATCAAATGCAAGAGGTGCAACTTGATTCCATCAATTTCATTATCGGTCACACAACGGCGAACATTTTCCACCATCATCTCATGCGTCTCCCCAGGAAGGCCATTGATCAAATGGGAGACGATCTCTGCCTTGGGCACCTGTTTGCGAATACGCTTGACTGTTTCAACGTAGAGGTCATAACTATGGGCCCGATTGATCAATTCAGAAGTCGCTTCATAAGTCGTCTGAAGACCCAACTCAATCGTCACATGCATGCGCTCTGTCAGCTCTGCTAGGTAGGCCAAGGTCTCATCTGGTAAACAGTCCGGGCGCGTACCAATGTTGATTCCTACCACTCCTGGTTCATTGATGGCCTGTTCATACCGCTCTCGAATGACTTCCACTTTATCGTGGGTATTGGTGAAATTTTGAAAATAGACCAGATACTTCTTCACATCTGGCCATTTCCGATGCATAAAGTCAATCTCTTTGTAAAACTGTTCTCGAATCGGAGCTTCTGGGGCCACAATGGCATCTCCTGAACCCGAGACCGTACAAAAAGTACAGCCACCGTGGGCGACTGTTCCGTCTCGATTAGGACAATCAAAGCCTGCATCAATTGGGACTTTAAAGGTCTTTTCTCCAAATAAGGTTCGATAATAATCATTCAAGGTATTGTAGGATTTCATACCCTTCATTATAGCAAAAAAAAGAGTCGAACTCAAAACGCGAGTTCAACTCCTAGTTGTTAGATGCTTATTTTTGCTTGCCCGTAAAGCGCCATTGAAATCGCAAGCGATCATACAAGGGATACTCAAACTGTAAGACAGCAAGGCCCAAAATCATACTGCCTAAAACGTCTGATGGATAGTGGACCCCAACATAAATGCGGGAAACCACAATGGTCACAATTCCCAGAAGCAGCATGCCTTGAAGGCAATAGCGGGCTGTTTTATTTTTTACATGTTGGCCGATTATGATGATCAAACTTCCCAAAACAAGAGTAGACGCCAGTGAATGACCACTCGGGAAAGAAAAGCCTTTTTCCTCTACTAGATGAAGAATACTTGGTCTCGGTCTCTGGTAGATATTCTTTAGAAGAAGAACCAAAAGACCAGTCAATACCAGATTGCTCCCTAGAAAAAGAGCTTCACTGTACCATTTCTTATAGACAAAGACCACTAGCAGAAGGCCCACCCAGATGACAATGATCTTGGTATCCATGACATGGGTCACCTTGGTAAAGAAGGCCGTCAGTGTTGCAGGCAGATCGCCTCGAATAGCAGATTGAATTGTGCTATCAAAGCCTGTTAATTGTTGCGGGTAAAAGCGAATCACATACCCAAGAATGACAAAAATGAGAAGGGCGAAGCTTGCCTTCGCCCAATGTTGTTGTTTATTTTTCATATTTTTTCAAAATCGGTTGCAATAAGGTATAGATCAACCCAAATGCGATGGCCCAAATCACCCCTTCGATCAGGTTAAACGGTGCAACCATTGCGGCTAAATAGTGGACAAGCCCTAGTGTTTTCGAAATATCATAGTTCATAAAACGAGCATACAAAGGGATTGCATAGACATAGTTCACCAATACCATCGTGATACTCAAGCTGATCGTTCCAACAATCGTTGCCAGGACAAATCGACCATGGGTCCGTTCCTTGTTCCAAATCCATGCAAAAGCAAGAACAAAAACAAGAACTCCAATGATATTGATTGGTAATCCGATCAAGGTTTCAAGTCCCTTATTATTAAGGGCTAACTTAAGGACAGATCGAATTAAGGTCACCCAAACGGCACTTTTAAAATCCAATAGGACCAAGGCCAATAAAATGGCGATGATACTCAAATCAATTTTGAAGAAATCTATCAAGAAAGAAAATTGATAGAACATCAAAATAAAAGATAAAGCGGATAAAACAGCCACTAGGGTCAGTTTACGTGTATTTGTCATAACAGGTTCCTCCAATTTTTAAAAAATTAGAGAAGCTGGAAAGACGTCTACTCCATCATTCTACTCTAAACTATTTAAACAAAGCTTAAACTAGAAAACCTTCTAGTTACTTTAGCTGGTCTCCATCAAAACATGCCGTTAGTCATTCTTAGACTCCAACGTACTATTCCCATGAACCAGCTCTAAACAGATCAGAATAGCTGTCAGTCTATTCGTCTCTCGTCTTCTCCCATCCAGACTATACTGTCGGTTGTGGAGTCACACCACATCAGCTTGCGCTCGCGGACTTCTTTTAGAGTATGGAAAAGAACATTTCCTAATAAAAGTCACCGCCGGTCGGGAATTACACCCTGCCCTGAAGACCCTTTTATGATAACAAAAAAAACTTGCCTAGGCAAGTTTTTGTAACGTCATGGATTACATGGTTCGGATTTTAATTTTCGTTCTTATTTGAGCTTGTCGTGCTCATAACGATGGCTCAACTCCAGCCCCTTAAAACCTTGCTGGCGAAGTGCCTCATAGACAATCATGCAGACGGTATTGGAGACATTTAAACTACGGACGTGCTCATCATTCATCGGAATGCGAATAGCCTTCTCTTCATGCTGGCGCATAAAATCTTCCGGCAAACCTTTATCCTCGCGTCCAAACAAGAAATAATGGGACTTCCCATCCTGATAAGAAACGTCCGAATAGGTCTGATTTGCAAACTTGGACACTAGGTGTACCTGACCGTCACCTGCTGCTTCCATAAACTCTTCCAGGCTATCATAAAAACGGACATCCAGCTTGTCCCAATAATCGAGTCCTGCTCGCTTCATTTTGCGATCATCGATCGGAAAAGCCATAGGGCGAATGATATGCAGGGGGGAATTGGTTGCCGCACAAGTCCGTGCAATATTTCCCGTATTTTGTGGAATCTGAGGTTGGAACAAGACGATGTGGTTTTGAGCTGCTGACTCTTGGTAGTCCAGTTCTTCAATATTCATACTCGATCTCTTTCTGATAAAAAAATAGCCACACTGCCCGGAGTCAAGCTCAGCAAACAGCGTGGTTACAGCTTCATTAACTTAACTCACAACAGGTTTGAGGTAAATCAACGAAGGTACTTTCTAAGTATAACACTTTTGAAGCTCCTGTCAATAGTTTTTTTAGATTTTTTTAAGAAACTTTATCAAAGTTTTCGATCCCTCCTCGTTCTACTCTTTTGACGATTTCTCCTACTTGTTCTTAGCTTCTCAAAATTCCACCAGAAAATCCTTAAAAAAGATGAATTTTTCTTGAAAATAGAGTATGATAGAAGCATACTCTGGAGGTATTCTATGAAAATTATTGTTGTTGGTGGAGGAAAGGTTGGAACGGCCCTTTGTCGTTCTCTCGTTGCTGAAAACCACGATGTTATTTTGATCGAAAAAGACGAATCCGTTCTTAACCATATTACCAAACGGTTTGATATCATTGGAATTTTAGGGAATGGGGCGAACTTCAAGATCTTGGAGCAAGCGGATGTTGAAAACTGTGATATCTTCATTACTATGACCGAGTACGATGAAGTGAACATGGTCTCCGCTGTTTTGGCTAAAAAAATGGGAGCCAAAGAGACCATCGTTCGAGTGCGGAATCCGGAATATTCCAATTCCTACTTCAAGGAAAAAAATATCTTGGGCTTCTCCCTGGTTGTCAATCCGGAATTGCTGACAGCTCGTTATATTGCCAATATCATTGACTTCCCAAATGCCCTTTCTGTAGAGCATTTTGCCAATGGTCGGGTAGCCTTGATGGAATTTAAGATCAAGCCAGATAGCAATCTCTGCAATATGAGCCTCTCCCAATTCCGAAAGAAATACGGAAATGTCATTGTTTGTGCAATCGAGCGTGGCAACGAACTCACCATTCCAAACGGAGATTTTGTCTTGCAACCTCAAGACAAGATTTTTGTAACGGGTAATCGGATCGAGGTCGTTCTCTTCCACAACAATGTTCGCCCTCAGGTCATTAAGAGCATGATGATCATTGGTGCTGGGAAAATTGCCTACTACCTACTCAATATTCTTCAAGATGTGCGTCGCAAGATCGATCTCAAGGTCTTAGAGGTCAATCGCGAACGGGCGGAATTCTTTAGC
Source organism: Streptococcus sp. CP1998 (assembly GCF_041026655.1). NCBI lineage: Bacteria > Bacillati > Bacillota > Bacilli > Lactobacillales > Streptococcaceae > Streptococcus > Streptococcus sp. CP1998. The sequence goes on from NZ_CP163380.1 coordinate 1,547,323, forward strand.
CAAGAATTTCCTGACCTCTATGTCGTCCATGGAGACGGAACCGCTAAAGACATTCTTTTAGAAGAGAGTGCCAACAACTTCGATGCTGTGGCCACTTTGACAGGAGTCGATGAAGAAAATATCATCACCTCCATGTTCTTGAATTCCGTCGGAGTCAAAAAGAACATTACCAAGGTCAACCGAACCAGTCTGTTGGAGATCATTGGCGATCAGGATATGACCAGTATCGTCACACCAAAGCGCATCGCCGTGGATACCATTATGCACTTTATTCGCGGGCGCTACAATGCACAGTTCTCAAACCTAGAAGCCTTGCACCATGTCGCAAACGGCCGAATTGAAACCTTGCAGTTCCAAATTAAGGAAGACAATAAACTAACCCAATATCCCCTCTCTGAATTGAAATTGAAAAAAGGCGTCTTGATCGCCGCCATTATTCGAGATGGTAAGGCTATTTTCCCTAATGGAGATGACCGTTTAATGGTAGGAGATCGGATTGTCGTGACCACTTTGATTCAAAATGTCACTAAAATCTACGATCTACTTGAGAGGTAAGCCTGATGAATAGAAGCATGATTCGTTACCTCTTGTCCAAACTCCTCTTAATCGAAGCTGGTCTTCTGATCGTTCCTTTAGTGGTCGCTGCAATCTATCGGGAACCTGCCAAGGTCTTTGTCTCTATTGGAGCAACCATGGCCATCCTACTTGCGTTTGGCCTCCTTGGTAGTTTTCACAAACCTAAGGATTTTCACATCTATGCTAAAGAAGGAGTCCTGATTGTAGCCCTCTGTTGGATCCTCTGGTCCTTCTTTGGCGCCCTTCCCTTTGTCTTTTCGGGGCAAATCCCCAACATTATCGACGCCTTCTTTGAAGTCAGCTCTGGCTTTACAACAACAGGGGCAACGATTTTAGATGATGTAGGTGTCCTCAGCCATTCTCTCCTCTTTTGGCGCAGTTTCACCCACTTAATTGGAGGGATGGGAGTATTGGTCTTCGCCCTTGCAATTATGGACAATAACAAGAACAGCCACCTTGAAGTCATGAAGGCGGAAGTTCCTGGTCCAGTTTTTGGGAAGGTCGTTTCCAAATTAAAAAACACAGCTCAAATCCTCTACTTCTTGTACTTGGGCTTGTTCTTCCTCTTTGTGGTTCTTTATTTCCTTGCTGGTATGCCCCTTTATGATAGTTTTGTCATCGCCATGGGAACGGCTGGGACCGGGGGCTTTACCGTTTTTAACGACGGAATTGCCCACTACAATAGTAGTTTGATCACCTATTTAGTCAGTATCGGGGTTTTAGTCTTCGGGGTTAACTTTAACCTCTACTACTTCCTCATGATCCGAAAATTCAAGGCCTTCTTTAAAGATGAGGAATTGCGGACCTATATCACCATCGTCCTCGTGTCCAGTGTATTGATCGCTTACAATGTCCTTCATCTCTATGCCAATGTCGCTAAGAGTTTTGAGATTTCCTTCTTCCAAGTTTCCAATATCATCACCACTACCGGTTTTGGTTATGGAACGACAGAAAAATGGCCTCTCTTTTCTCAGTTCATCCTCTTGATGCTGATGGTCATCGGTGGTTCTGCTGGATCGACCGCTGGGGGGCTAAAAGTCATTCGGTGCTTGACCTTATGGCGAATCGCAAAAAATCAGGTTCTTTCGACCTTGTCTCCGAATCGCGTTCTGACCTTGCATGTCAATGATACGATATTGGATAAGGATACACAGCATCAGATCCTCAAGTACTTTACAATATACAGTTTTATCACGATCGGCCTACTCTTTGTAGTGAGTCTAGACAATAATAACTTCATGACGGTTGTCAGCGCTGTCTTTAGTTGTTTCAACAACATTGGACCTATGATTGGAACAGGTCAAACCTTCTCCATCTTTAGTCCGATTTCAAAACTGTTACTTTCCTTAGCCATGATTGCCGGACGGCTTGAAATCTATCCAATGATTCTTCTCTTTCTCCCTAAAACATGGTCTAAACGCTGATAGACAACTCTAGTACAAAATCAACACCCTTAGAAAAATAATTTCTAAGGGTGTTTCTGTTTATTTCCGATCGTCCAATTTTGATTCTTCATTTCGCTTCAGACTAAAATGGTCTGGCAAGGGGTCTGGTCCTGCTTTGGTTCCCGGATGGCAACGTAGAATCCTTGCAATCCCCATCAAGACACCTTTCACACCAAAACGTTCAATCGCTTGGATCATATAATTGGAACAGGTCGGTTGAAAACGACAAGAAGGCGGAAATAGGGGAGAGATCCATTTTTGATAGCCTCTGACCAGCGCAATCAGGATTGTTTTCATGCTTTTTTAGATTTAGTTACTGCTAGATTGTGCAGCTGGCTGATTTCTTTTTTGTTCAAACGACGGTATTCACCCGGACGTAGTCCTGAGACGTCCAAATTCCCAAACTGGGTCCGGGAGAGTTTGTCCACTAAAAGTCCCACAGCTTCAAACATCTTTTTAACCTGGTGGTTACGCCCTTCATGAATGGTCAACTGAACCACTGAACGGTTCTTTTCGACATCCACTTTTAAAATCTCGTAAGTCGCTGGCTTGGTTTTCTTTCCATCAATGGTCACCCCTCGCGTCAAGGGACGTAAGTTTTCCTTATTGGCAATCCCTTTGACACACGCCACATAGACCTTATCAATTTCATTTCGCGGGTGGATCATCTCATCTGTAAAATCACCATCATTGGTCAAAATCAAGACACCAGATGTATCCCAGTCCAAACGTCCCACTGGGTAGATGCGCTCTGGTACTTGAGATAAAAGGTCAACGACTGTTGTCCGACCTTTATCATCCGATACACTAGAAATGACGCCACGTGGCTTATTTAAAAGATAGTAGACCTTTTCTTCATTATAGATTGGAGTCCCTTCTACTTCTACCTGATCACCGGTTTTAATGATGGTCGCTAATTCACGCACGACTTGGCCATTGACCGTCACCAAGCCTTGCTTGACCAGTTCTTCGGCCTTGCGACGACTAGCCACGCCTGCATGGGCGATATATTTGTTAATTCTCATCTAATTCCTCTGTTCTCTCTGAAAATAATTGACCTTCCTCTGGATTGAGGTCCACTTCCTCAACCTTTGGCAATTCCTCCAAATGATTGATCCCCATGTAATCCAAAAAATACTCCGTCGTGACATACAAATTAGGACGCCCGAGGACTTCTTTTTTCCCATCTTCACGGATCAGATCAAATGACAGTAGTTTGGTAATGGCCCCACTGGAATTGACACCCCGAATATCATCGACCTCCACACGGGTGATCGGTTGCTTATAAGCAATAATTGACAAGGTTTCAAGGGTAGCCCGAGACAAACTTTGGTTCATAGGCGTTCTAGAATAGTCTCGTAAAACCGAAGCGTAGTCTGCCTTTGTCACCAATTTATAACGGGAAGCTGTCTCCATCAAACACAGACTGGTATCTGTATCCTCCTGGTATTTTTGGGCCAATTTTTCTAAACTTTGCACCACACCTGTAGAGGGTAAAGAGAGAAGATCTGCGATTTGTCTGGCAGTAATTCCTTCTTCACCCGCTACAAATAGGAGTGCTTCTATTTCAGCTAATTTGCTCATGTTCAATCCTATTTAAGTAAATTTCTCCAAAAGCCATATCCTGTATCACTGTTACCTCTTGAATCTTGATTAATTCAAGGGTTGCAAGAAATAGGGTAATGACCTCTTGGAGATCCGCTGCTTCTAGAAACAAGTCCTGCAAGAGAACTTGTGAACGATCGTGGAATCGGTGACGCAGCTGGTCCATCAGATCCTCAATCTTGTATTCATCCTTGACAATGGTTGTATGGTTCTGGCGGAATTCTTCTTTTTTCTTGGTCAATAGTTTTGAGAAAGCCAAGAAAAGATCCACCGTGGTGCGATCATGAAGTAATTCGGTATCGTCATAGACCAATTCCATCTTCGGTTTCGAATAATAGAGGGCGCGCTCCTCGTGCTGCGAGGCCATCAACTCTCCCAATTGCTTGTAAGTACGGTACTCTTCCAATTGAGAAAGGAGGTCCTGCTCTAGATCCTCTGCTTCATCCATCTCCTCTGCGACCTTAGGAAGAAGTCTTCGACTCTTGATCAGGGTAAGTTGACTAGCCATCAGCATGTATTCCCCTGCCACCTCTAGTTTCATTGCCTGGAGAGTCGCCAGATAAGCCAGATACTGTTCAATCACCTCAATCAAGGGGACCTCATAGATATCCATCTGGTATTTAGAGACCAAGTGGAGCAAGAGATCCAGAGGCCCTTCAAAATCTTTAAATTTAATATCCATTATTTATATTTTTCTAATGTCACCATAGTTTTTAGGCCCAATTCACGCGCAATACTAAAGAGATCCACACCGAGTTCACGTTGTTTCAAAATATACTGCTCACGAATCGATTGCGCCGAAAGGTCTTGGTTGCCTTTTTCAATCAAGAAGGCTTCTAATTGCCGGAATCCCCACTGACGGGAGTATGATTTTCCCTTATTATCAAAGAGATAGACACCATCGAGGAAGAGCTGCAACTCATCCAGTAAAGGCTCTGGAACTTTTAAAACTCGTTTTTGGCCATCTTTGCCCACTCGAATCACATGAAAGTCCAGCTGAATATCTTCGGCCTTGACTTGGAGGATCTCACTTGGCAATAAGCCCATCTCCAGAATCAATAAGGCCATCAAGCGTCCCTGTGGATTGGTTGATTCTTCCCAAAAATGGGTCAGATCCAACAATTCACGATCATGGGTTTTGGCCGGTTGAATTTTAGGCAAGACCAAACGATGATATTCAGAAATAAAGCGTTCTTGATACAAATAATATAAAAATTGGTTAACGGCGGATAATTTTCGTTTTTGAACCGCCGGTTTAAAATCTTTAATCGAAGCTTGGTAAATTCTCAAATTCGTCGGTGTTACTTTTCCATGAATTGATTCAATAAATTGGTCCAAATCATAGAAATAGGCTGACTGAGAATTTTCACTTAGTTCTTTTTGATCAATAAAACTTGCAATAAATTCTTTCATTTTGGAATCATCTCGTATTCATTTGAAAAATTATGCATTAGCGAATTGATGGCTTTGAGGATCGATTTCCGCGTAATAATCCCTTGGAAATAACCTTCTTCATCCACCACTGATAAGAAGGAGTCATCCACCAACTTGTGAAGGACTTCTGTCAAATTGAAGTCTAAGCCGATGACCCCGACCTCCTTCTTTGCAACGTCTACGATATCCATCGAAGCAAAAGTCTCCTCAGGAATCTCGTGTTTCAATTGATAAGATAGAATATCCGTTAGGGAGATCGTCCCCACAAACTTGCGTTCATCCGTCACTACCGGGATGCGACTATAGCTAATCTGGCTCAACAGCAGGACCGCATGATCTACATTGTGGGTATCAATCAAGACCGCTAAATTTTTGGCAGGAGTTAAGAACGTCTCTTCCTGCGCCAGCAAGAAACGTTCAAATTCCTTTGCTATCATCTGCTAAACTCCTTTGTCAATTCAGGATACAATTCATGATCTCGCGTATAATACTCTACCCTAAAGTTCGAATCCGTAATCTCTATCTTGGCATACAAACACTCCCGAATCAGACCACGAGGTTGGCTAACGGATCCAGGATTCACAAAGAGGGTTCTTCCTTCCTTCCAAGCATCTGGGATATGAAGGTGACCGTATAAACAGATATCTGCTTCCTCCTCTTGGGCCCATAAATCCAATTTTTGAAAACTAAAATTGATCTGGAAGAGATGCCCATGGGTCTGGATGATCCGTGTTGGCCCTAGTTGGATCACCAAGCGTTCCGGATAGCCATCATAAAAATCCATATTTCCTTGAACAACATGGATCCCTTCCCAGACAGGATCATCACTTTTCAGTTCAGAATCCCCATTGTGAAAGATCCCATCGACCTGGCCTAGGTATTTTTCTTTAATAGCTTCAACAATGGAGCGGTCTCCATGCGAATCACTCATAACGATGATTGTTTGCTTTGCCATGATGGAAATACCTCCAATAACTTTTTAACAGCTAAAGCACGATGTGATTGTGTATTTTTTTCTTCTAGCGTTAATTCAGCAGCAGCACGGCCCGTTTCCCCAACTAAGAAGAGAGGGTCATAGCCAAAGCCGTGTTCCCCTTTGGGCTCAAAATTAATATACCCTGGCCAATCTGCTTCCACCACTAGGCTTTCCTTGCCTGGTCTTGCAACCACCAAGGTGGTATGGAACTGAGCTGAACGATCTTTCAAGTCAAAGACCATGGCCAATTCGTGCAACAATTTCGCATTGTTTTCCGCATCTGTCGCACCAACTCCCGCAAAGCGAGCTGACCAAACCCCTGGTAAGCCTCCCAAGATATCCACCTTCAAACCTGAGTCATCCGCTAAGACTGTTTTCCCAGTTAGCTCTGCAATGGTTTCAGCTTTTAGGCGGGCATTCTCTTCAAAGGTCAGACCTGTCTCTTCGACTTCTGGAAGCTCTGGGTATTGATTGAGATTTTCCACTTCAAAGCCCAGTTTTTCAAACATATTACGGAATTCTTTAGTTTTTCCCTCATTTCGAGTCGCAATAAGAATCGTATCTTTGACCTTGTCTTGACCCAAAAAGGCTTCCAAATCCACCCCATCACTTGGCAAATGCAAATAGAGCAATTTCCCTTTTTCAACCAAGAGCAAGGCTCCTTGACGCTGTACGATTTCAAAAGCTCTTCCCTTGACTTCATTCAAGATTTCGGTCAAAAAGGTCAGAAAACGAAAGGCTGAACCATAGCGCATCACCGATAGATTGAGAGGGAATCCTTCAGGATCCTTGGCAAAGAGAAGTTCCAGCTGATCTAAAAGTGTGGAAGCTTCCGCAGGCACTTGACTAAATTGGTTGTAGTCTGCATCTTCTCCCCATTGGGCAATATACCAATCTTGGGGATCTTTGTATTCAAATAGTTTGTCACTCATAAATTTACATGCTCCACATTCACTGAACGTTCTAGCCATTTTTCGGCAATCGCTGCAAAGCTATTGGCATTTGCAGTTGTATAAAAGCGGTGGGTCTGCTCTAAGAGTTCGCGACTCTTATTAAGCTCAAAATAGTTTAATAAGACGGAAATATCCCGAACACACTCTGCCCCACTATCAATCAATTTAACATCCGGTCCCATAACATTTTGAATGATCGGTTTTAAAAGGGGATAGTGGGTGCATCCCAAGACTAAGGTATCAACCTTTCCAACTAGTGGTTTTAGGGTTTCGTAAACCACCTTTTTGGTCACACTGGATGCCAACTCGTTTGATTCCACTAGAGGAACAAACTTGGGACAAGCTAAACTATTGACTTCCATGTCTGGTGCTAGACTTTGAATCTTCTCTTTATAAATTCCAGAAGAAACCGTCATCGGTGTCCCAATGACCCCAATTTTTTGATGGATCGTCGATTTAATGGCTGCAGAAGCTCCGGGCAAGATCACTCCCAAAACGGGAATATCAAGTTTCTCCTTGACTTCTTCCCAAACAACTGCCGTCGCTGTATTACAGGCTAAGACAATCATCTTGACATTTTTGGTCAGAAGGAAGTCCACCATCTGCCAAGTATACTCGCGAATTTGGTCTGCTGGTCTAGGACCATAAGGTGCACGCGCTGAATCTCCAATATAGACGACATCTTCGTGAGGAAGCTGACGGAGCAATTCGCGGACAACAGTCAGGCCCCCTACTCCAGAATCTAAAAAACCAATCGGTCGGTTATCCATATCTCTTCCTTCCAAAAGGAGGGACTAAGAAATTCCTCCAAGCCCCTCTCATTTATTATCGTGAGATTGCCCCACTCTTATTTTTTCTTGTTTTTCGCCATTGTAGATTTTTGTTGGTTCACAATTTGGCGATAGACTTGTTGAACTTTTGCTTCGCTTGGACGTTGGCCACTGGCACCTAAAAGCGTACGGACTGCTTCAACATTCAAACGTGGGTTTGATGCAAATTCTTTTTCAAATTGACGACGAAGCAAGAACATTCCTGCAATCATCCCACCAAAGAAAGCTAAAATAATCAACAAAATTCCTAAAAAGAGATTCATACAATTTTCTCCGATCCATTATTTTTACATAACTATCATTATATCAGACAATCGCTTATTTTTCAATGTTAAAGCCGTAGAGTGTCGCAAGATAATCTTCTGATTTTTCTGCTCGACGAATCAAACGGGCCTGCCCATCTTCTTGAAGCAAAACTTCTGCAGAACGCAACTTGGCATTGTACTGATACCCCATTGAAAATCCATGGGCTCCGGTGTCATGGATCACGAGCAAATCTCCAATCTCCGTCACGGGTAGTTCTCGTTGTTTGGCAAATTTATCGTTATTTTCACAGAGACTTCCCACGACATCGACCACTTCAGTCGGTCCATCTGGACGATCCATATTGGTAATATGGTGATAAGCACCGTACATAGCCGGTCTAAGAAGATTCACAGCTGAAGAATCGACGCCCACATAGGTCCGGTAGGTTTTCTTTTTATGAGTGACTCTGGTTACTAAGAGGCCATGTGAAGCCAGCATAAAGCGACCAAGCTCGGTATAGATTTTCACATGGCCAAGTCCCGCCGGTTTGAGAATCGCATCAAAAACGCGATGCACGCCTTCCCCAATAATGGCAATATCATTTGGTTCTTGCTCCGGCTTGTAATTGACCCCAACCCCACCAGAGAGATTGATGAAGCCCAAGTGGACACCTGTTTTCTCGACGACTTCTACTGCCAATTCAAAAAGTTGACGCGCCAGCTCTGGATAGTAGTCGTTGGATACAGTATTAGAAGCTAATAAAGCGTGAATGCCAAACTCTTCCACACCTAGTTCTTTCAACTCGATAAAGGCTTGGATCAATTGCTCCTTGGTCATTCCAAACTTGGCTTCTTCAGGATTGTCCATAATATCGGTTCCCAGTTCAAAAACTCCACCAGGATTATAGCGGCAAGAAATAACCTTGGGGATGCTAGTCACAGACTTCAAGAAAGCAATATCTTCATAGGCATCCAGATTGATAGTTGCCCCTAATTCTCTAGCATAGACAAATTCATCAGCTGGCGTGTTGTTAGAAGAAAACATAATCTCTTTCCCGCTAAAGCCCAGCTTATCCGCCATTAATAATTCCACGTAGCTGGCAGTGTCGACACCACAGCCCTCTTCTTGCAAAATTTTTAGGATCGAAGGATTGGGAGTCGCCTTGATGGCAAAGTATTCCTTAAATCCTTCATTCCAAGCAAAAGCTTGATGGAGGGCACGAGCCGTATCACGAATTCCTGCTTCATCATAGAGATGGAAAGGGGTAGGGAATTCTTGGGTCAGACTTTCTAATTGTTCACGGGTTACAAAAGGTGTTTTCATAAGCGCTCATTTCTATTCTTTAGTCACTATTAGTATAGCACAAGTCGAAAGACAAAAAAAGCCGAGGCAAATGCCCCAGCTCAATTGCTCTTTGATTAGTCGTTTCTTCCGAAGATACGAAGAAGGCTGATAAAGAGGTTGATAAAGTCAAGATAAAGTTCCAAAGCCATCGCTACTGCCCAACCTGTAGCAGGTTGACCATTTGTTTGATCATAGACATAGCGAATCTTTTGGTTATCCCAAGCTGTCAATCCTGCAAAGAGGAAGACAGAGATAATACTCAAGATATAGTCCATTCCAGAACTTCTCAAAAACATGTTCACAACAGAAGCGATGATCACACCGATCAAGACTCCCATCAAGGCACGTCCCATACCAGAAAGGTCTTTTTTCACGACGCGTCCGATAGCTCCCATGACAATAAACATCAAGGCACTGACCAAGAAAGCCTTATAGACAGTCGCTTGCATGTAGCGAGCAATGATAAAGCTCAACGTAAACCCATTCAAAGCTGAGTAGATCAAGAAGATTGGAAGAGCAGATGGGCTATTTTTAACAGCCTTCCCACTTGCAACAAAGACCAAGATCAATTCTACAACCACTGCTGCATAGTAAACCATTGGTGCTGTTGTCAAGATTTGAACGAAGAAATCTTGAAAGACTGTCATCATAAGACCAGACACAAGGGCTGAAATCCCTACACCGATCCCAACTAATGAGTAGATTTTGTTATAAAAAGCATTCAATCCACTTTGTTCTTGGATTACTGAATCATTATACATATAAACAAGTTCCTTTCAAATTTGTTTACTACGATTTTAACATTTTTCGATGAAAAAATCTCCTTTTGGCCATCTTTTTACGCCAAGGTTCTGAAGCTTCCTTAACAGCCCAGTATTTATCCACCATGGTCACCACAAAAGATTCTTTGTAGCGAGGCGGAGCAAGGGTAGCTCCCCACATGTGTTTAATAATGATGTCTTCTTCCTTGGCATTGAGATCTGTGATCTTTCGTGCATTTCTCACGGCAATGCGGGGATGGATCCAGGCGTGACTCTTGGTAAACTTTGTCTCGCGCCAATCATAGTAAAATAGGTCATGCAAGAGGCCACCCCGAGCCGTACTTTTGGCATCCCAACCAAATTTTTTAGCCAGTTTATAACTGGTATAGCTAACATGAATGGAATGCTCCAAACGATTGGAATGAATATGGTGGGGAATGTCAGCTAATTTTTGAACCTTAGGATGCTGGATCAGATGGCCTACATAGGTCATGTATTCTTTGTCACGATGATATTGCATAAGATAACCACCTTTCGTTGATAAGCTCTCCCAATAAGACCTCCATCAACTTCTTCTTACAGGTTAAGTATACTTCTTTTTCTCAAAATTTCCTTAAAGAAAACATCAAAATTCCTGCTGCCACTGCAACATTCAAACTCTCTGCCCGACCTGGCATGGAAATATGAACCAGCTGGTCTGCTTGTGCCGCCATTTCCTGGCTGATGCCATTTCCTTCATTCCCCATCACCAGGATAAACTGATCGGTCTGAGGAAGCTGACGGTAGTCAATGGAAGCTTCTGAAAGCGTCGTTGCGAGAACTGCTAGATGTGATTGCGTAGCTAGCTCCAATAGTTCTTCTCGATCCAGTTTCCAGATAGGGATATGGAAATGACTGCCCTGCATGGATCGAAGGGTCTTGAGACTGTATAGATCTGCGGAGGCTTTCGATAGCATGACACCATCAAAGCCTGCTGCATCTGCTGTTCGAATCATAGTCCCTACATTACCAGGATCCTGTACATCCTCCAAATAGAGGAACCGCCCTTGTAGCTGATCCGGAAGTTCTGGCTGCTCTAGAGCGATCTCTGCGACAATCCCTTGCGGAGTCTTTGAATCTGCCAAGAGACTTAAGATCTCCGGAGTCACGACGGTGACTTTTTGGATGTCCTCTACCTGGTCTAAATAGGCTTCTAAAACAAAGACCTGCCGAATCTTCGCTTGATTTTCTACTGCCTCTTCAAACAGATGCCAGCCTTCAATGAGATAAGAATCTGTCCGGTATTTTTTTTGATGTAATTTTTTAGCATTTTTGATTACATTATTGGATTTAGACGTTATAATATTCATAGAACTATTATAGCACAAAGAAAAAGAAGAAATCATGCCTCAGATAGATTTCTTCGAGTCAAGGAGGTCGCACATGCAAAAGGTAAAAATGATTGCCCAAGGACGGGTTCAAGGGGTTGGCTTTCGCTGGGGAGTCTACAGTCTTGCTATAGAGATCGGTGGGATCACTGGCCGTGTCTGGAATAATGACGACGGAACTGTTGGCATTCTGGCCCAGGCAGAATCTAGCAGCCAAATGGCCAAATTCATCCAAGAAATTCGCAAAGGTCCTACGCCTTTTGCACATGTGACTTATTTGGATGTTACGCTCGCAAACTTTGAAAACTATACAGACTTCAAAATTGCAAATTAAGACTAGAGAACTATTGTGTATTTTCAAAAAAAACAGTAGAATAGAAAGGTATCATTAAAAAAAAGAAGGAACTATTTGTGAAAAAAAATAAACTTGCATTACTTGCATCGATGGGACTAGCTTCGCTTGTCTTCTTATCAGGATGCGTGAGTGTCGATCGGAAAACTGGAAATCCGACTGGATTGATCTGGGATCTTCTTGGCCGTCCAATGGGCGAAGCCATCAAATTCTTTGCCAACAACCTTGGCTTGGGCTTTGGGATCGGGATTATTATCGTCACCTTGATCGTGCGGTTAATCATCTTGCCACTTGGTTTGTACCAATCATGGAAGGCCACCTACCAATCTGAAAAGATGAATTACTTAAAACCCATCCTTGGGCCAATCCAAGAGCGCATGAAGAACGCTAGCTCACAAGAAGAAAAGCTATTGGCGCAACAGGAATTAATGGCTGCTCAACGTGAAAATGGAGTCAGCATGTTTGGTGGAGTTGGGTGTTTGCCACTCTTGATCCAAATGCCATTCTTCTCTGCTCTCTTCTTTGCTGCTCAACACACCAAAGGGGTAGCAGAAAGTAGCTTCCTTGGCATTGCTCTTGGCAAACCAAGCTTGCTCTTGACGGCTATCGTAGCGGTTCTTTACTATATCCAAAGTATGCTCTCTCTTCATGGAATTGAAGATGAAACCCAAAAGGAAAGCATGCGTAAAGCATCATTGATGAGCCCGATTATGATCGGTGTCTTCTCATTGATCTCTTCAGCCGGAGTGACTCTTTACTGGGTAGTCGGTGGGGTAATCCAAATTATCCAACAATTTGTCATCAACTACTTGATTCGTCCAAATCTTCGCAAACGGGTCGCTGAGGAATACAAAAACAATCCTCCAAAAGCTACTAGTCACCGCGTGAAAAAAGATGTCACACCAACTGCGACGACACAAATCCAACACAAACCAAAAAACAACCGCAATGCAGGGAAACAACGCAATAGAAAGTAGTACAAACTACTAAATTCTAGCGAAAATAGAGCAGCACTTGAACCTTTTAGTTCAAGTGCTTTTTTGATACCATTCAATCAGTCAACGAAAAATTTTCACCTTCACAAGGGGATTAAGAGCACAAAATAGCAGGCCCTCTTGGAGAGCCTGCTTTAAGACCGTTTTTATCTAAGTAATGTTAAAAAATAAAATGATATAAACTATTAGGTTCATACAGCAGATACTGAAACTTTCCGCCGTGAGAAAAGTGCCTGAAACATAATTATTTCAGGAACTAGGGGAGTTTTGAAAGTAAAACAGTTCGGGGAACTGTTTTAGCCTGAGCCTAAAAATTGAAAATCGAAGGGGTTCAAAACGAATTGAACACGGGCTGCGGATCGTGTCAAAAAGATAAGTCTTCCTAGAATCTAAAGATTCTGCGTCAAACTTCCTATTTTGACTTTATCCGCCACGCCCTTTGTATCTTGATTTAGTCATGGAACTTCGTGGAAGTTCGCTGACGTCCATACTCACTTAAGGAAAGTTTCTAAGAGAACTTTGTCTTTAATCTGAAACAGACCCTCTTGGAGAGCCTGCATTTTATAGTTACGCTGTTTTTTCTACGTTCAAAATTTTCACTTGGTAGCTTCCAGCTGGTGTCTCAACAGTGACAACGTCACCTGTCTTCTTACCAATCAAAGCGTGACCGATTGGGCTTTCGTTAGAGATCTTTCCTGCAAAGGCATCTGCCCCTGCTGAACCAACGATGCTGTATACTTCTTCATCTGTTTCGCCAACTTCTTGAACTGTAACGGTTTTTCCGATCGCTACTTCGTCTACTGCAACAGCATCACTATCAACGATTTCTGCATAACGGATTTTTGTTTCCAAGCTAGAGATTTGACCTTCAACAAAAGCTTGTTCATCTTTTGCTGCTTCATACTCAGAGTTTTCTGAGAGGTCACCATATGAACGTGCGATCTTAATCCGTTCTACTACTTCAGGACGACGGACCAATTTCAACTCTTCTAATTCTTGTTCCAACTTTTCTTTTTCTGCTAGGGTCATTGGGTATGTTTTTTCTGCCATTATTCTTCTCTTTCTATTATTTGAATGAAAAAGCTGTGGACACGCCACATGCTTTTTCTAGTTTGAACTTGCTTGTGTCAATTTACTATTGACATGTTCTTCAACATTTTTATTGTGTTCTTCGTATGTCTTAGCGAAGAAGACTTCACCATTTTCAACATTTGCGACAAAATACAAGTAATCGGTTTTACTTGGGTTCACCGCCGCTTCGATCGCTGATACTCCAGGGTTATCCACTGGGCCAGGCATCAAGCCGGTATTCTTATAAATATTATAAGGGGAATTTAATTCCGTATCGATCGTTGCATCTTCTTTTAAGCTCGTCTTTTGGCCAAGTTTACCTTGCGCATAAAGAATTGCAATATTACTTTGCAGAGGCATGTCTTGGTTCAAGCGGTTATAGAAGACACTTGCGATATCTTTACGATCCTGATCTGTCGCCCCTTCTTTTTCAACTAAGGAAGCAAGGGTCAATACTTCGTTCACATTGATGTTCTTGCTCTCAAGTGTTTCATAATAGCGTCTTAAGTTTTGATCCATTGCCGCGATCATCTGATCGATCATCTCTTTCACTGTGGTATCTTTCCCATAGTTATAAGTTGCTGGGAAGAGATAACCTTCTAAACGGTAGCGAACACCAGAATCCTTACTTGGTAGATTCGCCAAGAGCTTAGGATATTTGGCTACCATCTTCTCAATAAAGGCATCGTCTTGGACAGCCTTCAAGAAATCTTCTTTCTTAAATGGAGTCTTGCCTGCCTTCTTAGTGGAGACATCGGTGGTGATAGCCGTCGCAATCTGATCGATCGTATAACCTTCTGGAATCGTCACCTTCCCAAGAACTGGAGCCTGAGGAGTTTTGGTACCCTCTTCTTGCAATTTTTGGATGATGGTTTCTAGGTCCATGCTCTTTTGCAAATTGAAGTAACCGGATTTGAAATTGCTATAGTTCTTGAACTTGCTATAGTAGTTAAAGAACTGGCCATTTTTCACGAGTCCTTTTTTCTCAAGGATCGCGCCAATCTCACGATTACTTGAACCTGCTGGAATCTCAACCGTTACGAATTCTGTTGCATTTTTATCCATCGGCTTAACGGCTGAATGGATATAGGTCACAGCAAAGATCCCTGTAGCTACGATCACAATCAGCAAAAGGCTGACCACTGTCCGCACAATTCGTTTAGCGATTTTATTTTGTTTCTTTTGTTTTTGTTGGCGCTGGTTACGAGAAGAGCGCGATAAGCTTTCCTCTACCGGTTCCTGACTTGGTTCTTTTTTAGCAGGCTTTGTAAGCTCACTCTTTTCTTCCACAGCAGGAGTCGCATTTACCGGCTCCACTGGTTCTTCTTTGGGAGCCAACGCAGATTCTTCTACTTTTGGAGGCGGTGTTGCTTCTTCCTCCTCTTTCAGTGAAGAAGGGGTTTCAATGCTTCGATCAGGTAGATCATACTCTTTTTCGATCTTTAGAAGTTGCTCATTGGCCTCTTCTAAGTCTCTGAGGATCTGCTCTTTGAAGCTTAATAACTTCTCACTGTCTTGTGATTTATCAGTCAAATAATTGACCTCCCTCATCATAATCCTTAATATTATATCTTAAAAGATTTAGAAAAGCAATACAAATCGCCCTTCTTCTTCAAAATACCTATTTAATCAAGGTTTTCATTTTCCCAGACCAGATTGTACCAAACTTCACCCGCATATTGGGATTCTGAGAGACCTTCATTGGTAAATCCTTGCTTTTCGTAATAAGGAATCAAATAATCATGACAGGTCAAATTGATCCCTTGACAGCCATCCTTAATCGCAATCTCTTTCATCGCTTCAAGCAAAAGGGTTCCCACTCCAAGTCCTTGGGCTTCTTTAGCAATGGATAGACTCGTAATGGAAATAAAGCCCTTTTCTAAATGGCTTAGATCTTCAACCTCTAAAAAGGAGGAATCGATCAAATAGCGCTCCGGTCTAACAGGTCCTTCTAAATAGCCTAAAATCTGCCCCTGGCATTCTGCTACAAGAAATGTCGTTTGAATCTTTTCGATGTGATCTTTTAAAATCTGACGCGGAATCGCTTCTTCTTCTGAGAAATTCTCAAGCTCAATGCGCTCGATGGCATCCAAATCCTGCAGCTCTGCTTGTCTAATGTGAATCTTTTCTTTCATCATTAATTCCTTCTATCGTTCCCAAACCATATGGACACCTCGATCAGACTCAGCTTCATCCCGAAATCCTTGCTGGGCAAAGTAAGATAGTAAGTCTTCTGGGCAATCGATCCAAATGGCTTTCTTTCCCTTTTGAACAGCTAGATCCTTTAAAGCAGCGATCAAAATAGAACCATAACCTTGACCTTGAAAGGCTGGCCTCACTGCTAATCGCAATACGATTAGGTCTCCTTTTAAATGCTGGTCTTCTGTCGCCAACAAGTAGGCCACCATATCTCCCGCCTGTTCTGCAAGTAGAGAAATGGCTTCCTTCGAACCTAGCGCTTCCTCAAGAGTGGCTTTGTGCTCCTTCCCTTCATTGTCATGAAGTTCTTCTTCTAGCAACAACAGCTGTTCTTGATCAGCTGGGGTGATTGGTCGAATCATCATCCTGCTTTCCTCATCTCATACTCCTTCAGTGGACAGATAAATTTAAGTCTGGAACCAATCGATTCCAGACTCAATCATATCTTATTGTACACTATGTGTCAAACTAGATAATAAACGCTCAAATGAGTATTCATAGGTTTGAATATCTCCTGCTCCCATAAAGACATAGACTGCATTATCATGGTCAAGAAGAGGAGAAACATTCTCAGCTGTAATAATCGCTGAACGTTTGACAATTTTTGCTTCCAAATCTTCAACCTTCACATCGCCGTGGTCGACTTCCCGTGCAGAACCATAGATCTGTGCCAAGTAAACAGCATCTGCTTGATTCAACGCTTCAGCAAATTCATCTAACAAGGCAATCGTCCGTGTAAAAGTATGTGGTTGGAAAATGGCCACAATCTCTTTACTTGGGTATTTTTGACGGGCTGCATCCAAGGTTGCAATAATTTCCGTTGGATGATGCGCAAAGTCATCGATGATGACTGTTCCATTAACTACTTTTTCAGTGAAGCGACGTTTCACTCCAGCAAAGGTCTTTAAATGCTCACGGACTAAATCTAAGTCAAATCCTGCAATGTAAAGCAAGCCAATGACAGCTGTGGCATTCATGATGTTGTGACGACCAAATGTTGGGATATGGAATTGCCCCAAATCTTCTCCACGGAAATGAACGTCGAAGGTTGAACCTGCCGTTGAACGAAGCAAGTTGCTAGCCACAAAATCGTTCGTCTCCTTATCAAAACCATAGTAATAAATTGGTGCTGATGAGGTAATCCGACGCAATTCTTTGTCTTCTCCATAGATGAAGAGGCCTTTGCTGATTTGTTTGGCATAATCGTTAAAGGCATTAAAGACATCTTCTAAGCTCGTGAAATAGTCTGGATGGTCGAAGTCAATATTGGTGATGATACTGTATTCAGGATGGTAAGGCATAAAGTGGCGTTCATACTCATCTGATTCAAATACAAAGTATTTGGCTGCTGCAGAGCCACGACCTGTCCCGTCACCAATCAAATAACTGGTATCAGTGATATTTGATAAGACATGCGAAAGCATCCCTGTTGTTGAGGTTTTTCCGTGTGCTCCGGCAACTCCCATGCTGACGAAGTCACGCATAAATTCACCAAGGAATTCATGGTAGCGTTTATAGGTTAAACCATGCTCATCTGCATAAGCAATTTCTATATTGTTATCTGGACGGAAAGCATTCCCTGCAATGAGGATCTTGTCGCCTTCCAAATTTTTCACATCAAATGGATAAATTTGAATCCCTGCATGTTCCAAGCCACGTTGCGTAAAGTAATATTTCTCAACATCTGACCCTTGAACCGTATGTCCCATTTGGTGAAGCATGAGAGCTAAAGCGCTCATCCCTGCTCCTTTAATTCCAATAAAATGGTATGTGTTAGACATGTTTTCTCCTTATTCTTGATCTAGATGGGTTAAATCCAATTCTTGTTTGATCGGCTGTAGTTTCAGCTTGTGCTGATCTTTATTGTATATTTGGCTAGTCTTTAAGAAATCATAATTGTTTTTCTTTTCAGTCGGTTCTGCCACTTCTGGTTCTCCTACAGATTCAAACTCTGCAAGGATCAACTGATCTTGTCGCAATCGTTTGCTATATTTCAATAATTCACCTGGCTTTTCCTTTTGGAAGGGAGCCGTTGTCTGGCCAGGTTTTCGTTCTGAAATAAACGGTTTTTTCCGCTTACTTGTAGTAGCTGCTGGATCCGTTGTCAGATAGGGGGCTGTGCGTTTCTTTTTCAGATCTTCACGCGCACGCTCTCTGGCTTCCTCTGCATAACGATTGGCAGGACTTTTTTTATCAATCGGCTCTTTAAAATCAGGTTTTCTTACTGGCCGTCTTTTCGGTAGGGGCTCTTCTAGTGGTTGATGGTAAGGATGCTTGGGTTTGGTATTTTCAGCAATTGGTTGCCATTCCAAATAATTTTTATCCACATAGTCGCCTGTAATGTTACTAATCAAATCTGTTTCATCGTACAGGTTCATGTGGGGCATCTCTGTTAACATCAACTCATTATCCCCTACTTGAGGAAAATATTTTTCTGTCATGGTTTCTTCCTTTCGACACTCCATTAATTATAAACTATTCACAGAATTTTTCAAGCTATTCTGACTGAATTCCAAGAATCTCACGAATTTCTTCAACAGATAAACTGGATCGTGTTTCCGTTCCATCTAAAATCGTTGAGACCAAGTGTCTTTTGGAAGCTTGCAGTTCTTGGATTTTCTCTTCAATCGTACCACGAGTAATCATACGGTAAACTTCAACATTTTGTTCCTGTCCCATTCGATGGGCACGTCCAATAGCCTGGTCTTCCACTGCAGGATTCCACCACAAATCGACTAAGATGACGGTATCGGCACCAGTGAGGTTCAATCCGACCCCTCCAGCCTTTAGAGAAATGAGAAAAGCATGGCGCTCACCTGCATTAAAGGCATTGGTCATTTCTTGACGATCTTTGGCCGGAGTGGACCCCGTGATTTTAAAGGAAGTCATGCCGAGCTGATCAATTTCCTTCTCCAAAATATCCAACATGCCTCTGAATTGAGAGAAGATCAAAACCCGGTGTTCGCCATCCTTGATTTGACCCAAAAGATCTCGAAGGCTCTCTAATTTCCCACTATCTCCCTGATAGTCTTCTATAAAGAGGGCGGGGGTATCACAGATTTGGCGAAGGCGCATGAGACCAGAGAGAATTTCCACCTTGCTCCGATTTAGTTCTTCCTCACTAGAGGTTCGAACTCGATCTTGAATTTGTTTTAATTGAGCTAAATAGATCGTTTTTTGACTGTCATCCAACTCATTGTGGTAGGTTGTTTCAATCAAGTCCGGTAATTCTTGGAGCACCTCATCTTTTTTCCGTCTCATGACGAAGGGTTTGACAAATCGCGCAATGGTCTCAGGAGTCAATTTTTGAAATTCTTTTTTAGCTGGGAAGAGCCCTGGAAGAACAATTTGGAAAATGGACCAGAGTTCACCCACATGGTTTTCAATCGGTGTCCCTGATAGGGCAAACACATGCGGAACCTCAAAGCCACGTAAGTGTTGGGCAATCTTGGTTTGGGCATTTTTCATGACCTGGGCTTCATCTAGAATCAAGTACTCATACTGATTCTTCTGGTATTCCTCCACATCTTGACGGAAAGAAGCGTAACTAGTGATAACCACCTGTGGATTGGTTGCGATGAGTTCATCTCGGTGCTGCTTGAGACCGTAGACGACTGCCACTTCCATCTGAGGAGCGAATTTTGAAAATTCTTGTTTCCAGTTGTAAATGAGACTAGACGGAGCTAGAATCAAGATTTTAGTTTCTTTTTTTGCAACACTGGTCAAAAAGGAAATGGTCTGCAGGGTTTTCCCAAGCCCCATATCATCCGCTAAAATACCACCAAAACCATATTGATTTAGCATGGAGAACCATTTGACCCCTGTTTCTTGGTAATCCCTTAGGGTCGCTTGGATTGTCATCTGAGGGAGGTGGTAATCTTCTGGATGAGTCAAATCATGAGCCAAATTTCGAAATTCTTCTGAAAAATGAACATTGTCTTGATCTGCCAACAAATCAGATAACTGATATGCAGCTATCCGGCGGGCTTGTAGTTTCCCACCCTTGCTCATTTTCGCCCGCAGATCTGCTAAGGCTCGACTGATTTTCTTGGTTCCTTCATCAAAAACAAGGACCTTCCCTGTATGGCTAACAAAATAATCTTTTTGCCCCACCAAAGCTTTGAGGACCTGGTCCACTTCAGCTGGATCCACACTTTCAAAGTCAAAACCAATCTCCAGTAGACTGCCATTGGTTTTAACATCAATTTTTGGACGCTCCACTTGATAAAGATCTAAAAGGTTATCAGAGAGGGTAACCTCTCCTAAGGCTTCAAAAGTCGGGATCTGTTGGCGAAAGAATGGATAGAGCTGCTCACTTGATAAAGGACTTCTTTGGGAAGAAAAGTCGTCTGTAAAACCTGCTGCTAGCATGGTTGAAAAGACTTCTTGCTCCTTATCGAAATCACTGGAATAAGGAAGATTGAGAAGTTCCTCACGCGTGGTCACTGCACGGTCCTGGTATTGAAAGACCACGTCCAGTAAAACGGTCTGGTCCTGTGCAAGATCAAAATGAAATTCCGGAGTAAAATCGTGGATTAAAAAGCTGGTCGGTGCTGTTATTTGTCCCAGTTTTTTGAACTCTTTTAAACTATAGGAAAGCTTTGTTTGGTCCGTGGGATCAAAATGCAGGCGTTTTTTGCGATCCTGATCCATTGGAAGATCTTGGATCGCCTTCCATAGGGTCCGCTGTTGGGGCGTCAGGTGATAGAAGACACCATTTCTAAATAGATAATTAGCCGACTCGATAACCTTCACTTGTGGCTCAGTAATGATCAATTCGTAAAAATCCCCATGGTCCTCCACCTGAAAATGAAAGAGATCTTCCTCCCCATGGACATCCTGAAAATACACTTCTGAAAAGTCATACAAGCTATATTGCAGCAGAAAAGAGTCCAAATTCATCAGTAATTCCACAGCTTCTTCAAAAAGACTCGGTGGGAAATAGAGATGGCGCCCAGCATTGGGAAAGAAATCTTGCTCTTTTGATCCACCATCTGTGACCAAGCCCTGTAGGAAATTAATCACATCCTGGCTAGCCCTATCAAATTCTAAGTAAGAAATAGGTTCATAATAACTTTTGCCAATTGCAAAATAGCCTTCTTTTTGAAGGGTCTGCAAAAAAGCTAGCACATCTCTGATCACATAAGAGCGCTCGTCTGGCAAGCGACGAATGCGAAGAGTCCATAAAAATTGACCAGAATAGTCGTCTTCATGTCCAACAGCTGATAAGATATAGCGGGGTTCTTTTTTCTCGATTTTTGGAAGCACCTGATCTAAAAATAAACTTCCAAAAGAGACCTTCTCCTGAGTTTCTTCAGTTGCAGTGGCGTCTTCTTCAAGACTTGCAAGAGCAGCTTTCCCACTGTCATCATTCTTCAGATAAGCTTCTACAGCTGCCAGATGGGTACAGAATTTTTTCTTTTGAAAGAAAGCACAACTACAAAAAACGGCATCATCATCCAAACTGTAACGCAAGCTTTCTTCTTCCACCCGAAAATACAGGTATTTTTCTTTTACTTCCTGAAGGGAAACTTTCCCATCTTCATATAGAAGGCTCCCTTGTGAACGAACCTTCCCAGGAATTAATTTTGCCATGTTTACCACCTTAAATTAATCCCTTTATTATAACATATTTAAGGAAAAATTAGAAAAGATAGTCATCATCTTGAAAGGTTTTTAGCCCATTTTAAAATAGAAAAACTGAGACAGCATTGTCCCAGTTTTTTATATGATTTCGTAACTTAGTCATCACAAACAGCTATCCACGCTTCTTCTCTTTTGACTGTTTGAGCGAACAATAGATAGAATAGCTAAATAGAGAGGAGAAAGATTCCGATAGCTCACAGAAAAACACAAAAAACACGACCTTATTTTTTAATAAAATCCCCAGTAATAGGATCAAGAGCTCCAAGTTTACGATCGAACCGATAAACAAGAGATACAGATAGATCTTAAATAATAAGTACACAGACCTAAAGCTCTCATGATGTTCATGAGTTTACTCTACTCATCCTTAAAAAAAGTAACGCTTATGCGCTACTTTTAGTTGTTTTCATAGTTGGAAGAACGAGCATTTTATCATTTGAAATATCCTTCCCGACTTTGATCCATTTGTCTCGTATTCCCTACTTCCGTTTTCGCGCAATCAAATGGATCGGGGTTCCTTCAAAAACAAAGGCCTTGCGAATTTGGTTCTCCAAGAAACGAAGGTAAGAGAAGTGCATCAGTTCTTCTTCATTAACAAAGATCACAAAAGTTGGCGGCTTGGTTGCTACTTGTGTCGCATAGAAGATCTTGAGACGTTTTCCTTTATCTGTCGGTGTTGGATTAATGGCAATGGCATCCATAATCACATCGTTCAAGACAGCTGAAGGAATCCGCGTATTTTGACTCTCACTGATCTGTTTGATCATCTCTGGCAACTTGTGCAAGCGTTGTTTAGTTAAGGCAGAGACAAAGACAATCGGCGCATAAGAAAGGTATTGGAATTGATCGCGAATGTCATCTTCCCACTGCTTCATGGTATGGTTGTCTTTTTCAATGGTATCCCATTTGTTGACAACAATGATCATACCTTTACCAGCTTCATGAGCAAAGCCAGCGATCCGCTTGTCATATTCCCGAATCCCTTCTTCGGCATTAATAACCATCAAAACCACATCTGAACGGTCGATGGCACGCATGGCACGCATGACAGAATATTTCTCAGTGTTTTCATAGATTTTACCAGATTTACGCATACCAGCTGTATCGATCATGGTAAATTCTTGACCATCTGCATCGGTAAAATGGGTATCGATGGCATCCCGTGTAGTTCCAGCAACAGGGCTTGCGATAACTCGGTCTTCTCCAAGGATCGCATTGATCAAGCTTGATTTTCCAACATTTGGACGACCAATCAAGCTAAATTTAATGATATCTGGATTTTCTTCTTCTGTTTCATTCGGGAGATTTTCAATGATGGCATCAAGCACATCCCCAGTTCCGATCCCGTGGACAGAGGATACCGGTAGTGGCTCACCCAGTCCCAAGGCATAAAAATCATAGATATCATTGCGCATCTCTGGATTATCCACCTTGTTGACTGCAAGAATGACCGGTTTATGGGTCTTATACAAGATACGAGTGACATATTCATCCGCGTCCGTGATCCCTTCTTTCCCAGAAACGACAAAGACGATCACATCTGCTTCGTCCATGGCAATTTCTGCCTGATGCTTGATTTGCTCCATAAATGGGGCATCTACGTCATCAATTCCCCCTGTATCAATGATACTAAATTTTCGATTCAACCACTCAGCTGTTGCATAAATGCGGTCACGAGTGACTCCTTCTACATCCTCAACGATGGAAATCCGCTCACCGGCAATCCGGTTAAAGAGTGTAGATTTTCCGACATTGGGACGGCCTACAATCGCAATAGTTGGTAGGGCCATGATTTCCTCTTTTCTAATGAAAGGCATGACTTCGGTTCAAGAACGCCTCTCTTCATTTCATAATAGTTTGTGTTTTTCTAGTAGTTTTTTGGTCTCTTCTTGTTCAGGTTGACCAAATTGAGCTGCAAGGCGCTCGCTCCAGCTATCTGTTGCACGCGCTCCAGCATAATCTGCCTGAACCTTGTCATAGGCAGTCACAACTGATAGGTCTTGTTCTTGGTATTCTTCTTCAAAAGCAACCTGCTCCAATAGCAAACGTGGTTTCACTGCATGTTGCTGGTTGGGTACTCCAAGAGCAATCCCAAAAACAGGGTAGGTATAATCTGGCAGACGGAAGAGTTCTGCGACTTCCTCTGAACAGTAGCGCAACATGCCGATAATCACTCCACCATAGCCGAGACTTTCAGCTGCCAATAGCGTATTTTGAGCCGCTAGAGCCGCATCCACTGAGGTGATCAGTAAGTTGTCCACCCCTTCAGGATGGAAATCCTGCTCATGAAGTTTGACAGCTTTTTCAGCGCGGTTTAAATCTCCAACAAAGAGGAGAAAGACATCTGATTGGCGAATCGCTTCTTGAGGAAGCAAATCGTAGAGAGCTTCTTTCTTTTCTTTGCTTTTGACCACAATCACAGAATAAGACTGAAAGTTTTTCCAACTTGATGCCATCTGCCCAGCTGATAAAATTTCCTTGAGGTCAGCTTCTTTGATGGTTTCTTCCTTAAAACGGCGAACAGAAAAATGAGATTTCATTAAACGGATGGTTTCATTCATCGGCGATTGACTCCTTCCAAATGGATTTCCTTGGCTAAAAATTTCACGCGCTCCATGACACGTTTGGCCTGCCAGGTTTCATCTCCATTGCGCGAAGCCGCAAAATGACGTTCCAATTCTTCAAAATTAAAGTTAGAAGTAAAGAAGGTTGAGAGATTTTCCTGCATCCGGTGCTGCAAAATCACCTGTAAGATTTCATCTCGTACCCAGGCTGACATCTGTTCCGCACCGATATCATCGAGAATTAAAATTTCGGCTTTTTTCACCTGATCGACGGTTTCTTTGACCAAGCCTGAACTGATGGCATTTTTGACATCGATAGCAAAACTTGGGAAATGTAGTAAGGTGGTAGAGGCCTGGCGTTTTTCTGATAGATCATGAGCCAAAGCTGCCATCATGTAGCTCTTTCCTACTCCAAAATCACCATAGAGGTAGATCCCCTTTTGATATTCAGGATAGTTGGCCACAAAATTAGCTAATTCCTCAAAGGCCACAAATCGTCCCTTATCATCGAGCTCTACCTTAGCTAGACTCGCTTCTTTCAAGGTTGAAGGGAGATTGATCAAGTTGAGACGTTGGTTGATCGCAGCTCGTTTTTGGGCTTCGACTAACTCTGGCGTTTCCTCATAAGCGACATCCGCATAGCCTTCATTCATGGTGAGGATGGGCTTATAACCTTTGGCAATATAATCCGGATCTCCCAATAAGAAACGGTTGCGTTCACTAATGTATTGATTAAATTTTGAAATACTACGTCGAATTTCTTGTTCAGACAAAGATTGGTCCTTGATAAAGGCTGCAACTTCTTGGTCTGCCAAGATCTGTGCGACCAAATCCTCATAGTTAAATTGACGCGCACGGTTCATGTGAGACATGGTTTGACCTACACTTTCCATCTACTCACCTCCTTGATTCAGTTTTTCTAACAGGCGTTGTTTCTCTTTAGCAAGATCCACCTTTTCTGCTTGACTGGTTTGATTTTGATAGTTTGGTTGACTCCACTTGGGAACATTGCTATGCTTGCCCTTGGCTGATGCAGGACTCGTCCCTTTGTTTCCTTGAGCCTTAGCTTGTTCCTGGCGTTCTCGAACTTTTAAAATCGCTAGTTCTGCACTGTTGACCCCTTGATAAGAAAAATCATTTCCTACCTTCAAAGCATACTTTTCATTGAGATTAGCAGACTGGGTCTTATTAAAGGTCAACAATAAGATGATATTGATCACCTCATCTAGTAAGCCTAGATCAGCTAACTTAGATAAAGTCTTGCGTTCGCTCTGCGTAATGGTCGCATTGCGCGCCTTCTTAATCTCCGCTAGAAATTGTAGGCTGGATTTTGCCTTAGCTTCTCTCAGAATGGTTTCTTCCTGACGGCTATAGGACATGCGGGGTTGCTCCTGGCTCGCCTGAGCCAACTTTTGCTTCATTCTCTTTGGAGAGACAATCCGGTCTACAGCTGTTTCTTTGGCTAAAAGATAGGTTTCATACCAGGTCCATTGTTGCTCTTCCGCGATGGCAAAGAGGGATAGAGTCGCTTCTCCTTCATCCGCAAAACGAAATCCATCACGCCCCATCATTCGCTTAAACATCTCCATATCAAACTGCTGTTTCTTACTTGGAAGAACGGTCGCCTCCCCAGCATCTAGTCCAAAGACTTGCGAGAAGGAAACTTGCCGTCTAGTCCCTAAAGAGCGTGCTGGGAGCAGATCCTCCACGGCCTTTTCCCCGATTTTCTTTTCAAGTAAGCGTTTAAAAACAGCATTCGAAAAAAATTGTTCTGAGGCAAGAGGAGCATGTAACTGGATCGTGATCCCAACTTCTTCCTCATAGAGATCCATCAACCCCATAGCAATTAAACGATCAAAAGCGAGAAGCAGCTGTGGAAATCCTATATTCAAGTGATTGAGGATTTGAGCAAGCAAATATTGTTTTTCACCTTGATCATAAGAGGCTAGCAGATAACGATAAACTGTTACTGTTTCCGTCTCCAAAATAGGCAGGTAATACTGCTCCAATGCAGCCCCTGCCGGTGGAAGAAGATTATTTTTTAAAAATGCGAAAGGCGTATTGGGCTTCATCTATTTTTCCTTTTTCTTCTTGGTTCCCTTCGTGATTTGCTTCAAGAGGGTCTCTAATTCACCGACATCCTTGAAACTCCGGTAAACACTAGCAAAACGAACATAGGTGATCTCATCCAGATCTGCTAACTCATCCATAACCAACGAACCAATATACTCACTGTAGATTTCATTGTCACTTTGGCTGCGGACCTTTTGTTCAATTCGGTTTACAATTTCTTCGATTTCATCACTAGAAACCGGCCGTTTTTGAGCCGAGCGGATAATACCATTAAAGATTTTATCACGAGAAAATTGCTCACGTGTTCCATCCTTTTTGACAACCACTAGAGTCCGTTCTTCTACACGTTCGTAGGTAGTAAAGCGATAATGGCATTCTTCGCATTCCCTGCGACGACGGATGGTATTCCCATCTTCAGCTTGTCGACTATCCACCACACTAGACTTACTTCCACCACATTTTGGACAACGCATTTGCTACCTCCTTTATCTGTTTTAACACTTCATTTTACCATAAATTGAACTGTAAAGAAAGCAGAAGAACAGGAGAATCCCCTATACCTGCTTCTCTTTGATACATAAAAGAGAGTCGAAGGACGATGTGAATAAAATCGTTTTCCTTTCGACTCTCTGTTTATGTTAGAGTGATAATTCAGCTTCTAAGCCATAGTGGTCACTGACATGGGATTTGTTTTGACCATCAAAAATGACATGTAGACGCTGGATGTCCCATTCTGGACTTGCAAAGATGTAATCGATCCGCAATGGAACTTGATTTTCCGTCCAGCCATCGATTCCAGGACCTACTGTATAAGTCCCCTTTGTTTCTTTGGCTTCAATAAAGCTATCTTGAAGTTCTAGTGGACTGGATAGAATCGTTTCATACCCTTCTTGACCAGCAGGATTGTTGAAATCACCCGCCAGAATAAAGGGTTTACCTACTTGACTGAAGTACTTCTCAATGCGTGGCCACTCAAATTGGAAACCTTTGTCCCACCAAGAAAGATGGACACTAGCAACAGCAATCTCTTTTCCATCGACACTCGTATGGGCAACGGCCACCCGACGAGTATGGTAGTCCGTTGGATCATCCATATTGGATACCAAAATCTCATCCGCCTTCAATGGTTGACGCGAAAGAACGGCCACCCCCTCATTAAGGTGATCATAGCCGATATGGTTGTAGGCCCAAGTCCAATAATAGTGTAGTCCTTGAGCAGCCAACTCTTCTACCAATACGCGAACAAAATGATCCTTATGAATCACTACAGCAGAAGGCAAGGCTTGATAAAACTCATCTGTTTCGACTGCTTCTGAGGACATTTCTTGATTGACCTCTTGGAAACAGATCACATCATATTTCGCTTCTAAAATTTGCTCCTTGAGGGTTTCAAATTTTTGCTGGACATTCTCTTCCATCCAGCTATGGGAATTTAATGTTAAAAATTTCATCCCTTGATTTCTCCTTCTTCCTAAATCAAGAAACGGCAAGAGGTCGGGGACACTACCCCAACCTCTTTTTGCCGTCGTCTCTTATAATTCTACTGTTGCAACTGGCGCATTTGCTGCCAATTTACCAGTATGTTCGACGTTAACTGATTTAATAGCATCTCCATTTGTGAAGACAACAATGGTTGATGTTTCACGCCCTGCTTCACGGATTGCATCAAGGTCTGCTTCTACTAAGAGGTCCCCAGCAGCCACTGTTTGACCCTCAGTAACTTTAACTTCGAATGGTTTTCCTTCAAGACTTACTGTATCTAAACCGATATGAACCAAAACTTCCAAACCATTATCTGTTACCAAACCGAGGGCATGTTTGGTTGGGAAGACGCTTGTAACTTTACCAGCAACTGGTGAAACAATGCGTCCATTATCAGGTTCAACTGCAAATCCATCTCCCATCATTTTTTGTGAGAAGACTGGGTCTTTCACATCTTCAATATTGATGACTTGACCATCCGCAACGGAGTGAACTTCATCAGTTACCCCTTTAAAGGTTGCTTCAGCCTTTTGAACTGCTGTCATTTGGCTAGGAAGCGATTCAGGGATAACTTCACCTGAATCAAGTACGTCTTGGATATCAGATTTCAAGACGTCAGCTTTAGGACCGTAGATAGCTTGGACACCTTGGCCTTTCATAACAAGACCCATAGCGCCTTCAGCTTTCCATTGTTCTTCCGTTCCGACTTTTTCAGCGTCTTTAACAGTAACACGGAGACGAGTCATACATGCGTCAACATCGACGATGTTAGCACGTCCACCAAGAAGGTTAATGATGTTGATAACTTGTGAGCTTGCTGAGCTTGTAGCAGCTCCAGCTGTTGCACCATCTCCTGAAGAGGCATCATCATTTTGTTCGTAGTTTCCATTACGTCCTGGAGTCGCATAATTGAATTTCTTAATCATGAAGTTGGCAATGAAGTACATGATTAAGGCAAAGAGAACTGTTACCCATACAAAGTTAAAGACATCTAGTGCCAAACCAGCGTTGATGGCCAGTGGGGTACGGGTCAAGAATTCGATCGAACCGAATGAGTGAACACGAAGGTGAACCACGTCAGCCATTGCAAAGGCAGCACCTTGAACAAAGGCGTAGATCAAGTACAATGGTGTTGCAATGAACATGAACATGTATTCAATTGGTTCTGTAACACCTGTCAAGAAGGTTGCAAGAGCAGTTGCAACAAGCATCCCTTTGTATTTTTCTTTTTTATCTGGGTCCACATTGCGGTAGATAGCCACCACAACCCCCATCAAGATACCAAATGATCCGATCATTTGACCAACTTTGAAACGAGCTGGTACGTATGCTTGAAGCAAGTGTTGATACTGACTAGGATCTGCTTTCTTCAAGTTAACAAGGTCTGTTACCCAAGCTAACCAAAGTGGATCTTGTCCAAATACTGTTGTTCCTTTGGCAGCACCTGTAAGTACTTGGTAGCTACCACCCAATTGAGTATAGTTGATTGGAATGGTCAACATGTGGTGAAGACCAAACGGCAAGAGAAGACGTTCCAAGGTACCGTACAAGAATGGTGCCAATACTGGGGCAGTGGATTGTGAGTTGGCGATCCAAACACCAAATCCATTAATTCCTGATTGAACTACTGGCCACAAGGTCGCCAAAACCAAGGTCGCAAGAGCTGAACGGACGATAACAACGAATGGTACAAAGCGTTTCCCATTGAAGAAAGAAAGGGCTTCTGGGAGTTTACGGTAGTTGTAGTATTTATTGAAGGCTGTTGCTCCAACAAAACCTGAGATAATCCCTACAAATACCCCCATATTCAGAGCTGGTGCTTCAAGAACACTGATAAAGTAGTCCGCAACTTTAATCGATCCACCTAAGATCGTGTGAACGGTAGCATCCTTATCAGCCAACATTGCAGATGTCACTCCAAACACTGCACCTGTAATACGGTTAATCAAGATGAAAGAGAGACCAGCCGCAAAGGCACCCCCAGCACGCTCTTTGGCCCAGCTACCACCGATAGCGAGTGCAAACAGGATGTGAAGGTTACCGATAACCGCCCAACCGATTTGTTCGAGAACCCCACCTGTAATAACAAGTGGAGATAAATTCGGGTTGATCATAGGGATTGATTTCCCGATTGAAATCATCAACCCAGCAGCTGGCATTACAGCGATAACGACCATCAAGGCCTTACCGAACTTTTGCCAGAATTCAAAGCTAAATAAACTTTTGAATGATCCTTTATTCATCATTCAACCTCCTTATATTGTTTAAGGCTTTTGTTTTTAAGAAAACGTTTGCGCTTAATTTATTTCTAGTATACCACATTTTTAAAAAATGTAAAGCCTTTCATCGAATTTTTCTAAAAAAATTTCTTTTTTTTTGAACTTTTCCTCGATATTCCGTTCTAGTTTTTTAAAAATCCTCATATTCCCAACGCAAACGATTTCTTTAAAACTAAAAAACATTTGAATCCTTTAAGGATTCAAATGTTTCATTCTAACTCGTCTTGCATGGCATAGCCAATCCCACGAACTGTCTTAATATAGCTTTTTTGACCGGGTAGATCAATTTTCCCACGGAGATAACGGATATAAACGTCAACGATATTAGTCTCACCTGTACTCTCATACTTCCAGACACTTTCCAACAACTGATCTCGTGTCACCACTCCTTTGCTTCCCATCAGAGTTGCTAGGAGATCATACTCTCTGCGGGTCAAACTAATCATGTCTTTTCCACGATAGACGGTATGGTGTTCCACATCAATGCGCAAATTGCGGTATGACGTTGGAATTTTCATCTGGCTACAATGTTGATCAATATAATCACGTCCTCTAAAAATAGCTGTGATCTTATCTACCAAATCGCTGATAATAAAAGGTTTGACCATATAGGAAACAGCAAAGCGCTGAATACTCTCTTTGTGCTCAGCAATTTTTTCGCGGTTATCCAAAACAATCAAAACAGAAGCTGGGCGAATCCGACTGATTTCCTCTGCGAATGTTTCACCAGACATATCTGACAGATCGTAATTAAACAAGATCAGATCATATTTAGTCGCAGCAATCAACGCTAGACCCGCTTTTCCATCCTCGACCACATCAACTTGATACCCCTCTTTTTGAAGTTCCAAATCAATGAAGCGAGCGATTTGCTTCTCATTTTCTACTAGTAGAACTCGTTTGACCATAGAGCAAGATTATTTTTCGTCATACCAAGAATAGTGGAAAGTACCTTCTTTGTCTTTACGTTGGTATGTGTGAGCACCAAAGTAGTCACGTTGTGCTTGGATCAAGTTTGCTGGAAGATCAGCTGAACGGTAGCTATCAAAGTAAGTTATGGCTGCTGAGAATGTTGGTACTGGTACACCAGCTTGAACAGCAAGAGCTACGATATCACGAACGGATTGTTGGTACTTAGCAGTGACATCCAAGAAGTACTCATCCAATAGAAGGTTAGCAAGATCTGCATCGCGGTTGTAAGCATCTGTGATCTTTTGCAAGAAACGAGAACGGATGATACATCCATCGCGCCAGATAGATGCGATGTCCGCAAATGGCAAGTTCCAGTTGTTTTCTTTAGAAGCAACGCGCAATTGTGCAAAACCTTGTGCGTAAGAAATGATTTTTGAGAAGTAAAGGGCTTGACGAATCTTTTCGATCAACTCAGCCTTGTCTCCTTCAAATTTGAATGCAGCTGGTTTTGGAAGAACCTTGCTAGCATGTACACGTTCTTCTTTGTAGGCAGAGATGTAACGGGCAAATACTGACTCAGTGATGAGTGACAATGGCACACCAAGGTCAAGCGCTGATTGGCTAGTCCATTTACCAGTTCCTTTGTTTCCTGCCGCGTCCAAGATGTAGTCTACGATTGGTCCATCTTGACCTTCGTCGTCTTTGCGTTTCAAGATATCCGCAGTGATTTCGATCAAGTAGCTGTCCAATTCACCCTTGTTCCATTCAGTGAAGATTTCAGCCATGTCTTCTGCAGAAAGTCCAAGCAAGTGTTGCATGAGGTCATAGCTTTCTGCGATCAATTGCATATCCCCGTACTCGATCCCGTTGTGGACCATTTTCACGTAGTGACCAGCTCCATCAGGACCGATGTATGTCACACATGGTTTTCCATCTTCAGGCGCTTTTGCAGAGATTTCTTCAAGAACGTCAGCTACCAAGTCATATGCTTCTTTTTGTCCACCAGGCATGATAGAAGGACCTTCAAGGGCACCTTTTTCACCACCAGATACACCTGTACCGATAAAGTTGATCCCTGAGTTCGCCAACTCTTCGTTACGACGGATGGTATCTTTATAGAAAGTGTTTCCTCCGTCGATCAAGATGTCACCTTTATCCAAGTGTGGAAGAAGGGCTTGGATAGTTGCGTCTGTACCAGGTCCTGCTTGAACCATGAGCATGATACGACGTGGTTTTTCGATTGAGTTTACGAAGCTTTCGATATCATAGCTTGGCACAAAGTTTTTATCAGGATGGCAAGCAATCACATCTTCTGTTTTTTCTTTACTACGGTTATAAATGGCAACTGTGTAGCCACGAGATTCGATATTAAGGGCAAGGTTACGACCCATTACGGCCATACCAACAACACCAAAGTTTGCTTTAGTCATGTGACACTCCTCTTTATAGTTTGCCTTTATTCTACCATTTTTCCTCTTCAAAAGAAAGCAGAAAATAGCTTCCCACCTTCTCTAAGAGGGAGAAGATCATGCAAATCATTTGATCTTAAAAACAAAAGTGTCCGAGAAACAGTTCTCAGACACTTCTTGATGCATGGCATTAATCTTCTTTAGAAGCTAACTCCTCCGCTTCAATGACCGGTTGTTCTCCTTCTTTGAGTTTGTTGACCGTCATATTGACCCCAAGAGCTCCTGCTAGCAATTGACGAATATCAAATCCAGCTCCTTGAGAGACTTGGTCGATACTTTGCATAATATCGCCCACCATCTTAGAAGCATTGCCTTCGCCATACATCGTGATCTTATCCACCTTGGTTAATGGTTCAGCGACAGCACGCGCAATTTCAGGCAACTTGTCAACGACCATTTCAGTAATGGTTGCTTCTTGCATTTTCTTCATCGCTTCGGCCTTTTGGTCCAAACCTTTAGCTTCGGCTTCCAATTTTAAACGAATCGCCTCTGCCTCTGCACGACCTTTGGCTTCGATAGCTTCAGCCTCTTGCAGTTGAGCAAATTTCTCAGCTTCGGCTTGGGCTTTCCGAGCTTCGGCTTCTTTTTGTGTTTCGAAGAGTTCTGCTTCTGCCTTGCGTTGGCGTTCGATCAATTCTGCTTCTGCAGCTTGTTGACGCGCATATTTTTCAGCTTCGGCTTGTTTGCGGACGTTGGCATCCAATTCTTGCTCACGGACCTTAACTTCGCGCTCTTTGACTTCCGCTTCTTTTTCTTGTTTCATGATATTGGCTTCAGCTGCCACGCGCTCTTGTTCACGACGTTGCACTTCTGCCTCAATCCCTTTAGCAGCATCTGCCTTGGCTTGGGCAATATCTGCTTCTTGCTTTAGGGCTGCTTGTTTGAGTTTTAATTCGTTTTGTTTTTGCGCAATTTCAAGATCGGCTGCGACACGTTTGTCGTTGGCCAATTTATCTTGTTCTGCTTCGACTTCCTTGCGTTCGCGTTCTGCTTTGGCTTTGGCAATCAAGGCATCTTTCTTAATGGTTTCAACATTTTCAATCCCGAGGTTGTCGATGACTCCCCTTCATCAGAGAAGGATTGAACCGTAAAGGCGATGACTTCTAGTCCCATTTTGGCCAAGTCTGGTGCTACGTTGTCCTGCACTTTTGAGGCAAACTCTTGACGGTCATTGACCATCTTACGGAGCTCCATCTGACCGATCACTTCCCGCAAGTTTCCTTCCAAGACATCTTGGACAGAATTGGAAATATCTGTCGTATTCCAGTTCAAGAAGTTCTCTGCAGCCCGTGCAATCATCTCATCGGTTGTACCGATTTTTAATTTAACAGCTGCATCGGCACGGACGTTAATGAAGTCCAGTGTTGGGACTGCTTCAGATGTCCGAACATCTGTCGAGAATTGCTCAATATCAAGATAAGAGCGTTGTTCGACAAAGGGAATCATAAAACCAGCTTTCCCGCGTAAGTGGCGTTGCTTCCGAAGACCTGTAATGACCACGACTTCGTTGGGTTTTGCATTCACATAGCCTTTAACAAGCAAGATCAAAATAATAACCGCGGCTATTAGGCTAGTTATCAACCAACCTGGAATAAATAAAGTATCCATACTTTTTCTCCTTTTTTAGAGGTCTCCCCTCTGTTGTTTATAAATCCTAGTATATCAAAAGAAGTCTTTTCCTCAAAGAAAAGACCTCTATTTTTAGTTTAAATGTTATAAAATCAACACATAGGCTAATTTTTGTCGAATAAACCTTGTAGTCCTGCAAAAGGACTGTTTTCTTCTTTCTTGATCGCTTGAGCGGCTTGGTATTCTTCTTCGGATAGGATTTTCCAATCATTGCCTTCGATAAAACCTTGTCCAGCCTCTTCTTCTGGAGTGAGAACCTTGAGAGGAATATTGAGCAAGATATTATCTGCTACACTCTCACTCAAGTCAATCTTCCCGCCTTCGATTGGAAGAATTAAGTCTTCCTCTAGGGCCTCGATATCTGCGTCAGACTGTACATCCTCCGCAAATACCTCTGTTACAGGATAGCTCTCCTGAAGCTCAACAGGCTCCATACTGCGGCTAGATGCCAAAACGATGGTGTAGCTCAACTGATAATCCAAGATATAGAGGCCTGTATCATAGGCTACTCGTCCTGTCGCTGTCACATTCTTTAAATCAAGAATTTCTGGATTACGCTTTTGCAATTCTTTGAGCAAATCCAACTCTTGATCAAAGGCTAGTCCTTCAGGATTTTTACGGATTTCTTGTGTAAATAGGTTCATTTTTTTGTCCTCAAATCTTCTAGATACTACTAGTATATCATGAAGCTGCCCCTCAACCAAGAAGTCTCCTCAAAAATTTGTTATAATCATGAAAAAGATAAAGGAGATCTGATGGTAAAAGTTTACGACCTACCATTTTCAACTGTATACACAGTTTTGGTCCAAAAAGTCGTACGAAAGGGTGAAAAAGAGACCAGCCTTGACCAAATCACCTCGTGCTTAACAGGCTATTCTCTGGCGGAACTGCAAAAATGGAAAAAGCGTGACGGAAGCTACGGAGATTTCTTTCGCCAAGCTCCCGCCTATCACCCCAACCGGACATTGATTACTGGGAAAATTTGTGGCGTGCAAATTGAAACGATTCAGGATCCTTTGATGCAAGAAATTCGCCGCTTAGATCGCCTGGTCGATTGGTTGAGTAAGGGAAAGACCGTTGAGCAATTGGTTGAAAAATACCAGCTAAAAAAGGAGAATTCATGAAAGAAATCGGAGCTGTTTTTCGACAAATACGTGAAAGTCGCCACATCTCTTTAGAGGAAGCTACGGGTGGCGAATTTTCGCGCTCCATGTTATCTCGATTTGAAAGAGGAGAAAATGACCTGACGACCCAACGGTTTTTTCATGCTTTGCAACAGATCAAAACCAGCCTCAGTGAGTTTTCTCATCTAGCTGGAATCGATCAGCACTCCTTTATTCCCAAATTGTTGAAAGAGCACTATGAAAATATGAGCTTGGAACACGACCAAGACTTGTACCAAAGCTACCAGCAAGCCTATCAGAAATATCACAAAAAAGAAGACTTCTTAGCCAGCATTATTCTCAAAGTCCAAATGCTTGGCTTCTATCCTGAAGTAGAGCTCACCGCTAGCCAAGAGGAACTGGATTTCCTCCATGATTATCTCTTCTCTGTCACAATCTGGGGAAATTTTGAATTGAACCTATTCTCTCTGACCTCTCCACTTTTCTCTAGTCCCCTCTATCGACAATACACAGAGGAGTTGGTCCAACGGGAGGATTTCAAGCTTCTCCTAGATTCCTCTCGTCCTGCCCTTAACTCTATTTTTCTTAATGGCTTCTTTTTGGCCATTAGTTCAAATGAATTTGAAGATGCAACCTATTTTGATCAGTTGATCAAGGACCACTTTTACTCCGAAAACGAAGCTTACCTGCGGACGGTTTATCTCTACGCCAAAGGAGAATTTCTCTACCGAAAGGGAGAGAAAGAAATTGGTCTTGAAAAGATGGAACAGGCCATCCAGGTTCTCTCTATTCTGGATTGTAAGGACAGTGCCAACTACTACAAACAGGGCCTGCAAGAACTGATCAATAAATCCTAAAAACTCACAGATCTACTCTGTGAGTTTTTGTTGAAAATATGCAACATTAATTTTTTCTTGCTTTTTAGGTTTACAATAGGACTATCAAGTAAAGAAAGAAGGTTCTTCCCATGATGACCAAACTAAAAAACCACTTCCTCCGCTTTCTTCTCTCACATACCAGCGTTTATCTGAAGGATCAGGAACTTCTTCTCTCTGATGATGAGAAACTAGACCTCTTCAAACAGATCGTTCGATCTATCAAACAAGTCCTAGCAACTGATCACGTGAAGGAGGAAGGCTTATGAAACTCTTAGTCCGTAATAAGATTTTTGCCTTACTTAGTCTTTCTCGCTTTTTGAATACCCTGGGTCTTGCTATCTACAATTTAGTCTTTGTCGTATTTTCTGCCAGCATGCCTCAGCCTAGTCTGGCAGTTGGCATTGCCAATCTAATTGTATTTATTCCTAGCCTCTTTACCATTTTTGTCGGAATGAAGGCTGATCGCACGAAGAAAAAAGCTAACTGGTTGATCCGCATTGGCTATCTTCAAGCCAGCCTCTTCATCCTTATTGCTCTCATGACCAAGATTCCGGGTTACCTTGCCTTTTCGATTGTTTGCTTCTTAAACATTGTTTCAGATTGTTTGAGTGATTATCGCGGAGGCTTGCAACTCCCTATCATGAAAAAGAACATCCCCGACGAGGATTTGATGGAGGCCTATTCCTTCAACCAACTACTTAGTATGGTCTGCTCGATTTCTGGACAAGCTCTAGGAGTTTGGCTGCTAGCCATCAGCCATCAAAATTTTGCCCTGGTCGCTTCGATCAATGCCGTGACTTTTCTCCTGTCTTCCACTTGTCTCCTGATGAGAAAAAAGCAGCTGACACATGATCCCGTCATTGAGCCCAAAAGTAAGAATTCTTTGGTACACGAATGCCAAGAGATGTACCAGAACGCCAAAAGTATTTTTGCAGATGAGGAGGTCTACCACTTTGGCAAGTTGCTCTTCTCATTGGTTCTCATCAATGCCCTAGGAGGATCCATCTCTGGTATCTACAATTTGCAACTGCTTCACTCCCCCTTCTTTCAGTTGAGCTTTAGCCAATCCCTCTTGATCTTAGAGGCAGTGACTATTTTAAGCATGGTCTGGGCTAGCCTGACACCCCACGATTATTTTTCCAAGCAATCGCTCCACTATACCCTCCTGTGGATCGCAGGTGGGCTGACCATGCTTGGGCTCACAAATATTCTGGTACACTGGGACATTCTTTCTCTTCTACTCATCACTTTCCTTGGTTATCTTGTAGCAAAAATCAACCCAAAAGTTTCCAGTCTTTTAATGAGTAAATTACCCGCTGAAAAATTAGCTTCTACCTCTAGCTTTTTGGGACTAATAGTCAGCTTTGCCATGCCCCTTGGAACAGCTCTTTTTTCTAGTCTAGCTATCTGGAGCCTTCCCCTAGCTTGGGGGACCTTTGCTATCCTTGGTTTCACTACCCTCCTATTAACTACCAAATAAAAAACCCACCGTTTGGTGGATTGAGATTTAGGACAAAGTCATCTTAAAAACTTTCCTTAAGTGAGTACGGACGTCAGCGAACTTCGAAGAAGTTCCATGAGTTAGTTTTGGACCCAAGGTTCCAAAACTCTCGAGTGCTAGAAACACAATTATTTCTAGCACTTTTCTCACGGCGGAAAGTTTCAATAGATGAGTTAATAATTCTAAAGAATAAATTTTTTATTTGTATAGAATTTATTAGATTTATAAAGAAAAACAGTTTTCCCACACTCTCAATCCTGCTAGTGATGGATTTACTTTACATGTTTCTTAATCTTTCAACCCGCTCAGCAATGGGTGGGTGAGTATAAAAGAGCTTTTGAAAGCCGGATTCTTTTTTGGGATCGTTGATAAAGAGTGCACTACTTGCACTATCAACTTCTCGTTGCATGGGTGCACTGTTATCGAGTTTCAAAAGAGCATTGATCATTCCTTGAGGATTCCGTGTCAATTCGACACTTGAGGCATCCGCCAGGAACTCCCGTTGACGAGAAATGGCTAACTGAACCAAAGTCGCTGCTAATGGAGCTAATACGATGGCAATCAAGGATAGGATCAGAATAATAATTTCTAAACCACTGCCTCCTTCTCGATCATCATCCCGTCTACGACCACCGCCCCACCACATCATCCGGCCACCAATGCTAGAAAGCATCGTAATGGCACTGGCAAGGGCAACTGCAATCGTCGAGATGCGAATATCGTAATTGCGAATGTGGCTGACTTCGTGTCCGATAACTCCCTCCAATTCCTCACGGTTCATCACAGCTAGAAGGCCTGTTGTCGCTGCAACAGCTGCATTTTGAGGATTAGACCCTGTCGCAAATGCATTCATCGAAGGATCATCCACAATATAGACCCGAGGCATAGGGATCTGAGCTACCATAGCCATATCTTGTACAATATGGTAGAGTTGAGGGGCTTGCTCTTCCGTCACCTCACGCGCTCCGTTCATCCGCATGACAACTTCGGTTGATTGGAAAATCATGCTAAAGGCATAAATCCCACCAATAATCAAAGCAAGGATGATGCCACCAAGGGAGGAACCTAACCAGAGGTAGCCAACGGCTGCTCCGATGAGAGCCAAGAGTATGAAAAAAGCAATAAGGAGAATCCAGGTTCTCCTTTTATTGCTTGCAATTTGGTCAAAGAGCATATTAGTCTCCTAATCCGCTAAAGTCCACCTTTGGTACTGCTTTTTCTTCTTCAGGCACTTGAAGGAATTCGGCTTGTTTGAAGCCAAACATTCCAGCAATCACATTTGTTGGGAAAGTTTCCAATTTCACATTGTAGTTGCTTGTGACACTGTTGTACAATTGACGAGCATAAGAAATTTTATTTTCTGTGTTAGTCAATTCTTCTTGCAATTGCATGAAGTTAGTGTTAGCTTTCAAGTCTGGGTAGTTTTCGGCAACCGCAAAGATTCCTGCTACTTGACGTGAAAGAGCATCACTGGCTGCCATCGCTTCTGCCGGTGAAGTAGCTTGAGCCACTTGTTGGCGAAGTTGAGTTACTTTTGCTAGTGTATCTCCTTCGTACTTGGCATAGCCTTTAACGGTTTCGATCAAGTTTGGAATCAAGTCATTCCGACGTTTCAATTGCACATCAATTTGACTCCAAGCTTCGCGAGTTTGCATCCGGCTTTTCACCAAACCGTTGTAAACTCCTACTACCATCAACACAAGGACCACTAGGACCCCAAGAATAATCCAAATCATTTTATTGAATTCCTTTCATTTCTTTAGTACCAGTATATCAAATTTCCCTTATTTTGTGGTAAAATTATCTTATGAAACCAGAAGAATTTTATGTCCGTTTAGCCGACCACGGCTTCCCATTAACTGATCGACAAAAAGAGCAATACGAACGCTACTTTGAGCTCCTCGTGGAATGGAATGAAAAGATCAATCTCACTGCCATCACCGAAAAAGACGAAGTCTATCTCAAGCATTTTTATGATTCTATCGCACCCATTTTGCAGGGTTTAATCGAAAACCAACCCATCCGTCTCTTGGATATCGGAGCTGGTGCCGGCTTTCCCAGCCTACCAATGAAGATCCTATTCCCTGAGCTAGA
This sequence comes from Streptococcus sp. CP1998, assembly GCF_041026655.1. Lineage (NCBI taxonomy): Bacteria > Bacillati > Bacillota > Bacilli > Lactobacillales > Streptococcaceae > Streptococcus > Streptococcus sp. CP1998. The sequence goes on from NZ_CP163380.1 coordinate 1,587,128, forward strand.
CGTGACCATTATTGATTCCCTCAATAAGCGGATCAATTTTCTCCACTTGCTGGCTGAAGAGTTGGGCTTAAGTGGAGTTCATTTCTACCATGGACGTGCGGAGGACTTTGCACAAGACAAGGCCTTTCGTGCCCAATTTGATATCGTAACTGCCCGCGCGGTTGCCCGTATGCAGGTCCTCTCTGAACTGACCATCCCTTATCTGAAGGTAGGAGGACGACTTCTTGCTCTCAAGGCCAGCAATGCTCCAGAAGAGTTGGAAGAAACCAAAAATGCCCTTAACCTGCTCTTTAGCAAGGTTGAAGACAATCTACAGTATGAATTGCCAAACGGGGATCCACGCTATATCACTCTTGTAGAAAAGAAAAAAGAAACCCCCAATAAATACCCAAGAAAAGCAGGTATGCCCAATAAGCGCCCATTGTAGTAAGATACAAAGGGCCAAGCGGATAAAGTCAAATAAGAGGCTGTGACAAGAGTCCTAGCCTCTCAATTATTTTTGGATTGTCAAGTAAGACGCAGTGGTTGAGTGGGCTCTACTACGCTGATTTCATCAGCTTTTACAGCCCTACTCAACTGTGCGGAGGTGGGACGACGAAATCGAATTCTAACGAATTACCGATTTCTGTCCCACTCTCTTTTTTATTTTTGTTTCAATTCTGTTCGCAGGGCTTCTTGCTGCTCTTTTGTCAGATGAACGCCCTTACTTGCAACAATCTGGCTAGAGACTTTGTTGGCAAAGCTTAAGGCTTGCGCGATGTCTAAGCCTTCTAGACGAGCGGATATAAAGGCTCCTACATGGCTATCTCCAGCGCCTACTGTATCGACGACTTCTGTTGGAAAACCGTCTGCCTCATACCAGTTGCCATCATAGGCAACCGCTCCGTTTTCACCCAAGGTGACAATGACTAATTGTCCCGTTCTCTGGTACAAGTGTTCGATGGCTGGCTGGATCTCTCTGCACCCTGAAAAAGCCAGTGCTTCAGCCTCATTAACATGGAGAATTGGATGCAGATCATAAATTGCTTCCAGTCGTTCCTTTGGAATCAAGAGTCCGCGTGGCCCAGGTGCGAAAATCACCTGGCCTTCTAGTTGCGAAATAGACTGGACCAATGCAAGACCGGTTGGCTCCTCGACTTCAAGGCCACACAAGTAGATGTAATCAAACCGATCTGTCTCGATCTCTTTTAGCCACTCTGCTTGAAAGCTATACTCCACTCCGTGGTCCGATAAGAAGGTCCTCTCACCATCAGACTCTACAAAGCAGTAACAGCAACCATTGGCCCCTTCTAATGAGATGCTAGAGGAAATCCCTAATTGTTTCAGCTCTCTCCGAATAAAATCACCATATATTCCCGAACCGACTGGCGAGACAAACTGGTAGGGTTGCGACAAAAAATGAAGGATATTAACGACATTAAAGGCACAACCTCCCACAGACCATTGCTGGTGATCAATATGGGCATCTCCTTCACGACTTGGCAAACGATCCAAGTAAATCATCACATCACAAACTGTAGAACCAATAACTAACGCAGCTGTCATCTTTTTTTCCTTACTTTGCCTTCTATTATACCAGAGGAAACATAAAAAACAACCAACCCCTTGTGGTTTGGTTGCTTCTCTTTTTAATCACGATAAACGGGTTGTGGGCCAAAGGTTTGGGAAACCGGCATGATTTCAATCCGATTGACATTGACATGCTTGGGCTGTTGGATCAACCAAGCTACAGTGTTGGCAATGTCTTCAGGCTGAATGGCATGGGCATCTCGATAGAGGGCCTCTACCCGTTTTTCGTCTCCTTTAAAGCGAACAGAAGAGAACTCCGTTCCTTCGCAAAGACCGGGTTCAATATTGCTGACACGAATCTTCTTGCCAGCTAGATCCGCCCGAAGATTGAGGGAGAATTGCTTGACAAAAGCCTTGGATGCCCCGTAAACATTGGCCCCTGGATAAGGCACAGTTCCTGCTGTAGAGCCCAAATTGATAATATAGCCATCATTTCGTTCCACCATCTGGGGCAAGATTTTCCTTGTCAGATAGGTCAAACCGACAATATTGGTCTGAATCATGGTCAGCCAGTCTGCGACCTCTGCTTCATAAGCTGGGGCGAGGCCTAGAGCCAAGCCAGCATTATTGACCAAAACATCCACTCTCTCCCAAGCTTTGGGCAAACTGGCAAGTTCGCGATCTACCTGAGAAAGATCCGTCACATCCATTTGCAGGGGATAAAAGGCTTCTCCCAACTCTTCTTGAAGGGTCTGTAATTTATCGATGCGTCTAGCTGACCCGATCACACGGTATCCATCTGCTACTAAGCGACGGCAAATCGCTTGACCAAAGCCAGCTGAAGCTCCTGTTACTAAAATCGTTTCTGACATGTCATTACCTCCATGGATTGTAAAAACGTCCCTGATTGAGAAAGAACCATCAGGTTCTGTCTCGACTTAGAATCTGGATGAAACAATCCTATCTTGCAAAATTACTTTTTGTATTGGAAGGAAAAATCCTTCAGTTCAATCATTGCTTCTTTCATTTAGTTTGCCTTTTCCCAAAAGAGCGCAAATTGGATGGCTAACTCCGCGATTCGATCCTTGCTATCTAAATCCTCATGACTAGATAAGGTTCGGATATCCCATTTTTCTTCCGAGAGGTGGTCTGCTGCGTAGAAGAAATGGCAGAGCTCAAAGCCCCTATAAGTCGCTAAGGCCGCCACTGCCGAACATTCCATATCCACACAGATGGCTCCCGCTTCCTTTCGTCGCTTCATCTTGTCGATGGTTTCCCGGTAGGGTGCATCTGTCGTCCACACTTTTCCTGACTGATAGGAAACCTTGTGGCTGTCCAGAAAGGCTTGGAAGAGAGGAAGGGTTTTCTTGCTTACTTCCACTTCATCACTAGCTGGAAGATAGTGGTAACTGGTCCCCTCGTCGCGAAGAGCAGCTGTTGGAATGATGATGGATGTTGCTTCGATATCTCGATCTAAAACCCCACAAGTCCCAAAAAGAACGAGTTTTTCCATCCCAAATTGAATCAGGTCCTCTATAATCCCCACACAAGAAGCAGCCCCAACTGGTGCATTAAAGGCACCAATCTGTTGGTCTCCGATAGTGATCCCATAGACCAAGACTTCAAAATTAGCCATGGAGGTTCTTGCAATGACCTCATGGTCATAATTCTCAAGGAGGCGCGCAAAAGTTACTCTTGAAAAGCAAGAGATGACTACTTTGGGAAATCCTTCAATTGGTTGGTGTAAGTCTTGTGGATTGATAATCGCCTGTCGATTGGCATCAAATTCTTCTAACAGCATTTCGTGCACCTCTTTCATTCTACTTCTAGGCCCCTATTATACCATAATTAGCCTAGTCATTGGTTTTTGATCAAAGGAAGGAGTATAAAAAAGAACTGCTCCCAGACGTTAGATTTTTCGGATCAAATGTCTGAGGGACAGTTCACTGCGATATTTTTTACTTGTTTTCCAATTGCGCTAATTCTAGCAACCGTTCTTTGGACAATTTTTTGATTTCAATTTGACTAGCATCTAGCAGCTGGAATTCATCTGGCTCTAGCGCTGCTAATAGATTCTTCAGTGCAAGAGAACCGATTGGATGGTAATTTTCTGGCTTATCCGGATCTCCATCGATCGCAACCAATAGAACTCGCCAATCAATGATACCCGCTAAGCCCACAATTTCTACATATTCTGCAGGAACATGTGGCACGCTTGGCAAGACCGTATCCGTATCTTCTGTCAAGCTAAAGCTGGCTAAGAAGGCTCCTGTCTCCTCCTGTTGATAAAAACGGACTTGACTGAAATAAGCTGCACTATATTGAATCTTCTTGATAAAGGCAGAGTAGGCTTCTAGTGGATGGACATGGTTCAATACTTCCTGTACTGTATCCCGATCCAAATAGACTGGATGAGCGAAGCCTTGTACTTCAAACTCTTTTATATCTTTTTCTTTCGTCACATTACCCAGCGTTTCTAGGATAACGACTTCATAATCAAAATGGAAAATAGAATCTGGAGTATAGCTCATGCCGTCACTAGCCACAATCTCCGTTCCTAATACTTCTCCTAGGCGACTGATCCATCGAAGGGCCAACTGCCAATCTTCTTCTATCGCAAAAGAGGGCACCTGAATCTGATAAGACTCTTCCTCATCAAAATAGCGTAACTGCAGAGGAAGACCGCTCTTGCCAAATACGATACAGTTCAAGCCTTCAAAATCATTTAAGGGACGATGAAGGGTGGCAGGATCATAGTTGTAGGTTGTTAACCCCTCCACTAATTTAAGAACTTCCTGTGCTGCGAGTACTTTCTGATAGCCAAATAAGCTCTTTTTATTTTTGATTGAAAACACGATACTCATTTGTTTTCTCCTTTGTGAAATCGCTTACCTAAAGTATAGCACAATTTTCAATCAATTTCCATATAAAAACAGCCTGAGCTTTCAGACTGTTTGTTTCCATTATGCAGGTGCTCCATCAAGCGTCTCACCGATAACCGCTAAACGCTCACGAACTTCTGCTTGTGACAAGTTGTGTTCTTCAACATAACGATTGCGAGGATGAACCCGGCACTCATGCGAACATCCGCGAAGATACTTGTCTTCGTTTTCTTCTGAGGTCAAGATGCGACGGTTACAGAAAGGATTTCCACAGTTGACATAGCGTTCACATGGCGTTCCATCAAACCAGTCTTTTCCGACAACGCTTGGATCGACATGGTTGACGTCGACTGCAATCCGCTCGTCAAAGACGTACATCTTCCCATCCCACAGTTCGCCTTGAACTTCTGGGTCTTTCCCGTAGGTTGCAATTCCGCCATGCAATTGGCCAACATCTTTGTAACCTTCACGCACCATCCAACCTGAGAATTTCTCACAACGGACTCCACCAGTACAGTAGACGACAACACGCTTGTCCATGAATTTTTCCTTGTTATCACGGACCCATTGTGGCAATTCACGGAAGTTGCGGATGTCTGGACGAATAGCTCCACGGAAGTGACCAAGATCGTACTCGTAGTCATTCCGAGTATCAAGGACGACTGTATCTTCGTCGAGAAGAGCTTCTTTAAACTCTTTTGGTGACAAGTAAGCACCTGTTGTTTCAAGAGGATTGATGTCATTATCGAAATTATCATCTTCTAAACCAAGGTGGACAATCTCTTTCTTATAACGTACAAACATCTTCTTGAAAGCTTGCTCTTCTTCCTCATCGATCTTGAACCAGAGGTCTTCCATCCCTGGAAGGCTGTGAACGTAGTCCATGTATTTTTGCGTTGTTTCGTAGTCACCAGAAACAGTTCCGTTGATCCCTTCGTCAGCGACTAGGATACGACCTTTAAGGCCGATTGATTTACAGAAGGCCAAGTGATCAGCCACAAATTGTTCTGCGTTTTCGATGGGAACATATTTATAGTAAAGTAATACACGAATAGGTTTTGCCATGTCATTCTCTTTTCTAAGATTAAATTATCAGAATTTTTCATTCAACTATACCAGTATACTCTCCCAAGAAAACGAATGCAATTTATTTGACTGAAAAATAAAAGCCTGGTTTCCCAGACTTTTATACGACGAAACCAGGGTTCCAACTTCCTACTCTTCCTTTTCCATCTGATCCAGATAGGCTTCATAGCGTTTTTTCTCAACTTTTGCAAGAAGCATCACAAGGGTATTCACTCCCCATACAATTGGAAGATTCAGTAAGAAGGTAATAGGAAGTACTAGTAAGAATTTTGAATGAAAAGGATTGGACTGATAAACAGCTTGGTTTAATTGAAAATTTTGAGCCCAGATGAACAAGGAGAGAATAGAGGTTACTGCTACAATTCCCGTCACATTTAGATAACTATAACTGATAAATTTCACACCCAATCGTTGACAACGAACCGAATAATACAATCCTGAGACGATGAGTAAGGCTACCACCATGATTGGACTGAGCCCTACCTTAGATGTAAAAATGGATCCTACACTAAAAACAGTTAAGGCAAGGAAAAGAAAACCAGCTGTTTCAGCACCAGCCTTATGAGCTAAGCCATCTTCTCGTTCATCTATGATTTGTTTGTTCAGCAATTGTAATCTCATTGCTTTCTCCTTATTCTTCATCCTCTAACTCTGCCTCTATCTTCTCTTGTTTTTTCCGATTGATAAAAGCAAGTGGTTTTTCAAGCAGGTCTGTCAGGATCGCAAAGACGAGAATTTCTAATAAAATTTTGACCAGATACTTGGGACTGAGTATAAAGCTCGTTGCTTCTCGCTTTCCAATCACATCCATAGCTGTCACAAGCACAGCAAAGAATAGGCCTGACCCAAGGCGACTCAACCAGCTATCTTTCTCTAACATATCTCGGATATCAATCCCTGAACTGATTCTTCTTAGCAGAGCATAAGTCCCCATGGCAACCAGAAGGAACATCTCAGGTAGATAGGCTACTAGGTCTAAGTCCAGGATACTTGCTTTCACAAAGGCGGATACGGCTATAAAAAAGGTCGTCCCAAGGACAAGTTCTCCTGCAATTTTTCCATCAAGTAGCATGGTCCGTTCATCTTTTACAATTGGTTCTTTCTTTTGTTTCATATGTTTCCTCTTTCTATTATTAAAACTGTTACTCCCAGAACAGTTGATCTAGCGTCTTATCCAAGGTCTTACAGATGGCAAGGCAGAGACTGAGGGTTGGGTTATACTTTCCCGCCTCAATCAGACCGATGGTCTGGCGCGTCACTCCAATGGCATCTGCAAGATCCCCCTGGGTCATATCATGCTCGACCCGGGCCATTTTTAATTTGAGATTTTTCGCCACATGATTTTCCTTTCTTGTTTTTATAGCTCTATTATACACTATATTTTCTATTTTGCAATATATATCTTGCATTTTGTAAAAAATATTTTTTACAAAACAAAAAAAGCCTGGTTTCCCAGGTTTTCTTAGTTTCCTCTTCTTTTTATTAGTAATGGCTGTAGGATGTTAGATAATCCCCATCCTATACCAGCACCTAGTAAGACCGTGAAGATAAACCAAGTGATGGTCGCTAGATCTGGTGATACCATCACCCGATTGACATAGTCTATCGATTTGCCACGATCCAGTAAAGACATGCGGTAACTGGCTGGATAGAACCACATCATAAGAATGGGCCCTGTCGTCGCAAAGGCAAAAATGACAAAAGACAAAGCATTTCGTAAATTCGAGCGAAAACGACCACTTGAGGCGACCATTTCCGCAAAACTTCCGGCGATCAAGGATGGAAAAAAGGCTCCTGCCCCGTGACGCGAAAAGAGGAAGAAGGATCCGATCACGCAGCCAACTATAAAGATAGATCCAACTCCTTTTATTTTTTCTAGATAATAGCGGTAGATAGTCCCGCCAAACAAGGCTGAAAAGGCAGGAGCATAAAACATATTTCCTTGATGATCGACCAGATTTCCAACTAAGACCCCCAGTCCAATCGCAAGAAAATAGAGGAAGACGAAGGCTCCAACTTGTTTTATTTGATTCACATTTATTCTATTCATTGGATACTGATCCTAACGATGGCTAATTTTCTTCGAAAGGAAGTCCCCGATAAATTGGACCAGAACGATCAGAATCAGGATCAATAGGGTCGCCACAAAGATGACATCATTGTTAAACATGTTTTTCCCGTAGTTGATGGCCAAGGTTCCTAATCCTCCAGCTCCAACGGCACCCGCCATGGCGGTTTCTCCAATCAAGGAAATGATGGTCACTGTTGTCACACGGATCAAATCAGGAAGCCCTTCACGTAGGTAGACTCCAACAATATCCCAGAAGGTTGCCCCACTGGCTTGTGCTGCTTCAATCACGCCTCCATCCAACTCGGACAAGACTACTTGGACTTGGCGGGCAAAGAATGGAAAGACAGCCAAAGATAGCGGAACAAGGGCTGCTGTAGGACCGATGGTATTTTTCAAGAGCAAGTAGGTCAAAGGATTAATAAAGGCCAACAAGATAATGAAAGGAATGGCGCGGAACAAGGAAGTAATCTTATCCAAAATATGGAAGACAATTCTATTTTCGATGACACCACCTGGACGGGTCAAGACTAATAAAAGCCCTGTCACCAAACCTAAAAATCCACCAATAATGAAGGAAATAACGGTCATATAAAGAGTCAAGTAAATAGCGGTTCCCCATCCATACTGGCCAGACCACCCTAATTTATAGACATTTGGTAAATATGTTTGAATTAACTGGATCATGCTTTTCTCCCATCTTTTACAATAGTCACGGAAACTCCTGCATTTTCTAACTCAGCTTTGGCCGTTTCCAGATTTTGATTTTCACCTGATAAGATGACCACCAATTCTCCAACAGGCGTGTTATCAAGGATTTCGATGTTCCCAAATAAAATGTTGGCAGAAACTTGGTACTGTTTGTAAATATCATTGATGATGGCTGTATCTGTCACAGAACCCGCATATTTGAGATGCGCTAAAATCGAATCATCTGGCAAATTCTTCACAATAGCCTGTTGGTTGATTTTCACCATGGCTTCATCGATTCCTGTTGCAACAGAAATAAAGTCTTGCGTCAAAGCATTTTTCGGATTCGAGAAGATATCTAAAACAGACCCTTCTTCAATCAGTTCGCCATTTTGCATGACAGCTACCCGGTTGGCAATATCTTTGACAATTTGCATCTCATGCGTGATCAAGACAATGGTTAAACCAAGTTTTTTGTTCAATTCTTGCAACAAAGCTAGAATTTGTTTGGTCGTCTTTGGATCCAAGGCTGAAGTTGACTCATCTGAGATCAAAATTTTTGGATCGTTGGCAAGGGCACGCGCAATCGCTACCCGTTGCTTTTGACCACCAGACAATTGTGCAGGGTAATTTTCTGCACGGTCAGATAGACCAACCAATTCCAACAATTTCGCTACTTTCTCATTCTTTTGTTCTTTGTTTAATTTAGAATGTTTAAGAGCAAAGGCTACATTTTCTGCGACAGTCATTTGAGCCATCAAATTAAAGTGTTGGAAAATCATTCCGATATCCCGACGTTTCTCCCGAAGGGCAGCCGGTTTTAGGGTCACCTGATCTTGATAAATCACATCTCCATCCACAGTAATGGTTCCGGCGCTAGGCACTTGCAAGAGATTGATCACCCGAACCAAGGTCGATTTCCCGGCTCCAGAATACCCTACAATCCCATAGATATCACCTTCATTAATATGAATGGTCACATCTTTGACGGCTTGGATCTGACGTTTCTTTTGCTGGAAGGTCACATCAATGTGGTCCAGCTGAATCATTGCTTTACTCATAACTTGCTATTAACTCCTTTATCAATTCAATATGGGTGTAATAATCGGCGATTTTCACATTTTCGTCGCCCCCATGATCACGGCTATTGGCATTGCCAATTCCAAAGGCTGCCATCGGTACCTGCAAAGCCTCAAAGACCGTATTCATTGGCCCTGTCCCCGCTGTTGTTGGAAGAACCGAGACTCCTTCTCTATAGAAATCTTTGGCCAACCGAATGACATTTAAAATAGATGGGGCACTCATATCACTTCGGTAACTTTTTTCACCGAGAGTATAGACCAATTCGACCTGATCATAACCGTTCTTCTTCAATTGTTGCTGGATCTTTTCTAAGACATCTTTGGGATCTAGACCTGGAACCAAACGAACCTCCATCTTGGCACGTGCCTCTGCCGGAAGAATCGTTTTAACACCTTGTCCTTGGTAACCAGTGCCAAAACCTTCAATATTCAGGGCTGGTTCAAAATAGAAACGGCGCAGGAATTCTTTTCGGTCTTCCTTCAAAATTGGGAGGGTTAGACCATAGGTTTCCGCTACATCTTCTGGTCCTTTGTTGGCATATTGCTCGATCAAAGCTAGCTCGCGTTCATTGGGTTCTTGGATCTGATCATAAATCCCATCCACCAAGATTTGGCCTTCTTTGTCACGAAGACTGGCGATGGCATTTAACAAATACCAAGAAGCAGAGTCCACCACACCGCCATAGCTGGAATGAATATCCACTTCTGCACTCTTCACCACCATATCAAAGGTGACGATCCCCTTGCTACCACCGGAAATTTCCAACTGACCCTGATTATTTCGGGTACCTTGTTCCCAGACTAAGAGGTCTGCCCCACGCAAGTGTTTCTTGTGTTTGGCCAAGTATTTATCCAAGTCAGTCGATGCAGACTCCTCTGCCCCTTCGATGATAAAAGTGATATTGACTGGCAAATCGCCACTTTCACGAATGTATTTACGAAGAGCTGTGAGACGAGCCGTGATATGCCCCTTGTCATCATCAACCCCTCGACCGTACATGGTCCCATAATGAACTGATAAGGTAAAAGGGTCTCCCGTCCAAGGTTGGTCTCCATCAGCTGGTACCGTATCATAGTGGTTATAAAAAATGATGGTTTTAGCTTCAGGATTTGGCGAGAAAAACTTGGCAATCACAAAAGGTGCTGTATAGCTATCATCAACTTCGACTTTGGCTCCTGCAGCTGTAAAAATTTCCCCCAAATAGTTGGCTACTTCCTTGAGACCAACTTGTTGGGCAAAGATGGATTTTTTTGAAATCAAGGTTCGCAACACTTCAAAATAATGTTGTGCGACCTCATCATTTTCAAATTTACGGATTTGTTCCGCTTCTGTTGCAAAAGGCATGCATTCCTCCTAATACACGATAAGAGGTAGAGAATTGCTTCTCCACCTCCTTCATACACTTGAGATCGAATCTTAGAAGACTGGTTGGTCCATTCCTTCTGAAGATTCTTCGATCACTTTCTTCACATTGTCTTTATGATAGGCTTTGATGATTTCTTTGATTGCTTTTGCTTTATCAGATTTTTCCCAATCTTTCTTAGCAGCGATCACGTTGTACCATTGTTTTGAGTTGTTGTCTTTCTTTTCAACATAGATAGCTTTTTTGAAATCAACGCCTGCTTCACGAACGAAGGTATTGTTGATGACTGCAGCATCTACTGATGGAAGAGCAGATGGTGTTTGTGAAGCATCCAATTCAGAAATCTTCAAATCTTTTGGATTTTCTTTGATATTTGACACGTTTGCCAATTGACCATCTTTGGTATCCAATTTAATCAAACCTGCTGATTGCAAGACATACAAGGCACGGCTTTCATTTGTTGGGTCATTTGGTACAGCGATTGTTCCACCTTTAGGAATTTCTTTAATTGAAGTGTATTTGTTTTTATCGTTTTCTGTACCAGAGTAAAGACGGATTGGAGCGATGTAGGTATCTGCTACTGCAACAAGGGCCTTGTCGTTTTTAGAGTTCCAGTTATCAAGGAAGTTGTAGTGTTGGAAAGCATTGATATCCACGCTACCATCTTTTACAGCCACGTTTGGTTGTGAGTAGTCTGTAAATTGAGTGAATTCCAATTTGATTCCTGTTTTCGCGTCATCCAAGTTCTTTTGAACTTGATCCCAACGAGCTTTTTCAGTGTCGCTCAAAGTCATAACACCCACTTTTACAGTTGTTTCACCATCTTTGCTAGATGATTTTGAAGAACCACATCGCAAGAGCAAATGTTGCGATAGTGCAAGAGCTGTTAAACCAAGAATTTTTTTCAATTTCATTTTGAAGTCTCCTTTAATTAAATATTATTCTTTAATATCTTTTGCTTCTGGTAGATAAACACCACCAAAGTATTTTTTAGACAGTTTTTCAAGGGTTCCATTGTCGTAGAGTTCCTTGATACGTTTGTTGACAAATTTTTGAAGGTCTTTATCTTCTTTTGCAATAATTGGATACACATAAGGCTGTTGGTCGCTTGGAAGCTCGATAACCTTCAAGTTGTCATAGCCTTGATCACGAATGATGGTATCCACTGAGATCCGTTCAAAGATCTTGTAATCTGTACGACCATCCGCTAGATTAGCCATGATGGTTTGAATGGTTCCATCTGTGTATTGCAAGTTAGTTGGATTATCTGAATGTTTTTTATTGTAATCTTCTAATTGTTTAGCAGTAGATGTTCCTTGAACAACTTCTGTTTTCTTACCACCCAAATCATCCAAAGATTTAATAGAAGAATCTTTTGGTACGACCAATACTAATGGATTGCGAGCATATGGATTTGGATAGAGGTATTTTTCTTCCCGCTCTTTTGAGTAGCTAATGTTGTTGGCACCGATTTGGAAACGGTCACTATCTAAGCCAGCAAAGACGGAAGACCACTCTGTTTTGTTAAAGTTTACTTCATATTTGTCTGAACCTTTGAAGATTTCACGCAAAACTTCGATTTCATAACCAGTTAGCTTACCGTCTTTTTCCTCGTAAGAGAATGGTTTGGTTGTTCCAACAGTCCCAACTTCAATGGTTTTCTTACCACTGGCTGATTTGCCAGATGAACATGCTACTAAAGCACTGGTTGCAAGGACTGCAACTAATCCTAAAGCAGAATACTTAATCACTTTTTTTAGATTCATAGGATCTCCTTATTCGTTTCAGGCACATAAAACGCTATTTTAAAAGTATTTTTTTATTTTATCAAAAAAGCATTTGGTTGCCTAATATATATTTTTTATGGAGGTGATAGTTTTTCTTTATCACACTTCTTTGGCTTTAAAATACCGCAATAAAGCTTGCGCATTTTCAACATAATAGGGAACCGATACCTCAAAGGCTGCATCATCGATGGTCATGTGATCATGATGGAGGTCTGGCGCATCCGGCTCTCCATTCGAACCGATAAAGGCAAAGACTCCAGGAATTCGCTCTTGGTAAAAGGCGAAATCTTCTCCAGCTGTAGAAGGATTTGCTGGAATCACTTCAGCCAATCCTTGTGAAGCTTCCCAAACTACTTGCGTCAATTCTTCATCATTAAAGGTAACGGGAGGGGTCACACCCCACTCAAAAGCTACATCTACTTCCAAACTTTCTGCAATGTGTCGAATGATGGAAATAAAATGTGCCTTCAAGTCTCTTTGCACACTCGGATTAAAGGAGCGAATGGTTCCTTCAAAATAGCCTGATTTAGGGAGGACATTCCAGGTTGATCCCACATCCAGGTGCGTAATGGACAAAACAGCTGTTTCAAAGGGAGAAACGGTCCGTGAAATTAATAATTGTACATTCTGAACCATGGTTGTGACGGCCGTTACAGTGTCAACTCCCAAGTCTGGTCTTGCAGCATGGCTACTGACCCCTGTGACGGTAACCTTGAATTTCTCAACCCCTGCCATCATAGCTCCAGCATTCAAGGCAAGTTGCCCTGCTTTTAGCTGGGGAATGTTGTGAAAACCAATAATTCCTTGAACATCCTCCAACAGTCCTGTTGCCAAAACATCAGAGGCACCTTCTGAGATTTCTTCTGCTGGCTGAAAGATCAAGCGTACGGTTCCTTCAAGCTGGTCTTCTTTTTCCTTGAGAAGAGCTGCCGCTCCCAGAAGACTGGTTTGATGAAAATCATGACCACAAGCATGCATGACTCCTGGATTCTGACTTTGGTAGGGCAGATTTGTTTGTTCCAAAATTGGAAGGGCATCGATATCTGCTCGAAGTGCCACCACTGGTTGGCCAGACCCAATTTCTGCAATCAGACCAGTTTTTAATCCACTCTCTAAAATACGAATCCCCAACTCTTCTAAACGCTCTTTTAGAAAGGCGGTTGTCTGGTATTCTTGACCAGACAGTTCTGGGTGTTGGTGGATATAGTGGCGAATCTCTGCTAACTCTTCATAAGAAAAAGCCACAAGCCTTCATCTCCTTTCAAACTTAAGATTATTTTATCACTAATAGGTGTATCCGTCTAATTCTTGTTTCTTGGGTTTTGATATAGTTTCAAGCTATAGATAAAAACACTCCTAGATTCATGTCCTAGGAGTGCCAACTTCCGCATTAAGAAAGATTTCCCTCGAATTTTTCCATAAAGCTATCACTATTATCGGCTTTTTCTACTTCCCATTTGCCATCTTTCTTAACAAAGGTCAACTGGTAGTCGTACCGATCCGGCGTCGTCAAGGGACGATCTGCAAGAGAAGCCATCATTTCCTTTCTATAGGCTTTGTTTTGAGCCTGATTCGCTTCGATAATACCTGGATAGTCTTTTCGATGTTCTTGATAGAAGGTCTGCATGTGGTTTAAGATCGTCTTTTCCATGCTGACTGTCTCAGGATTCAAGCTAATGACTACCTTGTCTGGGAAGTATTGTTTGACCTTATAGGTTAATTTCGCGCGCTTAGCATTTTCCTTTTCATAAGCATCGATAAACTGGGTCACTTCTTCTTCAGGGAATTGGTAATCATGCAATTGACGAGTAAAATCAGCCGCAAATTTCGCACGGAAATCACTGGCTTCCTTTTTCAAATCAGTTCCCAAAACAAAAGCGTCATCCTTTTTGACCTTTCGTTGGCCACTGAAGTAAACTTGATTGATGTATTCATCTGCAAAAAGGGTAGAAGCTTCCACCTTGTCCTCATATTGAGAAGAATCCACCACAAATTTTAAAGGCTTGGATTTTTTATCAGAGCTATAGATTTTTCGTTCATACTGCACTTCGTATTTTTTGCCTTTTTCGACTGGGAAAACGATATAGCCGGTTAATTTTTTATCCTGGGCCAACTGATCACTCTTGAGCAATTGGAAGGCTTCCGTTTGGTCATAAATTCCTGACTGCAATTTGACCTTGTTATTATCTGCATCGTAAATGGTGATATCTGAATCTGACACGTTGATAGATTCTTTGGCAACATTTTTAAATTCTAATTGAAGGGCTAAATAGGTTCCGTCTTCTGAGTCATTGAGGACAGGTGGTTTGATGTATTGTCCTCCTTTTAAACTCACCTCGACTTGACCGTCAGATGCCGAGCTTTTCGTCGCTTTTTCTGTCTTTGCTTGTCGCGAATTGGTCTGTTGAGCACCAGTACCACAAGCCACTAAACTCAAGGTCGCCACAGCAAACAGGGTCCATTTAAAAATCTTTTTCATCCTCATCTCCTTAAAAAAGTTTTGTTCTATTTTAACATCTTTTTCTAGCTATGTATACGCTATATAGTGATAACTCTTCCCTCAAAAGGCGAGGATTACAAAAAGGCCAAGACTTTCGTCTCAACCTTTTAACTGAAAAATAATTGATCTTGGTTTTACAAGATTCCTTTTTCTTTTTGAATCATGAGATCCTTAAGGGAAATCAAGAGGACCGCAAAGAGGATCATAGCCATTCCTATAAAATCAATGGCAAAGAAATGCTCATTCATAATGGCAAAGGCAAAAAATACAGCTGAAATAGGCTCAATAGCTGCAAGAAGGCTACCTTTGACCGGTCCAATCAGAGTTGTCCCTTTCAAAAAGACCGTATAGGCAAATATGGTCCCAATCACCACTAAGCCAACTAAGCCCATTAGATTATCCATGCTATATTGGCCATGAAAAAGTCTTCTTCCCGTGAAGGGAATCATCACAAGCCCTGGAATGAGCATACCGATACCAATCACCAACATACTCCCCCATTTTTGAATTAACTGAATAGGTAGAATGATGTAGAGGGCATAGGCAAAGGCAGAAATAAGTCCCCAAGCTAGCCCCTTAGGAGTGATTGCCAATTGATTGAGTTGACCATGGGTTGCAATGAGAAAGGTCCCTGCAATGGCTAAGATCATCGAAAAGATTTCAGATACTGTCGGAGCTACTCGGTCCTTAACACAAGAATAGGCCAAAACTCCAATAGGACAGAGATATTGCAAAACAGTTGCAGTACCTGCATTAGTCGCATCAATCGCTTCTAAATAAGTCAATTGGGTCATTAACAAACCCAAAAATGCAAATAAAAGCAAGGGGATGTATGACGAGCGGTCTGTTAGAAAGGCCTTTACTTTTTCCTGGTCCGCTAGATAGGCAAGAAGCAGTAGTACAGCTCCTGAAAACACTAAACGAATTGTTGTCAAACCAATTGCTGTAAATCCATGACCCATCAGGTACTGGCCGCAAGCTCCTGATAAACCCCAAGCGATCCCAGCAATCAAGGTCATGAGCGTCCCCTTCATCGTCTTTGACATAGTCCCCTCCCAAATCTGTTCCTTACTTTTATTGTATCACAAAAGGCCGAAACGAAACGTTTCAGCCTTGCTTTATTTCATATAAATTTATTCGCTTATTCAGGTTGAACCAAGATCTTGATTTGGGATTTATCTTGTGTTAATTCAACAAATCCTTCTTCAACGATATTTTCCAATTTGATTTTCTTAGTAACCAATTTTTCAGCAGAGAAGTAGCCTTGTTCCATCAATTCCAAGACTTTAGGGAAGATGTGACGGTAGGCAATAATTCCTTTGAGAGATTTTTCTTGGATGGCGAATTCATTTGGATTGATGCTGGCTTCACGTTCCCAAATCGATACAACCATACATTCCCCAGCTTTATGAACAGCTGCAAGGGCTTGGCCTAAAACAACTGGAACTCCAGTAACTTCATAAGAAACATCTGCTCCACCACCTGTCAAACGATGGATGGCTTCTACGACTGATTCTCCTTCTTCTGGGCGAACAACGATTGCTCCCAATTCTTCTGCTTTGGCTTGACGTTCAGGAGACAATTCAACTGCATAGATTTTTGATGCGCCTGCTGCACGAAGGGCTTCAACAATCAAAAGACCAATTGGTCCCAAACCAAAGATAACAGCTGTATCTCCAGTTTTCAAAGCAGATTGACGAACGGCATACACAGCAACCGCAGCAGGTTCTGTAAGAGCGGCTTGTTCATAGCTCAAGCTATCTGGAATCACATGGACAAGATCACCATCAAGAACACAATATTTAGCAAAACCACCATCTGCAGCGAGTCCGACAAAGTTCAAGTTTGGATCGAGGTTATAATCACCAATTAAGTTGTGCTCTGCAAGAATTGGTTCGATAGTTACACGATCGCCAACTTTGACACGAGTGACATCACTTCCGACTTCGACAATCTCACCAGAGAATTCATGTCCCAAAGTAACCGGTGCTTTTTGACCAGAATAAACATGTTCTTCTGTTGGAATGAAGATCGGTCCATCCAAATATTCATGCAAGTCCGTACCACAGATCCCTGTGAACTTAACTGCCACTTTTACTTGATGTGGTTGTACTTCAGGTACTTCCACTTCTTCGATCCGAACGTCTTTTTCTGCATGCCAGCGAGTCGCTTTCATAGTAGCCATAGGATGATCTCCTTGTTTTCACGTTTTTTAGTTTTCTTTTCAGGAAACTTTATATACTATTGTAAACGTTTTCTTTTTGCTTGTCAAGGAATAACTGAACATGTGAAAAAGCAGCCTTTTGACTGCTCCTTCTTATTTCTTCTTGATCCGAGAGGATTCCAATCCCCATCCCACCATCCAGCCGAGGACCAGGAGATAATTTTCAAGCGCACCGATCCCATTGATCGGCAGATGATAGTGAAAATAACTGAAGAGATGATTAGTACCGATCCCAATCCCACCTAGGATTAGAGCCAATAGAACCGCCCGAAGATAAAACCAATCGTATTTGAGATTGACAGCAATGAGAATTACAAGGACCGCCACATTCCAAATTCCAATCTCCCGTTGCCAACCGACAGAAACACCATATCCCGAATGACTTCCCATATAAGATGGAAAGAATAGCTGGAAGATAATCGCTCCAGACATGGCGATGATAACCAGGACAAATAAGACTCTTAAAAATTTGTTCATGTAACTCCTCCTAATGCCAGTTGATATGTAATGGTCTTTCCTATTCTAACACAATTTTATGGATAGTAAAAACCAACCTCTCGGCTGGTTCTTTATCTATTACTCTTCTTTCAACTTCGCCAATTCTTGAGCAAGTAGTTTAAGTGCTACTTGTGGGTTGGCTTGGCCTTTGGTTGCTTTCATGAGGAAGCCTGTGAAGGCCTTGTCCGCATTCCGTTTCCCTGACTTGAAGTCGGCTACCGCTGCTTCATTGTCTGCAAAGACTTGGTGGATGATTGGGACCAAGACTTCAGGGTCTGAAATCTGTACCAATCCAGCTTTTTCAACGTATTCACGCGCACCGCCACCATTTTTCGCCAAGTGAACGAAGACTTTCTTGGCAATCTTAGATGAAATGGTTCCATCTTCGATGATGGCAATCATTTCGACCAAGTTTTCTGGTGTCAATTTGATTTCTTCCAGCGTCTTACCTTCTGCGTTCAAGAATTGTGCTACTTCCCCTTGGAGCCAGTTAGACACTTGTTTGGCATCGCCACCAAGGGCTACAGCTGCTTCAAAGAAGTCAGAAGTAACTTTCGTCGCTGTCAATTGGTTGGCATCATAATCAGACAAGCCAAGCTCTGCCACGTAGCGAGCACGACGGTCTTTTGGAAACTCTGGCAACTCCGTACGCATTTCCTCAATCCACTCATCTGAAATTTCAAACAAGGGAAGGTCTGGTTCTGGGAAGTAACGGTAATCCGCTGCTCCTTCTTTGACACGCATAAGAATGGTACTCTTGTTGGCTTCATCATAACGACGTGTTTCTTGGCGAATGACACCACCTGAACGCAAGATTTTCGCTTGACGCTCCACTTCGTATTCAAGACCTTTGCGCACGTTTGAGAAGGAGTTCAAGTTTTTCAATTCTGTCTTAGTACCAAATTCCTCTTGACCGTATGGGCGAAGGGAAATGTTGGCATCCACCCGCATCGATCCTTCTTCCATCTTGACGTCTGAAATACCAGTGTACTGGATAACTTCTTTCAAAGCTGTTAAATAAGCGTAAGCTTCTTCTGGAGAACGCATATCTGCTTCAGATACGATTTCGATCAATGGAACCCCTTGACGGTTGAGGTCTACATAAGAGAAGCCGTCTGTCCCGTGCGTGTTCTTACCGGCATCTTCTTCCAAGTGGGCCCGTTCAATCCCGATTTTCTTAGTTGAGCCGTCCTCCAATTGCACTTCAATCCAACCGTTGTAACCGATTGGCTCATCAAATTGAGAAATTTGGTAAGCCTTTGGATTATCAGGGTAGAAATAGTTCTTCCGGTCAAAGTGCATCTTCTTGTGGATGTCCATGTTGAGGGCAAGAGCTGCCTTGATACCAGCATCCACAACACCCTTGTTCAAGACAGGAAGCACCCCTGGGAAAGACCAGTCAATCACATTGGTATTAGCATTTTGCTCGTTCCCAAAGTGAGCAGAGGTTGGTGAGAAAATTTTTGAGTTTGTATTCAATTCAACGTGGACTTCAAGTCCGATGACTGTTTCAAAGTTCATTAATTGTCACCTCCGAAAATAAGGGGTTGTTGCTTGTGGTAATCCGTCGTAGCTTCAAAGGCGTGACTTGGTAGATGGTTTCTTCAGAATACTTCGGACCAATCAACTGCAAACCAACTGGAAGACCTTGCACAAAACCTGCAGGAATCGAAATTCCTGGAAGACCTGCCAAGTTGACTGGAATGGTCAAGAGGTCAGCCAAGTACATGGCAACCGGGTCATGGTTTAGCGAATCCAAATCAAAGGCTACGCTTGGAGCTGTTGGTCCAAGGATGAGGTCGTAATCCGCAAAGACTTTTTCGAAGTCTTGAATAATAAGGGTACGGACTTGGCCAGCTTTCTTATAGTAAGCATCGTAGTAACCAGATGACAAACTAAAGGTACCAAGCATGATCCGGCGTTTAACCTCATCACCAAAGCCTTGGCTACGAGTGTTCACGTAGATATCATCCAAGTTTTTAGCATCTTCCGCACGGAAACCATAGCGAATCCCATCGAAACGTTGCAAGTTTGAAGAAGCTTCAGATGAAGCGATGATGTAGTAAACGGCAACCCCATATTTAGAGTGTGGAAGGCTAACTTCTTCGACAGTTGCTCCCAATTTTTCAAAGTGTTTCGCCGCATTGAGGATGGTTTCTTTGACTTCTGGGTCAATCCCTTCGCCAAGATATTCCTTTGGAAGGGCAATCTTCATGCCTTTAATGTCTTGACCAATCTTAGAAGTAAAATCGGCTACACGAACAGGCGCAGATGTTGAATCCTTGGCATCTTCGCTGGCAATGACATTAAGCAAGAGGGCATTTTCTTTAACGGTTGGAGCGAAAGGTCCAATTTGGTCGAGTGAGCTACCAAAAGCAATGAGACCAAAACGGGAAACTGTTCCATAAGTAGGTTTGAGACCAACAATCCCGTTAAAAGCAGCTGGCTGACGGATAGAACCACCTGTATCTGAACCAAGGGACAAACGGACTTGTCCTGAAGCGACAGAAGCTGCTGAACCACTAGAAGATCCACCAGGCACCTTGCTGTGGTCCCAAGCATTCTTGGTTGGTCCATAGTATGAAGTTTCACCTGATCCACCCATGGCAAATTCATCCATGTTGGTCTTCCCGATGACAATCATATCTTTGGCTTTGGCATTGGCAACAGCTGTCGCATCAAAGATTGGCTCGTAGTTATAGAGCATTTTTGAAGCCGCAGTGGTCAAGATGCCATCTGTTGAGATATTGTCTTTGACAGCAAGTGGAATCCCTGACAAGAGGTTGTCTGCATCGATTCCTTTTTCATCAATAGCCTTAGCTTGCGCAAGGGCCGCTTCTTCGGCCACCGTTACAAAGGCGTTAACTGCTTCTTCACGCGCCGTGATGTCTTCAAGAGTCGCTTGTGTCAATTCGGTTGCTGAAATTTCCTTAGAGACAAGGAGGTCGTGCAACTCTTCAATGGTTTTATGGTTGAATGACATTAGGCATCTCCTCCATCTTCTAGGATAGCTGGTACCTTGATGTAGTAATTATCTTTTTCAGGTACATTTTTAAACAAGCGGTCACGGTCAGTCCCTTTTTCAGCGATATCCGGACGCAATACGGTCTTACGATCCGCCATGGTCGTTGTTGGGGCAACGCCTGTTGTGTCCACTTCTTCCAACAATTCCACCATGTCGACAATTTTCGACAAGGTTGTCGCAAACTCAGCTGTCTCTTCTGGAGAGAATTTCAATTTTGAAAGATTGGCAACGTGGGTTACCTCTTCTTGCGTAATTTTCATCTTGCTTCCTTTCGTGAAATGATGATTTTTCAATACCCTCTATTCTACCATAATTTAGCCTAATTTGCTTGCCTTAGAAAAAATCTGTAGGACTTTTTTGTCACTACAGATTCTTCTTTTTATATTTCTTTTCCGCCTAATTGCCCCATCTCCATTAATGTCTCTTTCCAGACTTCCTGGACGTTAGATGTGAGATAGGAAGAGGCCAAGTCATAAGAAGCCTGGTGAAATGGAGCAAGGTCGCTTTCAAAGAGCTGGACCAGCTTTTCTGCCAACTCTTTCACCAATTGTTCTTCTGGCATTATCTCGCTATAAGGTACCAAAAAGCCATTTTCACCCTCTTTTATAAAAGTTGGATTGCCATAACGGGCATCAAAGCCGAGCAAGACTAACCCTGCTCCAGCCGCCTCCATCAAAGTCAAACCAAAGGTCTCCCACTGAGAAGTGGTGAGGTAAACTTGGTAGCAAGGATAGATCTGCTGAAGATCCGCATGACCGCGTAGGTGAATATAATCTTGTGCTGCAAGCTCCTGAATCAAGTGTCGCAAGTTGTCCGCTTCTCCACCCTTTCCATAAATATCAAACTGAAGGGCTGGAAGTTGTTCATGAGCTTGGGCCACTACTCGAATAGCCAAATCGACGCGTTTTCTTGGATCCAAACGGGAAGCTGTGAGCACACTAAAGGGAGATCTGTCTCCTTGTGATTCCGTCAATTCTTCTAGATGCCCTACCGGAATGCTATAGATTGGAATTCCTTTGCAGCCTTGTTTAGCAAGTGTCTGCTCCAAGACTTCTTTTTGAAGATCCGTCGCCGTGATGAAGTAATCGAAGCGTTTGGCATACTTGAACACATAATAATACTCATAGTTGAGATGTCCATTTTCAAATTCATGCTCCGAATGAAACACCATGGCGAGCTTGGAAGGAGCATCTTTCTCCAACAAAGGGCGGGCAAAATCCATGCGTGAGGCCCGATCAAGCAGAATCAGATCTTCTTCTTTTAACGATAGCTGCAACAAAAAACGTCTCATCACTTCTGTATGGTTGGTCAAAACTTCAGGTTCCAGTTTATAGAGCCAGCTTTCACCCAACCTCAATTCTTCAAAAGCGATACTTCCATCTTGATTGTGATAGGTTCGTCTGAGTATCCTACCATATTGAAAATACTCTGTAGCAAGTTTACAAGCTCCATAATACTCTCGTTTGATCATATTTCCCGCTAAAAGATAGTCTACATAGCGGACACAGTCTGGATGATAGGGATCCAAATGAAAGGTTAGTTCGTTTTTATCCGCAAATTGGTAGCGAATGGCTCCTTCCGTTTTTTCAATAGTATCTAAACGAGTCAGTTGAAACTCCATTTGCAAGTCCCCCACTGTCTTTTGAGGAACACTGGTTTTTTGATCTGTAAATGTCAGATGAGCAAAGAGTAATTCCTCATCCCGGTGCCCCAAAGAGAGGTAATAGGCTAATTTTTCTGGAGTGGGCCATGTGGTAAAGACAAACTTCGCTGTCACTCCCAAGCCCCGGAGTATCTTTGCCCGAGAGGCTTGTGCAACATCGACCCCATTGGGTTCATATCCTACTAATAGATTAAAGGTATAAATGGTCATCCTAGACCTCCCTCTAATCGATTAAAAAGCTCTCCCAAAACTTCTTTTTTAGGCAGTTCTAAGATTCGTGCTTGCTCTCTTAACATTTCTTTGAAAGCCTCTGGATGCTGGAGCAATATTTCTAGTTGCTGTTTCATTTCTTCGACTGTATCTGTGATCGTGCTCAATTCTTTATAGGCTTCATCATGAACCGTACTCTTCAAACCAAACAAGACTTGCTCATTTTCAAGAGCCTGAAGACTACTGCTCCACACTTCTCCTCCCTGGTTGCAATCCAGATAAATAGAGCAACTGGATAACAACTCCTCATATTTTCCCAGTGAAATCCCTGGATAGAGGCGCACATTGAAGCAACTCGCTAAATCTGTTAATTTCGGACCCATGGCCGTCAAAGCAGCAACGTGAAAGGTCACTTGTGGGAATTGATGGACCAAGCTAGATAAGCCTTCGACCTCTTGAGAAGCCGTCATGACTAGAGCTTCTGGTTGAAAACTTTCCTGCTCCACATCTACTAGCCCTGACAAGACTGTGATCCCGTCTTTTCTCTCACTCAATAGACCATCTTCTAACAATAAAATCTGGTCAACATGCTCTTTGATCTCATCTAGATCATGAGTTTCTCGTGCACAGTAGGCTAGTCTTTCTTTAGGTATCTCTTTCACAACATCTAGCAATGTCTTATCCAACAAAAGAATAGCTTCATTTTCGGGCAAGAGTTGTTTCAGAACAACTCTTTGTAGCTCTTCCTTATTAGCATACAGGTGATCAAGTCCTTTAGAAGGTTGATGCAAAAAGATTCCTTGTGAGACAAAGTGAAGCAGGACTTCTTCTTGCTGACGGTTCAAATAAATATCTAAATATGGTTGACCAGCTTCCGTTAGGAGACTCCGTTTGCTTCTCCAGCCATAGCGGTTGTATACATCAATGGATACGACCTCTTCTCCCTGACCAAACCACTCCACTCTTTCAACCGTTCGTGACAAAATATCCTCTCGCAAAACCACGTTGGCGCGCCGTTCCTCACCATCAAAAAGATAGGTTGTGATCCCCAGGGTCCAACATTCCCATAATTCTGGGACTGCTAAATCATTGAAAAATAATGGTTTCCCAACTTTTGATGTTGGGTCTTTTTGGGTAAAAAAGGTCGCAAGACTATCTGTCTGTTCAGCTAAATCAGTTTCCAGATTGGTCACAAATACTCGATAGGTCTGGCCAAGTTTGTCCAATAATCTTTGCAAACGATCCAGCTCTTTGGTCTGCTCTGGTGCAATAATGAACATGCTGATCCTTTCTCGTCAATAATTAGTTAGCCTAGGTTTTCAATGAAACCGAGGTTGATCACCACACGCTCATAGGTTTCTGACCCTTGCAAACCTGCTTCCTCTAATTTTTCAAGGGCCCGTTTCAAGCGCGTTTTGTAGATATAGCGATGCCAGGTCAAATCATAGCCCAACATCCCCAGTAGAGCCAATTTTTCTTGCTTAGCTTCCATCTCATCGACGACTCGCTTTTCTGTCCAAACCTGGGACAGAGTATCTGCACGGCCCACGCGATACCAATAAATACATTTTTCCGTATGAACTACCCGATGGGCTTTTAAGAAGAGCTTATACATCAGGAAGTTATCCTCGACATTTTTTCCAACCGGAAAACGAAGCCCTTCAAATAAGCTACGCTTATAGAGCTTCATCATGGCACAAGCCCAGGCCATATCTCTGGTCTCCTGGATAGCATCGTGGTCCATGATCTCGCGCCCCTCATAAAGAGTCTCTGAATAATCGTCGTCCGTTACCTTAATCAAGTATTTTCTACTACTGTCATCATAGAGGTTATAGTTGGCTACTGAAACATCCGCACCATACTTTTGAAGTTGACGATAGAGCACTTCTACATAGTCCTCCGTCACCCAGTCATCTGGATCAATAAAGGTGATGTAATCACCAGTTGCTAGCTCAATCCCTGTATTTCGAGCAGCAGATAAACCCCCATTTTCTTGGCGAACGTAGCGGATGCGCGCATCCTGCCTAAAAAATTCTTTACAGATCTCTTCTGACTGGTCTGGTGAACCATCATTGACCAGGATAATTTCCAAATGAGGGTAGGTCTGATGGATAACCGTTTCCAAACATTGTCTCAAATAAGCTTCTACATTATAGATGGGAATGATGATACTCACTACTTCATTTGTTTCCATGCTTCTTCTCATTTCTCTTTAAATAATCGCGAATCGCTGCCACCATCTCCTGCACCTGGTCATCCGCAAACACTTGGTTCTCACCATTTTCCACATGATTCGTTCCTTCAAAAGAAAATATGGGAAGGCCTTGTTGACTGAGCGTTTGCGTAATTTGATCTACCTCATCATAAGGATTGATATCCAGGTAAAAATCCAATTTTTCTAGGACCTTTCGACTGGTCAAGGGATCAAAAGAGGGATAAAGAAAGAGGTTGGGATAGCGTTCCAATTGCACCAAGTTAAAACCAAAATGGCTATGGGCAAGGACATGAATCGCTACGTCTGGCAATTCTTTTAACAAAGTCTCCAACTCGTAGATATCTGCTGTATGGGTATAAATGGCGGCATGATAAGGAAATTCTCCCACTAGATCTGGATAGGTTTGCTTTAAAATTGGTTTTCGAAGCAAAATTTCCTCCCAAGAGAGGGCATAGTAAAACCACCATAATTCACGAAAACGATTGAAGCGTTTAGAGGTCCATGGTTTATTATGAGAGGTATAATGAACGACCGCGGGAATCCCTTGAAAGGCATCGTACCAGTCTAAATCTCCATAGTGATATTGATCCTTATCAGACCCTACTTGTAGATTATAGGTCCAAGGTAAAGGGTACCACGCATCTTTGAAATACAGATTCAAAATTCCTTGGTCTCCGTATACATGCTGATGGTACTCGCGAGTAAGGTCAAAAAGTGCCTCTGTCACTTGGTGCTCTTGCCACCAAACCCTATCAATCACCAAAAGTCCAGCATTAAAACCATCTGTCGTCGTCGGCTTATCTACCACTGCCCCCAGTCCATGACCTTTTAAATCGACCTCAAACAAAGGCGATAAATCCTGTGTAAAGATCATGTCACAATCCAGATAAAGGATCCGCTTTTCCTCCACAATCTCTGGAATAGCGTAACGGAAATAGGTTGCATAGTGAATATGGTTACTTGGAAGCGAGAAGGACTGGAATTGCTCGGGAGACATCCGACAATTGATCACTTCTGAATCCAACTGGCGCAAGCGCTGATTCATGATAGCAAACCACTCTGTTGGTAGATCTTCATTTAAAACATAAATTTTCAACCGGTCCTGATGGGCGCACAATGACTTCATAGCGGTTTCCAATTTTTCCATATAAGATAGATCGGCTGAAAAGACGACAGCTTTTTTATTCATAACTCCCCCTTATATTCTTCCATTAGAATACCATTTTCGAGAGAGGAAGACAATCTCTAAGCCCTAAAAAGAGGTCCAGACAAATGTCTACGACCTCTTTTACATTGTTTTCTTATTTTGTGTCTAATACAGCAAGTGCATCGTCGACCAAGCTTGCCCCTAAGACATGCTTGAAATGATTCAAGGCAAACTGATGATTTTCAGGAGTAAGTGACGCCACTGCAGGTTCCACGACTTCGATCTGATAGCCGAGATTATATGCATCAACCGCAGTATGGAGGACGCAGATATCGGTCAAGACACCTGTCAAAATAACGGTATCTACATGACGTTCCCTCAGGCGGATATCTAGGTCCGTTCCTGAAAAAGCAGAATAATGACGTTTATCCATCCAAAAAACTCGTGGATCCGCTTTGTGCTCCCGATAAAAATCTGCCAAAGGGCCGTACAAATCACGTCCGCTGGTCCCAATGATATTATGAGGTGGGAAGAGCTTGCTTTCAGGATGAAATGGATCCTCTACATCATGCGCATCAATGGCAAAAAAGATATAGGCTCCTTGGTCAAAGGCCAATTGGGTCACCTGAGCAATAGTCTCAGAAATGGCTTGTGCAGGAGCACCTGCCGTAAGCTTACCATCATCTGCTACGAAATCGACAGTATAGTCAATTGAAATCAAAGCTTTAGTCATTAGTAATCTCTTTTCTTAATTTCCTCAAAGATATCTGGAATCAACACTTTGAGATAGGTTCCCTTCATTCCAAGTGAACGGCTTTCAATAATACCAGCTGACTCCAATTTCCGAAGTGCATTGACAATCACAGAGCGGGTAATGCCAATCCGATCCGCGATGATAGAAGCAGTCAACTGCCCCTCATTTCCTTTCAATTCACTAAGGATGGCAGAAACAGCCCGCAACTCAGAGTAAGACAAGGTATTGACAGCCATATTCACCGCTGTCCGACGACGAATATTCTTCTCGTCTTCCTCGCGTTGGTAGTTCAACATTTGAATCCCTACCACGGTACTCGCAATCTCAACCAAGATCAAATCATCATCATCAAACTCTTTATCATTCCGCCAAATGATCAAAGACCCCAAACGAATCCCAGAAACATGAATGGGCGCAATGGTCGTCAATCCATCAGGAAATACAGACTTGGTCTCAATTGGAAAGACCGTCAAATCATGCTCGATGGGAAGGTTTGCTTCCGTATCATAAACTAAGCTTGCTGCTTTAGCATAATCTTCTGGTAATTTTTTATTTTGAAAGAAAGCTTCTACCCGGTCATTGTTGGTCTTGTAACGCATGAAATAACCAAGGAGGGTTCCTTTGCTATTAATGATACAGGCATTACAGTGAATAATATCCGCCAATTGCTGAGCAATATCATTGTAAGGCATCTCAGCCTGCAACTGTTCATCTGTCCGTTTCAAGATAGATGTAATTTTTCGTGTCTTTTCTAATAAATTTGCCATAATAAACCTCGCATATAGTCAGCTCAAGTATATCATATAAGTGTGGGAATTTCAATCGAATTATCTGAAAATTATTTATTTTTTCTACAATTATGCGCAATTCAGAAAAATATCGATTCGATGACATGGATTTTATAGAATGAATCAAAAAAAGATTGAAGACTTTTCTCTTCAATCCTTTATCTAATTAGCGTTTGTATTGTTTCAAGAAACGAGTCATTTTTTCTTGAATTTGAGCCAACTCATCGACACGTGGAAGGTAAACGATCCGGAAGTGATCTGGATCTTTCCAGTTAAAGCCATGACCATGAACCAAGAGAATTTTTTCTTGCTTCAAGAACTCTAAAACAAATTGTTCATCATCATCCACGCGGTACATGTCCCGATCAATCTTAGGGAAGATATAGAGACCAGCCTTTGGCTTAACAGCTGAGAGGCCTGGAATATCATTGATGGCTTTGTAGATAAAATTGCGTTGTTCGTAGATTCGACCACCTGGAAGCAAGAGTTCATCCACTGATTGGTAGCCTCCAAGAGAGGTTTGCACAACATGTTGAGACAAAACATTTGAACAAAGACGCATATTGGACAACATGTTCAAGCCTTCAATATAGCCCTTCACATGATGCTTCGGACCAGACAGAACCATCCAACCAACACGGAAACCGGCAATCCGGTGAGATTTTGACAAGCCATTCATACTTACACAGAAGAGATCAGGTGCTAAGCTTGCAATAGCCGTGTGTTTTTCACCATCCATGACCAAGCGATCGTAAATTTCATCTGCGAAGATAATCAAGTTATTTTGGCGAGCGATCTCCACAATCTCAAGCAGGATCTCATCTGGATAGAGGGCACCTGTTGGGTTATTCGGGTTGATAACAACGATAGCTTTAGTGTTTGAGGTGATTTTCGACTTGATATCCTCGATATCTGGGTACCAGTTTGCTTCTTCATCACAAAGATAGTGAACCGCATTCCCACCAGCTAGGCTGACAGCTGCTGTCCAAAGAGGATAGTCCGGCATGGGAACTAAGACCTCATCCCCATTGTCGAGCAGTCCTTGCATCGACATGACGATCAGCTCACTTACTCCATTCCCAAGATAAATATCATCAATATCCACATTTGGAATTCTTTTCAACTGGCAATACTGCATAATGGCCTTGCGGGCTGAAAAGATTCCTTTTGAATCCGAATAGCCTTCACTATCACGCGCATTCATGATCAAATCATGGATGACTTCATCTGGAGCTGTAAAGCCAAATTCAGCAGGGTTCCCTGTATTCAAACGAAGAATTTTTTCTCCATTTGCTCGCATGCGCATGGCTTCTTCCAAGACTGGACCACGAATATCGTAAGCGACATGTTCGAGTTTGCTTGATTTATTATATTCCTTCATATTCTGCCTCGATTCACGAAATTATCTCTATTATACCACTAGTTCAAATAGAGTACAAACCGAGGACTTTAAAAATTCAGCAAAAATATAGCAGAAAAACGAGACTTTACCTTTACATTCTGCCCTAAAAGGGATAAAATATAAGTGTATAAGGAATAGGATTCCTTTCTATTCTATCCATGTTTTCAAGCTATAAGGAGGTAGGATTATGTCTCAAAAATACGAAAACATTATGGTCGCTGTCGACGGTTCCCATGAAGCAGAATTAGCCTTTGAAAAAGGGGTTAATGTTTCTCTTCGCAACGGCTCTAAATTGACCATTGTCCACGTCATCGATACCCGTGCCCTTCAAAGCGTCTCAACTTTTGATGCTGAGGTCTACGAAGAATTGCAAGAAGAAGCCAATGAATTGCTCAAAGGCTACCAGGAACGTGCTGAAAAAGTCGGCGTTCAAAATGTTGCGACTGTTGTAGAAATGGGAAATCCAAAGGTCCTCTTGGCTAATGATATCCCAAGTAAAGAAGGGGTTGACCTTATTATGGTCGGAGCTACCGGACTCAATGCCTTCGAACGGTTAATGGTCGGATCCTCCTCAGAATATATCCTTCGCCACGCTAAAGTAGACTTACTAGTGGTACGTGATAAGGATAAAACCATGTAAGAAAGAAAAAGTTTGGAACAAAAGTTCCAAACTTTTTTAGTTGTCTTTTTTTGCTTCTTTTTGTTTTGCATGTTTTTCGTAGGCCTTGAGCTGGCGATCGAGTTCTTTTTTGATGGCTGGTTCCGGGGCGTATTTTTCTTCCCAATCATCTGGCTTCAGAATTTTGTGGCTTACTGGATCAAAGTGCGCCTTTCCATCTGGGAAAATCTTGCCCATATTGGCCCGATGAACAATCTCAAAGACCTCTTCAGGATCAACTCCCATTAGAACAAAGCTACCATAAGTCAGATATAAGGTATCGATTAAGGCATCAACCTGCCCCACCATGGAAATTTCAGCTGGATGCTTGCTACGAACCTTATCTGCAGCCTTATCCAAAGCTTCGTGAAGGGCTGCTACCGAGCGATCGAATTCTTCCTCACTTGAGCTAGCTGCTCGGACAAATTCCACTAATTCCTCTTGCTTGAACATGGTCCGATAGAGGGCATCTTGGGGTTGCCAGACAACTGGTTTCTCCTGGGTTTTCCCATCCATCACTCCATGGAAGGTTTTGACCTTATTGAAGTGATCATCCTTAGAAAGAAAGAGTTCTTTCTCTGAGAGAATACCAAAGTGCTGTAGGGCCTTTTGAATGCCATCCTTGTCATTGCTGGTCGTGGTATGCTTGGCAATCGCCTTAACACTTGTCGTCCCATTTCCCATCGCAATAGACAAGCCAACACCTGAAAGCATCTCTAAGTCATTATCAGAATCTCCAAAAGCCATCACTTCATCGATGTCAAAGCCAAATCCCTGACCAACGATGCGGATCCCTTCTAACTTGGAAATCCCTGGGTTGAGGACATCTGCTGCAAATGGGCTAGACCGCGTGAATTTCAGATGTGGAAACTCTTTTTCAATTTTTGCAGTCTCTTCTGGACTCGATAAGATCAACACTTGGTAGATTGGTTCTTGCGCTAGTGCATAGAGGGTATCCTGATCTTGTGGGATGACCTTGCTAACCACTTTGTTAAATCCTCGACTGACTGTACGGGCCATTTTGCGGGGCACAAAACGACTAGACCAGGTTGAAATAGGACTCATCCCAAAACTCATGATCCGAGAACCAAATACCCCATCCTTGGTACCGAGAGCAATTTCCTTACGGTGTTCTCGAGCATAGTCAATTAGTTGGTGCAGACTCTTTTTATCGATTGGGCTAGTATACAGCACGCGGTCCTTGGTCAAAATATACTGACCATTATAGGTCACTGCAAAATCAAAACCATAGCGTTCCATAAACGGTTTGACAAAGGCCGGTCCCCGCCCTGTCGCAAGGCCTACATAGATCCCTTCTTCCTTTAAAGACTGAATGGCTTTTTCTGTTGATTTTAGGACCGCTCGACTATCATTAACCAAGGTTCCATCGATATCAAAAAAGACTGCTTTTATTTCCATGTCTACTGTTTCTTTCTTTTTATGATAAAATAAATTATATCACATATTCCAAGGAGCTTCACATGTTTAAGAAAATTTTAGCACTACATACCGGAGGGACCATTTCGATGGCAGCAGATGACTCTGGGGCAGTGATTACCAATGAAGTCAATCCCATGACCCAAGTTACTTCACCAATTGAAGGAATTGCAGTCACCTCGGAGGACTTCTTCAACCTTCCCAGCCCTCAAATGACCCCCCGTCACATGTTAGCCCTATATCAAAAAATCAAAGAGGAAGCTCACAACTATGATGGCATCGTTATTACCCACGGGACAGATACGCTGGAAGAAACGGCTTATTTCTTGGATACCATGAAGTTACTCGAGATCGCTGTGGTCATTACAGGAGCTATGCGAAGCTCCAACGAGCTCGGAAGCGATGGTGTCTACAATTTTCTGACAGCCCTTCGAGTAGCTGCCGATCCGAAAGCACGCGATAAAGGTGTCTTAGTCGTCATGAACGATGAAATTCATGCGGCTAAGTACGTCACCAAAACCCATACCACAAATGTCAGCACCTTTCAGACACCAACCCACGGCCCACTGGGGTTGGTCATGAAAAAGGAAATCCTCTTCTTTAAAACAGCCGAGCCAAGGGTGCGCTTTGATCTCGAAACCATCGATGGTTTCGTTCCGATCATTGCTACCTACGCAGGGATGAAAACCGATCTGCTAGACATGCTGGATCTTTCAAAGCTCGATGGCCTCATTATCGAAGCCTTTGGAGCAGGAAACATCCCTAAAGAAACGGCACATAAACTCCAAGAATTCATGGATGCAGGCCTTCCAATCGCTTTAGTATCCCGTTGCTTCAATGGAATCGCTGAACCCGTCTACGCATATGAAGGAGGAGGCGTCCAACTCCATCAAGCAGGTGTCTTTTTCATCAAAGAATTAAATGCCCCCAAAGCACGCATCAAACTCCTCATCGCCCTCAATGCCGGCCTAAAAGGACAAGAACTCAAAGACTATATCGAAGGGTAAAGTAAGATACAAAGCCCGTAAAATGCAATCTTAAAGGGAGTAGAGTGGAATCCAAAGAATTTCCACTCTACTCCCTTTTTATATGTTAGTCTAAATGTTCTTTCTTTTCTAAGTAAAGCGAGAGCAAATGCCAATCGGGGTGTTCGCGCCAATCTGGCGTGGCTACAATCTTGCTGGCGACTTTCCGCGCTTCTTCCAGAATGGGATAATCTTCTACCAAATCCGCCACTTGAAATTCTGGAATCCCAGATTGACGGGTTCCAAAGATTTCACCTGAACCTCGCATTTTCAAATCTTCTTCCGCCAGCACAAACCCATTGGTTGTCTCTGTCATGATTTTCATGCGCTGCTTGCCACTATCTGTCTTAGGATTGGCTACTAGAATAGCATAGGATTGCTTGTTTCCCCGACCAACCCGACCTCGAAGCTGGTGAAGCTGGCTAAGACCAAACCGATCTGCATCCATAATGACCATAACGGTTGCATTGGGTACGTTGACTCCTACTTCAATAACGGTCGTAGACACCAAAACATCAATGTGGTGCTCTTTAAAGGACTGCATGATAGCATCTTTTTCTTCACTTTTCATCTTCCCGTGAAGAAGAGAAACGCGTGCTCGCTGACCAAAGAAGGCCTCTAGCTCTTCTTGGAGGGCAAGGGCGTTTTTCAAATCTAGCGCCTCTGACTCTTCAATCAATGGAGAAATAAAATAAGCTTGAGAACCTTTGCCAAGTTCTTTGACTAACCAGTCGAGGACCACTTCTAACTGCTCATGCTTGACCCAACGTGTGATGATTTCCTTTCGTCCAGCAGGCATCTGGTCAATGATGGACACATCCATATCTCCAAAGGCTGTAATAGCCAAGGTCCGGGGAATAGGGGTAGCCGTCATCATCAGGACGTCTGGATTTTGTCCTTTTTCTCGAAGGATACGGCGCTGGGAAACCCCAAAACGGTGCTGTTCATCAATAATGACCAAGCCTAGATCTTGGTAGTGAACTCCCTCTTGAATCAAGGCATGTGTCCCCACAATCAGTTGAGCTGTTCCTGAGGCGATCTCTTCTATGACTTCTCGTTTCTCAGCCGCCTTTAATCCTCCTGTTAAAAGGGCAATTGGCAAGTCAGGAAAAAGATTTTGCAAGCTTTCCTTGTGTTGCTCTGCCAAAATCTCCGTTGGAACCATCAAGGTCGCTTGCTTCCCAGCGCTTAAGGCCGCATACATGGCAAGACCGGCCACGACTGTCTTCCCGCTTCCCACATCCCCTTGCAAGAGGCGGTTCATATGATAAGAAGAAGCCATATCTGTCAAGATTTCATTCAAGCTGTTTTCTTGAGCTTGCGTTAGCTCAAAGGGAAGCTGTTTTTTTCGTTCTGCTAATTTTTCTGGATTCCAGGCCAAGGAAATCCCTTGGCTGGCATCGTGATTTTCTTCTTTTAGCACTTGGAGTTGCAGCTGGAAAAAGAGGAGCTCTTCAAATTTTACCCGGCGAAGAGCTTGCTTGTACTCTGCCAGATCCTTAGGAAAATGCATAGCTTGTACTGCTTGGGAACGAGACATGAGTTGATAACGCTCTCGTAAGATTTGGGGTACATTCTCTTCTAAAAGCTGCTCCAAACCCTGGTCGAATGCTATTTTGATCAATTTCACCAGGCTGTTTTGGCTGACTCCTTGCGTCACTCGATAGACTGGCTGCAAATCATCTTCCACTTGAGCCAGGAGCTTCATTCCTGTCAAACTCCCCTTGGCCTTGTCCCATTTCCCAAAAATCGCCACTGTCTGCTGGACCTCGATTTTATCTGCTAGATAGGGTTGGTTAAAAAAATTAACCGCAATCACTTGGTCTCCCTGTTTGATCGAAAAACGCAAGCGGTTTCGTTTGTAGCCATAATATTGAACATTGGCTGGTGTTGCTACCACCCCAGAGATGACGGCTTTTTCCCCATCTTCTAACTCTAAAACATTGCGCGTTTTGAAGTCTTCATAACGAAAGGGGAAATACAAGAGCAGATCTTCTAAGGTTTCAATTCCTAACTTTTTAAATTTTTCCGCCGATTTTGGACCGACTCCAGGCAGTACGGATAAGGGTTGGTGTAGATTCATTTCTCCTCCTTTCTTTTATAAAAAAGCAGGTCCATCCGGGAAAATCCCACCTGCTTCTTCTTATTCTTCACCTGTATAGTCACGAGGAATTCGATCACTCAAAAGACAGACCACTTCATAATTAATGCTACCACGGTAATCCGCAACCTCTGTTGCCGTGATTTCTTTCTCGTCCTCTCGTCCAATCAGGGTAACCTTGGTCCCCAGAGGCAATTCTTCGGTAAGGCGAACCGTTACCTGGTCCATCGAAACGCGACCAACAATGGGACAATAATCCCCCTTAATCAGCACATGGAAATTTTGCATCTCTCGGATCCAGCCATCCGCATAGCCAATAGGAATCGTCCCAATCCATTGGGGTTCTTCCGTCGTATAGGTTGCGCCATAGCCAATATCTTGACCAGCTTCTAACTGTTTCACATGAACTAACTCACTCACCAAACTCAAGGCTGGCTTGATTTCATAAGGCAAGGCTAGCACAGAACCACTGGGATTCAAGCCATACATGACATCTCCCAAGCGAACAGCCGTGAAAATCGTATCCGCATGCCACAAAGAGGTGGCAGAATTACTCGCATGGACAATGAGAGGAAGGGTTTCAAGAGCAGCCAATACTTCTTTGAAAAATTGGTATTGCGCTTGGAATTTTCGATCATCTGCTTCATCTGCTGTCGCAAAATGAGTAAAGATTCCTTCAATTTCAGCTCCAGCTGCCAAGAGGAGGCGTTCAGCCTCTTTGATCTCTTCGATCCTTCGGAATCCTATCCGCCCCATTCCTGAATCCACCTTGATATGGACCTTCAATCCTGAAAGATCAGCTTCTTCTCCAAGCAATTGATCCAACCAAGCAAGACTAGCCACCGTTAAGCGGATATCATGCTTTTTAGCTAGATTCACTGTTTCACTTGGCACAACTCCCAAAATTAAAATAGGGTGTTGCAAGCCTTCTTCACGGATTTCTATGGCTTCATCCATATTGGAAACACAAAAACCATCTACCTGAGGTGCCAATTTTTTGGTCACCGCAACGACCCCATGACCATAGGCGTTGGCCTTGACGACTGCATATTTCAAAGCTTTGGTCGGAATATGCTCACTGACTTGTTGCACATTAAAGGCAATGGCATCCAAATCGACTTTTGCAACAGTTGGTCTATGTTTACTTGCTTTCATTTTCTTCCTCCAAAATGACACTGGTCGACACTAGGTCTCCCTTGTGACTGATCGAAACCCATACCTTCCCAGAAAAAGGAGACTTGGAAAAATAGGGAGCTCCGTGGGCATCATTTAAAATTTCTAACTCTTGAAAACCAACTGGTCCAATCCCTGTTCCCATTGCCTTTGAAAAGGCTTCTTTGACGGACCATCGGCCCGTTAAATATTCCATTTTCCGTTTTCCAGACAATTCCTCAAAGCGCTCTCGCTCAGCCTCAGTTAATACTTTTTCAGCGAATCGAGTATTCTTCTGATAGGCTTTTTCAATCGCAGCGATCGATTCGATATCGATGCCATGTCCTTTGATCATCTTGTTTTATCCTTATTTATCGTTTCAGTATCGTTTGACTGACAAAAGAGAAGGGGCTAAAGAATCACTCCTTCCGCCCCTGCCTTTTACTTATTCATCGTTGCAATTTCTTTGACCAAGGCCTGTGTTTTTTCCCAACCCAGGCAAGGGTCTGTGATGGATTGACCATAAACCACTGGTTCATTTTGACGGCCATCTTCTAGATAGGATTCAATCATGAAACCACGAACTAAAGTTGCCAAATCCTTGTTCCAAGCACGGTTCATCATGGTTTCTCTCACGATGCGTACTTGCTCTTCGAATTGTTTGCCAGAGTTGTCATGGTTGGTATCCACCAGGATGAAGGGATGTTGCAAGCCCATTTCGCTATAGCGTTTTGCTGCCGCTAGCAAATCTTCATAATGGTAGTTTGGAACATTCTTACCACGTGCATCCAAGCCCCCACGAAGGATCGCATGGGCTAAAGGATTTCCTGATGTTTCCACTGCTTGGGCATTGAACAAAAAGTTTTGGGGATGTTGGGCAGCATAAATCGCATTGAACATGACAGAAAGATTTCCAGAGGTTGGATTCTTCATGCCTGTCGGAGCAGAGATCCCACTAGATACAAAGCGATGCTCCTGGTCTTCAACCGAACGCGCTCCAATGGCATGATAAGAAATCAAATCCTCAACATACAGAAGACTTGCTGGATAAAGCAACTCATCCGCAGTTGTC
This sequence comes from Streptococcus sp. CP1998, assembly GCF_041026655.1. Taxonomy (NCBI): domain Bacteria; kingdom Bacillati; phylum Bacillota; class Bacilli; order Lactobacillales; family Streptococcaceae; genus Streptococcus; species Streptococcus sp. CP1998. The sequence continues at coordinate 1,623,467 of NZ_CP163380.1, forward strand.
AAACCAGTTTCTGTAATCACACGGTAGTGGAGATGTCGGACCGCTTTCAAACCATCCACAAAGCTTGGTGCTGCATGTGTATCTGGTTGGTGCATCAAGCCTTTATAGCCATCCCCATTGGTCCGAGGCTTAGCCGTATAGACCCGCATCACAATGAAAATCTGATCTTTGACTTGCTCTTGCATGTCTGCCAAACGACGGGCATACTCCATCACAGCTTCTTCATTATCAGAAGAGCAAGGACCGATCACAAGAAGGATCCGTTGGTCTTCTCCTTTGATAATCGCTTCCAACTCACGATCACGCGCTTCTTTGCGCTCCAAGGCTGGACCTTCCAAGCGGTAAAGCGAAGTGATCTCTTGCTCATCAATCTTATTGCTCTTCGTAATGAATACCATACGGCCTCCTTATGCTAGCTAGACCCATCCTCTCTCTATTTCAGAGGAACTCTTAAAATTTACGTCCGTGACAGTTTTTAAATTTCTTGCCTGAACCACAAGGGCACAAATCGTTGCGTTTCACTTGTGACAAGTCAATATCTGCTGGAATATCTTGTTGTTGCGCTGCAATGTTGCGAGTCGCAGTTGTTGAAATACTGTGTTCCGTACGTGGACGTTCTTGTTCGTGAATTTGGGCTTTCATCATGAGACGAGTCACATCAAATTCAATCGATCCGATCATATCGTTAAACATACGGAAACTTTCTGATTGGTATTCTACCACTGGGTTATTTTGCGCATATCCACGAAGTCCAACCGCATTTCGCAATTGATCCAGAGCATCGATATGGTCCGTCCACTTGCTGTCCACCACACGAAGGATCAAGACTTTTTGGAATTCTTGCACAGACTCTTCGTCACGCAATTTCGCTACTTGGCTGGCATAGATTTCTTCTGCACGTGCATACAAGTAATCAATAACTTCCTTGTCAGATTTTCCTTCAATATCGCTTTCAGAAATCGTATCTTCCGGAACCAAATTGTATTTGGCAAAGTTCAAAATCGCTTCGATACGTTCTTCCTTGCTTGAGTGGCTGGCTCCTTCAACAATCCGTTTGATGGTCCGTTTGATCATGGCCTTGATTTCAGGCGCCAAGTCACGGTTAGCTGTGATGACATCATAGCGTTCAGCGTAGATAATTTCCCGTTGTTCCCGCATCACGTCATCGTATTGAAGGACTTGTTTACGAGTATCGTAGTTGTTTCCTTCAACCCGTTTTTGTGCACCCTCTACCTGACGGGTGAACATGTTTGAACGGATGACCGATTCTTCTTCACTCAACTTGAAGCGATCAAGCACTGCTTTGATCCGTTCAGAACCGAAACGGCGCATCAATTCATCTTCAAGAGACAAGTAGAATTGAGATTCACCTGGATCCCCTTGACGTCCTGAACGTCCACGAAGCTGGTTATCGATCCGACGGCTTTCGTGACGTTCTGTCCCGATGACACACAGTCCACCGAGTTCGCGGACACCTTCACCAAGTTTGATATCCGTACCACGTCCGGCCATGTTGGTCGCAATGGTAACAGCGCCACGTTGACCAGCGTTCATGATAATTTGCGCTTCTTTGTAGTGGTTTTTCGCATTCAAAACTTCGTGAGGAACACCTGCTTGAACCAACAATTGAGAAAGGTAATCACTGGTTTCAACGGCAACAGTACCCACGAGGACTGGTTGACCTTTTTCATGACGAGACTTCACATCTTCCACAACAGCCTTGAATTTTGATTTCAAGCTTGGGTAGAGAAGGTCTGGATGATCAATACGGGCAATCGGACGGTTGGTTGGAATTGGAATCACGCGAATGTTATAAATTTCACGGAATTCTTCTTCTTCGGTTTTCCCTGTCCCTGTCATCCCTGACAACTTCTTGTACATACGGAAGAGGTTTTGGTAAGTAATCGATGCAGATGTTTTAGTTTCTTCTTGAACTGGAACACCTTCTTTGGCTTCGATCGCTTGGTGAAGACCATCAGAATAACGACGTCCTTCCATGGTCCGTCCAGTAAATTGGTCGACGATCAAGATTTCTTGATCTTCGCTAACCACATAGTCGATATCCAAAATCATGATGTAGTTTGCACGAAGGGCATTGTCGATAAAGTGAGTCAAAGCTACGTTTTCAATATCGTACAAGTTTTCAAGATTAAAGTAGCTTTCTGCCTTGTCAATACCAGAATCAGACAAACCAATGGTTTTAGAGGGAACATCGATAATGTAATCATCCTCTGTCAAGGTTTTCACATAAGCATCAGCCATGTGATAGAGCTGACTCGTATCAGAAGCTGTCTGACCAGAAACGATCAATGGAGTACGCGCTTCGTCAATCAAGATTGAGTCTACCTCATCGACCAAGGCGTAGTTCAATGGACGTTGAACCATGTTTTCTGCACGCACAACCATGTTGTCACGCAAATAGTCAAATCCGATCTCTGAGTTGGTTGAGTAAGTGATATCACAGAGGTAAGCTTCTTTTTTCTCAGCTGGAGATTTCGCTGCAAGGTTGATCCCTACTGAAAGGCCAAGCCATGAGTAAAGTTCTCCCATCTCTGTTGCATCCCGCTCTGTCAAGTATTCATTGACGGTAACAACGTGCACGCCTTTACCAGACAATGCATTCAAGTATACAGGCATGGTAGCTGTCAGGGTTTTTCCTTCCCCTGTACGCATCTCTGGAACGTCACCATGGTGAAGAACGATCCCCCCCATAACCTGTACCTTGTATGGGAACAAACCAAGTACCCGTTTCGCCCCTTCACGGACAACCGCAAAAGCCTCATACAAGAGATCATCCAAAGACTCACCGTCTTGGTAGCGTTGTTTAAACTCAACTGTTTTAGCTTTTAATTCGTCATCTGACAAAGCTGCCATTTGGTTTTCATAAGAAAATACCTTATCAGCCATTTTTTCCAGGCGTTTGATTTCGCCTCGATCATTTTCAATAATTGTTTTTAATAAATTTGCCATTTTTTTCCTTACTTTGAATCTTTTAAAATTTAAAACGTTCTTTTTATTCTAGCATTTTTTTAATATTTTTTCAAGATCAATGCTGTATCTTACAGGACATTTTAATAATTTTTTTCGTGTTGAAGGATTCAAAAAAATGCCTGCTAAAGCAGACATCTTTTCTTTGTTCGATGTTTATTCAGACAAATGGTAAGAATAGCTTGCTACAACCACTTCTTCATGCCAACGAAGAGCGTACTTCAATTTCAAACTCATCTGGTTGTGGAGAACATTTTGCCAATGTTTTTTAGGGATGAATTGAGGAACTAAGACTGTAACGGTATTCCCCTTTTTCTTAGCTTCCTCAGCTACTTTCGCAACAAATTCAACCGTTGGCTGGATAATATCCCGGTAACTCGTCATGACATTTTCAAAGCGAATATGAGGGAAATAATGCTTAAATTCTTCTGCTACCTCAGCATCTTTGGCCTTGGTTTCTTCCGTTGAGACGTGCATGGCTACAACATCGTTTCCTAGGCTGTTTGCATAACTCATAGCTCCCACACTTACCTGAGTGACATTCCCAACAAGGACAATCACGGTATTGCCCGCATAACTTGTCTTTTCGATCTGACCTCCCAAGCGCAATTGGGCCGCAACTTTATCATAGTGATTACGGATGCTCAAGAACATCCAAAGCAAGAGACCAATGATAGGGAAGAAGGGCCAGATCTCACGCAAACGGAATAATAAGAGGATCAAGACAATCCCATAACAGATGGCTGCCCCCAGGATATTGGCAAGCGAATACTTAAGAAATCCTTTTTGATATTGGCGTTTCCAGTGGATCACCATCCCTGTTTGAGAAAGTGCAAAAGGAATGAAGACCCCAATGGTATAAAGCGGAATCAAGCTTTCTGTTTGTCCATCAAAAATCAAGAGCAAGACGATCGCACCAATCGCCAAGGTCAAAATCCCATTAGAATAGCCCAGACGATCCCCTTTTTCCATATACATGTGGGGCATGTATTTATTTTTAGCCATGTTAAAGGCCAACATTGGAAAGGCGGAGAAGCCAGTATTAGCCGCAACTGCCAAGATCAAGGCTGTTGATAATTGGAAGACATAAAAGAAGGCTTGTCCGACTGGGGAATTCCCTAAGATAGCTTGGGCCATTTGGGCTAGAGTCGTTACCCCTTTTGTCGGAACGACACCCACCCAGTAATTGAGGAAGGTAATCCCTGCAAACATGATCCCCAAAATCAAAGCCATAATGGTCAAGGTAGAGGCTGCATTCTTTGCTTTTGGTTTCTTAAAGAAAGGAACCGAATTGGAGATGGCTTCAACCCCTGTTAGTGAAGCCGATCCACTCGTAAAGGCCCGCAACAAGAGAATGACACTAACCCCTGAAATAGTTTGACCCACATGAGCAGTTGCGTTATAGGCTAAGTGACCCGTCAAGATTTGGATCACACCATAGCCGATCAAGGCAATAGTACTGACAATGAAAAGGTAAACCGGAATCATCAATGATGTGGCCGATTCGCGCAGTCCCCGAAGGTTCATCAACATCAAGATCAAGACCAACAAAATGGAAATGTGAAGATTATAAGGATGAAGAGATGGAATCGCTGACGTAATGGCATCTGCACCGGAAGACACAGATACTGCTACTGTCAGCATGTAGTCAACCAAGAGACTACCACCAGCGATCAAACCCGCTTTCGGAGACAAGTTCTCCGTAGTTACCATATAGGCTCCTCCCCCTTGGGGGTAGGCATGAATGACCTGGCGATAAGAAATCGTTAAACTGGCTAGGAGAACCAGGACCACAATCCCAATTGGAATAGACCACCAAATGGCTCCCGCTGAAACGGTCATCAAGACCAGGATAACTTGCTCTGGACCGTAGGCGATAGAAGAAAGCGCGTCACTAGAGAGCATAGCCAAGGCCTGCATTTTCCCTAGCAATCCGCCTTCACCTTCTGCACCAGATTTCAACGGACGGCCAATAAACCATTTTTTCAATGTTGAAAACATAAAAAACTCCTTGAAAAAAGTTCATGAGGCCGGGAATTCCCTGCCTCTTTTCATAAAACAGGGGTTATTCTACTCCTTTTTTTCAAGACTGTCAACTGAAATTGTGAAATATTCATAAAGTTTTCATTGTGTTCATTTATCCAACCTCTCTTAGATCGGTCCGCTTCTTTTCAAATTAATTCAAGCAAAAAACGAGGCTGGGACAAAAATCCTAGCCTCTCAATTATTTTTGGATTGTCGAGCAAGACGCAGTGGTTGAGTGGGCTCTACTACGCTGTTTTCATCAGCTTTTACAGCCCTACTCAACTGTGCGGAGGTGGGACGACGAAATCGAATTCTAACGAATTACCGATTTCTGTCCCACTCTCACTTTTTTATTTTGCTTGATTTTCGACATAAAAGGAAATGACATCCGAAGTGTACTGGGCTGTGCCAGCTCCAAACTTGTCGATGTTTTCCTTGAATTCTGGATTATAGACATAGCCTTTGCCGATATGGCCAAAAACCTCTATAGAGCATTCAAATCCATACGTTCGAATCGCATCTAAAAGTTTGGCGGCTTGATCTTGGTTTTCCGATGCTGTTACTGGCAAACCAGCCTGGAGGTTTTTCGCCAAGACTTGGAAAACTTGATTAAAGGCTCCTGTCGCCTCCTCTTCTCGACCTTTTTGACGTTCAAGCGCTTGATCCATGACTTCTTGACCGTACTTCTCTACCGCCTCTTGCTGGTATTTTTGAGTATCTTGGTAGCTAAATCCAGTAAATTTTTCCTCAATAGTCATTTTTCTTTCTCCTTTTTGTTCTTGAATAGTTTTTTGCAAGGTAGAAATCAAGGTATCCAGACGCTGTCTTTCTTGAGTCAAATAGTCCAACTGTTTGGTCAAATGGGGCAATAAGTTAGATTTTTCTTCGGCCAAGAGTTCTGCTATTTGATCTAAGGAAAATCCTAGATACTTGTAGTAGAGAATCACCTGTAATCGTTCTAAATCTTCTTGACTGTATGTCCGATAACCATTTTCAGATTTCACAGGGACGAGAAGTCCTATCTTGTCATAGTAGTGCAAGGTCTTGACAGAGACACCCGACAGCTCTGCAGCTTCTTTGATATGGTACATGATTTCCTCCTTACAAGGATAGTATAATCCCTCCCCTTAGGTCAGAGTCAAGACTTAACATAATAATTGTTTTCAGATAAAAAAGGCTTGAGTTGTTTCACAACTTTTAACTCAAACCCTTTCTTTTTATGGATGACTCACGATCAATTCTAAACCTTGCCCTCCCAAAGTCCAAGATTCAACATCGCTCGGTAGGATAAAGTGGCTTCCTTTTTGAATAGGATAATCCTTTCCATCTACCGTCAATTTCCCTTCTCCGGCTATGACGCTCAATAAGCTGTAATCAGCAGTCTTTTCAAAATCAGCTTTTCCAGTCAGTTCCCACTTATAAACAGTGAAGAAATCACTGGCAACCAAGGTGGTCATTCGAAGGTCATCGATGACAACTGTATCTGGATGGCTATTGGCAGGCTCACCGATGTTTAACACATCAATCGATTTTTCCAAGTGAAGTTCCCGCAAGTTTCCTTGAGCATCCTTGCGGTCAAAATCATAAACCCGGTAGGTGGTATCACTCGACTGTTGGGTTTCAAGAATCAAAATTCCAGAACCAATGGCGTGCATGGTCCCACTTGGCACATAGAAGAAATCTCCAGCCTTGACAGGAACCTTTGTTAACAAGGCATCCCAGTTTTTATCTTCGATTTGCTGGCGGAGTTCTTCTTTTGACTTGGCATTGTGTCCATAGATAATCTCAGATCCTTCATCAGCCGCAATCACATACCAACACTCAGTTTTTCCAAGTTCTCCTTCATGTTCCATTGCATAGGTATCATCTGGGTGCACCTGTACACTGAGCCAATCGTTGGCATCCAAAATCTTTGTTAATAAAGGAAAGACAGGCTCTTTACGATTCCCGAATAATTCCCGATGCTCTTGATAGAGCTGGTCCAATCCCATTCCTTCGTATGGACCATTGGCTACTTTAGAAACTCCATGTGGATGGGCTGAAATCGCCCAAAATTCACCGACATGGTCGCTCGGAATTTCGTAACCAAATTCTTCTTTCAGACGAGTTCCTCCCCAAATTTTTTCCTGCATGACTGAATGTAAAAATAATGGTTGTCCCATAATATCCTCCTCGCATTTCATGTTTCTATTATACAAAAAAAAGAAAGTTTTTGAAAGCCCTTTCTATTATTTTCCTCTCTCGCCAGAAACTTTATTTTTGTGTATAATGAAGGGGATGACACTAAAAGAAAACATTATCCAACTGGCGCATTCTATTGGGATTTCAAAAATTGGATTTACAACTGCTGATGACTTCGCTTATTTGGAAAAATCGCTCCGCTTGGCCGTTGAGGAAGGACGGAATTCTGGATTCGAGCATAAGAATATTGAAGAGCGCATCCAACCCAAATTAAGTCTCTCCTCCGCAAAGACCATCATCTCAATCGCTGTCGCCTACCCCCACAAACTCAAGCAACAACCTCAAAAAACTGCCTATAAAAGAGGAAAATTCACACCCAACAGCTGGGGATTAGACTACCATTATGTCCTTCAAGACAAGCTCAACCGCTTAGCTGCTGGGATTGAAGAAATGACGCAGGATTTTGAATACAAGGGCATGGTCGATACTGGAGCACTGGTTGATACGGCTGTCGCCCGACGAGCTGGGATTGGCTTCATCGGAAAAAATGGTTTGGTCATTTCAAAAGAATTCGGTTCTTACATGTTTCTGGGTGAATTGATTACCAACCTCGAAATCGAACCAGATCAGCCTGTCGACTATGGTTGTGGAGACTGTCGGCGTTGTTTAGATGCTTGCCCAACCTCCTGTTTAATCGGGGATGGCTCTATGAATGCCAAACGCTGTTTGTCCTTCCAAACCCAAGACAAGGGCATGATGGACCTAGAATTTCGTAAGAAAATTAAAACGGTCATCTATGGATGTGATATTTGTCAGATTAGTTGCCCTTATAACAAAGGGTTAGATAATCCCTTGGCAACAGAAATCGATCCTGATCTAGCTCATCCAGAGTTGATTCCCTTTATAGAACTATCCAACGGACAATTTAAAGAAAAATTCGGGAACGTTGCTGGAAGTTGGCGAGGCAAGAATATCCTCCAGCGCAATGCCATCATTGCATTAGCCAATGCCAATGACCGCTCGGCCATCCCTAAGCTCCTGAACATCATCGAAACTTCACAAAATCAGATCCATATTGCAACAGCTATCTGGTCTTTAGGGCAACTGCTTCGTGAAGTCACGCCGGACCTTGTTGAGCTCTTACGGAATATCAAACATCCGACGGACGCTATCATAGAAGAACGAACTGCTTTCTTTGAAAAATTCGGTGTTCGAGCTGATCCAGAACTACAATGAAAAAACACTAAGGTTGTAACCTTAGTGTGAGGGCGTATACAAATTGCTATTTTATACAAATCTATTAACTTCTGTAAAAATAAAAAAAATTATTCGTTAGAATTATTCAATCATCAACTGAAACTTTCCGACGTGAGAAAAGCTCTTGAAACTATTCAGTTTCAAGAGCTCGGGAGTTTTGAGAGTAAAACAGTTCGGGGAACTGTTTTAGCCAGAGTCCAAAAATTGAAAAGCGAAGGGGCTCAAAACTAAGTCATGGAACTTCTTCGAAGTTCGCTGTCGTCCGTACTCACCTAAGGAAAGTTTCTAAAATGACTTTGTCATCAAGCTGACACTAAGGTTGTATCCTTAGTGTTTTTTTAGTTCCTTCAAGAAATACCAACTACCCATCTCTACTTGATTAAAGCTAATCTCACTTGAATAGACTTCCTTGTAACCATTTTTCGTGTAAAAATAGACATTTCCTTTGGTATTGGTATAAAAGGCTAGTTTTTTTCCTTGGATCTCTTCCAAGAAAGGCTCAATTCCTTCTGTCATAAAGCGACTGCCATAGCCCTGCCGTTGGTGTTTAGGGGCGACTGCGAGAAGCATCAAATACCAATCAAAATCTACATTTTGCTCCAATTCCTTATCCGTGTCCTCCATAAATTTCAAATAGGACAAGATATTCTTCAAGGAGATAAACTTGAGCAACCCGATTCCTCCATTCAAAAGATAGAGCCGAAAAGGAATCGGTCCCTTTTGCAACAAGGCAACTGCATAAATTTCAGTATTTTTTTCTGCTACAAGGCAAATATGGTGCTTAAAAAAAATCCTTACTAAGATGCGCATCATTTTTTCAACAAAAACAGGGTATTGTTTCAGATCCCGAACCAAATCCTTGATAACTTTTAAAAATAGATAGTCCTCAAAGGCTGTACTGGCTACTCGAACCACCTGATCCAGATCTGCTTTTTCTGCTTTTCTGTACTTCATCTTCTCTCCTCATTCAAGTCCTCCTTCCAGTATACACTATCACTCGCTCTTGAACAAAGGTCAATTTTCAGAAATTTGTTCATTTAAAGTAGCAAAAAGAGTTCGCCCCAGATGAGTCCTAATACCCACGCGGCGAAGACATCCTTAGGATAATGAACCCCTCCGAGAATTCGGACAAAAGCTAACAGAAGGGATAGGAGCATCGAGCACATTCCTAACAGAAGCGACAACTGACAGACACACATGGAGATAATAGTCGCCGAAAAAACATGTCGGCTGGGAAAGGAATGTCCGGATGAATTTTTTTCTAATAACGGTTGAATTTCCCATTTCTCATAAGGTCTCGGAACATTAACCCAATGGCGAAAGATGCTTAACAAGACAAAGCCAGAAGCAGGAATCCAGATAAAAGGCCAGATTCCTCCAATCGAAGTTTTCTTTAAAAACAGCCAACAAAAGACTAAACTGTAGATGACTGGCATGGCGAGCGTCAAGATTCGATTCATCCTTTGAAGGGCCTGCACACGATTTGGTTTTCTCGTAAAAGGCAAGATTAGCCAACGATAAAATTTCGGATAATCTTGAAGATTGGGCATCATGTTGGCCCTCCTGTCTTTCATCTTATTTTATACTACTAGTATACGCGATCCTAAGAAAGCCTGTCAAGCCAGGCTTCTGTTTTATCCTTTCTTTCTTATTTTTCACATTATTCAGCTTCAAAATCTGATGATTTATCATTTTTCTGTCTCCAAGAAACGTCTTTTCCATTACTATTATCGATAAAAAAATGAGGCTGGGACAAAAGTCCTAGCCTCTTAATTGTTTTTGGATTGTCGAGCAAGACGCAGTGGTTGAGTGGTCTCTACTACGCTGATTTCATCAGCTTTTACAGCCCTACTCAACTGTGCGGAGGTGGGACGACGAAATCGAATTCTAACGAATTACCGATTTCTGTCCCACTCTCATTTTTTCACTTTGTATGTTACGCCCTTTGTATCTTATTTTTACGCTACTTCTTCTGTGAATTGGCTATTATAGAGATCAGCATAGAAGCCATTTTGGCTCATGAGTTCTTGGTGGTTGCCTTGCTCGATAATATTTCCATCTTTCATCACGAGAATCAGATCCGCATTACGGATAGTGGACAAGCGATGGGCAATGACAAAGGAAGTTCGGCCTTCCATGAGTTTGTCCATGGCTTTTTGAATCAGCTCTTCTGTACGGGTATCGACAGATGAGGTTGCTTCATCCAAGATGAGGAGCGGGGCGTCCTTCAAGAGGGCACGCGCAATGGTCAAGAGTTGCTTTTGACCAACAGACAAGGTCACTGAATCATCTAGCACGGTATCATAGCCATTCGGCAAGGTCCGGATAAAGTGATGGACCCCAACCGCTCGAGTTGCTGCTTCGACCGCTTCATCCGAAATATCGGTTTGATTGAAGACCAGGTTTTCCCGGATAGTCCCTTCAAAGAGCCAGGTATCTTGTAAGACCATCGAAAAGGCATCATGAACTTCTTCACGGCTCATGGCCTTAGTATCCACACCATCGATGGAAATTTTACCAGCTTGAATGTCGTAAAAACGCATCAAGAGATTGACCATGGTGGTCTTACCAGCACCTGTCGGACCAACAATAGCCACCTTCTGTCCAGGCTTCGCTTCAGCTGTAAAGTCATGGATAATAGTCTTGTCTGGTGAATAGCCAAAACGAACATGCTCAAATTTGACATGACCTTTTGGTGTTTCCAATTGACGAGTTTTTTGGAATTCGTCTTCCATTTCTTCTTCATCCAAGAAATCAAAGACACGCCCCATAGCAGCACTGGCTGATTGCAATTGGGTAATTCCTTGGGCCATTTGACCAATTGGTTGGGTAAAGATGCGGACATAGGTCATAAAGGCCACAATAGTCCCGATGGTAATATCCCCATTAATGGTGAGGACAGCCCCAACGATACAGACCATGACATAGCCGAAATTCCCTACAAACTGCATCAAGGGCATCATGATCCCAGAGAAGAATTGGGATTTCCACATGCTATGGTACAAATCTTGGTTGATGGTATCAAAATGATCTTTGGCCTGATGACGGCCATTATAGGAAATGACAACATTGTGGCTACTATAGATTTCTTCAACATAGCCTGAAACTTTAGCAAGATTATCTTGCTGCTGTTTAAACAAAGGCTGACTCTTGACCATAATAATGCTAGAAAGAGCAAAGCCTGCAAAGACGGAAAGGATAGCGGTCAAAGCTAAGTGCCAGTCCGTCTTAAACATCATAAAGATGGAGCCAATCAATAAGACAATAGAGGAGACCATTTGAACCAAACTTTGGTTAAAGGATTGAGTCATCAAATCCACGTCATTGGTCACACGAGACAAGGTATCTCCTTGTTCATGGCTATCAAAATATTGGAGAGGTACACGATTGATCTTTTCAGCGATGGCATTGCGCAAGCGTTCTGCGAAGCGCTGAATCATCGTTGAGATAATGAAACTACTGCTGTAGGACACCAGTGCTCCAACTCCATAAAGGATGGCTAAGGTCAGGGCAATCGAAGTGATCTTGTCAATATCAATGGCTCCTCCCATCCCTTTTGTGATGGTATCCGTGATTTCTTTTAACTTATCCGGTCCAATAACCGTGATAATACTCGATACGATCGAAAAGAGGATAGCAACTAGGAAAAATAGGTGGAAGCCCTTCAAATAGGGAGAAAGTTGTCTCCAAAGGGACGAATCTTGTTTTGTTTTATGCATGTTCCAACTCCTCCTTAGACAATTGTGAATAGGCAATTTCTTGATAGACTTCATTAGTCGCAAGCAATTCCTTGTGGGTACCTTGACCGACGACCTTCCCTTGATCCAAGACCAAAATCAAATCTGCATCCATAATGGTCGAAATCCGTTGGGCAACGATCAATTTGGTCGTATCTGCCAACTCTTCTTTTAGGGCTTGTCGCAAGATACGATCCGTTTTGTAATCCAGGGCTGAGAAGGAATCATCAAAGATGAGGATCTCGGGCTTGCGTGCAAGGGCACGCGCAATGGCCAAGCGTTGACGTTGACCGCCAGAGAAGTTGCTTCCTCCTTGCGCTACTTCTGTATCCAAGCCTTTTTCTTTTGCGGCCACAAACTCTTTAGCTTGGGCCAATTCAAGAGCTTTCCAGATGGCTTCATCCTCTAATTTTCCTTGACTACTTTCTCCAAATTCCATATTGGAGCGAATCGTGCCACTAAAGAGCACTGCTTTTTGTGGAATGTAGCCGACTTTATTGTTCAATTCTTGGTGGCTATAGTCCTTGACATTGACCCCATCCACTAAGATCTTTCCTTCTGTCGCATCGTAAAAACGTGAGATTAAATTGACCAAAGTGGATTTCCCAGAACCAGTTGATCCAATGAAAGCAACGGTTTGTCCTTTCTGAGCTGAGAAGGTCACGTGTTCAATCACCGCACGAGAAGTCCTTCCATATCGGAAGGAAACATCTTGAAATTCTACACTTCCTTTTTCTCCAGACTCAGTCTTGGACTCAGATGGAAAATCAACAGACGGCTCTAGAGCCAAGACCTGATTAATCCGTTTCGCGGATACTAGTGCACGAGGAAGAATAATCAAGATGGCTACCATCATCATAAAGCCAATGACAACCTGCATGGCGTAAGAGGAGAAGGTGATCATATCGGAGAAGACCTTGGTCCGATCCGCTAAGGCAGGACTGGTGAAGATCTTTGTGGGATCTTTTGGCATGGCGATATCATTGATCAAGTGCGCCCCAATCCAGTAGATAGCAAGGGTCAACCCACTTGATACCACTGTCATAACCGGGTTCATCAAAGACATCAACCGATAAACAAAGAGATTTAGACGGGTTAAGCCCTTGTTTTCAGCCTGGAATTTCTCATTTTGATAAGCTTCAGCATTGTAGGCACGAACGACCCGCACCCCAGTCAAACTCTCCCGTGTCGTCGCATTCAAGGCATCGGTCAAACCTTGAACCTTTTGCTGACGTGGAAAGGCAATAAGAACCAGAATAGAAAGAAGAATCAAGACCATCAAGACTGCAATCCCAACAGACGTTGTCCAGGCACTGCTCTTCCCCCAAATCTTGGTTAAGGCCCAAATCGCCATAATGGGACCACGCGTCACAACTTGCATCCCCATGACAATCATGATTTGCAATTGAGTCAAATCGTTGGTCGTCCGGGTCAAGAGAGAGGGAACGGAGAATTTCTTGATCTCGGCATCAGAGTAATCCATCACTTGATGGAAAATATCTCCTCGAAGTCGCGTCGTAAAGCTGGCAGCGACTCTTGAAGCCAAAAAGCCCACAAAAACTGCCATCAAAAAGCTTCCAAAAGAGAAGAGCAACATCTTGCTTCCCGGATCCATGATATCAGAAACCTTAGTCCCATCCTTAGCTAAGAGGGTCGTGATATCGGATAAGTATTCAGGAGTCTTTAAATCCATCCAAACAGCCAGACAGATAAAGACCGTACTAAGGGCAATCATGCCCCATTCTTTGGCGGTTAACCGCCGAAATATATTGATCATTCCTCGCTCCTTTTTTTCATATTCTCATAAAATTGATGCATGACCTTGAAAAAGATGGCCAATTCTTCTTCTGATACACCAGCCATCATCTTCTGGTCCACTTCCTCAAAGAATTGTTTCATGTCATTCAACTTGTTTTTCACACTGTCTGTTAGGTAGATATACTTGGCCCGTTTATCGGTCGGACTAGGCTCTAAATAAATAAAGCCATTTTTCTCCATCCGCTTGATCAGGTTACTCGTCACTGATTTTGCGATATGAAGTTCCTGCTCAACATCCCGAATCAAGGTCACTTTTCCCTCCTTTTCACGATGAGATAAGAAGCTCAATACCTGACCTTGTGGTCCTGCGCTAAATTCAAGCCCCTGCTTCTTGGCCTCTCTTTCTACCATGAGGTGAATGAGATGGCCGATCTTTTTAAATTCTAGTAAAGGTTTGTCCATCATTTCCTCCAAATAGTTCTCTTAAGAACTTTAAAGTTACTATGAGAACTATTTTAACACAAAAAAGATCCCTGTCAAGAAAAAGTTTCCATAAGAACTAAAAAAATGGAGCCGAATCGACTCCATCCTTCATCTTTAGATAATAATGCCTTCTAGATGATCCATTTCATGCTGACAGATCTGGGCCGGGAAGCCTGACAAATGAATTGTTTTTGCTTTCCAATTCACATCTCGATAGGCCACTGAAATCTCCTCATAACGAGTGGTCGGCCGACACCCCATCAAGGACAAGCATCCTTCCTCTGTTTGGTAAGGCTTTTTCTTTTCAAGGAGAACCGGATTAAACAGGACCAGATTTTCACTTCCCATTCGAATGATAATCGCCCGTTTTTTCACCCCGATCATATTAGCCGCTAAACCGACACACTCAAGGAGATGAGCATTTAAGGTGTCCTGCAAATCCAAAGCCAAGGTGCGATCCTCAGGTGTCGCTTCTTCTGACTTTTGACCCAAGAATAAGACATCTTTTACAATATTCTTTTTCATTCCTTCCTCACTTCTTGATAGATAGACGAAAGAAGAGGGTGGGACAGAAATCGGTAATTCGTTAGAATTCGATTTCGTCGTCCCACCTCCGCACAGTTGAGTAGGGCTGTAAAAGCTGATGAAATTAGCGTAGTAGAGCCCACTCAACCACTGCGTCTTGCTCGACAATCCAAAAATAATTGAGAGGCTAGGACTTTTGTCCCAGCCTCCTCGCTCTTGTTTCTAACCTCTAAGAGACAATTGCTGCTTATTTTTTAAGCTTTTCGCTCACTTCTTTTGCAAGGACAAAGTTCCCCAAGGTCGCTGAACCATTGCCGGCAACTGCAGGTGTCACAATATAATCTCTCACATCAGGTACAGGGAGGTAACCGTTCAAGAGGGCAGTAAATTTCGTGCGAACACGATCTAACATATGTTGTTGAGCCATGACTCCTCCTCCAAAGACAATGACGTCTGGGCGGAAGGTAACTGTCGCATTCACTGCTGCTTGTGCGATGTAGTAGGCTTGAATATCCCATACATTGCTGTTGAGTTCAATGTTTTCCCCACGAATACCCGTACGAGCTTCGAGACTAGGACCAGCCGCAAAACCTTCCAAACAGCCATTGTGGAAAGGACAAACACCCTTGAATTCTTTTTCCACATCCATTGGGTGTTGGGCCACATAGTAGTGTCCCATTTCTGGGTGCCCAGCTCCCCCGATAAACTCACCACGTTGGATGACACCAGCTCCGATTCCTGTTCCGATTGTATAGTAAACCAAGTTTTCGATATGACCACCCGCATTGTTGCGTGCGACCACTTCTCCATAGGCAGAACTATTCACATCTGTTGTGAAATAGATAGGTACATTCAAGGCACGACGGAAGGCCCCAACGATATCTACATTGGCCCAATTTGGTTTTGGAGTCGTTGTGATGAAACCATAAGTGTTTGAATTTGGATCGATATCAATTGGTCCAAATGAACCAATCGCAAGCCCAACTAGATCCTCAAATTTTGAGAAAAATTCAATACACTTATCAATCGTCTCAATTGGCTTGGTTGTTGGAAATTGTACTTTTTCCACAACATTATAGTTTTCATCACCAACCGCACAAACAAATTTTGTACCGCCAGCTTCCAAACTTCCATATAATTTTGTCATGTTGGCTCCTTTTTTATTATGAAAAATATCCTGTATTTATTATAGCATATTTTGTAGTCAATCTTTTTCTCTTCTCTAAAGAAAAAACACACTTTTTTTGAGAAATAAAATTCAAGGACTGGAGATGATAGACCAGTCCTTGAAAACTTATTGTTTCGATTAAGCTTTGACTTCGATGATCGCATCACCCTTCGCAACAGATCCAGTTGCAACAGGTGTGACAGAAGCATAGTCAGCTGTGTTAGTGACGATCACCATAGTTGTGTCTTCCAGACCAGCTGCGGCAATTTTCGCTGCATCAAATGTACCAAGGACATCACCAGCTTTCACTTTATCACCTTGAGCTACTTTTTGATCAAATCCTTCACCGTTCATTGATACGGTATCAATCCCAACGTGGATCAAGATTTCAGCACCATTAGCGGTCTTCAAACCGTAAGCGTGACCAGTTGCAAAAGCAATGGTTACTTCAGCATCAGCTGGTGCATAGACAACGCCTTCAGTTGGTTTGATGGCAATTCCTTGTCCCATCGCTCCACTTGAGAAGACAGGATCATTCACATCAGACAAAGCAACAGCTTGACCAACGATCGGAGAGATAATGGTTTCGTCTTGAAGAGATGCTGGAAGAGCTCCAGTTGTTTCTTCTTCAATAATAGCTTCTGCTTCTTTGTCCTCTGCAGGAACTGATGAAGCTTCATCTTCATAACCAAACATATAAGTCAAACCGAAACTTAGGGCAGTTGTAAATACAACCATAAATACATATTTCAATAATTGACCGTTTAGATAGAGAAGCGTTCCTGGAATAATTGTAATACCAAATCCTGTACCAGCAAGATTTAACATAGATGCAATCCAACCACCTACTGCACCTGCTCCCAAAGCAATAACGAATGGTTTCACATAACGCAAGTTTACACCAAAGATTGCAGGCTCAGTAATACCTAACAAGGCAGAGATAGTTGCAGGAAATGCTAGAGCTTTCACTTTTTGAGATTTAGATTTCACTGCCACTGCTAAAGTAGCTCCAGCTTGTGCAGTCATAGCCGCTGTAATAATTGCATTAAATGGATCTTTTTTATCTGCAGTAATTAATTGTGATTCAAGAAGATTAAAGATATGATGGACGCCGGTAACGACAATCAACTGATGAACGCCACCAATAAGAAGACCTGCAAGACCAAATGGTAAATTCAAAATAAACTTAGTTACATTTAGTACATATTCTTCGATACTGTGGAAGAATGGACCAATAATAAACAAAGCGAGGAATGACATGATTGTCAATGTGAATAATGGAACCAATAACAAATCTAAGACATCTGGAATTTTCTTATGGAGCCACTTTTCAAGTTTCGCACCAATTAGACCAACGAAGAAAGCGGGAAGAACTGAGTTCTGGAATCCAACCACATGATGGAAGATACCAAAGTATGTTGCTGCTTTAGAAGGATCTTCCGCTACAACCCACGCATTTGGAAGTGTCGGACTAACCATCATCAAACCAATTACAATCCCAAGAACAGGATTTCCTCCGAATACTCGGAATGCAGACCATGAAATCAAGGCTGGGAAGAAGGCAAACGCGGTATCAGTTAAAATTGTTGAATAGGTATAAAAATCAGTAGATTTAAATGCATCTGCTGTTGTGCCAAACAAAGCCAAAACCTGGTCTTGAGCAATGGCACCACGAATCCCCATAAACAATCCAGTCGCAACAATTGCTGGTAGAATTGGAACAAAAACGTCTCCAAAGGTACGGATCGCGCGTTGGAACCAGTTTCCTTGTTTAGCGGCTTCTGCTTTCATTTCATCTTTTGATGATGTTGGTAAGCCAAGAGCTACTACTTCATCATAGATCTTGTTTACAGTACCAGTACCAAAGATGATTTGGTATTGACCTGAGTTAAAGAAAGCACCTTGTACTTTTTCAATGTTCTCAACAACATCTTTGTTGATTTTTGATTCATCTTTTACCATCACGCGAAGACGAGTCGCACAGTGAGCAACACTGCTAACGTTCTCAACCCCACCGATTGCATCGATGACCTGCTTTGCAATTTCTGTATTTGACATTTTGCAAAAATCTCCTTATTTTTTGTAATGTAAACGGTTAAATCGTTTCTACGTTTTTAATTGTACCACGTATTGAAAATATGTCAAGCGTTTTGCAGGATTTTTTTGAAACTTTTTTGGACTTTTTGACACCTTTTGACAGTATGAAACTATTTTCATTTTAAAACAGGCCTGTACTACGCTTTTTAGCACTTTAAATCAGACTTTTATTTTCATTTTCTTTCATATTTTCATAAATTTTCAACTTCTCCTCTTTTCTTCAGGCTGCAAAATAGCTGTCAATCGTTTGACATTTTTTGCCATTTTTTTCATTTATCGCTTGCATTTTTAATAGGAAATCGGTACTATGGAAGTAAGAAAAAATTCGGAGGAATAAAATGGAATGGACAACTGAACGTCGTTACAGACGTTACGAAGACTGGACAAAAGAGGAAAAGCAAGCCATCCAAGATCATATGGCCAAATCTCCTTGGCATACACACTATCATGTTGAGCCAAAAGCTGGTCTCTTAAATGATCCTAACGGTTTTTCCTACTTTGATGGAAAATGGATCTTGTTTTACCAAAATTTCCCATTTGGTGCAGCCCATGGGTTAAAATCATGGGTACAAACAGAAAGTGAAGACTTGGTTCATTTCAAAGAAACTGGTGTAACGCTTCTTCCAGACACAGATCTGGATAGCCATGGAGCTTATTCCGGATCAGCCATGCAGTTTGGTGACAAACTATTCTTATTCTACACCGGAAATGTTCGTGATGCAGAATGGGTTCGTCATCCTTACCAAGTCGGTGCTTTGATGGATAAAGACGGCAAGATTGAAAAAATTGACAAAATCTTGATTGATCAACCGGCTGACTCTACGGATCACTTTCGTGATCCACAGATTTTTAATTTCAAAGGTCAATTCTATGCTATCGTTGGTGGTCAAGACCTTGAGAAGAAAGGATTCATCCGTCTCTATAAGGCTGTAGATAACGACTATTCCAACTGGGTTGCAGTCGGTGACTTGGATTTTGCAAACGATCGGACAGCTTATATGATGGAATGTCCCAACCTAGTCTTTGTAGGAGACCAACCCGTTCTCCTCTACTGCCCTCAAGGCTTAGATAAATCCGTTCTCGATTATGACAATATCTATCCAAATATGTACAAGATCGGGGCAAGCTTTGACCCAGAAAAGGCCAAAATGATTGATGTATCTGAATTGCATAATCTTGACTATGGTTTTGAAGCATATGCCACTCAAGGATTTAATGCACCCGATGGACGTGCCTATGCTGTTAGCTGGCTAGGTCTTCCAGACGTTTCTTATCCAACGGATTCCTATGACTACCAAGGTGCTCTCTCACTGGTCAAAGAATTAACCATCAAAGATGGCAAGCTCTACCAATACCCAGTTGAAGCGATCAAGGACTTGCGCGCTAAGAGTGAAGAATTTGCCAACAAGGCTCAAAGCAAGAACTGCTATGAATTGGAATTGCAGTTTGAAAAAGATAGCCAGAACGAAATCGTCCTCTTTGCCGATGCAGAAGGGAAGGGCTTAGCTCTCACATTTGATCTGGCTAAGGGATTGGTCACAGTGGATCGTAGCCAGGCTGGTGAGCAATATGCCCAAGAATTCGGTACGAGCCGTAGCTGCCCAATCGCTAACCAAGCCACAACCGCTAATATTTTCATTGACAATTCGATATTTGAAATCTTTATCAATAAAGGAGAAAAAGTATTTTCTGGTCGGGTCTACCCACATGCGGATCAAAATGGAATCTTGATCAAGTCTGGAACCCCTACTGGAACTTACTACGAACTTGATTATGGTCGCAAAGCTAACTGATGTCGCCAAACTCGCCGGTGTCAGCCCTACTACTGTCTCACGGGTTATCAATAAAAAAGGATACCTGTCTGAAAAAACGATCCAAAAAGTCCAAGAAGCCATGCGAGAATTGGGCTATAAACCTAACAATGTTGCTCGTAGCCTCCAAGGAAAATCAGCCAAGTTAGTTGGCTTGATTTTTCCCAACATCAGCAATGTTTTCTATGCTGAATTAATCGACAAACTAGAGCACCAACTCTTTAAACACGGCTATAAAACCATCATCTGCAATAGTGAACACGACTCTGAAAAAGAGCGCGAATATATTGAGATGTTGGAGGCCAACCAGGTAGATGGCATCATTTCAGGAAGTCATAATTTGGGCATTGAAGATTACAACCGGGTAACTGCTCCTATCATTGCTTTTGACCGCAACCTCTCCCCAGAAATTCCGGTTGTCTCCTCAGACAACTACGCTGGCGGGGTGCTTGCAGCAGAAACTTTAGCAAAAACTGGAGCCCGAAATATTATCATGATCACAGGTAATGACAACTCCAACTCCCCAACAGGCTTGCGTCATGCGGGATTTGCATCGGTTCTACCTGAGTCCATGATCATTAATGTTTCCAGTGATTTCTCCCCTATTCGCAAAGAAATGGAAATCAAACAGATTTTAATCCACCACAAACCAGATGCCATTTTTGCCTCCGATGATTTGACGGCGATCTTGATCATGAAAGTCGCTAGAGAATTAGATATTCAGATTCCTCAGGATTTGAAAGTGATTGGTTATGATGGAACCCAGTTCATCGAAACCTATACACCTGAACTGACAACCATCCAACAACCCCTCGAAGACATTGCTATCCTCATGGTGGATCTTTTACTCCAAAAGATCGAAGGAAAAAAAGTAGCGACTACCGGTTATTTCTTGCCCGTTAGTCTCCACTCTGGAAAAAGTGTCTAAAAGCAATATCCCCTCAGTAGAAACCGTGGGGATATTTTTTACCAAAAAAAGAGCCTGTAGGCTCTTTTTACTTATTCTTCTGTCACAAATTGACTGAGGACACCGTTGACAAATCGTGAAGAGGTTTCATCCGAAAAGGCCTTGGCCAATTCCACCGCTTCATTGACTGCGACGATCTGTGGTGTATCAAACTCTGTTATTTCATAAATTCCCAGACGAAGGATGTTTTTCTCTACCAAGGTCAAGCGCTCAACAGTCCAGCCGGTTTTCAAATGTTGACCGATTTGTTGGTCCAGTTGATCTTTGGATTGGTAGACGCCCGTCACGAGATTCATGAGAAAGGCAGGAAGATCGACTTCTTTGTCTTCTGCTAGGTCCTTATCATGTAGATAAGCAAAGCGACAAGCTTCAACAATGTCTCCATCGTATTCCAAGGCCATCAAGGCTTGGAAGGCGCGCTCGCGCAAATCTCGACGTGATTCTAATAAAATTTCATCAGTCATTGAGGAAGTCCTCATTAAACAAATCTTTCAAGTCTGGTTTTGGAGATTTTTCCGTTGCGATCCCAACAACGTGAATGTTGACAGCATCCAAGGTTACATCTGCCATATCATAAACTGCTGACTTGACCGCTTTTTGAATGGCTACAGCGACAGATGGTACAGCCACTCCATATTCTAAATAGAGATAGATGTCTACTGAAACTTGACCATCTTCTTCCGTATGAAGGTAGACGCCACGTCCAAGCGAACGTTTGGATAAGCTATCTGAAACACTCTTGTTTTCAAGCGAATAGACACCCTCTACTTTTGCTGTCGCAATCGCAATAATTTTTTCTAATACACGTGGTGCAATAACGATGTCACCAAATTGTTCAGTTGCCATAGAAGTTCCTTTCTATTTGACACCCTGAGATGTCTCTTATGCACGAGAAACGTAAGTTCCTTCAGTAGTGTTAATGACCAATTTTTGTCCAGCTTCGATGAAGTCAGGAACGTTTACGACCAAACCAGTTTCCATTGTAGCAGGTTTACCAGAACCAGTCACTGTAGCACCTTTGATAGATGGTTGAGTTTCTGCAACAGTCAATTCAACAGTTGTAGGAACTGTTACACCGATGACTTCGCTTCCGTAGAATTGAATTTTTACTTCTGAGTTTTCAAGGATGTAAAGCAATTCCTGTTCTACATTCACAACTGGAATTTCATATTGGTCATATGTTTCAGTGTTCATGAAGTAGGCTGTATCATCCATTTTGTACAAGTATTGAGCTGGAACAGTTTCGATAATCGCTTGTTCAAATTTTTCTTCTGGACGGTAGCTTGTATCAAATGTTGAACCAGTACGGACATCACGCAATTTCATACGCATGATAGTGTTTCCTTTACCTGGTTTGTGGTGGCTAGCTTCCAAAACGCGGATCAATTTTCCATCAGCTGTTTCAAAAGTCATACCAGCTTTCAATTTACTTGCTTCGATCATGTTTTATTACCTCTTTTTTAAAAATAGATTACTCTTTATTGTAACACACTATTTGATTTTTCTCAAACAGCAATTACCTCTTTTGGAGAAGAAAGGATTGCTATGGATCGCCCTTGATCCATCCACATCCAAATTACCCCTTGCTTCTTTCGTGTTTTGTTCTGTTAGTTCCTATACCAAAATGGATAGGGCTCCAAATAAGATGTCTGGGAGAAGAATTCCTCTACAATTCATTTCATAGTCTTCTCTTCACATCTCTGTTTAAACAGAAGTTAAGAGAAACGTATATTTTATAGGACAATCAATTCTTTAGGAGCAAGGGTCAAGACTTCACAGCCTATTTCTGTGATCAAGAGGTCATCTTCGATCCGCACACCAGAGAGACCTTCGATATAAATACCTGGCTCATCTGTTAAGACCATCCCTGCTTGAATCGCTTCTTTAGACGTTTGGCTGAAGTATGGTTCTTCGTGGATATCTAGCCCAATCCCATGACCGATTCCATGAGTAAAGTATTGACCATAGCCGGCTGCCACGATCACATCACGTGGGATTTTATCAAAATCACGGAAGCCAAGTCCATCTTTAGCAGCATCAATCAAGACTTGATTGGCTTTCAAAACGGTTTCGTAAATTTCTCTTTCCTTGTCGCTGACATGTCCTGCATAGATAGTCCGTGTCATATCGCTGACATAGTGGTTATACAAGCAACCAAAATCAAGGGTCAAAGCATCTCCTGCTGAAATCACCCGATCACTTGGAGTCGCGTGAGGCATGGCAGAGCGTTCACCAGCTGCCGAGATAATATCAAAAGATACACCAGAAGCTCCCAACTCCCGCATTCTAAAATCGAGGAAAGTCGCTGCTTCCAACTCTGTCGTTTTCCCTACCTTGATATAATCCAAAATATCACGGAAGGCTTGGTCAGAGATGCTACAAGCTTTTTTAATGGCCGCAATCTCTGTTTCATCCTTAATCAAGCGCAATTCCATGACAAAATTCGCTAGGGATTGAAGGCTAATCCCACTGAAAACAGAAGCCATACGGGCATGGTAGGCTACCGTCACTTCGTCCTCAAAACCAAGTTCTTTGATGCCAAGGTCCTTAACGATCTCTGCAGCTGCAGTCAACTCATCGCGGGTCTCCACAATCTCTACAAAGGGGAAACAAGTCGCATGGGCATGGATGGTGTAGCGCGAATCTGTAAAGAGTACCACGCGTTCTTCTGTCACCAAAGCGGTCCCGTTTGAACCCCAGAAATTGGTCAAATAATAAACATTTTTCAAATTGTTAATCAATACCGCTTTGAGGTTTTGGGCTTTCATTTTGTTTCTTAAGTTGCTGATCCGTTGATTCATTGTAATTTTCCTTTCAAATATTGTCCTGTGTAGCTAGCAGGATTTGCTGCTACTTCTTCTGGTGTTCCGGTCGCAATAATGGTTCCACCACCGACACCACCTTCTGGTCCTAAATCGATGATATGGTCTGCTGTCTTAATGACATCCAAATTGTGCTCAATCACAAGGACCGTATTGCCATCATCCACAAACCGCTCTAAGACTTTGATCAAGCGAGAAATGTCTTCGGTATGGAGTCCGGTCGTTGGTTCATCCAAGATATAGAAGGATTTTCCTGTAGAGCGCTTGTGCAATTCAGAAGCCAACTTCATCCGTTGCGCCTCCCCACCTGAAAGAGTAGTCGCTGGTTGGCCTAGTGTTACATAGCCCAAGCCCACATCTTGGATGGTCTTGAGTTTGCGTTCAATTTTTGGAATGTGCTTGAAGAATTCAACTGCCTTGTTGACCGTCATATCCAGCACTTCTGCAATATTTTTTTCCTTGTAGTGGACTTCGAGGGTCTCACTATTGTAACGACGTCCATGGCAGACCTCACAAGGAACGAAGACATCTGGCAAGAAGTGCATTTCAATCTTGATGATCCCATCTCCTGAGCAGGCTTCACAACGCCCGCCCTTGACATTGAAACTAAAGCGGCCTTTTTTATAGCCCCGAATTTTGGCTTCATTGGTCTGAGCAAAGAGATCGCGAATGTCATCGAAGACGCCTGTATAGGTCGCTGGATTAGAACGAGGAGTCCGACCAATCGGGCTTTGATCAATGTCGATCAAGCGATCGATATGCTCAATCCCCTGAATCGTCTTGTATTTCCCTGGTTTTTCCGAATTGCGGTTGAGCTTTTGAGCGATGGCTTTTTTCAAGATGCCATTGATCAAGGTTGATTTTCCAGAACCGGAAACTCCAGTGACTGCGATAAATTTGCCCAGAGGAAAGCGCGCTGTGATGTCTTGTAAGTTATTCTCACTGGCTCCTGTTATTTCAATATAGCGACCATTCCCCGAACGGCGCGCTGTCGGAACCGGAATCTTGCGCTTGCCGGACAAATACTGGCCAGTGATGGATTTGCTGTTGCGAGCCACCTGCTTTGGAGTTCCTGCTGCAACGATCTCTCCACCAAAGACACCGGCACCTGGGCCGACGTCGATCAGGTAGTCTGCCTCTCTCATGGTATCTTCATCATGTTCGACGACGATCAAGGTGTTGCCTAAATCGCGCATCTTCTTGAGACTGGCAATCAGGCGGTCATTGTCCCTTTGATGGAGGCCGATAGACGGCTCATCCAAGATGTAAAGGACACCAGAGAGGTTGGAACCGATCTGGGTTGCCAGGCGAATGCGCTGGCTTTCTCCACCTGATAAGGTCCCAGCCGATCGTGACAGGGTCAAGTAATTGAGCCCCACATTGTTTAAGAAGGTCAAGCGATCCTTAATCTCTTTTAGGATCGGTCTTGCAATCGTGGCTTCATTGTCCGTTAAGACCAGCTGGTCCAAGGCTTTTAAGTGGTCCGCAATCGATAAATCCGACACTTCCCCGATATGCATCCCCTTCTCCCCACCAACACGAACAGAAAGAGCCTGGTCATTGAGGCGGTAGCCATGGCAGGTCGCACAGGTCAATTCGTTCATATAAGAACGCATTTGGTTGCGGGTAAAATCGCTATTGGTCTCACGGAAACGACGGTGAATGTTATTTACGACCCCTTCAAAAGGAATCTCGATATCCCGAACCCCGCCAAACTCATTTTCATAGTGGAAGTGGAATTCCTTCCCGTTTGAACCATAGAGGACCAAGTCCTTTTCTTCTTGAGAAAGATCGGAAAAAGGTCGGTCCATATCAACGCCAAAATGGATCATGGCCTGCTCCAACATCTGTGGATAGTAGTTGGAAGAGATCGGATTCCAAGGAGCAAGTGCTCCTTCGCGAAGGGTTAAGCGATCATCTGGCACCACCAAATCCAAGTCCACCTCTAGCTTAATGCCCAGCCCATCACAGTCTGGACAAGATCCAAAAGGCGCATTGAAAGAAAAGAGGCGGGGTTCTAACTCAGGAACGGTAAAGCCACAGACTGGACAAGCATAATGCTCAGAAAAGAGCAATTCCTTGCCATCCATGGTATCAATCACCACATAACCATCCGCAATCCGAAGAGCTGCTTCAATCGAATCAAAGAGCCGCGAGCGGATGCCCTCTTTGATCACGATTCGGTCCACCACCACTTCAATCGTGTGCTGCTTGCTTTTAGACAGTTCTGGAACCTCTGTCACATCATAGATCTCACCATCGACCCGCACCCGGACATAGCCGTCTTTTTGGACTTTTTCAATGATATTCTTGTGCTGGCCTTTTTTCTTGCGAATAATAGGAGCTAGAATTTGCAGGCGTTGGCGCTCTGGTAATTCCAAGACTTGATCGACAATTTGCTCAACCGAAGAAGCTGTAATCGCTCCATGCCCATTGATACAATAAGGCATCCCTACACGCGCATAGAGCAAGCGCAGGTAGTCATTGATCTCTGTTGCCGTCCCCACTGTAGAACGGGGGTTTTTACTGGTCGTTTTTTGGTCGATGGAAATAGCTGGACTCAAGCCGTCAATGGAGTCCACATCTGGTTTTTCCATATTTCCCAAGAACTGCCGGGCATAGGCCGATAAGCTCTCCACGTAGCGGCGCTGGCCTTCTGCATAGAGAGTATCAAAGGCCAGACTGGACTTTCCAGAACCAGACAAACCCGTCACCACGACCAATTTGTCCCGTGGAATTTCCACGTCTATATTTTTTAAATTATGGGCGCGTGCCCCATGAATGACAATTTTATCTTGCATGTTCTTACTCTAATCACCTTTTTGTTAACCTCCATTATAACAAATTTTTTAGTATTCTTTTATCCAAAACCGTCCTTTTTCTGATATAATGTTAAGGTGTAAAAAAACAAGGGGAGGCACCATGAAACAGGTCTTTTTATCGACAACGACTGAATTTAAGGAAATAGAGACGCTGGAACCCGGTAGCTGGATCAACCTTGTTAACCCTTCTCAAAGTGAATCGATGGAAATCGCCTCTGCTTTTAATATCGATATTGCAGACTTGCGAGCCCCTCTCGATGCGGAAGAAATGTCCCGTATGACCATCGAAGATGAGTATACCTTGATTATCGTCGACGTTCCCATCAAGGAAGAGCGGAACAATCAGACCTACTACGTGACCATTCCGCTAGGGATTATCCTGACAGAAGAGGCTATTATCACGACTTGCTTGGAGAAATTGCCGCTTCTAGATATCTTTATCAACCGACGCTTGCGCAATTTCTATACCTTTATGCGGTCACGCTTTATCTTTCAGATCCTCTATCGCAACGCTGAACTCTACTTGTCAGCGCTTCGTACCTTGGATCGCAAAAGCGAGCAGATTGAAAGCCAATTGCACAAATCAACGCGTAATGAAGAGCTGATTGAGTTGATGGAGTTGGAAAAAACCATCGTCTACTTTAAGGCCTCTCTGAAAACCAATGAGCGCGTGATCAAGAAATTGACCAGTGCCACCAGTAACATCAAGAAATACCTAGAAGACGAGGATCTGTTGGAAGATACCTTGATCGAAACCCAGCAGGCCATCGAGATGGCAGATATTTATGGAAATATCCTGCACTCCATGACCGATACCTTCGCATCGATCATCTCCAACAACCAGAACAACATCATGAAGACCCTGGCCCTCGTCACCATTGTCATGTCCATTCCGACCATGATCTTTTCGGCCTACGGGATGAACTTCAAGGACAATGAGCTTCCGCTCAATGGCGAACCCCATGCCTTCTGGCTGATTATTTTCATCGCCTTTGCCCTGACCGGGTCTCTCGTCGTCTACCTCATCCATAAAAAATGGTTCTAACACCTACTAATAACACTAAGGAGTATTTATGTCTCAATTTGATTTGAATCAACTAAGCAAGAAAAATCAAGAATTCGTTCGCATCGCCAAACACCAATTGCTTGAAAACGGGAAATCAGAGGAAGAAGCAGAAAGCCTCATCCAAGAAATTCTTCCAGCTATCCATGAAAACCAAGGAAAAGGAATTCCGGCACGGACCCTTTTTGGAGCTCCAACTGTATGGGCGAATTCTTTCAGCGAGAAAGAACGCTATGAAAAAGAGCATCCGAAATTAAACGATGCTCCCTCTCTCATGATTTTGGATTCCTTCCTCTTTATCTTTGGTGTTTTTGCTGCGATTAGCGCCTTTATGAACTTGGTCGCACCGCGTCGTACTGGCTATGGGTTGATCACCTTGATTCTTGGAAGTTTGACAGGGGCCCT
Organism: Streptococcus sp. CP1998; assembly: GCF_041026655.1. Lineage (NCBI taxonomy): Bacteria > Bacillati > Bacillota > Bacilli > Lactobacillales > Streptococcaceae > Streptococcus > Streptococcus sp. CP1998. Next base: position 1,651,576 of record NZ_CP163380.1, read on the forward strand.
GCTCTTGTATCTCATGTACTACTTCTTCTATCAGTATATGGATGGCACCAAAGATCGCAGCGAGCGTCCCTCTCTTTGGAAATCCATGCCGATTCTTGTTGGAGTCATGTTCCTTTGGGTCATTGTCTTGTCCTTTACTTCCCTACTCCCACAGGTTCTCAACCCAACTATTCCAGATGTCCTTGCCATCGTTTTAGGAGCTTTAGCACTTGTCCTTCGCTTCTACCTCAAGAAACGCTTTAATATTAAAAGTTCGAGCACAGCACCCGCAACTCGTCGCTAAAAAGAAACGGATGAAGTTTTCATCCGTTTTTGTTTTACTGTATTTCCCTGTTCAATCTTTTTGAAAAATAGAGGACTAAGTCATCATTGTTTTCACAAGAACTGTAAGGGGCTAAGGGGTGATCACTAAACCAAACCCCAGATCCATCTGGGATATAGCCCCGTTTGACATACAGTCTTTGAGCTGGGCCATAACCCGAGTGTAAACCAACCCCTAAAGTAACAATCTCTGATAGTAGCCGGACTCTTTTTTCTGCCTCCTCTAAGAGTTGATTCCCAATCCCTCGATTTCTAAATGGTTCAAAAACATTAAAATCAGATAGTTCAGGATAGACTCCCACGAAAGGGCCGTGCTTGGCAGCAGGCAATATAGTGATATAGCCTGCCACAAATCCATCCGACTCAGCTACTAATACGTCCCTCTCTCTATTCTCCTGCTCTTGAAAATAGCTAGTCAAGATATCCTCTCTACCTGGCCACCCTTGGTGGATAAAGGCTTGAGAGATGTGCTCAATATCTGCCTTTATCATCCTCCTGATGATTACACCTTCCTTCATGTTGCGCTCCTTGATACCTTTCTCCCCATCATTATAGCATAATTAGAGCTTGGGAAAGGTCAAAGAGCTTCACACGGACCTAACTCACTATCATATTTCTATGCTCGCAAAAAAGATCCAAAAGGGTCTGAAAAAGAGGTCCACTGGACCTCAACTCGCTCTTACATTTCTAGGCTCGTGAAAAAAGATCCGTTAGGGTCTTAATTCGCTCTCTTGTCTTCAAGCTCATGAAAAAAAGACCCTAACGGGTCTTTTTTTTAATCTTCGTTTACGAAAGGCATCAAAGCCATTACGCGAGCGCGTTTGATAGCTGTTGTTACTTTACGTTGGTTCTTCGCTGAAGTTCCAGTTACACGACGAGGAAGGATTTTCCCACGTTCTGAAACGAAACGGCTAAGAAGCTCAGTATCTTTGTAATCGACATATTCGATTTTGTTTGCTGCGATGTAATCAACTTTTTTACGGCGTTTGAATCCGCCACGACGTTGTTGAGCCATGTTTAATTCTCCTTTATAGTTTTAATTCGTTAAACCCATTCTTAGAATGGAAGATCGTCGTCTGAGATATCCATTGGATTAGCTCCAAATGGATTTTCTTCACGACCAAAGTTTGGCGCTACATTGCTTGGTTCAGATCCACCAAAGCTTGGGGTTGCATTTCCAGCAAAACCACCATTACCTGATGAATAACCACCACCTGCATGCCCTTCGCGTGCTGCACGGCTTTCCAATAGTTGGAAGCTGTCTGCTACGACTTCAGTGACATAAACACGTTGACCTTGCTGGTTTTCGTAATTACGTGTTTGAATGCGACCGGTAATCCCAATCAAAGCACCTTTCTTAGCCCAGTTGGCTAAGTTTTCTGCTTGCTGACGCCAGATCACACAGTTGATGAAATCGGCTTCGCGCTCTCCATTTTGACTCTTGAAGTTGCGGTTGACAGCTAGGCTGAAAGTAGCAACTGCTTGATTGCTTGGAGTGTAGCGAAGTTCAGCATCACGGGTCATACGACCGACAAGTACAACATTGTTAATCATAAGTCACCTCTGATGATTTCTTACGCGTCAACTTTTACGATCATGTGACGAAGAATGTCTCCGTTGATTTTTGAAAGACGGTCGAACTCGTTAAGAGCTACAGCGTCGTTCGCTTCAACGTTTACGATGTGGTAAAGTCCTTCACGGAAATCTTGGATTTCGTATGCAAGACGACGTTTTTCCCAATCTTTTGATTCAACAACAGTTGCACCGTTGTCAGTCAAGATAGAATCGAAACGTGCTACCAAAGCGTTTTTAGCTTCTTCTTCAATGTTTGGACGAATAATATAAAGAATTTCGTATTTAGCCATTGATAATGTTCCTCCTTTTGGACTAATGACCCCCTGTCTTTGCAAGGGGTAAGTGAGGTTTACTCACAAGAAACTATTATACCAGACTTTTCGAACAAAGGCAAGAATTATCTTTAGGATTTAAAAAATGATTCTGGACGTTCGCTTCTAAAGGAAAGAAATGCCCTAAAAAGTGACATTTTATAGTAGAAACTATTCCCACTCTTCCTCGCCTTTCCTTAAAGAAAACTGATATCAGTTAGCTTTAAGCTTAAGTCTTTATACTAGCTACAACAAATCTCAAGAAACGAGGAACGATTATGAATTATCTTATCATCCCCGCCTATCAACCGGATCTGAATCTTGTCAAACTAGTTCGCTTGGTCCACGCTAAAAGCGATCTCCACATCATCGTGGTCGACGATGGGAGTGATGCTGACAAGAAAATGATCTTTGACAAATTAGAAGGTCTTGCGACAGTTCTAACTCATGAGCACAACCAAGGAAAAGGGCAAGCTCTCAAGACTGCTTATGCCTACATCCTAGAAAGAGGCACCTATGGAAGCATTGTTACAGCTGATGCAGACGGTCAGCACAAAATTTGGGATATTTTCAGGGTTGTTAACCAATCTCAAGAGCATCCTGGAACACTTATTCTAGGAGCACGCGCCTTCTCTGGAAAAGTTCCTTTGCGTTCTGCTTTCGGGAATAAATTGACCCGCTTCTTGTTCAAGCAACAAACAGGGGTGGCGGTCAGCGATACCCAAACAGGCTTACGGGCTTTCACTACGAATCTCTTGCCTTTCATGCTTGAGGTTGACGGACAGCGTTATGAATATGAAATGAATGTTCTCCTTGCAGCAAGCAAGTCCTTCCCCATCGTGGAAGTTCCCATCGAGACGGTCTACATCAATGACAACGAAGGCTCCCACTTCCGACCTATCCGAGATGGCCTCATGATCTACAAGGACATGTTCAAGTTTGCCCTCTCCTCTCTGAGTAGTTTTATCGTTGACTATCTGGTCTACGCCTTCTTCCTTTTCGTGATGATGGCCGTGCCCATTAGTCTACGTATTCTCCTAGCCAATGGGATCGCTCGTGTGACGAGTTCCATCTTTAACTACTCAACCAATAAGCACTTGGTCTTTAAGAATAAAGACAGTGTCGCTAAAACTGGAAGTGGCTACTTTGGTCTAGCTCTTGGCCTCTTTATTCTCGATACGCTCTTGATTCGACTCTTCTATACTGCTTTCGGGCTCAATCTCCTGATCAGTAAGATTGTCGTTGGCTTCCTCCTCTTTCTGGTCTCATGGGTGATCCAGAAAAAAGTGATCTTCAAAGAAAGGACTGCTCCCCACCATGAAATTCTTTAAAAAATCCTACACTTATGCTGCCTGCTTTGGCCTTCTTTTGACCAGCAGTTTTAGCTACTCGATGCTCAAGACCTTTGTCTTATCCGATGCCATCCAAACCGTAAAAGCTACGACTACGGACACCAAGGCAGCCAAAAAGCACCATCGGCTACAACGACGGATACTAGCTATTCAGATGACAATATCCAGGTGAGCCTAACAGAAAAAACGATTGAAAATACCCAGGTTTACATTGCAGATATCACAGTCAGCTCATCTGACTACCTCAAAACAGCCTTTGCACAAAACACTTACGGAACCAACGTGACTGCTAAGACCTCTGTCACGGCTGCCAACAACAGTGCCATTCTAGCAGTGAATGGTGACTATTACGGAGCTAACAGTACAGGATACGTCATCCGAAATGGAGTGGTCTACCGCGATACCGTTCGGGAAGATTCAAGCAATGGTGATCTGGCCATTTACAAGGATGGATCCTTCAAAATCATCTATGAAGATGAGATCTCTGCGGATCAATTGGTCAAAGACGGGGTCGTCAATCTCCTCGCTTTTGGTCCTTCCTTAGTTGAAAATGGAGAAATTACTGTCGATACCAACTCAGAGGTCGGGCAATCTATGGCATCAAATCCACGGACAGCTATTGGGATCATCGATGAAAACCACTACATTATCGTCGTGTCAGATGGACGGACTTCAGAAAGTGAAGGCCTGTCTCTCTACCAATTAGCAGAAGTGATGAAGTCTTATGGCGTTAAAACAGCCTACAACCTGGACGGGGGTGGATCTTCTACCCTTTACTTCAATGGCCAAGTTATTAATAAACCAACAACAAATGGTACTATTTCAGAAAGGGCGGTGAGTGACATTGTCTACATCGGTTACTAATCCTATTAAACAACGGTTGAAAAAAACGATTCTCTGGTATACTCTGATTTCAGCTTTCTTCTTTGTCGGAAGTCGCATCTACGAACACTTTAGTTTTGGCGAAACCTCTGCCTTCATGCACTACCTATTCTTGATTCCTTTGATCGGTGGCGCCCTACTAGTGCTTCTACAGTTGATAGTGAAAGGCTTCTCTCGCCTGAGTCTCAATCTTTGGAATTCAGGAGTGGCTACGCTCACAGCTGGGGCCCTCTACCGAGGGATTGTCAACCTCTCTGGTCGATCTACTACAATGGATCAACCCTATTATTACCTTGGAGTTGCCTTTCTAGCACTAGCTCTGATCAGCCTCTTCTTTGTCCGCAGTGTCTGGGTGGAGAAAACAGCCTAAGATCAAAAACGTCCGTTTCTATAAAGAAACCGACGTTTTAGTTTGAAGTCAAAGTTTTTAATATGACTTAGTCTTAAATCTGAAAAGCCGGATTGCTCCGGCTCTTTTTCTTATTTATTTACATTTTCCCATTTCCAGTTTTGAACTTCTGGAATATCGTCTCCGTTTTCACGGATGTAGTCATGGTGGAAGGCGATTGTTTCATCCATCTTCGCCGCAAATGCGCTTGTCGCTTCTCCAAGAGTCGCATTAGTCGCATCTTGTGCCAAGTGGAAGCGATCCAACTCAGACATCACACGCATATCAAATGGTGTGGTGATATCCCCGTTTTCACGGTAACCATGCACGCGCAAGTTATGGTTGTGACGGTTGAAGAAGATATCACGGATCATGCCTTCGTAACCATGGAAGGCAAAGATGACTGGTTTATCAGTTGTGAAGACTTTGTCAAATTCTTCATCTGAAAGTCCACGCTCATCAACGGATGGGTGACGCAATTTAAGGATATCTACCACATTGACAAAGCGGATCTTCAATTCTGGGAAGGCTTTATGCAAGATTGTGATGGTCGCAAGAGCTTCTAAGTTTGGCTCTGTACCTGTACCTGCAATGACAAGATCTGGCTCTTCATCTGCTGAAACAGTTGATGCCCAATCGATCACCTTGTATCCTTCACGAACCAATTCTTCTGCTTCATCAGCTGAGTAGAATTGAGGACGTGGGTGTTTTGAAGAAACGATCAAGTTGATCATATCTTCTGCCTTGAAGGCTTCATCCATCACTGCAAGCAAGCTATTGGTATCTGCTGGCAAGTACTCACGGATATATTCAGGAGTTTTCTCAGCCAAGTGAGTCAAGATACCCGGATCTTGGTGAGTGTAACCATTGTGGTCTTGTTGGAAGACAGTTGAAGTTGCAATCAAGTTCAAGGCTGGGTAGTTTTTACGCCATGTTGTATGGGTCTTAGACTTACGCAACCATTTGAAGTGTTGAGTGATCATAGAATCCACAACACGAAGGAAGGATTCGTAAGAAGCGAAGAATCCATGACGACCTGTCAAAACATATCCTTCAAGCATTCCTTCTGCTTGGTGCTCTGACAATTGAGAGTCAATGACACGACCAGCAGGGCTCAAGGCTTCATCGTAGTCTGGTTTCATACGTCCTAACCATTGACGGTTTGTACGAGTGAAAACTTCTTGAAGACGGTTTGATTTGGTTTCGTCTGGACCAAAGATACGGAAGTTATCTGGGTTCGCATCTACCAAGTCTGCCGCATACTTACCAAATTCGATCATGTCTTGAGCCATGATTTCACCTGGTGTGTTGAATTGAAGGGCATGTTTCTTCCAATCAGCTGTGTTCATTGGTTTGATCACATCAGCATTTGTGATTGGGTTCATCGCCATGCGACGGTCACCTTTTGGTGCAATTTCAGCAATTTCAGGAACTAGTTTACCAGTTTCGTCGAACAATTCAGCTGGACGGTAAGATTCCAACCATGAAAGAAGGGCATCGACATGCTCCATGTGGTGAGCATCTACTGGGATTGGAACTTGGTGCGCACGGAATCCACCCTCGATTGGTGTTCCTTCCCATGCTTTTGGACCAGTCCAACCTTTAGGGATACGAGCAATCAAGACAGGGTATACTGGTTGAGTTGCTTCTTCAGCAGAACCTTTACGAGCTTCTGCTTGGACTTTCTTGATTTCTTCAATTGCTTCGTCCAATTTTTCAGCGAATAAAGCGTGGGCAGCTTCGTGGTCTTCTGAAATTGCAGTGACATTCGCAAAGATTGGTTTCCAACCAAGACCTTCAAAGAAGAGGGCCAATTCTTCGTCTGTTTTGCGTTCGAAGATCGTTGGGTTGTGGATCTTCCCACCATTGAGGTAGAAGATTGGAAGGATAGCCCCATCGTTGACTGGGTTCAAGAAAGTATTTGACAACCAACCAGCCATCAATGGACCTGTTTCTCCTTCACCGTCACCGATAACTGTGGCAGCAATCACATCTGGATTATCCAATACAGCACCTGCAGCGTGAGAAAGGGCATAACCAAGTTCTCCACCTTCGTGGATAGATCCTGGTGTTTCAGGCGCAGCGTGAGAAGCGATTCCTCCTGGGAATGAGAAGATCTTACACAAGTGTTTGAAGCCTTCTTCATTTTGTGGGATGTTTGGATTTAATTCAGTATAAGAACCATCTAAGTATGAGTTCGATACCATTACTTGCCCACCGTGACCTGGTCCTTCAATGTAGAACATATCCAAGTCGTATTTGTTGATGGCACGGTTCAAGTGAGCATAGATAAAGTTTTGCCCTGGTACAGTTCCCCAGTGTCCGATTGGGTGAGCTTTCAAGTCATTTTCAACGACTTCGCGCTTCAACAATGGGTTATCTTTCAAGTACATTTGAGCAACTGAAATGTAGTTGGTCGCACGCCACCAAGCGTCTACTTTATCCAAGTAAGCTTTGCTGTTATAATCGACAGTCATCTTGTCTCCTCACAATTTCTAGACAGGTCTGTTGAACAACCTGTTCGTTTGATGAATAATTTAAACAATCTGTTTTCCAGTCAAACAGATGATATTGAAGAAAATATTCAATATTACTTCTATTCTATCAAGAATTTCCCTTTTTGTACATTAGAAAGTAAGAAAAATATTCTTTGAACGTCAAATTTTAATTTTCTACTAAAGTGGTCCTATTCCCTACAGGGATAGGTTTTTAAAAAAAAAGACTTTGCTGATTTTTGCAAACGAGCAAAGTCCCAAATGAAATGGAGTCGGTTAAATGACTTTTTGACCTTTCTTGTAGACATCTGTCACGAGATTTGTCGCAAAGAAATAGAAGAGATAATCTAGATTTGGTGCATCAAAGATGGTAATGTCAGCCTGTTTGCCAACATCGAAAGAGCCAATTGTTTTAGCACGATCAACTGAGTAGGCCGCATTGATGGTCACCGCATTGAGAATTTCTACTGGAGTTAGGCGCATCATGAAGCAACCCAGATGCATGGCAAACTGGAGATTGGCTGTCGGACAAGACCCTGGATTGCTGTCCGTTGTTAGGGTGATGGCCATGCCAGCATCCAACATCTTACGAGCCGGTGCATAGGTATCTTCCATGAGGCTGAAGGTTGTAGCTGGCAATAGATTTCCAATCACTTTTGCTGCAGCTAATTTTTGAATGCCTTCATCCGTAATCACCATCAAATGTTCTGCACTAGTTGATTCCAATTCAGCCGCCACGTCAACACCACCAATGGATTCGATTTCATCGGCATGAATCCGCAGTTTGAAACCCATCTCCTTAGCTTTAGAAAGAAGATAGCGGGATTCATCTGCTGTAAAGACACCTTTTTCACAGAAAATATCACAGAACTCAGCTAGCTTTTCTTCTTTCACTTTGGGAAGCATTTGCTCCACAATGAGATCTAAATATTCTTGGGAACGGCCCTTGTACTCTGTTGGGATCGCATGGGCTGCCATAAAGGTTGATACCAGATCAATTTCATGGTCACGGTCCAAGGCAGCTACTACATCCAACTGTCGTTTTTCCGTTTCCCAATCCAAACCATAGCCACTCTTGGCTTCAACTGTTGTCACCCCATGACGCAACATGTAATCCAACAGTCGTTTGGACTTGTCATAGAGAGTGTCAAAAGAAGCTTCCCGTGTTGCCCGAACCGTGCTCAGAATTCCACCGCCTTGAGCGAGGATATCTAAGTAAGAAACACCTGCTAATTTTTTAGCAAATTCATGTTCCCGACTGCCTCCATAGACTAAGTGGGTATGGCAATCAATCAGGCCAGGAGTCGCAACTTTTCCTTCACAGGATTTCACTTCCGTATGGTCATCAATCAGTTCAGGGGCTGGTTGACCTGTCCCAACTGCAAGAATCTTTCCATCTTTAATGGCGATATAAGCATCTGAAAGAATTTTTGCTTCTGCCATCTCTTTTCCATAGAGAGGATGGCCTAGATCATTCGGACAAAACAATTGGTTAAAGTGGGTTAATAGGATATCAGCAGACATATGAAACATTCCTTTCTATTTCCATTGTTATTCATTTTACAATTCTACAGGAAAAGCGTCAAAAAAAAGTCAAAAAGTTTTTCCCTCATTTTTTTTTGCTTTATTAAAAATTATATTTTTTTTTGACTCTTTATTGACGTTTCTTCGATACAATAAAGAAAATATAAATTCACAGTCCAACTATAAGGAGGGTTCTGCTATGTCATTTATAGACGAGAAAGAAATTGCAGCTGCTATGTCTGTCAAACTTGACTTTGATGTCCTACCTGAAAAGGCGACTTTTCAAGAAGGCATCCGTCGTGCACCTGATAGAGGCTTCCGCTTAACGCAAGCTCAGACTGAAATTGCCCTTAAAAATGCTTTGCGTTACATTCCTAAAAAATTCCACCAAGAGTTGATCCCAGAATTTCTGGAAGAACTAAAAACGCGCGGTCGGATCTATGGCTATCGCTTCCGTCCAAAAGATCGGATCTACGGAAAACCAATTGATGAGTACAAAGGAAAATGCACAGCTGCTAAGGCTATGCAGGTCATGATCGACAACAACTTGAGCTTTGAAATTGCTCTTTATCCATATGAATTGGTCACTTACGGAGAAACAGGTTCTGTCTGTGCTAACTGGATGCAATACAACTTGATCAAGAAATACTTGGAAGTCATGACAGAAGACCAAACCTTGGTCGTTGAATCGGGTCACCCTCTGGGTCTCTTCAAATCGAAACCAGAAGCTCCTCGTGTCGTCATTACTAACGGTCTCTTGATCGGTGAGTATGACAACATGCGCGACTGGGAAATTGCTGAAGAAATGGGAGTGACCAACTACGGTCAAATGACAGCTGGTGGCTGGATGTACATCGGTCCACAAGGGATCGTTCACGGTACCTTCAACACCCTTCTCAATGCCGGTCGTCTCAAACTCGGTGTGCCAGATGACGGCGACTTGACCGGTAAACTCTTCATTTCATCTGGTCTCGGTGGGATGAGCGGAGCTCAAGGGAAAGCAGCTGAAATAGCAAAAGCGGTGGCCATCGTTGCAGAAGTGGACTGCTCTCGGATCGAAACTCGTCACTCTCAAGGCTGGATTAGCCAAGTGACAGATAGTGCCGAAGAAGCTGTGAAATTGGCTCAAGCAGCACTGGAAGCTGGTGAATCAACTTCGATTGCCTACCATGGTAATATCGTAGACTTGCTCGAATATGTCAACGAACACCAAGTTCATGTTCACCTCTTGTCTGACCAAACCTCTTGCCACAACGTCTATGATGGTGGCTATTGCCCAGTTGGGATTAGCTTTGAAGAACGGACACGTTTGTTGGCAGAAGACAAAGAAACCTTCCATCGCTTGGTCGATGAAACCTTGGCGCGTCACTTCGCAGTGATCAAAGCCTTGACGGCTAAAGGTACCTACTTCTTCGACTACGGTAATGCCTTCATGAAATCTGTTTACGACTCAGGCATCAAGGAAATTTCTAAGAATGGCTTGGATGACAAAGACGGCTTCATTTGGCCATCTTATGTAGAAGATATCATGGGACCTATGCTCTTTGACTATGGATACGGTCCATTCCGTTGGGTCTGCCTCAGCGGTAAACATGAAGACTTGATTGCAACCGACCATGCAGCCATGGAAGCGATCGATCCAACTCGTCGCTACCAAGACCGCGACAACTACAACTGGATTCGCGATGCGGAAAAGAACCAACTGGTGGTTGGTACACAAGCTCGTATTCTCTATCAAGATTGCATGGGCCGTGTCAACATTGCTTTGAAATTCAATGAACTCATTCGCCAAGGTAAGATCGGACCGGTCATGATCGGACGTGACCACCACGACGTATCTGGTACAGATGCTCCATTCCGTGAAACCTCCAATATCAAGGATGGTTCGAACGTCACTTGCGATATGGCGGTTCAATGTTACGCTGGTAACGCTGCTCGCGGTATGAGTCTCGTTGCTCTCCACAACGGTGGTGGTACTGGTATCGGTAAAGCTATCAACGGTGGATTTGGGCTCGTCTTAGATGGTAGCCACCGGATCGATGAAATCATCAAGTCTGCCATTGCCTGGGACACTATGGGTGGGGTTGCTCGTCGGAATTGGGCACGGAATAACCATGCCATTGAAACAGCGATCGAGTACAACCGTCTCCATGCAGGAACAGACCATATCACCATTCCGTATCTGGCAGATGAAGATTTGGTCAAAGAAGCCGTTCAAAAATTGTTTTAACATCAAAAAATAAAAACTGAGAAAGGGGAGGAAAATGCAAAGACTCCTCCTCCCCAACTTCTCCTATAAAAAGAGGTAATCATATGGCAAAAATTGTTGAGTGTATTCCAAACTTCTCTGAAGGACGCAATCAGGCTGTGATCGACGGATTAGCAGCTACAGCAAAAAGTATTCCAGGTGTCACTTTACTAGACTACTCGTCTGATGCCAGCCACAACCGTAGCGTCTTTACACTCGTTGGGGATGAAGAAAGCATTCAAGAAGTGGCTTTCCAATTGGTGAAATACGCTTCTGAAAACATTGATATGACCAAGCACGAAGGCGAACACCCTCGTATGGGGGCAACAGACGTTTGTCCATTTGTTCCGGTTAAAGATATCACTACAGCTGAATGCGTTGAGATTGCTAATAAAGTGGCCGAACGCATCAATCGTGAATTAGGTATTCCAATCTTCCTTTATGAAGATGCTGCAACTCGCCCAGAACGGAAGAACTTGGCGAAAGTGCGTAAAGGACAATTTGAAGGAATGCCAGAAAAATTGTTGGAAGAAGACTGGAAGCCAGACTACGGTGAACGCAAGATTCACCCAACTGCGGGGGTTACAGCTGTCGGTGTCCGTATGCCACTCGTTGCTTTCAATATCAACCTTGACACAGACGACCTAGAGATTGCCAATAAAATTTCTAAAATCATTCGCGGATCAAGCGGTGGATACAAATACTGTAAAGCGATCGGTGTCATGCTAGAAGATCGCAACATCGCTCAAGTCTCCATCAACATGGTCAACTTGGAACAATTCCCATTGTATCGTGTCGTGGAAACCGTTCGTTTCGAAGCGCAACGCTATGGGGTTCGCATCATCGGAACAGAACTCATTGGACTGGCTCCTGCTAAGGCTTTGATCGACTCTGCTGAATACTACTTACAATTAGAAGACTTTGACTACAGCAAACAAGTCTTGGAAAATCACTTGTTGGGTTAGAAAGGGAGTTCTATGAAACTAGTTGACTTAAGTATTACGGAGTTTGCCAAGGTCCTTGGTTCGGATGCTCCAGCTCCAGGTGGTGGTTCTGTCGCCCTATCCGCGCGAATGGGATTTCCTTACAAAAATGGTCTGTGAACTGACCATTGGAAAGAAAAAATACGCTGAATTTGAAGACCACATCAAAGCAGTTCATGAAAAAAGCGCTCAACTCCAAGACCAATTACTAGAAGCCATCGACAAAGATACAGAAGCCTTCAACGTCGTATCAGCTGTCTTTGATCTTCCAAAAGAAACGGAAGAAGAGAAAGCTGCTCGTCGTGAAGCCATGCAAAAAGCTTTGAAACATGCGACAATATCTCCTTTCTCTATGATGGAGCTCATCGTTGAAGCTCTTGAAACCACCAAAGAAGCTGTTGGCAAGTCCAACACCAATGCGGCTAGTGACTTAGGGGTAGCTGCTCTGAATCTTAAAGCTGGCCTTCAAGGGGCTTGGCTCAATGTCCTGATCAACATTTCAGGAATCAAGGACCAAGACTTCGTCCAAGAATACCATAGCAAGGGACTCGAACTCCTCCAAACAGGCTCTGACCTTGCAGATAACATTTACCAAACTATTTTAGAAAGCCTATCATAAGCCTATCAATCAACTTTATAACTTCAATACTTACAAAGAAAGAAGGGATTCTATGGTTTTATCGGATATTGAAATTGCCAATTCTGTCCAAATGAAGCCCATCACGGAAATCGCTGCTGAACTTGGATTGACTGAAGACGACATTTCGCTCTACGGAAAATACAAGGCAAAAATCGATAGCAACCAACTGGAACAACTCAAGGATAAGGAAGATGGAAAGCTGATCCTCGTGACAGCCATCTCACCAACACCTGCTGGAGAAGGAAAGACTACCACCTCTGTTGGACTAGTGGATGCCCTCTCAGCTATTGGTGAGAAAGCGGTCATTGCCCTCCGCGAACCTTCACTTGGCCCTGTCTTTGGGATCAAGGGTGGAGCTGCCGGTGGTGGGTACGCCCAAGTGGTTCCAATGGAAGATATCAACCTTCACTTTACCGGAGACTTCCATGCCATTGGGATTGCCAACAACCTCCTTGCTGCCTTGATTGACAACCACATCCATCATGGCAATGAGTTGGGCATCGATTCTCGTCGCATCACTTGGAAACGGGTGGTCGACATGAACGACCGTCAGCTCCGTCATATTGTCGATGGCCTTCAAGGAAAAACAAACGGGGTTCCTCGTGAAGATGGCTTTGACATCACCGTGGCTTCTGAAATCATGGCCATTCTCTGTCTCTCAGAAAATATCCTTGACCTCAAAGAACGCCTTAATCGCATCATTATCGGGTACAACTACCAAGGACAACCGGTCACAGCCAAAGACCTCAAGGCTGGAGGTGCCATGGCAGCTGTCCTCAAAGATGCCATCCATCCAAACTTGGTACAAACCTTGGAGCATACTCCTGCCATCATCCACGGCGGACCATTTGCCAATATCGCCCACGGCTGTAACAGTGTGCTGGCTACTAAACTAGCCCTCAAATATGCAGACTATGTCGTGACAGAAGCTGGTTTTGGAGCAGACCTCGGTGCTGAAAAATTCATCGATATTAAGTGCCGCATGGCCGGGCTCAAACCTGCTGCCGTTGTCCTCGTCGCAACCATCCGTGCTCTCAAGATGCATGGTGGAGTTGCCAAAGCAGACTTGGCTACTGAAAATGTCCAAGCCGTTATCGATGGACTACCAAACCTAGACAAACACTTGGCCAACATCCAAGAAGTCTATGGTCTACCAGTGGTCGTTGCCATTAACAAATTCCCACTGGATACAGAAGCAGAGCTAGAAGCTGTCTATGAATCTTGTAAGAAACGCCATGTAGATGTGGTCATTTCAGATGTCTGGGCAAAAGGTGGAGCTGGTGGTCGTGACTTGGCTGAAAAAGTCATTCAACTGGCTCAAGAAGAAAACCACTTCTCTTATGTCTATGACGAAGAAGACAGCATTGAAACAAAATTGACCAAGATCGTCACAAAAGTCTATGGTGGTAAAGGCATCAGCTTAACACCAGCAGCCAAACGCGAACTCAAAGAATTAGAAGCTCTTGGCTTCTTGAACTACCCAATCTGTATGGCCAAAACCCAATATTCCTTCTCAGACGATGCGAAGAAAATGGGAGCACCAAAAGATTTCACAGTTAAAATCAGTAACCTTAAGGTGGCTGCCGGAGCTGGCTTCATCGTAGCTCTCACTGGTACCATTATGACCATGCCTGGCCTACCTAAAGTTCCTGCCAGTGAAAAGATTGATATCGATGCCCACGGCAATATCACTGGTCTCTTTTAAGAAAGAAGGCGTCCTATGGTGACTCTCCTTCATCTTACCCCCGCAGATTATCAAATTTCTACCTGGTCCGGTGGCCAAACCACCCAACTCTTTCTCTCCCCAGAGGGAGGAAGCTATCCAGATCGGACCTTTGACTTCCGCCTCTCTACTGCAACGGTAGAGGTTGAAAAAAGTAACTTTACCGATCTCACGGGCTACCACCGAATCTTGATGCCCTTGAATGCCTCCATTAGGCTCACCCATCACCATAAAGAAGTGGTTTTGAACCCCTTTCAAAGCTACTTCTTTGATGGGGGAGATCCTGTATCTAGCCAAGGGACTTGTCAAGACTTTAATTTGATTTACAACCCTTCTTATCAGGGGCATATGAGTGCTATATCCCCAAAAGAGAGTGTCAAAAGTCAGAGTCGCTATCAATTGATCTACGCTCTCTGTCCACTAACACTCGAATGGGGAAACAATCATTCTCAGACTCTCCAAACTCACGAGCTCCTGGTGATCGAACAAGCATCTCCTCTTCAAGAGATGACAATCACGTTTTTACCCCATCAGTCTGGGGAGCAACCGATTGCTATCTGGACTGGACTACAATAATGTTCACAAAGGAGAAACATTATGAACGGAGCACATAAACAGTCGATTGAGGAACAAGAAAAAGCGAAATTCAGCTTTAGCGGTGCCACTCTATACGGTATCAATGCCGTGATTGGGTCTGGTATCTTCCTCTTGCCCAAAAAGATATATTCTGGCCTAGGACCAGCTTCCCTGGCCGTCATGTTTGGAGTAGCTATTCTTGTCATGCTACTATCAGCCTGTCTGGCTGAAACGGCTGGCTACTTTGATAAAAACGGTGGAGCCATGCAATACTCAAAAGCAGCTTTCGGAGACTTTGTCGGCTTTAACGTCGGGATCCTCGGATGGGCCGTTACCGTTATCGCTTGGGCTGCTATGCTAGCTGGTTTTGCTAAGATCTTCATCATTACCTTCCCAGCATTCGAAGGCTACAACCTACAGATTAGTATCGTTATGTTGGTTCTCTTGAGTCTTATGAACATCGCCGGTCTGAAAACATCGAAAATGTTCACACTGACAGCTACTGTTGCAAAATTAATCCCAATTGTCCTCTTCTCACTCTTCGCCATCTTCTTTATTCCTGGTGGAGTAAGCAAGGGCAACTTCACACCTTTCCTTCAATTGGAAAGTGGATCAAATCTCTTTAGTGCTATTTCTAGTACCGCTGTTTACATCTTCTATGGATTTATCGGATTCGAAACCATGTCCATCGTTGCAGGGGAAATGCGTAACCCTGAAAAGAACGTTCCTCGTGCTATCTTGGGATCCATCAGTATCGTCTCAGTTCTCTACATGTTGATCATCGCTGGAACAATCGCTATGCTTGGTGGAGGCATTATGGGAACCGAGGCACCAGTACAAGACGCATTTGTTAAAATGATTGGCCCTATCGGTGCCCCTCTTGTCTCCTATGGTGCTCTCATTTCAATCGCCGGTCTCAACATCGGTGAATCCATTATGGTTCCTCGTTTCGGTGCTGCCCTAGCAGACGAAAAACTCTTGCCAGAAGGGCTTGGAAAAACAAACTCTAAGAATGCTCCTGTCATTGCCATTATCATTTCCGGTTTCTTTGCATTCTTACTCTTGTTATCTGGATCTTTCGAATCCTTAGCAACTTTCAGTGTTGTTTTCCGTTTCTTCCAATATATTCCGACTGCTTTGGCAGCGCTCAAACTCAGAAAAATGTACCCAGAGAAAAAGGTTACCTTCCGAGTGCCATTCGGTCCAGTTATCCCAATTTTGGCTGTTGTCATCAGTATCTTGATGATTGCAGGGGATAATCTAATGAACTTTGTATGGGGAGCTATCGGTCTAGTAATCGCTAGTGGACTTTACTTTGTTTTCCACGGTGACAAACTAGCTAAAAAATAAAACAGTCCTCACCAATTCTATTTACACATTAGATGGGAACTTAGGCAGGAGCAAAGCATTCCTTTGCTCCCTAGCCCATCTAAGAAGCCACGAATATCAAACCTGAGCTCTTTTCTCTAAGACTTCTTTCAATCCTTCTAAGAATCATAGACAATGGGCTCACGTTTGGTATTCAAACCGAAGTAAACAAATCTACTTCTACAGAACAATTCATAATCGGAGGTTTTATATGACTCAATTGATTCATTTAGATGGTAACAGCTTAACACTGGAAGAGGTCATCGCCGTCGCTCGGCACGGTGCCCAATGTGAGTTAGACGAAGCAGCCAAAGAAGCTGTTATCGCATCTCGTAAAATTGTTGATGATATCGTCCGTGAAAAACGTGTTGTCTATGGTGTGACCACTGGATTTGGCTCTCTCTGTAATGTCAGCATTTCTCCAGAAGATACTGTCCAACTGCAAGAAAACTTGATTCGTACCCACGCATCTGGTTTTGGTGATCCACTTCCAGAAGATGCCGTTCGTGCTATCATGCTCATCCGGATCAACTCGCTCTTAAAAGGCTATTCTGGCATTCGTCTGTCAACTGTTGAAAAACTATTAGAATTGCTTAACAAAGGAGTGACTCCTTATATTCCAGAAAAAGGATCACTCGGAGCTTCCGGAGACCTTGCCCCACTTTCTCATATGGTGCTCCCAATGTTGGGACTTGGACACGCCTACTACAAAGGTCAACTCTTGAGCGGTCAAGAAGCTCTCGACCAAGCTGGTATTGAAAAGATCCAATTGGCTGCCAAAGAAGGGCTTGCTTTGATCAATGGTACGACTGTCCTAACCGGTATCGGCGCTCTTGCGACTTATGATGGTATCCAATTGCTCAAACTGTCTGACATTGCCGGTGCTCTTTCAATGGAAGTCCACAATGGTATTACCAGCCCATTTGAAGAAGACCTTCATACTATCCGTCCTCAAAGTGGACAATTGGCAACCGCTCGTAATATCCGTAACCTCCTTGAAGGAAGCAAAAACACAACTGTTGCGACCCAACAACGGGTACAAGATCCTTATACACTCCGTTGTATTCCTCAAATCCATGGAGCCAGCAAAGACTCTATTGCTTATGTAAAAACAAAAGTTGAAATCGAAATCAACTCTGTGACAGATAACCCAATCATCACCAAGGAAGGACACGTCATTTCAGGAGGTAACTTCCACGGTGAACCAATGGCACAACCATTTGACTTCTTGGGTATTGCCCTTTCTGAGATCGGAAACGTATCTGAACGTCGGGTGGAACGCTTGGTCAACAGCCAGCTTAGTAAATTGCCATCCTTCTTGGTCAAACACCCTGGCCTCAACTCAGGCTTCATGATTACGCAGTATGCTTGTGCTTCTCTTGCATCTGAAAACAAAATCTTGTCTCACCCAGCCAGCGTTGACTCTATCCCATCTTGTGAAAACCAAGAAGACTTCGTCAGCATGGGAACTACTGCAGCTCGTAAAGCGGCTGAGATTCTTAAAAACTCACGTCGCATCGTTGCTACTGAAATCATGGCAGCTTGCCAAGCCTTGGATCTCAAGCCAGAAAATCATGAACTTGGTAAAGGTACAAAACCAGCTTATGAGCTGATTCGTCAAAAACTGAACTTCATTGAATTTGATAAAGATATCGAAATCTTTGAAGAACTCAATAAAGCATCTGCTGTTGTCGAAAGTGAAGAATTCTTAGCAACCATCGAAAAAGCAGTTGACTTAAGGATTCAATACTGATACAGTAAGGATAAAGCAAAAACAGAGGCTGGCGATCTTCTCAGCCTCTGCCTGCTTTCAGAAAAATAAGGGAGGCGACAAGCTTGCTCACAAACTACTATCCAATGACCTACAGCTACTACCAAGGTAGCATCGAGGACAATCCCTACACGGCCAAATGGGGAATGGTCACCAAATTTTTAGACCTAAACGACGAGACCCTCACTCCATTTGAGGGGATTACCTTTGGGATCATCGGCTTTAAGAGCGACAAAGGAGTCTATATCAACAATGGGCGTGTAGGAGCGGTCGAGGGTCCTACAGCCATCCGTTCTCAAATCGCTAAACTTCCATGGCACTGGGGAACCAATGTGACAGTGTATGATGTGGGAAATATTGACGGGCCTAACCATTCACTAGAAGAACTCCAAGAAAGTCTCTCACAAGCGATCCAGCGCATGTACCAATTAGGGATCCAACCCATTGTCCTAGGAGGCGGTCACGGAACTGCTTACGGCCACTATCTAGGGATTCAATCCAGTTTAGAAAAAGATGAACAACTGGCTGTGATCAATCTGGATGCCCACTTTGATTTGCGACCTTACGACCAAACCGGTCCCAATTCTGGAACAGGTTTTCGTCAAATGGCTGATCATGCGAAAGAAAAAGGTCAGGACTTCCCTTACCTCATCCTGGGGATCCAAGAGCACAATAATAACCTCTTCCTCTTTAATTACGTTGCTAAAACACCAAGTATTGATTTCTTAACCGGGCAAGACCTCTTCCAGATGAGCCACCAAGCCATTCTGGATCGAATCGATCAATTTTTAGAAAATCAAACCGCGATCTATCTGTCTATTGATATGGATTGCTTTGCGGTCGGCTCTGCTCCTGGTGTTAGCGCCATCCAATCACTTGGTGTCGATCCTAAACTAGCCCTCCTGCTTCTCCAACACATTGCTGCTAGTGGCAAACTAGTCGGATTTGATGTCGTGGAAGTTTCTCCTCCTCATGACATTGACAATCATACTTCAAATCTTGCTGCGACCTTTATCTTTTACTTGACCCAAATATTGGCGCAACAAAAACTGAACTAAGAAGATTTCTACACACGTAAAAAGCATAGAAACACTCATTGCTTGGGTATTTCTATGCTTTTTTCATTTTCAGCACAATGATCTTTGCCTGAAAGGAGGCATGGCCTCTTATCCTTCACTTATGATTTAGATAAGAGACACTACAGGTCTTTTAATTTCTTAAGAAACTGACGATCTCTGTAAGGATTCAAGTGTTGTTCTGCCACCTTCTTGTAGTAATTCTTATCTTCTTTCAAGAAGGTGCTCAGGGCAGGAGCTAGCTCTTCTCCCTTCTCCTTTTGATTAGATAAGAAAGCCAATAGATAATGAACCATCCCCTTATCCCGCGAATTGGCAGATGGATTCATCGTCCTTTCTTTTCGAGCCAGATAATCCGCAACCTTCTCCTGATCCCCTTGCTGACAAGCAATCAAAGATTGGTAAAATTCGAGCAATTCTTCCTTCCAAGGGAAACGAACACTGGACAAAATCTTCTGAGCTCTGTCAAAACAGAGGCGAGCTTGAATCAAATCTCCCTTCCAATAATAGGCGATCCCAAGATCAATATCAAAGACGACGCGGACGGAATCAACAGCTTGATCTCCCACCAAACGCAGAACCTCTTCTAAGTGGGTGACCGCTACTTGGAAATGCCCTCTCACTTGCTCGATTTCAGCGAGGTAGACCAAAGAAGCTGCAATTTGAATGGCATACTTGGCCTGCATGCTATTGGTCAAACTAAAGCAATCAATAGAGCGATACAGATGCCGGGTTGCCTGCTCCTCATCCCCAACCATCAGGTGATACAAGCCCTTCAAACGCAACTGGATCGCGATGACCTCATGATTATTAGCTTGGATGGCATCTTCTAAAGCTAAATCTGTATAATAGGCCATCTCAGAGATATTTTCCGTTTGAATGCAATAATAAATGATTTGCCGATAACCCTCTAAGAGGAAGTCGGATTGCTTGAGTTCCCGCGCATAGGAGATGACTTTTTGGATATCATGAATCCCCTTTTGATACTCCCCACTTCGAATAAAATAGCGACCTTCTAGGTACAAGTAACGCAGTTGTAAATGCTTGTATTCTCTATCTCTTTGGTGCCTTGAAAAGAGGTTATCTAATTCTTGGCGAATGCGGGATAGCTCTCCAAAAATGTCCAAATGGCTATTTGTACCATCTGATAGGAACCCCTCATCTACCTTGGAATAAATCGGAAACAGCTCATGCTCCAGCTGAAGGATTTCTTCTAAATAGGTCAACTCAAAAGATATGGAACGCAAAAGATTTTGGGATTGTTTGTATTGGTAGGCAATTTCCTTATAAAGAAGAAGGTCCGTCGAATCTTCTAAAGTTTCTTCCAATTTTTGCGCAATTTGTTGGTGGAAGAGCCGCCGTCTAGCTGGCGAAAGAAGATGGTAAAAGTACATGGCTACCAATTGCTTGCAGAATTGAACCATGAGAGCCTCTCCTTCTTCTACGATTGAGACGATCGCTCTTTCAGATAAAGGCTCGATTAATTCTGTCAAAACAGGAAGCTCTGTAGCCGTCAATTCTGCTAAGATAGACAGAGAAATTGGCTTATGAAAACAAGATAGGTAGTGTAGAAGAGCCTCTTCCTCACTGCTCATATCCCCAAGCTCCTGAGAAAGATAGGCTTGAATGATATCAGGCAAGGGTTCTAAATTTTCATTTTCTTTCCACTCTTCGATATAGCTGGACAGGAAGAACGGACTGCCTTCACTCCATTCGACCATCTGCTCCATCACGGCCGGCTCTATTGCTCCCAGTTCCCCTTTCAAGAGAGCACGACTTTCACTTGGTTCAAAATTGGTCAACTCTAGTTGAGATAAGCGTTTCTCTACCTTCAAGCCCCCCAAGAAGTTGTCGAAGAAATCTGGTAGGGGCTCTTCCGCTGTAAAAATTAGTTGCCATCTCTCCTGATTTCTTCGCTCTTCTAGTTGTTTCACTTTTTCTAGAGATACTGCATCGATCCACTGAGCATTTTCAAGAAGGATCAGAAGCGGTTTTTCTTTGCTAAGGCCTTGAAGCTGATTCCATACAGATGTGAGATCATCTCTCTCTTCTACAAGAGAAATCTCCATTTCTCCTTCCAGTGTCTCTAGAGCTTGTCTGAGATCATTCCAGGTGCTTCCTTCGTAGCTTTGACTAGTAGCTTTTCCTTCAACCTTGATAAAGTTAAAACTGCGATTGGACATCAAGACTAACTGACGCAATAGACGTTTTTTGCCTGTTCCAGATTGCCCCATCACAAGGAAGGGACCCACAGCCTTCCCTGTCTCTATCAATGAGAGGTATTCTTCTAGTTGGGACAGTTCTTGCTTGCGACCAAAGAAGGGAAGTTCTCGTACATTCACCCGATTGCTTTTTTTATGAGTATGTTTGGCTTCCAAAACAGAATGGTAGAGCTCTTCTATCGCTCGACTAGGGCGAACACTGAGCTCACGATCCAATAAATCGACCAACTTGTAATAGGTCTCAAAAAATTTTCCTAGCTGATGGTGAATCCTATAATACTCCATCAAGAGCTGATAGTTTTTCTCTTCAAATTCATCCAGCTCTACTAAATGGTGAAGTAAAGACTCTATACCAGGATCCCCAAAACCTTCTTGGTCAATCTTCTGATAACAGCCTTCGATATAGAGTTGCTTATAAGTGCTCTTTTTTCGAGTAGCCCATTGATCAAAATCTTCATCATCCTTAATATAGAAGCCTTCTAGAAACTCTCCCTGGTAAAGTTCTAAATTTCCTATTGGATCCCTTTCAAAAAGCTGAACATCCAAAGAAAGCCTCAAATCAGGATTCAGAGCCAAACTGCTCCTCGTCGGAGAGACGATCACATCTCCTTCAAAGATTTTATTGGCTTGATAAACGGTATTCCGTAAATTTTTCCGAGCTACTTGGTTTTCTTTATCTCCCCAAAGAATACCGGCTATTTCATCACGATTGACCTCACCCATTACAGCCAAGTAATAGAATAAAGCCTCCATCTTCGAGAAGGAAAAACGAATATCTTTCTGATTAAATACAACCTTAGGGGGTCCAAATAACTTCAAGGTGAGTTCTCTCTTCATTGCAAGCGCCTCCAAAATCTTCATATTAATACTATAAAAAAAGTTGTCTTTTAGCAAGCGATTGGCCCAAGAAAAAAGAGACTGAGAAGCATTTTTCTCAATCTCTACAATTCCTACTAAAAGTGTTGATTAAATCACTTCAAAATACGATTGATGATTAAACAAGGCCTTTGTGGCATGATGGACATGGTAAGCCACATCTTCATTGTTCATGGTATAAAGATGGACACCTGCCACATCTTGAGTAACCAAATCAACGATTTGATCGACTGCGTAAGCCAAACCGGCTGCTCGAAGGGATTCCGGATCATGCTCATACTTATCAAGGATGGCTTTAAACTTCCGTGGGATATGGACATTTTCACAAGTCTTCAACAAGCGAAGAGCCTGGTTTCTGTTAAGAATCGGCATCACCCCTGCATGAATGGGAACATCAATTCCCGCTAAGATACACTTATCTTGAAAATCGTAGAAACGCTCATTGTCAAAGAAAAGCTGAGTAACGAGGCTCGAACATCCAGCATCCACTTTCTTTTTCAGATTTTGAATATCTGAAATTTGATTTGGAGAATCTGGGTGCCCTTCTGGGTAACAAGCACCGATTACATCAAAATGAGGAGCTTCCTTTTTAATAAATTCAATCAAATCCGTTGCATAATGAAAGTCTTTCAGAGGTTCCACACCTGGAATAATATCTCCACGAAGGGCCAAGATCCGATGAACCCCTACTTGATCTAACTCATGGAGGGTATCTGCCACCTTTTCCTTAGTTAGATAGATGGCAGGCAAGTGGGCAATGGTCGGAATAGACAATTCATTCTGAATATGATCGGCTAAGGCAACCGTCGTCTCTTTGATATTGTATTTGTTATTGCTAGCGGTCACACTGATAAAGTGAGGGGCTAACTCCTGCATGTTTTCCAAGGCACGTAAGAGCTTGGCATTGCCTACTTCAGGATTTGGAGGAAAAACCTCAAAGGAGAGCGACGGTGTTTGCTTAGTCATCAAATGTATTCCTTTCTTGATTGAGCAATTCTTTCTTTGCTATCGAGCAAGCTTAGGACTTTCTACTTGTCTTATAGCGCTTTACGAGCAGCTTTTTTCTACAAGACGGATCAAGCTTTCTCTCGTTTCTTTGATACCACGTGTTTTTAAACCACAGTCAGGGTTAATCCATACTTTCTTGCTTGGTACTTTCGCAAGGATGGCTTCGATGGTGTGGTCGATTTCGCCTTCGTTAGGCACACGAGGTGAGTGGATATCGTAAACCCCAGGTCCAACTTCTGTTTGGAAGTTTTGAGCTTTCAGTTCATCCAAGATTTCAAGATTTGAACGGCTAGCCTCAAATGAGATCACGTCCGCATCCATGTTATCGATTGCTGGGATGATATCTGTAAATTCTGAGTAACACATGTGAGTGTGGATTTGTGTGTCTGGTGCCACTGTTGAGTGTACCAAACGGAAGGCTGGAATAGCCCAGTCAAGGTAGTCTTCGTACCAGTCGCTGCGACGGAGTGGCAATTTTTCACGAAGAGCGACCTCGTCGATTTGGATAATCTTCACGCCTGCAACTTCAAGGTCAAGAACTTCATCCTTGATGGCAAGAGCGATTTGAAGAGTCGAATCCTTGATAGAGATGTCTTCACGCGGGAATGACCAGTTGAGGATGGTAACAGGTCCAGTCAACATCCCTTTAACAGGTTTGTTGGTGCGGCTTTGAGCATAGCTAGACCATTTTACAGTAATTGGGTTGAGACGAGTGACATCACCCCAGATGATTGGTGGTTTCACCCCACGCATCCCGTATGATTGTACCCAACCGTTCTTAGAGAAGAGGTAACCGGACAAGTTTTGACCGAAGTACTCCACCATGTCGTTCCGTTCAAATTCACCGTGTACAAGCACGTCAAATCCAACTTCTTCTTGCCATTTGATCCATTCATCGATCGTTTCAGCAAGGAATGCATCGTATTCTTCTTGTGACAATTCACCCTTTCGGAAGGCCAAACGTTTGGCACGAACTTCCTTGGTTTGAGGGAAGGAACCGATGGTTGTTGTTGGAAGAGCTGGAAGTTTGAAGGCTTCTTCTTGGATGGCTTCACGTTCTGCAAAGGCTGGCAAACGAGTGTAATCTGCATCTGTCAATCCAGCGATACGCGCACGGAGTTCAGCATTTGCTCCGACACGTTCTGTCGCAAAGAGTTCTTTGTTAGCTGCAAGAGCTTCTTCACCTTGACCGTTGCGGATAGCATCCAAGTCTCGGAGTTCTTCCAATTTTTCAACTGCAAAGGCAAAGTGGTTCAAGATAGCTGGCTCAAAGTCTTCGTTAGCAGTTGTAAATGGCACATGAAGCAGTGAGCAAGAAGTTGTCAAGACGATGTTTTCAGCTGGAACTTGTTTCAAAATTTCCAAGCTTGCTTCGTAGTTGTTACGCCAGATGTTCTTACCATTAACAATCCCTGCATAAAGAGTCTTATCAGCTGGGAAGCCACCTTTAACGAGTTCAAGAGTTTTCTTACCTTCAACGAAGTCAAGACCGATTGCATCTACTGGCAATTTCACAAGGTCAGCGTAGATGTCACGCACATCACCAAAGTAAGTTTGGATCAAGACTTCAAGACCTTTTTTGTCAGCCAAGAGTTTGTTGTAGAGGTTCAAGAAGAGGGCTTTTCCTTCAGCTGTCAAGTCTTTGACAAGAGCTGCTTCATCCAGTTGGATACGAGTCGCACCAAGCTCTGCCAATTTAGCAAAAACATCTTGGTAAGCCGCCACTAAGCTATCTACGAAGTCTTCTGCTTTCACACCTTCTTCAAAGTCTGACAATTGAAGGAAAGTGAATGGTCCAACCACAACTGGGCGAGTGTTCAGACCCAATTCTTTTGCTTCTTGGTACTCATCAAAAATCTTGTGACCAGCCAATTTGACTTCTGTTGTTTTTTCAAATTTTGGAACGATATAGTGGTAGTTGGTGTTGAACCATTTCTTCATTGGAAGAGCACGCACATCCCCTTTTTCACCTTGGTAACCACGCGCTAAAGCGAAGTAGCGTTCAAGATCTGTCAATTCTAAGTTTTTCACAGACTCAGGAACCACGTTGAAAAGAAAGGCTGCATCTAGGAAGTTGTCATAATGTGAAAAATCATTTGATGGGATTTCAGTGATCCCTTTTTCTTTGACAATATTCCAGTGTTTAGCACGCAATTCTTTTGCAGCATCCAACAAATCTTCAGCTGTAATTTCATTTCTAAAGTATTTTTCAGTTGTAAATTTTAATTCACGGAATTCACCCAAACGAGGGAAACCGATAATTGTAGTTGACATGTTGTGTCCTCCAAAAATTCTAATTGACACTATCATATCAGAAGATGGCCGTCTTGTATAATTGCTTTTACACGAATTTTGGTATAGTCAAAAACTATAACACAGATTTAATGGGCCTTAAGAGCAAAGAATAAAAGCAAAAACTAGGACTTCTTATAAATAATTCCTATATCCCATGCGTCACCGAACCATTTTCGAGCGGATTTTGAGCGGATTGCGCTAGAAGGACAGCCTCTAAAAAAATAAAGCAGGCCTTCCCTATTGAGAAAGACCTGCTTCTAGAGGCTGAGACAAAAGTCCTAGCCTCTCAATTGTCTTTGAATTGTCGAGCAAGACGCAGTGGTTGAGTGGGCTCTACTACGCTGATTACATCAGCTTTTACAGCCCTACTCAACTGTGCGGAGGTGGGACGACGAAATCGAATTCTAACGAATGACCGATTTCTGTCCCACTCTCTTTTCTTACCTTCATTAGGCCAACTTGACACAGAAGGCATCCCAAGGGGCTAATTTACCGGATTCAAGCACTTGCTCCACCTTGGTATTGGAAATGATGACCTTCTCAACTCCATTAACCAGCGGTAACTCTTGCTCTTGGCTTGAAAGATTGACAACAACTAAATAGACTTGC
Organism: Streptococcus sp. CP1998; assembly: GCF_041026655.1. Classification (NCBI taxonomy): domain Bacteria; kingdom Bacillati; phylum Bacillota; class Bacilli; order Lactobacillales; family Streptococcaceae; genus Streptococcus; species Streptococcus sp. CP1998. The sequence continues at coordinate 1,677,819 of NZ_CP163380.1, forward strand.
TCCCCTTCTACCCGCTTATAGGCAAAGACCTTGTCTGCTGCGTCCACCAATTCATAATGAGCCGTTACAAGCCAAGGGTGCTCTTTTCGTAGGGCAATGAGAGCTTGGTAAGTATAGAATATAGAGTCTGGATCTGCCAGGGCAGCCTCTACATTGATCTCTTTGTAGTTTGGGTTGACCGCAAGCCATGGACGACCTATCGTAAAGCCAGCTTCTGCTTCATGATTCCACTGCATCGGTGTCCGTGCATTGTCCCGACCAATATGGCGGATTTGATCCATGATCACTTCAAGCGGTAGGCCTTTTTCTAAGGCTTCATGGGCATAGTTGATTGACTCGATATCTTCTATGTCCTCAAGGGTCTTAAATGGATAATTGGTCATCCCAATTTCTTCGCCTTGATAGATATAAGGAGTTCCCTTCATCAAGTGAAGCAGAATGGCCAAAGCCTTGGCAGATTTGACCCGATAGTCGCCATCATCCCCCCAAGTGGACACAATCCGTGGGAGATCATGGTTGTTCCAAAAGAGCGAATTCCAGCCTTCTTCTGTCCCCAATTCTGTCTGCCACTTAGTGAAAATTTCCTTCAATTTAGGCACATCCAATTCCTTGGCGTAGTTCCATTTTGGTTGACCTGGTTGGTATTGAAGACCGATGTGTTCAAATTGGAAAACCATAGACAATTCTTGATTTTTTGGATTGGAATATTGCTTAGCAATCTCTGGAGTCGCTCCCCAAGTTTCTCCCACGGTGAGCAGATCCTTATCGCCAAAGGTAGCTTGATTCATTTCCTTCAAATAAGGATGGAGCATGGGACCATTGCTGATGATTTCCTGATCTGGGATCTTACCGATCATATCGATGACATCCATACGGAAGCCACCAATGCCCTTGTCAATCCAGAAATTCATCATGTCATAAATCTGATGACGAAGCTCCTCGTTTTCCCAGTTAAGGTCTGGTTGCTTCTTACTAAAGTTATGCAAATAGTATTGGCCTGATGCTTCATCAAATTCCCAAGCAGAGCCACTAAAAGCAGAAATAATGCCATTGGGCTTATCGCGCCAAATATAGAAATCCCGCTTTGGACTATCTGGATTTTCACGTGCTTCGATAAACCAAGCATGCTCATCAGAGGTATGGTTGACCACCAAGTCCATGATGATTTTGATCTTGCGCTTATGGCCTTCTGCGATCAATTCTTCCATATCTTCCATCGTCCCAAAAATGGAGGCAATATCCTCGTAATCTGAGATGTCATAGCCATTATCATCCATGGGACTCTTGTAGACTGGTGAGAGCCAGATCGCTGTAATCCCTAATTTTTCCAAGTAGTCTAGCTTGCTCGTGATCCCCTTAAGATCACCGATGCCATCGCCATTACTATCCTTGAAACTCTTTGGATAAACTTGGTAAATTACGGCATTATGCCACCATTTTTGTTCCATTTTTTCTTCTCCTTTATGATTGTGAAATCACTTTCATCTTACAAAAATAGGGGTGAAATTGCAAGAATTTACAAGTCTTCATTCTCTTCACTAGAATAAACCACTTCAAAGAGACGTTGACGCAAACCTTCCTCTAAAGGTGTGATGATCTTCATCAACTGTTTCAAATCCTTGGCTGTTGAACAAGCCACAAATAATTCATTCTTCCTATCGTAGGCCAGGTTGGCAGATTTCAAGAGCTCAAACATCCGATCTTCTTTGGCAGTAGGACGCGATTGCAACACACCCATCGCAATCTCCTGACTGTGATTGTCCACTAAGATAGGGGCTGTCTCAAAGGTATGGAGGAAGAATCGGTGCTGTCTCTTTTCAGGAAGCAGCGTTAGATCACCTGTTAAATCCAGCCTAATCTTTCTTTCATCCCAATTGACAGTTAGGCGGGTTTCAACCCGGTTATCTCCTTCTCCTTCAACGAGTACGAAGGAACGATTGTCACCTGGGAAAAGATGCCAGTCCAGCATTTCTGGAAGCTCTACCCCTGTCTGCGGTTGTGCATCCATAGGGATGATGGCTCCTGCACGCGCAAAGACCGGAATATCCTGGCTAGCTCTAAAAACTGTGAGTTTGCCTTTTCCTTCGTACTTCCAATCATGGAAGAAATCATACCATACTCCGTCTGGGAACCAAACACTCACAGAAGCACTATGATAGACAGGATCCAGATTCTCTGTAATTGGCGCCACCATGAGTTCACTGCCAAAGAAATATTGATTTTTAGCCTCATAAGCCTCTTCTTGGTTTGGATAATGGTAATAAAGGGGTTGAACCAAAGGCAATCCTTCTTCATGCGTCGCCACATTCATGGTGTAAAGATAAGGTAGTAAGCTGTGGCGCAGGCGCAAATACCGCTTCATCCAGCGACAGGTCTCAGGCGAGTAAAACCACGGTTCCTTGCTGTTAAAGGCATTACAAGAACTATGGAGACGATTGATCGGGCTGAAGACCCCAAACTGCAACCAGCGAAGAGCCAAGTCTTCATCATAGTAACCCCGCATATGGCCACCAATATCGTGACTCCACCACGTGTAGCCGATATTTGAAGCTGTGCTGGTAAAATAGGGTTGAAAGGCTAGGGATTCCCAAGTCACAATGGTATCCCCTGAAAAACCGATTGGATACCGGTGGCTTCCAGGTCCCCCATAACGTGATAAGATGAGACCAGCTTGACCTGTTCGACAATTGTCTAGATAATGATAGTGATTTAACAACCAAAGTGGATCCATCTTGCCATGACTTCCCTGTTGCCAATCAATCCACCAAAAGTCCACTCCTTGATCTTCTAAGGGATGGTGGACATCTTCGAAATAGGCTTCACGAAAGGCTGGACTATAAAAGTCAAAGCTGGCTACTTCTTCCTTTTCAGTATCGAGTCCCAAGCGATTTGCGACCATGGGATAAGCATCCTCAAAGGCTCGAATTCCGTCTGCCGGATGAATATTCAAGGTCACCTTTAAACCACGCTTATGCAAACCATGTAAGAAGGCAGCTGGATCAGGAATCAAGTCCCGGTTCCAACTATAGCCCGTCCAACCACTTCCAAAGCGAGCAGGAATCGCCGTCTTGTGCCAGTCCATATCGATCACGCTGACAGCCAAAGGCACCCCTTCAGCTTTGAAACGATCCATTAAATCTGTGTACTCCTGACTGGTATAAGGCCAATACCGACTCCACCAGTTTCCCAGAGCATATCGTGGCAAGAGAGGGGTCTGTCCCGTCAGATGGTAAAAATCTTTCAAGGCCCCTAGATAATCGCGCCCATAACCGAAGAAATACAAATCCACTTCTGGACATGGCCGTGCTCTAAATCCGCTTTCAACATCATACAAATAAGAAGCAGAATCGTCTAAAAGAGCATAGCCTGCTTTGCTTAAGATCCCATCTTCCAACTCCATAGCTCCATCGACCTCATCGAGCGTCCGACTGGTCCCCTTTAAGGTCTCAGGCCGATCCCCATAGTGCCATCGGCTACCATAGACTGCATACTGGCCCTTGAGTTCGATAAAAAGCCGATCCGGTGCAAAAGGTCCCTTTTCAAAATGAAGGTGGAGATGCTCCGTATGCAGATCGAGGATCTCTTCGGTCTCTGTGATCTCACAAGAAACTGGTCCAAAGTCTCGATCTTGCACAACTTGCGTCTGTCCATCTTCAAAAACACCATTCTCTGAATATTCCAAGCGCACCAAAGATTCCGTTAACACGGAGATTCGGTAGTGCTCTCCACCTATCACTGGCCCTGCCATTTGTTTTTCCTCCTATTTTTATGGGGCATCTGACTGCCCGCTTTTTATCTGCTTCGCCTTGCTGTGTAAGCGTTTACGATTTTACTATAGCACTCAAAAAAAGGCCTGTCAACACCTGACAGAGCCTTTCCTAAAATTTTATAAGATCAACTTCCCCAATGGATCAAGAGATTCTTGACGCCCTTCAGAACAGACGTTAGGTGAAATTATCCAGTGGATGATTTCAGCAATCCAGGAAGTTCCATGACTAAATCAAGATACAAAGGGCGTCTGCGGATAAAGTCAAAATAGGGAGCAGGACAGAAGCACTGTTGTATAGGATCGCTTCGTTGTCCTGCCCCCACAAGGCTGATTAGGATTCTTCTGAGCTAAAAGGTGAGAGAAGAATTCAATCAGCCACTGTGTCTTGGATTTAGTACTAATGTATTTTGCGCTTTTGACACGATCCGCAGCCCGTGTTCAATTAGTTTTAAGCCACTTCGCTTTTTAATTTATAGTCTTAAAACTCCCGAGTGTTTGAAACAATCATGTTTCAAACACTTTTCTCACAGCGGAAAGTTTCAGTATACTCTTGATTCATTATAAAAATAAAAATCATTATTCTGCAGAATCACTTAGAGGCTGGGACAAAAGTCCTAGCCTCTCAATTGTCTTTGGATTGTCGAGCAAGACGCAGTGGTTGAGTGGGCTCTACTACGTTGATTTCATCAGCTTTTACAGCCCTACTCAACTGTGCGGAGGTGGGACGACGAAATCGAATTCTAACGAATTATCGATTTCTGTCCCACTCTCATCAACATTCTGAAACAACCTTTCAGCCGTTTTCTCTACACTATTAGTCTAACAAATCTTGGATTCTATCCAGATACTGATTATCCGTCACTGCCATCACGCGCACGCCTTCTGGCCAGATAAAGGCGGGACTAATCTGAATCTGAAGCGGTTGGTCTTCCGCATTTCGATAACCAATAATATTGAGATGGTACTCCTCTCTGACTGCCAAGTCTTGAAGGCTTTTCCCTACCCAGCTAGCTGGGACTGTAAACTCAGCTACCACCACTTCTTCATCCAACTGAAAGACTTCAATCCCATGTTGGAAGAGAATCATCTTAGCTAGGGACATCCCTGCTTCTACCTCTGGTAGGATGACCAAATCAGCCCCAATTTTCTCAAGAACTTCCTTGGTCACTTCATTCTTGACCTTGGCAATGACGTGCTCAACACCAAGGGCCTTACAGTGCATGACAGCCAGCACGCTGGACTCCAGGTTTTCCCCCGTCGCGATAACGACCGTGTCACAATTCCCAATATCTGCCGCATCCAAGAGATCCAAGTCTGTAATGTCTCCAACAATTCCAGTTGTAATCATGGATTCATACTGGTTGATCACATCTGCGTGATCGTCAATTGCAATAATATCCACATCCTGGTCCTGCAGCGTTTTCAGAACACTCTGTCCAAAAATTCCTAATCCTAAAATTCCAATGGTTCGATTCGCCATGAGTTTCTCCTATCCGATAATGATGTCTGCCTTGGCATACTGCAAGGTATCTGCTTTCTTGGCTTGGTAATTGTTCAAGCTGACCATGAGGGTCAAGGGACCGATCCGTCCAATAAACATGAGGACCATGATAATGCCTAGTCCTGCTCCATTTAAGGTCGAGGTTACATTGGCGGTCACTCCCACTGTCGCTAGAGCGGATACCACCTCAAAGACCAAATAAATAAAGCGTTGGCCATCCGGTGTGACCAAACAGATTCCTAATAGACCTACTAAGAAGGTCAACTGGAAAATCACCGCCGTCCCAAAGGAACGTTGAACAAGGTCCGGTGAAATTGTTCGTTTGCCTAGGTTGGTATGTGGTAGTCCCAGCAATTCCTTGCGAGCCAAAAGGACCAAGACCAGGAAGGTGGTAATCTTCATGCCCCCTGCTGTTCCACCTGGAGCTCCACCTAGAAACATCTGGAGGATATATACAAAGAGCGTCACTGGCCGGACTGTCGTATAATCCAGCGAGGCAAAACCAGCTGTTCGCATGCTAACGGTTTGGAAGAAGCTGACCAAGACCTTGTCTCCGAAAGAAAGGGACCCAATGGTTGCTGGATTATTAAACTCTGTCAAAAGACTGGTCACTGTCCCAAAGAGAAGGATCGCAGCGGTTAACCAGAGAACCACCTTGGTATGAAAGCGTAAAGTCCTTCGTCCTGATTGGTTACGGGCCTTAGTGGCGAGGTCAAACCAAACCATAAAGCCCAAGCCCCCTGTAATAATCAGGGCAGACAAGGTCAGGTTCACCAGCCAATCGGTCTGGAAGCTCATCATACTATCGCCCCCAAAATTATCAAAGCCCGCATTACAAAAGGCGGAAACCGCGACAAAGATGGAGTTAAAAATCCCATGGCCCCAGCCGAAGCGAGGAATGAAGCGAATCATAAGGAGCAAGGCCCCCAGTCCTTCGATGGTAAAGGTGGTAATGAAAATAGAACGGACAAAACGAGCCAAGCTCTGGTTATTGCTAAAGCCAAAGCTATCCCGAATGGTCTGCCGGTCCTTGTAGCTGAGCTTTTGACGACTTTCCATAAAGAAGAGACCGATAAAGGTCAAGATCCCCAGGCCACCGATCTGAATCAAGAGCATACAGATCAACTGTCCCCAGGCATTATAGGTCGAAGCCACTGACTGGGTAAAGAGCCCCGTTACACAGACCATAGAGACTGCTGTAAACAGGTGGTCGATATAGCCTGCTGTTGAACTTGCTTGCTGGACAAAAGGGAGACTCAATAAGAGGGAGCCAATCAAGATCACCAAGGCAAAGCTAAGAAAAATCCGTCTTGCCGGAGACAGGCTTTTAATCTTGGACTTCCATTGTTTAAAAAATAATTTGACTAACATAGCTTTATTGTATCATAAAAAGTGAGTAGACCTACAAGTGATGAACCATTTCTAGGCACAATTCTAAGGCTTTCTCGAATGCTTCAGATCCCCAGTCACGCTGGTCATAATTTTCCAGGTCTGCAAGAGAATCTGCGGTAAATAGGAGCAAGCCCCAGACCGCATCACGAAGCTGGGCTACTGCTGCCAGTGAGGCGCACTCCATCTCCACAACACTACACCCTTCTTCCATGCGATAGGCCACCTTATCAGGCGTTTCTCTATAAAAGCCGTCCGTCGACCAAGTCATGACCTCTTGATAGGGAATGGACGCTTGTTTTAGAACCCTTTCAATGGCAGTCAGTGCGCGACGATTCACTTCTATATACCGAGAAGGTGCCACATAATGGTAACTAGCTCCCTCATCTCGCAAGGCCTTGGTCGGAATCAAAAAGGCATTTTCTTCCATGTCCACCAAGACGCCACAGCTACCTGACGAAATAATCTTCTTCACCCCGTAGCCTATCAACCAATCCATGAATTGGGCAGCAGGGGCAGATCCAACTGGCGCTTGGGCCAAGCAGATTTCCTCTCCTTGATGCTCCATGACATAAACCGGATAGGTCTTGGTAGCTGAGACAAAGCTAGCTACTTGTTTGGCTCCGACAACTTTCGCGAAGCGATCAATCTCATCCTCTAAGAAAGCATAAACGCATTTTTCAGGCAAGTGTACATCTAGCCCCTCATGGGTCGGCATAATGACTGCCTGTGGGTTATCGTCGAACTCTAAAATCGGAATGTCATGCTTATGAATCATCGTTTCTCCTTTTTGACTGGTATTTCTTTGATGACACGGGCTGGGTTTCCTCCAAGGACCACATTGTCTCCAAAGGACTTGGTCACGACTGCCCCAGCTCCAGCGACCACATTGTCACCCAGCGTCACACCAGGAAGAATGGTGACGCCTCCTCCTGCCCAGAAATTGTCCCCTATTCTAATCGGTGCGCCATACTCCAGACCAGAATTGCGCTCATCTGGATCCAGAGGGTGCAAGGGCGTCAAAAATTGGCAATTGGGACCGATCATGGCATTCTTTCCAATGGTAATGGGACATACATCCAACATGGTCAAATTGTAATTGGCATAAAAATTTTCTCCCAGATGGATGTTGACCCCATAATCCACAAGAACTTGACGATTGAGATAGAGGTTTTCACCGGTAGAACCAAACCACTCTTTGATAATGCTTGCCCCTTTTTTAGGGTCCGCCTCTTGGTTAAAGGCCTCTTGTTTCTCCCGAGAGGCTTTTGCCAAAGCCCGTAATTCAAGGTCTCCGGGTCTATAAAAGTCACCTGCAATCATTTTTTCATATTCACTGGCCATAAGAAACCTCCACTTGATTTTGACATATTATAGCAGAATTCCCCCTTTTAAACAAACGTCAGAAATAAGGTTTTATAAGAAAAAGATCATAAAAACTTAAATACACTTAATATCACTTGCATCCGCTTACAAAACGATGTACAATAAAGGCAAGAACAGCAAGAAGGAGCGAATTCATGTACCAGGAACAACGGCTCGAAAAAATCCTAGAACTTTTAGAAGAGCGAAAACAGCTATCCGCTAAAGAAATGGTCGATTATTTCAAGGTCTCAAAAGATACTATCCGCAGAGACTTTGCCCTTCTGAGCCAACGCCAGCTGGTCCGTCGGACCCATGGTGGACTTCTTCCCTTGAACAAAGAACCTGGACCTTCTTATCTAGACCGCAGTCAAACAGCTAACAAGGAAAAGACAGCCATGGCTCAAAAGGCCCTGCAATTGATCCAAGATGGACAAGTGATCTTTCTCGACGTTTCCACCTCGATGACCCTGCTTGCTGGCATGCTGAATAAGGAAGTTACGGTCTATTCGCATTCCCTTGACAATGCCATCCAGCTCAGTAGCCATTCCCAGGTTGACGTTCATCTCTTAGGCGGGAAATTCTACCCTAAAAACCGCTTCTACTATGACGCGAATCAAGCACACATACTGGACAATCTTCGCTTTGATCTTGCTTTTTTTGGAGCGAGTAGCTTAGCCAATGGCGAGGTCACCTTTGAGGATGCTGAAGACGTTGCAGTCAAGTCTCTCGTTTTTGAACGGACTCGTACCAAGGTGCTGGTGGCAGAAAGTTCTAAATGGACGAAAAACGGAAACTACTATCTCGCTCGGCTCAAGCAATTTGACTATTGGGTGACGGATCAAAAACCAAGCCCTGACATCCTTAAACTGGTTGGGAGCGAGACCACCATTCTCTATTAGGAGGTAAGCGTTATGTCTCACATTCGTCTCATCATCAGCGACATCGATGGCACTATCTTAAATGATCACCATCAGATTGATCCACAGTTAGCAGCATTGATCCCGGATTTGAAACGCGAAACCATTCCTTTCGTACTGGCCTCTGCTCGCTCTCCAAAAGGGATGGCTCCCATTGCCAGAGAACTCGGTATAGAAGACTGCCCCATGGCCTGCTACAATGGGGCCTTGATCCAAAAAGGAGAGCAAGTTCTTTTCGAGCACCCTTTGGACAAGACAGAGGCCCGGAACTTTATTGACTGGGCCAACCAACACTTTCCTCAGGTTTCAATCAACCTCTATAGTGGAAAAGACTGGATGACCGACCACCTTGACCAATGGAGTCAAGAGGAAGCCCGGATTACAGGAGAAAAACCTCTCATTCTTCCCCTATTGGATCCTTTGCTGGATGCGACAAAGCCCCTTCACAAATTGCTCTTAATTGGAGAGCCAGAAGAGATCCAAGCTCTCTATCGCACTCTTTCTGCCGACGACTTCCCTTCTACCGCCTTTTATCTCTCCAAAGCCAACTACCTAGAAGTCACAGCTAAGCACGTCTCTAAAGAGGATGCTTTGGTTGAGCTCGCCAACCACTACCACTTGAGCTTGGAAGAAGTCCTCACCATGGGAGATAACTTCAACGACCTCCCTATGCTCAAAAAAGCAGGCATCGGGGTCGCTATGGGCAACGCTCCACAAGAAGTGAAAGAGGGAGCGACTGTCGTGACAAAGACCAACAATGAAAACGGGGCTGGGCAAGCAGTTGAAACCTATGTGTTGATTTAGAAACATAAATAAAGTGACTAGCTAGTATTTTTACGGATAAAAAATATAGTAGAAATGCCGATAAAATAAGGATTCCTGCAAATTTGTAGGAATCCTATTTCTTTTTATATAATTTGTATATTAAACCTATTTTATGCATATTTCTCCTGTTTGATTTTTTATCAATAACTAGGGATATAAAAACCAACAAAACCCTTGATTATTATACCGTTGACAAGTTTGTGAAAAATCGGTATGATAGAAAAAAGTTTATTAAAAAGGGGACGTATTTTGAAAAAATATACTATTTCACGTAAACAAACTTTAACTTTAGCTTCCGTTGTTTTAGGAACTGTCTTCACAGGAACGACTATTGCTTCTGCTGATGACGTTGCACCTAGCACAACCCAAGCCGCTCCTGCAACTTCTACAGAAACAAAATCACCTATCACGGCTGCAACAGAAGAAATCAATGCCAAAGCCAATACACCAGTTGTTCCTGCTGATAAAGCAAAAACCGGCGATGTCATCGCTGTGGACGTCAAGAAAACTGGCCCATCTGCTAAAACAGACGGCGCAGACACAACCACTACTTCAACAGCAACCATCAAAACGACTAGCTTAGCCGATCAAGACACACCTGTTGGCACTTCAAAACCAGTGTCATCTTCCAAGACAGCTACATCAACTAAGGAAACAGCTGACTACACTGAGACAACAACTGAAACCGTCAACAAAACAACTGTAGTCGAAGTGACAAAAGAAGCAGATGTCGTCAACAAAAAAGAAGTCCAAGGAACATCAGACATCGTCTTTGTCATTGATAAATCAAGTTCGATGGATTCTCACATCAAGGATACGATGAAGAATATCGAGACCTTTGTTCGTAATCTTTCTGCTAAAAATATTCAAGCTCGTTTAGGGTTGGTTGAATATGAAGACTCAAAACAACAAAAATACCACGATTTTAATGGATCAAAATTCACAAGTGATCCAGAAAGCTTCATTTCTGCTCTGAAAACTATCAAAATCTGGGGTGGTTTTGAAGATGCAACTGTTCCATTGCACCACATCGCTACTTCAGAAGACTACGACTGGGGATCTGGTGCAAACAACCATCGCTTTGCTTTCCTCATCACAGACGAAGACATTGATATTACACCATATACACCAACCAAAGAAGCGACACTGAAGGCTCTTCAAGATGCTGGTATCTCTTTGACAGTGGTTGGTGAAACACGTGATAAAAAAGACTTTGATCCATTGGTCAATGGAACAAATGGTCTTTACCTAGATATCCGCAAAAATTTTGGTGACTTGTTGAACGTTCAATTTGCCAATAAAGTGGTTGAAACCGTCCAAAAAGGTCGTGTCTTCAAGGTACAAACAGACAAGTATGAGTTGATTTCAAAAACTCATCGCGTGGCGAAAGCAAAACCACAAACACCTAGCATCCAAACGCCTGCAACACCGACTCCTACTCCTCAAAAACCGGCTGTTGTAACACCTGCGAAACCGACAGTCTTCACACCAGCTAAAAACGAGCCTGTGAAAACAGAAGTCTATATCGCACCAGCAGCTCTTCCTCAAAAAGAAGCAAGTCTTCCAAATACAGGAAGCACGACCTCAACTGCCTTGACAACTCTTGGCATTGGTCTTCTTAGCATGGGTGCTTCCTTTGGTCTCTCTCGTAAAACAAAGAAAGACTAACGTTAACAAGCCTAATCCGTTGATTGGGCTTTTTCGCTCTGTCCGAATGATTCCTGTTTGCCATTCTCATTAGAAAGTAGAAATCTTCAGCTTCTACCAAAAGATTCTTGTTCTCCACTATGATATAATGGGGACAGTACAAGGGAGGGAACCTATGTTACAAGAACTAGCCTTTACAGGCCAATGGCGACACTATCAAAAACGCGTTCTCGATAAGAGTGACGCTTTTATGGCGGATGGCCACCTGCATTTGGTGGCGGCTCCTGGCTCTGGAAAAACAACCCTGGGAATTGAATTCATCCGGCGTTTTGGTCAGCCAACCCTGATCTTAGCTCCTACGGTCACCATTCGTCAACAATGGGTCGACCGGATTATCCAGGCATTCTTGAAAGATGAAGGCCAAGCGGAGCACTTGATTTCGCAAGACTTAAAACATCCTAAGCTGATTACTGTGGCTACCTATCAGGCCCTACACAGCGCCATGAACCAAGTCGTTGGTCAATCGCAAGCTGAAGATACCGATGACCAGGCAGAGATTGAAACCTTTGATTTTAAAGGCTTTGATATCTTTACTACTTTCAAAGCCATCTCACTTGGGACCCTTTGTTTAGATGAATGTCACCACTTGCGCAATGAATGGTGGAAGAGCTTAGAAGCCTTTCGTCAAGCCTTCCCTGACTTAAAGATGATCTCCTTCACCGCTACCCCTCCCTATGAAGGAGACCCTGCCCTCTGGGATCGCTATATCCGCATGTGTGGTGAGATTGATGAGGAAATTACGGTTCCCGAATTGGTCAAGGAAGAGACCCTTTGTCCTCATCAAGACTATGTCTACTTTGCCTTTCCAACCAAGGAAGAGCAGGCTCAGTTGGATGCCTTTAGCCAACAAAAGAACACTCTCTTACAGCAACTGACTTCAGACCCCCTCTTTTGTCAATACCTGCAATCTTGTCAGGCATTATCAGGTCAGATTAGTGATGATGAGTTGCTCAATGAACCCAAGTATCTATCTGCTACCCTGATCTTTCTTCGGAGCAAGGGAATCGCCTTTCCCCAACGTTTCCAGGACCTTCTAGGAGCCAAAAAACTTCCTGCTTTTACTCTAGACTGGCTGGAAATTCTCCTGCAAGGTCTGCTCTTTCAGGCCCCTCACTGGTATAATCTACCAGAAGAATACGAAAAGCAACTCCTCCAAGAATTAAAAGCAGCCAGCTTGATCGATCGAAAACAAGTCAAACTGGTCCGCAACAAAAAACAAGACCTCCTGCTGAACCAATCTCTTGGAAAACTCAATGCAGTTCGAGAGATTTTCAAGGCGGAATACCAGGCTCTTGGAAGCCAACTGCGCCAACTGGTCTTAACAGACTACATTCGCCAAGACTTTGAAGTTCATCTAGGAGACAAGGAGGCCCAATTCACTCAATTGGGAGTTCTCTCGTATTTTGAATCCATTCGCAGAGAAAGCCTAGAGCAAGCTAGTCCACCTGCCATCGCTGTCCTAACAGGTAGTATCTTCATCATCCCGACAGTTGCTAAGCCAAGACTAGAAGAGCTTCTAGGTGCGAATCGGCTGACTTACCAAAGTGTCGGCCAATTATCCCCTGATGACTTTCTCAAGGTTCGCTTGGTTGGCTCTCAACATGACTTGGTGACAGCTGTGACCCAACTCTTTCAAGAAGGGCACATCCAAGTCGTGATTGGAACCAAGTCTCTTCTAGGAGAAGGCTGGGATGCTCCTTGTGTCAACTCCCTGATTCTAGCTAGCTTTGTCGGGAGTTTTATGCTCAGTAACCAAATGCGAGGTCGTGCCATCCGAGTGTGGCCCCAAGATCCAAACAAGACCAGTAATATCTGGCATTTAGTCTCTATCAATCTTTCCCTAAAGAAATGGTATGAAAAGTCAGATCTTGAAAAGGAAGAGATCGAAGCCATCACTGATCAGCTGAAAGAATACAGTCCTGATCTAGAGCTTTTAGAGAGACGGATGAAGCAATTTTTAGGCCTCCACTACAAGGAACCCTTCATCGAATCTGGTATTGAACGTCTATCCTTTGACAATATCCGGTATACCAAAAAACACTTAGATAAACTGAATGAAGAAACCTTAGAGCGCTCCACTCATCGTCAAGAACTCAGAGATGGCTGGCAGAAAGCCCTTCCTATTTCAGAGAATATGGAGATTGCAAATGAGGTCCAAGTGGACAAACACTTCCTACCTCTCGCCCTATTTTTTGATGCAAGAAAGCTAGCTCGATGGCTTACGGCCTGCGCTTTGACCGATGCTTTCGCTAACCTTATATACTATTCACATAGAGGAGGAAGGAATACAGCTTCTCTGATTCTTCTCTTTTTCTTAGCTGTTCTCGCACTCCTTGCTTGGTTGCGCTACTATCTCTATAAGAGTCCTTACAAACGCTTAGAAGTCTTTGGCCAAGCTATTCACCAAGCCCTGCTTCTTTCAGGACAGATTCAAACCCAGGAAACCCGAATCCAAGTAGTACGAGACAGAAAGGATGCTATCAACACGCTGATTTATTTGAAGGGCGGAACCATGCGGGAGAAAGAACTCTTTTCGCAAACCATGATCGAATTTTTCGCACCCATTGAAAACCAACGTTACATCCTGAAAGCACAGGAAAAAGTGACCGATCAGACAGAATATTTCGCCGTTCCAAGTCTCTTTGACAAACGAAAAGAAGATGCGCAAGCCTTTGTTGAGCAGATTCGAAAGAGCTTAGGTAAGTATGACCTCATCTATACCCGAAGCGCTGAAGGCCGTGCTATTCTTTTAGATGCACGCATCAAGGCACTCGCCAACAAACAAGAACGCACCCTCACCAAGAAGCAAGTGATGTCGAATTTGAAATAAGAATTTATTTCACTAAAAAAGTCTAGTAGGTTCATTTCTACTAGACTTTTTCGTTATTCCATCACAATCATAGCCTTAATGGTCTTGCGTTCGTCCATATCTTTATAGGCTTGATCAATCTCGTCCAAACTATAGCTATGGGTGAAGACGCGTCCTGGATTGATGTCGCCATCAAGGACAGCCTTGAGCAAGAACTGTTTGTCATAGGTGGTAACAGAGGCTGCTCCACCTGCCACTGAAATATTTTGGGCAAAGGTCGAGCCAAGCGCACGATTATTGTAGTGAGGCACACCGACAAAACCTAAACGCCCCCCATTGTGAAGGACCCCAAGGGCTTGGTCGACAGCTGCTGCCGTACCAACACACTCGAGAGCGGCATCTGCTCCTCCTCCAAGGATTTCACGGACCTTGGCAATCCCTTCTTCTCCCCGCTCAGCTACGACTGCTGTTGCACCAAATTCCAAAGCCATTTGTTGGCGGTCTTCGTGACGGCTCATGAGGACAATTTGCGATGCTCCTCGCATCTTAGCAGCAATCACAGCACATTGCCCCACGGCTCCATCTCCGATGACCACGACTTTGTCACCCGGTTTCACATCTGCTACACGCGCTGCATGGTAACCCGTCGGCATGACATCTGCTAGCGTCAAGAAGGATTTGAGCATGGCTTCGGTATAATCAGACGGTTGCCCCGGGATTTTGACGAGAGCCCAGTTGGCATAGTCGAAGCGCATGTACTCCGCCTGCACCCCGTCAGACCAGTTGGTCCCAATATGGCGGTCACAAGTCCCGTCATAGCCCGCACGACAAGCATCACACTCCCCACAGCCATGGGTGAAAGGGGCGATCACAAAGTCACCCGGTTTGACCGTTGTAATGGCCTCACCGATTTCTTCCACGATCCCAATAGCTTCGTGACCACTATTTTGGTGGCCTGCTTTAATATCTGGATTGCGGTAGCTCCAGAGATCAGATCCACAGACACAGGTGCGAACGATGCGGAGAATGACATCATCTGGTGCTTCGATTTTTGGTCGCTCCACTTCTATTAGACCCACTCGCCCAGCTTTTGTATAGACTGTTTTCTTCATAGGAACAACCTACTTTCTATTGCTTACTTAACTATAGTATACACTTTTTCTTAGGCTTCTGCTCCTATAAACTCTTCATTAATGCTGGTGATCATGTCCATGACTTTGACTGGCTTCCAGCTCTTCGACATTGCGCTTATGGGATCGGTGGGTTGCTAGGTCTTCATCCACCTCAATGGTGACATTTTGAAACCCCCTCTCTTTGAGCAAGTCTCGAATGGATTCTTTACAAACTTCCATATGTTTGACATGCTCCAGACAAACATGGACGATGGCATTTTTCTCCAAACCATCCATGGTCCAGAGATTAAGCTGATTCACACTGGCCACATGGTCCAATTGCTCCAAATCACTCTTGACTTGCTCGATATCTACTCCTTCTGGCACAGCATCCAAGAAAATCTTGAGTGTAGACCAAAAACGTGGAATGGCTTTTGATAAGATAAAAAAGGAAATGACCAGCGACAAGAGAGGATCTAGGATATACCAATCCGTAAATCGGAGGACAATGGCCATCAGGATGACGGCGACCCAACCCAAGGTGTCTTCCAAAAAATGCAGGCTAAGAATCGACTCGTTCTTTGTTTTTCCATTACGAACCACTAAACTCGCTAGCACATTGATCGTAACCGCAATGATTCCTAGCCAGAGGATGCCTTCATTATTGACAGGTTGGGGATGAAATAGTTTCGTTAGATTTTCCAAAATGATAAGAACTGATCCTGTCATCAGAATCACCGCCGTTATCAAAGCTCCTAGAAGACTAAATCGTTTGTAGCCCAAGGTGTAACGACTATCCTCTTCACGATTGGAGATTGTTTCTAGAACGGCTGATACCCCAATTGCAACTGCATCTCCTAAGTCATGGACTGAGTCCGCCAGAACCGCACTAGAACCAAATACTCCACCAGCGATAAATTCGACAATAGCAAAGCTTAGGTTCAAGAAAAAAGCCAGCCAAACAGCACGTTTTGAACTCAATTTTTTACCTCCTTTAGTATATGGTATAATGGGAGTAAAATCATTCCTTTACTATTATTATCTCTTACAACGAAAAGAAAGGATAGAAGCAAACCGTTCGCTATGTACATTACTGAACAGTTTGTTCACATTGTCTATATGCCAGTTCAAGATCGTCGCATCACCAAAACTCGGAAAGCTATTTATAATGCTTTTTTACAATTACTCAACAAAAAAGACTACGAGACCATCACGGTTCAGGAGATTATTGACTTAGCCGATGTAGGGCGTTCCACCTTTTACAGCCATTATGAAAGCAAAGAGTTACTACTGGATGAGCTCTGTCAAAAGCTCTTTCATCATCTCTTTGAGCGTGATGAACACCTCTCTCCACAAGACTACTTGGCTCACATCTTTCAGCATTTCAAAAAAAATCAAGACCATGTAAGCAGCCTCTTGCTCTCCAAAAACGACTATTTTATCCGGCAACTGCAAAAGGAACTGGAACACGACGTCTATCCCATGTTAGCAGACGAACTGATTCAATCACACACCAAGATTCCTCACTCTTATCTCAAGCACCTGGTCGTCTGCCACTTCATTGAAACGATCAGCTGGTGGTTGAAAAAGGGGAAATCTTATAACGAGCAAGAAGTGGTCCAGTTTTATTTGGAGATACTGCACGCAAACTCTAAATGAACCTCATGTTATCTAGAAAGGACTAGCTTTCATGTCTACCTTACAATTTTATTTCCTCTTTCCAGCGTTCTTCATGCTTCATGAACTGGAAGAAATCATATGGATGCCGTCTTTTGTCAAAAAAATATCATTACAAATTCCATATAAACAAATCTTCACTTTTTACACCCCTTTTGCTTTCAATGCCATTGTCATGGAGCAACTTTTACTTCTAATGATAACACTTTATCTTAGTTACCAATTTAACAACTATACCATTTACACAACCATTGTAATCGCTTATATCTATCATGTGTTCGGACATCTTATTCAGACAATTGTTATTCGAAAATATGTGCCTGGATTGCTAACTGGCATTTTTACGAGTTTATTTTCTCTATACTTTCTTAAAAACAAAATCCCAATCAGGCTGTATGGCTACTCTTTCATTACTTTAGCTCTTATCTTTATAAACCTTGGATTATCATTTGTGGTACTTTCTAAAATGAGTCGTAGACCTTGATATATAATCCTCATATCCAAAATCTCTTTTTGAAAGGAAACAGTATGTTCTTCTCCATGCTTCTTAGCATTGTTACAGCCTTCTTAGCCCTTGCTTTTGCTCTTCTTCATTTATTGGCTAGCCTTTCAGAATTAAGAAAGGGCAAGGATACTCTAGGAAATGGGCTTCTTCTTATCGGAAGTAGCCTTGCGACCTTATCTCTCATCCTCTACTTCTTCTTGCCGATTGTCGCACTATCTCTTTGGCTGATTAGCTGTGGGTTGATTTGCTACGGAGCCTATTGGAATGGCAAGCAGAAAGAACACTTCAACCCAGCTCACCATGTCATCCGATTGGGAATTGCTCTGGTAATCACTATTTTATTAGCCCTCATATAAGAAATAACTCAAGTTTTATCAATGAAAACTTGAGCTTTTTTAGTCTTCTATACATCATCCAAAACTGCTATGCCTTTTACGGTTTATCAAATACAAAAAACAAACGCCAAAAATGACGTTTGTCTTCAATCTGAATCACTTTTAAAAAGTTATTTTTTTGTTTAATATTTAGAAAACCTCTACTTCCACAAACCACCTAAGATTTGTTTTTCTAACAAATCTAAGTCCTCTTCTCTCATTTCGTCATTGTCGCCAATTATATATAATTGAGCAAAATAAGCTAACAAAGGACCTACACAGATGCGAGCCATTTGAGGAATGGTTAATTCAGGATCAACACGTGGATCTGCCAGCAATTTCTTGTGAAGTGTATGAAGTTTATCCTGGATAGTATTCCAGATAAACTTCTGTTCATTTCTTAGTTGATTATTAGAGAATATTTCATGAAAAATGATTTTTATCAGGGCACGATTTTTTTTGAGATAGCTCATTCGATTATGGACAAAATAATGAACTTTTTCTTCTGTCGTTTCAAAAGTTAACAGTTCTTCAAAAAAACTTCCGAATAGTCCTGGAACCACAGGGTGTAGAATAGCCGTTAACAAATCGTCTTTCGTTTTAAAATACTTAAATAAGGTAGCCTGACTGAGTCCAGCATGCTCAGCTATGTGAAGGGTGGAGGTGCCATTATAACCCTTGGTCGAAATGAGATCCACTGCCGACCGCATAATTTTTTTCTTCCCTTGAGGATAATTGGATTCCTCTAAGAAATCTTCAAACGATTCAAAAATAGTCTTATCCATTGAACAGTCATCCCTTTTAGTATTTTTTTGTGTTTTTCTTTATACTTTACGGTAACGGCGCAAGCCTACAATATTAAGTATTGTCAAGATGACAAGAAAAATCAGTAGAAGGCCGATATTTGGCAAAATGTCTCCAATGCCACGTCCGTAAAGAATAATCTGACTCATTGCATTACCTGAGTAGGTCAATGGCAAAAATTTTCCTACCGTTTGAGCCCAGTCTCCCATCGATGACAATGGAATAATTCCTGAGAAAAAGAGCTGCGGCATAATGACAAGAGGAATAAACTGCATCATTTGGAATTCTGATTTCGCTAAGGTAGACAAGAGAATTCCAAAGGCCAACGCCACAAGAGCCAGTACTACATTAACTATTATAACATGAAATAGATTTCCGACAACTTCTACATCTAATAACCAAATGGCAGCTAGGACTACGACTGCTGTTTGAAGAATCGCAATGAATCCGTAAGACAACATGTAACCATAAACGATTTCAGAACGTTTGACTGGAGTCGCTAATAAACGCTCTAGTGTACCACTGGTACGCTCTTTCAAAAGTGCCATACCTGAAATCAAAAAAACAAAAAAGAAAACGACAAAGCCTATTAAAACTGGAATCATACTTGTAAAAAAACTTGTATGTTCATCACCATACTGGTAGGATTCCTTGATTTCTGGTGCTTTTGCCTTCAAATTCAATTGTGGAAGAGCTTGTTTGACACGAGCCATTAGTTGATTACTTCCTTCACTGGCGATACTCGTCCGCAATACTTGTCGAGTCATAGATGTTTTAGAGGCATCTGTATTAGCATAATCTACCTGATATTCACCGTTTTTATAAGAAACCACTGCATCTACTTTTTCATCAGCTAAGTCTTTCTTCGCTTGATCGATGTCCTTGTAAGTCTGTACACTAACATGGTCCAGATCATCCATTTTCTTCACCAGACTAGTTGGAAGATCTTGTGTTGCTAGTTTAATATTCACGGCTGTACTAGCCGAAAACATGAGATTCATCAACCACATAATAAAGACGGGTGCTACAAACATCATGGCAAGAGTTCGTTTGTCACGAAGCAATTCTTTCATCACTTTTTTCGCAATAGCTAAGGTTCTCATCTTACTCTCCTTCCGCCTTCAAAAAGACTTCTTCAATACTTGAAACACCATAGCCTTTTTTGAGATTTTTTGGTGTATCAAAGGCAATGATTTTTCCACCTAACAAGAGCCCAACCTTATCCGTCAGTTCTGCTTCATCCATCACATGGGTGGTGACTAGGATTCCTACCCCCTTGTCTCTGAGTGCCATCAACTCTTGCCAGATTTTCTTTCGAAGCGAAGGGTCGATTCCAACAGTTGGTTCGTCCAAAATCAAGAGTTGCGGATTTCCTAAAAGCGCAATGGCTAGCGACAATCGTCGTTTCATCCCTCCCGAATAACCAGATACTGCTTTGTTTAAATGCTCTGTCAAATCGACTACTTGAGTTACATGGGCAATATCATCCTTTAAGACTTTTTTTGATAGGCCTTTTAGCTGACCGAAAAATTCCAAATTTTCTTGTCCTGACAAGGCTTCATAAAGAGCATCTGATTGAGCCATATAGCCTATATTTCCCAAAACATGACGATTGGGCATGGTATGGTCTAAAACTAAAGCGATACCGCTATCCGCCTTTTCCATTCCTAACATGGTTTTAATCATAGTTGATTTACCAGCACCTGATGGACCGATTAAACCTATGATTTCTCCAGGCTGTACATCAAAACCAACGTGATCTAAGACCATTTGATGACCAAAAGATTTTTCTAAATCTTGTAAATGTAGCAATGTTTTCATTTGCATCCTCCCAAGTGAGTATTTACTCACTTTTGAATATGAGACTATTATAGTGAGTGTTCACTCACTTGTCAAGTGAAAAGTAAAATTTTCATAACAAAAAATCTTCGAATACAAATCGAAGATTTTTAAGAATTCATAAGGAAATCTGCTTCTATTTTAGAAGACCTTCTTGAACCAAAAACTCACGCACGACTTCTCTAGCAGACTTGCCTTCTACCCAGACTTGGCAGTTGAGTTGACTCATTTGGCTTTCTGTAATGTTACCAGCTAATTTATTGAGAACAGCTTCCAATTCTGGATGTTTTTTCAGTAATTCATCTCTCATAAGTGGTGCCCATTGATGAGGCTGTTGCTTCACTTTTTTTAAAAGGATCAGGCCATCAGCACCATGAGTATGGGAATCACCACCATGGTGGCCAGGGTTGTCTCTGTCACCATGACCGCAGCGTAATCACTATCAGCTCCGTAGAGTTTGGCAACCACAGGTGCATTGGTCATAACAGGCATAGCGGACTGGATGATAAAGACTTGCTTCATCAAGCTTGGAAGAGGTGCCCAGTAAACGATAGTCGCCATCAAGAGTGGGGCAACCACGAAGCGTCCTAACAGAATTAAGAATTGGTCTTTTTTCAGAGTCAGCTGCTTTAGTCCTGCATTGGACACTGATAAACCAATAAACATCATGGATAAAGGAGTTGTCAAATTACCCAGATACTGTAAATCACTGGCTAAAAAGGTAGGGAGCTTGATATGAAGAATCACCAAGACTAGCCCTAAGAGAAAGCCCATGAGAGGAGGAGAAAAGACTTTTTTCAGACTCGTTTTGAGATCAAACTGAGCTTCTCCCTCGCCATCCCGCTGGATCAGGTAGGTCCCCAAAGTCCAGAAAAAGGTCGTATTACACATGTAATAGATCAAAACATAGGGAATACTGGCATCCCCGAAAAGAGCTTGGTTAATAGGGAGTCCCACAAAAATCGTGTTGGAATTAAAAAACATGGAAGTAAAGAGGCCACGGCGGTCCTGTCTCACTGCAAAAATTCTGGCTACTGCTGTCGCGATGCCAAGTAAAATGACCATAGACAGGGCAGGAAAACGCAGTTCTGGTAACATTTTAAGCAGATATCCCGCCGTGAAACGCTGTGTGATGGTATAGAGCATATAGCAGGGAAGAGCAATTTGAGTGACTAGCTTTGCGATCAGGCCACGTGACTTGTCATCAAACCAGCCTTTTTCACCTATGACAAAGCCCACTAAAATCATCCCCAGAATGACCAGGATCCCTGATATACTCCTCAAAAAGATGTCCATGTTTTCTCCTTTTCCTTCTTTGAAATGAGTGTTTTTCCACAAGGTCTCAAAAGCTACTCTAGTATATCACAAAAAGAGTAGGTATTTACCGTGTCTACTTTAGAGGTATCATATCAATCTGAGGAAGCACCCGATGATCATGAAACGTTATTAAACACAAAAGTCACCCATGTGAGTTCTTGCCAGAAGCTGAAGTTAATCCTTCAACCTGGAAAACCCGCAGAGGTGACTTTTTCTATACATCTCGATTTTTCTGGTAATAATCATTAACCGATAAATATGTCTGTGAATCACCCAGCGACTCCGCTATGTCCATAATCCGCGGTGGTAGTAATCCCACTCGCTGGACAAGTTCGTGATCGCTGAACAATTCCCGTGGACTGCCGGCGAAGCCAAACTTCCCGTGTTCCATAACATACACCGACTCAAACTCGGCGGCGACCCAATCCATGTCATGGGTGATGGTCACAACTTGGTGGCCCGAATCAGCCAACTGATGGAAAATTGCGGTCAACTTGCGCCGGCTTTCCCAATCAAGCGACATCATCGGCTCATCAAATAAATAAATCGCCGGATCCACTGCCAAAACTGTGGCAACGCTCAACAGCTTGCGTTCCGACAATGACAGGTCATATGGACTTTCAGCTGTTTTATCATCCAAGCCGACTCTTTTTAGAGCCGCTAAAGCCCGCCTCGTAATCGTGTCGTGGTCATCCATGACCTGCGCGACACTCCACTCCACCTCTCGTTGAACGGTCGGGTTGAAAAGCTGATCGTCAGGATTCTGAAATGTAATCCCAACCTTCAGTAACTTTTCGACTGGTTTAAGATCATTAAAATTTTCTCCATCGATCTTAATCACACCGGTTTGTGGTGTCAGCAAGCCCGTCAACAATTTGAAGAGCGTTGATTTGCCGGCACCATTTTGGCCGACAATCGCCACCATCGGATCGGCGAAGAGTTTGTCTTCAACATCCAAGCTAAAGGACCGTTCAGGATAAGTGAACGTCAGGTGGCTCAGTTCAATTGTGGACATAACGAACCTCCTTCAGATCAGCGTAATTCACCGGATACCGGCCATCAGCCAAGTGCCAATCCATTTTTTGAGCAAGTTGCTGGATTGTCGGGGCTGGAATCTGCCAGTCAGCTGCCAAATGATTAAACACCTCACCCGGCCTGCCCTGGGCTACCATTTGACCCTCGTGCAGCACCCACACAACGTCGGCGACTTCGCACAAATCGTCAATTTCACTGGTGACAATGAAGACAGTCGTCTCTTTGACTTGGGCCAGCCATTGGAAAAATTGCCGGCGGCCAAGGGGATCCATCTGACTGGTCGGATCATCCATAATCAAAACAGCCGGATTAGCCACAATCGCCGTGGCAATTGCCAACCGCTGGATCTGACCACCGGAAAGGCTCTCGGGACGCAAATTCAGCTGTTCAATC
Organism: Streptococcus sp. CP1998; assembly: GCF_041026655.1. Classification (NCBI taxonomy): domain Bacteria; kingdom Bacillati; phylum Bacillota; class Bacilli; order Lactobacillales; family Streptococcaceae; genus Streptococcus; species Streptococcus sp. CP1998. The sequence continues at coordinate 1,701,157 of NZ_CP163380.1, forward strand.
AGCCCCATTTGCGTGGCAACTTCTTCAACCCGTTTTTGAATTAGTCCTTCAGCCATTCCCTGATTAATCAAGTCAAAGGCGATTTCATCAGCAACCGTGTCTGCCAACCCACTTAGTTGGCCAGCTGGATTTTGCAGTACAACTCCATTCATGGCATTATAAACGGGCCAATTGTCGGACACTCGCTGGCCAAACATGTGCCAGTCGCCCTCAATCTCAGCAGACACAATTTTGGGAATGACCCCTGCCAGCACACGGCACAAAGTCGATTTGCCGGAGTGGCTATTCCCGATAATCCCAACCACCTGGCCGGTATGAACCTCCGCGTTAATCTGACGCAGTTGTGGTTGCTCAGTACCCGGATAACGGGTGGTCAAATTTTCAATTACAATCCGTTTATCTTCGTCCATATCTTCCACCCAATCAATAAAATTGCCAATCCAGTCAGACCAATGTGCAGCGTCCGCGACAGGCGATACACGCGCTGGGAGGTTCTGACAGTCCGGTTGGGATTATCAAAACCTCTCAGTTGGAGAGAAATCGACCGCGCCATCGATTGATCCAAGGTCTTAATCACCAATGGAATTAGAACCGGCAGGACTGACTTTAATTTCTGCATTAACGTTTTTTGCGGATTGGTTCCGCGAACTTTTTGTGCCTGCTGGATTTTCCGCATATTGCGCATCATTTCCGGCAAAATATAACACACCGACATCAGAACGTAGACGGTTTTATAAGACAATCCGGACAGTTCCAAATAGGCCGCGTTTTCTGAAATACTCGTGGTCACCATAAAAAAGCCACTGGTCAAAATAATCACCAATACTCGACAACCCAGAGTGGTGGCGTAAATCAGGCCTTCTTTGTAGAACGACACCCCAAGCACAGTAAACAGCACAGTTTGATTCCGACTGTAAAATAACCCTTGGATGATCAGCATGGTGCAAATCAGAAACAGACTGAATCCCAGCGCCTTAAAGATGGTAGAACTCAATTTGGAAAATAACAATAGCAGTGTTGCGACAAGAATTAATCCGGCCTGAAGCAATAAATTCATACTGGCAAAGCTCAACAACGTCATGTCCAAGATGAACAAGAGCTTAGTAATCGGATCAATCACCTGGTACCACTTGAGCTTGACCCGTGGCGCTCCAGAAATCAATGTTTGGTCAGTCATCATTTATCACCGCTAAAGAAGTGCACCATCCGCTTCGGCAGCTGACGATAGATGAAGAATGCCAGGTAGGCCACGCAGACTTTATCCAAAATATCCAAGACAAACTCATCGGTAAATGAGGCCAGCCACACTGGTGCATGATTGGCGACCATTACCGCAAACAATGAGTCACCCCATGCGATACCGGTCTGACCACCCCAAAAGATGACGTTGAGTGGCGTTGAAATGACAGCTGAAACGATGGCAATAATAATAGCAGAAACAAATACTCGTCGCGCTGACGAGAACCACCCATTGGCGTGCAAAACTCCCACAGCAATCCCAATTCCGATGCTGGTAATCGCATACACGGTTGAAATTGGCGATAAGGTCAGCCCATAGATCACGTTGTTGATGAAACCACTGATGGCACCGGCAACCGGCCCAGCCAACATGCTGGCAAGAAAGGTTCCCAAAGAGCCCAGCCAAACGGGCAACTTTAACCCCTCCGCCAAGGCTTTAGCAACATAGTTAATCCCCACGGCAGCGGGAATCAAAGTCATGGTGGCAGCACTTAACTTAAATTTCCACATACTGGTACGATGAATCGGTTCTGTTTTCATAATCTTCTCCTTTTGTTTTTAAAGAGCCGTGTCTGTTTAGACTTTCGGACGCAACGCTCTATAGATTCTTAAGGTTGAACTGCCTTCATTCTAGCAGAATCACCTTAGTCGACATCGGATCCTCTCCTTGAAAATATTTGTTCAACAGTTCACAATTAATCATACGCCGATTTCATCAGAAGTCAAGATTTTTCTGAATTTTTCTTGAAAACGTTCGGAAATGACTTCTGACTACGACCCTAACCCTTATAGAAAGGTTTGTAAAACCCCATCATCCGATTATTTAAGGCCAGAAGAACAAAAACAAACACCATTTCTGGTGTTTGCTTCATTTTAAGCTAGCTTATTTTTTCTTCAAAATATAAGTAGCAATACTTGCCAAGACAAAGGCTAAGACCAGATAGATCGAGAAAACCTTGGTAAGAGCCCAGAAAGCCCCTTATCTCCTAAAACCAAAAGACTTCACCATCTCTTACATCGATGAAGTCTTTTTCTTTCGATCTTGAAACCACAGCATGGCCAGGCCAAAGAGATGACTGCCAAATAGGGCTATCACAAAAATCAGTTTGCCCCTGTCGGGATAGGAAAGTGGGAGAGTTCTAAACCCGTAGCGAGCCAACTCAATAAAGATAGGATGCGAAAAGTAAAGCGCTATACTCATCTGTTTTAAACACTGTAGGTCATAGGATTTTAAAAAGGAGGTGCGCAGACAAGCATTGACTAAATAGATCGTTACAAAGGGAAGGAGAAAGAAAAAGTTCTTATCGATTCCTTCGTTTCGAAAAATAACCACGCCTTCTATACAGAATAGCCCAAGGGCTAGAGCAAGCTTTTGCCAACGGTGAATCCTAAAATTTTGTGAATGAAAATGATCATACAGATAATAACCCATAAAGATAAAAATGGGCGTATAAAAGAGGCCATTTCGAGCGGTGAAAAATAAATTGCTATAGAGCTGGTAACCCTTTAGGAGACTCGTGGTATCCAGATAAGCCGAATAGGTCTCGATCAAGCCCCAGCAATAGAGGAGCAAGGTGATCACCCCCGCCCAAACCATGCCCAAGCGTTTGACCAGTTGATTGACCAAAAACAAACCTAGCAAGAAGGCTGGGATATACCAGAGTTGGTAGCACATCCCCAAATAGACCAGAGCGATGAGGACGCCAGCTGGAAAGATAGTTACTGGGAGTTTGAGACTAGAAAAAAAGATCCAGGCATACGGCAGATAGACACAACTCCAAAATAAATAAGTTTTAACGATTTTGACCAGGTAGGCTTTCATTTTCCTTGCATCCCTTAGTGATTGCTTAAGGAAAAAGCTAGCACAGACGATAAAAAATGGCACCGCTAGCCGTCCAAGGATGCTCTTGAGACCAAAATGGACTGGCTCATAAGAAGTCAAGCGACCACTATGCACCAAAATCACTGCAATCGCAAAAAGGTATTGAAAGAGACTAATACTAGAAGTATTGTAGAGGGAATTCTTTTGCATGTTCCTCCTCCTTGCAAAATGCAGGTCCTAAGGATATTTTAGCATGAAAGGCAAGGCCAAGCAAGGAATCTTGCATCCTGATCTACCTTTTTTCCTCTATTTTTGATATACTCAAAGCATGCACAAACAAACGATTATTGATTTTAAAGAGCTTGGATTGCGACACATTTTCACCAAGCCCATCAAAGAATTAAAAACCAGAGACATCGACCAAGTCGAGGCCCTTCTTAAAGAAGTGGAAACTTACCAGGAGGCTGGTTTTTATGCCGTAGGCTATGTCAGTTATGAGGCTGCTCCTGCTTTTGAGAAAAAATTAGCTGTCCATCCTGCACCTCTCATGGGAGAGTATCTCCTCTACTTCACCATCCACCAGGAGGTCGAATCCCTTCCTTTTCCAGAGGACTATGAGGCAGTGGATCTTCCAGCCAATTGGAAGGAAGAGGTCGAGGCGCCTGCTTATCAGCAAGCCATCGAGACCATCCATCACCACATCCGCCAAGGAGATACTTACCAGGTCAACTATACTGTCCAGCTTTCTCAAGAGCTAGAGGCGGATCCTTTGGCCATCTACAACCGACTAGTAGTAGAGCAGAATGCTCATTACAATGCCTTCATCCAGCACGATGATGTCTCCATCCTCTCCATCAGCCCTGAACTCTTTTTTAAGCAAGACGACCGGCTACTGACCACGCGCCCTATGAAGGGAACGACTCGCCGTGGGCTCACCAACCAAGCTGATCTCCAAGAGGCAGCCTGGCTAGAAGCAGATCCCAAAAATCGGGCGGAAAACATGATGATTGTGGATCTCCTGCGCAATGATATGAATCGGATTTCGGAAATTGGAAGTGAGCAGGTGACCCATCTCTGCCAAGTTGAGCAATACTCCACCGTTTGGCAGATGACCTCGACCATTGAAAGTCGCTTGCGCCCAGAAGTCGACCTAGTCCAAACCTTCCAGGCCCTCTTTCCTTGTGGTTCGATCACAGGCGCACCGAAAATCTCTACCATGGAAATCATCCAACAGACAGAGATCGCTCCTCGAGGAGTCTACTGTGGAACGATTGGGATCCTTCTTCCAAAAGGCAAACGAATTTTTAATGTAGCCATCCGGACCCTTCAAATGCAAGGCACCAAAGCTATCTACGGCGTTGGTGGGGGCATCACCTGGGATAGTAAATGGGAAGGTGAATACCAGGAAACTAAGCAAAAATCTGCCGTCCTCTACCGACAAGAGCCTCGTTTCGATCTCTTAACAACAGGTCGCATACACCAAGGAAAACTGACTTTCCTAGAGCAACACCTGACCCGTTTGAGAGAGGGTAGCAGCTACTTTGCCTATCCTTATAATGAGAAAAAGCTCCTGAAGGAACTTCAAGAAGAGCTCACTCATTTGGATCCTAGCCTTGACTATCGTTGTCGGATAGCCTTGCAGAAAGACGCAAGCTTCCAACTGATGATCACGGAGCTAATAGACTTACCAGCTAACTATCTGCAGGCTCAACTGACCGAGCAAAAGCTTGATCTAGCAAGTCCATTTACCTATTTTAAGACTAGCCAGCGAGCACATCTAACTACTAAATATCAGGAGCAAATCTTCCATCTGCCAGACGGGACCTTGCTTGAGACGACCATTGGCAATCTCATCCTAGAGATCAAGGGCAAGCTCTATACTCCTCCAGCTCATCTCCCTTTATTAGATGGCATCTACCGACGCCATCTATTGGAAACTGGACAAGTAGAGGAAAAACTGTTAACACTGAAGGATTTAGAAGTTGCTGACAGAGTCTATGCCTGCAATGCCCTTCGTGGCCTCTATCCACTCGAATTCACAAGAAAGGGGGCATAATGAAACTTATTTTTTTACACGGCCTAGGCCAGGATGCTCACTCTTGGCAAGGGGTCCAAGATGCACTTTCCCCCTTGCATTCTGAATCTTTTGCTATTTTCTCTTCTCCAAGCGAAAGCTACCAGGAGGCCAAAGACAGACTGACGGAGTATCTCCAACAAGAAAGCGAGCCCTTTATTCTGGTTGGACTTTCACTGGGTGGCGTTCTCTCTCTTGAGCTCTCCAGCCAAGACTTACCACAACTCAAGGGCTTGGTGCTTTCAGGGACACAATACAAACTCAACACCAATCTCCTCTATCGGCTCCAAATTCTCCTTTTCCGTCTGATTCCCAAACATATCTTTGAAAAGCAGGGTGCCAACAAACAGCACATGTTGCAAATTCTTACCGAGTTAAAAAGTCTCAATCTAACCGATAATGCCAAAACTTGTCCTCTCCCTAGCTTAGTGATTTGTGGCAGCAAAGATAGGGCCAATCAGGCTTCTTCGAAAAAATTGGCAAAGCTCCTGCCCAAAGGTCACTATCAAGAAATCGCAGATGGAGGCCATCTACTTAATAGTCAGAAACCCAATGAACTGGCACAAGCCATCAAGGAGTTTTTGAAGAACTTCTAATAAAAAAAGGACAGAAGCCCACTTGAATCAAGATAGGCTACCTGTTCTTTTTTACTTTTTTACTTTTTTAAAATTTTAGAAATATTTTAGAATTGCTTGATGGTTATTTGAAAAGCAAGCTGTATACTAAGAGTGTAAAGAAAACAACTAGTCATTTGGACGAAGGAGAAAACCATGGAAAAAGTATTAGAAATTTCCCATTTGAGTAAAAAATTTGGTCAACAATACGCCTTAAACGATGTGAATCTGAGCATTCGCAAAGGTGATGTCTACGGCCTGATCGGTAAGAACGGAGCTGGGAAAACCACCCTCATCAAGGTCATTACCCAGCTAATTCAAGAAACTGACGGAAGCGTCTCCCTCTTTGCTTCTACAAATCGCTCCCAGTGGACCCAAGCCCTGAAACGTGTCGGATCCGTCATTGAGAGTCCCGTGGCACACAAACATATGACTGCCTATCAAAACTTAGTTTACTATTGCAAGGCTCGCCATATCCCAAACCCCGACCAGGTCATCAAAGAAACTCTGAACTATGTCGGCCTGAGTAATACAGGCAAGAAAAAATTTCGTGATTTTTCACTGGGAATGAAACAACGGTTGGGAATTGCCATTGCGCTCATTGCCAAACCCGACTTCCTCATTCTGGACGAACCCATCAATGGTCTTGATCCGGTCGGAATCAAGGAATTTCGTCAGATGATCAAGCGCCTCAATGATGAACTCGGCATGACCATCCTCATTTCCAGTCATATCCTCTCTGAACTCTATCTGGTTGCTAATCGCTTTGGCATTGTCGACCAAGGACGCCTGATCAAAGAAATTAGCAAGGCCGAATTCGAGGAGCAAGGCGAAGACTATATCATCCTCAAGACCAATCAACTAGCCCTCGCGAGTCAACTGATCCAGGATCAACTCCATCATCGCATCAAGGTCATCGATAAGGATGGAGAAATCCATATCTTTGGCCAGACTCACGATATTAAAGTCATCGTCAAAGCCCTCGTTCAAGCGGATATTGACGTGGACGAAATCTACTATGCCCGCCAAAATCTAGAAAAATTCTTTACAGACTTGGTAGACTAGTCCAAATACCATCTTCCTGTATAACCTATCCACACATTTCATTTAGGAGATTTATCATGTTGCATACCATTCAAGCAGATTTTTATAGACTTTTTCGCTCCAAAGGTTTTTGGATTACAGAAGCCATTCTCGTTCTCAATATCCTGTCTGGAGTCATCTTTGGAGCTACCGGACACGTCGGTGTCAATACGGAATCCAAATTACCCCAAGCGACCGAAGTTTGGACGGGCTTTAAAGCCTTGACCAACTATTCCTCCAGCATCAGTGTGACCATCCTCTTTACCATTATTGTCATCACCCTGGTCCTGGGAACAGACTTAACACAAAACTTATACAAGAATAGTTTGGCCTATGGCGTCTCTCGCACCAGCTACTACTTTGCTAAAAGTGCTGTTGTCTTGACCATTGCTCTTTTCCAATTCCTCGTTTCTTATGGTCTTGTCTTCTCAATCGCGACCCTCTACAATGGACTTGGCACCATGCCAGATCACTTCTTGGCTCATTTTGGACTGACCCTACTGATTCAGTTCCTCTCCACCTTGGCTTGGGTCAGCATCATTTCCTTCCTCCTTTACGCTAGCCAATCCATCACTTTGGCCTTCGTTGGCTACTTCGTTGGAAATATCTTCTTAAGCCTTCCTGCGCTCTTCTTTAAAGACATCAACATTTTGCACTATCTAAACTTAGAATTCCAATATTCCATGGTCCAAAGTACGACAGCAACAAACAATACCCTCTCAATCGCCCTTGGATTCATCCTTGTTTTCGGATTCCTAGGACTAGCTACTTTCAAACACAAAGATTTATAAAAAAGTAGGACTTGACAATTGGTCAAGTCCTACTTTTTTAATGTAATGGTTAAGATAAACCAATCTGCCTCCGTTGCCAGTTGCAAGTCTCCCCCTAGAATCTCTACAAAATTTTGAATGATGTAGAGTCCCAAACCAGAAGACTCCTCTGTGTCCGATAGATTTTCGGAGTAGAATCGACTAGCCAGTTGGTCTAAGTGCTGAATCGGTTGTTGCACGATATTGCGCAGTTCAACCCGGATCGTCTCCGCGTCCGAGGTCAGGCTCAAACGGGCCTCTTCCTTTCCATGCTTGAGGACATTGCTGAGCATATTTTGCAAGAGGCGTTCCCAAAGCTCCGGATCGGTAGCATAATGGAGATGCTCTTCTAACTCTACCTCTAGTGCAATCCCCGCCTCAGACAAGCTATCATAATACTGGAACAACTGCTGGGTTAGGACTTGGCTGAGATTGACGTCTGAAATCCGAGGCTGAATGGCGCCCTCCATCAAGCGTCTGTATTCCAAGAGAGACTCCAAACGTTTTGAGACGACTTGAAGATTGGAAGCAATTTTCTTCAGCTTTTCCTCTTCTTGCGTCCCACCCTTGATGATTTGTTGGGTATAACCAGACGCAATGGTCAAAGGCGTCCGAATATCGTGAGCAATATTACTGATGGCCATATCCAAGGTTTTCTTCTCTTGAAAGGCAATCCGATTGGTCCGCTCAATCTGGTCAAAGAGCTCACCGACCTGCTTGGTCAAGGCGACCAATTCTTTTTTTGAAACACGAGACGTTAACCGTACCCCACTCCCGCTTTGGAGCTTCTTTTGAATCTGTTCCTGCAAATCTTTTAAGGCAGAAAGCAGGCGAAGGTAGCCCAGTCCCAAGAGAAGGACAAGGAAAACTAGAACTAGAACCAATCCCCACATTACTGGTCTCCTTTCAAGCGAACACCCAAGCCCCAGACGGTTTCAATGTAATCCTCATTAGGATCGAGTTGGGCAATTTTCTTTCGGAGATTGCTCAATTGGGCATTGATCGTATTGTCTCCAGGCATATAAGCTTCTTCCCAGACTGCCTCATACAATTCTTCTTTTGTGAAAATCTTCTTTGGATGCGCCAATAAGGTTTCAAAAATTTGAAATTCCTTTTTGCCCAAGCGAAGCGTTTTTTCTCCAGACTCCAGTTCAAAGCTTTCTGGGTTCAGGACCAGATTTTTAACAGTCAGCTTTTTCGATGATGGAGCTTCCTGTGCCGGAGTGATGTTATTTCTCAGTTGCACTGTCACCCGAGCAGCCACCTCATCCAGATTAAAGGGCTTGACGATATAATCATTGGCTCCTGCAAGGAGATACTGGCTAATGAGGTGTTTGTCACCAAGAGCTGTCATCATGATGACTGGTACCTGACTCTGCATACGGATCTCCTCAAGGACCTGATCCCCATTTTTCCCAGGAAGCATAATATCGAGAAGGACCAAATCAATACTTTCTTGCTGGAAGAGTCGCAGCCCTTCTGTTCCTGAAAAAGCCTGAAGCACCTCATGGTCTTCGCTTAAGAGACTATATAAAATTTCTTGGATATCATTATTATCCTCAATTAATAAGATGCGTGCCACTTGCCTCACTCCTCTTTTCTATGCTTACGAAATCATTTCTATTCCCCTAGCCTATCAAATAAAGGGACCTTCGTCAATGAAAATCTGATAAAATCCTATAGTACCCCTGCAAATCTGCATGTTAGGTCCTCACAAGATGAACTTGACTATCCTTTCTTTAAAAGGGTATAATAGGACCAATGACACAATAGGGAGACCAGTCTATGAAAAATAATGCTAAAACTAAAATCAGCCTTGTATCCATCCTCGTCATCCTGGGCGTTGCTGCAAGAATGATGCGAGTCATCCACCGCCAGCAAATCAGGGAGCAAAACAGACAAACCGTCCAAACGACTAAAAAGGTTGCAGAGTTTCAGAAAACACTAGACGAGGAAGAAACCAAGAAACGGAACGAAACCTTCAACAAGATTTTTAATGAATCCCTTGTTCGGAATAAGTTTGAGAATTGGCAAAAAGTCGATGAACTTCATGGTTTGGGACAAAGAACTGGGCAATTTTATATCTATAACTTTGAAAAAAAAGAAGAGATTCTATTAGAGAATACAGATCAAGCATTTGTTCTACCCATTCGAGACAAGAGTAATAACGTCACATTTCAGGCTATCTTTGCCCACAAGGACGGTCAGTGGCATATCATGAAACCAGACGGAAGTTCTCAGTTGCAACTAGGAGAAGCCAACATTTCCGCCGAATCTAAGTTTGTCATCGAAAACAATGTCTTAGACTACGACCAGTAAATCAGTAAGACTTGCTTTAACTACATACAAAAAGCTTAGGACCCCAGCTTTCAGTTGGGATTCTAAGCTTTTTAGTTTGCTGTTAGAGAGTCATCCAGAAGATGGTTTAGCTCTACAGGAGACTTTTATTTAACAGATGCTCCATTGGTCGCAATGACCTCTTTGTACCAATAGAAGGATTTCTTACGTGAGCGGGCTAATGTTCCCTTGCCTTCGTTGTCCCGGTCAACATAGATAAAGCCGTAGCGCTTCTTCATTTCTCCTGTCCCTGCAGAAACAAGGTCAATACAACCCCAAGTCGTATAGCCCCAGAGGACGACACCGTCTTCATGTATGGCATCTCGCATAGCCTTGATGTGGGCAGCCAGGTAGTCAATCCGATAATCATCCTCGATTCCCCCCGCTTCATTTGGTGTATCAACTGCCCCTAATCCATTTTCCACGATAAACATAGGCTTTTGATAACGATCCCAGATGGTATTGAGGGTAATGCGGAGACCAAGAGGATCAATCTGCCAACCCCATTCTGAGCTTTCTAGATAGGGATTCTTCAGAGAGGCAAAGATACTGCCTGCTGTTTTCTCCCTTTCAGCTGGATCGCCTGAAGCGACCCGACTGGCATAGTAGGAGAAGGAAATAAAGTCTACCGTGTGTTCTTTCAACAACTGCAGATCCTGCTCGGTCATCTCAACCGTGATTCCCTGACGTTCCCACTCTTTCTTAGCATAGTTAGGGTATTCCCCACGCGCCTGCACATCGATGAAGAAGTAGTTCTTGCGGTCTTCTTCTAGACCCGCCCAAACATCTCGCGGAGCACAGGTATGGGGGTAATTTTGACCAGCCGCTAACATACAGCCCACCTTGTTGTTCGGATCAATCTCATGGGCTAGCTTAGTGGCAATGGCTGAAGCAACCAACTCATGGTGGGCCGCCTGGTATTTGACCTGCTCCTCATTCTCTCCTTCCTCAAAGCAGAGACCTGCTCCCATAAAAGGCGCATGAAGGATCATATTGATTTCATTAAAGGTCAACCAGTAGTTGACCAAGCCCTTGTAGCGAGTGAAGAGTGTCCGGCAGAGACGTTCATAGTATTCCAACATCTTACGACTACGCCAGCCACCATACTCAGTAATCAAATGCATGGGACAGTCAAAGTGGGTAATGGTCACCAAGGGCTCAATGCCATACTTGTGGCACTCCTTAAAGAGGTCTTCATAAAATTGGAGACCCGCTTCGTTTGGCTCCAGTTTATCCCCTTGTGGGAAGATCCGAGACCAGGCAATGGACAAGCGATAGGTTTTAAAGCCCATCTCTCCAAAAAGGGCAATGTCTTCCTTGTAGCGATGGTACATATCAATCCCATCCTGAGCAGGATAGAAATAACCTTCCTCAAAGTCAAACATCTTTTTCTGACCCGTAATAATCGCGTGACGGTCCGGCCCAATCGGTACCACATCCACATTGGCTAAGCCACGGCCATCTTCATTGTAAGCTCCCTCACACTGGTTAGCAGCCGTTGCCCCACCCCAAAGGAAACCATCTGGAAATTGTAGTTTGTCAGTCATCTCTCTACCTCAATTGATTTAATAGTTCTATTATATCCCTATCTCTCCAAAAAATCCTAGAAGATCCTATGAAAAACTGATACTATTCTATGGTAACTTCTTTACTCTAAAAAAACAGATCCCAAGCCCTTACTTGAGATCTAAAAATCCATCTTATTCTTTCCAAACTGTTTTCAACCAAGTTAGATATAAGTCCTTCCACTGTTGAACAAGAGTCCAATCATGATAAAATTGGGGCATCTGTTCTCCGAGACAGGATCCAAATCCATGCCCACCCTGTGCAAATAGATGTAACTCTGCAGAAACTCTCTTCTCATTTGCCTTCTGCACTAAATCTAAACAGTGTTGCGCCGGAACCACTTCATCATCTACTGCTGCACAGATAAAGAGTGGAGCATCTCCATTTTGCAAACCATTTCTCATATCCAAACGATCTGCAACAGCTTGACAAGTCACTGGATCACGATAACTGTCAGCACCTGCTAGAATAGCTACAATTTTGTCTTTGTGAAGAGAAATTGCTGGATAGATGAGGCCCAAGGCTGAAACACTCGCATCTTCCCTATCAATCTTATCTAGTTGATAATCTAATCCTTGGAACCAATCCTGATTTCTTAGTAATAAGGAAGTTACACCAGCTAAATTACCACCAGCTGAAAAACCAAGTAAACCAATTTTATTAGGATCAATTCCAAAATCAGCTGCGTGATATCGGACATAACGAATAGCTCGCTGAGCATCTAAAAACATGATGGGTTCACGATAGGGGTAACTGCGATACCAAAGAACAAAAGCTGAAATTCCTGCCTCATTAAGAAGTTCAGCAATTTGTTCTCCTTCCGTCACTATAGATTTTGTCAAATAGGCTCCACCAGGACAGATCACAACTGCCTGATCGCTTCCTTCCGATAGATAAGGAAGAAGAAAAGGCCGGTCTGTATAAGTTAGTTCTGCTGGTCCATGTTCAATTTCTTGTCGATAAACCATGGTATCATTGCCTGATAAATCTCCAAGTTCATCTGATGATTTATCCCAGACTCCCGGATATTTCTCAAATAAATCATGAGGGGTATACTCCTCGTGAATATTCAAGACATCTGTCTTTAAACGTTTATTATTTCCTGGGATTTGCTCACCCCATATATATAAAGGATTTTTCATAGTGTACCTCCAAACTACTATTTTTTATTCAACTGTTATAATGACTCTTTTATATGTTTTTAATGGAAATTCTGATTGATTGCTTACTTCTAAAATAATATGGAAAGTATCTCCAGATTTTGCATCTTCAGGAATTTGGAAACTAATTTGATTTGTATCAACTCCTGCCATTGGTAAATTCCACGTTTTCTCTATTTTTGACGAATGCCATGAATCTATAAACTCCATGTCACCTAGTGTCCATCTCCCTGCTTCCAGTTCAAGATGACTAAAGTCCCAATATGTAGATGCCTCGTAGTAACACCACCAATGATAAGCAATTGAAAGTCCGTTTGGATCCTTCGCTAGCGCCCTTAAAGTCAGATTTTCACCTACTTTCGCTGAGATATTTTCATCTATATTCACCTCTGGGTAATGACTACATACTTCAAAATCATTTGTTACACACCATTGAACTCGAGCGGCGAAATCTGCTTGGATATCATTAATCCAACGATAAAACTATATTCTTGCTCAAATCGCTGAGTAAGTGGATTATAATCTACTGTTTTTTCTGTAGAAAATGTATTAGGTGCTACTTCGGTAAACCGACCTCCCCAACTACCATAAGTTGGATGTTCAAAACCTCTAAGACTCGTCTGTATTAAATAAAAGTAGGAAAGTGAATCTCCTTCAGAAATAAAATCATATTTTTTATAATCGGGATGAGCTTCTAACCATTTTTCTTGTCCAAATTGCTCTGGTTCAATCTCTCCAGCTAGATAGTAGCCATCTCCAATTAAGGCATATTTTTCGATCAAAGAGCCTTTATTCAAAATATGGATTTGCTGCCAGTGATCGTCTAAACTAGATCTAATTTCTTTTGGTAAATTTTTCCAACCATAACCAAAATATCCAAAATTTAAAGAATCATTTAAAGTTGTCAAATTCCAATTTTTCGAAATATAATCTCCATAAGTTCCATCTTGATCTAAAATGATGTACAATACCACTTTAGATTCTATTTTTGATTTAATATGCGCCCACTCACTTGTCCCCTCAAATCGTTCTTGAATACTTTTAAGAGCACGGGCTGTAGTGTTCGTTCCTCCCCATGTCTGAATATACAATGGTCGCTCATCCTGATCTAGCATTAAATCCATTAAAAAGTTAGATCCCTCTGTCTCCTCCTCCATTTCACCAACATCAGAAATATTTCCAATTCTGTATACATCTAATAAACTTTGCGGAGTTGGATAGTCAGGGTCATGTTTAACAAGATTAGAATATACTTCTGCATATCGATGTATCATTTCGGGGATCCATGTTTCTCCGGTCCAACGATATGCTGGTTTTTCATCATTCCCACTGTAATGAAACATAGAAGAAGTCAGAATAATTCCTGCAACTTCCATATAAGAAGAAAACGAATAAAAGAATTCATATCATCGATTTCACCATCTGTAGTGACCACTGTTCTATGTTTTTGTTTTACTATCGTTATTTTCCTCTCTTATATAATTATATCCACAGTCATGTTTTCACTAGTCACAATTACTTGTGCATTTTGTTTGAATTTTCGGACAATTGCCAACGCCCTTCCGTTAAAAGTTGATGTTCTATCAGTATTATATTTTTCCAAAGGTTTAGGATCTCCCGTCCCAAAACCAAGTAATTCTGCTCCCACAACATGAATACACAAGTCCATTTTCATATGAGTAATGAGATTATTAGAGTTATCTTCTATCGAATACGAAATATAGGTTAAATCACCATTCTCCTCAATCCTCCCCTGTAAATGAGCGGTTGTTTCATCCGCCGTCATTATAATATCTTCGCTAATCATATGACCATCTTTAAAGTTCACCGCCTTTAAACAACCTTTTTGATACATTATTTCAAATTTAGTTAAATAGTCTAGTTCTTCTGATGTAGATTTTTTTTCTATTAACTGATCATTTAAATATAGAGCAACCTCATCACCTGGAGCATATACTTCTACAACAATGGGATGTCCTTCAAAACCTGGCCAAGTCCATGATCGAAGAGAATCTGATAAAACCCACGGTGTTTTAATTAACTTTTTTCCATAGTGTTCGGGTTTTTGAACTGCAATATAAGGTTTTTCACGTAAACCAAATACGATTTCACGGTAATAAGAAAGTGGGCGTCGAACGCCAGTTATATCAATATCTCCACAATAAGCTAGCTGACAAGGAAATTGTGCGCCAAATCCTCCCTCACCCCAACTATAAGCAGGTACTCCTACTCCAGCTTCTCCAATATAGTCCCAACCTGTCCAAGTGAAATCTCCAATAACACTAGCTAATTTCTTAACCAAGGACCAATTACGTGCGATTTCAGGAGGGGAAGTCTCACTTCCTACAATAACTCTATTAGGATGTTCTTTGGCATCTAATTCGTAGCGATCTGACATATAATTATAGCCAGCTATATCTGTCGAAGCTGTTGCCAAATCCAGTCGCTGACTTATCAAGGGATGCACAACAATTTTATCCATATTGGTATCCATTAAAGTCATAAAATCGTTTACATTTCCTGTTAAATCTGATTGATCAACTTGGTTTTGTTTCTGGATATCTTCAACAATCTGCGGAATCACATCCCCAGCCGCAAAAACGCCATTTATACTCGCTAAAGTCGGTCGAGTTTGATCAATATCTTTAATATGATCATGAATCATTTTGGCTATGCGACTCCCATGTTTAGTTCCAATTTCAGGAATCTCGTTTCCAATGGAGTACAAGATAACACTAGGATGGTTGAAATCTGTTTCAACCATCGCAGATACGTCATTCTTCCACGACTCTTCAAAAAATAGACTGTAATCGAAATCTCCTTTAAAACGTGTCCAGCTATCAAATGTTTCGTCCATTACATACATTCCCAACTCATCACAAACTCTTAGCAAAGCTGGAGCAGCTGGATTATGAGCCATACGAATAGCATTAAACCCTGCTTCTTTTAAGATACGTACTTGACGATAGTGGGCAACTTGATAAGTCGCAGCACCTATCAAACCGCTATCATGATGTATACAAGCTCCTCTAAGTTTTGTCTCTTGCCCATTAATTCGTAGCCCACGTTTACTATCTACAGAAATAGTCCGAATTCCAAATTCTTGGGTATCAGTATCACATAAGTCTCCCTCTTGATATAGTTCAACAATCATACGATACATGGTAGGAGACTCAGCAGACCACGCTTGAATCTTATCCAATGAGAGGATTGTTTTAAATTCATTTTTCTCCCCTGCTTTTAAATAATAGGGGCGCTGATCCACTAGAAGAATTTTCCCGTCCTTATCACATACCATTAATTTTAAATCAAATTGAATTCCTTTGCATTTTCTATTCTCAATAGGAACAGATACTTCAATACTTGCAAAATCATTTTCTAACTCTACTGTTCTAATTTTACTACCAGTGGCTGATACATGAAGTAAATCACTACTCAATAAATAAACATCTCGATAAAGACCACCTCCTGAGTACCACCGACTATTACTCATCGCACCATTTCGAACTTGAACACAAATCTCATTTTCTCCAAAATGAAGAAAATCTTTCATATTTACATAGAAAGTAGTGTAGCCATTATGATGTTTTCCCGCCAGCTGTCCATTTACATAGACAAACGTATTCATATAGGAGCCTTCAAATTTTAATATATTCTCCCTATATAAATCTTCCTCTTCTGCAATGAATGTTTTCACATAAACATAATTTTTTCCATCTCTAAAACCTGTATTGTTTCCATTTCTACTTTCAGCGTATGGTGTTTCACTAATCATCGCATCATGAGGAAGGGTTACTTTTTGAGCTTGTTCAGGTATATTCCAAACTAGTGCAAATGAATTTTCATCATACCAAAAGAGCCAATCGTCGTTAAATAGTTCTTGCTTCATTACTTCTCCTTATTTCCCTAACGCTTTTTATTATTGGTAACTATCTAAAACGACACATTGAAAAAAACAAATGTGCCGTTATCACTTTCTCATCTTTCTTATCTATAAAAGATTGTAAAATATATTATTATTGATCATCCTATTCATGATTATCTTCAGAATGATCTCGAATCATTGATTTCATGACCTCAATATCCTCACGATGTTTATCAACAGGATTAATACGGAGACAGAGGAGCATAATAGCACCTGTAATG
Organism: Streptococcus sp. CP1998; assembly: GCF_041026655.1. NCBI lineage: Bacteria > Bacillati > Bacillota > Bacilli > Lactobacillales > Streptococcaceae > Streptococcus > Streptococcus sp. CP1998. Next base: position 1,718,007 of record NZ_CP163380.1, read on the forward strand.
ATTGGAGCTCCAAACCTCATAAAGTTAAGAACAAATAGAGTTGCACCATTTTGTTTTCCAACTGCCCCCGCTACATAACCTACCAAACCAAGTAGTAACAATGGTAGAGAATTAGAAACGGTATTCCCGCATTTCTGCGCAAATCCTTTGATTGAAGAAATCACACCATTTGCTGAGATCCCTTCTGTAAATTGGATGTAATCAATTGCATCATTGACCAAAACATTGACAAGAGCATTTTGCATTGAAGCAAGTGCTGTCGCAATAAAGGTCATAACAAGTAGAAATGTAAAGTTCGTTTTTCCAAAGAAGAACAAAATGAAATAACAAATTGAAGATCCTACAACAGATACTTGTAGTGCTCGTTGTGCTGATTTAAAGATCCGCAAGAAGATCCCCATAAGTAAAACCATTGAAACTAAAGCACCTAGAGATACTGCAAGCATATAAGTCGAAATTAAATCTGGGCGTGCAATGTAATACATAACATAATAAACAGATGTAGCAAACATTAGTCCATAACCCAGAGAGGCCATTATCCATACTACAATATACGGAGACAACTCTTTATGTTTTAAAATTCGTTTCAAATCCTGTGTCAACGGACGCTCAGGAAGTGGTTCAATATACTTTTCCTTCCCAGTTACAAACAATCCCCAGAATGATACACAAGAAAGAAGTCCCAGTATTATCATTAAAGGAATCCATCCATTTTGAGTGCCGAACCACTTACCAAGAACCTGCTCTATATCTCGTCCGTAAGAAGAACCAATGGTAAACATAAGAGCCGTACACCCTGCTCCATATGTGATAATCTTATTACGAATAGCGTCACTTTTTACGTGTGCTGGAAGGACAGACATTTGAGGCATGGTGTACATAGTAACTGTCATACCATACCCAATATACATTGCCAAATAATACCAAAAATTCCCGCTACCAAGATTCGGATTAAACCAAAGTAAAGTTGAAAAAAGTGTCAATAGAATTGGTGCAACCAAGAAGTACGGACGATAGCGCCCCCATTTCGTTTTGGTTCGGTCTGCAATAACTCCCATCATGGGATCATTAATTGCATCCCATAATGTTGCTATAAACATTAAAAGGGAAACAGAGGTTGCAGCTAGTCCTATTGTATCTGTCAAATAGACACTAAGATAACTTGATAAGATTGCTGCAATCATCATTGCAGTTCCACTTACTGAGGTTGCATGGAAAAAAGCAAATTTTTTATCCATCATTTCTTCTGGTTGTTTATAATCCATCAGAATATCTCCTTTTCATAATTGTATTTGGATGTTATGAATACAGTATATCAGACCAATATCAATACAACTATATCTTAAAATCACTAAAAGTATGTTCATTTCTTAGATGTTAATAATTGTTTGAATGATCGATAAAAAATTTAATTCCCTCATAAAACCCACCAAAACAAGTTGTTTAGTTATTATTTGTTACACCCTTTAATAGTTGCTACCACTTAATAATGGCCAAACTATAGGAGTGTTCTATTCAAAATAATGAAACATACAAAAAATACTGGATAGAATTTTTTTCATAAAAATTTATCCAGTATTTAGTTATTCCATATTTTTTCCTATTTGTTTCCGATATTCCGAGGGAGATATTCCTAAAAATTTTCGAAAAATCTTATAGAAATAGGATGGATTCTCATATCCAACTTTCAATGAAATCTGCTCAATTGAAGCATTCGTATGTCTAAGGTACTCTGCTGCTACATTAATTCGTTGAATATGAATTAATTTGATAAATGATTTTCCCGTCTGTTTTTTTAGATATGTCGATAAATAATTTGGATTAAATCCAAAATATTCTCCCATTTCTTCTAAAGTGATAGAAGCATAATTCTTTTCTATATAAAGCATGATAGATAATAAATTCGACTCTGTTTTTTTAGAACTTTCTACAGCATTTGATCTACTAGAAATTCTCAGTAACTTAGCAAAAAGGATTAAGAGCTCATAACGAATAATGTCGTTTGATTGTTTATCACTCTTTTTATAATATTCATAGATAATATTAGAAATAGTATTAATTAAACCATCACCTTCTTCAGTCCGAAAAACCGTATAAATTCCATTCCTTTCTTTTTCTGTTGGAGTAAAAAAAAGTAACTCAGACAGATAACTATTACTTCCATTTCTATGCAAGAAATCTAAATCATTCAACGTGAATGCTGTTGATTTTAAGGCAATGTTTAATGCCACATCATCTGAACTACTTTCTAAATTTTTATGAACTGTGTTTGGCCCTACAATAAAAATATCTCCCTCATGCAAATCCAATTGTTCATTTTCAATCATGATAGATAAATCGCCCTTCAAGGGAAGTATCATTTCAACATAGTTGTGGAAATGATAAGGGACAAAAGAATTTACTGGATTGACAGAAAGTGCAATAGGTTGCAAATTGATTTCAAGAGAGTCATCTAGGTTTTGGAAAAATTCATAAACTGGCTCTCCATTAAAATACTTAGCAGGAACCGGTCGCATAGTTGATTCAATTTCCTTCCACTCTCTTTGTTCTCTCTTATTGATGAGTAAATCTAAAATAAATGGATCCATACTTACCTTCTTTCTTTTTCTATTATACCTTATTTTATAAATCTAGGAAATGAACATATATGTAGCTATTTTTAACGATAGTTTTTCCTGTTATTCCAGACTAGAATATAAATAGAAAAAAACAACGAGGAGAAATTGAATGCTCAATCTTACACAAAAACCTTACTTACTAACAACAAAACAGGCAGATAGCATCCACCAACTTGTCTCAGAAATGACAACAGAAGAAAAAATCGGCCAGCTCTTTTTTGTTATCGGACAAGATGAAGAGCGCGTCTCTCTGGATGACTTTATTGACACCTATAAACCAGGTGGGCTCATGTTCCGACCAGGACCAGCGGCCCAAATCAGTCGACAAATCAAACAAATTCAACATCATAGCAAATACCCGCTTTTCTTTTCAGCTAACCTTGAATCTGGGGGAAATGGAATCATCAGTGAGGGGACTTGGCTAGGAAATCCTCTACAAATGGTCGCGACGAATGATCCTCAAGCGACCTTTGAACTAGGAAACATCGCAGGCTATGAGGCCAATCAGGTCGGATGCAACATGTCCTTCTCCCCCATTGTAGATATTGATTTAAATTTTAAAAATCCTATTACAAATACACGAACCTTCGGATCAGATCCTGATCGCGTCCTCCGTATGGCAAAAGCTCAAATTCAAGGCCTGGAAGCAAACGGAATTACTCCTGTAATAAAACACTTCCCAGGAGATGGCGTTGATGAGCGTGATCAACATTTACTCTCTAGCATTAATAGCCTATCAGCAGAAGATTGGTCTAGCAGTTATGGCCAGATTTACAAAAACTTGATTGATCAAGGAACACCTTGTGTCATGATTGGGCATATCTACCAACCAGCTTGGGAACGTAAGCTAAACCCCGAAATCAAAGATAAGGACTTACGCCCCGCCTCAGCCTCTAAACTCCTCATTGACGGCCTCCTTCGAACAGAACTTAGTTTCAATGGATTGGCCATTACTGATGCGACCGCTATGGTGGGCTATAATGTCATTCTCCCACGTAAAGAACTCTTACCTGCAACCATTAATGCCGGAATCGATATGATTCTCTTCAACAAAAACATTGATGAAGATTATGCCATCATGACAGAAGCTGTTAGCAGTGGACTTGTTTCAATCGATCGTCTTAATCAGGCTGTGACCCGAATATTAGCAACTAAACTTTCTCAAGGTTTGATGAATGAAGCGGGACAATTTATTGGGCAAATTCCTGAAAAACCAATCCTAAAAACTAGTGAGCACTTAGAAATAGCTGCTAAGATTGCCAAACACTCTGTCACTCTCGTTAAAGATCGTGATCAACTCCTTCCTCTCTCTCCCCAAAAAACACCACGTGTTCGTCTAGTTATCCTAGGTGATTCTGATGAAGGTGGCTTTAAAGAAGGTGGTAAAGTAACAGACCTCTTTAAAAATGGCTTAGATCAGTTAGGTTTCGAAGTCTCCCTCTATCAGATGGACTTCCATGAAATGTTTGAAGAAGGAACAACAGATTTAGAAGAAAAATTTGACCTCGCTTTTTACATAGCAAATGTGGAAACAGCCAGCAACCAAACGACTACTCGTCTTAACTGGATCCAGCTCATGGCAGCCAATGCTCCTTGGTTTGCTCCATCCATTCCTACTGTATTTGTTTCAACAGCAAACCCTTATCACCTCTTTGATGTTCCTTATATTTCAACCTTTATCAACGCTTATACAGGAACACCTGAAAATGTAGCGGCAGTTTTAAGAAAAGTGACTGGCCAAGAAGAGTTCACAGGAATAAACCCTATTGACCCATTCTGTGGCGATTTCGTAGCTACATTATAAAAATGATATCTAGAAAAGGAAAGAAAAAACATGAATATTCAATCAATCCTAGTAAACCATATGACCGAGCCTCTCGGCTTCCTTTTAGAACATCTTCGCATTGAATTTACACTTGAAGCAGATCACTTTGAAGAGGTCCAAAAACAGTTAACCCTATCTGTAGCTGATCAACCGGTTTACCAAACGGAGTTTCTCCCATTTGATAATAACTTCTTTGAAGTAGATCTTGACCTCCTTCCACGCACACGCTACGATATCAAGATCACCATCCGCACAGCCGATCAGGAATGTATTTCCTCTTCCAGCTTCTTTGAAACAGGAAAAATGACGGAACCCTTCCTGGCAAAATGGATCGCAAATGAAAACAAAGAGATCCAAAACACACTTTTTAAAAAAAATATTACCATTACCAAAGAAGTTGCCAAAGCTCGTCTTTATATGACAGCCCTTGGAGTGTATGAAACGCACATTGACCAAGAAAAGGTCGGGAATGAATTTCTTGCTCCTGGTGTAGATGCCTATGATCAATGGATTCAACTACAATCCTATGATGTGACAGATTCCTTATCTATTGGAGAGCATGAATTATTGATTTCAACTGCTGACGGTTGGTATAAAGGTCCTTACGGCTTTATCGAAGGGATCAAAAATATCTATGGTGATCAACACCGTGCTTTAGCCGAATACCATATCGACTACGTAGATGGAACACATGAAGTCATTACGACAGATGAAAGTTGGCTGACGACAACTGGAAAAGTGACTCACTCGTCTATCTATTATGGGGAAGACCGTGACGATACCCTTTCTATCGTAAACTGGAAACCAGTTATTATTTTAGAAGAAAGCTACGATATTTTAAGTGATCGTCTCAGCCTGCCTCTTATCGTCAAAGAAACACTTGAAGTCCAAGAGGTACTCTACACACCTGCTGGAGAAACTGTACTAGACTTCGGTCAAAATCATGCTGGACTTTTTCGCTTCTATAACCGGACTCCAAAAGGAACAAAGATCTATCTTCAAGTTGGGGAGATTCTCCAAGAAGGGAATTTCTATCGTGAAAACTTACGATCTGCTCGCGCTGCTTTCGAATATATTTCCGATGGAGAAGAGAAATGGGTTCAACCATCTTTCACCTACTATGGTTACCGCTACATGAAAGTAGAAGGTTTGGATCAATTAAATCCTGAAGATTTCAAAGCAGATGTCATTTATTCTGATATGAGATCCACAGGAGAGATTGAAACCAATAATGGCAAGGTCAATCGTCTCTTCCAAAATATTATTTGGGGGCAAAAAGGCAATTTCTTTGACTCTCCAACGGACTGTCCTCAACGCGATGAACGTCTTGGATGGACTGGGGATGCCAATGTCTTTTCAAATACAGCCTTATATAATATGGATGTCTACGCCTTCTACCGTAAATTCTTGAAAGATGTTGCCATTGAACAACAATTAAATGATGGTCGCGCTCCTATGTATGCTCCTTCCTTTGGTAACAAAGATGGAGGTGGAGCTATCTGGGGTGATGCAACAACTTTCATTCCTTGGAATGCTTATCAAATGACAGGAGATGATAGTCTCCTCAAAGAACACTATCTTTCTATGAAGGATTGGGTTGACTGGATTACTCGAAATACAGCCACTCCTTATCTCTGGACCAAGTGTTTCCAATTCGGAGATTGGCTTGCTCTGGACGGAGAAAATCCTGCTATGCCAACCGGGAAAACAGATGAAGACTTTATTGCTTCTATCTATTACTACTATTCTGCTCATATTGTGGCAGAAACGGCTCGATTATTAGGAAAAACTGAGGAAGCAAATAACTATGAAAACCTGTCTCAAGCTATTAAACAGGCAATCCAAGCCGAGTACATTTCTGCTAACGGTCGTTTGACAATTGATACGCAAACAGCTTATGCATTGGCATTGGCCTTTGAATTGGTTCCAGAAAATCAATTGGAACGTGTAGCTAAAGATTTAGTCACTCGACTTGGGAAAGATGACGATCATCTCAAAACAGGCTTCGTCGGAACTCCTTATGCCAACCAAATGCTCTCTCAGTATGGATACCATAAATTAGCTACGACAATTTTCCTTCATGAAGACTATCCGTCTTGGCTCTACGCGGTCAATCTTGGAGCTACAACCGTTTGGGAGCGCTGGAATTCTGTTCTTCCAGATGGATCCATGAACCCTGAGGGAATGAACTCTCTTAACCACTATTCTATCGGTGCAGTTATGGAGTGGGCCTATAAATTTGTTCTCGGAATTCGAAATCCGAATCAAGGTTTCAAAGAATTTGACCTTGCTCCAGAATTTGACTATCGTTTAAACTCTGTAACTGGGCACTATCAAAGTAGCTACGGAAAAATTGCCATTTCTTATTGCATTGAAACAGATGAGAAACATACTATTACTCTTACTGTAGATGTCCCATTTGGAAGCACTGCCCATGTCACACTGCCACGTTCAGAAGGGGTACTGGTTTCCATTAATGATTCAAGTAGATCCGGCGGTCAGTTTGATCTGACAGCTGGGCACTATGAGATTTCTTATATCCCAACTCAAGACTACGTCGAACGCTATGCTGCAAGCACGTCCGTTGCAACCATTATGGCTGATGAAGAATTAGTTGCACAGATTGATGCGATCCACCCCGTCCTTGACTTTTTCCGTAAGGATCCAGGAGCTGTCCAAGGTGGCTTAGGAAAACTCTCTTTTGCAAAATTAGATGAAATTTTACCATTTATTACCATTCCAAAAGATAAGTTAAAAGAAATAGAGTCCTTACTCGAACAAACGATTATACTCAATCAACGAAACAAGTAAAAAAAGAGTCTGGAGCACCGTTGCTTCAGACTTGCTTTTCAACATTTTTCCATGAAAGGAACAACTATGCTTAAAGGAGCCTTATTTGATTTAGACGGTATCATCGCGGACACTGCTAGCTACCACTTTGATGCTTGGAAAAAACTGATTAAAAACCATTTTGATACCGACCTCCCTAATCAGTTAGAAGAAAAAACCAAAGGGGTCAGCCGAGAAGACTCTCTCTCTATTATTCTAGACTATCTTGGTATCCAAGTTTCAGAAGAAAATTTCAAACAGTTAGCAGCTGAAAAAAATGAACAGTACGTTCAGGCATTAGATGCATTGACCAGTCAAGACATCTTACCTGGAATTTCAGACTTTATTCAAGAGCTCAAGGAAGCTAAAATTCGAATCGCTCTTGCATCTGCTAGTAAAAACGGACCTATTATTCTTGAAAAATTAGGAATATTAGATGTCTTTGATGCGATTGTGGATCCTTCCAGTGTAGCAAAAGGCAAACCAGCTCCTGATATCTTCCTAGCAGCTGCTCAGGCTCTTGAGCTACAACCAAAAGATTGTATCGGAATTGAAGATTCAATCGCTGGTATTACGGCCATCAACAAAGCAGGGAGCTTTTCAGTAGCTTGTGGAGGCGATGAACTCCACCATGCTCTTTTACGTTTTCCGTCGACTGCAGACTTGAATCTGCACATGATCCAAGAACAATTTCATTAAAAACAGAGAAAATGATATGACTATTACACAATATCAAAATCCTATTTTGCGAGGGATGTATCCCGATCCTAGTATTGTTAGAGTCGGAGATACCTACTATATGGTGAACAGCACTTTTGAATACTATCCCGGAATCGCTTTATCACGTAGCTTTGATCTTCTCAATTGGGAGAAATTACCAGGTATTGCACAAACAATTGAACAAGCTGACTTACGTTCAGCAAAATCCAATGAAGGGATTTTTGCTGTTTGTATACGCTACAATCAAGGGTTCTTCTATGTGATTACAACAAACTTTGCTGAGTTTAAAAACTTTATTATCCGTGGCTATCTAAACGAAGATCAGACCGCAATTATCTGGGAAAACAATCGAGTAGAAGTTGATATCTTTGGAATTGACCCTGATCTTTATTTTGAAGATAACCGAACCTACGTTCAATTTACTGGCTATGTAGAAGGAGGAAAAAAAGCCATCCAACAAGTTGAAATTGAACTGGAGACCGGAAACATTCTCCGTGGACCAGAAGTTTTATCTTTCGGTACCGGCGGGCGAGATGTCGAAGGTCCGCATATTTTAAAAGAAAAGGGAGCATATTATCTCCTTGCTGCTGAAGGAGGAACGGGTCAAGGTCATATGATTACCATGTTTAAAGGAGTATCACTCTGGGGACCTTTCCAATCAGCTCCTACCAACCCTCTCTTTACTAATCGGGATCGTGCAGAAGAACCACTTCAAAACATCGGTCACGCCGATCTCTTTCAAGATACACTTGGAAACTGGTGGTTAACCTGTTTGGGAACACGGCCAGCCACAATTGATCACATTCAAATTACAAACCTAGGGCGCGAAACACTCTTATATCCAGTAGAATGGACAGAAGAATGGCCTGTAATAAACAAGGGAATTCCTAGTCTAGAAGTCGATTTGACTGATTTTCCTAATCATTCACAGGCATTGTCAAATCCCCAAATCTTATCTAAGTTTACAGATTACTTTATCAGCGAGAAATTGAATCCAGAATGGATAACCTTACGTCATCATCTTGATTCACGCTTATTGATAGAAAACCAACAATTGATTCTAAAAGGATCCAATCTTACCTTAAAAGATTTGTCAAATCCAAGCTTTCTTGCTGTACGCCAAACAGAACATGAACAAACATTTGTCGTCACTCTTGATCCCAAAAGCTCACAACTCAATCAAGGAAGTTTGGGAATTGCTGTCATCATTAACTCGGATCACTATGCTGCTCTTCTCCTTTCAAAAGAAGAAAATCGTATTGTCGTTCGCAAACATATCCAAATCCTAGATTTGGGATGGGATGAAATCATTGGCGAACTCTCTGCTCTTCCGGAAACTCTGACTCTTCATCATACAAGCAGTGAAAAAGTGTTTACTGCTCAAACACAAACAGAGACAATCCAATATTCAATCAGTGCCCAACACTTCTCCAATGAAGCGATTGCAGCTCTCAATACAGGTGATATGCAAGGACTCTACGTGCTAGGAGATGCAAAATTGGTAGTTAAATCAGTAGAACGAAAGTAAATCTTAAAAAGGTATGAGCTCAAAACTCATACCTTTTTAAGATCATTATTTTAATATGGGAGAACATTACGAATATCCATCACTTGAACTTTTACAAATGCATGGAAATCAGAAATTGCAGGATATTTAATAAAAAACTAGGAGGTGGGTCTTCATCTCCTAGCATATATTCTAATCATTAAAACAACTCTTTATAAAAGGCAATTGTTTCTTCCAAGGTTGGCATAAATGGATTTCCTGGAGCACAGGCATCAATAAGAGCATTCTTAGAAAGGTATTCAAAGTCAAACTCTTCTTCTTTGATATCTAATTCTGTCAATTTTTTAGGAATTCCAACGGTCTCAGATAATTTCTCAATTTCAGAGATGGCGTATTCTGCACACTCGGAATCTGATTTCCCTTCTGTATGAAGTCCTAGAGCTTTGGCCACATTACGAAAGGCGGCTGGTACTCGCTTAGCATTCTCACGCTCAACAACAGGAAGTAACATGGCACAGCAAACACCATGTGGCAGATGATAAACTGCACCTAATTGATGAGCCATGGAGTGTACATATCCTAACCCTGCATTGTTAAAGGACATTCCTCCAAGGAAAATGGCATTCACCATGGCCTCACGCGCTTCAATATCCTGCCCATTTGCCACAGCACGTGGTAAATATTCTTTGATCAATTCAATCGCTCCAATGGACAGTTTTTTCGTAACATCATAGGCACCTGGTGTAACCAAGGCTTCAATGGCATGGGTAAGGGCATCCATACCTGTTGCTGCTGTTAAATCAGCTGGTTTTGAAAGCATAAGTTCTGGGTCGTTAACAGAGATAAGCGCTAAGCTATTCTTGTCAACCATGACCATTTTAACCTTTCGCTCTTCGTCCGTAATGACATAGTTGATGGTAATCTCTGCAGAAGTTCCCGCAGTTGTGTTGATCGCTACAACTGGAAGGCCCTTTTCTTTAGACTTGTGAAGCCCTTCGTAATCCTGTGGCTTCCCTCCATTGGTGGCCATAATAGAGATACAACTCGCAGCATCCTGTGGAGATCCCCCACCAACTGAGACGATAAAGTCACAGTTGTTTTCTTTTAACACAGCTAATCCATCAAGGACATTCTTACAAGATGGATTTGGATCTACATCCTCAAATACGATGTATTCGATTCCATCTGCTTCTAAGGGAGCTGTTACCTTAGGCAAAATGTCGCTCGATGCAATGTAGTGGTCTGTGACAATCAAAGCTTTCTTAAAGCCCAATTCCTTAACGTGGCTTCCAAATTCGTTGATCACTCCACGACCAATAAGGTTAACTGCTGGTACATAAAAAACTGACATTTCTTTTTCTCCATTCTTCTTATATTGATATAATTATAATACTCAAACTAGTTTTCTTCAACTATTTTGTGATTTTTTTAACAAAAAATTTCATGATAGAAGGGAGGTCACACCTCCCATATCTGAATCATACTTCACTACCATCCATCTCTAATTCACATCCAAGAATCCTTGGTGAGGCATCATGTTAAAGAAGGTTGCAATTTCTTGCAATTCTTGGTCAGTGATTGCTTGTTTAATGACTCCGCCTTGAGCACCAATTTGTGAATAAATCATCGCAGCTTTTTCAATCACCTCAAACAATCCATAAGTTTCATCCAGTGAAGTACCCGATGCGAAGAGCCCATGGTGAGGCCATAAAACCGCTTGAAATTCTGCCATTTTTGCTGCAGTTGCCTTCCCGATCTCAGTCGTACCTGGTGTCATATAAGGGATCACCCCAATTCCTTCAGGGAAGACAACAATCGATTCTGCCTGCATTTTCCATAGAAGGCGTGATAAGTGACGTTCTTCAAGGGGTTGAGTAAAGGACAGAGCAATCAGGTTTGTTGGATGGCAATGGAAAACCACGCGTTGATTTGGATTTACCTTCAAACGCTCTATATGGCTCATCAAATGACTTGGGAATTCTGAAGTCGGCTTACCACCGTCATTGAAGCCCCACACCAATTCTGCATGTTGACCATCTTCTGTGATGCGAACTAAACCAAGATCATTTTCTGGATTTCCAGCTACATTTCTAAAGTAACGCCCAGTTCCTGTAACCAAATAGTAATATCCCGCCAAATAAGAAGCATCAAAGCCAAGATCAAGCACTTCTTTCACTTCTGTGACATCCTCAAAAGGAGCAACTTCTTCAGCTGTCAAGCGAAGGGAGACATTTCCTCCATTCCGTTCATCCCAATTGCGTTCATAAGACTCTCGCGTTACTTCTCTCATTTTTGTTACATAGACAGATTCTACAAATTTTGTCATTTTTCTCTACTCCTTCTCCCAAGCTATTCGAACTTTTTATCTTATCCGCGTGTTTTCAAAATCTCAGCTTCATAGTCATGGACTTCTTTTAACCAGTCCAAACCAACTGGAACATTGTTCTTTAAGCAGAAATAATTCCAAACATCGCTATATGGAAAGTCCTTCAATTCTTCTGTATAGACTAATCGAGAAGTGAAATCAAAGTCCAATTCCATTTGTTTCAATTCTTCTGTTGGCTCTAACATGGCTTTTAAGAGTGCTTTTTGGGTGTTACGAGTTCCAACTACCCAAGCTGCAATACGGTTGATGGTCGCATCGAAGAAATCCAAGCCAATCGCTGTTTTTCCAAGAAGATCATTGCGAACCAATTCTTTGGCAATTTCCTGCAACTCATCATCCATAATGACTACGTGATCCGAATCCCAACGAACAGGGCGAGAAACATGCAACATTAATCCTTTGCTAAATAAGGCAAGCGAAGATAGTTTATTGGAAATCACTTCTGTCGGATGGAAATGACCTGCATCCAATAAAATGGTCTTATTTCGTGTCAAACCATATCCCATATAAAATTCATGAGATCCTACAGTATAGGCTTCTGCTCCTAGTCCAAAGAGTTTGCTTTCAACAGTATCAACATTGTATTGTTCATCAATCTCCTCAGAGAAAATTTCATCTAAAGATTCCATTAAACGTTTACGTGGTGTCAGACGGTCAATTGGGTTGTCCTTAAAGCCATCTGGAACCCAGAAGTTGGTGTAACAAGTTTCTCCCAATTCTTTACCGAAGTATTCCGCCACTTTACGACTACGTTTCCCATGCTCTATCCAATACTCTCGAACTTCTTGGTCTGGACTAGCCAAGGTGAAGCCATCCTTCATCATTGGATGGGAGAAGAAGGTTGGGTTAAAGTCCAATCCAAGTCCTTGTTCTTTGGCCCACTTCACCCATTTTTCAAAGTGACGTGGTTCAATTTCATTGAGATCAACTGTTTCATCGGTATCTAAATAGATGGCGTGTAGATTCAATTTATGCTTCCCTGGAATCAAAGAATAAGCTTTTTCCAAATCCTGACGCAACTGTTCAGGAGTGTGGGCAGCTCCAGGATAATTTCCCGTTGACATGATTCCACCAGTCAATTCGCCATCAGGTGATAAGAAGCCCTTCACATCATCTCCTTGCCAGCAATGCATGGAGATTTTAATTCCTTGTAATTTTTCCAATACAGCGTCCGTATCTACTCCGATTGCCGCATAGCGAGTTTTGGCCGCCTCATAAGCTTGTGTAATTTGAGTTGCATTTGTCATTATTCTTTCTCCTTATTGATAATAATTCTGTTGAAAATTTTTTAAATGATCGGTTTCCATTGTAAAATCAGGAAAAAATTCCTTCAATGATATCTCTTCTTTTAAGAAAGCACGTGCTTCTCTAAGATTGCTAAAGGTTCCACTTGAAATCAACTGAACCAATAAATTCCCGATAGCTGTTCCTTCACCTGGGCCAGCAATCACTGGTTTTTGAATCACATTGGCTGTCAACTGATTGAGAAGAGCAACATTGGATCCCCCTCCTACGATATGGAGAGCCTTAAAGAATTTTCCTGTTAATTTTTCTAGTCGTTTCCATTCAGCCCCATAAATAAGAGCTAGATTTGAATACACACACATGGTCAATTCGCCTACGGTTTCTGGAACCTTCTGTCCTGTTTCTCGACAATAAGCTTGAATTTCTTGAATCATCTGTTCAGGGTTAGTGAAGCGCTCATCATTCAGATTGACATACTGTTCAAATGGGGATACCTGACTGGCTTGTTCGGCCATCTCTGCGTAGCTATATTGATAGTCTAAGCAACGAGCAATTTCTTGCACCGTCCACATACCCGTGATATTTTTAAGAAAACGATAGGTTTGATAAGCTCCCCATTCATTGGTGTAATTTGCTTCCTGACTCTCTTTCGTAACGATCGGTGATGTCAGTTCCGCTCCAATCAAGGACCAGGTGCCACTAGAGATATAAGCAAAATCTTTGCTTGTCGCTGGAACTCCTACAACTGCTGAAGCCGTATCGTGTGTTGCCACAGCATAAACTTCAACATAGGGTAGTTTGTAATCCTTGAAATTTTCTCGAAGTAGAGGTCCAAGATAAGTCCCTGTCTCCACCAAATCGGGAAGTTGAGAAGTCTTTATCCCAGCTAAATCGAGCAAATCGTAATCATAATCTCTATGATGAATATTTAGCAATTGGGTCGTGGAGGCATTGCTAACTTCTGCTACTTGTCTCCCCGTCAGTCGGTAGGCCAGATAATCTGGAATCAAAAGACTAGTATCCGCTTCTTCTAACAGTTGGGGATCTTCACTAACATACTGAAACAAGGTATTAAAATTTAAAAATTGAATGCCCGTTTTCTCATAAATGTTCTTAGCAGGGAGCTTCTGAAACACTTTCTCCATTGCTTTTTCAGTCCGTTTATCCCGATAAGCAATGGGTTGTGTCAGGGCCTTACCATCTTTTAACAACACATAATCTACCGCCCAGGTATCAATTCCTAAAGTACAGTTATCTACTCCTAGCTCTTTTGCTTTCTCTAATCCAAGGAGAATCTGGTGGAAGAGCTCCTCTATATCCCAACGATCATGCTGATCCACTCGAGTAAATCCATTTTTGAATCGGTGGATTTCTTGTAACTGCCATTTTCCATCCTGAACATCTGCCAGTATCAAGCGTCCACTTGATGCTCCAATGTCCACTGCTATATGATAGGTCATCTCAGCCCTCTTTTCTTGCTTCTTTCTATCTCTATTTAACTATTTTTTAAAATGTGATACAATATCTCTAAAACAGTAGAATAGTATCAAATATACAGGTGAAACAGATGCAACCCCTAACTGACTTCCTCCATCAAGAAACTGAGATTGAAAAGAAACAAAAAAAGACTGGAACCTTCGTTCCAGACTTTTCTGAAATGAAAACCCAAGCCCCTCATTTAACCAATGATCTCTTTTTTCACAATCGAGACATCTACATTAGTAAACATAATCGCTATGCGCCTTATCCTCTTCATTCCCACCAATTTTTAGAGCTCAATTATATCTATAGCGGGCATTGTCAACAAATCATTAACGGTCAGACTTTCATGCTTTATCAAGGAGACATCCTCCTGATGGATGTGGGTAGTAAACATCAAATTGAGTGCTTGGAAGAAGAGGATATTGTGATCAATCTACTCTTTAAAGATAACAATATTTCCTTACAAAGTTTGGAAGAAATGCAAGGAAATAATAGTCTTTTGTATCACTTGCTCCTTAATCGCCATAGCCATCTAGAAATCAGTCAAAATTTTATTATTCTTCGCTCTGAAGAGATTCCAAAAGTCCCTCAACTGCTCCACCGGATGATAGAAGAGTATTTTTTCCAGAAGGATTTCTCCCAAGAAATTCTCAAACACTCTTTAAGTATTTTACTCTATGAATTGGCTCGTTCTTTGCCTACTGCACAGAAAAAGCTCCTTCAAACCCGACAAGATCCTTTTCTGCAAGTCCTTGAATTAATTGATAGAGACTATAGAGAGCTTACCTTGACAAAAGCTGCCGATCAATTAAAATTTAACAAAAACTATTTAAGTAATCTCGTCAAAGAAAAAAGTGGTCAAACCTTTACCGAGCTGGTGCATCAGAAAAGGTTAATGTCTGCAAAATTATTGATTCAATCAACAGATTTTTCTATTGAAACGATCTGCCAAACCGTCGGCTTCAGTAATAAAACCTATTTTTACAAACAATTTGCCTTGATGTATGGGATGAAACCCTCTGAAATGAGAAGGAAGTCTTGACCACCTCCAATTTTCCCTCCTTTAAACAGTCACTGCTATCAACACTCTTAAGCAACAGACATATTTTAGAATCAACAAAAAGACACCACTCAAAAAAGATCGGACCAATAAATGGCTCCGATCTTTCAATAGTCCATATTTTCACATTCTAATTTAAAAATAATTAAGGTTGACTTCAAATGACTAAGCGTCCTATTTCATACGATAAAAATCAATGACTAGACCAGCAGGGCCTTCAACTAACAGGGATTCTGTTCCCCAATCGGTCACAACTGGGCCATGTAATATTTCAGCGCCAAGCTCTTTCAACCGTTTGTAGTTCTGGTCTACATCCTCAACCTCAATGTGAAGAATGATTCCTGACTGAAAATTTTCCAATGGAATCAAATGTTTTTGGGACAACATGAGACAGTGACTGCCAATCGTGAACTGAGCAAAACTGTCGTCAACATAATCAACCTTTTTATCCAAAATACGCTCCAATTCAGCACAGACTTGGGGAACATCTGACACGATAATATCTAATTGATTTAAATTCATTTACTGTCCTCCACAAAAAGACCGGATTGCTCCGATCTTTTAAGTTTCCCTCTAAGAAAATCAATGCATAAAATCTACAATGTTTACTTTTGATTTTCGATGAGAGGAATTATTTAATTGCTCGTGATTGCAATCCTTCTTCTTCCAAGAAGAGACGGAATGGTACGAGTTCTTCTGCTTCGTATTTTTCCTTGAAGGCTTTGATTGCTTCTTCTGAGTGTTGTTTTGGATCCAACTCAAGTACTTCTACTGGAAGTGGACGATGTGGAGTGATGTGAGCATCGATCACAACAGTTTTACCTTCTTTGTTCAATTTAACAGCTTCTGCAACAACTGCATCGATGTCTTCGATACGGTCAACTGTAAATCCTACAGCACCTTGCGCTTCAGCGATTTTCGCATAGTCAGCATTAGGGAAGTCACAACCAAACAAGTGTTTGTTTGTGTCTTCGTATTTGTCCTTGATGAAGGCATATTTACCATTTGAGAAGACAACGTTGATAACTGGAAGGTCGTATTGAACGTTTGTGATAACGTCTGGGTAGCACATGTTGAAGGCTCCATCACCCATGATGTTCCATACTTGGCGATCTGGATTGTCTTTCTTAGCAGCGATACCTCCAGGAAGGGCAATACCCATTGTCGCAAAGAGTGGAGATGTACGCCACATGTTCTTAGGTGTCATGTGAAGGTGACGAGTTGATGTTTGAGTAGTGTCACCGACGTCGATTGAGTAGATAGCGTCTTGATCAGCATGTTTGTTGATAGCATTGTATACTTGGTACAATTGCAATTCACCCTCAGTTTTACCTTCGAGTTTGTTCATGTAATCGCGCCAGTTTTGGTTGTTCTTCACGTTTGCACGCCACCATGGAGTAGACTCAACTGGGTTTACTTTGTCAAGGATCGCTTTAGCTGCTTGACCTGCATCACCAAGGATTGAAGCGTCAAGGGCGTGACGTTTACCAAGTTTGTAAGGGTCGATATCCACTTGGATGAATTTTTCAGTATTCTTGAATGCTTCGTAAACTTCAGCAAATGGGAAGTTTGAACCAAGGAAAAGAACTGTGTCTGCTTCAAAGACCACTTCGTTGGCTGGCTTCCAACCAACACGGTATGCAGAACCTGTCAAACCTTCGTAGTTCCATTCGAACGCTTCGAAGTTTTTACCAGTTGTGATGATTGGTGCTTTGATTTTACGTGACAATTCCGTAATCACTTCACCAGCTTTCACACCACCGTAACCAGCGTAGATAACTGGACGTTCAGCATTGTTCAAGATTTCAACCGCTTTGTCGATTTCAACTTCGTTCAAAGCAGGAGCGATGAATGAACGCTCGTATGAACCTGAACCGTAGTATGAGTTTTCGTCGATTTCTTGGAAACCAAAGTTTACTGGAATTTCAACGACAGCTGGACCTTTTTTAGAAACGGCAGCACGGCAAGCTTCGTCAATGACTTTTGGCAATTGCTCAGCGTAAGCTACACGTTTGTTGTAAACAGCGATACCGTTGTACATTGGGTTTTGGTTCAATTCTTGGAAGGCATCCATGTTCAATTCGTTAACTGGACGTGATCCAAGGATAGCAAGGAATGGAGTGTTATCCATAGCGCATCGTAAACACCGTTGATCAAGTGAGTCGCACCAGGTCCACCTGAACCAACTGCAACCCCGATAGAGCCGCCAAATTTAGCTTGCATAACCGCTGCAAGAGCACCTGTTTCTTCGTGGCGAACTTGCAAGAAACGGATATCTTTGTCTTCAGCCAAAGCGTCCATGAGTGAGCTAAGTGTTCCTGATGGGATACCGTAGATCGTATCTACGCCCCATGTTTTCAATACGTTGAGCATTGCTGCAGATGCAGTAATTTTCCCTTGAGTCATTCTAACTCTCCTTTAAATCTATTTTGATCCTTTAAAAATGCAGCATAGCGCTTCTACTTCATCTTTGTGATCAGATTTCGTTTTGAAAATGAGTTTTTTCTGACATTTCTCATGAAAACGATTTACAAAACGATTACAGTATTAATTTATCACAAAGAGATTCACATGTATAAGAATCTGCTCAGAGATGCTCAATCCCTATTACATAACAGATGCTCCTTTTGAGAAATTTTCACAAACTATAGTAGAATAGGATATTTTATTATAATTTGCATGCATCTCCAAGGCTTGCAGTTCTAAGAAATAGATAAAATAAGAGGCTGGGACAAAAGTCCTGGCCTATTAATTGTTTTTGGATTGTCGAGCAAGACGCAGTGGTTGAGTGGGCTCTACTACGCTAATTTCATTAGCTTTTACAGCCCTACTCAATTGTGCGGAGGTGAGACGACGAAATCGAATTCTAACGAATTACCGATTTCTGTCCCACTCTCTTTTTGTTTCATTTAATCAATTTTCGCAACATTGAGCAGAAGCGAGCTGGTCAAAACAGATACGGAACTAAAGGCCATGGCAAGACCTGCTAGTTCTGGATTGAGGGTCAATCCCAGTCCTGCAAAGACTCCGGCAGCAATTGGAATCCCAATAACATTGTAGATAAAGGCCCAGAAAAGATTGAGCAAGATCCGACGGAAGGTCTTTTGACTCATATCAAAGGCACGCACGACGCCAAGCAAATCATTTTGCGTGAGCACGATGCCACCAGACTCGATCGCAATATCCGTACCAGATCCCATAGCAATTCCGACATCTGCGATCGAAAGAGCTGGAGCATCATTGATCCCATCTCCCACAAAGGCTACCTTACTGCTTTCTTGCAGTTTTTGGATGGCGCTGGCCTTTTCTTGAGGGAGGACATCGGCAATGACGGTATCAATTCCTACTTGATCGGCAATGGCTTGGGCTACCCGTTCGTTATCCCCCGTTAACATAACAGTCTTTAAGCCCCGTTCTTTGAGCTTTTTGATAGCTTCTTTTGAGCTGGCCTTTGGAGCATCCTGAATGGCAATCAAACCAATCACTTGACCATCCACAGCCAAACTGATAACTGTCTTGGCCTGCTTTTGCAAATCTACCATCCGTTTTTCAAGCTCAGGATCCATCGCTGTTCCATCATGGAGTTTACCATTTCCCAAGGTCACCAACTGCTGATCGATCTGGCCTTGGACTCCTTTTCCTTCGATCGCTTGGAAGTTTTCCACAGGGGATAGCACCAAACCTTTTTCTTCTGCTCGTGATAAGACCGCTTGCGCAAGGGGATGTTCTGAAAAAGTTTCAAGACTAGCAGCCAGTGTCAAGACACGCGCTTCATCTCCTACCACATCGGTTACAAGGGGTTGGCCAACGGTAATAGTCCCTGTCTTATCAAACACAACAGTTTGAATTTTTTGAACTTCTTGAAGAACGGTTCCATTTTTGATCAAAACCCCCATCTTGGCACTGCGACCAGTTCCGACCATGAGGGCTGTTGGCGTCGCCAAACCAAGGGCACACGGACAGGCAATAATGAGGACAGAGACTGCATAGAGCATAGCCTCTTGAAGTGATGCCCCCAAAAGCACGGACCAAACCCAGAAAGTCGCAATGGCCAAAATCGTCACTGCTGGAACAAAGATACCTGAAATCTTATCCGTTAGATCTTGAATGGGAGCACGACTGGATTGAGCCATTTTGACAAAGGCCACAATCTGTGACAAGAGGGTCTCACTACCGACTTTTTCAGCCTTGAAGAGAATGGTCCCATTGCTGTTGATGGTGGAACCAATGACGGCATCACCAACTGACTTTTCCACAGGCAGGCTTTCACCTGTCACCATCGACTCATCAATGGTCGTGCTTCCTTCCACAATAGTCCCATCGACCGCGATCTTTTCCCCAGGACGGACCCGAATCAAGTCACCAATGTGGATATCTTCCGCTGCTACTTCGACATAGTCCCCATCACGGAGAACCTGAGCTGTTTTTGCCTGCAAATCCAACAACTTTTCCACAGCCTTGGAGGCATTTTTACGCATCCGTTCCTCAAAGACTTGCCCTAAAAGAACAAAGAAGAGTATAAAGCCCGCGCTTTCAAAGTATACTGGTTGACCAGCAAAAAGAGCAAATACACTATAAACATAGGCTACCAGGGTCCCCAGAGCTACCAAGGTATCCATATTGGCATGGTGTTTCTTAAAAGAAGCCCAGGCACTCTTGATAAACGGCACACCTGCCACTAGCATGATCGGCGTTGTCGCGAGAAAGGTTCCCCAGTGACTCACTGGATGGGATACAAAACCTGCTACCATCCCGATCATCAAGATCAATAAGGGAAGGGTAAAGATACTGGTGATCCAAAAACGATCCAGCAAACTCAAGACACGACGGCGTTTTTCCACAACTGTGTAGGAACCCTTTTGCATCTTCATTCCACATGAGAACTCAAAGTCCCCTGTTTCTGTCGGCGTAAAGGAAATGACCTTATCCACACCGACTTCCAAAGGTTCTAAAATCCCCTGATCTTCAAACAAAATCTCCTTGTAACAGCCGGATGGATTGACCCGATGGAAGGTGATTTCAGCAGGAATTCCTTTTTGGAGTTGAAATTCTTTGGGGCTATAGCCTTTTTCTGCTGTAATACGGATCTTTTGCACTCCGTTTTCCACAACTGCTTTTTGTTTTTCTGCCATACCGACTCCTTTATTCCACAATCATGTGACCATGCATCATGTTCATTCCACATGAATACCCATATTCGCCCGCTTTTTCTGGCGTAATTTCAATGACATGTTTTTCACCCAAAGGCAAATCTTCATGCACCCCAAAGTCCGGAAAGACCACTTGGTCAAGACATGAAGAGGGATCCTTGCGGTTAAAGATGATCCGGGCTGGAACATTCTTTTTCAGAACGATAGTTTCAGGCGAATAGCCCCCCATGACTTCGACTTCAATTTCTTGATAACCTGATTTTTGACGAGCGTGGTCACTCATCTTTTCATGTTCTGCAAAGAACCACCAAGCAATAAAAGCAACTACAAGTAAACAAACAATACTAATCAATAATCCAAACATGGAATTTCCTTCTTTCTATTACATACAATTGCAAGGGACTGTTTCGACAGCCTCTGCTTTCTTTTCTTCAAGGACCTGCTGCAGATGATTAAGATCTGCTAGCGTAAAATCACTCGCTTGAATCACGTTTTCAAGCACCTGGACAATTCTTTTTGAACAAACCTTGTCCTTCACATCCTCAACGACCAAGTCTAAACTCTGGTCCTGCGTCAACAGAGCCGAGTAGACAAAGGCTTTACCAGTTTTTTCTCTAGTCAAGCACCCCTTTTCTACCAAGCGCGTCAAGAGGGTCTTGATCGTCGACTTGGACCAGTCAAAGCGCTCGGACAAGACTGCGATCAAATTCGTGCTAGTCTGCTTGCCTTCCATCCAGATAATCTTCATGATGCGCCATTCCGCATTGGAAATTTGCATGGCCTCTCCTTTCAAAATCTACATTTGTAAATCTTATGATGCTATTCTACTCCTAAGATTTACATTTGTCAACCAAAAAGACAAAAAAATATTCCTCTTGGAAATAGGGGAAGGTAGACAATCTGTTTTTACAAAAAATCATCTAAGGAAATCTAAAAAGAAATAGAATTGATTTCAATTATAAGAACCATTCAAATATTTCCTGAAACTTTCCGCCGTGAGAAAAGTGCTAGAAACACTATTGTTTCTAGCACTCGGGAGTTTTGGAACCTTAGGTCCAAAACTAAGTCATGGAACTTCTTCGAAGTTCGCTGACGTCCGTACTCACCTAAGGAAAGTTTTTAAGAAGACTTTATCTTCAATCTGAAATTTTTCTTTGAATATTTGTCTGGTTGGACTTTTTTCCTATCTTATCTCTATAATTTCTCCTGTAGAGCTTGGGCTAGAATGCGGTAACCAGCCACACTTAAATGAAGGCCATCTGTCGTATAGGCTTCTGCCAACTGCCCCTCTTCATCCAATAAAGACGAATACACATCGACATAGCTGACCTGGTGGTAGGCCTGAGCCAATTCGAGATAGGCCAGATTGAGGGCCTGAATTTTTTCATTGGTCCGCACATAGACCTTTTGTTTGTAGCACTCTTCTTGACTCACCGGTAGAACCGAGATCAGGTTGATGTGGGTCAGCGGAAAATCTCGCATAATTGCTTGTAAGACCGCTTCTACATTGTCTAGGGTTTCCTTTTGAGGAATTTCTTTTCCGATATCATTGGTCCCGATCAAGAGAAAGATCTGATCCACCGCCGTTCCAAAGACATGGGCGTCTAGATGCTCACGAAGGAGATCCGTCTTATAGCCTCGCACTCCTCGATTGACCATGTGTTTGGGACTTTGTAATAGTTCATGAATGGGGAAATATTCCACGATGGAGTCTCCGATAAAGATCAAACCAGGCTCTTTCAGAGGGGCTTGATTGAGTTCCCGATAGGTTGTTATGATTTTCTCCTGCTCCTTTAAGAGCCAGTCTTCTAACAGTTGTACCGCCATCTAATTCTTTCCTTTCACTTGTTCCCAGGGGTCAATCCTAGATACTCTTCGATCACCTGGTAGACACCACCTTCTTGATGGCTCGGTGCTAGGTGTTTGGCAACAGCCTTGACAGCTTCTTCTGCATTGGCTACAGCATAGGAGTGAGCAGCCATTTCAAGCATTTCGATGTCGTTTCCGCTATCCCCAAAGGCCATGACCTGGCTAGCATTAAGCTGCCACATCTCCATTAATTGAGCCAGTCCCCAAGCCTTGTGAATGCCTGCTTGTAGGAGATCCATGCTTCCAAAACCGCTCGAAACCGCCATCAGCTGATCTCCAAAAGCCTGCTGGACTTCTCGACGCACTTGATCAAGACGATCCAAGCCAACCACCAAGCTCATTTTAAGCACCTGATCAAATAGATCTGCTGTCAATTCGGGGACAAACTTCATCCGCTTGTACAAGGCTTCAATCACTTCCGGCTGCATGAATTTCTCAACTTCTGTAAAGACCGTGCCTTCCTTGGCAAAGCCACCATTGACAGCTGACACAACCAGCTGGTCTGAAATTTCCCGCCCCTTAAAATAAGCAAGAACCGCCTCTACAAGTTCTCGATTCCAGAATTTTCCTAGAATCATCTGGTCATCCTCAAAAATCCGAGCTCCATTGGCTACGACTAGAGTCACCCGCTTGACCAAAGGACCCAAGAGCTGGCGCATGCGATGGATTTCATTTCCCGTCGCAATGACAAAGCGAATCCCTTTTTGATCCAAGTGGTCCAATAGCCTTTCCAGACGCGGAAGATCCACCTCTCCTCGCTCATCTAATAAGGTCCCATCCATATCTGTTGCAATCAACTTAATCATACAATCTAACCTTTTCCCTTTCAAAGGGTGTAAATTATCTGGTTCCATTATACCACAGATCAAGCCAGTCAAAACCGCCCGTGAAAACAGGTGGCTTCCTCTTGGGCTGAAGGTTGCTACTGATGGCCAAAGGATCTTATAAATACAAGCCCTTTTCTACACTTTCCTGAACCAACTCTTCTGTCAGTTTCCACAACTCTTTGGACTCACTTTTTATAAATTTTTTCTTTTCTAATACCATCTCTGAACGGATATGATCAGGATTATAATTGACTTCTGACACTTCCAAGTGATTAATCAGTGGTACCAATGCGTCAATCACTCTTGCATATCTTGCCTCAGGACTCTGGCCTTTTTCAAACTCCAACCACGAATTTTTCATATTCACATATGTTGCTTCTGGAAGGAGGCTCATTGTTTTTTCTATAGATGCGAGCTCTCTATCATGAGCATGAAGCTTTTTTTCATCATCAAACACCCAAGTATCTCCGGCATAAATCTCACCTAAATCATGAATCAGTAACATAGAAATCACCTTTTCCATATTCAATTTTTCAGGATAATAATCTTGCAGAACCATCGCAGCTATCGCACCCTGCCAAGAATGCTCGGCACTATTTTCAAACCGTCCATCAAGGGTTCTATTAAACCTTGTTACTGACTTTAATTTCTCGATTTCTTTAATAAATTCAACTGTCTGATTCAAATCACTCATGGCGACTCCAACCTTCCTATTCGAAATTACGACTATCATACCAAAAATCAGGTTTTCCATAAATGAATTCCCGTATTTGCAAAAAGAAAATGCCCCCCCTTTTTCGGAGCACCTTCATTTTTCTAACAAGACTACAAGGGCAAGCAAAAAAACTAACCAGTCTTTACCGATTATATTTAGAATGAGACAAACTATTTTAAAGTAAAATAAGTTAATCGTTTCTAAAAGTAAGTAAAAACGAGTTCCTATTTTTAGAATGAATCAAGAAAATACAAAAACTTTCCGCTGTGAGAAAAGTGCCTGAAACAATACGTTTCAGGCACTCGGAATTATTGAGAGTAAAACAGTTTGGGAAACTGTTTTAGCCTGAGCCCAGAAATTAAAGAGCGAAGGGGCTCAATACAAATTGAACAAGGGCTGCGGATTGTGTCAAAAAGATAAGTTCTCCTAGAATTGAAAGATTCTGCGTCAAACTTCCTATTTTGACTTTATCCGCAGACGCCCTCTGTATCTTAATTTAGTCATGGAACTTCTACGAAGTTCGCTGACGTCCGTACTCCCCTAAGGAAAGTTTTTAATATGACTTTGTCTTAAATCTGAAGCTACTGCTTAGCTTCTATTTTTCACCCAACAAAGGCCCAAATGATGGCAATCAGCACTGCCGGAAGAAGATTGGCGACCTTGATTCGTTTGCCCCAAATGAGGTTGATCCCAACACAGAGAATGAGGCTGGAGCCGACCAGTGAGAGATTCGACAGCGCTTGTGGAGTCATGATCGGTTCGATCAAATGGGCCAACAGCGTAATCGCCCCCTGAAAGATCACGAGTGGGACCACCGCAAAAATGGCACCCTTTCCTTTTGAAACGGTCAAGACCAGAACAATGACCATATCCAGAATAGCCTTGGCCAACAAGGTCGAAGTGTCGCCTGTCAAGCCATCCTGGACAGCTCCAACTACCGCCATAGCCCCTATACAAATGGTCAAGGCCGTGGTCATAAAGGCATCAACAAAGCTGGAATCGCCTTGGTTGCCCGTCTTTTCCTTCAGCCAGCTTCCCAGGCGCTCAAAGCCCTCCTCAATCTTCAAGAGTTCCCCGATAACGGTCCCGATTACTAGACTCAGAATCAACATCATACTGCCGTGACTTTCCACATGACTTCCATGCACCACCAGCATCTTTTCCAAGGTCCCTGCAATGCCCAAGACAAAAACAGCAACTCCTGTCACTTTCAGAAGGGTCTCATGAAAATCTTCTGACAAACGTTGACCGATGAGCAATCCTAAAAGCCCACCAAATACGACCCCTAAGGCATTATAGAAGGTCCCTAAACCGATCATTTACAATCTCCTTCGTTCATTTTTCATTCTTTTTCAATTTCTTTCAAAGACCAGTGCCCCGTCTCTTCATACTGGTCAATCAAGTCCTTGGCTGTTTGCGTAATCTCCTCTGGATAATGCAAGCTTTCTAGAGTATTGACCGCATTCTTGGTTACGGCTGATCCTGGCTTGATCTGGTAGTCAAAGACGATCTTGCCGTCCACATAGCGACTGTCAAAATGGTAATTATCATTGACCTCACCAGAGGCTGCGACCAGCTCAATATCATGACTGGAAATCATGTAGAGGCAGTTTTGGGCAGCCAACCAGCGGACAATTCCAAGGCCTGATCCGATCCGCTCGATGGTATTGGTCCCCTTAAAGAGCTCGTCAATAAAGAAGTAGTGAAAACCAGGCTTTTTCAGATGCTGAATCATACGCAAAATAGCTTTACTTTCAGTGATAAAGTAGCTATCTCCAACTTCAATATCATCGCTTACATCCATAGCCGTTAGGACATGACCGTAAGGCAGGGCCAAGGTTTCTCCATAGGCAAAGCCCAGCCCTTGAGCCAGAATAGCATTGATAGCGACGGTCTTCAAATAGGTTGATTTCCCAGACGCATTGTCCCCACTGATGACCATATTTTTTTGAAAATGCACATCATTTGCAATCGGATTGGACAACAAGGGATGATAGAGCGTCTCACCTTCAATCCCACCCGTCTCTGTATAGACTGGCTGACAGACCACTTCTAGATCTCGCTTATGGCGCAAGAGACTAATAGCGACCTCCATCTCCCCTAGCAGATCCAGAAGCTTCTGGGCCTCTTTTTGATGAGCCTTCACCTGATTGTAAATATAAACCTGAGCGATCTGCGGGAGTAAAAAGAGGACATTGAGGTAGAGGAGAATAATTTCCATCTCAGAAGTCCCCGTTGGACTCTGCAAGACACTGGCAAGGATCCGCGTTTTCTTAAAGGGTTTGACTGCCTGCTTGAGTGCTTCTTGTTGTGGCAAGGCTAGATGGCTCAAGCGTTCTGCCGAAGCAAAGATGCGGACCAGGTAGCTAACATTGTCCAGGCGGATTTTATTGGACCAATTGCGCAAACTTGAAAAGACGATATTAAAGATCACACTGATCACCAAGAGGGTAATCGCCCCAACTGGCTCAAAGGGAATGGCAAAGAGACAGAGGATTGGAAGACAGGCCAAGGCTATATAGAGGGGCAAACCTGCATAATGCTTGCCAGGATTTGCGACAATGCTACGCGCCATGTTGTGGTTCTTCTTGCCCAGTTGGTTGAAAATGACCTGAACCTTGAGCCGCAAATCCGGATGCTCTTCAAAGAAGGCTTCTAAGTCATGAAGCTGATCCTGAGGCTGGAATTCCAGCAGGCGCATTTTTTGATAGAGGGCTTCTGCCCCAAGGCTCGATTGGGTGTAATTGAGCTGATCAAAGACCGCATCCAAAGCCAAATCATGCCAGGTCTGATCATCCACTTGGCTATCGATCGTCCTGCCTTTAGCTGGATAAGCCAGACTGTCTATCAAACTTTCTTCTGTATCTTTCTTACGAAAGAAAGGCGCTCCATCCCAAGATTTTTTCAGCTTTTGCTTGAGGCGGATAGCCGTGAGAAATTTGGTTGCCCAAATCACCACCATCAATCCTAGGATCCAAAGTGGGAGCCAGTTTACATTTCCTTCCATACTCTATTCCTTTCCACTCTGAGGCCAGTCCAAGTGAACATGTTCCTTCATTTCTCGGTAAGCCGTGTCCACTCTCTCCTTGGTCTCCTCATCCAACTTGTCGCGGTATTTGCCATCCGGGATAAAATCTTCCAAAATATAGGTCTGGTACTTGTACAACTCATAGCCTTCAGGAGAATAGGTCCCCTTCGGAGTTCGACTAACCCAGGTTGGATGAGCAGTCGCTGTCTTAATCTTTGTCTTGCGACCGACCTTTTCGATGGTCACATCCATCAAGACTCCTCGCTCTGTCCACTGGGCAGTCTCCACGTCCCCCATGGTTTCCAGACGCTGATTAGAAAGGAAATTCCCCATCGAGTAGATGATGAGCTTGTTTTGACCATCTTTATTGACCACTTCAGCAGGCTCTACAACATGGGGATGTCCGCCAAAGACAATATCAGCTCCCCAAGAAACCATCTTATGGTAGAGCTCTTTTTGCTCTTCTGTCGGCTCCAACTGGTACTCGATTCCCATCTGGGGCATGACAATAGTAATATCGGCCTCTTGCTCTGCCTTTTGGATCTCCGCCTTCATCCGCTCTTCATCCAGATCAGACAAGACATCTGCTTGCTCTTCTGGAGTGAGGGTCGTTTCCATCCCATTAAAGCCGTAAGCATAGGCTAGAATAGCAATCTTGATGCCATTCACTTCCTTGATCACCAAGGGAGCTTGCCCTCTCTTTTCATGCGTGTAGACACCGACAGGTGTGATGCCTACATCTTCAAAGGCCTTGGCTGTCGAATAGACCCCATCTAGGCCTGAATCCAAGATATGGTTGTGTCCCAAATCCATGACATCATAACCA
The DNA here is from genome assembly GCF_041026655.1 of Streptococcus sp. CP1998. NCBI lineage: Bacteria > Bacillati > Bacillota > Bacilli > Lactobacillales > Streptococcaceae > Streptococcus > Streptococcus sp. CP1998. The sequence continues at coordinate 1,746,094 of NZ_CP163380.1, forward strand.
GCATCCTTGATGGCTGGTACGACTTCGCTTGGTGCATTAAAGAGAGGATAACCTGACAAATAGTAATTCGGGTTAATGGTTCCCTCAAAATCACCCAAGGCTAGATCCGCTTTTTGTAGCCAGGGTTTGACATACTCATAATTTTCATGAAAATCATAGCTTCCATCTTCTTTTTGCGCGCTCATATAAAGCAAATCATGATAGAGCTGGTCTCCATTCGCCATGATTCGAGCTGTATGAGGAATCTGATCAGCCGGTGTTTTGGCCTTGTACACAACCTCTGGCCGTTCCGTTGCGGTGATCGGAAAGCCTTGGAACTTTTGCACCCACAAGATGGCATTGGCCACGATAAAAACGACTGACAAGAGCACATAGACAAACTGTTCATTGGTCAGCTGAATCCTTGAAAAGAGACGATCAAAAGCCCAATCAAAGGCCGCTGACAACTCTTTTCCCATCGTTTTGATGGTCCCTTTCACATTCTCCCACTTCTCTAACATTCCTACCTCTTCTTCCTACCTAGTTTCTCCAATGCTCTGCCAACAGATTGAGCTGTCATTGAAATACTTTCTCTTCATTGTATCACAATTTTTAAGAAGAGAAAAAAGAGAGCAGGACAGAAACGCCATTGTTTAGAAACGCTTCATCGTCCTGCTCTCGCACAGTTGATTGATTCATATAGATGGTCACAAATCACTTCTTATCGTTTGATTTGGACAAGCTAATCGCAACCATGACAAGACTTAGGAAAAAAGCCGAAAGCAACCCTTTTGTCGTCCGATTCATAAAAGGTTGATGAAATACAAAATGATTATAGGCAATAAATCCTAATCCAATTAGAGTCACCAAAGCTGAAAGTGAAAAAATCGTTCGCCATAAATTTCTATTTTTCATCATAAACTCCGTTTTTCGATCTATTAGAAAGACCCTCTTATTTCAAAGCCTTTAACAAATATCCATAACCTTCTTGCTCCATTTCCTCTTTTGGAATAAAGTGCAGAGAGGCCGAATTGATACAATAGCGAAGCCCTCCCTGATCTTTTGGTCCATCGGTGAAGACATGTCCGAGATGGGCATTGCCTGAACGGGAACGAACTTCGATCCGCTCCATCCCGTGGCTATGATCCTGGTAATAGTGGACGACATCTTTGGCAATGGGACGGGAGAAACTTGGCCATCCACAGCCAGACGCAAACTTATCCTTGGCAAAAAAGAGTGGCTCCCCCGTCGTAATATCCACATAGATCCCCTCTTCAAAGGTCTGATCATAGGCATTGTGGAACGGACGTTCCGTCGCGCTTTCTTGGGTGACTTGGTACTGCTCTGCTGTCAGTTTCCCTTTTAGGGTTTCTTGATCTGGCTTCTGATAGGCTGACGGATCAATCAAGGGCTGCTCAGCATCCGTCACATCAATATGGCAATAACCTCCAGGATTCTTCTTGAGGTAGTCTTGGTGGTAGTCCTCAGCTAGGATGTAGTGACGCAAAGGTTCTAGCTCAACCACAATTTTGCTGCCCAGTTGCTTCTCTTCTTCCGCAAACACTTGGGCGATCACTTCATGATCTGCCTCGTCTGTATAATAGACACCGGTCCGATATTGGCGGCCTCGATCATTTCCCTGTTTGTTAACGGACAAGGGATCGATCACACGAAAATAGTAGAGCAGAATCGCTCGTAGGGTGATTTTGTCTGGATCGTAGATGACCTGAACGGTCTCTGCATGATCCGTTTCCTTGATCAGTTGGTAATTGGTCGTTTCTACCTGGCCATTGGCATAGCCTACCGTCGTCTCTTCTACACCGGGGATCCGTGAAAAATATTCCTCTAAGCCCCAAAAACAGCCACCTGCTAAATAAATCTCTGCCATCTTTTTTCCTCGCTTCCTGCATTCCCCACAAGGAACGCTTGACATCTATTAGCTCCATCATAATCCAAGAGCCTCAGATTTTCAAGGATTCTGCATCAAAAATCCCTTCTACTATATGTAAAAGGGATTCAATCCTTCTTATTTTTCAAATAAGAAAAAGAGCGAGTAATAAAAATTCCAAAACGATAGGGTTAACTGATGTAGAAAATCATGAAGGACTACCATGACCAACACCTCCTCTGAATATCTGTGGACAAGCACCAGGCTAGTATCAACTACAACACCACCGTCGGTCCGTAGACCTGTAACTGAGGTTTCACAACCTCGTAATGCCAGTGATCATAAGCTCGCCAAGCTTGAAAGGCCTCTTCGTTCAAAGCTAGCCCACCCAGACCAATCAATAAACTGGCGGTCTGATAAAACTTTTCTAACTCAATCAACATACGATTGTCTACCCGCCTAGCCTTTCGTAAACCTTTCAACATCTGATCTAGATTTTCTCGAAATCGAAGGGTATCTGGACTGGGGGTGAATCCCTTAGAAAAGGCTGTTTGAAGAAGGCTGATCGTCGTTCTTGCCTCTTGAATCACATCCCTTTCTTCCATAGAAATCACCTTCCTTTTCACCTCCATTGTACACCTTTTTCTCTCTATAAAAATGGAAAATTCCTAAAACTAGGAACAGAATGAGGTTGGGACAAAAGTCCTAGCCTCTCAATTATTTTTGGATTGTCAAGCAAGACGCAGTGGTTGAGTGGGCTCTACTACGCTGATTTCATCAGCTTTTACAGCCCTACTCAACTGTGCGGAGGTGGGACGACGAAATTGAATTCTAACGAATTACCGATTTCTGTCCCACTCTCATAAAAAACTTCCCCAAGTTTCCACTTGAGGAAGTTTTTTTCGAAAGATTAGTCAATGTAGTGCAATTTCCCACGGAAGTCTTCCAGGCTTTGGTAGCCTTTTTCTTCCATGATGGCTTTGAGCTCCGCAGTGATGCGGTCAAAAGCTCCTACTCCTTCTTTATGGAGTGTCGTTCCGATTTGCACCATACTAGCCCCACAAAGGATATGTTCAAAAGCATCGCGACCAGTCAAGACGCCCCCTGTCCCCACAATCTGGATTTCTGGATTCAGACGTTGGTAAAAAGCATGGACATTAGCGAGAGCCGTTGGTTTGATGTATTCTCCACCAATCCCACCAAATCCGTTCTTAGGACGAATCACCACGGATTCATCCTCGATGTAGAGGCCATTTCCGATCGAGTTGACGCAGTTGACAAACTTGAGCGGGTATTTGTTAAAGATCGCTGCTACTTGATCAAAATGAACGATATCAAAATAAGGTGGCAACTTGATCCCTAGAGGTTTGGTGAAATAGGCAAAGACCTCAGACAAGATCCGATCTGTCGTATCAAAATCATAGGCAATCTGAGGTTTCCCAGGGACATTGGGACAAGATAGGTTCAACTCTGTCAAGCCTTTAAAGTCACTGTCTTGCACCTTTTTCAAGATGGTATGAGTTTCTTCAGGAGACATGCCGACGAGAGATAAGAAGAAGGTCCGGTCAGGATCCGTTTCTTGCAACTCCAATAAGTAATTCAAATAATAGTCCAACCCTTGGTTAGGTAGCCCCATCGAATTGATCGAACCAAGCGGCACATCTTGGTAGCGTGGCTCTGGATTTCCAGCACGGAACTCCAAGGTCGCGGTCTTGGTCACAAAGGTCCCAGCAGCTGAGTTCTTCACTTCTTCTAATTCCTCAGTGGTCATACAGGCTACACCTGCCGCATTCATCAAGCAGTTGTCAAATTCAAAACCAGCAATTTGCGTTTTTGTCGATACCATCTTGTACTCCTTTTTTGAAACACCACCAACAGAATCGTTCGGGATGCTCTCTATTTTCTTCTTTCATTATACCATCACTTGGAAGCTTCCGGACAATCAAAGCTAAAAATTCTTCCAAATATTCGGACTTTCCTAGTCACGATAAAATTTTCAGAAAATTCAACTTTTTTCTTTACAAGCCAAAAAAAGTCTGCTATAATGATCCATGTAATAAAACATGACATTGTTTGTCAACTGTCTCAAAGCCACTCCCCTAGCGGGTTTGCTGGTTTTCGTTTCATTCACAAAGGAGAATTAACATGACAACTGCAAAAGAATATATCCAAAGCACTTTCGAAACCGTAAAAGCTCGCAACGGCCATGAAGCGGAATTCCTTCAAGCTGTTGAAGAGTTCCTTAGCACTTTGGAACCTGTATTTGAAAAACATCCAGAATACATCGAAGAAAATATTTTGGCTCGCATTACTGAGCCAGAACGCGTGATTAGCTTCCGTGTTCCTTGGGTTGACCGTGATGGAAAGGTTCAAGTAAACCGTGGTTACCGTGTTCAATTCAACTCTGCTGTCGGTCCTTACAAAGGTGGTCTTCGTTTCCACCCAACTGTTAACCAAGGGATCTTGAAATTCCTCGGTTTTGAACAAATCTTCAAAAACGTCTTGACTGGTCTTCCTATTGGTGGTGGTAAAGGTGGATCTGACTTCGATCCTAAAGGAAAAACAGACGCTGAAGTGATGCGTTTCTGCCAAAGCTTCATGACTGAATTGCAAAAACACATCGGTCCTTCTCTTGATGTCCCAGCTGGTGATATTGGGGTTGGCGGACGTGAAATCGGATACCTTTACGGTCAATACAAACGCCTTCGCCAATTTGATGCTGGTGTCTTGACTGGTAAACCTCTTGGTTTCGGTGGTAGCTTGATCCGTCCAGAAGCAACTGGTTACGGTTTGGTTTACTACACTGAAGAAATGCTCAAGGCCAACGGCGACAGCTTTGCTGGTAAGAAAGTCGTGATCTCAGGTTCTGGTAACGTTGCTCAATACGCTCTTCAAAAAGCAACTGAACTTGGTGCAACTGTTATCTCTGTATCTGACTCAAACGGTTACGTGATCGACGAAAACGGTATTGACTTCGACCTTCTTACAGACGTCAAAGAAAAACGTCGTGCACGTTTGACTGAATACGCTGCTGAAAAACCAACTGCTACTTACTACGAAGGTTCTGTATGGACTTATGCTGGTAACTATGACATCGCTCTTCCATGTGCAACTCAAAATGAAATCGATGGCGATGCTGCAAAACGTTTGGTCGCTCAAGGTGTGAAAGTTGTCTCTGAAGGAGCAAACATGCCAAGTAACATCGATGCCATCAACGTATACAAAGAAAATGGTATCCTTTACGGACCTGCTAAAGCAGCCAATGCTGGTGGGGTTGCTGTATCTGCTCTTGAAATGAGCCAAAACAGCCAACGTCTTTCATGGACACGCGAAGAAGTGGACGGACGTTTGAAAGACATCATGACCAACATCTTCAACACTGCTAAAACAACTGCAGAAACTTACGGTCTTGGTAAAGATTACCTTGCAGGTGCCAACATCGCTGCCTTTGAAAATGTCGCAAATGCGATGATTGCACAAGGTCTTGTATAATCAATCGATATTTTTCTTTGAGACCTTCGGGTCAAAGCCTCTCAACTCCTGAAACCAGTATGTTTCAGGAGTTTTTTTGTAGCTACCGACCTCTATCAAGTCAACCCGACCAAGGGAGAAAAGCCATTTTTAAGACAAGGGGTTCGACCTTCTGTAGTGGGGAGATGTAAGCCCTCTCTTTTTCTGTATCTTTTTCTAAAAAAATTTTATTTTTTTTACTTTACCCCCTTGCATTTTTAATAAATTAGTATTAAACTATAGCAAAAGGAGGTGTGCTTATGTTTCTTTTAGCTCAAGAAAAATCAGATACGATCGAATTCCTTAAGTCTGAATTGGTCCAATTACTCTCCAATATGCGACAAGAAATCGCGACTAGCCGTCAATCACAGACCGGCGCGACTTGCCATCATATTGAATGTTGCATGGACAAGATCCAAAGGGCAAAAAGTTCCGTAGCCATTGCCCTCCCGATCGAATCCTTAAATCTTGAAATCACGACTATGCTGCGCAAGCAACTCATCGTCTTGCCACCAGAGGCTCGAAAAAATTGGGACCAGATTAAAAAGCTGGATTTCAAATACTGCCACTTAAAATAGACCAAAAAAGAGAGTGGGACAGAAATCGGTAATTCGTTAGAATTCGATTTCGTCGTCCCACCTCCGAACAGTTGAGTAGGGCTGTAAAAGCTGATGAAATCAGCGTAGTAGAGCCCACTCAACCACTGCGTCTTGCTCGACAATCAAAAAATAATTGAGAGGCTAGGACTTTTGTCCCAGCCTCTTTTTTGTGTTACATGATCCCGTTCTTTCCTGTCGGTAGGCTAATCCCTGCTTCCATCAAGGCATCATGGTAGAGTTTATAGTAGGTATGATAGACAGTCGTCTGGGTTCCATTTTGCGCAGTCATAGCGATGCGGAAGGAATAACGACCATTTTTTTCGATCTGTGGGCCTAAAATCGTAGGACCTGTCAACACTTCTGGGTGTTTGTCTTGTTCTGACTGGTTGACCTGAGCAATCACCTGATAGATCTTGTCGAGATCGGTATTTGCGTCTAGCGGAATATCGATCAGTACGCGCATATCGCCGCGTGAGAGATTGCTGACGACGGTGATATTACGATTCGGAACAAAGTGGAGAGTCCCATCAAAGTCCCGTACCTGGGTCGTCCGAATCCCGACACTACTGACGATGCCGGCAATATTAATAGACCCATTCGTGAGACGAACATTGTCTCCCACGTCCAGCTGGCGTTCTAAAAGGATGAAGAAACCATTGACCAAATCGGAAAGAAAGCCCTGGGCTCCCATCCCAATCGCCACCCCAGCAATCCCAGCACCAGCCAAGAGACTAGAGACCGGAAGACCCAGAATCGACAAAATCCAGTAGATCAAGATGAAATACAAACAATAGTTTAAGAGGCTCTCAACCAAACGGAGAATCGTTTTTTTACGGGCTTCATCCTGCACCGTATACTTAAAGGAAGGGGTTAATATCCGCTTGACCAGGCTATGGATGACCTTTTTAGCGATAAAAAATAAAAGAAAGACAAAAATCAGAGAAATACATTTTGATATCAGATCATCAAAAATCTTTGTCCAATCTATTTTACTGAAATAACGTTGGAAAGCTTGACTCATTTATTCGGGCCTTTCTACCAAAGAATAGTATAATTATATCAAATATTCGGAAATAAGGCTATTTTTTGAAAATTTCATTGCTTTCCCCCCCTAACTATCGTATAATATTCCTTAATTATTTTTTAAGGAGGTCCTACATGATTCATCGATTGATTACAACTTGGAATAAAACCAACCTTATGAAAAGGATCGCAATCGGGATTGTACTTGGAGTCATCCTAGCACTTATCTTCCCGAAAGCAACTGGCATTGGACTCTTAGGAGAGTTCTTTGTTGGGGGCTCCGTGCGATCGCACCCCTTCTGGTCTTTGCGCTCGTCGCAAATGCCCTCTCCCAACACCAAAAAGGGACAGAGACCAATATGAAAAAGGTCATCGTCCTCTATCTCCTAGGAACCTTTGCAGCCGCCTTCGTTGCTGTTTTGGTCAATTACATCTTCCCGATCACCATTACCCTGACTGGAAAGGCCGCTGAAGGATCCTCTCCAAACGGGATTGGCGAAGTGATTAGTAACCTCTTGCTCAAGATCGTCGACAACCCGGTCAACGCCTTGCAGCAAGCTAACTACATCGGGATCCTTTCTTGGGCAACTGTCTTTGGGATCGCTATGAGAGAGGCGAGTGAACACAGTAAAGACCTCCTGCAAACCCTAGCATACATCACTTCAAAAATTGTTGAGTGGATTATCAACCTAGCTCCATTTGGGATCTTAGGCTTGGTCTTCACGACCATCGCTGGCCAAGGGCTCAGTGCCCTTAGTAACTACGGGATTCTCTTACTTGTTTTGGTTGGTACCATGGCTTTTGTAGCCCTGGTCATCAATCCATTGATCGTCTTTTTCATGATCCGCAAGAACCCTTATCCCCTAGTTTTTAAATGCCTCCGTGTCAGTGGGGTAACAGCCTTCTTCACTCGAAGTTCTGCAGCCAATATCCCTGTCAATATGCGTCTCTGTGAAGAGTTGGGGCTGAATCCGGACACCTATTCTGTCTCCATTCCACTTGGTTCAACTGTAAACATGGCAGGCGACCGTGACGATCAATATTTTGACGCTAGTCGCCAATACCTTGCACATTCAGGTTGACTTTGGAACGGCGCTCATCCTGAGTGTCGTAGCGGCTATCTCTGCTTGTGGAGCATCCGGAGTTGCGGGAGGATCTCTCCTTCTCATCCCTGTTGCTTGTAGCCTCTTTGGCATCACCAATGATTTGGCCATGCAAGTCGTCAGCGTCGGCTTTATTATCGGGGTCATCCAAGACTCTTGTGAAACAGCCCTCAACTCTTCGACAGATGCACTCTTCACTGCCATCGCCGAAATGAGCAGCTGGCCAAAAGAAAAACGCTATTAAATGAGCCTATCTCAAATAGACAAGAAAACCCAGATCTCGCGATCTGGGTTTTCTTATTTCTTAAAGTATTGTTTGCTTTCTTTGATGATGACAGGAGAGAGAGCTAAAAGGGCAATCAGGTTGGGCAAAGCCATCAGCCCATTCACAATATCCGCAATCACCCAGACCAGATCCAGCTTAAGGAAACCTCCTAGTCCAACCATAAAAACAAAGAAGGTCCGATAGAGGTTGATATGTTTAACACCAAATAGGAATTCAAAACACCGCTCTCCGTAATAAGACCATCCAAGAATAGTCGTGGTCACAAAAAGCACCAAGCATAGCGTCAGAATGATACCTCCGACTGGGCCAAAGACGCCTGTAAACGTATCCTGAGTCAGGGTACTAGTGCTGCCCTTAGCCATCCACTCATCTGAAACCAAGAGTGAAAGTCCTGTCAAACTACAGATGATAATAGTGTCAATAAAGGTTCCTGTCATGGAGATCAAACCTTGCTCGACGGGCTCATTGGTCTTCGCTGCAATGGGTGCAGATCCGAGACCAGATTCATTAGAGAAAACCCCACGCGCCACCCCTTTTTGGATAGCCATTTTGACCGTTGCTCCTGCGAAACCTCCCATGGCTGCAGTTCCTGTGAAAGCACCTGAAAAGACTGCTTTTAAGGCTGGAAGCAATTGGTCCAGATGCAAGACAATAATCGTGATAGTCGCAAAGATATAGGCAGCAGCCATAAAAGGAACCACTTTTTCAGAGACTTTGGAAATCCAGTGAATCCCTCCAAAGATGATGGTCGAAACCACCAGAGCAATTACTACACTAGCCACTTCTGGAGCTGTTCCAAAACTGGCTTGAAGGGATCCCGTAATGGAATTAACCTGGGTCATGGTTCCGATCCCAAAGAGGGCCACCAGCACTCCTGCAACCGCAAAGAAAATAGCCAGTGGTCGCCACTTCTCTCCCATCCCGTGAAGAATGTAGTACATGGGACCACCCGAGATATGACCGTTGTCATCCTTGGTCCGATAACGAATGGCTAAGAGCCCTTCTGCATACTTGGTCGCCATTCCAAAGAAGGCTGCCATCCACATCCAAAAGAGGGCACCTGGGCCACCTGTCTGAATCGCTGTAGCCACCCCTACAATATTCCCCGTCCCTACAGTAGCCGCTAGAGCTGTCGCAAGGGCTCCGAAACTCGAAATATCCCCGTGTCCCTCATCTTCTGTAAAGATCAAGCGAAAAGCTTTTGGAAGGTAGCGGATCTGAAGCAAACCCAAGCGAAGGGTCAGGTAGATCCCTGTCCCTACTAAAAGCACTAAAAGTGGGGCCCCCCACACTAGATTATCGAGCTGCTGAAAAAACTGCAATACATGATCCATTTTCTGTCTCCTTTTTCATCGACCGCTCGACAGAAAAGAGAAAAAGAAAGAGCACATGTCAAACATGTACTCTGGTCCTGCTTAAAATAGGGGACTTCCCCTATCTTTCGCTCTGTCCTTTTACCTGAGAGTTTGAGTAGATGCATCCTCTACCTTGCCCCTTCGGTGCCATTTCTGGTCTCTCCAGAGTTCCGTCCATTCACAGTCACTCACGCTCCTGCAAACTTCATTCGGTCGTATGTAATTTTCTCTATTTTAATTGATTTTCAAAATTTTTTCAATCATTTCTGAAAATATCTTAAAAATCACCTGAAAATTTACGGTTTTTAATCACTCAAGGAGAAGTGATTGGTCATGAGGTTGCTAGCATCGAGCAAAATCTTGTCCAAGAGTTGATCTGTCGCTTCCTGGATTTGATCACTCATGGCTTGGTTTTCCGCCTCAAAATCAACGGTTTCACCTGCTGCAAGTGCACGATCGACTTTATTGATGCGCGCATGTCCCCAGGCCATTGTCGTTTCTTGGTAATCGTCCAAATCACCAACATGGTGAGCATAGTGAGGATCTGCCAGTCCCGCAATAATCCGGTTGGCCCAGTAGAAGGAATCCGTTGTTACCTTAGCCGTCGTATTGGCAAAGTAGTCTGGCGTTGTATCCACTTGGGTAAAGAAAGGAACGGCTGTATTGTAAGGCATGGAGCCATAAGAAATCCATTGGATGCCTGTCGTTTCTTGTGGTTTATGGGGACGCAATTGCAGAATCGCTGTCTGGCTGGTCCGGTTGATCCCGATCGTCCGGAAGGTCCGCTGACTCACGTGATCTCCTTCAGGACCATAAGGATCGTAGATGGTGTCTTGGTAGTGGTTGCTCAAGACATATTTGACATCTTCAATCGTCACCTTGCGATAAGGTTTTTGACACCAAGGAATCTCAAAACTCCGTGGATCCTGCTCGATTTCAGGATTGAGGAAACGCTGGATGGCCCAAGCCCGCGGTGTATTGTAGTGGCGGTCCTTGTCTTTTTGGCTACCAAAGGCATAGCGTGGATTAAAACCTTTCCCTTCTTGATCCAGAATCAAATGGTGCTCTGTGACAAAATGTTCAAGATCTGGGTCACAGAGAAACTCATCTGGATTTCCAAATTCAAAATAATCACTTCCCAGTTGGTTCGGGTTGGTCACATAGGTATCATCAGGGACACGGCGCGCCATCCAGTGGTGACCTCCGATGGTTTCCAACCACCAGATTTCATTCACATCTGAAATGGCGATCCCGTTAGACTCATAAGTTCCGTACTCTTCCAAAATCTTTCCGAGACGTAAGACCCCTTCGCGGGCAGTCTTGACATAAGGCAAGACCAAGGTCAACATGTCTTCCTCGCCGATGCCACTCTCTACAAGAGGATCTGCCCCTAGCACACGGCTATTGGTCGTAATGGTCTCTGTCTCACTCATAGCTACATTATAGACATTGATCCCAGCTTCTCCCCAGATCCCGTCTTTAGGAATCGCATCTGGAACCGCTGTATAGCGAACTGGATTATCTGGCAAGTCGATTTCAAAAGTTGATAAAACAGACTTGTAATGACGTGGTTGATCTTCCGGTTTGACCACGATCAATTTCTTGGGCGTAAAAACGCCATTTTGAGAATCCTCTGTTCGTGCTACAATGGTCGAACCATCGTAGCTAGCATTTTTTCCGACTAGAATCGTTGTACACGAATCTGCACTTTCACGTTTACGCATGCGTATCCTCCCAAATCATTCATTGCCTCTATTATAGCACTTTTAAAAGGGAGGACCTACTGAAAATCAGATTTAAAAGCGAATCCTTTTCAACAACTTTCAATCATTTTCATTTTATAAAATTTTAAAAAACCTAGCTGTTTATCAGCTAGGTTCAGATTGAAGAAAAAGTTATCTTAGAAACTTTCCTTAGGTGAGTACGGACGTCAGCGAACTTCGAAGAAGTTCCATGACTAATTATTGAGCCTAAGGTCTCAATAATTCCGAGTGCCTGAAACTGTATTGTTTCAGGCACTTTTCTCACGGCGGAAAGTTTCGGTATTTTCCTAATTCATTCTAAAAATGAGACAGATTTATATTTCTTTGCAGAATTACTTAACTTACCCTTTAAACGTGACAATGGTCGCTCCGCTTCCACCCGCATTTTGTGGGGCATATTCAAAACTTTTGACGTGTTTGTTGCGGCGGAGGTACTTGGTCACCCCTTCACGGATGACACCCGTCCCGATCCCGTGGATGATATCGACTTGGGCCATGTTGTTGAGCAGGGCTTGATCGATAAAGCCATCTAGCTCTTGCATAGCCTCTTCATAGCGTTTTCCACGGAGGTCCAGACGTGCTCTTGGCCCACTCGTATTCGATCGTTTGACGACATTCACCTGGCGTTTCTTAGGTTGAGCTGCTTCTTTTTCAGCCTTGATGAGGTTGAATTCTTTTTCTTCCAAGGTCATCTTGATCAAGCCGACTTGCGCCTCCCAGCGGCCATCTCTGAGTTGTTTGACCAGGGTTCCGCGTTGGCCATAGCTGATAACCAAGATTTCATCTCCTACCTTAGGAGCACGCGACTTTTTGGCTTTTTTCAGGACCTTATTTTTTGAAAGGTCAACGGTCTCAGGAGCTAGTTTTTTCAACTGAGCCTTGGCTTCAATGATCTCATGTGGTTTCAACTGGGATTTAGCGTGAAGTCCTTGAAGGATACGGTCACTCTCTGATAGGGCCATGTCCACAATTTCCTTGGCCTCTTTTCTCGCCTTATTGAGCTCTGTTTCTCTCTCTCGGGTCAGTTCGTTATAGAGTTTTCGAAGAGCACGATTGAATTTAAGATTTTCTTGCTCGACCTCTTGAATGGTATCCAAGCGCTTGCGACTTTCTAAGGTCTGCGCCTCCAATTTTTCAATAATTTGATTGACATCATTATCCGTATTGGTCATCTTCATGGCATCCTGGATAATGGTCTCAGACAAGCCCAAACGGCGGGCGATCTCAAAGGCATTGGAGCGGCCAGGAACTCCTTGCATGAAGCGATAGGTCGGACGCAGACTCGCTGTGTCAAATTCCATACTGGCATTTTGCACTCCTGCAGTCTCAATTCCGTAGGCCTTGAGCTCTGGATAGTGGGTTGTCGCCATGGTCTTAATCCCGCGTAAGCGCAGGTCTTCTAGGATAGCAATAGCAAGGCCAGCCCCCTCTTGAGGATCGGTTCCAGCCCCCAACTCATCCAGAAGGATCAAGGAGGCGGTATCCACTTGATTTAAGATAGATACGATATTGGTCATATGACTGGAGAAGGTCGACAAGCTCTGCTCGATCGATTGTTCATCTCCAATATCCGCAAAGACCTGTGAGAAGATACCCACACGACTACCTGGATCCGCTAGGATGGGAAGACCAGACTGGGCCATAATTTGCGCTAGTCCCAGCGTTTTTAGCATGATGGTTTTCCCCCCTGTATTGGGACCGGTAATCACGATTTCTGTCAAGTCCTCGGTAAAATGCAAGTCATTCGCGACAGCATTTTCAATCAAGGGATGACGTAATTGCAAGAGCTGAGTAGAGCGATTGCTACTAACCTCTGGTACCACTGCCTTATAATCGCGCATAAACCGATACTTGGCCTTGATCAAGTCTAAGTGACCGATAATCCAAGCATTATTTGCAATTTCTGATGCATGAGGGCGCAGGGTGTCAGATAATTCCTCCAGAATCTGAATGATTTCATACCGTTCATCGGCTCGATGGTTGGCAATTTCTTCATTAAGATTGACGACTGCCCGAGGCTCGATATAAACGGTATTCCCGCTGGCTGAGATATCGTGGACCACCCCTGCAATCCGGTTGCGATAGGTGTTTTTTACTGGTAGAACATTGCGGCCATTCCGACTAGCAATCACAACATCCGCTAACATATCGACCTTGCTTTTCAGCAGATCTTGTAGAATCTCTCTGACCTGGTGTTCATTTTCCTGGATTCGGCGACGGATTTTGGCCAATTTTTCACTGGCAAAAGACTCGACAAAGCCTCCTTCGTTGATAGCTTGAAGTCCACCTTGTAGGCGTGGTAAATCCACCAAGTTGTCAAAGAGGCGATTGAGCCTTTCCAGACGGACATTTTCCAAGTTGTCGTAGAAATCCTTAAGCTCATGTGTCACCCGAAGGACAGCTTTTAGCGCTAGTAATTCATCGATATTGAGGGATGCCTCCATCTCCAAACGCTTGGCCACTGGACGGACATCTTGAATGGTCGATACGGCAAAGCGAGGCTCTTCCAAGAGGATCTGCTCCATATCTTCTAGCTCCATAAAGGCCGTTTCGATGCTTTCTTTTTTATCAGTTGGAGTAAGGGCTGCTAGCTCCATCTCCCCTTGTTCTGTCTGTAGATAGGGTTCAAAGAGTTGCTTGACCTTGTCAAACTCCAGAATATCTAATATTTTTTTATTCATGTTTCTCCTACAAAAAAAGTGAGCGTCCTTCCTTGAATCGGACTTGTCTCACTCCTTTCTTCATTTTTGCTCCTTAAGCTCCGATAATCGCAGTCACCCACAAGTTGTGGAACAGACTGGAACTGATCGGGGTATGAAGGATGATAAAGCGGATCAATCCACTTGCATTTAGTCTATTTTGGATGGAAGCCATGGGAACCGTTGAGAGGACAGTCAAGCCCATTTGGATGACCAAGAAAGTTATCACGACAGCAATCACACCCGCTCCAATTTGATACTTGCGATCCTCCAGTTTTTCTGGCTGGGGTACCAAGTGCATAAAGATCCCAATCACGCGACCAATCAGGTAGATCATCGCAAAAATCAACACATAAGCTAAACCTGCATAAAAGATGTCATCTAACTGAAACAGGTAGCGGTTGGCATAAAAATAATTCACTGATTGCTGGGTGGGACTCGAAAATGGAACCCATAGAGACAACACCTTGGCCAGCCCCTTGTAGCTGCCGCCTGCAATCAAGAGGGCCACTAAGGTCACTAGAAAATAATAGGACTGGAGGATAATCCCTCTTGCATAACCAATATAAAAACTCCATGCCAAAATCAATAAGATTAAGAAAGTTAACATGTATCTCCTCTTATTTAGATGATTTATCCTTTAAGTCGTCTAAAGCTTTGCGACGAAAATCATCTAATTCTTTTTCTTTGTCGTCAAACTCAATCTCGCGATTCAGCTGCATGGACAAACTATTTACTGCCAATAAGATCGCGATGGTTTCGTCATCTGCCTCTGGCATTTGTTCCTTAATTGCTTGGTATTTTTCTTTCGCAACACGTTCGACTTCTTCCATAAACAGATTATCATGGTTGGTTGTTAAAGTGAGCGCTTTGTTTCCAAATGTAAATTTATATCTATTTAAGCTCGCCATAAAAATCACCTCACGGTATTATACCAAAAAAGGCTAGCTTTGTCAGTAGCAAAGCCCCTCTTCACAGGGATTTTCCAGTGGATTCTTTCTTTCTTTTTGCTCCCTCTCTCCCTGAATTTGTGGTACAATAGTGGTTATGGAAAGTATGACACTCACTCCAACACAGGAGCAAATCCTTGATTTTGTCCATACCTATCGCAGTTCTCTCACTCAAAGCAAGAATCCTCATATGGATTATTTCTTTCGACTAGAGGGAGCGACCGTTTCAATCTACAAGTCTGGAAAAGTCTTGCTCCAGGGCAATGACCTTACTCCTTACCTGGCCTTTTTCGGGCAAGATGCTGGGAACCCTAAAGGTTCTACTACTTCATCTGCAGGACCAGATCTAGCCATGATCGGAACCGACGAGGTCGGAAACGGCTCTTATTTTGGTGGACTCACCGTCGTTGCATCCTTTGTCACACCTGACCAGCACGACTGGCTCAAAAAGCTCGGTGTGGGGGATTCAAAGACCTTGGATGATCGAAAAATTCAGCAATTGGCTCCTCTCCTTGAGGAAAACATCCAGCACCAAGCACTCTTATTGTCTCCAAAGAAGTACAATGAAGTCATTGCTTCTGGCTACAATG
Source organism: Streptococcus sp. CP1998 (assembly GCF_041026655.1). Lineage (NCBI taxonomy): Bacteria > Bacillati > Bacillota > Bacilli > Lactobacillales > Streptococcaceae > Streptococcus > Streptococcus sp. CP1998. The sequence continues at coordinate 1,761,839 of NZ_CP163380.1, forward strand.
CTGTTTCAGTCAAAGTGGCCCTGCACAATCAGGCTATCTATCTTCTATTAAATAAAGGAGTCCAAGCAGAGCGAATTGTGATCGATGCCTTTACGACGGCTAAAAACTACCAAAAATACGTGAAAGCCGAAAAAAATCAGGTCACCCAAGCCATTGATTTGGAAGAAAAAGCAGAAGGTAAGTATTTAGCTGTTGCAGTTAGTTCCATCATCGCCCGCAATCTCTTCCTTCAAAATCTGGAAGATCTGGGCAAGGAACTGGGCTTTAATCTCCCTAGTGGAGCAGGGACGAAGTCTGACCAAGTCGCTGCTAAATTGCTCCAGACCTACGGGATGAAAGCTCTGGATTATTGTGCCAAACTCCATTTTAAAAACACAGAAAAAGCAAAGAAATTACTAGAAAGATAAGTTATGTCAAAAAGAAGTTCAAAACATACATCTAGCTCACCAGTGGTGAGATTCCTTAAAGAATGGGGCCTCTTCAGCATCATCGTTGGTCTCATCATCGCCTCTCGCGTCTTCCTTTGGGCTCCGGTCAAGGTGGATGGTCATTCGATGGATCCGACCTTGGCTGATAGCGAGTACCTCCTTGTGATCAACCACCTTTCGATTGATCGTTTCGACATTGTCGTTGCCAGTGAAAAAGACGACGACGGCAAAACCAAGGACATCGTCAAGCGGGTCATCGGTCTTCCTGGAGATACTATCCAGTATGACAACGATACTCTCTACATCAATGGGAAAAAGACCAATGAGCCCTATTTGAAAGACTACATCGCTCGTTTCAAAAAAGATAAATTGCAATCAACCTACACTGGAAAAGGGTTCGAAGAAAACGGAGAACTCTTCCGCCAATTGGCCAATACAGCCCAAGCCTTTACAGTAGACAAGGATGGCAATCCTAAATTTACCTTGAAGTTGCTCGACGATGAATACCTCTTACTTGGAGATGACCGGATCGTTTCAAAAGATAGCCGTCAGGTCGGAGCTTTCAAGAAAGAACAAATCAAAGGACAAACTGTCTTTAGACTATGGCCTATCTACCCTTTCAAAACTTATTAGTATAGATCAACAGACTGAGGCTGAGACAAGTATGTCCCAGCCTTGCTTTATAAAAAGGAAAGAAATGATGGAATATTATTTTTCTGGTACTATTGAGCGTATTATTTTTGAAAATCCTAGCAGTTTTTTTCGAATCCTCTTACTCGACATCAGCGATACAGATGCCGAAGACTTTGATGATTTTGAGATCATTGTAACGGGCACTATGGCAGATATTATGGAAGGCGAAGACTATACTTTCTGGGGGGAGCTGGTCCATCATCCTAAATACGGAGAACAGCTCAAAATCAATCGCTATGAACGTGCTAAACCCTCTAGCAAGGGCTTGGTGAAATATTTTTCCAGCGATCACTTCAAAGGAATTGGGCTCAAAACGGCTCAAAAAATCGTGGACCTCTATGGAGACAATACCATTGACAAAATTCTGGAGGCCCCTGAAAAATTAGAAGATATCACTGGTCTCTCCAAGAAAAACCGCCTGGCTTTTGTAGAAAAACTCCGTCAGAATTACGGAGCAGAGCGCATTCTCGCCCAACTAGCCAACTATGGCATTCCCAATAAATTGGCCTTTCAGATCCAAGATTTTTATAAAGAAGAAACCCTCCAGATCGTGGAGCAACAGCCCTACCGATTGGTGGAAGATATCCAAGGCATGGGCTTTAAAATCGCGGACCAACTAGCCGAAGAATTGGGGATTGCAAGTGACGCCCCTGAGCGTTTCCGCGCGGGTCTGATCCACAGCCTTTTTAGCTACTCTATCGAGACTGGAAATACCTACATCGAAGCCAAAGACCTCCTGCGCTATACCATTGACCTTTTAGAATCCGCTCGGCCAGTAGAATTGGACCCTTCCACTGTCGCCCAAGAATTAGGACGCCTCATCGAGGAAGACAAGGTCCAAAACGTGGACACCAAGATCTTTGACAATAGCCTCTTCTTTGCGGAGGAAGGGATTCGCAGTCATATCGGTCGCCTCCTAGAAAAAGGAAAGCAAGCTTCATTTGACCCTGAGAAAATCAACCAGGAGATTGAGGCGGTTGAAAAAGATTTGGGGATTCGCTACGATGCGATTCAAAAAGAGGCGATTCACCAAGCTATCCAAAACAAGGTCTTTATCCTCACAGGGGGTCCTGGGACAGGAAAGACTACCGTTATCAATGGGATGATCAGTGTCTATGCCCAACTCCACCAGCTGGATCTTCGGAAGAAACAAGACCTGCCGATCCTCTTGGTCGCCCCAACGGGACGGGCGACTAGACGCATGAATGAGCTGACAGGACTTCCGAGTGCCACCATCCACCGCCATTTGGGGATGACAGGAGATGATGACACCAGCCACTTGGATGACTATTTAGACGCAGACTTTATCATTGTGGATGAATTTTCCATGGTTGATACCTGGCTGGCTAATCAATTACTCAGTAATATCGCAACGGATACGAAACTCTTGATTGTGGGAGATGCCGACCAATTACCATCTGTCAGCCCTGGTCAGGTCTTGGCTGATCTCTTGCAGATCCCAAGCATCCCTCAGACCAAACTCGAACATATTTTCCGTCAGAGTGAGGACTCGACCATTGTCTCACTAGCAGGAGACATTCGCCAAGGCAAGCTTCCTCAAGATTTCACAGAACGAAAAGCCGACCGCTCTTATTTCGAAGCTGGAAGCGAACACATCCCTAAGATGATCGAACAAATCACTTCTGCTGCCCTTCGCAGTCATATCCCTGCACGAGATATCCAAGTCTTGGCACCCATGTACAAGGGCCAGGCCGGCATTGACAATATCAATACGCTCATGCAAGACCTTCTCAATCCAGCTGTCAAAGATCAGGTGGTTTTTGACACGCCAGACTGCCAATACCGCGATGGAGACAAGGTCATCCATCTGGTCAATGATGCAGAAAGCAATGTCTTTAACGGAGATATCGGCTACATCACCGATCTTCTCCCAGGAAAATATACAGAATCCAAGCAAGATGAATTGACCATCCAATTTGATGGTAATGAAATCGTCTATCCGCGCAATGAATGGTACAAGATTCGCTTAGCTTATGCGATGAGTATTCACAAATCGCAAGGAAGTGAGTTTCCGGTAGTGATTTTGCCCATTACCAATCAAAGCCACCGGATGTTGCAGCGTAATTTGATCTATACCGCCATCACGCGCTCTAAGAGCAAGCTGATTCTCTTAGGAGAATACAGCGCCTTTAATTACGCTACTAAAAATACCGGTACTGCGCGCAAGACCTACTTGGTGGAGCGCTTCAAGGACCTGGACGGAGGCGAAGCCACCAATGTCTCATCTTCAGCCGTTGCCACCGCTTCTGCTACAGTCGAATCCGCACGAAGCAAGGAAGAAACTGTTAAAAGGAAGGATGAGCCTGATGAACCGACTGTCTATCGACTGACAGAAGACAATCTCCACACCATTTCTCCTATGATCGGACTGACTGAAGAAGAGATTGCAGCCTTTTTTGACATCAAAAAATACGACTAGTGAACAAACTAGTCGTTTTCTTTTTCTTCCACCAAAGGCAGCTCAGTATGATCGATGAAATTGGTCATGGTGACACCCAAGAGACGGATTCCTGTATTTATCGATTCGATTTCTTGAAAAATATGTCGGGCGGAACGATTGATCCGCTCAGCCTCTCGTGTTGGCTCCGTCAATGTCATCCGCTTGGTCAGGGTGGTGAAGTCTCCATAGCGCACTTTTAAGACCAAGGTTTTCCCTTGCTTGCCGTGTTTTTCCAGCGATTGGGCCACCTTACTGGACAGATTGGCAATTTCTTCTAAAATATCATCTTCAGCATAGAGTAGCTTGCGGTAGGTCCGCTCTTTTCCGATCGACTTGCGGATGCGATGGTTCTTGACAGGGCTATTGTGAATGCCTCGCGCCTTACGAAAGAGATCATAGCCAAAGCGTCCAAATCGATCAATCAAAGTCATCTCCGGGATGGCTAAAAGATCCGCGCCAGTATAGACCCCCATCTCATGCGGTAGCTCCACTGTCTTCTTTCCTACCCCGTGAAATTTGGCAATGTCCATCTGGCTCAGGAAATCCTCGGCATCCTCCGGCAAGACCACAGTTAGGCCACGGGGCTTTTGGTAGTCACTTGCCATCTTGGCCAAAAACTTATTATAAGAGACACCCGCTGAAGCTGTGAGATGCAGCTCTTCCCAGATCGCATGCTGAATCAAGCGGGCAATCTTGACAGCTGATTTGCTCTGGATTTTATTTTCCGTCACATCTAGATAGGCTTCGTCAATACTCATAGGCTCGATCAGATCTGTATAGCGCTTGAAAATCTCACGAACCTGCTCGCCCACTTCTCGGTATTTTTCATAATTTCCAGAGATAAAAATCGCTTGGGGACAAAGGTCCAGCGCTTCCTTGGAACTCATGGCCGAATGAATCCCATATTTCCGTGCTTCATAGTTACAGGTCGAGACCACACCTCTCCCTCCTGATTGACGAGGGTCCTGGCCAATTACGACAGGCTTCCCCTTTAAACTAGGGTTATCTCTTTCTTCGACCGCAGCAAAAAATGCATCCATATCAATATGAATAATCTTGCGACTCGTATCATTCACCAATGGAAATATCAGCATTTTTCACCCTCCTTTTTTCTATTATAAGAAGAAAATTTTAGAATTGCAAAAATCGGCCCTTCCTAAAAACATGAAAATTGATGGAAATTCATGTTCATTTTCAAAAATGTAGTACAGTATCGCAGAAGAATTGAAACTGTATTATAAAAGAATCTGCTATTTTTCGCAATTTGTCTTTGTGTAACCGGTTTCTGTATGGTATACTACTATTGTAAGTGCAACAGATGTAGTTGCTAGAAAGACAATAGAGGAAAATAAAAATGGTTGTTAAAACAGTCGTTGAAGCACAAGATATTTTTGACAAAGCCTGGGAAGGCTTCAAAGGTGAAGATTGGAAAGAAAAAGCAAGCGTTTCTCGCTTCGTTCAAGCTAACTACACACCTTATGATGGCGATGAAAGCTTCCTAGCTGGTCCAACTGAACGTTCTCTTCACATCAAGAAGATTGTTGAAGAAACAAAAGCTCATTACGAAGAAACTCGTTTCCCATACGATAACCGTCCAACATCTATCGCTGATATCGCAGCTGGATATATCGACAAAGAAAACGAATTGATCTTCGGTATCCAAAATGATGAATTGTTCAAATTGAACTTCATGCCTCGTGGTGGTATCCGTATGGCGGAAACTACTTTGAAAGAAAATGGATACGAACCAGATCCAGCAGTTCATGAAATCTTCACAAAATACGTTACAACTGTAAACGATGGTATCTTCCGTGCTTATACTACAAACATCCGTCGTGCACGTCACGCTCACACTGTAACTGGTCTTCCAGATGCATACTCTCGTGGACGTATCATCGGGGTTTATGCACGTTTGGCTCTTTACGGTGCTGACTACTTGATGGCTGAAAAAGCAAACGACTGGAACTCTATTACTGAAATCGATGAAGAATCAATCCGTCTTCGTGAAGAAGTAAACCTTCAATACCAAGCACTTCAAGAAGTTGTTAAATTGGGTGACCTTTATGGTGTAGACGTACGTCGTCCTGCCTTCAATACAAAAGAAGCAATCCAATGGACAAACATCGCCTTCATGGCTGTCTGCCGTGTGATCAACGGTGCTGCTACTTCTCTTGGACGTGTGCCAATCGTTTTGGATATCTACGCTGAACGTGACTTGGCTCGTGGTACATTTACTGAATCAGAAATCCAAGAATTCGTTGACGATTTCGTTATGAAATTGCGTACTGTTAAATTTGCTCGTACAAAAGCTTACGACGAATTGTACTCAGGTGACCCAACCTTCATCACAACATCAATGGCTGGTATGGGTAACGACGGTCGTCACCGTGTTACTAAGATGGACTACCGTTTCTTGAACACTTTGGACAACATCGGTAACTCTCCAGAACCAAACTTGACAGTTCTTTGGACTGACAAATTGCCATACAACTTCCGTCGCTACTGTATGCACATGAGCCATAAACACTCTTCTATCCAATACGAAGGTGTAACAACAATGGCGAAAGACGGATACGGTGAAATGAGCTGTATCTCATGTTGTGTATCTCCACTTGACCCAGAAAACGAAGAACAACGCCACAACATCCAATACTTCGGTGCTCGTGTTAACGTTCTTAAAGCTCTTCTTACTGGTTTGAACGGTGGTTACGACGATGTTCATAAAGACTATAAAGTATTTGACATCGATCCAATCCGTGACGAAGTTCTTGAATTCGAATCTGTTAAAGCAAACTTCGAAAAATCTCTTGACTGGTTGACAGACACTTACGTAGATGCTTTGAACATCATCCACTACATGACTGATAAGTACAACTACGAAGCTGTTCAAATGGCCTTCTTGCCAACTCACCAACGCGCTAACATGGGATTCGGTATCTGTGGATTCGCTAACACTGTTGATACTTTGTCAGCAATCAAATACGCTACTGTTAAACCAATCCGTGACGAAGATGGCTACATCTACGATTACGAAACAATCGGTGAATACCCACGTTGGGGTGAAGATGACCCACGTTCTAACGAATTGGCAGAATGGTTGATCGAAGCTTACACTACTCGTCTTCGCAGCCACAAACTTTACAAGAACGCTGAAGCAACTGTTTCACTTCTTACCATCACTTCTAACGTTGCTTACTCTAAACAAACTGGTAACTCACCAGTCCACAAAGGGGTATACCTCAACGAAGATGGTTCTGTGAACTTGTCTAAATTGGAATTCTTCTCACCAGGTGCTAACCCATCTAACAAAGCTAAAGGTGGATGGTTGCAAAACTTGAACTCACTTGCTAGCCTTGACTTTGGTTACGCAGCTGATGGTATCTCACTCACTACTCAAGTATCACCACGTGCTCTTGGTAAAACTCGTGACGAACAAGTTGATAACTTGGTAACTATCCTTGATGGATACTTCGAAAACGGTGGACAACACTGTAACTTGAACGTTATGGACTTGAACGATGTTTACGAAAAGATCATGAGCGGTGAAGACGTTATCGTTCGTATCTCTGGATACTGTGTAAACACTAAATACCTCACTCCAGAACAAAAAACTGAATTGACACAACGTGTCTTCCACGAAGTTCTTTCAATGGATGATGCCTTGAACTAAGATTCAAATAGGTCTTAAAAACCAGTCGGAAACGGCTGGTTTTTTCATTCCCATCGCAAGAGTATTCTGAATTTTGAAAGAGTTTAAGAGCTTACTACACAGGGTTTGACAGCGCTTTCTCCAAGTGTTATAGTAGAGCTGTAAATAATATAGAAGGGGTGATCCTATGTTTTTAACATTTATTTTCGCTATTATTTGGCTCTTTATCCTGATTGCACTGATCTTTTTAGCAACCCTTCTCGTCCAGGATAGCACCGTGCAACATCACCACCCGAGTTAACGAATGATAAGCCTAAACAATAGCTATTCTAAACGAATTCAGAAAGGATAAGAAACAAACTAGAATTGTCAGATTTTAGTTCTGTCTCTCGTCCTTTTTTGCTATAATAGAAACAGATTATTTAGTAAGAAGGAAATTATGGAAGAGTCAAAACAGATCAACCAAGTGATCGACGTCCTGATGTTAGCTGGAACCCTCCTGATCGAGAGCGGTTCTGAGATTCACCGGGTCGAAGATACCATGATCCGGATCGCCCATTCACAAGGAATCGTCGATTGCAATGTTTTAGCGATGCCAGTCGCTATTTTCTTTTCAATCGAGAATGCCAATGTCACGCGCATGAAACGGATCTTGCGGACCAATTACAATATCGAAAAGGTCTGTGACGTCAATCAGATCTCCCGTCAACTCGTCTCTGGAGAGATAGATCTCGAGCAAGCCTACAAAGCCCTGAGCGAGTTGAAAATGAAGCGCGCTCCTTATACCAATCTCCAGTTGACCATTGCGGCAACCCTCAGTGCGCCTTTCTTCTCCATCATGTTTGGAGGAAATTTCTATGATGCGATTGGAGCAGGTATTGCGACTGTCTTTGCCTTTGCTTTTTCTCTTGTCGTTGAGAAATACGTTCGCATTCCTTTTGTCACTGCCTTTGCGGCCGCCTTTGTCTTTGGTTTTTTGGCCCATATCTGGACGCGCTATAGTGGTTTTCCTTCCAATACCGATCTCATTATCGCAGGCTGTGTCATGCCCTTCGTTCCTGGAATCGCCATGACCAATGCCGTCCGCGATCTGATGAATTACCACCTCAACTCTGGGATGAGCAAACTCTTTGAAACTCTCCTCATTACTCTTGCACTTGGTGCCGGTACAACGGTCGCCCTCGTCCTTATGAAATAAAATCATGAACCTAACTGAATTTTTAATCCAAGCGGTGGCCAGTTTGATTGCCATCATCACCTTTTTAATTGTCCTAAATGTGCAGCGCTCCATGTTGATTCCTGGAGGAATCCTAGGCATGGGCATCTGGCTACTTTACTATATCCTGAAAGGGCCTACCAATGTCATCGTTGCGACCTTTATCGCAGCCATTGTCGGCTCCTGTATCAGTCAGATTTTAAGTATCATTCTCAAGACGCCTGTCGTGGTCTTTATGTTGTCCATTCTCGCCCCCTTGGTTCCAGGATATATTTCCTATCGAACCACTTCCTTCTTTGTCAGTGGGCAATATCGCCAAGCAGTAACCAGCGTGACCCTGGTGGTTATTCTTGCCTTGGTGATCTCCATCGGGATGGCTAGCGGATCTGTTGTCTTGAAACTCTACCATTCTTACCAACGCCATCAAAAAAGAAAAATGACCAATGCCAACTAGCATTGGTTTTTCAAATTTTATAAGTGTCCTTGCTTGCATTTTCCACATAAAAGAATACAATAAAAGTGAAAAAACAAATCCTTTAAAGTATGCGAGGTGATGTATGATGCTAAACAAGTATATCAAGTATCTTCCTTGGATGATCCTAGGAGCCCTCCCCTCCTATCAATCAGCAACTATCTATGCCCGTAATTCATTTGACTTGTTCTATCTGACCTTGAACTTTCTGATTGTGTACATCGCTTTAATCGTCTTCTACGAAAATGTTCTAAGAGACAAATGCAAAGAACTCTTCATACGAATCATGAGCAATCCTAAAAAAGATAAGCAAGGATAAGATTTGAAAAGTCATCTGAGGATGGCTTTTTCTTATAGATTCTCTATTTTTCTTTGAAACATTGCAAAATCGGTCCCGAGAATGATTTCCTTGCTGATCTAGCTTTTTCAAGGGAGTTTTACCCTTAAATATGGTAAAATAGTAACGAAATATACTAGTAGATATCAAATAAAAAAGAGGTTAAGAATGACAATTGGGATTGATAAGATTGGTTTTGCGACGAGTCCTTATGTCTTGCGTTTAGAAGATTTGGCTGCTGCTCGTGATACTGATCCCGAAAAACTGAGCAAGGGTCTTCTCTTAAAAGAACAAAGTGTTGCACCGATCACAGAAGACATCGTCACATTGGCTGCTACTGCAGCAGATGATATTTTAACAGACGAAGATAAAGAAGCGATCGACATGGTGATTCTTGCGACAGAATCTGGAATTGACCAGAGTAAGGCTGCTGCTGTGTTTGTCCATGGCTTACTAGATATCCAGCCTTTCGCCCGCTCTTTTGAGATGAAAGAAGCCTGCTATGCTGCGACTGCTGCCTTGGATTATGCTAAACTCCATGTTGAAAAATTTCCACAGAGTAAGGTTTTGGTCATTGCGAGTGACATTGCTAAATACGGAATTGGAACTCCTGGAGAACCAACACAGGGGGCTGGAGCGGTTGCTATGCTGATCAGCCAAAATCCTCGTATTCTATCTTTTAACGATGATAATGTTGCCCAAACACGCGATGTCATGGATTTTTGGCGTCCAAATTATGCGACAACTCCCTTCGTGAATGGGATTTATTCAACGCAACAATATCTAGATTCTCTGAAAACAACCTGGGCGGAATACCAGAAACGGACTGGCCTTACCTTGACAGACTTTGCGTCCGTCTGCTTCCATTTACCTTATCCAAAATTAGCTCTCAAGGGCTTGAAAAAAATCTTGGATAAGTCATTATCAGAAGAGAAAAAAGATCAATTACAATACAACTTTGATCAATCGATTCTATACAGCCAACGCGTGGGAAATATCTACACTGGATCTCTTTTCCTAGGCTTGCTATCACTACTGGAAAATGACCCCCAACTCAAAGCTGGGGACCGAATCGCCCTCTTTAGCTATGGAAGTGGAGCGGTTTCTGAGATCTTTAGTGCTAACCTTGTTCCTGGTTTTGAGCAACTCTTAGATCACAAACGCATGGAAAAACTGGACCAACGTACGGTTCTTAGTGTTGCTGACTACGAACGACTCTTTTATGAGGAAGTAGATCTAGATCCTAGTGGCAATCAAGTGTTTGAGCCTGCTACGCATCAAACTTTTGCTTTGACAGAGATCAAGGAACACCAACGCACTTACCAGAAAGTAGAAAAATAATGGCACGATTACCAGGTTTTGCAAAACTTTCTCCCACAGAACGCATAGAGGCCTTACTGAAGGAAGGCCTCTTAACTTGGGATGAAGCACAGATCTTAAAAGAACAAAAGGGACTTCCCCTTTCTATTGCAGATCAATTGACAGAAAATGTCTTGTCGACTTTTGACTTGCCTTTTAGCCTCGCTCCTTATTTCCTGATCAATGGTCGTGACTATGTCCTTCCCATGGTCACAGAAGAGCCTTCCGTGGTTGCGGCTGCCAGCTTTGCAGCCAAGCTCATTCAACGTTCAGGCGGTTTCACCACCCAGGTGCACCAGCGGCAAATGATCGGTGAGATCGCTCTGACGGATGTTGAAGACATGGAAGTTGCTAGCAAGCGTATCCTAGAAGACAAGAAAACCCTTCTTCAGCTCGCTAATGAAGCCTATCCTTCGATCGTCAAGCGTGGAGGTGGAGCAAGGGATCTTTGGGTCGAAAACAAGGGGGACTTTCTTATTGTCTACTTGGCTGTCGATCCCAAAGAAGCCATGGGGGCCAATATGCTCAATACCATGTTAGAAGCTCTGACCGATCGTATCCAGGAACTCTCTGGTGGTCAGGCCTTGATGGCAATTTTATCCAACTTGGCTACTCGCTCTTTAGTGAGTGCACGGTGTGCCATCGATTTTAAAGCACTGAGTCGAAATCCTGAGGAAGCCATTGAGATTGCCCACCGGATGGAGCTAGCTAGCCAACTGGCTCAAGTGGATCCTTACCGTGCAGCTACTCATAACAAGGGAATTTTTAACGGGATTGATGCCCTGGTCCTTGCGACAGGTAATGACTGGCGGGCCATCGAAGCAGGAGCCCATGCCTATGCTGCACAAAGTGGTTCATACAAGGGCTTGAGTCACTGGACAAGTCAGCCGGAAGAGAAAAAACTCTATGGAGAGATCACCCTACCAATGCCGGTTGCGACAAAAGGAGGCTCGATTGGCCTCAACCCAATGGTTCAAGTCAGCCACCGTTTGCTAGGAGAGCCTTCTGCTATTGAATTAGCAGGTATCATCGCTTCGCTCGGTTTGGCGCAGAATTTCGCAGCACTCAAAGCCCTTGTCACCACAGGGATTCAAGCAGGGCATATGAAACTCCAAGCACGCTCCCTAGCCCTTCTAGCAGGGGCTAAGGAAGAGGAAGTTCCCCGATTGGTCAGCCAACTCCTTGAAAACAAACCCTTTAATTTAGAAAAAGCACAAACACTCTTACAAGAATTGAGAAAATAAAAGAACTAAGACAAGGTTTTCGTTTTCAGATTGAAGACAAAGTCATTTTTGAAACTTTCCTTAGGTGAGTACTGACGTCAGCGAACTTCGAAGAAGTTCCATGACTTAGTTTTGAACCTAAAGTTTCAAAACTCCCGAGTGCTAGAAACAATCCTATTTCTAGCACTTTTCTCACTGCGGAAAGTTTCAGTGTATGTTTGAATGAGCCTATTGGTATGTATCATTTTTAATTATTCTGCATCACTTAGCTTGTTTTATGTAAAAAACAGTTTGTTTACATTCTAAAAGAGGCTGGGACAAAAGTCCTAGCCTCTCAATTATTTTTGGATTGTCGAGCAAGACGCAGTGGTTGAGTGGGCTCTACTACGCTAATTTCATCAGCTTTTACAGCCCTACTCAACTGTGCGGAGGTGGGACGACGAAATCGAGTTCTAACGAATTACCGATTTCTGTCCCACTCTCTTTTGTGTTTGAAAAATTTTTCTTATTGTTTTAAAAATGGCAGCTCGGGATGTTTCTTAGTATAGAGCACCACTTCGATAAAGGTCCCTACTTGGACGGCAAAGAGTAGTCCGACGAGAAGATTAATCCGATGGTCTGTTTCATAAAACGGAGAGTTCCATAAGAAGTGATTGGCTACTGTCGAGAGAACACACCAAAGCCCAAAGAGTTTTTCCTTTTGCTGGGTTACTTGAGACAACAAGAGGAAGATACCAACGGATACAACAGCAGTATAGAGGGCATGTGAAGCTAATCCACCAGAGATCCGGTTAATGGCCTCAGTAACCGCGGCTAATTGGCTGGTTTTGGTTTGGCGAGCAACATACCCTAAATCCTCAATGATTTGAAAACCAAAGCCAGAGCCCAAGCCTGCAATTAGAATCGCTTTTAGATCTTTCTTGCCAACCATCAAGACAACCCAAAAGGCAACCAGAGCCTTAAAGAATTCCTCTGAAAATGGGGCCGTCAAGGCATCGGTCCACTTGTTAAAGACAGTGGCATCCTTGATCACATGGCTATTCATAATATCAATCAAGCTATTGCCTGAAAAGCTCAACCAGCCTGCTACGAAGGCTCCTCCAAACATGGCAATCCATAAGACATAAGTTGGGACAGACAACTGCTTGCCCAATCGTTTTGAAAAGAGATAGAGCGGGATAATAATTGCAGCTAAGACAGACAAGTTTAAGACCAAATCTCTGCCTGCAGACTGGCTAAATTCTTGTTGAGAAAGATGACCGAGTTCAAACTCCAAGCCAATTCCTGCCAACAGTAGAAAAAGATAGATCGAGGCTCTTTGAATTTTAGTCATCTTGTTTTCCTCCCTTTTGTTTCTTTGAGCGAATCAGGTAGATCACAATCGCTAGAAGGGTTGCCCCGAATAAGCCTGCTGCTAGAATGTAATCATAGTCAAATTCAACGAGATCAATCTTTTCTTCATAAGCAGCATCTTCTTCGTCATCTAAATTCTGCAGAGCACTTTTTCCGTGTTCATCTGCTACCTTTTGTTCTGCTTCTTTTCTGATTTCTTGCAAGCGTTCGAAGGTTTTCTCAGCTCTTGCCAAGCTTTCCTCTGTTGCCTTCTCACTCGCTTCTTCAGGCTGAGAAGCAAGGGCAATTTGCTCCTTATCACTCAGATCTTGTTCGACCATCCACTGAGACTCCAATCGTTCCATTTCAGTACGAATCGCCCCATCTTCGAATAAATCTGGATACTTGGCCACAAGGTCATTGATTCTTGAAATGGTCCAATACCAAGAGCGATCATTGTAATGATCCCCTAATTCTTGGTAGGCTTGATAGGTGTTGAGAATATTGCCATAGTAGGGTAGATATGGAGCATTTCGTGGACTACCCATCGACAGCCACATGGTGCCCCCACCCGCACTCGCTGGGACATCGTCTTTCAGTTGGAAAATATGGGCCTCCATGACATTTGGATTGGAAATAGGGTATTTATAAACCGCATCAAACTCCCCTTTTTTCGGAATACCTTTTCCATCCAGCTCCATTTGATCCTGTGGTTTATATTTGGTTCCTTCCAAACGATTGCGTTGGAGATTCATAGCATCGCGGAGAGTTAATTTCCGATCGGTTGTATGAAGAAGGTCAAAGGACGCATCGTCATATTTAACAGGAGAGCTTGGGTCTAGCGATTTGATTCCCGACCAAACCCGAGAGCGATCTGCTTCTTGCAAAGGCGGATTATAGGATTGAGAAACGTGGAATTTTCCGTCCACTTCCTTATAGCTATTGGCTTCTTTGGCGACTTTTTCAAGATCTTTTGAAGCGATCGTGCGTTCGGTATCCGACAGATCTACATGCCCTAAGAAGAAGGTATTTGGAAAGACAGCAAACCGATCCTCTGGGAAGAGAATCGCTGCATATTGATGGCCAGATAGGATTTCCATATACCAGACGCCTTCTTTATCGGCAATGGTCACAATATTTCCTTCTGCAGCGCCTTTTTCTTCGACGATTTTAGCAATGAGTTCAACCCCTTCTCTTGCGGTTTTCACACTAGGGAGAACGATACTAGTCAAGCCCGATTCTGCGAGGCCATCCTTGACATAGGGATCCACTTTTTGGATCTTGTCATTTGCTGAAGCAGATACAGTGGCAGAAATGGAAACCCCATATTCATTGAATCCTGCTTCGTCAAAAATTCCCTGATCAGGGGTGACATCTGGAACCGCTGTATACTTATAGCTAATCTCAGGTAAGGGATATTGAAAACCGTTGGCAGCATCCTCAAAGATGGCTCCTTTTTTATTGTAGACACGCTCTCTGACCACAAAATTTTTATTATGGTTGGGCTCTAAATCTTCGGTACGACCTACCAAGGTCGAACCGTCGGCCGTCAGTTTCTTCCCGATGATGAACCCTGTACAAGCCTCAACAGGTTGAGCAATCAACAAAAGCGGAAGCAAGGCTGCTACAGCTGATCGAAAATAGTGCTTCTTCATCCTAAACTCCTTTTTAAAAATGTTTTTCCTTATTTAGTATACTCTTTTACAAGCCTATTTTGCAAGCGATTCCAGCAACCGTAAACGATTCGTAAACTATCAGAATTTTTGAGGAGAACACTTTTTCAAAAAAAAGAAAAAATTGGCTTATTTTGCCAATCCTAAACGAATAGGAACTAATTTTTAAGTAAAATAAGTTAAGTGATTCTTCAAAGAACTATAAAAGAGTTCTAATTTTCAAAATGAATCATAATATACGAAAACTTTCCGCCGTGAGAAAAGTGCCTGAAATGTTTTTGTTTCAGGCACTCGGGAGTTTTGAAACCTTAGGTTCAAAACTAAGTCATGGAACTTCGTAGAAGTTCGCTGACGTCCGTACTCACCTAAGGAAAGTTTCTAAAATGATTTTTCTTCATTTTTTCTGTTGCTGAGCTTGCCACAACTTTCCATAGAGGAGATAGTCGACTTCACGGAGCTCTTTCAGGTTCTGACAACCGAGCGCACATAGAAGCAATCTGAGGTCTTCTTTCCAGCCTTGGACAAGGACGATCACTTCTTCAATGCTCTTAGTCTCTACCATCTCAAGAAAAACGCGGGATAGTCCTACGCCACGCGCTCCGAGGACCAAGGCCTTGACCATATCAAGAGGATGACGGATGCCACCACTTGCGAGGATCTCAACCTGATCCATCTGATCCTGTAACTGTAAGAGACATTGCGCAGTTGATTGTCCCCAATCATCCAGATAAGCGCGATTGCCACCACGACGATTCTCAATATAGGCAAAGCTAGTGCCACCACTACCAGAAATATCGACGGTTTTGATCCCAGCTTCTAGCGCTGCCTGAACTGTTTTGGGATCCATACCAAAGCCAACTTCTTTCAGGACTACAGGCACTGGAAAGCCCTGCCCATAGATCTTGAGATGGTCTTTCCAAGTGTGGAAAATCCGCTCCCCTTCGGGCATGAGCAACTCTTGCATCAGATTCACATGGACTTGAAGAAAGAGGGGTTGTAGCTCTTCCACTGTTCGCAAGCCCAAATCTGGCTCTTTATCGATGCCAATATTGGTCGCTAAAAGAAGATGAGGATGGTCCTTTTTGACCGTATACGATTGATCGCTCGGATCCTTCAGCCCTGCACTGTAAGAGCCAGTCACAAAGAGAATCCCACAGGCTTCGGCTACTGCTGCCAACTTTTGATTGATCTCTTTGGCCCGTTTACTCCCGCCTGTCATGGCATTGATATAAAAAGGGACCTCCCAATCACGCCCTGCGAAATGGGTTGTTAGATCAATCTCTGCTAGATCCACAAGGGGGAGGGATCGGTGAATCAGCTCGATCTCATCAAAGCTATTATAGGAGGAGCTTTGCTCCAAGGCATAGCGAATATGCTGGTCTTTTCGATTTTCGCTCACGAATCTCCCATCCTTTCTTGGTAAATGACTTCAATATTCTTTTCCTTCCAGCGGTCTATCAAGGTCTGAGTCTCAACTGGGTCAAAACTAAGGGCGATTCCACAGTCGCCTCCTCCAGCACCACTGGATTTGGCACAGGCAGAAAGCCCCTCTGTCGCTTCTTGCAGCTCTTTTAGAGCTGGGGTATAGATCAAAGGGTTCAAAGACTTTAGGTTCTTATCGGCACGTTTGATACTGGTCTCAATTTCCTTTTGGTTCCCTTCACGGAGGCCTTTTTCAAGATTCTTCACTGCACTCTGGCTCTCCTGAAGAAAATCTTCCTTGATCGCTCCCTTGACCTGGCGGATCAAATCACTTGAAATCGCTGGTTCCTTGGTCCAACCAACCAGAAAATCATAAGAGATGGCTGGCTGGATCGAGCAGATCTGGTAGTCCCAATCCAGGTCTAAAACTTGTGAAAGAGGCTGAGAAGTCAAGACTTCATGCAACCAAGCCCGATCAAAGGATTGGTAATAAATCAAGCCCTCGTAAGCAATGCAAGCCAAATCGCCCATGGAACCATTGTCCCCTCTTTGCACCAAGACCACTGCTGCTAGTCGAAAGAGCAGATCTGGATTTAAGTCTAACTCATACAGAGCAGCCATGGCCTTGATCACGAGCAAGACCACACTTCCGCTGGAACCAATCCCATACTTTTTCCCCTCTTCGCCCAGTGTTCCTCTAAGGTGAAGGTCAAACGGTTTAGGGGCTATTCCCTGATCTTTCAGCCACTCTTCCATGAGCTGAATGGTCTCTTGAATCAAGGCGTAGTCCTTATTTGGGGTCAAATCCACCTGGTAACCAAAGAGATCTGAGGCTAGCTGATAGCTTCTAGATTCTTGGATAGTAGCTGACAGATAAATAGGGATAAACTGAATCACGGCTCCATAGCCAGGCGTTAGCACCGCGTATTCTCCAGCTAGATAGAGCTTGCCTCCAGTCTGTACCTGATACTTAGTCTTCATCTTGAGGGTCCTTTGTCTTAGATACGATGGTCCGATAGCGGGCATCAAATAAAGGCACCAGCTGATCCAAGTCTTCTTCTAAACAGAGAACCTTAACATTCGGCCCTGCATCCATGGTAAAGTAACAAGCATGGCCTGTAGCGCGAAGCTCACGGACAAAGTCCATAGCTTTGTGGCTTTCTTCTGTCAAGTAGCTAAAGGCTGGAGTGGCTGTTCTAGTCGTCGCATGCATAGCAAGGGCATTGCGCTCTGTCAACTGACCGACCTGTTCAAAATCATTGCCAGCTAGATAGTCCAGCATGTCCTTATAATCTTGTCGAGACTCTTCGATCCATTCTTTGAAATTAGTCGAAGTCTCCATGCAGCGTTTCATCCCTTCCCGGCTGGAAACGGGCTTTTGCTTGTCATTGAGAACCAGCATGATCATAGCCAGTTTCAGGTCTGTTTTAACCTTATAAATTTCTCCACTTTCTTTGTCCCAGGCTGCTAAGGGACCAAAGAAAGACCGTGAAGAGGAACCCGAAGCAAACTTGGCTTTTTGAGCTAATTCCTCCTGGCTCAAGCCCAAATCATAATACCGATTGCAAGCCTTGACGAGAGCAGAGAGGCCGCTCGAGCTAGAGGACAAGCCTGCTGCGGTTGGCATGTTGTTGCTGGTATCCACCCGAACAAATCCTGCTTCATCTGATGGCTTCAAGCCATCAATCACAGCTCCAATTTTAGCTTGCTCAGCTGGATTTTGGAATTCCCCATCGATGTAAAACTCATGCGCAGTCGCATCTGCTGGCAAGGGTGATAGCCTTGTCTCTGTATACATATTCTCTAAGGTTAACGAAATCGAACTGGTCGAAGGGACCATTTGTTTGGCATCTTCTTTTCCCCAGTATTTGATAATCGCGATATTGGCATAGGACTTAGCCTTTACAGGTTTTCGATCCATGTATGGTGCGCTCCTTCTTTTTCTAATGCATGGGCAATGGTTGCTGCTTCACGAGAATCCTTGACGAGGGCAATCACACAGCCACCAAGACCGCCTCCGCTCATTTTAGCGCCTAAGGCCCCATTCTCAAGGGCAACGGCAACCAGGTGGTCTGCTTCAACACAGCTGACACCGACGGCTCTCAAGTGCTCATGGCAAGTAGTCAGAGCCTGTCCTAGGCTCGTTAGATCATTCATTTTCAGAGCCTCTTCCACCTGCTGGGTCAACTGACCAATCTCATGGAAATGGGGCAAAACTTCCTGCCCCTTGGCTTCAACCTTTTGAATCGCCTCACGTGTATTGCCGTGAATCCCCGTATCCGCAATCACCAAGCTCGCTTTTATCCCCAGCTCCAGCGGGTAAAAGCCGACATTCCGGATGAATTTAATGGCTTGATCACTCAAACAAGTCTTGGCATCGAGCCCGCTTGGATTCATATGGGCAATGGTTTCTGCTCGATTGACCAGGATTTCTAAGGTCTCATCATCCAGCTCTTTCTGATAATAGTCAAAAACGGCACGAATAGCGGCGATACTCACCGCCGCAGACGATCCCATCCCACGTTTTTCCGGTACCATGGACTGAATGCGACAGCGAATCCGGGCCTCGCGAATCCCGAGGTGCTCAAGAGACGCAAAAACCGCCATGGACAAGGTATCATCTTCAAACAAAATCCATGGACGATCTGCCGGGACGATCTGGCAGATCACTTCTATATGATGGAGTGGCAGCGCAATAGCCGGATAACCATAGACCACCGCATGCTCTCCAATTAAGATAATTTTACTATGCGCCCTTCCGACGCCTATCTCTTTCTTCATATTCATCTCGCTCTATTAAGGTCATTACTATTTTAATATAAATCAGCCAAAAAAGCGATGCTTTTGAAGGAAATCCAACCTAAGACGGAGTTGAGTTCTATCTGACAGATAGCAAAAGGCCAGGATCCATCATCCTAGCCTTCCATTTCTATTTCTCAAATTCTTGTTTGATCAAGTCCATCAAATAGTTGCGGTCCAGGATCCATTGGGCCCGTTCGTCCTTCTCATAGATCCGGTTGGACAAAAAGATCACAGCTTCCTGCCTCTTTCGATTGTACATGATGAAGGTTCCTGTATAGCCCGTATGATCCAACCAGTCCCCCTCTAGATTCCATCCAAGAGCGCGGGTCTTGCCCTCTTCACGCGCAAAATTCTGAGACAAGTCACGCGCAAAATCATCCTTCAGATAATGCTCTAAGAAGCGCTCTAGATCAGCAACAGTTGAAAAAAGACCAGCACTTCCCGCATGACAGCCCAATACTCTCGCTTTGGGATCATGAACACTTCCAGAAGCAAGGCCACGGACCGTTGGCACCGCCTTTTCGACCGGTCCAAACCGTGTCTCCGTCATCTTCCAAGGTGTAAAGATCAGCTCTTCAAATAAACGATCCAAGGGCTGGTGAAACCTGTCTTCTAACCAAAAGCCCAGTAAAAGAAAATTGACGTCGGTGTAATGAAAACTCTTGTCTTCTTTTAACTGCAAATTTTCAAGGGCTGTTTTCAACTGTCTCGCATCCAATTGATCCCGGTTGGGGATAAAAGGATCAAGTCCTGACGTATGGGTCAAGAGTTCCCGGATGGTTGTCTTCTCATGAGCAAAACGCGGGTAAAGCTCTTTAAAGGGGCGATCAAGCTCAAGCTCCCCTTTCGCATACAAAAAGGCACAGATGGTAGCGACTCCGACGACCTTACTGACACTGGCCAAATCATAGACCAGGTCAGCCACTACTGGCTCTCCTTTTTCAGGGTCCGCAAGTCCTAGATAGTGCTCACTCCACTGACCATTGCGGTAAAGCGCAAGAGAGGCACCTGGATAGATGCCTTCTTGGATTTGTTCGGTAATTTTTTCGATGATTGCATTCACGCTCATCACTCCATTCTTATTCTTCATAAGAAATATGGACCTGATCTTGATTGGCTTCAAACCAGAGTTCGATCTGGCTTGGATCCTTGGCAATCAAGAAAGTTCCCTTACGGTGCACAAAATCAACAGCTTCTCCCAAGCTTTCTTTCAGAACTTCCACATCAAAAGGAGCCAATTCGACCTTAATCATACTCAAATCCCAAGTCACCTTGTTCTCCACCTGGAGATCTTCTCCTTGGGCTGCCTGCAAATGGATAAAGCGGGCAAGAGCGGGCAAGTTGCTATAGAACTTCTCAGACTCAGCAAGATCAGCCACGTTGACCCCAAGAAAGTCCACATCAAAGTTCGTCAAACCTTTGAAATCTTCGGGAGCTTCTACAAGAGGCGCTTTCTCCAACGGTTCTAGGTTTTCAAGATTTTCTTCCGCATGCACGAAAATGGTATCTCCTTGGGGAGACACAACTTCAAAGGCGCGACCATTAGCACCTTGGTAAAGGGCGCTTGTTTCTGGCTGGCGGGCCAACAAATAATCAATTTCTTGAGCTTGTGCCACTTTCACCACAATGCGACCCAATTTCTTTGGACCTTCGACCTTACGCGAACGCATACTCGGTGACTCTTCTAAGACAATTTTCTCTACTTTTGAGGCATCCCCTAAAGATAGGAGAGCTCCTTCTTCCACTAATACTTTCATTCCCAATGTCTCTTCATAAAAGCGTTGATTGACATTTCGGTTATTCACTTTCAAGACTGGGATCACTCTTACGATCTGATTTGCTGTCATACTTTCCTCCAAGCACTTTTTATTGTAAAAGATTTTCTGGCTTTTTACAAGAAATCTTGTGCAAAAAAGACAGATTTTTCAAAAATAAAAATCCGTCTTTCTTTTTTTAGTATACTGTTCGTGTATAGACCCGCCCGTTTGGAGCTTCAAATTCGTATTCTAAGTAATCCTGATAGGTCCCTGGTGCAATCACTCCACGCACATCTAATACAACCGTTCCCGCCTGTCCCACAATGGAATCTGCTAACAGGCAGCAATTCGTAGACAGAACAAAGTAAGATTTAAAACGCGAAGAAGTAAATTTATATAGCTCAGCCCCTAAATCATATTTCAATTTGTAAGCGTAGGTCGGCTGACCGTCTTCCAGTAACCTACTAGGTGGATCCCAAGGTTCTAACAACTGATCAATTTCAGCTAGACGCTTCTCTACTGCCTGATTCTCTTCTTCGGTAAGGGATAGGCTGTAGCCAAACAGCGTCTTTTGACTCTCTTTTTTACATAGTTCGATGTATGGTTCCTTATCCACTTTAAACAGTACGCCATCCCCAATCGTCCCAAATAGACGCTCTGAAAAGGGATCGTAACTTCCGTAAGAAATGACCTTCCCCTGATAACAAATATCTACATGCCCAATCGCTCCAAATAAGTTGCTGTCAGAAGTATGAACCAAAATTTCTAATTCCCTTGCCTCTTCTTCTTTTTTCACCAATCGATAAGGGCCTGTGTGTCCCGCCGAGCTCCCTTTTTGAAGAAACTGGTTAAACCGTTTTAACTCCTTAGCAGGGATAAAGGCTGCAAAGATAACCGGTAGGCTAATACGAAAGCGACGTTTTAACTCTTGGCCTTGTTGGTCTTTGTCAAATAAAATACCATCTCGAATATTAGAAATCCCCAACAAGACCAGATAAGCCCCCAAGAGGATAAATTGGAAGTGCCCATCTGAACCAGGTTCCAAGACAGTTGCTAGACCAATCCCACCGTTTAAAAGCGCATCCCATAAATAGAGCCAGCCTCCTTTTACCCGATTGGCCTTATAAAGCCAAAATGTGATCCCATAGACAATGGCACTCCCCAACTGATATGCCCCTAAACAAATCACAACTAAGTTTACGGGCAGACTACTCAGTCGATTCAACCAGATCAACGCAAGTGAAAGAAAAATAAACCAAATAGAGTGGCTATAGGAAATAGACTTGCTACGTAACAAAAAGCGAAGAAGAAAGCTTCCTAGTCCATCAACTAAAAAGTAAATGGCTAATAGATCCAAGGAAAATTTTGTGAAACCAACACCGTTTCGAAAAATGAGGATCCCAAAAATGACGGCAAGAACCCCAAACAATAAAGTCCGTCTTCTTGCAACTTCTTCAACAGATAATTTTCTCACCATGACACCCTCCTTCAGAGATCAAAGTTCTTTAGACAAATACTATTTTATCAAGTATAATATAAAAAGTAAAGAAACAGTGAAGCTGACAAAAGGAGCATCCTATGAAATACAATCAATATAGTTACTTGGCTCTCGACCAAGCAGATATTCTAAAAGAATTAAAAGAAATCGGTTTCGACCTTCCTCTTCATCTTACAGAAAAAGAACAGTTTGAATGCTTTGTTCGCAAAGTGTTCTTCACTTATAAAAACACAGACTATCCCCTCTCTAACCTTGTGGTGGATGCTGAAACAGATCTCCTAAGTTATTTCCAATCTGACCGCGAATGGTCTCCAAATATTTTCTACACAGTGGCCCTCCAGTTGCTTGGTTTCCGCTATTTTATTGACTTTGAAGATACAGATAGCTTCTTAAAAGAAGTCCAATTTCCGATTAAATACGGAAACTTGGTAGAAAATCTCTATCACCTCCTCAATACTCGAACAGTCAAAGGGAATTTACTAATTGAGCATTTGGTTAGTGATGGCTTAATCCCTGAAGACAATCGCTACCACTTTTTCAACGGAAAAAGTCTAGCCACCTTTAACTGCCATGATGTGATCCGTGAAGTGGTCTATGTAGAAAGTCGAATTGATAGCGATCAGGATGGTCTTCCAGATTTGGTCAAGGTCAATATTATTCGCCCTCGCTATGAAGGAAAAATTCCAGCCGTCATGACTGCTAGCCCTTATCACCAAGGAACCAATGACAAGGCTAGTGACAAGGCGCTCTATAATATGAATGTGAACCTCCAGGTCAAAGAACCTCATACCATTCAAGTAGAAGAACCTCAATTAGAATTGGTGGATCCTGTCGGTTCAGCCCAACTAGTCTCTGAGACCGAAGAAACCCTCACTCATATCAACAGCAGTTATACTCTCAATGACTACCTGCTCGCTCGTGGCTTTGCCAATCTCTACGTCTCCGGTCTTGGAACCAAGGATTCCCAAGGCTTGATGACCAACGGGGATTACCGTCAAATCGAGGCCTATAAAAATGTCATCGACTGGCTCAACGGACGCTGTCGTGCCTTCACAGATCATACACGCAAACGCCAAGTTAAGGCTGATTGGTCTAATGGCAAGGTTGCTACGACGGGCTTATCCTACCTAGGGACCATGTCTAACGGCCTTGCGACCACCGGTGTTGATGGCCTAGAAGTCATCATCGCAGAAGCTGGTATTTCCTCTTGGTACAACTACTATCGCGAAAACGGACTCGTGACGAGTCCTGGTGGCTATCCTGGAGAGGATTTTGATTCGCTTGCTGAGTTGACCTATTCCCGCGCCCTTCGGGCTGGAGACTATCTCCGCCACCACGCAGCCCATGTCGCTGATTTGGAAGAGGTTAAAAAGCAATTGGATCGCAAAACAGGAGACTACAATCAATTCTGGCACGATCGCAATTATCTCTTAAATGCAAATCGGGTCAAGGCAGAGGTTGTCTTTACCCATGGCTCCCAAGACTGGAACGTCAAACCGCTTCACGTCTTTAACATGTTCCAAGCCCTTCCAGCAAGCATCAAGAAACACCTCTTCTACCACAATGGTGCCCATGTTTACCTCAACAACTGGCAATCCATTGACTTCCGTGAGAGCATGAATGCCCTTCTCTCTAAAAAATTGCTAGGCTACGATTCAAGCTATGAATTGCCTACTGTTATCTGGCAGGACAATACAGGAGAACAAAGTTGGACTTCCTTGGATGATTTTGGCAATCAAACAAGTCAGCGGACCTTCCTACTCGGAGATGGTGAAAAAGTCATCCAAAACCGCTACGAGACAAAAGATTACGAGCGCTATGGCAAGGCTTATCCGACCTTCTTAAGCGATCTTTACCAAGACAAGGCCCAACAGGTGACGATCGATCTTCCAATCGAAGAAGACCTGCACCTCAACGGGAAAGCTCGCCTTCACCTGCGACTTCACTCCAGCACCAATAAAGGCCTTCTCTCAGCCCAACTCTTAGAGCTTGGAAGCAAGAAATACCTCCAACCCTATCCTGCAGTCTTATCGGTCCGTACGCTGGATAACGGTCGCTACCATATGCTAGACAACTTGACCGAGTTGCCATTCAAGGAAGCGGGCCAACGAGTCATTTCTAAAGGTTATCTCAACCTCCAAAACCGGCATGACCTCTTAGAAGTTGAGGCCGTAACGCCAGGCGAGTGGATGGAATTTGACTTTGAACTCCAACCAACCATCTACAAGCTCGAAAAAGGCGCAACCCTTCGCTTGGTCCTCTACACGACGGACTTTGAAATCACTGTGCGTGATCAAACCGATTACCAACTCACCATTGACTTAGCACAATCAAGCCTCCATCTTCCTGAAATGACAGAGGCCCACTAATCGTGGTATCAAGGCTTAGCCTTTCTTTGCTTCATTTGACAGCTTAGCCTACTTATGTTACTATCTAATAGAGTATTTCATAGAAAAAGATATTAGAGGAAGTTATGGCGATTGAAAAAACTGTCAGCGAAATTGCTGAAATTTTAGGAGTCAGCCGCCAGGCGGTCAATAACCGTGTCAAGGCGCTGGCTCCAGAAGATACCCAAAAAAACGAAAAAGGGGTTACCGTTGTAACCCGTAGTGGCTTGATCAAGCTCGAAGAAATCTACAAAAAAACTATTTTTGAAGATGAGCCAGTCAGCGATGATGTGAAGCAACGCGAATTGATGGAAATTTTGGTGGATGAAAAAAATGCTGAAATCGTCCGTCTCTACGAGCAACTCAAGGCCAAAGACGAGCAACTCGCTAAGAAAGATGAACAGTTGCGCGTGAAAGACGTTCAAATTGCTGAAAAAGACAAGCAATTGGACCAACAACAACAATTGACTTTACAAGCAATGAACGACCGCGATACCTTGAAACTTGAACTCGAACAAGCCAATGAAAAAGTGCAAGAGCAAGAAAGCAAAGGTTTCTGGGCACGCGTTTTCCGTCGATAATCTGGGGCTGGATCCTACCAGTCCCTTTTCTTTTCTACCACAGGAGATTTTCCATGAAAGCATTAGAAGATTATATCGCCTTCGATCTCGAATTTAACCAATACGAAGGTGCCTATCAGATCATCCAGGTATCTGCCGTGCGTTTCACGGACGGTAAAGAAGTCGACCACTACGACTCCTACGTTTACACCGATAAGCCTCTAAAAAGCTTTATTAACGGCCTGACCGGCATTACTCAGGATAAGATCCAAAATGCCCCTCAACTCGAGCAGGTCCTCAGTGAATTCAAGGCCTTTGTAGGAGACCGGCCCTTGATCGGATACAATGCCAAAAAGAGCGACCTACCCATCCTACTTGAAAATGGCTTGGATCTAGAAGACCAGTACGCTGTCGATGTCTTTGACGAGGCTTTCGAACGTCGTCCATCTGACCTCCACGGCATTAAAAATCTCCAACTCCACACCGTTGCAGAATTTTTGGGAGTCGCAGGAAAATCACACGATAGCTTAGAAGACGCTCGCATGACAGCTCTTGTCTACGAACAATTCCTCGAATTTGATCAAGGCCGCACCCTCCTTGAAGAGCAAGAAAACTTCTCCACCAACCCCTTCGGAGGCTTGGACTTATCCGGATTTTTTGATGAATAAAAAAAGCTCAAAACTGAGCAGTACTCCTAGAGTTAGATGTTTTCATATCTTTCTTTGGGGGTTCTTTTTATTTCATTTCTGTAAAGATTGACTAAAGTAAATTTTCATCCAACAAACAAGTAGAGCTTTTTCAAAGGCTTAACTTAAAATATTAGTTATTAAAGATTTAATCATTTCTAATTTTTTAAATATTCATTGACCAGACTTATTCTTAGATGTATAATGAGCATGTAAAATATATCACAAAGAATAATATGTAATAAGATTTAATGATTACATCTGATATTTCTCAATCATAGGGTTCTATTTTCTAGGAGAGATTTATGATTAATATCTTTAAATATCTTGATAAAAAAACAAAATACCTAACCATTATTGGAGCACTGGCAAATGGGGGTCTCGCATTAGGTCAACCTTTGGTTGTTGCCAAAGCACTATCGATAGATCAAAATAACCTTACCTATTCCTCTATTTGGAAATTTGCTCTCTTTGGTTTTTCTGTCTATTTCGCTTTGTATAGTCTAATGTTATTTTGTAATCATGCAAATAATGTCTTTAGACGTGAAATTCACATGAATATCCGAACGGCCCTTTTTCAGAAGTTAATGGAAGACAGGGAATATAGTGAAGATGAAAAGATTACCATGCTGACACAGGATATGGAATTTTTAGGAGATAACTTTTTTGAACGCTATATGTCTATTTCATGTTGGGGATTTGGGGCACTGATTACGGCGATCTATATCATTGCCCAAAATGTTTTATTGGGTTCTATCTTTGTTTTCTTCACGATCTTACGTCCCATTCCACAATTCTTGATGAATAATAAGCTAAAGAATTCAGGGGATGAAATGTCTCAGGGAAGAACAGCTGTTCATAACCAAATCTCTGATAGTATTCGAGGAGCTCAGACCTTGCGGATGAATCAAGCCTTGCCTGAAAATTCTCAGCGCGTCTGGAATATCAATCTTCGTTATCAACGAGCTATTCAAAGGTTTGCTTTTACCCATAATATTGTTTTCTTTTGTAATGGTTTTATGGTCTTTCTGAGCCAAGTACTCCCCTTGGTATTAGGGTTCTTCCTTGCTATGCAGGGTCATCATGTTTCAGTGGCTAGCCTGGTTGCTATGTATATTGCTGCTGGTCAACTGGTAGGGCCTATCCAAAATATCATGTATGATGTGGTTGAAGTACAAGGAGCCAAAACAACGGCAGAAAAGATTTTCGGAATTTTAAATCGAGCAGATGATAGTGAATCGGACAATCATTCGATCTCTCAAGTAGAAGAACTAGAAATTTCTCATTTAAGTAAATCTTATAACGGTAGAGAGATTCTTCGCGATCTTAATCTAGCCATTCGACAAGGCGAAAAAGTCCTCATCAAAGGGCCAAGTGGCTGTGGGAAATCAACCCTCTTCCGAATGATCACAGGAGAAGAAAAGCCGGATGCCGGAACGATTACTTGTCGTACAAGGGATGGTGTTAAAACAAGTCACTTTGTTCGTCAGGTAGGCATTATCAGCCAGCATCCTTTCCTCTTTAATGATACTGTTCGCTACAATCTCAGTTTGGGACAAGAGTTTTCAGATCAAGAATTAGAGACTGTTTTAAGACAAGTCAAACTCGACCATGAACTAACTGATGGGCTTGATTTTGTAATCACTAATAACGGAGAAAATATTTCAGGCGGACAACGTGTCCGGATTGAACTAGCCCGCTTCCTACTTCGTAAAAAGGATATTTTATTAGCAGATGAGGTAACTGCAGCTCTTGACGTAGAAAATAGTCAAATGGTTCGAGACTTGATTTTCTCACTACCGATGATGGTGTTAGAAATCGCTCACCATATTGATGATGAAAGTCGATACGATCAAGTCATTGAACTAAGAAAAGAATAAAATTGCTGACATAAACCTAAAAATATATCGTTAGTGTTTCAAAGAAAGAAAATACTAAAACTTTCCGCCGTGAGAAAAGTGCCTGAAACAATAACGTTTCAGGCACTCGGAATTATTGAGACCTTAGGCTCAATAATTAGTCTTGGAACTTCCTGGATTGCTGAAATCATCCACTGGATAATTTCACCTAACGTCCGTACTCACCCAAGGAAAGTTTTTAATATGACTTTGTCTTCAATCTGAAAAAGGCTCAAAACTGAGCCTCTTTTGAGTTAATGAAAACTTCCTTAGCTTAAAATGGTAATTTTCCTGCGAAAGCACCGAGTTTTTTCTTGGTTGCCGCATCAATTTCTTCAATGGCAGCATTGATGGCTTGAACCGTCATATCAGAAAGAGTTTCTGTATCTTCTGGGTCGACCACTGCGGCATTGAAATCGATGGAAACAACCTTCTTATCACCTGTAAGAGTTGCAACAACCAAGTCTTGAGCAGATTTCCCTACAAATTGAGTTGCGGCTAATTCTGCTTGGCTTTGCTCCATTTGCTTTTGCAATTTTTGAGCTTGCTTCATCATATTTTGCATATTCATCATAGTAATTACATTCCTTCCAACTTCTGAAATTTACAGTTCATTATACCATTTTTTAGACGCTTGGAAAAGCTTTGGATAGTAATCATGAAAAGCTTCTTTCACTCCGGATGGATTTTTAAGCTTTCACTACAAAATGAAAGAGAGCCTTTTTGAGCCTCTCTCAGAAAAATAATAAATTGTTTTAGGATAAAATCATCGAAGCCACAATTGGACTAATGAACACATACAAAATTCCTGTGATCCCTATTGCCAATCCTGCCATAGCACCGGCCACATGACCATACTTAAACGCTGTCCCTGTTCCTACTGCATGTCCAGTTCCTCCAAGGGCTAAACCAATAGCTACTGGATCTTTTATTTTTAACAGTTTCAATATCGTTGGACCCAAGACACTTGTCAATAATCCAGTTGCCACAACTACAACAAGTGTAATGGTCGTAATTCCTTGCATTTTTTCAGTAATCCCAACTGCCATTGCAGTCGTAACCGATTTTGGAAAGAGCGAAATGGCTAGAAAGTACTTCATTCCAAATGCTTTCGCGATCAATGCTGTAAAAATCGTATTCACAATAACTGCCACTGTCGAGCCGATCAGAATACTCCGTGCATGATGCTTCATCAAATGGAAACTTTTATAGAGAGGAATCCCCAAGGCGACTGTTGATGGTCCAATCAACTGATTTAACAGGGAACCACCGACATAGTAATCCTTATAAGAAATTCCTGTAATCATTAAGAATAAGATAACGATTACTGTAGCCACTAAAAGTGGCGTTGTTATAGGATGGGGATACCTGCGGAAGATTAACATTCCAATCAAATAAGCCCAAATAGATAAGACAATCCCAAATAAAGGATTACTCGCAAAATTAGCCATGCTTGCGTCCCCCTTCTGGATAATCACCTTCAAAACGATTTTTTATAAAACTAACCACAATTGCAATTAAAGCCACATTGATGACCAAGGCTCCAACTAGAATCAACATGATCGGAAATAGATAAGGAGCAATCACATGGAATTTATCCATGATACCGACCGCAGGGGGAAGAAACAGAATCGTCATGTTGGCTAATAAAAAATTTCCTACCATATTGACGTGGCGCATGCGTAGTAACTTAAACTGCAATAATAAAAATAGGATCAACAGCCCGATCATACTTCCAGGAATTGGTAAGTGCAACCCATCCGAAATGATTTCACCAATTAATGAAATCGTGAATATAATCGTCAGTTGTACATATAATTTCATCTTCATCTCCCTTTTTATGGATCATTTCCAATAAGGATTCGTATCCTCGCTTCTGCTTACTTAGAAGTAAACATCCATTTATCCCTATCAGTTTACTCCTTTTCGGAAAATTTGCAAGCTTTTTTCTAAAAAAATAAAACAAATTACCAAAAATTGAAGCTACTATTTTGATTCATGACATCCATTTTATGATACAATGAAACCAAAAACGGTTAAGTTACCATGAAAGGATCTACATGACTCATTTTCACACCATTGTCATCGGTGGGGGCCCAGCAGGTATGATGGCGACCATTGCCAGCGCCTCTTATGGCCAACCTACGCTACTGATCGAAAAAAATAAAAGGCTGGGTAAGAAACTTGCTGGTACCGGAGGAGGCCGCTGTAATGTCACGAACAACGGGACCTTAGACGATTTGATGGCCGGTATCCCTGGAAATGGCCGTTTCCTTTACAGTGTGTTTTCCCAATTTGATAATCATGATATCATCCAATTTTTCACCGATAATGGGGTAAAGCTAAAAGTCGAAGACCATGGTCGGGTCTTTCCTGTTAGTGATCAATCTCGCACCATTATTCAAGCTTTAGAAAATAAGATCCTTGAGCTAGGTGCTAGTATTGCCACCAACTGTGAAGTGGTCTCTGTCACCAAGCCAGAAGACGTCTTCATCGTCAAATCAGCTGAAAACACTTGGACAGCCGATAAGCTGATCGTTACGACTGGAGGCAAATCCTACCCTTCTACCGGCTCTACTGGTTACGGACACGAAATCGCCCGCCACTTCAAACATAGCATTACGGATCTAGAAGCGGCAGAAAGTCCTCTTTTGACAGATTTTCCACACAAGGCCCTCCAAGGGATCTCTCTGACAGATGTGACCCTCAGCTACGGCAAACACATCATCACACACGACCTTCTCTTTACCCATTTTGGACTCTCTGGTCCTGCAGCCCTTCGGATGTCTAGCTTTGTTAAAGGTGGGGAAATCTTATCTCTGGACCTCCTTCCGACTACCTCTTCTCAAGAGTTAAAAGACTTTCTAGAAGAGCATCGAGAAAAGGCCATTAAAAATAGCCTCAAAGCCCTGCTTCCTGAACGATTAGCTGATTTCTTGGCGCAAGGATTCCCTGAAAAAGCCAAGCAACTCACTCCTCCCCAGACAGAAGAGCTCATCCAAAAGATCAAAGAGATGCCTATCCCCGTCACTGGGAAGATGTCTCTAGCCAAATCCTTTGTGACCAAGGGTGGCGTCAGCCTCAAAGAAATCAATCCTAAAACCCTGGAGAGTAAGCTCGTTCCTGGACTCCACTTTGCAGGAGAGGTCCTCGATATCAATGCCCATACAGGCGGTTTTAATATCACATCCGCCCTCTGTACCGGTTGGGTAGCAGGGAGCCCTCATTACTAATAGGAATTTACTAACTTTATTCTTCATCTATTGAAATAAAATTTTTAAAAATTCTTTACAAGTTAGTATTTACTTGATAGAATGGATTGGTATAAAATTTATAAAGGAGATTATTAGAATCATGGATTTTGATTTTAGTGTTAAACTCTTTTCAGAGTTTATTGGAACGGCTTTGCTACTTATCCTCGGAAATGGTGCAGTTGCAAACGTCGAATTAAAAGGAACTAAAGGTCATCAAAGCGGTTGGCTTGTCATTGCGATCGGATATGGGATGGGAGTAATGATTCCAGCCTTGATGTTCGGTAATGTTTCAGGAAACCACATTAACCCTGCTTTTACTCTTGGACTTGCGGTTAGCGGACTCTTCCCATGGGCAAATGTTTTACCATACATCGTTGCCCAACTTCTTGGAGCTATGTTTGGACAATTGGTTGTCGTTGCAGCTCACCGTCCATACTACATCCAAACTGAAAATCCAAACAACATCTTAGGAACATTCTCAACCATTTCTAGTGTAGATAAAGGAACTCCAGAATCACGTAAAGCTGCTACAATTAATGGCTTCATCAACGAGTTTGCCGGCTCATTCGTCCTTTTCTTTGGTGCCCTTGGCTTAACAAAACATTTCTTTGGTGCAGAGGTTGCAGGTCTTGCTCAAAAAGCTGCTACTGAACAAGGAGGCGTCTTTGATGCCACTTCATCAGCAGCAAAATTGGCTTTATCACAAGCACATGCTTCAGGCCTAGGAATTGCTCACTTGGCTCTTGGATTCCTTGTTATGGCTCTTGTTACATCACTTGGAGGTCCTACTGGACCTGGTTTGAACCCTGCACGTGACTTTGGTCCTCGTTTGGTCCACGCCTTCCTTCCAAAGTCTATCTTGGGAGAGCACAAAGGTGATTCAAAATGGTGGTATGCTTGGGTACCAGTTGTAGCCCCAATTCTTGCTGCTATCTTAGCTGTACTATTGTTCAAAGTTATCTATCTTGCTTAATCTAAGTACTAAAAAACGAACTCGATTTTCCATCGAGTTCGTCTTTTTATTGTTCCTTGGTTAATGAAAAACGGAAATCATTGTATTTGGTGTAATCAAATTCTGTATTGACAGGCGCTGTGAAAACAATCGGGGTATAATGGCCTTCTTCTAAGACAAAACCTGGCTCCAGTCGGAAGTTGGCTACACCTAGCCCTGTGATCCCAGGAAGTAAGGCATCCGCTCCATCCAATCCTTCTGACTCCCAATAGTAGATATTTCCAGTTGCTTTGACAGCTCTAGCCGTATAGGTCGCTGTCCGAGTTGGTTCGCTATCATTTTTGAAGCTAACCACTGTTGTCACATCTCCATTGGCATCCACTGTCATTTTAATCGCATCCGCTTGTGGACTAGATCCTACCCAAGTTCCCACCAATTCTGCAGGGACAGGAGCTTGCGTCGTAGTAGACGCATTCTCAGTCTTAGCAGAGTCTTTTGAAGCTGTCGCGCTACTGGCTTGAGTCGAAGAGCTAGCTGTATCGTTTGCTTGAGAGGAAGATGCTGCACTCTTTTTGCTATTGCTCTTGGCTTTTTTCTCTACCTTACTGGTAGATGCTTTTGCGGATGAGGTAGCTGTCTTTTTATCCTTTGCACCACAACCACCGAGAGCTAGACCAAGTGACGCAGCCACCAGAACAGCGGCACTCCAACGGAAGATTGATTTTTTCATAAGATCACCTCTTTATCTTTCTGACCCCCATTATACTCCAATTGTTACAAAAATCAAGTTTTTTTGTAACAATTGTAATTTTTTTGTAACATATTTTTACATTTAAAACACCAATCGTAATAGGGCGATCAAGACAATTCCAAACAAGACGGTTCCCATAAGGTTTTTGTAACGAAAGGCTACAAAGAGACTGGGAATGGTCACCACTAGGTCCAACCAGTGGAACTGCGGTAGGCTTCCAATTTTCCCATCTACTAAGCTTGATAAAACCAAGGCAAAGATAATGGAAATAGGCAGGTATTTGAGAAAGCGAGTTACAGGAGCCGGCAGTCCCTTGTATTTGACTAATAGGAAGGGCAAGATCCGAGGAATCCAGGTAACGAGGGCTGAAGCCAGAATGGCCATGAAGATATAATTATTCATGCGCATCACAGACCACCCCCACAAAACAGCCGATCAAGGTCGCAGCTAGCACAGCTAGCGGTTGCGAAACAAAAAAGAGTAAGAGAAAGAAACTCACTGCTACTGCTAACAGCACCGTGAGCATAGTCTTGGTCTTTTCTGTCAGTTGCATTCCTTGAAACTGGGCTGCAAAAATCCCAATAAACATAGCCACCAAAGCAAAATCAAGCCCAAAAGCCTTTGGATCAGGTAGGAGAGATCCTAGAGCTGTTCCGATAACCGTCGCACTGATCCAGGCCACATAGCCTACTAGATTGTTCCCATGCATCCAAGGAACTGTAATGGTATCTGTCTTTAACTTCTCGCTCAAGTAGACCCCATAACTCTCATCGGTCAGGAGGCTTCCAATCCCAATGGTATGAGAGAGACTAGCATCCTTAAAGTCAGACGACGTATGCAGACTCATCAACATATTACGAAGATTGATCAAACACACCGTCAAGGCCATATTCAAGATCGAAGAATGAGCCGCAATCAGAGAGATCATCGCAAACTGGGCCGCCCCAGCATAGACCAATACACTCATCAAGGCCATCTCCAAAGGAGAAAGATAGGGAGACGCCACCACACCGCAAGCTAGGCCAATACTGATATAGCCCAAAGCCGTCGGTAGCGCGTCCCTCACCCCCTGCCAAAAATCTTTTTCCACTCTCTCACTCCTTTCTGAATCATTGACCTCTATTATAACACAAGAAAAAAGGTTGAAAAAGGACCGATGAGAGAGAAAGCTTTATAATCCATGCCCTCCTCAATCTTTCATTCCTTCTATCATACCGAATTTTCTTTCGACTCGCAAATCCGCTACTAGTTGGTGAGATCTAGCAAAAAAGCCATTGGAATCGCTCATCCAATTGGCTCCTTTTTCTTACTCAATTCCTTCAAAGGCTAGGCTTGGTTTGGCATTGAGGTCCCAGCCTGCGAAGTTTTCTTTGTTCCATTCGCTGACGCTGGCATAGGCGATCATCCCTGCATTGTCCCCGCAGAGGCGCAGTGGCGGAATGATGACCTTAACATCGGTGATGTCAGAAGCCAAGCGTTCACGAAGGCCTTGGTTGGCTGCGACCCCACCAGCGACGACTAGAGTCTTGACTGGATATTTCTCCAAAGCCTTTTTGGTCTTGGCCATGAGAATGTCTAGTACGGCTGCCTGAAAACTCGCTGACAGGTCTGCATTGGAGAGGCTTTCTCCTTTTTGCTCGGCATTATGGTGCAGATTGATAAAGGCCGATTTGAGTCCTGAAAAAGAGAATTCCAGATTGTCTTCCTTGATCATGGCTCGAGGGAAATCGTAGATATCAGATCCTTGGTGGGCCAGCTGATCAATTTCACGTCCTGCTGGATAGGTCAAGCCCATGACGCGCCCGACCTTGTCATAAGCCTCTCCGACAGCGTCATCACGGGTCTCTCCAACGATCTTATAATCACCAGCTTCACTGACGTAGACTAGCTCGGTATGTCCTCCACTCACCAACAAGGCCAAAAGCGGAAACTCTAAGGGCTCGATGCTTTGAGCAGCCATCAAGTGCCCTGCCATATGGTTGACAGGAATTAAAGGGAGGCCGTGCGCCCAGGCAAAGGCCTTGGCTGCTGCTAGGCCGACTAAAAGAGCCCCAACCAGTCCTGGACCGTAGGTGACAGCCACAGCTGTGACATCAGCTTCTGTGATCCCTGCTTCTTCTAAGGCTTCTTCGATACAAGCGGTGATGACTTCCACATGGTGACGAGAGGCTACCTCAGGTACCACCCCACCAAAACGCTTGTGACTTTCAATTTGACTGGCAATGACATTGGACAAGAGTTGGTCGTCATTTTTCAAGACAGCCACACTGGTCTCATCGCAAGATGTCTCAAAAGCCAAAATATATCTATCTTTCATTCGGGTTCCTCTTCATGATCACAGCATCCTCTATGGGATCGTGATAGTAGTTTTTCCTCCGTGCAATTTCTTCAAAATGCATTTTTTTGTATAGGCCTTGGGCCGGTTGATTGGACATGCGCACTTCTAAGAAAATCTCTTTTTGGTCCGGCAACTGCGCGAGTAACTTCTGAGCTAGGCCTTGGCCTTGGAAGGCGCGCTTGACCGCAATCTGTAGGACCTCTGCTTCATAGAGAGTCTCTTGAATAGCGACAAACCCAAGGACTTGTCCTTCATCCACAGCTAGGAAATAGGAGGTCAATTCCTGCTCTAAATCGGCTTCAATCTGCTCCAACTTCCAAGGGCTAGCTTCATAGACATCTTCCATGACAGCGAGAATAGCGGCCGCATCCTGGTTGCTCCCTTTCCTGATTGTTCCTTTCATCATAGGCGCTTGATGTAAGAGGTCGTTGTTTCTGTGTGGTCTTTGAGCCAATTTTCCTCTGCTTCGACCCGTTTGAGATAATGAGGGACAAAATCATGGAGGCTAGCAGGCGCTTGTTTGAGACCGAGACGTCCGATTTTCACTGCATCTGGCAAGGTTTCATAGTAAGTAGCCCTTGGCAGGCTAGAGGCAATCTGCTCCTTAAAGGCCGTAACTTCTCCGACAAAGGTGACCTGCTCACTTGTCGCTACACGCTCTAGGACTTCCTCAAATGAAAAATGCCCTTCTGGTGCGACCAGCTGATCATCTTGGTAAAAACCTGCATAAACGTTGTTCCGACGGGCATCCATGACAGGCACTACCAAACCTTCTAGATCATCTGGCACTAAGGCTAAGAGGCTCGAAACCCCTACCACTTCAATCCCTAAGGTATGAGCCAAGGTCTTTGCGGTTGCGACCGCAATGCGCAGTCCAGTGTAACTCCCAGGACCTTCTGCTACCACGATACGATCCAAGTCCTTGGGTGTCAAGTCGATTTGGTGCATCAAAAAATCGATGACCGGCATCAAGGTAATACTATGATTCTTTTTAATGGTTAATGTTGTTTCTGCAAGTAGAGTCTCATCTTCTAATATCGCTACAGAAAGAGCCTTACTCGAGGTATCAAATGCTAATAATTTCATCTTTTCTCCTCATTGTCTGCTTCATATTATACTACAATTAGGCACTAAACGGTAGAGGAAGGTTTCTCTCCCTATTCCTTCTATAAAAGCCCTCCCTTTTGCCATCAGATCCGCTTCCAACTTTACTTGTAAATGACTACTAATTGTACCGAATCAGGGCAAGATGAAACAAGAGTGGAGTTTCAGAACATAGAGAGATTTTTTACGATTACATGCAATCATTGTGCCTTAAATAAACAAGTTATTTTGAAATAATCTTGGTAAGGATAGATCCAATAAAACCGGTCCTAAATGAGGGTACCGGTTTTTCGATTATTGATTTTTTTGAAATTTTACTTCATTCGCCTCAGTGGCTGACTTAGAGTGAATTTGAATGAGAGCAAGTAAATTGGTAAGATCAATACTTGTTTTTCCATTTTCATCAACTTTAACAGCTAGATAATATGGGCCACTAACGTAAAATTCTCCACTTCCTTCGACGCCAAACGATCCATCCCCTTTAAATTGTACAGTTGCTAAAGTGAAAATAGTTCTCATAATCAGGTTCTTATTATAATCTTGTCCAGATGATTTTTCTGTTTCTTCCTTAATTTCGTTAAGGAAAGCCTGATTATTCTTTTGTTCTTTTGAATAATGAACTTGCGTATCTCCTTCCATGCTAGGAGCATTATACTTCAAGTACACCATATCGCCTTCAACTTTATAATTGAGTAATTCATATGCACCTGCTTGAGCCAGTGAGTTCGTATAAATTTTTAGCTTCATTGGTCCGTAAACCTTAATTGGATAAGTGACACCATCTAATTCGGCGGTCGCATCGTTATTGAATGTTGGATGATTTTTAGTAATATCTTCAATCATATACTCGTTCCAAATTTTTTCATAGAGTTCCTTCTGATTGGATACTCCCGCAGCTTGGAGTAAATCTCCAATATTTGATTGGTCTACATATACAGCATCTAATAATTTTAACGCAGCAAGGACTTTGCTATCTGTAATCTCACTCTTTGTTTTTTGCAGATTCCCAACTGCGTCTAATACTGACGCAGTCAACTTAATAACTCTCTTTCCTTCTATGTCATAAAATTCTCGTTTATAGTCTTTTAACCCTGCTCCTACTAAGTTCCAGTCGAATGCAGCACCTGGATTTTTGCTGTCAGTTTTATACTCGCTAATGGATGGTGTTTTCTTTTTTGTTGAAGATTTAGTTGTCTTTACTTGACTCGTTTCATTATCTGTTTTTGTTTTTGAGCAACCTGCTACTAATAGTGATAATAGCGCAGTACCTCCTAATAAAAAGCGTTTTATTTCTTTCTTCATAAACTTCTCCTCTTTTTCTTTATAACTTGTGTACTTCATCACAATGTAGAATATAATTTCATTGTAACATATTGTTTCCCCTTTTACAACATTTCTTCCAAGCATAAAAAAGCCCCCACTATTGTAGGAGCTTTATGATCATTTTTCTTATTCAAATTTTGCTTTATTAGCTTCATTTGCTGGCTTCAAATCGATTTGTAGAAGGTTCACCAAGTTCTTATCATCAATGGTTGCATTACCTTTATCGTCTACCTTAATCGCTAAATAGTGATTGTTTTTATCGTAATAATCCATTCCTTCTAAGTTGACATAGCCATCTCCTCTAAATCCAACGGCTGCTAATCGGTAAATAAATTTATACAAGAGCGCTTTTGTAAAGTCTGTTTGTCCGACTTTTTGTGCATCTTGAAGCATCCCCTCAAAGAACGCTTTATTATTTGTTTGATAGCTTGCTTGTACTTCATATTGGTAAGTGTCAACACGTGGTGCTTTTAATTTCAAGTATACTGTATCACCTTCCACTTTATAATCTTCAAGCGTATAGGCATGACTCTTCCTAAGGCATTCGTATTTACCTTTAAGTACATTGGGCCGTAGACTTTAATTGGATACTTCACTCCTTGATACTCCACTTCCCCGTCATTTGTATATGTTGGGCGTGCTTCCTTCAAGAAGTTCACCATGTAATCATTCCAAATACGTGTGAAGAATTCTTCTTGGCTTGATGTCCCTGTTGCTTTTAGTAACACATCAAAGTTTTCTTGATTTACAAAAACTGCATCTACAAGTTTTAAAGCTTCTTTAACTTTTTTGTCAGTGATGCTCTTTTTCTTTTCATTCAAGGCATCTACTGCTTTTTGCACACCATCCAATTTCTTCGTAACTGTTTTACCACCATTTGTTTCGACAAAAGTTTGTTCGTATTTCGTCATTGGTGCGACTTTTGCATTCCAGTCAAAAGATGCTGCTGGATTTTTACTATCTGTTGTATATTCGACTACTGCTTGTTTCGTCGTTTTCGCTTCGGTTGTTTCCTTTGCTGATTCTGGTGTTGTTTTAGACTGTGAACATCCTGCCACTACCAATGATAGAATTACCACACTCCCCACTAAAAATCGTTTTGTTTCTTTATTCATAAATGCTCCTCTCCACTCTTATAGAGAATTATTTCACGATTACTTGCAATTATTATACCACAATCCTTTGGACTTCAAAATATTTTTTGTACCCCCTTCGCCGATAACAATAAAACCAGCCCCCAATTGGGTAGCTGGCTAACATGAAATTGTTAACGTGTTGACTTGAATCGGGATTTATTGGCCTCGTATGCATTATCAGCATGGATTTGTAATAAAGCTACTAAATTATCCATATCTATGCTCTTGTTCCCATTATCATCTACTTTAATCGCTACAATATATGAGCTTGAGTCTAAATAATCTTTATCCCCCTTTGTGCCAAAGGAACCATCTCCTTTAAACTCCAAAGATCCTAAACTATATAAAAATCTCAATAATAAATTTTTACTATAATCTGTTTTCACAATTTTTGCAGACAATTCCTTGAGGGCATCAAAGAAGGCTTGATTATTCGTTTGATGCTTGATTAATAGATTCTCTACTCCTTCATCCTTAATTGGCGCTCTATACTTGATGTACACCGTATCTCCCTCTACACCATAACTTTCTAAGGTATAAGCACCAGCCTGTCCCAGCGAATTCACATCAACTTTTAGCTTCATTGGGCCATAGTCCTTAATTGCATATGTGATACCCGCATATTCATACGTAGCATCATTAGTAAATTCTGGTCTAGCTGATGTGAGGAACGATATCATAAAATCATTCCAAATCTTCGTATAAAGTTCCTTTTGACTCGATACTCCTGTAGCCTTTAAGACCTCTCCAATATTTCCCTGGTCTATAAATACAGCATCTAGTAATTTCAATGCTTCAAGAACTTTTGGCTCAGTGATTTTACTCTTCGTATCTTGTAGCGTCAATACTGCATTCGCTAGAGTGTACGATTTTTCTTTTACTCTATTTCCATTAGTATCAATGTATTCTTTTTCAGAATTCTTTAGTGGGGCTACCGTTGCTTCCCAGTTAAAGGTTTCAGATGGCTGAGTACCGTCTGTTTTATATTTACTGACATCTTGTACTGTCGCTTGCGCCGTCACTTGAGTAGTCTCTTCTGTTGAAGCTTCAGCAGTTGTCACTTGTGTTGTTTCAGTATCTGGTTTCGTATTAGAGCACCCTGCCGCAACTAGCGATAACAGTGCAACACTACCTAATAAAAAGCGTTTTGTTTCTCTCTTCATCATGTTCCCCTCTTATCTTTAAAGCTAGTGTATTTATTACCGTTTGTAATGTGTACGTATTATATCATAATACATTCTAATTCACAAGATTCCTTCAAAATATCAAAAAAGCATTCCCACCATCGTGAGAGTGCAAGCTTCATTGATTATTGTAATTTTTATAAGTCGGCTTGTAACACCGCTACTTTTTCTTTTACAGTAGCTTTGCTATCAGATTTTGCACTGATATAGAACTTGATTTTTGCTTCTGTTCCACTTGAGCGAACGACAATCCCAGATCCATCTTCTAAAATAGATTTCAATACATTTGAAGTTGGATGTCTGATTTTAGAAACGACTCCATTGGTATCTTTATAACGTATAAATAATTTTACAAGATATCCATAACTTTCTTCAAAACCGAACACGAAAAGATGTTTTCCTATTTCTTTGACGTGTTGAATTCGTCTGCTTGCTTCCTTACATACCATTCCCTCTATAAAACTTCCGTCTACCAACAGTTCGCTTGCATCTTTTCCTTAGAGCCTATTTATGGTATAATGATAATTAATTGTATCGAATCAGGTCCACTAGTTGCGAGTAGGAAACTCTAGTGATTGCACTCCTTCGCAGCTAACAAATGGACCGAAATAATGAAAGGAAAATTACTTCATGATTTACAAAGTTTTTTATCAGGAAACAAAAGACCGCAACCCTCGTCGTGAAACCACGCATGCACTTTATCTCGATATTGATGCACCAAATGAACGTGAAGGACGCATCCAAGCACGTCAATTGGTTGAAGCAAACACAGATTTCAACATTGAATTTATCACACCACTTTCTGAGCAACACCTTGCTTACGAGAAAGAGTCAGGTGCCTTTGAACTAACGGAGTACTAATCCATGGCTTATACCTTAAAACCTGAAGAAGTTGGTGTATTTGCCATTGGTGGACTAGGAGAAATCGGAAAAAATACCTACGGGATCGAATACCAAGATGAAATCATCATTGTCGATGCCGGGATCAAATTTCCAGAAGATGACCTCCTTGGAATCGACTATGTCATTCCGGATTACTCTTATATCGTAGACAACATCGATCGCGTCAAAGCGGTCCTCATTACCCACGGACACGAAGACCACATCGGTGGGATTCCTTTCCTTTTGAAACAAGCCAATGTCCCTATCTACGCTGGACCTTTGGCGCTTGCCTTGATCCGTGGAAAATTAGAAGAGCACGGCCTTCTTCGTGATGCCAAACTCTACGAAATCAACCAAAACACTGAACTTCAATTTAAAAATCTTAAAGCAACCTTCTTCCGTACGACTCACTCGATTCCAGAACCTTTAGGGATTGTGATTCACACCCCTCAAGGAAAGATTGTTTGTACCGGAGACTTCAAATTCGACTTCACACCTGTTGGGGAACCGGCTGACCTCCATCGTATGGCGGCTCTTGGGGAAGAAGGCGTTCTCTGCCTGCTCTCAGACTCAACCAACGCGGAAGTCCCAACCTTTACCAACTCTGAAAAAGTAGTTGGCCAATCCATCATGAAGATCATCGAAGGGATCCATGGACGCATCATCTTTGCTTCCTTTGCTTCGAATATCTTCCGTCTCCAACAAGCTGCTGAGGCAGCAGTTAAGACAGGTCGTAAGATCGTCGTCTTTGGACGCTCGATGGAAAAAGCCATCGTCAATGGAATCGAGCTTGGCTATATCAAGGTCCCTGCTGGAACCATTATCGAGCCAAATGAGATCAAAGACTATGCGGCTAATGAAATCCTGATCATGTGTACAGGAAGCCAAGGAGAGCCAATGGCAGCCCTCTCTCGGATTGCCAACGGAACGCACCGCCAAGTGCAACTCCAACCAGGAGATACCGTGATCTTCTCTTCTAGTCCGATTCCTGGTAATACAACCAGTGTGAATAAATTGATCAATACGATTTCTGAAGCGGGTGTCGACGTCATTCACGGGAAGATCAACAACATCCATACTTCTGGACACGGGGGGCAACAAGAACAAAAACTTATGCTCCGCTTGATCAAACCAAAATACTTCATGCCTGTCCATGGTGAATACCGGATGCAGAAGATCCACGCAGGACTTGCGCGTGATTGCGGAGTGGAAAAAGACAATATCTTCATCATGAGTAATGGTGATGTCCTCGCTCTGACAGCCAACTCTGCTCGTGTCGCAGGAAGCTTCAATGCTCAAGACATCTATGTCGATGGAAATCGTATCGGTGAAATTGGGGCTGCTGTCCTTCGTGACCGGAGAGATCTTTCCGAAGATGGTGTCGTGCTTGCTGTTGCGACTGTTGACTTCAAATTGAAGATGATCCTAGCTGGACCAGACATCTTGAGCCGTGGTTTTATCTACATGCGTGAATCAGGAGATCTGATCCGTGAAAGCCAACGCATCCTCTTCAATGCTATTCGTATCGCCTTGAAGAACAAAGATGCCAATATCCAAACCGTCAATGGTGCGATTGTTAATGCCCTTCGCCCATTCTTATACGAGAGCACAGAACGTGAACCTATCATTATTCCAATGATTCTCACGCCAGATGACGAAAATTAAAAAACAACCAGTTGAGACCACTGTTTCAACTGGTTTTATGGTGTCTTTTTGAGGATTAAAAAGAGAGTGGGACAGAAATCGGTAATTCGTTAGAATTCGATTTCGTCGTCCCACCTCCGCACAGTTGAGTAGGGCTGTAAAAGCTGATGAAATCAGCGTAGTAGAGCCCACTCAACCACTGCGTCTTGCTCGACAATCCAAAAATAATTGAGAGGCTAGGACTTTTGTCCCAGCCTCTTTGCTCTTATTTCTTAATAAAGATCTAAATAGTTGTCTACTTCCCATTGAGATACGAAGGTCGCATAACTTGCCCATTCGATTCGTTTGGCTTCAAGGAAGCTGGTGTAAATATGTTCACCCAAGGCAGCTTTCACCACTTCGTCTTCTGTCAAGGCTTTCAAGGCATTGTGAAGGGTAGAAGGGAGATCTGTGATTCCAGCGGCTCTACGTTCTTCCGGTGTCATCACATAGATATTTTCTTCGATCGGAGCAGGTGCTTCGATTTTATTTTCAATACCATGAAGGCCGACTTCAAGCAAGACTGCCAAGGCTACATAAGGATTAGCCATTGGGTCTACGGAGCGCAATTCCAAACGAGTTCCCATACCACGTGATGCTGGCACACGTACCAATGGGGAACGGTTGCGTCCTGCCCAAGCGATATAAACAGGTGCTTCATATCCAGGAACCAAACGTTTATAAGAGTTGACGGTTGGGTTGGTCACGGCTGTAAAGTTGTAGGCATGCTTGATCAAACCACCCAAGAAGTGATAAGCAGTTTCTGACAATTGCATTCCACGTGGATCTTCTGGATCAAAGAAGGCATTGTTGCCATCTTGGTCAAAGAGAGACATATTACAGTGCATACCTGATCCGGCAATTCCAAATTTTGGTTTGGCCATAAAGGTTGCATACAAGCCGTGTTTACGAGCAATGGTTTTCACGACAAGTTTAAAGATTTGGATCTTGTCACAAGCGCGAAGCACTTCGTCATACTTAAAGTCGATTTCATGCTGACCAACGGCTACTTCGTGGTGGCTGGCTTCTACTTCAAAGCCCATCTTGGTCAAGACATTTACGATTTCACGACGAGTGTTATCTGCGAGATCTGTTGGAGCCAAGTCAAAATAGCCACCTTTGTCGTTTACTTCAAGAGTTGGATCTCCATTTTCGTCCAACTTGAAGAGGAAGAATTCTGGTTCTGGTCCAAGGTTAAAGGATTTGAATCCAAGTTCTTCCATATGACGAAGGGCCCGTTTCAAGTTGCCACGTGGGTCTCCTGCAAATGGTTTCCCTTCTGTCGTATAGACATCACAGATCAAGCCAGCTACGCTCCCATTTTCATCTCCCCAAGGGAAGACTGTCCATGTATCCAAATCTGGGTAAAGATACATATCTGACTCGTTGATACGGACAAATCCTTCGATAGAAGAACCATCAAACATGGCTTTGTTTGAAAGAACCTTGTCCAGTTGCTCATCGGTAGCTGGAATTTCGACGTTCTTCATAGTTCCCAAAATATCAGAGAACATCAAGCGAATAAAAGTAACATTTTTTTCTTTT
Source organism: Streptococcus sp. CP1998 (assembly GCF_041026655.1). Lineage (NCBI taxonomy): Bacteria > Bacillati > Bacillota > Bacilli > Lactobacillales > Streptococcaceae > Streptococcus > Streptococcus sp. CP1998. Next base: position 1,805,844 of record NZ_CP163380.1, read on the forward strand.
ACTTCACGGCGAATATCTGCAGCAGTAATTGACATTTTTGTCTCCTTAAAATAGATTACAAGTTTATGAAATGATCAACGAAATTGACCATATGGCGATGGGGAAGATGTGAAGCGACTTTGCTGAAGAATGTCACGATGAAGAGCCTTACGGATCTCTTCTTGACTGACAACCTTGGTTTTCTCTTGCTCTTTTTCCGCATATTTCTTCTTAATATCCGCAATATTGAAGCCGTCTGAGATATAATCTTTGATCTCAAGCAGGCGGTCCATATCGTCCAACGAATACATGCGGCGATTGCCTTCTGTCCGATCAGGAGAAATCAATCCCTGATCTTCATAATAACGAATCTGACGAGCTGTCAAGTCGGTCAGCTTCATAACACTGCCAATCGGAAAGACTGCCAGCGAGCGTCGTAATTCCTTTTCCTTCATACCATTCCTCTTTCTATTCTATTATATCGAAAAAAAAATCTATGTCAAGATTAAATGTTACATAATCTTACATAGGTTTTTTGTGTTCCTTGAGAAAATCGCGAATGCGATCGACATCCGAATTGACCAAAATCGCAACAAAAACGCCAATAAAGGTCTCAAATATTCGGGCAAAAACATACAAGAAGGTTTCTCCGTTAGGAATCGAAAGGGTAATGATCAGCATTGCCGAAACTCCTCCGATAATTCCTGCTTTATTATTCATGGCGACATTTGTCATAATGGTTAACATGGTCGCAATGGGTACAAAAATCAGAGTCACCCAATACGCCCCATGAAAGATCGTTTTTAAAAGGAAGAACAAAACGGCATAAAAACCTCCGATACTGTTGCCCATGACACGCGAAGCCCCGAAGTGGACACTCTTATCAAAGTCTTCTCTCAAACTAAAAACAGCTGTCAAAGTCCCGATCTGAAGGCCGCGCCAGCCAAATATTCCAAAAATAAGTAGCACAATAAAAACGGCAATCCCTGTTTTAAAGGTTCTCATTCCCAAACGGAATTTGGACCAATCAAATTTGTGTCGTTTAAAGTAATCCATGGTCACCTATCTTTCTATTTCTATTATTCTACCATATTTTCCGAAAGGAGAGAACAGATATCAATAGAAAGAAAAAAGAGAGTGGGACAGAAATCGGTAATTCATTAGAATTTGATTTCGTCGTCCCACCTCCGCACAGTTGAGTAGGGCTGTAAAAGCTGATGAAATCAGCGTAGTAGAGCCCACTCAACCACCGCGTCTTGCTCGACAATCCAAAAATAATTGAGAGGCTAGGACTTTTGTCCCAGCCTCTTTCATTCTATTTAGATTATTTGTCTGTAAGAGCAGCCAATCCTGGAAGTTCTTTACCTTCAAGGAGTTCCATAGAAGCACCACCACCAGTAGAGATCCATGAGAATTTGTCTGCACGGCCAAGGTTGATCGCAGCAGCAGCTGAGTCACCACCACCGATGATTGATTTAACGCCTGGTTGTTTCACGATAGCGTCCATCACACCGATTGTACCAGCTTGGAAGTCAGGATTTTCAAATACACCCATAGGTCCGTTCCATACAACAGTTTTCGCACCAGTCAATTCTTTATCGAATTTAGCGATTGATTTAGGACCGATGTCAAGGCCAAGGAAACCTGGGTCTACTGCTTCACCTTCAGTGTCTTTCACTTCAGTGTAGTCAGCAAATGCGTTCGCTTCTTTTGAATCAACTGGCAAGATCAATTTGCCGTTTGATTTTTCAAGAAGAGCTTTCGCCACATCCAATTTGTCTTCTTCAACAAGTGAGTTACCGATTTCGATACCTTGTGCTTTGTAGAATGTGTAAGTCATCCCACCACCGATAAGAACTTTATCAGCTTTTTCAAGCAAGTTTTCGATAACACCGATCTTATCTGAAACTTTTGAACCACCAAGGATGGCTACAAATGGACGTTCTGGAGCTTCAACTGCTTCTTTGATGTAAGCAATTTCGTTTTCAAGAAGGAAACCAGCAACAGCTTTTTCAACGTTTGCAGAAATACCAACGTTAGATGCGTGTGCACGGTGAGCAGTACCGAATGCATCGTTTACGAAGATACCATCTCCAAGTGATGCCCAGTATTTACCAAGTTCAGGATCGTTTTTAGATTCTTTCTTGCCATCAACATCTTCGAAACGAGTGTTTTCAACCAAGAGAACTTGTCCATCTTCAAGAGCGTTAACAGCTGCTTCCAATTCAGCACCACGTGTAACACCTGGGATAAATTTCACTTCTTGACCCAATTTAGCGACCAAGTCAGCGACTACAGGAGCAAGTGATTTACCTTCTTTATCTGCTTCTTCTTTTACACGTCCAAGGTGAGAGAAGAGGATTGCACGTCCACCTTGTTCAAGGATGTACTTGATAGTTGGAAGAGCTGCAGTGATACGGTTATCGTTAGTGATCACGCCATCTTTTACAGGAACGTTGAAGTCAACACGAACGAGAACTTTTTTCCCTTTCAAGTCAACGTCTTTAACAGTCAATTTTGCCATTAGATATGACTCCTTCTTTTTTTAATACATGATAATTATATCACAAAAGCTGTAAAAGAGGTAGAAAAATCCAATGCTTTTCCCCTCTAATTCACAGGATCCGAACAACACTTCTAGATACAAGATCAAACCTCTCTGGTTTTCACCAGAGAGGTTTTTTGAGAGTGACTTTTTTAGTGAACAAAAGAATCCTGTAAAAGACTTACTCTTCTTTCTTCTTACCAGCCAAGAGGAAGCCGCCTAAGGTCGCTAGAAGAACAGCTTCAGCCGCAAAGGAAGCTTCTAGGCTTGCCGTATTTGGCAAGTGTTCCGATTGACTTTCTTTGCTTGCATCTTTTGTTTCTTGCTGAACCGTTGGCTGTGAGTTCGTTCCTTGGTGGGTACTTAACAACTGATGGATCTCTTGATCGACCATATCCTTGTGCTCTTCCTCTTGATGATCCGGTTGAGTAGAAGTCGTTGGGGTCAACTGATCCACTTGAGAAGACTCTGTAGGCTTCAATGGATTAGATGGATCTGGAGTCACTGGGGCACCTGGTTGGACAGGTTGATCTGGTTGAACAGGCTGATCAGGTTTAGCCGGTTCTTCTGGTTGGATCGGTTGATCTGGTCCTTCCGTTTTTGCTGGCTTGTAGACAATCGCATAGTGGGTAAAGTGAGGAGCTGTAAAGATGACCACATCTCCAACTCTCTCAAAGGCCAAGGATTGAGGAGCTTTACCTTCTGGGAAGAAGAGGACTTGCTCAACTTCTTTATCCTTATCCACAGGGATTTTCACAAGGGATGGATGGTGGGTATCGATATCCTGACCGCTTGCATCCACGCCTTCAATATCAAAGACGATTCCTTCTCGTCCCTTCAGCTCTTCTTTTTCTGCCTGGTTGGCTTCAACTTTTGCGACTTTTAGTCCTTTGACAACGGTTGGCTCTAAGTTGGAGAATTGAACTTCGACTCCAGTCGCAGGATCTACAAAGACCGCTGGCTTGTCTTCTTTCAGGAGCGCAATCAAGGTCTCTAGACCTGTCTTTGCGGTTGCGAGCGCTTCAGGAGTGAGCTCTGAAGAAGCTAGGAGCTCTTTATTTTTCTCAATCAGTGCCTGCAAAGCCTCACCAGAAGGGTGATTTGGCTTGCTTGCTAATAGAGCGGTCGCTTCTGTTGTTAGGGCAGAGAGAGCTTCTTTTTCTTTGACTAGATTGGCTTGACCATCCAAGGCTTTCAAGAGAGCGGTCAATTGGTTCAACTGCTCATTGACTTGATCTTGTGTGCTGGTGTCATGCTCTTTCAAGACTTTTTCAGAAGCAGCCATTCCAGCTAGCAAGGCTTCTTTGACTTCAGGACTGGCAAAAGTAAAGTCTACTTTGGCTTTTGCAGCTTCAGCTTCAGCCAATTTTTGCTTGAGGTATTCATCGTTGAGAGCTGGTTTTGGATTCACGAGGACATCAAAACTTGTACTAGCTCCTTTGTAATGGACAGTGATAGTTTGACGACCTTCCTTGGTCGTATCAAAGCCAGTCACTTCCACCCCTTCATCTGTCAAGGCGTGCGTTTCAGTCGTTTCATCTTCAAAGACGACTGTAAAGCGTCCGCCTTCTTTCTCCAATGCTTCTCCGACAATATATTCCACTTTTGGTTTGTCAGTCAATTCTAGACCAGCAACTGCTTTTTCACCTGCTTCCTCTGCACTGACCACAAAAACAGTGAGGGTCTTATCCAATTTCTGACCAAGGTAAGAAACTTCTAGGTGTTGTTCTCCGAGCTTGCTACTGTCAAATCCATGAATCTCTATACCTGAGTTGGTGAGGTTGACCAGTTGATCTGCTTGGCCATCTTTATAATGAACGCGGAGAGTCGCCCCTTTCAAGGAAAGGGCATCGCCTTCCCGGTAGACCTTCTTGGTCAATCCATCTTCAAATTGAAGTCCCGCAATCTCTTTATCATTCTTTGGAACTTCGATCGCCAAAACATTACTGATATCTTTACCAGGAACTTGTGCGCGATAGTAAAGAAGAGACGGGGTTGATTCAAAAGCGAGCGGTTTAAAGATGAGATTTCCAGCTTGATCGGCTGTCATGGTCGCAATTGGACTAGTGGCTTCTTTATCGGCATAAAGAGTCAGAGTAGTATGAGCTGGGACATCTTTGAAACCGACTTGGACAAAATGATTACCTAGGTTTTGCGGCATTTTTCATCGGAATGTTGACCGTCTCAGTATCTAGACTTTCATACATCTTCCAGTTGTATATCCGGATGGCTTGCCATGGGGTGCCGTTATCTGCTGTAATGACATGGAGACGCCAGTCTTGAGCCTTGATCGGATGATCAAGTGTAATGTCAGACACATGGGCTTTATTGCCACGAACTTCCTTAGCGAGCTTCCATTCACCCGCTTCATCCTTGTAGTAAAGGTCGAAGTCACGGGTATTCATCTTGCCATCATCGACTGATTCCCCACCAGCACCGGCATGGTCCATGACCCAACGAACAATGGTCCGAGGTTGTGTTAAGCGGATATCGACGGTTCCACTCAATTGAGCAGAAGACCATTTATCTGAAAGACTGGTAATGGTCCCATTTAACATGCCTTCAATGCCTTCACTACCATCTGCATCTGGAAAGCTCGAACCGATCACTTTGGCTCCGATGACCACGTTTGGTGCTAGAGCTTTTGGAAGACTGGTATCTGACACGGTCATGCCCCAATCAAAGGCCACAGTCCCTGCATCTGAACGTTGGCCGTTCTTCCCCACTGCCACAACCTTGAGGTCCTGAGTCGTTCCTTCAGCAATTGCTGAACGGCTAATTTTTGGTAGATAGACGGTTGTCGCAGAAGACCCTGTTAAAAGACGCCAGTTGTCGCCATCTTTTTCATAGACTTCATAATAATCCGCATCTGCTACCCCTTTAAAATTGAGGACTGCTTCTGCTTCTTGCGCATTTTGTAGACGTTTTGCTCGAACGGATACTTCTGCTGGAGTCGCTGGTTTCTCTTGGTTTGACGTAATCGACAATTGGCCGAGATTAAATTTGTAGTCTTTGACATCCGTATCATGGTCAAAGAACATCTTCACAGCATAAATGGTCTTGCCAGCCAAACTTCCCAAATCAAAGGTTTGAGTAGACCAATCCGCACTCGGTGTCAATTCTTTCCATTCGTATTCAGAGTAGTCTTCTTTGGTGGCAACAGCTACCCAAGCTCCGACCCCGCCCTTGTGAGAGACGCTCAACTTGGTCGTTTCTGTCACAGGGATCTTGGTCGAATAGAGCATGATATTTTGACTGCTATTGGCTTTTAAATCTCCTTCAAAGGCTAGAGAATTTCCTCCATTGTAGGCTTGATCAAAATCATAGCGACCTTTCAATGGTGTACTATCTTCACTATGCTCTACCCACCAACGCCAGGTTGGAAGGTAGCCAGAAACAGAACGGTAGTTCCACTCCCCTTCTTTAGAAATCTTGCCATCCACAAACCAGTGTTTTCCGTGTCCAGTATTGAAGGAAGTATTGAAATCTTCACTTGTAATAGGAGTTTTGTCCACTACTAGATTGGACATACCGTACCAAGATTGGTCTGCTGGTTTTCCTTTAGTCGGATCTCCTTGGAAACCTGTCCAGAATAGATCTTCATGGGTATGGTATCCTTCTCCAGTCTTTCCTAGACCTGTAATCGTATCTGGCGCATAAAGACCAAGGGATAGACGCAACTTGCCATGTTCATCTAAAATGGCATTCCAGTCTACATTAGTCTTATAAGAGCCTCCTTTTTGGAGCTCGAGTCCAGCAAGAACATCATAAGGATTCCGATTAATCCATTTGGCTGTACTGATGGAATAATCAACTTCTGATTTGCCCCAGTTAAAGTTAGCAAAGAAGGTATCAACTGGATTTTCCCCATTTTCTGGCTGCATGAAATTGTAGTTGTATTCTCCCAGCGCATTCTCATGGTAACGGCCATATTCATAAGTCATAGCATCATACCAAGAATACTTAATCGGATAGTTCAGACTTTTCGCATATTCCTTGGTATAAAGAAGAAAATCTCTCAATTTTGGACCCAATGGTTCTACAAGATTTCCAGTCGTTTCTTGGTTGATAAAGTAACCATCAAAGCCATAGTACTTGGCAAGTTCGACTAATTTACGGGCGATCGGGAAGGTTTTAGAGCCTTCACTATCTTCTTTCAAGGTTTCTGCAAAATGTTCTTGATCCTTGATGCTGCTAGACCAGTTATAAAAGATTGTTCCATAAATAGGAACCCCATTTCGGTGGGCAGCATCGATCACATCTGCTGATGGAACCAGCCCTTCCCAAAAGACCATGGAGTCCAAATATTGCCAGTAATCAAAAGCATAGGCCTTAAACTCTTCCCCTCCGACAGACGCATGATCCTTGGCTTTGGAGTTCATGTTTGACAGTGCTTGGATCTTCGCCTCAGGATTAGCTTGTTCATTAATTTGTTTCCCTTGAAAACGACTCGCAAGTGGGACGCTTGCTCTATTCATATCGTCATCCACTCGTTTTCCTGGTTCCCACTTCAAGAGATCTTCCCAGGTATCGAACTTAACTTCTTTGGGTCTTAATTGTTTTTCTTCATTGGTTGGTAAATCAGCCACTTTTTCAGCAGTAGCTTTTGGTTTTTCAGTCTCTAAAACAGCTGGAGTATCTGTAGTTGTCGAGCTAGCTTCTGTACTTGTAGGACTAGCCTCTGGAGTGAGCGCTTCTGCGGCTGGTTTTTCCGTTTCTGCAGAAGGTAAGACTGCATCTGCAGTATAGACGCTAGCTTCTCTCACTAGATGATTGACGTCTTCGGTCGTTGCTGAAGAGCTTTCCAAGGCTTGTTCACTAGTAGAAACCGCCTCATCTGCAGAGACAGCACCTGTTCCTAAAAATGCTAACCCAATCAATGCGGAGCAAACTCCCACACTGAATTTTCGTATACTAAATCGTTCTTTCTTTTCAAATAGATGACCTTTCATCTTGACCTCCTTGTATGGTTTTTTTCTTTTTCTTGAGCGATTTCTATTGGCTCCTTTCTTCACGACCTGTAATCGCTTTCATTTCATTGTATTAGAAATCTCCAATCAAGAATAGGATACCCTAATCTATTTAGCACTGTCAATCCATTTTGGCAATTCCTATAATATGATGAGAAAGCCCTAAAAAAAGTACAAAAAAAGAGGAGGTTTCCCTCCTCTCATCATACGCATGAATTATTTAGCAATTTTTGCGAAGTATTCAAGAGTACGAACAAGTTGTGCAGTGTAAGACATTTCGTTGTCATACCATGAAACAACTTTAACCAATTGTTTACCGTCAACGTCAATAACTTTAGTTTGAGTTGCGTCAAACAATGATCCATAAGACATACCTACAACGTCTGAAGATACGATTGGATCTTCAGTGTAACCGTATGATTCGTTTGAAGTCGCTTTCATAGTCGCATTCACTTCATCAACAGTAACGTTCTTGTCAAGAACAACTACCAATTCAGTAACTGATCCAGTTGGAACAGGAACACGTTGTGCAGCTCCGTCCAATTTACCGTTCAATTCAGGGATAACCAAACCGATTGCTTTAGCAAGACCAGTTGAGTTAGGAACGATGTTAGCGACACCAGCGCGTGCACGACGAAGGTCACCTTTACGGTGTGGACCGTCAAGGATCATTTGGTCACCAGTGTAAGCGTGGATAGTAGTCATCAATCCTTCAACAACACCGAAGTTATCTTGAAGAGCTTTAGCCATTGGAGCCAAGCAGTTTGTAGTACATGAAGCACCTGAGATAACTGTTTCAGTACCATCAAGAATATCGTGGTTAGTGTTAAATACGACTGTTTTAACATCTGATCCACCAGGAGCAGTGATAACAACTTTCTTAGCACCACCAGCATGCAAGTGTTTTTCAGCAGCTGCTTTAGTAGCAAAGAAACCAGTTGCTTCAAGAACGATTTCTACACCGTCGTTAGCCCAGTCGATTTGTTCTGGATCGCGTTCAGCAGAAACTTTAACGAATTTACCGTTAACTTCGAATCCACCTTCTTTAACTTCCACAGTACCGTCGAAACGACCTTGAGTTGTATCGTATTTCAACAAGTGTGCAAGCATAACTGGATCTGTAAGGTCGTTGATGCGAGTAACTTCAACACCTTCTACGTTTTGGATACGACGGAAAGCAAGACGTCCGATACGACCGAAACCGTTAATACCAACTTTAACTACCATTCGTGATTTCCTCCTTATGAAAATCAAAAAATTTTTTTGTGAAAAGAGTAACTTGACACAGCGCCAAACATCTTTTAACAGTCTCTATTATATACTTTATTGCATTAAAAAGCAACTATTTCCCAACGAAAAGCAAGATTTATCATAGATCACCACCTCTTTTATTAAAGTTTTTCACAAAGTCTTGATCGATAGTAGGGATGCTTTTTTACTTGCACTCACTTTTTGAACAAAGAAAAACTCTTCCCATTTTGGGAAGAGTTTTTTAGCTTTGGCAAATTAAGCTTCACCTTTAGCTTTTTTAATGATTTCTTCTTGTACTGATTTTGGTACATCTTCGTAGTGGTCAAATACCATCATGAACGTACCACGTCCTTGAGTTGCAGAACGAAGGACAGTAGCGTAACCGAACATTTCAGCAAGTGGCACATAAGCACGAACGATTTGGCTTGCACCGTGTGCTTCCATACCATCTACACGTCCACGACGAGCAGTTACGTGACCCATAACATCCCCAAGGTTTTCTTCAGGAACTGTGATGGTTACAAGCATCATTGGTTCAAGGATAGCTGGTTGTGCAGTCTTAGCGACTTCTTTAAGTGCAAGAGATGCGACGATCTTGAAGGCAGTTTCAGATGAGTCGACATCGTGGTATGAACCATCGTAAAGCTTCGCTTTCACGTCAACCATTGGGTAACCAGCAAGAACACCGTTCGCCATAGATTCTTGAAGTCCTTTTTCTACTGCAGGGATGAATTCACGTGGAACCACACCACCGACGATAGCATTTTCGAACTCGAATCCTTTACCTTCTTCGTTTGGAGTAAATTCGATCCAAACATCACCAAACTGACCTTTACCACCAGATTGACGTTTGAAGAATCCACGTGCTTGTGTAGAAGCGCGGAATGTTTCGCGGTAAGATACTTGAGGAGCACCAACGTTAGCTTCAACCTTGAATTCACGTTTCATACGGTCAACAAGGACATCCAAGTGCAACTCACCCATACCAGAGATAACTGTTTCACCAGTTTCAGGGTTTGTTTCAACGCGGAATGTTGGATCTTCTTCAGCCAATTTTTGAAGGGCGATACCCATCTTGTCTTGGTCTGCTTTAGATTTAGGCTCAACCATCAATTGGATAACTGGTTCTGGAACTTCGATTGATTCAAGGATGATTTTTGCTTTTTCATCTGTCAATGAGTCACCAGTTGTAGTATCTTTCAAACCAACGGCAGCAGCGATATCTCCAGAGTAAACTGTTTCGATTTCTTTACGAGTGTTGGCGTGCATTTGAAGGATACGTCCGATACGTTCACGTTTACCTTTAGAAGTGTTCAAGACGTATGAACCTGAGTTCAAGACACCTGAGTAAACACGGAAGAATGTCAAACGACCTACGAATGGGTCAGTCATGATCTTGAAGGCAAGAGCTGCAAATGGCTCTTCATCAGATGCTGGACGTTCTTCTTCTTCGTCTGTATCTGGGTTTACACCCTTGATTGCAGGGATATCAAGTGGGCTTGGAAGGTAGTCAAGGACTGCATCCAACATCAATTGAACCCCTTTGTTCTTGAAGGCTGAACCACAAAGTACTGGGTAGAATTCAACGTTGATTGTAGCTTTACGGATACCAGCTTTCAATTCTTCGTTAGTGATTTCTTCCCCTTCAAGGTATTTCATCATCAAGTCTTCATCAGTTTCAGCAACTGCTTCAACCAATTTTTCACGGTATTCTTGAGCTTGTTCAAGGTATTCAGCTGGAATATCTTCTTCAAGGATATCTGTACCAAGGTCGTTAGTATAGATTTCAGCTTTCATCTTGATCAAGTCAATGATTCCGCGGAAGTCATCTTCAGCACCGATTGGCAATTGAATTGGGTGAGCGTTTGCTTGAAGACGGTCATGAAGTGTGCTTACTGAGTAAAGGAAGTCAGCACCGATTTTATCCATCTTGTTAGCGAATACGATACGTGGAACTCCGTATTCAGTTGCTTGACGCCAAACTGTTTCAGTTTGAGGTTCAACACCTGATTGTGAGTCAAGAACGGTTACAGCACCGTCCAAAACGCGGAGTGAACGTTGAACTTCGATAGTGAAGTCCACGTGTCCTGGTGTGTCGATGATGTTTACACGAGTGTCTTTCCATTGAGCTGTCGTAGCGGCAGATGTGATAGTGATACCACGTTCTTGCTCTTGCTCCATCCAGTCCATTTGTGACGCACCTTCGTGAGTTTCACCGATTTTGTGAATCTTACCAGTGTAGTAAAGGATACGCTCAGTTGTAGTTGTTTTACCAGCATCGACGTGAGCCATGATACCGATATTACGAGTTTTTTCAAGTGAAAATTCGCGTGCCATGAGGTTTGTTTCTCCTATATTTTTTATTTCTATATTCTATTATAACATGATTTAATAAAAACGGATAGGCAGGACCTACCCGTTCTCAGTGTTTTCATGCTAAGTTTTGGTTCCAACTTTTAAGAAGAGTTGAATTGGGTTCAAGAGCTGATCGAGCTCAATTGAACCTGGGCTAAAAGCTCGGAAAATAGATAAGCTTTCCTAGAATCTTTGATTCTTCGTCAAGCTTCCTAATTTCAGTCGCTTTTTTAACGCCCTTAGTATCTTAATCTTACCAGCGGAAGTGTGCGAATGCACGGTTAGCTTCAGCCATACGGTGAGTATCTTCACGTTTCTTAACAGCTGCACCAGTGTTGTTCGCTGCATCCAAGATTTCTTTTGCAAGACGATCAACCATTGTGTGTTCACCACGTTGACGAGCGATTGTTACCAACCAACGAAGTCCAAGTGTTGTACGACGTTCTGGACGAACTTCAACTGGGACTTGGTAGTTAGAACCACCGACACGGCGAGCACGTACTTCAAGTACAGGCATGATGTTTTCCATAGCTGTTTCGAATACTTCAAGAGCATCGTTTCCAGTAGCTTCTTTAATTTGTTCGAAAGCTCCGTAAACGATTGAAGCAGCTGTACCACGTTTACCATCAAGCATAACGCGGTTGATAAGACGAGTAACTAATTGTGAATTGTAAAGCGGATCTGGCAATACATCGCGTTTAGGCGCACGGTTTTTACGACTCATTTTTCTTTATCCCCTTTCCTTATGCTTTTGGTTTTTTAGTACCGTATTTAGAACGGCCTTGTTTACGATCGTTTACACCTGCAGTATCAAGTGCACCACGGACGATATGGTAACGTACCCCTGGAAGGTCTTTTACACGTCCACCACGAAGAAGAACCACGCTGTGTTCTTGCAAGTTGTGTCCGATACCTGGGATATAAGCAGTCACTTCGATCAAGTTGCTCAAACGTACACGGGCAAATTTACGAAGGGCAGAGTTAGGTTTTTTAGGTGTCATTGTTCCAACACGAGTTGCAACACCACGTTTTTGTGGTGAAGAAACGTTTGTTTGAACTTTTTTATGACTGTTGTAACCAACGTTCAAAGCTGGTGATTTAGATTTTTCTACTTTTGATTTACGCGGTTTGCGAACCAATTGGTTAATTGTAGGCATCTACATTCTCCTGTGAAATTTTTTATTTTTGGTGATGGTACACTTGGTGACAGCTACCATCCGTGTGTACTTTTGCAACATTTGTCAGCACGTCCCTGTACACTCTTGAGAGACCAAAAGTAAAAAGTACCGTCTATTATTATAACATGACGGCACTTTGATTGCAAGATGTTTTTTTATTTTTTAAAGAAGTCGAAAAAGTTCACTATTGACCAGCTTGAGCTGGTTCTTCTGCCCCTGTAGCTGCAGCTGGAGCATTCTGTTGTTGCTGTTGTGGTTGAACTGTCGCATTGCCTCCAGCTACTCCAGCATTGGCATTAGCATTGTCATTGGCATTAGCATTCGCGTTTGCGTTCGTGTTGGCATTAGCGTCTGTTTGAGTCTGCTGCGTTGTCACAGTACCACTCTCATAGGTCAGTCCATAATAGTTAGCAATGTATTGGATACGGGCTTCAAGCGATTGCTTTTGAGTTGCATCTTTGACTTTCTTCACAGCAGCCTGGGCAGCGTTCACAGAATCTTGACTTGGAGTTGTTTCCATTTGAACGACTGCTTTTTCAGCAGCTTCTGTATTTTTCTTTTCTTCCTTCTTTTCTTTTTCTTCCTTTGTTTCCTTTTTCACTGGAAGGGAACCTGTTTTTTTAGCAGGTTGAATTTCTGTCGTTACCTGAGCAGCTGTATTCTTTTTAACAGTATACAAGCCAGCTACCAAAATAAAGGATAAGGTAAGAACTGTCACCAAGCGAATCCACAAAGGACTATTATCAAATCGATCTAAAATTCTTTTCACTTTTTGATCCTCCTTTGTTGCTCTTAATCAAAGATATTCCCAACTTCGACACTCAATTTATTTTCTTTTACATCGATGTTGGTCACGCGCAATAAGGATTTGTGTTCAAAGAATTCCCGGTCGGTTGCAGCATTATCTGCAAAGACAGCTACCCCTGCTAATTCAGAATCGAATTCAGCCAAGAGACTGACCATTCCGTTAATCGTTCCGCCACCTTTAAGGAAGTCATCGACAATCAAGACCCGGCTTCCTGCTTTTAGGCTCCGTTTTGAAAGGAACATTTTCTCAATGCGATCTCCACTTGAGCCTGAAACATAGTTGACACTAACGGTTGACCCTTCTGTGATTTTCAAATCACGACGGACAATGACGAATGGAACATTCAAGACATTAGCCACTGCATTCGCTAAAGGAACTCCCTTGGTCGCTACGGTCATGACAGCATCAATCTTCTTATCTCGGAAGGCTTTGGCAATGATGCGTCCGATCCGATTCAAAATCTTCGGATTGCTCAAAAGATCAGACAAGTAAATGTAGCCACCAGGAAGGATACGATCACTTTCAGACAGTTGCTTGCAAAGATCCTCGACGATTTCTTTGGATTCTTGATCTGAGATAGACGGTGTAAAGATCACGCCTCCTCCAGCTCCTGTAATGGTCTCAATATTTCCAATTTCCATCTCTTCAAACGCACGCTTAATGATCACGATATCTTCTGAGATGGAAGACTTGGCAGACTCATACTTTTCCGCAAACGTATTGAGACTAGTCAATTCATAGGGATGGTTGATCAAGTAATTAGAAATCACGACCATCCGTTCACTTCTTCTTAATTTCATTTTCTCACCATGTAGTTTTTTCTATCATTATACCATAAGAACAGAAAAAAACGAACATTCTGATTTACAGAAGGCCGTTTTTTCCTGATTATTTCATTTTTGGCAGAAGCATTCCCGTATTTCTCGCTGTTTTTACTCATCGAGATTCGGTTTATAGAAGGATCTGTTTTCCATAGCAAAGATTTTATTGGTCATTTCTCCAGGACCAATTAAGCCAAGTGCTGTTGTCATCATCATCATTTCTGCATCCAAATTATCGATCATATGAATAATCTCTGCTTCCATGATCTTTGGACGAACAGGACTACCGTATTCGAGCAAGCCATGGTGACTCAAGATCACATGGCGAAGGACGATGACTTCTTCTTTTTGGTCATCAATCTTCAAGTCTTGCAAGACCTTGCTAATTTCTTCATCGATGAGTGCAATGTGGCCGATGAGGTTGCCCCGAACAGTGTATTCTGTATTTTCAGGACCTGTCAACTCGATCACTTTGGCCAAATCGTGTAACATAATCCCTGCAAAGAGCAAGCTCTTATTCAACTGAGGATAGATATCACCGATACTATCTGCCAAGCGGACCATGGTCGCCGTATGATAAGCAAGACCGGCTTCAAAGGCATGGTGGTTGGTCTTAGCAGCTGGATAGCTATAAAACTCTTTCTCATATTTCCCATAGAGGGCACGGACAATCCGTTGCCAGACTGGATTTTCAATTTTGAAAATCATGTTTGACAGGTATTCATGCAATTCCTTAGGGTCTACTGGTGGTTTTTCCTTAAAGTCTGCTGGATTGTTGGGCTCTCCTGCTTGGGGCAAGCGCATGTTTAATTGGTTGACTTGCGGAGTATTATTGTAAACTTCTCGACGTCCAGACATATGGACCACGCGCCCAGCCATAAAACTCTCTACATTGTGAGGTTGGGCATCCCATAGTTTACCTTCGATTGTACCGGTCTCATCCTGGAAGACAAAGGCGAGGTAGTTTTTCCCGGCCCGCGTTTGACGCACTTCTGCTGACTTGATCAAATAGAATCCTTCGAACAATTCATCTTTTTTCATTTGGTTAATTTTGACCATCATCTTCTCCATCTTCTATATATACATCTAGTCCCAGCAGGTCCTCATCGCTTTCGATTTGGCGGAGTGTCCGCTCGATGGCACTGGTCCGTCTGGTTAGCAAATCATCAATATTATTGGAAGCATTCTTTAAATGGCGCTGAGTCTTGGCCAGAATCCCTCCAAACTTATGGAATTCTGATTTGACCGATCCCAACACCTTGCTAATGTCATCTGCACTCTTTTGGATGTTGAGCGTTTTAAAGCCAACAGACAAGGAGTTCAAGAGGGCTGATAAGGTACTTGGCCCAGCCACTAAAATTTGTTCGTCCCGACGCAAGCGATCGAAGAATTCTGGATTGCGAACCACTTCGGAATAGAGGCCTTCGGTTGGCAAAAAGAGAATTCCGAAATTCGTTGTCGCTGGTGGAAAGAGGTATTTTTGTTGGATATCCTTAGCAAAACGCTTGATACTAGCAAGAAGGGCCTTGCGGTAACGCTCGATCTCCTCTTTCTCTCCGGATTCATAAGCTTCTTCCAGACGATAGTAGTCTTCCAGTGGGAATTTAGAGTCAATCGGCAGATAGACTGGCTCCTCTCCTTGTCCTGGAAGCTTAATAGCATACTCCACGCGCTCACTGGATTGGGGAACGGTGACAATCTCCCGCTCATACTGGGCTGGGGTCAAGATATCTTCAATGATTTGACCCAGCTGCAATTCGCCCATAATCCCACGCGTCTTGGTATTGGAGAGAACTTTATTAAGAGTTCCGACATCCCGCGCCACTGTCTGCATTTCTCCCAACCCTTTGTTGACCGACTCCAATTGTTTTGAAACCGTCTCAAAGGAGGTCTGCAAACGGTGCTGCAAGGTTTTCTCCAATTTTTCTTCTACCGTTTGGCGCATCTGTTCTAGCCGCACTTCGTTGGACTCTTGGATCTGGCGCATGCGCTCATCTGTTTTGTCCCGATTTTTAGTAAAGTGCTCATTCATCTCAGCGCGCAGAGCCGTCGTCTGCTGGTGGATCTCCACTCGCATCTCGGTTAAGCGATCTGTCAGGGTGATCTCTAACTGCTGATTGGCAATCTGGCTTGCTTGTCTTTCTTTTTCAAAACGATAGTCCAACTGGTCTGTCAAATGATCCTCATGGTCTTCCAGCATCTCTCGTAAAGCCGGTCTTGTGTCATCTGACCGTTGCAAAAAATAGATGAGGAGACCCAGATTGAGCAGGCCAATCAGAAGCAGAATGATATTCATATTAACCTCTGTCTTTACTATAAACAATGACAAGATAGCCACGATCAAGACTCACTTGAATCGGTTGATCCAAAAATTCATTGGAGCCATACATGGCCTTCAAAAAATAATTCTCCTGATGGAGCGGATACTTGGCCCCTGTGATTTCTAGGCGACCTTCTCCAACAGGCATAAAACCAATATAGGACATGGCTGGATCTGGCTGAATCTCATGGCAGCCAGCTGGTCTGTAGATCAAGCGATTTTGACCATCGACTAATTGAATCTGCTCTATATAAGGAGCTAGGTCTGGATCGGTCGGCAAAAAGATATTGGACAAAAAGTGATCCAAGCGACCGCCAAAGGCACCATAAACGGTGACAGCAGCATCTGGATAGGCCTCAAAGGCCACTTTCAAAGCCAATTCCAAATCCGTATCGTTCTTTTCAGGGACGGATTGAACAACCTGCTTGGCTTGGGTTCGGATCTGGCGCAAATCGGTCTCAGAGACAGAATCGAAATCCCCCACAGCTATATCTAAAGGCAGACCTTGTTCCAGTAACTTCAAACAGCCACCATCAACGCCTACATAAACGTCATGATCTCTCGGCAAGAGCGTGCTGTCACCTCCTGCCAGTATTGCGATGTTACCCATTTACAGCATCTCGGAGCGTTTGAACGCGCTCATTAACATCTCCATTAAAGACATAAGAGCCTGCTACAAAGACATTGGCCCCTGCTTCTTTTGCTTGGGAAATAGTTTGGCCATCAATTCCACCATCCACTTCGATATCAAAGTCTAAGCCTTTTTCTTCACGAAGAGCGGCTAATTCGCGCACCTTGTCCATGGTTTCAGGCAAGAAGGCTTGACCACCGAATCCTGGATTAACGGTCATGACCAAGACTTGGTCCACCAAGTTCAAGACATGTTTGATACTGTCTACAGGAGTCCCTGGGTTGATCACGACACTAGCCTTCACACCTGCTTGACGAATTTTTTGAAGAGCTCCGTGAATATGGGGAGTAGCTTCTACGTGGATGCTGATGATATCAGCACCTGCACGGGCAAATTCTTCGATATGGTGTTCGGGATTGGTGACCATCAAGTGGCAATCAAAGACCAACTTGCTATGCGGACGCATGCTCTCTACGACACCAGCTCCAAAGCTGATATTGGGCACAAAATGGCCATCCATGACATCGATATGGGCATAGTCAGCTCCTGCAGCTTCTAAGCGTTTCAATTCACTTTCAAAATTAGCATAATCGGCACTCAAAATTGAGGGTGCAATTTTCGTTGTTTTCATCGTTGTAGTGTCTCCTATTTTGGCATTTTTTTCGAAACTTTTTTATAGGTTTCGCGACGGTTTTCAATCTCACTTAGAAATTGCAAGTAATCCTCATAACGGAAAGGCGCAATTTCCTCTCTTTCAACGGCTGGTTTCACCGCACAAGCGGGCTCATGCGTGTGGGTACAGGTACGAAATTTACAAGAATGGCTCACATCGGCGATCTCCGGAAAGGCTTGATTTAAGTCTTCACTGGTTGTCACTTCATAATCAAGGGAGGAGAAGCCTGGCGTATCTGCGATCTTTCCTCCATTTAGATGGTAAAAGCTGACAGCTCGGGTCGTGTGTCGACCGCGCCCCAGACTATCTGAAATCTCACCCGTTTCAAGCTCTAGATCCGGAGCGATTTTATTGAGCAAGGTCGATTTTCCTACACCGGTCTGTCCCATAAAGACCGTGGTTTGATTGGTCAAAAGGGGCAAGAGTTCCTCAATCGACAAGACAAAATCATAGCCAATAGCCTGATAGATTCCTTGGTAGTAGTGGATGTCTTCCATATCTTCTAGCAAGTCCAGTTTTGAAATATAGACAATGGGATGAATCCCCTTATGCTCCAAAAGAACCAGAAAACGGTCTAAAAGATTGGCGTTGAAATCTGGCTCCTTAGCTGACATAATCACTACTGCCTGATCAATATTGACAATAGGAGGGCGCACGAGGCTATTTTTTCGAGGCGCAATGCTCAAGATGTAGCCTTCTGAATTCTCTTCAGCAGAGAATTCTACCTGATCCCCCACATAAGGAGTCTGTCCTTTTTTTCTAAAATTTCCACGAGCCCGTGTCTGATAAATGTGACCGTCTGACTCCACATAGTAAAAGCCAGCCAAGGCCTTGACGATGGTTCCTTGCAAATCGCACTCCTTTGAGATTAATACTATCTATTATACCAAAAAATGAGAAATAAGGCTGGATTGCTCTATAAGAAAAACGCAAATAGAAACCCTCCTGTTGATTTAAGAAATGAACTTGACCGTTTTGTTGAATGCATAGGAACAGAAGATGGAACGCCCATTATGAAATGTCTTTTAGCGGATATAGGGAGAAGGAGCCTTCCTTTTTTTCTTTGGCATTTTTCCTAAAAAGTGTATAATAGAACTATGCGGAGGTGGTGGAACGGCAGACACGCATGCTTCAGGCGCATGTGCCCCTTCGGGCGTGAGGGTTCAAATCCCTTTCTCCGCATCTTGGAAAGGTGGCCCAGCTCGGTACGGCACCGGACTCGAAATCCGGCAAGTGGATTTTTATTCACGCGCGGGTTCAAATCCCGTCCTTTCCTTCTACAACAAACAAGACATGAGCTACGAAGCTCATGTCTTTTCTGTTACTTTATTCCTGCTTCTAGAAGGCCATCTGCTAGACGAGCAAAGTCTTCTAAGCTAAGAGATTCTCCTCGTACAGATGGTTTCAATCCAGCTGCTTGGATCCCTGCTTCCAGTTTAGCCTTTACTTCTTCGGTCTTTCCAAAGCGACTGGTCAAGTTGTTCCAAAGTGTTTTGCGGCGGTGGACAAAGCTAGCCTTGCTGACAGAGAAGAAGAAATCTTCATCCTTGACTGCTACTGCTGGTTCTTCGCGACGGACCATCTTGAGGATGGCAGAGTCGACATTTGGTGCTGGCACAAAGACGGTGCGGGGCACGATAAAAGCTACCTTAGCGGTCATATAGTATTGGACTGCAATGGATAAAGAACCATAAGCCTTGGTGTTGGGCTCAGCTGAGATGCGGTCTGCCACCTCTTTTTGCATCATGACCACAAATTCTTGGAAAGGAATCTTGGATTCGATCAAGTGCATCAAAATCGGAGTCGTAATGTAGTAAGGAAGGTTAGCCACCACCTTGATCGGAAGGTCTGGATTTTTAAACTCTGCGATGTACTGGTTGAGGTCTACCTTGAGGATGTCTTGGTTGACAACCGTTACATTGCCAAACTCCCGCAAGGTATCCGCTAAGATGGGAACCAAACGGTCATCAATTTCAAAGGCCATGACTTCTGCGGCATTTTCCGCCAAGAACTCAGTAAGTGCTCCAATTCCAGGACCGATTTCGATGACATTGACCTGCTTATCAATCTCTGCCGTATCCACAATTTTTTGAAGGATGTTGGTATCGGTCAAGAAGTTCTGACCGAAGGATTTTTTAAAGGTAAATCCGTGACGCTCCAGCACTGCCTTGGTCACGCTATAATCTGCAATTCTCATGTATTCTCTTTTCTATTTATTAGCTAAAAACAATATATAAAATCCACATAATTCCTAGTGCCAACAAAATCCAAAACACTAAAAGAACACGAGACTTGTTCCCTTGTGAATCGGCTCCAGTCATATCGAGCGCTTTCTTATCTTCTTGGGGATTCATTTTCTTCAGTTCATCCTGATAGGCAACCGAATCTAGAATATTGTCTTCTGGCAATAATTCTGAAGCATAATAATCAGGAAAGCCCATAGCAAGACCAATTAAGTTCTTTTCTGTCAAAGAAAAATCTAAATCTTTGGGTTGATTTTCCCGAATAGCTCGTATATTTTTTAACAGTTTATCAGAAACAACAGACACTTGGTCCATAAAAACAACATCTAAGACATCATATCCGAGCACATCATCATCTTTTACGTTTGCAAGAATATAACGAACAAAGGCATCATATAATTGTAAGGTCTGAGAAGCATTTTCTTCTAAAAAAGACCGGTTTTGGAGGGCGTTTTGCTGGAATTTTTCAAGTAGGAAGCAAGATATCTACATTCTGCTCTTGGTAAAATCTTTCTGCTTGTTCTTCATCTTCTTCAAGTTCTTCTGCTGTTTCCCAGAGAGCAATAGGAGCTTTTAAATCTTCTTCATCCCAAAACAATTGCCAAAAATAAGGTATCGTGTAAATTCCCTCTGTTAAGATACGAGCTTCATCTCCGTTTTTTAAGTAAATATAACTTCTATTCGCCATTCCATTTCCTTTCAAAATCTTTGAAAAAGGGTAGTGGTTCAGGTAAGATGTAGATAAAACTATATAGTTTCCCAATGAAAGAAACTCTCTAATCTTTATCTCTGCCTTCCAGTTCCTCACTAAACTGTTGCATTTCCTTAAAAGCTGTTAGGCTAACATAGGCACCTGCTTCATAATACTCCGTTGGGTTTATGGCATAGTCAAAGCCTTCAATCATACCGCCAGCTTCTTCAATCATGCCATTCCACTTTTCATCAAAGACCATTCGCAGACGTTTCCAATCAGTAAATACCGGCACAGAGTTGCGCCCATCTTTTCCTTCTCTGACTGGGATGCTGAACTTAGCGTCTTCTTTCAATACAAAGGAGTTGGCTCCCTGACTCTTATCGGGGAATCCCGAAGTAGCATTTAAAGGAATGAGGAGTTTGGCTTTTGGCATGGCTGCTGAGAAGAATTTATAATAGAGCTTATATATTACTTCTTCGTCATCTGTTGTAGGCTTATCCATCTGCCCCATCAACAGCATCCATCTTACAATATCAGGATTCATAACAGGAACTTGTATCTCTGGTAGGTTCGAAAAATCTGGTTTTTGAACCAAAACAGAAGCACTAATGCTGACTTCCTTGGTATTAAAGGCTGCTCCCAAAGCTCCATTTAAGTAAAAGGCTGTCCCAAGAAAATTCTCAATTCCTTTTTTATCTGCTGTATTTTCAATCAGTTTCACAACTGAATTTGGTCGACGATCAATGGTTTCCTTAAATTGGTGATACCAACGCGGCGTATATAGCATGATCATCGGGTCTGAACAGAGATAGCCCTCTTCACCTTTATCATAGGTCGTTGAGAAAAGATACGCTTCCCCCGTTTTTTCTGAAAAGACCGCGTAAATCGAATCTGCTGCTAACAACTTGTCCTTGACGATTTCTGCTAGGCGTTCTAGCTTTCGAGTGTTAGCTTGATAGCTTTCTTCACTTTCCGTTTTCTGATTTTGACGGCACTCCCATAAAAAGAGGCGCAATATTTCTATGCTATCATCAAGACTAGCGGCTTGATAGTCTTCATTGGACATTTGACCTTTTTGGACAATTACAAACGCGTTATAAAGAGCATCTGTATAGCTTGATAGCCGTTGTTCCTCATCGACACCATAACTATAGAGAACACTTCCCTTTTTAAGATTAACCAAGGAAGTTTCCATATCGATGACCAAATGAGCTAGAGATTCATCCGTGAGAACATCTACATCCTTATTTTGATTAATGAGTTTTTTCACGACTACAGAACCAAGTGCGTCCATACCTCGATCGGGATTGCAAAATTGCAGACAATCCCCAACCTTGAGTCCGCCCTCTAAGCTCCCAATAATCAATAACTCATTCGTCTCCTTTATCGGAAATAGTTCTAGAACTCCCAAGCATGTTTTGTCAATTGACTCTACTGTTTTGTTTGTTGCTTCAGTTGTTTCTGTCTTTTTTAAAAAATCGAAGATTCCCATAAATTATCCTCATTATCTACACTCATAACAAATCCTATGGAGTCACTTTTCTAATGCTTGCAACCAAGTCTGATTAAACCGTATATACTTACTTCTATTGTGTCATCTTCCCCTTGCTTTTTGGGGAGTTTCTCAATTCTCATAACTTTTCATGGTAGCTTCAACCTCAGCCAAACTAATTCCAAACAACTCCAAGCGTTTGAGTAATTGCTTGCCATTGCAGTAGCCGATGCGCAAGGCTTCTCCTAGATATTCCCGCCGTTTGCGACTATCGCTTCCCATCAACAGTCCAAGCCGCATCAAGTCGGTCTTTGTGATATCAAAGAAATTTTCATCTTCGTAAGACCCGACCAGTCCAGCTAGGGCTTTTTCTAAATCTTCAAAGTTCGCATGCTCCACTCCAAGAGAACGCCCCTTGGTCTTGGATTTGGGGACTGCTTCACCACGATTTAAAAAGGCATGTTTGGCTTGGGGCACCTCTTGCATAATGATCTTGCGAATGCGCTCGCCATTGTAGTCTGGATCGGTAAAGACAATGACCCCACGCAACTCCTGCAAGGTAGCAATTCGTTCCAAGTCATCTTGATCGATCGCAGAACCTCGCGTTTCATAGGTATCCACCTCATAAAAACGACGGAGATTGGCTGTGTCGTCCTTGCCCTCCACGACAATCACTTCTGGTATTTTTCTTTTCTCAGTCAAGGTCAAATACCTTTCTTGCATTGTCATAGGTTGCCTGAGCCACTTCTTCTGTTGTTAAGCCACGTAGTCCTGCAATGAAGTCTACTACATAACGAGTGTAGGCTGTTTTATTTTCCCGACCACGTTTGGGAACTGGCGCCAGATAAGGGGCATCTGTTTCAACCAAGATCTTGTCTAACGGAAGGCCAGCTGCCGCTTCTTGGACATCTGTGGCTTTCTTAAAAGTGACCACTCCAGAAAAGGAGATCATCATTCCCAAATCCATGAAGCGTTTAGCTTCTTCTAAACTTCCTGAGAAAGAATGCATGATCCCACCGCGAGGCCCGACTCCTTCACTCTTGATGATGGCATAAGTATCTTCTAAAGCATCGCGTGTATGCACCACAAAGGGGAGGTCCAAGTCCTTAGACAATTGAATCTGACGACGAAAAACCTTTTCTTGGACGTCTTTTGGCGCTGTCATCCAGTGGTAATCCAGACCGATTTCTCCGAGTGCGACGACTTTGGGATGTTTTAGCTGTTCAAGTAAATAGGCCTCCACTTCAGGAGTATAATCGCCCGCCTCAGTGGGGTGCCAACCAAGCGTGAGATAGAGTTCTGGATATTGATCTGCCAACTCCATGGCACGCTCAATCGTCGGTTTGTCAAAACCAACGATATTGTGGGCTACAACACCCATTTCCTTGGCCAAGTCAAGCTCCTCTTGTTCTTTTCCTGCGAATTCTTCCACATTGAGATGAGTGTGGGTATCAAAAATCTGCATGATCTTCCTTTTCTTCCGAGTTTTTCTTCTTTCTATTATAGCAGAAAGCGCCTCTAAATTCACTTTCGGACAAAACAAAAACCAGTAGTCTCGAGTTTCTACTGGTTTTTAGGTTTTTATCTGAATTAAGCAGCCAAAACTTTGCGTCCTTTACGACGACGAGCTGCCAATACGCGACGACCATTTTTAGTTGCCATACGGTGACGGAAACCATGTTTGCGCGCACGACGAAGTTTACTTGGTTGATAAGTACGTTTCACGATGAATACCTCCTCATAGATTTTGTATTCGTTTAGCCGGCTAGTTGTGATCAGTTACTAAACATACTTTACCATTCTATCGGATTCAGCTCTATTTGTCAATAGCTATGGCAAAATTGTTACAAATACAGGTTGGAGAAAACCTTTCTACACCTGACGGGTTGCCAAGTAATAGGGTTCCAGAGCCACCAGCGCCTCTTGCAACTGTTCCAGGATATCCTCAAGAGAACCTTCCTCGACTAGAGAAACATCGTATTTGACGAGGACCTTACGAACCGTTCCGTCTGCTACTGCTTGTAACAGATCATGGCGATTCTTTTCTGTTCCCTCTACCCTTTGACTCTCTCCATTTTTCTGGGCGAAATAATAAACTGGCTGAGTGATGGGAAGGGTGAGAACCTTGTGTTGTTTTTGAAGGCTCTGCTCGTCTTTTTTTCGCTCGATAAAGCTCACCTCTAAGGAAACACCAAAATCAGCTGCATCCCCATAAAGCCTCAAGGCAAACATGGGCTCTGCCATCGTCCCTTCGCCTCTTAGATAAGCCCAAAAATGAGGCCGCAAAATTTGAGCCTGGTTCATCCATTGGCTAGTCCGATCTTGCTCTAAGTAGGGGTGACGCTTCTGAAAGGCTGAGACTAAATCGGTGAATTCCTTACGAGCCGCTTGAGCTAGGGCACGATACTGCTCCATCTCTGAGGCTAGCACGCCTGCCTTCGCTGGGGCCTGGTAGTGAATTCCTTGAAGCTTTAAAAACTCTCGAATCGCTGCAAATGTCATCTGCTTCCTTTCTAATCATAACAAAAAAGGAGAGATCGGCTCAATCCCGTCTCTCCCTTATGGGAAATAATAGCTAGATTATCCTTCGATGTCTACCACCACGTAACGGTTTGGTTCTTCCCCTTCAGAGTAGCTAGTGACTCCTTCCATCTTAGAGACGATACGGTGAATGATTTTGCGTTCACTGTTTGACATCGGATCTGTCTGTTGGGCTTGCCCATCTTCGAGGGCACGCGTTGCTAACTTCTGAGCATAGCTTTGAAGAACTTCTGCCCGGTGTTCTACATAGTCATTAACATTAATGGTAATGTAAAAATTCTTTGAGTAGCGGTTATAGAGGTAATTTTGCGCCAAAAGTTGAAGAGCCTTCAAGACTTTTCCGTGGTACCCAATGACACGTCCTGGTTCATTGGTATCAATTTGCATATTGACCGTACGGCGGTTGTGACTACTTGAGATAGTCGCATCCACATCCATTTCATCGAGCACTGTTTGAACATAGGCTGTCACATCAGCTACGACTTCTTCGATATTGTAGTTTTCCTCTACTTCGATACCAAGATTTGAGAAATCAGATTCACTTGATTCTTTTGTCGCTGGTTCTTTGACTTTTTCAAGGATATGTTCATGCCCTTTTTCTTCAAGAACGGTATCTGCTTCTTTGTCATGTTTCAGGATTTCTGTCTTGATTTCTTCAGAGACAACTTCTCCTTCTTCTTCGACCTTTTTGATCGCTGCTACGACGCGTCCGAGATCAACCGTTGCTTCGCTCACAGTCTTAACCGGTTCGTTTTGCGCATTGATCTCATCTGGGACACCTTTGACAGCTTTTTGATTGGCTTTCACAACAGTTGTTTCTGCAATCGGCTCAATCTCTACTTGGGCTGGTTTTTTCCCAAACAAGCCAAGAAAACCTTTCTTTTCACGCGCTACAACCGTAATATGTGCCTTCATACGAGGAATATCTAAATCGTTCAGACCTTTTTGAATCGCTTCTTCAACAGTTGCTCCAGTATATAGGACCATATGTCCACCTCTTTCTTATTTTTTCTTTTTCTGTGCTTTGTTTAGGGCACGGCGTTTTTGTTTTTCCATGTCGCGCGAAGCTTGCTCTTTTGCTTCACGCTCTGCAATAATCTTGAAGGGGTTGTTCAAGAGATAGGTTTGCCCGACTTGGTAAGCATTGGAAGTCACCCAGTATAGTGCGACCCCGCTGGCTGAGAACAAGGCAAAGAAGAAGATCATCACAGGCATCACATACATCATGGTTGTCGCACTACCATTGCGCTCTGGCATGGCTTTATTGGTCAACCAACTGCTGAAAAATGTGAAGAGTGCTGCAAGAACCGGCAAGATATAAGTCGGATCAATCGCACCAAGGTCCAACCAAAGGAAGTGACCGACTTTAAGAAATTCGACACGGCTCAGCGCTTGGAACAAGGCCATCAAGACCGGCATCTGGATTAAGAGAGGAAGGAAGGCTGAAGACGTTTTGACGCCTTTTTCCTTGTAAAGGGCCCGCATCTCTTCAGAAAGCTTGGTCCGACTATCAAGATCCTTCCCAGGATACTTAGCTTGCAATTCCTTGAGGAGGGGTTGAATTTCCTGCATTTTGCGGGTTGAATTCATTTGATATTGGAAGAGAGGCAAGAGGACCGTCCGGATGACAATGGTAAAGACGATAATCCCTACACCGATACTTCCACCAAAGGACAAGAAGCGGATAGCTTCTGCAAAGAAGTAGACGAAGCGTTCCCAACCACCCGTCGACTGAGCTGTCACTTGAGAGGTTCCACAAGCTGTCAAGACCAATAAGGCCGCTCCTAATAATCCAGTTAACTTCAGTTTCTTTTTCACATTATTCCCTTTCTTGGTAGACATGTGCTAATTTTAAGACATGTACAAGATTTTTCTCTACTTGATGAAAGTCGAGTTCCTCCACTCCTTTACGAGCAATGACAACAAAATCATCGGTCGTAAGGAAGGCTTGGTGTTTGATCAAAACATGGCGAATCAAACGTTTGATGCGATTTCTGGTCACAGCATTTCCCAGTTTCTTACTAACAGACAGGCCGACTCGAAAATGCGGTTGGTCTTTGCGCAAGCGGTAAACAACGAATTTCCGATTGGCAACATTTTGACCACTTTTAAAAATAGCATTAAAATCTTTGTCACGTTTGACGCGGTAGCTTTTTTTCAAACCTCAACTCCCTCTATTAAATTTATTCTATTATACCATATTTTCAAAAAAAACCAATCTCACTCAGGAAATCGGTTGCTACTTAAATACAGATAAAAGTAAAGGCAAGGTGTAGTAGAGATTGAGCAAGATATGAGCTAAAATTGGAGAAAGGAGCGTCTTACTCCGATAATACAGGATCCCAAAAATCACACTCGGCAGGAGATAGATGATAGAAGCTCCTAGCGAAAAGGGATTGTGAAGAAAATGTAGGCCACTGTATATGAGGGCTGGAAGCCAAATCTCAGCATAGAGTTTCCAGCCTTTGAGGTAGGCATTCACCAAGGCTCCACGAAAGATCAGCTCTTCTGTCACTGGCCGGATGACGACCATTGCGATCACTAGGATAAGCACCCCTGTGGGGCTAATTTCCCGTGGAAACAGACTCAAAACGGCCGCCCGTCCTTGGACAAAACCACTGATGAAGTAGTCCAACCAGTAAACCAAACAAGCCGCAAAAACGGCTTCTATCAGAGCTTGAAGAGGGTTCTTCCCCAGCTTAAACTGCGCTTTTTTAGAAAAACGGTAGACCAAAAATCCTGTAAAGACTGCATAGAGGCCTTCTAGGCCAAATAAGGTCCAATAATAGCTATTGGCACTTGCTACACTATTGGAGACATACTGGGCCAAGGGGCGAAATTGAGGCCGAACATAAAAATAAAACAAGAGCAGAAAGAGGGGATAAAGCAGTGAGAGCTTTCCTTTGATGAATTTCATAGATACCTTTCCTATAAAGTATGACAAATCGTATAGTGCATCTTACCATAATCGTGACTAGGTTTCAATGAAAAAGGATGACTTCCTACTCTCTGAGATAGGCCACATAACCACCTAAGACAGCGACTAAAATCAAGAGACAAAGAAGAGTTTCCAGCCATACGAGAGCTGTCAAGAAAGGCAGTTGCAATAAGCCTTGGGCCATTTTCAAAGAGGTCGCTGTGATGACTGTTGGAAAGGTCAGCGCTGAAAAAGCAGGTTGAAAACCTTCTTTGATCATTTTCGGTAGGCGCGTCAAAACAAAGAAATAAAAACCTTGCGAGGCCACTACCATGATCAGTAAGAACCAGACAGGAAGGCTTGCTCCACCCACACGAACCAGAGCTGCTAACAGAAGGGAAAATGGAGCGCAATAGATGCCTTCTTGGCCCAACAGATGACTGGGTAAGGGAGACTGCTTCAAATCATGATAGATAAGGGGATAAAGAAGAAAGGTCAAACCAAAACCAATCACTAAAGCGAAATAAGCAATCCCCCTAATTCCCACAACGGGATAGGTCAAAGCTGCTACTGCAATGCCCACATAGAGAACGGTCCAACTGGGAGTGGCATTGGCTCTTGGTCGCGCTAGGACATGGGTCTTGGTAAAATAGAGAATTAAGCCCAGGTCCAAGAGAAAGGCAGACCACCAGACCAACTGTGATAGACCTCCAAAGGCGGGAAAGAGGCGCAAAAGATAGGTGGATAGAATCATCCCTGCCATGGGAAAGGTTGCCATCCCAGATAAAAGAGCTGGTTGTTGGAGTTCTATCTTGGTTTCTTGCCAACGAATCGCATGATAAACGACAAAGAAAAACCAGAAGAACAAACCTGTCAGACTAAAGGCGTGGGCAAGGAAGGGTAGCGAGTCTGCGAGAAGGTTTCCAGCGCCAACCAGTCCTAACAGACAGCCTGAAAATACTAAGGGGATCTTTTTCATCGGAAGCTCCAATCATGTTGTCGCTTTCAGTATACCATAAAAGAGAAGGAAGCAGGATAAAAAAAGAGAATGGGACAGAAATCGGTAATTCGTTAGAATTCGATTTCGTCGTCCCACCTCCGCACAGTTGAGTAGGGCTGTAAAAGCTGATGAAATCAGCGTAGTAGAGCCCACTCAACCACTGCGTCTTGCGCGACAATCCAAAAACAATTGAGAGGCTAGGACTTTTGTCCCAGCCTCTTCAAATTGTAGATAGAGTCATCTTAGAAACTAGGCCTGTACGACCATCATATAAAGAAATAAGGATAGGAGAAAGACGATACTAACAACGAGGGTCGCTAGCTTGAGTCCACGGTGGGAGCGCCAGTAACTTGGCTTTCCTAGGTTACTGGTCGCATCTGTTGAAAGCGATTGTTGTTGGCGAGGCTGCAGGGTGATCAGAACCACAAGAGCGAGAGATAAGATCGAGATCCCGATTGCAAATACCATTTCCATCTTAGGATCCTCCTAACACTCTGAAGAGGGTAAAAATAACTCCCAACAAAATCACCAAACCAATGATCACATTAAAAGTGACATTGATCTTTTCAGAACGTGTCGTCTTTTCTTTTTCGGCAGGACGGCGTTTGAGAGACTCCATCCGCCCTTCTACTTCTTTGTAAAATAAATCTTTCTTACGATCACTCACTGTGTCCACCTATCCCTTCTTGCAAGCGAGCTTTGAAAACAGCTGGCTCAACGCTACTTGATTGGGCAATTTGTTGCGCGACGGCTTCTCTGTAGTTATCCACGGATTGGTAGATTTCCTGAATACGGGCCACCATATCTGCTTCTTTTCCTTGATCAAAGATATTGGCTTGTGCGAGGAAGTGGCGGTCATGCAGGGTATGGCTAAAGGCAAGGATGACTTGCTGGTGTTCGAAGGCCTTGCGAACAATACCTTGCACCTCTGCATAGTGGTTGATATCCAGATAAATACTAGAGACCTTAAGTAACTCTTTGATCCGCTCTTGACTGATATTTTGGTACAAGACCACATTTGGGTAGCGGACCATAGACAAGAGGCTCGCAGACATCTCCGTCAAAGCTGCTACACGGAAGGTCACATTCGGCAAGTTCTCTACTAGGTAGGTCAAGGCTTCGATCTGATCCGAATTGGTCAAGACAAAGGCGTCTTTACGGATATCGTCTTTCACCTTGAAATCATACAGGTAGCCAAGGGGACCGAAATAGCTATGCTGATCTTGCGAGGTCAACTGCAAAGCACGATGATAGGTCGCGTTTTGCGGAATCAAGATCTTCTTGGTCCGGATTTCTGGGCTCTTTAGAATCAACTGCATATTGCCCGGAAGGCTGTCGTGAAGAGGCTCCTGCCACACCAAGACGTCGCGTCCTTTGATGCCTTTATTGCCCAGCTGGAGACTAATGCTAAAGGAGGTTGCCAGCGTATTGTAGACCAAACCATCTAGATCAAAACCACGATACTCTAGATAAAAGACAAAGTAATCTAAGCGATTCTTGAAAATCCGCATGGGTTGATGGTCCAAGGTCAAGATCAAATCCCCTGTTTGGCGATTTTCTGTCAAGCGCTCGGTATCCCCTTCAAAATAAGTGGTCACCAAATGCTGACCTTGATCACCACAAGTCGTTACAGCAATCTTACGACCGTATTGGTCATAGTGCTCAATCATGACCACTTGCCCCTTATCATCTAACCACTCTAAGCGCTCGACGATGCGTTTATAGGAAGCAGCATGGTACACAATCCGAGCCTTTTCCTGACCATAGTAGGTCACTTTTCCCGAACTGTTATCCCCAGAAACTTCCCAGAAATTAGGCACTGGAACTTCATTAAAGTAGCGTCCCCGCTTCTCCCCTTTTGCTTGTCCTAAGAAATAGATAAAGGGAGACTCGACACCGTCTGGTAAGAAACCATTTGGCTCCAAAACAACGGTCGGATGGTCAAAACCAGACTCTTTCATGGAGTGGAGCAGGTCTTGGCTTTCACGAGAATAACTATCAAATACATTCAGCATGTGTCACCTCTTCTATCAATTGTGCCCAAGCTTCTTCTACTCGGCTGGTCAAAAAGTCTTCTGCACGCGCATAAGATGCTTGACGCATGCTGGCTAGATCATCTTTTTTGTATAACTGGATGATTTTCTCCTCAAAGGCAGAAGCAATCTGGTCGACCACTTGATCTGCTGAAGGCGGAATGAGATAGCCATTTTCCCCTTCTGTGACAAAGGTCTGGTTTCCATAAGGAACATCAAAACCGATAATCGGAAGTCCAGAACCAATCGCCTCCATCAGGGTCAACCCAAAGCCTTCACTGGTCGATGCTGACAGGTAAACCTCATAATTCTTATAAATTTCCTCTAGATTGGCATGCCCTTTGAGGTGGATATAGTCTGTCGCCCCCAATTCATCAATCAGAGAACGCAATTTGCCTTCTTCTCCACCTTTTCCATAGATGTCAAAGGACAATTCTGGTAA
Organism: Streptococcus sp. CP1998; assembly: GCF_041026655.1. Lineage (NCBI taxonomy): Bacteria > Bacillati > Bacillota > Bacilli > Lactobacillales > Streptococcaceae > Streptococcus > Streptococcus sp. CP1998. The sequence goes on from NZ_CP163380.1 coordinate 1,836,737, forward strand.
TTCTTTTTTGGCCCGAACCACTGCTCGGACTAACCAGTCAATATGCTTTTCAGTCGCCAAACGAGAGGCGGTAATCATAGAAAATGACGTGCGATTTTCGTTTTGTGGCAAGCTGGCAAGACTCCCAACTGGAATGGTATAGATGGCCGGCTGATGGTTGGTGTATTTGGCAAACTGCTCGGCCAAGATTTCTTTTTGGCGGTCGGTCGCAACAATAAAGAAGTCCACCTTGTCTGCATTGGTAAATTGGTACTCGTAGTAGTTATTCCACAGGATATACTGATCGTCAACATTATTGGCACTGAAGTGCTCTGCATGGACGACCACACCCAGGCGGGCCTTTTGCGCTTCTTCAAAGATAGGCTGACCGATGTTGGTTTCCCGATCCAAAATCACCAAATCTTGTTTGGTCAATTGAAGGGTCTGCATGAAGTAGCGGATCAATTCTTGGCGACCAACCAGATAACGATCTGGGAAACGGTAGACTTCGCGGCCATCTGCCATCTGCATGCTGTAGGCAACCGTCCCGTCCTCATTGTAAAAACGGCGCTCAATCAAGTTGGCTTGGTTGTTCTTGGGAATGAAGTACTCCGTACAATAGCGGGCATAGGAGAAATAATCCTTTCTCACCAAGATCCCTCTAGACACATACTCGCAACGCTCTACATAAGGACTGTTTTCTGAGCGCAGGTAGCAGGTCAAAAAATTGTCCTGGTCTTCATAAAAGAAGCGCTTGATCTTGCCATCGACTTCTTCGCGCGTCGGTTTCCCGGCAAAACCTGCTAAGACCTGGTCAATGGTATAGGTCGTTGGTGCAATTTTTATATCTGTAAAATGGCTGTAGAGCCAGATGATTTCATCATTTTTAAAACCGATATTTTCTGTTAAATGTTGGATATTATCGGCTAGAATCATATCCATAAAAACAAATTTAGCTGGTTGATGGATATTGCGTAACAACTGGGCCCGGTAGGCCTGGGCGTACTCAACACCACTGCTGGCCCAACCAATTCCAAGGTTGATATTGTATACTGTCATAATGTCCTCTTTTATGGGAAATGCAAGACAATTTCCCCTTTTTTATTGATTTCTACTCGACTCAGTAAAAGATTGCGGACCATTTGTTCTTTGGCCGCCCCTTTCATTCGATCAAAGGATTGGTAGGCTTCTTGGAAAAATTCTACCAAAGGGTTTTTCTGACTGGTGTATTGGCCAGACAAAGCCATCCGCAATTGTTGTAGATAGTCTACCTGCTCGACCCAGTTTTCATCGATAGCTTTTAGAATGGCCATGCGCTGGAATTGGGCGATCACCTCATCGGTGCCTAAGATCTCATACTTAGCTTCTAACTCTCTTTGAGCAATTTCCCATAAGAAATTTTTCTTTGTTTTTTTAGAACGGAATGATCGATGAGTCGTCTGCGGATCCACCTGATAGCTCACATTGTCCAAAATATAACGATAAAAAGCAATGGGATCTATGTAATCTTTATTATCTGCCACTCTCATAAAGACTTCTCGGACAATTTGTTCGACAATTACATCCAAACGACCTTCTTGTTTAATCAAGCGGTTACGTTCCTTATAGATGATATCTCGCTGAATGTTCATACTTTCTGCAAATTCAAGCGTCATGCGACGACTGGCCTGACTAGAACTTTCACTTGCATTTTGAGCCCGTCCCACCAGATTCTTATATTTTCGTTTAGTCAACGGCTTAGTGGCACCAATTCGCTCCTCTACATCGTAGTCTTGGTAAGTATCCTGAATCCAATCTGGTCCCCAGTTTTTCATCAAGTCATCTTCCAGAGAAACAAAGAATTTGGTCCGTCCAGGATCTCCTTGGCGACCAGAACGACCACGAATTTGAAGGTCAATCCGCTGGTTCATCATCCGTTCGGTCCCAACAACTACTAGTCCCCCTAGTTCAGTCACTCCAGGACCCAACTTAATATCGGTCCCTCGACCAGCCATGGAGGTCGCTACAGTCACTGCTCCCATTTGGCCAGATTCTGAAATAATTTGGGCCTCTCGAGCGGCATTATTAGCATTTAAGAGGTTGTGAGCTATGCCCTCACGCAATAGAAGATTAGAATAAAGGATGGACATCTCAACTGAACCTGTAAAAACTAAGATTGGATTGCCATTTGCATGGACTTCTTTGATATATTCTAAGGATGCAAACACTTTTTCAGGCAGGGTCTGATAAATCTCATCTGGCAAGTCCTGGCGGATTTTTTTTCGGTTAGTCGGAATTTTAATGACGGACATGGCATAGGTATCGAGAAACTCTGCCTCAGCGACTTTCCCAGTCCCCGTCATTCCTCCAAGCTTACGAAACATCTTAAAGAGATTTTGGTAGGTAATGGTAGCCATGGCCCTTGTTTCTTGGGTTAGCTTGAGACCTTCTTTGGCTTCAATCGCTTGATGGAGTCCTCCTTGCAATCGTGTCATTTCCATCAATCGACCTGTTGCCTGGTCAAGTAAGACAATCTCCGGTTGCCCTTCGACATTGGGATGGATGACATAATCCTTATCCTTAATAAAGTTTTTATTGGCTTGAAGAGCTAAGCTGATATGGCGGACCATATCATGATATTGGGGATTATAGAGGTTGGGAATAGCAAGAAAGCTTTCTGCTGCATGAGCTCCCTTTCGAGTCAACCAAACCCGTTTCTTTTCTTCATCAAACTTGAAGTCTTCCCCCTCTTTGAAGGTTTGGATCAGGGTATTAATAATCCCATATAGGTTGGATTGAACCCGAGGAGAACCAGAAATAATCAAGGGAGTCTGAGCACTATCTAGAAGCACTGAATCAATCTCATCGACAATGGCATAATTGAAGTTTGCCAAAAATTGGCCATCTGTTGAAGCTGTCAAGTTCTCTGTTAAATAGTCAAAGCCCAGACTGGTATTGGTCGTATAAATGACATCTGACCGGTAAATCTCCCGTTTGACTTCTGGATCTAATTCTTCGTCTTCAGACTGTTTCAAAGGAACTCCAACGGTCAATCCCAAAAAGCGGTAGACCTGTCCCATTTCTTCCGCATCTCGGGTTGCCAGATAGGTATTGGTCGTAATGACCATGACCCCTTTTCCTTCTAAGGCATTGAGATAAACAGGCATGGTCGCTGTTAAGGTCTTTCCTTCACCGGTATTCATTTCAGCGACATTGCCTTGGTGGAGGACAATCCCTCCCATGACTTGCACGTCATAAGGAAACATGCCCAAAACCCGTTTATCAGCTTCACGCGCAACGGCAAATGCTTCCGGTAATAAATCATCCAAGGTCTCGCCCTGAGCTAGACGTTCCCGAAATTCTACAGTCTTCTCCTGTAGCTGATGATCCGTCAAGCGGGTCATATGATCTTTCCAGCTATTCACTTCCTTCAAGATCTTTTTAATTTTTCTTAATGTAAAATAATCCAATGTGATCCTCTTTTACTAGCAGTCTGGCTCGTCTATGCGAGAACCTCTGCTCCCTCAGACGATATTGGTTGAATCGTGAAATAATGAAAAACAAATTCTTGCATGCCGGCACTAAGGAGACGCACTTCGTAGGCGTAGGCATTCTCTGGATAAACAAAAGCCAAGCTTCCATCTGATGTTACCTGACGTTTGACAGGCACACCAAAACGGTCCAGAAAGACAATTTCCACCATCACTGTATGGGAAGGTGTGGAAGTCATGCTCACATCTAATACATAAGATTGACCTCGTTTTAAGAGCGGAAGACTAGGAGCCCAACGATTGGCGCTGAAATTGCTCATTGATTTCCAGGTCTTTAAAATTTGACCAGAAGGCATCAAGGGGTTTTTAAAAACAACCTTATCCCTCGCAAAACCTTGGATAAGCGAGCCCCATAGATAGTCTGCTGAAGGCAAGGGCCCCCAATAGTGCCGTCTGGCTTCTTGTTGTTTAATAGTTATCATTCGATCCTTCCAAAATCTCTTTCCATGATTTCTTTATATTGGGTTAAAAACCATTCAACAATCGGTGCACTGGCATCATTGTGTCGACCAGGTCGACTAGAACTAATAATCCGCACAGGATGATCATAGAGGGCTTCTAAAATTTTCGGATAGGCCAGTTGATCATAGTCATCATCTCTCATATAGGCCATGGCCAGAATAGTATCCTTCAAATCCGCTTGATTGAAACGATCCCAAAACCGTTGATTCAATAGATCAATACCCTCCCTTGAGACTTGTCCGACAAGCAACTGCATCATATCTAAGGATGTCCCAAACTCATCGGGACGTTTGAATTTCAAATTAGCTGCCACATCCCCAAGATTAACAATCGGTTTCCCAACTAAAATAGCATGAGGCGAGTAGGAGGAGCCATAGTACAAAGCTCCAAAGGTCCCCATAGAAAGTCCAGAAAAGTTCATCTCTTTAGGACCAAACCCTAGCCAGTCTAGATACTGATCAATGTAAGCAACAATCTGATCTTCTAGCTCTTGAGAGCCCATATAGAAGGAGCCACCCTCTAAGCGCGGATCTGAAAAGAGGATAAAGGGACTTCCCATTCTTCGCATCATGACAAATCCTTCAAATCCTTCAGCCGGACGATACCCTGAAAAATAAATATTCAAAGGCGGTTTCATATCTCCAGGATGGAAGTAAGCAAAGATTTCCTGACGCTTGCTATCCCGAAGTGTCTGGGCCCCAACGGTCATTTCCCCAAAAGGACCATGAGAATAACGTTTGTGTAAGGCCCCAATCTTCAACTCCCCTTCTCCTTTTGCTTCCAGACAAAAGGCTAGATAATATCGCTCAAATTCATCTAGCAAGATTGGCTCTTTTAGGTCATCCTCAGAGTAGATAATCTCTTTCACGAGATCACCAATAGCGCCACTTTGGAAAAATTGAATACGCAATTGAAGTTGACAAGAGGGCTCTTTTTCATACTCTAACCATATATTAACGGGAGTAGTCCCATCGTAAACATAATTATAAATCCATTGAGCCAAGGGAGTAAAGTCCTTCCCGAAAGATCCCGTCAGCTGCAAGAGATGTTTTCCTAAAACTGTCTGCGAGCCTGAAAAATCAGGACGAATGCGGATATCGTAAGCCGTAAAAGCATCCCCATACTGACCATCATAAAGGAAACGAGTGACTTGATAGAGAAAATGGGCTTTGTCTGAAAAATCCCAAGCCCTAACCTGCTTCAACCGAAGCAATTCCTTCACTTCTTCCGGATAGGTTTCTTGTTGGAACTGATGATTGTAAAAAATGGTATAGGGTTGGAAAAAGTCCATCTGATCTTTTAAGCCCAACAAATCTTCAGGTCGATCTATTAGTAAGGCTTTGAATTTTTGGATTTCCTGCTCTTCCATATACTCTTTTAGAGAGGGCAAATCCTGGCATGAAAAATAGTGCCAACCCATTTCTTCTGGAATCTCTACTTGTTCCAGCCAATTTTCTAAACCAATTTGAAGAATATGACTTGTTTTCGACTGTTTGTCCATACTATTCTTTCATCCATCCTTCCCACTTGGCTATCAAACGCGGGCCCGTATACTCTTGTATTTTATCGACAGAGTATACTAGGGCTTCGTTCCATGGTTTCAAGGCTGTTAAGAAGTACTTCAAAGCCTTCTCTAATTCTCCTTCTTTGGATATGATATAGCCGTTCTTTAGATGATCGACAAATTCTGTCTTGGTTCGATTCACCTGAGGAATCCCCGCTGAGATTCCCGCAATTTGTGTATAAAGATTCGGTTCATCATTAAGGTCTACAATCAAGCGGGTCTGTTCCAACTCCTTGATAATATCATTCTCATGAAAGAAGTTCTTTACCGTATAACGATATTCTGGCACTTCTACAGCTAACTCATCATCCTGAATCTTATTCTCCCCAAGTTCTTGATCTGTGACTGTTAGCTGCACCGAAGCTAAGGCAATCTCTTCTTCTATCAATTGTTTTAATTGACTTCTTAAGGTAAGCAAATGATTTTCAGATGTACTGTAAAAGGCAAAAACAAGCTCAAACAAGGGGTTCTCAGCCAAGATTTCCAGCAAGTTCTTTAGTAGCTTTTTCGATAGGAAACCGTCTTCCCCCACATAGAAAAAGATTTTTGATTCTTTGCGTTCCTGACTATTCCCTAATCGTAAGCGAGAGTCAAAAGAGGTCACTCGATGGACTTTAGACTGCAAGGTTGGAGAAAAGCCAAGAATGGCTTCTTTTGTTTTTTCACTATCTGTGACAATCAACTGGACATCCTTTAAACAAAAATAAAGTAGGGAATCATATAGAGACAAGGGCTGGCGTTTCCCATAAAAAGACAGAACTTTTTTAACTCCAAATCCTAATTCTTGCAAAAAGGGCAAATTGGCCGGATGAGCTGCAAAAACTGCTTGATCTTGCTGAGGTACGATGGTCCCAAGCAGGAACTTCATTTTCTCCATGATGACTTCTTTGATTTCCGAGTAGACTCCTTTCTTAAACAAGGATTGAACGTGCTCATTCACAAATACCGAATGATTATCTTCCGTCAGCATTTCACGTAGAACCCAAGTTCCGTCAACACTGAGATACTCTTGGAAATAGGGATGCCCACTTTTATAGTAAATGACACTAGAAAGAAAGCCTCGATCATCTAAATATTCAATAAAGGCAATCTCTCCATCCTTGAGGCGAGTAATAGAGAGGATATTCCCATCTACACCCATGTCGATTTTTGCAATCATCTCCCCTCGACGAAAAGCCACTACCTGAAAAGGTGTGTAGGCAAAAGTGGTCTCTGAAGGCCACTCCAAATCCTCAATCTGCACAGGCATCATTTCCTGATCTGGAGAGACCCCCTGCAAGTGATCAAAGACAGAGAGATAGTCTGTTTCTAGCAAATCTTGACGGTGTAAAAAATAGCGTAGTTGGGGAGCATAATGCGGAATCAGCAACTTCCGATCAATCCCTGCATCTTGGAAGACACGAACCTGGTTAATGGTGTCATCAAACTCGATTGAATCCTTCGTCCAGTACCAAGGGATGGTGGTGCTATGCCAGGTCCGTTCTGACCCGTACCAAGCTGGTATAAAGTAATACATGATAACTCCTAGAATAGTCTTGTATATCGTTGATTTACTTGGAGAGCATGAATCTCTTCCCGGATGTTGTATACCATTCCGACAAACATAAGGAAGGTTCCTGGAATCATTGTTAGGCGCAATAAATCCTTATCCCATAGTAAAACTGAAAACGGTAGGGCAGTAAAAAGAATGAGATAGAAGGTCCCAAAAACAGTCAAGCGTAACACAATCCCATTAATAAATTTTCGAGTATCTGGACCAGGATAAACCGAATCGATATACTCTGAACTTTTCATCATTTTTTCAGCAATTTCCTCTCCATTGACATTGACAAAAGAAAATGCAAAGGACAAGAGGGCAATCATAAATATGTAGAGGAGGATCCAGACAGGCTCACCCATCACCAATTCTTTTGCAAACTTAGCAGCCCATTTAGCATTTGAATCCATTGAGAGAACCAGCAACAGCACATACTGTGGAATCGATACTAAGGTCATGGCATACATAAACGGCATCCCTCCAGCTGGGTTTAGCTTGATATCTAAAAAAGAATAACTTTTTAGGTTGTTGTGAATTCCAAGTTTATTGACTGGAATGCGATAACGAGCATACTCGATCAAGACGGCTGTATAAACAAAGGCTAAGATGAGAAAGAGACCAATTGCATACCAATAAGTTGGAATATCCATTTTAGATAAGGTCCGCATAATATCTTCTGGCAAATACATCACCATTCCAGCCATCATGATGACGACTGAATTTCCCAAGCCGAGTGCGGCATTTAAATCTGAGAGCCAGACTAAAAAGAAGGTGCCTGCGATCATAATCATCGTGTTGACAGCAATCACAAGAGCTGAATTTAGACTGGTTTGCAGAGGTAAATACATGGAAACTGCCAAGGCTTGTACTAAGGCGAGTAGCAAGGTTAGATACATTTTTCGTCGACCGACAATATCTGCACTGGTCTTTTCGAGATTAAAGCGCTTGGATACGGTAAACACCCGCCACAATATCATGGAAGACATCCACGGAGAAAGGCCGATTGAAAAAATCGACATTCCTCGTAAATTTCCTCCCATAATGGCACTGGATAATTGCAGGCCCGTCGCAGTCGTTTCATTCACATTAAGCACTCGCGACAAATCAACAAACGGCAATGCAATTTTACTACCAAACACATAAATAAAGACGAATAAAATCGTCCAACAAAATCGTTTCCCAACTTCTGATCGTTTTATCATGTTAATTTCAATAATTTTTCTTTCTCCGGACTTGCAGAATTAGATCTGACGAACTTAAGTTTAGCTCATTGGTAAACTAACTATTTCAAATTAAGAATAACGTATATTTAGTTTGCTGAAATATTCGACGATAATGTTTCTTTCACTACCTGATTATCTTCTTCCAAGCTAGAAACCACAAATACTTAGCCTTTCTCGTTGATAAAGGTCACTAGCTTTGCTTGAAGACTCTCTAACTTATGAACTAGATGAGCATCCCATTCTAAAATGGAGATTGAACAAATACAATATCCTCAAAAGAGACCCCGCTAGGATGCCATCCATACGAGAATTCAGATCTCTCCGTGGTTCATTCGTCTGATCATAAAAGTAGATGTCAAGCTCATTAACTCCAAACTATCGGACAATTTTTATAATATCGTTCTGGGCCATTAAAGCAATACTTTTGGAAGATTAACCGAAAAGATTTGTAAAATGGATTTTTATCTCTAGCCCCTTCTTTTTCTTCTACTTGTTTATTAAAAGTTATTGCAATTGAACCATTAGTCGATTTGCTAACTTAATAAGTTTCAGACCACTTGTTGGTCACCTTTACACAGAATTCCGAACGAGTTCATCCTCATTCATTATAACATATTCTCTATCTGATTTCGTATTTCGCATCCTCTCACTGGAGCTAACTCCTCCATTAAAAACCAGCAAAACTATGTTAGGTTTTGCTGGAACTTGGCAACGTGAAATGACATCATTTCCTCATTTATTTCTAGGGTTATTTTTCTTCTTTTTTCCGATGACCCAATGAAGTTAAACCTGCAAAGAGAGTGGTTAGCCCTGCAAGGTAAAGACCTTTTGAAGGACTCACTCCAGTCTCTGGAAGTGTTACTTTTGATTGACTGTCCTTTTGCGAAGAGAGCATAGACTCCGATGAGATCAAGGAAGTTGATGGATCTGTGAATTCTTTTTGAGAAGGCAAAGCACTTATTGATGCTAACCCACTTGTTGAGATTGAATGCGAAGATAGGCTTGATTGTGAACGACTTTCAGACAATGAAACAGTGACCGTTTGTGAAATCAAAACCGATTCAGATAAAGATTCTGAAGCGGTCTCACTGAGTAAAGTTGACGCTGCTTCTGACTCTGACGCGCTCACCGATTGAGTTTCTGATACAGACTCTGAAGATGACTCACTGAGTGAAGTTGACGCCGCTTCTGACTCTGATGCACTCACGGATTGGGTTTCTGATACAGATTCTGAAGCGGTCTCACTGAGTGAAGTTGACGCCGCTTCTGTTTCTGAAATACTCACGGATTGGAATTCTGAAACGGACTCTGAGGCGGACTCACTGAGTGAAGTTGACGCTTCTTCTGATTCTGAGGTGCTTACTGATTGGGTTTCTGATACAGAACCTGAAACAGACTCACTCAAGGAGATAGAGCTTTCTTCTGACTCTGACGCGCTCACGGATTGAGTTTCTGATACAGATTCTGAAACAGACTCACTCAAGGAAGTTGATGCCTCTTCTGACTCCGAAGTGCTTACTGATTGGGTTTCTGATACAGATTCTGAAGCGGACTCACTGAGTGAAGTTGACGATTCTTCTGACTCCGAGGTGCTTACTGATTGGGTTTCTGATACAGATTCTGAAACAGACTCACTCAAGGAAGTTGACGCTTCTTCTGATTCTGAAGTGCTTACAGATTGAGTTTCTGACGCAGACTCTGAAACCGATTCGCTCAAGGAGCTAGATGTTTCTTCAGACTCTGATGTGCTTACGGATTGAGTTTCTGACACAGACTCTGAAGATGACTCACTCAAGGAAATAGAGCTTTCTTCTGACTCTGAAGTGCTTACTGATTGGGTTTCTGATACAGATTCTGAAACAGACTCACTCAAGGAGATAGAGCTTTCTTCTGACCCTGATGCACTCACGGATTGGAATTCTGATACAGAACCTGAAACAGACTCACTCAAGGAGATAGAGGCTGCTTCTGACTCTGATGCACTCACGGATTGGGTTTCTGATACAGAACCTGAAACAGACTCACTCAAGGAAGTTGACGCTTCTTCTGATTCTGAAGTGCTTACTGATTGGGTTTCTGACACAGATTCTGAAACAGACTCACTCAGTGAAGTTGACGTCTCTTCTGATTCTGAAGTGCTTACTGATTGGGTTTCTGATACAGATTCTGAAACAGACTCACTCAGTGAAGTTGACGTCTCTTCTGATTCTGAAGTGCTCACGGATTGAGTTTCTGATACAGAACCTGAAACAGACTCACTCAAGGAAGTTGATGTCTCTTCTGACTCTGAGGTGCTTACTGATTGGGTTTCTGATATAGATTCTGAAACAGACTCACTCAAGGAAGTTGATGCCTCTTCTGACTCTGAAGTGCTTACTGATTGGGTTTCTGATACAGATTCTGAAACAGACTCACTCAGTGAAGTTGACGTTTCTTCTGACTCTGAGGTGCTTACTGATTGGGTTTCTGACACAGACTCTGAAGATGACTCACTCAAGGAAATAGAGCTTTCTTCTGACCCTGATGCACTCACGGATTGGAATTCTGATACAGAACCTGAAGCGGACTCACTCAGTGAAGTTGACGTTTCTTCTGACTCTGATGCACTCACCGATTGGGTTTCTGATACAGATTCTGAAATAGACTCACTCAAGGAAGTTGATGCCTCTTCTGACTCTGAAGTGCTTACTGATTGGGTTTCTGATACAGATTCTGAAACAGACTCACTCAGTGAAGTTGACGTTTCTTCTGACTCTGATGCACTCACGGATTGGAATTCTGATACAGAACCTTGAGCGGACTCACTGAGTGAAGTTGACGTTTCTTCTGACTCTGACGCACTCACGGATTGGAATTCTGATACAGATTCTGAAACAGACTCACTCAAGGAAGTTGATGCCTCTTCTGACTCTGAAGTGCTTACTGATTGGGTTTCTGATACAGATTCTGAAACAGACTCACTCAGTGAAGTTGACGTTTCTTCTGACTCTGATGCACTCACGGATTGGAATTCTGATACAGAACCTGAAGCGGACTCACTGAGTGAAGTTGACGATTCTTCTGATTCTGAAGTGCTCACGGATTGGGTTTCTGATACAGATTCTGAAGATGACTCACTCAAGGAAATAGAGCTTTCTTCTGACTCTGATGCACTCACTGATTGGAATTCTGAAACGGACTCTGAAAGCGATGAGGAGGCCTCTTCTGAAAAAGAGATTGATTCTTCTTCTGATTCGCTGATAGATACTGAATTAGAAAGACCGACACTTGCAGAGATAGCACTCGAGTTAGACAGTGAATCACTGAATCCCTCAGACAAACTCTTCAACTCAGATATTTCCTTTGACTCAGACCCCAATCTAGATGTACTTTCAACCTCTGACAGACTTGAAGAAACACTCAAAGAAAGTGAGCGAATTCGTGGATCTTCTGTCAAAGGAACAGTTACAGTATTTGTCGTATTATCTTTGAAAACAACTGTAACTTCTCCAGTTGCTGAAACTGAGTAGGACTTAAAATCCTTAGAAGATATGAGACGGGGATTCACAGCCTTAAACTTTTCCCACACTTGTTCTTTTTCTGCATCAGTCAATTGAGAGAGATCAGATACTTGCGTGTTTGACTTCACTGCAACAATTGGATTTCGAATCCCGTCATTTTGTGGCAATACTTTAATTCGGAAAGAACGGTCTATAAACTGGTTGTGAGCGTTGGTAAAACGAACTGTAATCGTATATGTTTTCCCGGGTTCCACAACCTCTGTATCTCCCACTTTCCCCTCAATCAGCATGGGAGCAAAGGGGGTTTTCAAAGTCGCATTCGGCACCAAGACACCATCTACCCGCTCACTATTTGGAGCATAACCCATAAAAGTTAGGATAACACCACCATTTCGCTCTCGGACAATATACTGGAGTCTCACTGGATCTGAATTATAGGCAGTGATGAGATGGTTATTTTCAGGTCCACTCATAACGAATGGGGCTCGCAACATTTGATCAGAGCCTATTGCATTCCCATTTCGAGGATCACGTTTTCCTGAAGTGGTACGTAGGACAAGATTGATCAGTCGGTTTCGGGCTGTCTTAGCTTGGTCAACTACTTGGTTTCCCTCAGCTGAAGGATTTGCTAATTGATGACGAATAGCATCCAAGGCCTGCTTCCCAAGGAACACAGTCTCCTTTCCATCTTCTAGAGCTTTAGCTTGGTCAATATACCTATAAATATCCTGTGCTAACTTATAGAGTCGTTCCTCTTGCTGATCCAATTGGATAAAAGAAGGTTCCGTTAAAACCAGTTCTGATAAAGAGGTTGAATTTATTGAAGTAGAAGCTTCTGAACTATCCATTGAAGTAATCTCAGAAACAGGGGTTCCTACTGATGAAGAGAAGCTTTCTTGACTTGTCAAGGAGTTGATTTTTTCACTAGTTAATGAATTGCCAGCAATCCCTATAACTAAGCTATCTTTTCCAATTAGACCTATTTCTGAATCCAACTCTGAGCCAAAGCTTTGTTTGTCTTCTTGATCCGCAAAAGTAGGTTGAGCAAGCGATACCGCTCCAAGCAGTGCACCTGTTGCAATCAGCCCCCTCGTGAGAGCCAATTGACTTGATCTGGAAAAGGACAAGGGCGGAGCTCCTTCTTTCCCTCTCCGTTGGAAGAAAGTAATATTTGAGCACGCAACACGCATCCAGTTTTTCCCAGTTTTGACTAATTTAAATCGTGTAATCCGCTCTCCCTTCCAAGACTTTCCATTCATCCTCTTAAATAACACATTTTTCTCCCTAAAAATTATTCTCTTTTGATTATACAGGATTATTGATCATTTTCAATATATTTGACTATTCTTTCATACTTAGTTTTCACTAGAAAAAAAGCAAATCTCTTTCGAGACTTGCTTTCACTTATTTTTAAATCCTAAGTTCATCTATATGACAGCAATGGAATGAGTTTGATAGATTAATTCTCATCCTTTTTCTTACGACGACCCAAGGCAGCAATACCTGCAAGAAGCGCAGATGCTCCTGCTGCAAACATACCTGTTGACGTTGCTGTTCCTGTTTCTGGAAGAATTCCTTCTGACCCTCTATATTTTTGGGAAGAGCTTGACGATTCAGATTGTGATCTAGTCTGACTCATTGACCCTAAATAAGAAGCTGACGTACTTGTTGACGTCGTTGTCGATTCAGAACTTGATGCACTTACTGAAGTCGTTGTCGATCTTGACACAGACTCTGAAACCGATTCGCTCAAGGAGCTAGATGTTTCTTCAGACTCTGATGTGCTCATGGATTGAGTTTCTGACACAGATTCTGAAACAGACTCACTGAGTGAAGTTGACGCTTCTTCTGATTCTGAAGTGCTTACGGATTGAGTTTCTGACACAGACTCTGAAACCGATTCGCTCAAGGAGCTAGATGTTTCTTCAGACTCTGATGTGCTCATGGATTGAGTTTCTGACACAGATTCTGAAACAGACTCACTCAAGGAAGTTGACGCTTCTTCTGATTCTGAAGTGCTTACGGATTGAGTTTCTGACACAGACTCTGAAACAGACTCACTCAAGGAAGTTGACGCTTCTTCTGATTCTGAAGTGCTTACGGATTGAGTTTCTGACACAGACTCTGAAACCGATTCGCTCAAGGAGCTAGATGTTTCTTCAGACTCTGATGTGCTCATGGATTGAGTTTCTGACACAGATTCTGAAACAGACTCACTGAGTGAAGTTGACGCTTCTTCTGACTCTGAGGTGCTTACTGATTGGGTTTCTGACACAGATTCTGAAACAGACTCACTGAGTGAAGTAGATGTTTCTTCAGACTCTGATGTGCTCATGGATTGAGTTTCTGACACAGATTCTGAAACAGACTCACTCAAGGAGCTAGATGTTTCTTCAGACTCTGATGTGCTCATGGATTGAGTTTCTGACACAGATTCTGAAACAGACTCACTGAGTGAAGTTGACGCTTCTTCTGACTCTGAGGTGCTTACTGATTGGGTTTCTGACACAGATTCTGAAACAGACTCACTGAGTGAAGTAGATGTTTCTTCAGACTCTGATGTGCTCATGGATTGAGTTTCTGACACAGATTCTGAAACAGACTCACTCAAGGAAGTTGACGCTTCTTCTGATTCTGAAGTGCTTACGGATTGAGTTTCTGACACAGACTCTGAAACCGATTCGCTCAAGGAGCTAGATGTTTCTTCAGACTCTGATGTGCTCATGGATTGAGTTTCTGACACAGATTCTGAAACAGACTCACTCAAGGAAGTTGACGCTTCTTCTGATTCTGAAGTGCTTACGGATTGAGTTTCTGACACAGACTCTGAAACAGACTCACTCAAGGAAGTTGACGCTTCTTCTGATTCTGAAGTGCTTACGGATTGAGTTTCTGACACAGACTCTGAAACCGATTCGCTCAAGGAGCTAGATGTTTCTTCAGACTCTGATGTGCTCATGGATTGGGTTTCTGATACAGACTCACTGAGTGAAGTTGACGTTTCTTCAGACTCTGATGTGCTCATGGATTGAGACTCTGAAACCGACTCGCTCAAGGAGCTAGATGTTTCTTCAGACTCTGATGCGCTCATGGATTGAGACTCTGAAACCGATTCACTCAAGGAGCTAGATGTTTCTTCTGATTCTGAAGTGCTCACGGATTGGGTTTCTGATACAGACTCACTGAGTGAAGTTGACGTTTCTTCAGACTCTGATGTGCTCATGGATTGAGACTCTGAAACGGACTCTGAGGCGGACTCACTGAGTGAAGTCGATGTTTCTTCAGACTCTGATGTACTCATGGATTGAGACTCTGAAACCGACTCTGAGGCGGACTCACTGAGTGAAGTCGATGTTTCTTCAGACTCTGATGTACTCATGGATTGAGACTCTGAAACCGACTCGCTCAAGGAGCTAGATGTTTCTTCAGACTCTGATGCGCTCATGGATTGAGACTCTGAAACCGATTCGCTCAAGGAGCTAGATGTTTCTTCAGACTCTGATGTGCTCATGGATTGGGATTCTGAAACCGATTCGCTCAAGGAGCTAGATGTTTCTTCAGACTCTGATGTGCTCATGGATTGAGACTCTGAAACCGACTCTGAGGCGGACTCACTCAAGGAAGTTGACGCTTCTTCTGACTCTGAAGTGCTCACGGATTGGGTTTCTGATACAGATTCTGAAGCGGACACACTGGTTGACTCAGACACTGAGACTGATTCGGACGTGCTTGTTGACTCAGATGTTGAAACTGATTCCGATACGCTTATTGACTCAGATGTTGAAACCGATTCCGATACACTTATTGACTCAGATGTTGAAACTGATTCCGATACACTTATTGACTCAGATGTTGAAACTGATTCCGATACACTTGTTGACTCAGATGTCGAAACTGATTCAGACGCACTTGTTGACTCAGATGTCGAAACTGATTCTGATTCGCTTGTTGACTCAGATGTTGAAACTGATTCCGATACACTTGTTGACTCAGATGTCGAAACTGATTCCGATACGCTTGTTGACTCAGATGTCGAAACTGATTCTGATTCGCTTGTTGACTCAGATGTCGAAACTGATTCCGATACGCTTGTTGACTCAGATGTCGAAACTGATTCTGATTCGCTTGTTGACTCAGATACTGAAACTGATTCTGATTCGCTTGTTGACTCAGATGTCGAAACTGATTCAGACGCACTTGTTGACTCAGATGTCGAAACTGATTCTGATTCGCTTGTTGACTCAGATGTTGAAACT
This sequence comes from Streptococcus sp. CP1998, assembly GCF_041026655.1. Classification (NCBI taxonomy): domain Bacteria; kingdom Bacillati; phylum Bacillota; class Bacilli; order Lactobacillales; family Streptococcaceae; genus Streptococcus; species Streptococcus sp. CP1998. Next base: position 1,852,788 of record NZ_CP163380.1, read on the forward strand.
GATTCCGATACACTTGTTGACTCAGATGTCGAAACTGATTCTGATTCGCTTGTTGACTCAGATGTTGAAACTGATTCCGATACACTTGTTGACTCAGATGTCGAAACTGATTCAGACTCACTTGTTGACTCAGATGTCGAAACTGATTCTGATTCGCTTGTTGACTCAGATGTTGAAACTGATTCAGACGCACTTGTTGACTCAGATGTCGAAACTGATTCTGATTCGCTTGTTGACTCAGACGCTGAGACTGATTCGGACGTGCTTGTTGACTCAGACGCTGAAACTGATTCTGATTCGCTTGTTGACTCAGATGTTGAAACTGATTCCGATACACTTGTTGACTCAGATGTCGAAACTGATTCAGACGCACTTGTTGACTCAGATGTCGAAACTGATTCTGATTCGCTTGTTGACTCAGATGTCGAAACTGATTCTGATTCGCTTGTTGACTCAGATGTCGAAACTGATTCCGATACGCTTGTTGACTCAGATGTCGAAACTGATTCTGATTCGCTTGTTGACTCAGATACTGAAACTGATTCTGATTCGCTTGTTGACTCAGACGCTGAGACTGATTCGGACGTGCTTGTTGACTCAGACGCTGAAACTGATTCTGATTCGCTTGTTGACTCAGATGTCGAAACTGATTCCGATTCGCTTGTTGACTCAGATACTGAAACTGAAACCGACTCACTCAAAGATGTAGAAGCCTCTTCCGACTCTGAGGTGCTCACGGATTGGGATTCTGAAACGGACTCTGAGGCGGACTCACTGAGTGAAGTCGATGCTTCTTCTGATTCTGAGGCGCTCATAGATTGGGAGTCAGATACTGAAACCGACTCACTCAAAGATGTAGAAGCCTCTTCCGACTCTGAGGTGCTCACGGATTGGGATTCTGAAACGGACTCTGAGGCGGACTCACTGAGTGAAGTTGATGCTTCTTCTGATTCTGAGGCGCTCATAGATTGGGAGTCAGATACTGAAATCGTCCCAATAACTACGCTATCTGCTTCAGCAAGAGCATCTTTGCCGAGTTCAGATGTTGTTGCCGTTTTAGCATCTGCTTCATCAGCTTGTGCTGCTGTCGTCACTACTGCACCCCCAAGAATCGCACCAGTTGCTAAGATCCCCTTCAACAAAGTCCGACTTGGAGTTGCTGTCGTTTCCTCAGAGACTTCTGCTACAACCAGTTCTTCAACCTGACCACGGACAACTTTAAAGAGGCCCAAATTGGAAGTTGCTGCACGAAGCCAGTTTTTTCCAGATTTGATTAATTTAAATCGAGTCACACGATCGGTTTCACGAAATGACCCATTAGAACGTTTAAAAAACATTTGTTCTCCTTATTATTCAGTTTAACATTAACATTATACATTATTATACCCTAGTTTTAAAATAATTTAATTTTAAAAATTCGAATTTATTAGTCAATTAGTTTTCATCTTTGATATGATTTATATTGATATTCTTATACTTGATGATTTTTCCATTAAAAAGATAAAATGGAACACCTGCTTGAACCACACTGTAAAAGTTAATTAATATGTTTCATGTAACTGCATGATTAGATCTTTCTTTTGTATTTTGAAAACAGAAATATTTTATGACTATGAAAAGACAGTCTATTACCTTGACCACTTGGTAAAAGCCGTTATGGGCTTTATTGGCTATTACGACAAAAAACAAATTAAGGTCAAGCTAAAAGGACTTAGTCCTGTACAACACAGAACTAAATCCTTTCCTAAAATTATTTGTCTAACTGTTTGAGCCCAGTACATTATTATGGAATTTTCTGATAATTATCTGATTTTTTCCAACATACTCTCAATATGTTGGATGGATTTTTCGCGTCCAAGCAAGTAGATGGTATCTGGCAATTCAGGACCATGCATTTCACCTGAAACGGCAATACGGATTGGCATAAAGAGGTTCTTACCTTTGATACCAGTTTCTTTTTGAACCGCTTTGATTTGTGGGAAGATATTTTCAGCCACAAACTCATCGTCTGACATGGCTTCAAGTTTTGCCTTGAAGGCTTCAAGAACAGTTGGAACGGTTTCACCAGCCATGACTTCTCGCTCAGCTTCCGTCAATTCTGGGAAGTCTGAGAAGAAGAGGTCCGTCAATGGAACGATTTCATCCACTGACTTCATTTGTGGTTTGTAGAGTTCCACCAATTTCTCAGCCTTGTCTGTCAAACGTCCTGCTGCTTCGAGGAATGGTTTTGCCAATTCAAAAATGGTCTCAAGATCTGCATTCTTGATATACTCATTGCTCATCCAGTCCATTTTCTTTTGGTCGAAGGCTGCTGGAGACTTGCTGAGACGGTTTTCATCAAAGAGTTTAATCAGTTCTTCGCGAGAGAAGATTTCGTCTTCCCCACCAGGGTTCCAACCAAGAAGAGCGATAAAGTTAAAGACTGCTTCTGGAAGGTAGCCTTTCTTCCGGTAATCTTCAATAAATTGAAGGGTATTAGTGTCGCGTTTAGACAACTTCTTACCAGTTTCAGAGTTGATGATTAAGGTCATGTGACCAAACTCTGGCGCTTCCCAACCAAGAGCTTCATAGACCATGAGCTGTTTTGGTGTGTTGGCAATGTGGTCATCTCCACGGATAACGTGAGAGATTTGCATATCGTGGTCATCGATGACAACGGCAAAGTTGTAGGTTGGATAACCATCTTTCTTTTGGATAACCCAGTCCCCACCGATATTGCCACCTTCGAATTCGATATCGCCTTTGACCATATCATGCCACTTGTAGATACCAGACTCATTCACTACCAAACGAACCGTCGGGATGATGCCCGCTGCTTCACGTTCTGCAACGTAAGCTGCTTTTTCTTCTTCGCTCATGCCAAGGTATTCGTTGATGTAGCGAGGTGTTTCACCGGTCGCTTCTTGACGTTCACGTTCTCTTGCCAACTCTTCTTCTGTAACATAAGATTTGTAGGCTTTTCCTTCGGCTAGCAATTGGTCAATGTATTTTTGATAGAGTTCCAAGCGCTCTGATTGGCGGTAGTTTTCATGCGTCTCTGGACTTTCGTCCCAGTCCATGCCCAACCAACGAAGGTTTTCAAGCTGTGAACGTTCTCCGTCTTCGACGTGACGCTTACGGTCCGTATCCTCGATACGGATAATAAAGGTTCCACCATGGTGGCGTGCATACAAGTAGTTAAACAATGCTGTACGGGCATTTCCGATGTGTAGTAGTCCTGTTGGACTTGGTGCATAACGCACACGAATATCTTTTGCCATATTTCTCTCCTCTTATCTTGTTCGCTATTTCTAGCTCATTTTTCAATCGTTCCTATTATACCACAAAGAGAGCAGGACTGAAATGAATAAGTGACCTTTCTAGTTTTTCTTCCTATATACATGAAAAAAGCCAGAACAAATGCTCTGACTGATATCCAATCTATTTGTATCTTAGTTGAGTCTTTCTTCCAATTCAAAGTCGATTGGCAGGGTTTGTAAAAAGTGCTCTAACTCACGTTCCCAGTAGAACCATTCGTGCTTACCTGGGCTGTGGGTATAGGTGACATCCAAACCTAACTTTTCTAGTTCCTTGACTTCAAAATTATTGGCCTCATAAAGGAAATCCTGCTCCCCACACCAGATCCAGAGTTTGGTCTTCTTATCTGAAAACTTCTTGGCAGCAGTCTCTAGCGAGTAGGGACTGGTCGTCCAATCCTCAATCTCTCCAAAGATCCCCTTCCAAAAAGCTGGTTGTTCCAAGTCATTGTTTTCAAAATCCCGATCGTGGAAACTCAGAGCACCGGAAAAACTAGCCGCATGGGAGAAACGATTTGTCTTGAGAGCCAAGAGCATTGATCCATAGCCACCCATGGATAGACCAGCAATAAAGGTCTTCTCCCGTTTCTTGGTCATATTAGGGAAGAAGCGAGAAAGAGTCTCTGGCAATTCCTCCGCAATAGCTGTGTAATAATTGTAGCCATACTGGGTGTCTGTGTAAAAGCCATTATTGGTATTAGGCAGGACCACGATCAGATTGGTATTTCGCAAAATGCGCTCCACATTGGTCCGCTTCAACCAAGAGTGGTGGTTGCCATTCATCCCGTGTAAGAGATAGAGAACCGGAATATCCGTATCCGCTGGATCTTCCACGCGCGATGCATCGGGATAAAGGACGGACACGCCCCACTCCATCTTCAAGGCTTCTGAATAATACTCAATCTGCATAACTGCCATTTGCTTCCCTCTTTCTACTGTTAAAAACACTCGGCAAGCCTCGGGCAGCCAAGCGTTTCCATTTCTTCTATTATTTCACTTCCATCACGACTGGTAGGATGGCTGGACGGCGTTTGGTTTGTTCAAATAAGAACTTAGACAAGTTGTCGCGTACCAAACCTTTTAACTCACCCCAGTCAAAGCTGTCTTGTGTCAAATAGTCTTCAACGCTTTGGTTGACCAATTCGCAACTTTCACGAAGAATATCCCGACTCTTCTTGACATAGACAAAACCACGGGTGTGCACGCGCGCTTTGGAAATAATCTTCTTCTCTTTGCGATTTACCGTGATCGCCACGATAAAGATCCCGTCTTCTGACAAGACCTTGCGGTCACGAAGGACAATATTGCCCACATCACCAATGGCATTCCCATCGATCATGACATCTCCAGCTGAGACGCTACCGGCAGGGACGAAGTCCCCCTTTTCGTACTCCATCACAGTTCCGCGTTTTGGAATAAAGATATTTTCAGGCAAGATACCAACTTCCATCGCTACCCGCGCATGGGCATCCAATTCGCGGTATTCCCCTTGGATCGGGAAGAGGTATTTAGGACGAAGAAGGTTGATCATCAACTGCAAGTCCCGTGCGTTTCCGTGACCAGATACGCGCAAGCTTGACGTGATCAATTTTACAATGCCACCTGCTTGGTAGATCATGTTTTCCACACGAGCCACCACAGCTTCTTTAGCAATAGATGGTGTTGTGACGACGTAGACCAAGTCCCCATCTTTGATTTCCACATAACGGTGACGGCCAATAGACATCTTGCGCAAACCGTTGATCGGCTCACCCATCCGGCCTGTTTCCAAAATGATCAATTCATGATCCTCAAAACGGCTCATTTCTTTTGGCTTGATCAAGAGTTTTTCGTTGGCAAGAGACAATTTGTTCAAGCGAATAGCTGTGCGGACGATGTTTTCCACATCAAACCCTGTCAAGACCACTCGACGGCCAGTCTCAGCTGCAGCATCAAAGACCTGCTGGATCCGAGAAAGGTTGCTGGCTACTGCCGCTACGATGACACGACCATCCCAGTCTGCGATCGTATCTAAGATGGCATCGCCTACTTCTTGCTCACTGGCAACTTGAATATTACTATCCGCATTGGCCGAATCACTCAAGAGAGCAAGGACGCCTTCGCGTCCAATCTCAGCTAGACGAGCAAAGTCTGTCGCATATGACTCGCTGGCAGTCTGGTCAAATTTAAAGTCTCCTGTATAGACGATATTGCCCTCAGGAGTGCCAATCACAATCCCGATACTTTCAGGGATCGAGTGAGTGGTTTGAAAGAAAGAGACGACGGCATCACCAAAATCAATCTCAGAATTCTGATCGATGACATGAAAGTCGTTGAATTTCTTCACACTGTCATTGCTTTTTACAAAGAGTTTAGCCAACTCAATGGTCAACTCGGTTCCGAATACAGGGACTTTCGCTTCCGCCAAAAGATAAGGCAAGGCCCCAATCGCATCTGCGTGACCATGGGTCAAGAAAACACCCGCAATGCGGTCCTTATTTTCAAATAGATAATCCATGTTGGGGATAACGACATCCACCCCAAGTTGCTCATTTTCTGGATACTTCAGACCTGCATCCAAGACAAAAATCGAATCGTTCACTTCGGCAACGTAGAGATTTTTCCCATTTTCTCGAACACCGCCAAGAGTGACTAATTTAATACTACTCACTGTTGTCTCCTTTAGTGTGATTATTTTAATACTTACGGTCCTTGGTCGCCCAAGTCGAATTACAGCTTTGCAAATACTTGCATATCTACTCTATTATACAATTTTTTTCTCTTTTTTTCAAAAAGCTTTCCACAGCAAAAAAGTCCTCTCATCTGAAGTAGATGAGAGGACTTCTAGGCGCCTATTTTTAGGGGGAAAAGACCCTAAAGATGGTAATCTCCCCGTTTATTTTCAATGATCCGCATGGCTGCCTTAATCACATGAAACTTGCCTAACAACTCCTCTAGGCGCTTACTATTTCGCTCGCTCAATTGGCCGTTCTTGACCGCTTGGGACAGGCGATAAAATTCATCCAAGTCCTCCCCAATGTTTTCAAACAGCTCTTTGGCTTCCTTGAGTCGGTAGCGATTGACTAGGTGGTTCACATCTTTTTTGAAGGAAGCGACATTGTTTTCGTGAATGTCCGTATAGGCTTCCTCTTCTTCCTTAGATTCTTGGTAATTAACCGCCTTAAAACAGGTGATAAACTCCCGACTTTTGATATTGCAGACAAAGATGACGCCATCACTGGCTACATAGGCTTCTGTGTTGGCGGGTTGAACCACATTACTATCATAAGGAGAGAGGGAGGAGAGGTGTTGGTTGATCCACTTATTCAAGTGCTGATCATCTACGCCAAAGCGCTCAAAAGCTCTTTGCCGAAAATGGTCCCGACAACTATATTCTTGCGCATACGACAATCCCATACTCTCACCTCCTCCTGAGTATCTTATAAAAATGGCCTCCAGTCTTACGGGACTAGAGGCCTGGTCTGCTTCACTGACTTGGTGCAATTAACCTTTTGGCTAACAAAACAATGTTTATGATGTTGATTTCATTTAATAGTATTTGTGTAAAATACCAGAGGTTTTCTTTGCTATCCTAAATCCAAATGATTAGTTTTCGACTGGACGCATTGAAGTTTGAAAACCTTTACAAAAAGCTTCTACCTACTATTTCCACGTTTTCTTATGTCTCCGGACAAACTAAGCAGGTTTGCCCGACCGTCCAACCGATCCGACACACACGACATGACTGCTCTTTTACGATAAGAGCATGAACAGATATCAGCAAAACAGGCCTAAAACGAAGTAACCTAAATTTTAACTCGATAAGGCATTGGTATCAATCCCTTCTTCATCTTTCTAACTATATTATACTCAGCTACCTAAGTAATTGCAAGCGATTTCAGCTGAAACTAGTTCCTATTTTATGCGGTTTTATAAATGATTTAAGGAAAAGAGGCTGGGACAAAAGTCCTAGCCTCTCAATTATTTTTGGATTGTCGAGCAAGACGCAGTGGTTGAGTGGGCTCTACTACGCTGATTTCACCAGCTTTTACAGCCCTACTCAACTGTGCGGAGGTGGGACGACGAAGCGCCATGAACAATATTGCTTCTGTCCTACTCCCTATTTTCACTTTGCATTTTACGGGCTTTGTATCTTAGTCTTTCTCAAACAATTGATAATAGTCTGCGATGGTCATTTGGGCTTTTTCTTCTTGATTGAGGTCTTGGACGATGTGTCCGTCTTTCATGACAATCAAACGATTTCCATATTTCAAAGCATCTTCCATATGGTGGGTGATCATAAGAGCTGTGAGGGCATCTTGTTTCACAAACTCATCCGTTAAGGTCATGAGCGCCTGACTGGTTTTTGGATCCAAGGCAGCAGTGTGTTCATCTAAAAGCAAGAGTTCTGGACGTTTCAGTGTCGCCATCAACAGGCTCAAGGCTTGTCGTTGCCCCCCTGATAGAAACTCAACGGCTGTGTCGATATGATGTTCCAAACCATTGCCGATCTTAGCAAGGACTGTTTGAAACTCTTCTTTATAGCTGGCTAAGTGACGCGGAATCAAGCCACGTTTTTCTCCGCGAAACTTCGCTACCAAGAGGTTTTCCGCAACCGTCATGCGAGGCGCTGTCCCCATTTTAGGATCTTGAAAGACCCGCGATAGGTACTTGGCTCTCTTTTCAGGAGAATAGTTGGTTACATCTTCCCCCAAAATATAAATCTTCCCACTGCTCACCGGAAGCGTCCCAGCAATGGTATTAAAGAGGGTTGATTTTCCGGCTCCATTGCCCCCCAAAATCGTGATAAAATCATGCTCTCGAATTTCCAAGGAGACATCATCCAGAATGACTTTTTCTTCGTTCATCCCATTGCTCACGGCTTTGGTTACATTTTTTAATTCTACAATTGCTGTCATTTACTGAGTTTCGCTCCTTTCATAATTTTTCCCTTAAAGGTTGGAATCATCAAGCAGATAGCTAAGATCAAAGCACTGAAGATTCGAATATAGCTGGTATTGATGCCAAGCGCAATCACGGCCCAAATCAAAAATTGGTAGGCGATCGATCCGATCGCAATACTGAGCAAGCGCTCTGTCAAAGTGACATTTGAAAAGAGCACCTCTCCAATAATGAGGCTGGCAAGCCCAATAACAATGACACCAATCCCACGTGAAGCATCCGCATAGCCTTCTTGCTGGGCCATCAGTGCACCAGAAAGAGCAATAATCCCATTTGAAATGACCAAGCCCATCAATTCCATCCGGTCGGTGTTGATCCCAAAGCTCTTGGCCATATCTGGATTGTCCCCTGTCGCAATATAGGCTTGACCCAAGCGTGTATCCAAGAAGAAGATCAAACCAAGGATCACAAGCGTTACGAAAATCAAGCCAATCAGAATCTCATTGAACCCACTGGCAAAAGGAAGAAATTCCTGAATTTTTTTATAGCCCAGAAGTCCCAAATTAGCCCGCTGCATGACAAAGAGAATGACCGAGTTACAAGATGTCATCACGAGGATCCCTGACAAGAGTGTCGGGATTCTCCCTTTTGTGTAGAGAAGGCCCGTCGCAAGTCCCGCCAAGCACCCTGCTCCAATAGCAGCCAGCGTTGCAAGGAGTGGATTGACCCCTTTGGTAATCAAGGTCACCGCCACCGCTCCTCCAAGCGGGAAGGACCCTTCTGTCGTCATATCTGGAAAATCTAGAATTCGGAACGTCATAAAGATTCCTAACCCTAAAATGGCCCAAATCAAACCTTGTGAAACAATTGAATTAATCATAGTTTCTCCCTTCGATAATAGTAGTTTAATTGTATCATAAATATGGAAGAGAACCTATAGGAAATTCACAATATTTCTTGGATCACCAGCTTTTTAAAAATAAAACGGAACCCTCCTGATTATATGGAGCAGGAGGGTTCTATAAGCTTTTATAATTATGCAAAAAAGAAACCTGTGTTTGTTTCACAAGTCTGGTCTTACTAGGGTAACTGACGACAATAAGGGTGTGAAGTACTATCACTCCAAACCCTACTGTATCCCAATTCAAAGTGGATTCATTCCCCTTGTTGCCGGCAGTTTGAAAGATCAAATTGCTTTACTAGTATACTGTTTTCTCTACTTCAAGTCAATGGAATTTTACTGAAACTAGTAACCGAATGAAATGAATATATAGAATTTTACTGAAACTTTTTCATCACATTTATGCATGTTTTTCTAAGTTTCCAATACCAAACAAAGAGGCCTTGCTCTTTCGAGCAAAGCCTCTTCCTGTTGGATCTAAAATTGTCACCTCATCATCAAGTTTGTCGATGTCACCTCAATTTTAGTCTTCGCGTTTTTTGCGTTTTACAAGTCCCGCAAGGCCAACCATACCAAGTGCAGCACCTAACAATGCAGCAGATGCTGATTGTTCTTCACCAGTTTCAGGAAGTGCTGGAGCTGGAGGAGTTGTAGGTGTTGGTGGCGTTGGTGGTGTTGGTGGTGTTGGTGGTGTTGGCGGTGTTGGCGGTGTTGTTGGTGGCGTTGTCGGCGGTGTATTCGGTGGTGTTGTTGGTGGTGTATTTGGCGGTGTTGTTGGCGGAATAACAGTGTTGTTAAACTCTGTATCTTCTGGCAACTGAGTAATAGCCGTCAATACTTTACCGTCTTTGTTAATCATAATACCCACAGTGGCAACCATCTTATCGTATTCGATGCTAGAATCTTTGCCACGGATTTCTTCTACATGGTAGAGATGAGTTCCTTCTTCACCACGTTTGAATTCAAGATTTGAGAAAGTGATCTTACCAGCCGCATCATTGGTTACGGTTTCGATCACATTTCCTTTTTCGTCCTTAAGAACGAAACTGAATTCACCAGCCTTCAATGCACGACCTTCCAATTTCTTAGTGAATTGGAATTGAACCTTAACTGGAATGTTGACTACACGTTTTTCAGTTGGTTTTTCTGGTTTTTCTACAGTCTTCTTAGTTGGATCGTATTGGTGTACGATTTGTGAAGCTGTATTTTCAATGTCCACACCATCTTGAGCAGATTGTATAATTTCTGCAGGAATTTCAAACTTGTAGTAACGTCCAAAGGCCAACTTAGTTGTGTCGATCACTTGTGTATTTTCTGCGTCTCCAAGTGACTTAGTCAAGTCTGCTTTAGATGTTGCAGTAATCACACCGTTTTCAACCTTGATATCAAACTTAGCTGTTACATCTTCTCCTGTTACAGAGTCGTATGCCTTAATATCAGCTCCGTTGACAGTCAAGTTCGCACTATCATATTTATCTGTAACACCAACAGATTGAATATTGTGTGCTTCAGTGAATTTAGTTGTATCCAACCATACTTGGTAGTATACTTTATCACCTTTCTTGAGTGTCTTCGTATTGATATTTTGAGCTTCGTTGTTATCAGTCTTATCAACGTAAGGATTTGCATTTGTGTCCGCAACCTTATCCTTCAACTCTTTATCATCGTCGAGAAGTTTCACACCTGTAAGATCGAATTTAGATTCGTTCAAGATGTATTTCTCTGGATTGAATTCTGGAGTTTCAGGTGGGCGAACAGTGTTATTGAATTCTTTGTCTGATGGATCCGTTACCTTAGTAAGGAGAGCTTTCGCTGTTCCATCATGAGAAACCTCAACTGTTACAACTGCTTTCATAGTGTCATAAGTAACGGTTGTATCAGTTCCTTTGACTTCTTCTACAGTGTAGTTGTAAGTTCCTTCTTGACCTTTCTTGAATTCAAGAGCTGAGAACTTAACGTTACCAGATGCATCGTTCTTCACAGTTTCAAGAGTCTTACCATCTTTATCCTTAAGAACAAAGCTGAATTCGTTAGCTTTAAGCTCACGGCCTTCCAAACGTTTCGTGAAGTTGAATTCTACTGAAACAGGGATGTTCACAACACGTTTTTCAGTTGGTTTGTTTGGTTTCTTCACTGTCTTGCTTGTTGGATCGTATTGGTGAACGATTTGAGCTGCAGTGTTTTCAATATCCGCACCACCCTTAACAGTATCTTTCACTGTTGCTGGGATGTCGAACTTGTAGTAACGTCCAAACGCAAACTTAGTTGTGTCGATCACTGGAGTATTTTCTGCATCTCCAAGTGACTTAGTCAAGTCCGCTTTAGAAGTTGCAGAGATCACACCGTTTTCAACCTTGATATCAAATTTAGCAGTCACATCTTCGCCTGTTACAGAGTCGTAAGCTTTGATGTTTGCAACATTGATGTCAAGTTTGTCTTCTTCGTAGTCATCAGTAACACCAACAGATTGGATGTTGTGCGCTTCAGTAAACTTAGTTGTATCCAACCATACTTGGTAAACAACCTTATCGCCACGTTTCACAGTCTTAGTATTGATGTTTGCTGCTTCATTATTGTCAGCCTTATCAGCGTAAGGATTTGCGTTTGTTTCCGCAACCTTGTCTGCCAATTCTTTATCATCATCAAGAAGTGATTTACCAGTAAGGTCGAATTTCTCAGCGTTCAAGATGTATTTCTCTGGGTTGAACTCTGGAGTTTCTGGAGGAGTCACCTTGTTGTTAAATTCTTTATCCGCAATGTCGCCAACTTTCGCGATCAGAACTTTAGCTTTTCCGTCGTGTGAAACTGTGACTGTTACATTCGCTTTCATAGTGTCGTATGTAACGGTTGCGTCTGTTCCTTTAACTTCTTCTACTGTGTAGTTGTGTACGCCTTCTTGACCTTTCTTGAACTCAAGTTTAGAGAACTTAACGTTACCATCTTTATCGTTCTTCACAGTTTCAAGAGTATTACCTTTTGAATCTTTAAGAACGAAGCTGAATTCATTGGCTTTAAGCTCACGACCTTCCATACGTTTAGTAAAGTTGAATTCTACTTCAACTGGAACGCTGTTGACACGTTTTTCAGTTGGTTTTTCAGGTTTTTCAACTTTCTTAGTAGTTGGGTTGTAGTAGTTAACAACTTGAGCCGCAGTATTTTCGATGTCTACTCCACCTGCAACGTCAGCTTTCACTGTAGCTGGGATATCAAACTTGTAGTAACGTCCGAATTCGAATTTATTTGTGTCAATCACTTGTGTGTTTTCCGCATCGCCAAGTGACTTCGTGAAGCCATCTTTAAGGGTTGCAGTAATCACACCGTTGTTCACAGCGATATCGAATTTAGCTGTTACATCCGCACCAGTCTTACCGTCATAAGCTTTGATTTCTGAACCATCAACATCAACTTTAGCCTCATCGTAGTCATCTGAGATTCCTACTGATTGGATATGGTCTTTGTTGTTTGCGTCAAATTTAGTTGTATCCAACCATACTTGGTAAACAAGTTTTTGACCTGGTTTAACTGATTTAGTGTTGATATTCGCTGCTTCGTTATTAGATGCATCGTCCGCATATGGGTTCGCATTGGTATCTGCGTACTTGTCTGCCAACTCTTTATCATCATCTAATAATGAAGTTCCAGTCAAATCAAATTCTTTTTCGTTTAGAACATATTTTTCTGGATTGAATTCTGGAGTTTCTGGAGGTGTTACACGGTTGTTAAATTCTTTATCCGCAATGTCGCCTACAGTCGCGATAAGTACTTTAGCTGTACCATCGTGTTTCACTGTGACTGTTACATTCGCTTTCATGGTGTCGTATGTAACGGTTGCGTCTGTGCCTTTAACTTCTTCTACTGTGTAGTTGTGAACGCCTTCTTGGCCTTTCTTGAACTCAAGTTTAGAGAACTTAACGTTACCATCTTTATCGTTCTTCACAGTTTCAACTTCTTTACCAGTTGAATCTTTAAGTACGAAGCTGAATTCGTTAGCTTTAAGCTCACGGCCTTCCAAGCGTTTAGTGAAGTTGAATCCTACCTCAACTGGTACGTTGTTTACACGTTTTTCAGTTGGTTTGCTTGGTTTTTCAACTTTCTTAGTTGTTGGGTTGTAGTAGTTGACTACTTGAGCCGCAGTGTTTTCAATGTCTACACCACCAGGTACATCAGCTTTCACTGTTGTTGGGATGTCGAACTTGTAGTAACGTCCGAATTCGAATTTAGTTGTGTCGATCACTTGTGTGTTTTCCGCATCGCCAAGTGACTTCGTGAAGCCAGCTTTCAAGTTCGCAGTGATCACACCGTTGTTCACAGTGATATCGAATTTATCTGTTACTTCTGCGCCTGTTACAGAGTCGTAAGCTTTGATGTCAGCTGCATTAAGATTTAATTTCGCTTCATCGTAGTTATCAGAGATTCCTACTGTTTGGATGTTGTCCTTGTTAGCTGCGTCGAATTTAGTTGTATCCAACCATACTTGGTAAACCAACTTGTCGCCACGTTTCACAGTCTTGGTATTCAAGTTTTCTGCTTCGTTGTTTGATGCATCGTCCGCATATGGGTTCGCATTGGTATCTGCGTACTTGTCTGCCAACTCTTTGTCATCATCAACGAGCTTATCACCAGTGATATCGTATTTCTCTTTAGAAACAACGTATTTCTCTGGTTGGAACTTAGGTTCTTCTGGTGGAGTTACTGTATTGTTGAACTCTTTATCAGCAATATCTCCGACCTTAGCAACTAAAGCTTTAGCTGTACCATCATGAGAAACAGTGACTGTTACAACAGCTTTCATATTGTCATATGTAACGGTTGAGTCTGTACCAGCAACTTCTACTACTTTGTAACGGTAAACTCCGATATCATTGTTTGTGTATTTAAGGCTAGTGAATTTAACCTTACCATCCTTATCATTGGTTGCTGTTTCAAGAACATTGAATTCATCATCGTCTAACAATTGGAAAGTAAACTCATTCGCTTTCAATTGACGACCAGCAAGAGCTTTCTTGAAGTCAAGTTCAATTTGAATTGGTACGTTGTTGACACGTTTTTCAGTTGGTTTGCTTGGTTTTTCAACTTTCTTAGTAGTTGGGTTGTAGTAGTTGACTACTTGAGCCGCAGTATTTTCGATGTCTACACCACCAGGTACATCAGCTTTCACTGTTGTTGGGATGTCGAACTTGTAGTAACGTCCGAAGGCAAATTTAGTTGTGTCGATGACTTGTGTGTTTTCTGCATCGCCAAGTGACTTCGTGAAGCCATCTTTAAGGGTTGCAGTGATCACACCGTTGTTCACAGTGATATCGAATTTATCTGTTACTTCTGCGCCTGTTACTGAGTCGTAAGCTTTGATCTTAGTAGAATCAAGATCCAACTTAGTTTCATCGTAGTCATCTGAGATTCCTACTGATTGGATGTTGTCCTTGTTAGCTGCGTCGAATTTAGTTGTATCCAACCATACTTGGTAAACTAATTTTGATCCACGTTCAACAGTCTTAGTATTTAAGTTTTCCACTTCATTATTGATGGTATTGTCCGCATATGGGTTCGCATTGGTATCTGCGTACTTGTCTGCTAACTCTTTATCATCATCAACGAGTTTGTCACCAGTGATATCGTATTTCTCTTTAGAAACAACGTATTTCTCTGGTTGGAACTTAGGTTCTTCTGGAGGTGTTACACGGTTGTTAAATTCTTTATCAGCAGCGTCTGTTACGTTGGCAACGATGGCTTTCGCTGTACCATCGTGTGAAACAACCACTTTAACAGTTGCAACCATTGTATCGTAGTTGACAGTTGCATCTGTACCAGGAGTTTCTTCAACTGTGTAGTTGTAAGTCTTACCAAGGTCATCGCGACCGAATTCAAGAGTCTTGAAGACGATCTTACCAGCAGCGTCATTCTTCACGCGTTCAACTTCAACGCCGTCTTTCTTCAATACGAATTCGAATTCGTTGGCCTGAAGTTCACGACCTTCCAAACGTTTCGTGAAGTTCATTTCCACTGGAACTGGAACGCTATTGACACGTTTTTGTGTTGGTTTTTCAGGCTTTTCAACCGTCTTGCTTACTGGGTTGTAAACATGAACGGTTTGGTTGGCTGTATTTTCAATATCAGCACCAGCTTTAACAGATTCTTTCACAGTTGCTGGGATATCAAATTTATAGTAACGTCCGAATTCGAACTTAGTGGTGTCGATAACAGGAGCATTGACTTTATCTTTGATAAATGCTTCTTTAGAAGTTGCAGTGATTGTACCGTTTTCAACTTTGATGTCGAATTTATTGGTTACTTCTGCACCAGTTACTGAATCATATGCTTTGATATCAGCTGCATTGACGTCCAATTTATCAGCGTCATATGTATCCGATACACCAACGTATTGGATGTTGTTTGCTTCAGTGAATTTAGTCGTATCTAGCCATACTTGGTAAACCAATTTAGAACCACGTTTAACTGTCTTAGTATTCAAGTTTTCTGGTTCATTGTTGGTTGTCTTGTCTACATATGGATCTGCATTTGTTTCAGTGTATTCATTTGTCAACTCATCGTCGTCGTTCATCAACTTGTTGCCAGTGATGTCATATTTCTCTTTAGAAACGACAAATTTTTCTGGTTGGAATTTAGGAGTTTCTGGAGGAGTGACTTTGTTGTTGAATTCAGTATCTTCTTGAGTGTCAGTTGATTCACCAGCAGCATTCTTACCGCCTGTTGAAGCAATGTCTGTAACAGTTGTTAAGGTATGACCATTCTTAGCAACTTTTACACGGACAAATGCTTTCATGGTATCGTATGTCATACCAAATTCTTTATCTGCATCAGCTGGGATAACTTCCTCAACAGAGTATGAGTGAGTACCAATTTTAGTATTGTCATATGACAATTCAGTAAAGGTCACATTTCCTTCTGCATCATTCTTAACTGTTTCAATAACCTTACCATCTTGATCTTTGAGAACAAAACTGAATTCACCAGCTTTTAACTTACGACCGGCTAATTTTTTAGTAAAGTCAAATCTTGTAACAACTGGAGCAACAACATAGTTGTTAAATTCTGTATCTGCCGGCATTGTAACATTAGCAGTCAGGATCCCTGTTGAAGCATTCTTGGTTACGTTCACTGTTACAACTGCATTCATATCATCGTAGTCGATGTTTCTATCTGTTCCAGCTACTTCACGTACAGTGTATGTGTGAGAACCTTCTTTATCGTATGAAATCGCATCAAATTGAATAGTTCCATCAGCCGCATTTTTCTTGGTTTGAATGATATTGCCATTTTCAAGCAATTCGAATGTGAAGGCATCCTTTGTAAGCTCTTTACCTTCCAATTTCTTAGTAAACTTGAATTGGGCTTGTGTAGCAGCAGGCGTGAAGGTGTTGTTGAACTCTGTATCTGAAGGAAGTGTGTTGGTTGCTTTCAGAACGTGACCCTCTTTCGTAACAGTGATCGTTACTTCAGCTTTCATCGTATCATATTGCATACCTGCTTCAGAACCTTGAACTTCTTCTACAGTATACTTGTGAGTACCAACTTGAGTATTATCAAAGGTCAAGTCATCAAAGGCAATAACACCTGCTTTGGTATTAGTCTTAGTTTGAAGGGTCTTACCATCTGAATCTTTCAATACAAATGTAAATTCGCCTTCTTTCAACTCACGCCCTGCAAGAGCCTTGCTGAAGTCAAACTTGGTCTTAACTGGAGCTACGACATAGTTGTTGAAGACTTTGTCATCAGCTTTTGAGGCAAATCCACCACTACCACTATATTTAACAGAAGCTTCTAAATCACCGTTAGAATTTTCAGTTACATTAACAGTCATCGTAACTGTCATTTCATCGTAATCGACGTTTGTATCTGAACCTGCAGTTTCAGTGATTGTGTATGTGTAAGTACCAACTTTGTTAAATGATAATTTGCTAAATGTAGCTTTACCGTCGGCTTTATTCGTTACAGTTTCTTCATAGGCAGGAAGTGATTTGTTTGATTGGTTTTCTTTAATCTTGAAGGTGAATTCACCGTCAACTAGCACCCGTCCTTCCAGTTGTTTTTCAACTTCTGGAGTGACTTCGACTGGTTTTTGTTTCACATAGTAGTAGATTGGTTGTTTATACGGTGTCAAAGAGTTGAGCAAGTCAACGTTGGTACCGATACCATTTACTCCACGAACCAATTGTTCGTTTGGAGAAAGGTGGCCGATATTATCTCCCAAGAATGGTACGAATACTGTTTTCTTAGGTGTATACCCAGCAGCTGTTTGGAAGTCAAATGGAACTTCTTTACCGTTTGGATAGTTTACACCTTTACTATCTGTGAAAGCAATTGTGTTAAGAGGTGATTTCTTAACAACTAAATCTTCTTTATTGTAATCACCTGGTTTAATAGGTTTAGTTTCCGCCAGCAACATATAGCCATCTGTGTCTAATGTACCATCAGAACGTTTACTTTGTTGTTTTGGATCTAGTAAGTAAACACGAACGACTACAGTTCCATCCTCATCTACGATTTCTTTGATCCGTTTAATTCCTGCACGCTCAGCGTCCATGAATTTGGTACCAACAGTATAAGGACGACTCACATAGCCTGATTGATCGTTTGCATCGGCTGTTTGATACAACTTGTAGCCAGCAAATTGACGTTCACCAGATGCTGTGAAGTTTTGTCCTTCCATAGCTTTAAGAGTATATCTAGCTAAGTCTACTTCATTACCATTTGGCACATAGTCTTGAACAGTCTTATCTGTTTTATTGGCGTTGAATGTTGGGTTATTTTCATCAACTACGCGATAGTAAGTTGTCTTTTCAACTGCTACTGGAATCTTGGCATTGGTATCTGTAATCGTACGGCCATTATAAGCAGGCTCTACAACGTTAATGATATCCGTTGATGTACGAGCAGCATAAACAGCATCGTATAATTTTTTCTCATCTGGAGTAAGATTGTGCCCAGGAGCTACTAAAGCTTGGATACTTGCTCCAACTTCATAACCCAATTGAATAAATGGTTGGTTCGTTTTACCAGGTCCAGCTCCTAAACCTTTATCGAAATCAACTTGCCAAGTTAATTCTCCATTAGAGGCTGCTTTGGTAGTTGTGAATTTCTGAATTCCGCTAGAAGCAGTAATCGTTCTGGTTTCTACTACATTGCCAGTGTTTTTATCGATCAATTCAACAGTCGTGTCTGTCGAAGCATCAAATCTCTTATACGCACGCGCATAGTAGTTTGTATGATACCGTTCGTTAAAGCGAGTAAGATCTACAATACTGTATGTATACCAATCTCCTTCTTTAGCTGAGTATCCAGCTGGTACAGATTGAGAGCTCACAGTTGCACCGTTCGCATCAAACATGCTTGGAGTTGCAGTTTCACCTGGTTTTAAATAGGTAGTCACTTCCACTGGAGTTCCATTATGATCATACACAGCACGACGGCTACGTCGGCTATGACTTGTTACCAAGGCTCCAGCGTTCGTCAAATCAGTTGCTGCACGATCAAGTGATGCACTACGCTCTTCAGCTGCTTCTCTATTTACCTGCACACCTCGCTCTGCACCAATGATCGGAGCTACTGGATTTACAGTAGCTGAAATAGCCGTAGGTGCTTCTGAGCTTTCACTTGCAGGTGATGTTTCTGAGTTTTCAACTCGCAGAGCGAGTGCAGTAGGTTGTGCTGGAGTAACCACTGGTGTGGAGACCAGCTTAGGGCTTGATTCTTTTTTCTTCTCGACAGGTTTGCTTGTTTCTAATGGTGCTGTCGACTTTGGAGCTTCTTCAGATTTTTTAGTTTCAGCTTTTTCTTCTTTTTTAGTCTCAGCTGGGACTTCCTTGTCTTCTGAAGCAGCTGATTTTTCAATCCCTTCAGCCTTTTCAGTTGATGGAGCTGGTGCTTCTGAAGTTGTAGCAGAATTAGAAAGGTCTACTTTTGGCGCTGGTGCTCCCTCACCATATGCCTTAGAAGCAACTGGTACTTCTGCTTGACTTGATTCTGTTGCAGCAGGTTGTGCTCCTGAAGTCGCCGTTCCTGCAGATTCAGAGGCTACTGTTGCCTCATCTGCTGATGCAGATTGAGCTCCTGCAGCAAAAAGTGCTGTTCCTAAAAGAACTGAACAAACCCCAACGCTATATTTTCGCAATGAAAAGCGCTGGCGCTTATTAAATATATCCTTCATTTATAGGATCTCCTTTTTCATATTTCATGATTCCATGATACCAGTAAAATTGTAACACCGTTGACATATAGAGTCAATCTGTTGAAAATAAATCGTAATATTCTTGTTAAAATGTTATTTTATTCCACTAATTTTTTAATGTTTTTTGCTAAATTGTCACATTTTTTCCTATTTGGTTCACTTTTTTTATACTATAAAAAAGAAGAGTACAGGAAACAAAGATCGTTCTCTCTTCCTATTCTCTTCTATATGATCATTTTACTTCTGAGATCAATCCGGTATCCACATCATACACAGCTCCTGAGATAACGACATCTTCTGGAATCAAAGGAGAAGCCTTGAGAAGCCTCATATCTTCACGGACACTCTCTTCAATATTTTGAAAGGGTAGGAAATCACGATCTCCCACATCTACTCCCAGTTCTTTCTTTAGATGCTGCCGGAAGCCTTCGTTCTCAAAGGTCTGAGCGCCACAGTCTGTATGGTGCAAAACTACAATTTCACGGGTCCCCATCTGCTGCTGAGAGATGACCAAAGACCGGATCATATCCTCTGTCACGCGCCCTCCAGCATTCCGCAAAATATGGGCATCTCCAAGAGCCAGACCTAGTGCAGGTGCCACGTGAAGGCGGGAATCCATACAGGTCACGATGGCGACTTGTGTTTTGGGCTTAATCGGAAGACGGAGGTCTCCATGTAGCGCCACATAAGCTTGGTTGGCTGTTAAAAAATTATCAAAATAAGACATGGTCTCTCCTTTATTCCTTTGAAATTCAAATCATCTATTATTTTACCATATCCGATCCTTTCTGTCAGGGGATACCTCCTGTCATCTGTCACATCTGAAAAAAAGTCTTAAACTTCCCGTTTAAGACTTTTCTACTATTAAAATACTTTCTTCAAGACTTCAGCTAGTGTACTCACACCGACCACCTGGATTCCTGATGGTGTCGTGATCCCCGTCAGAGAATTTTTCGGAACATAAATCTTGGTAAAACCAAGTTTAGCAGCTTCATTGATTCGTTGCTCGATCCGGTTGACCCGGCGAACTTCTCCTGTCAAGCCCAACTCTCCGACGAAACATTCCTGCGGGTTGGTTGGCTTGTCCTTGTAGCTCGAGGCAATGGCTACGGCTACTGCCAGGTCAATGGCAGGCTCATCCAATTTGACACCACCTGCTGATTTGAGGTAGGCATCCTGATTTTGGAGGAGCAAACCTGCACGTTTCTCCAAAACAGCCATAATCAAACTAGCCCGATTAAAATCAAGACCTGTCGTCGTCCGCTTGGCATTTCCAAACATAGTTGGTGTCACCAAGGCCTGTACTTCTGCAAGAATCGGACGAGTCCCCTCCATGGTCACTACGATTGACGAACCAGTGGCACCGTCTAAACGCTCTTCTAGGAAAACTTGACTCGGATTGAGCACCTCAACCAAGCCACTCGACTGCATCTCGAAGATCCCGATCTCATTGGTCGAGCCAAAGCGGTTCTTGACTGCTCTTAGAATCCGGAAGGTATGATGGCGTTCGCCCTCAAAGTAGAGCACCGTATCCACCATGTGTTCCAGCATCCGAGGACCCGCCAAGGTTCCTTCCTTGGTCACATGACCGACGATAAAGATGGCGATGTTATTGGTCTTGGCCAGTTGCATGAGCTCAGCCGTTACCTCACGCACCTGAGAAACCGATCCTTGTACCCCTGAAATCTCAGGAGACATAATGGTCTGGATCGAGTCAATGATGAGGAAGTTAGGCTGGATGCGCTCCACTTCTGCTCGCACGCTCTGCATATTAGTCTCAGCATAGAGATAAAACTCACTGTCGATATCTCCCAAGCGCTCTGCCCGAAGTTTGATCTGCTGGGCCGACTCCTCTCCACTAACGTAAAGAACTGTTCCCACTTGGGATAACTGGGTTGATACTTGAAGGAGCAGGGTCGATTTCCCAATCCCAGGATCTCCCCCAATGAGGACCAGACTTCCTGGGACGGCACCACCTCCAAGGACGCGGTTGAATTCTTCCATCTCCGTCTTGGTCCGGTGAACATTGATAGAGGTCACGTCCGCCAATTTCATGGGTTTGGTCTTTTCACCTGTCAAGGACACACGCGCATTTTTGACTTCTGCAACTTCGACTTCCTCCACAAAGGAAGACCAAGAACCACAGTTAGGACAGCGCCCTAGGTATTTGGGTGAATTGTAGGCACAATTTTGACAAATAAATGTCGTTTTTTTCTTTGCGATGATAAACCTCTTTCTAAATCTCTATCTCACACTCAATCACTTGGCAAAAATCAATCTTCTCGTCTGGTACAAATTGGCGCATGAGCATTCGATGAGTGACAACAACGACTGTCTGATAGTCTCGATACTTGCGCATAGATTTTAGAAACCGAGACCTCATTTCCTCAGCTGTCTCATATTGAACAGGAGAATTTGGGAGCAACTCCCCCTTGTTTTCTAAAAACAGACATCTAGCTGTTTCAAAGTTCTCTATACCTGTTTCATAAACCTGCCATTCATGCAATAATGGCTCTACCCTCAAAGGAAGGCCAGTAGCACAGGATACATAAAAAGCCGTTTCTAAAGCTCGCGTCACTGCAGAAGACACCAGGATATCAGCTGAGCCAAACAAAGGATTTTTGCAAAGTTCCTGAGCTTGTTGTCTTCCTTTCTCAGATAAGGGTGCCAAATCTATCCCGAATCCAGTATAGGAACGCTCCTCTAACTCACGGTAATCTGGCTCCCCATGACGGACAAAGATAATCTTCATCTTAGTGCCCTGTCGACCCAAATCCACCAGTCCGCACGCCATCCGCCTCATCTCCATCTGCAATTAAGAAAGGAGCAAAGACAGCCTGAACCACACGTTCGCCAACTTCAAGGACGACTTCCTGGTCAGTAATATTTTTCATCTGAGCAAAGATATGTCCTTCATTTCCTGGATTGCCGTAGTAGTCTCCATCGATAACCCCAACAGAATTGATCAAGACCAGGCCTTTTTTGCGAGGGTTAGAGGAACGGTCATAGAGATAGAGCACCTCAGTCGGTTGCATATAGGCCTTGACCCCAGTTGGGACTAGGACGATTTCCCCAGGAGCAATCACCGTGCGTTCTGCCACCTTTAAGTCGTAACCAGCTGCGTGGGCTGTCTCTCTTTTTGGCAGCAAGTCCTGATTGGTATAGCTTGATACAAGTTCAAATCCACGAATTTTTGTCATCTTCATTCCTCTTTTATCTAAATAGTTTCCATCTCTTCTATTATACCATCACTTTGCCCTAACGTCTCCTCAATTCTACTATTCGTAATTTTTAAATATTCTTTATGAAATTCAATAAAATTTCCTCTAAAATTATGGCAGTCAAAATATAATGATTAAAATCTGGAATTTATGATGAAATCCACCAATTTTTACTTGAAGTACCTCATAAATTTTGCTATAATTCCCTGTGTAGAGGATAGTTTTGTAATCAAAATATTTCGCTCTATTAGAAAATGATCCAATGGAGGTTGTGTCTCAACACTCAATTTTGATTGAAAACAGATATGGTATAAAGTATCCATATCATTAAAAGTAATCAGATATTGATGTTTAGGCACCTGTATTTTTATGAAAAGGGAAGATAAGATGAAGCAGAAAACTGGAAATATTAAAATTTTCTCATTTGTCCTTTGTTTAGTGGCCATGCTTTTCGCTTTAGGTCTAAATCGCACTTCAGCAGAAACTCCTGGAGTGACCGTTAGCGGAAAATTGGTCGATACGATCAAAAATATCAAAGTTACCAATAATGAAGGTGGCAACCTTGATTGGGAATTAGGACAATGGGCAACATTCCGTATCAATGCTGAGTTCGACTTGGCTGGTAAGGATGTCAAAGCAGGTGACACAACGGATATCACTGTTCCAGATGCTTTGATTATTACATCACAAAGCTTTGATATCAAAACTACTACTAAGCCTGAACAAGTCATCGCTCATGCAACCGTGGATAAGGATAATAAAAAGATTTCATTAACTTATACGGATTATGCGGAGAAACATTCAGATACACATGGTAATTTTTATTTCTATGCTCGTATCGACTTCAAGAAGCACCCTCAACAAGGAGAAATTCCGGTTGAAGTGACGGTTAACAACAAAACAACTATTGCGGGTAAAGTTACCTTTAAAGGTGTTGGTGATGGTGATCCAAACCTTTTAAAGAAAACAAGTTGGGTTCACTCAGATGACCCTAAGACTATTTCCTATACCATTTCTGTGAACCAACTAAAGCAAAATATTAAAGAGGTTACAGTAGAAGACACATTGCAATTTACCAATGCTTCTTACGTTAAAGATAGTTTTCGTGTGACAAAAGGTGAGATGTCTTATGTCGATGGTGAATGGCAATTTAATAATACTAAGGATGTAACCAATGAACATCCTGTAACTGTTGGTGAAAATGGTCAATCATTTGTTGTGAATCTTGGAGATATTAGTGAGACGGATCAATACCGTATTACGTATGATGTTCATTTAAATTACTCACCAGCTGATGGCGAAATTTTAAATAACCAAGCTACCTTAAAAGGGAAAGATATAGAAACTAAAGTAGCCCTCAACAAAGCTGCCGTTCAAATTGCTGGTGGTTCTGGTGTTGGTTATGTCTTTACCATTCATATTCATAAAGTAGATGATGCTAACCAACCACTTGCTGGAGCTAAATTTAAAGTGCTACGTCAAGCCAACAACCAAGTAATCGGTGAATATGTGACAGATAAAGATGGGAATATCACAGTCAATGGTCTTTTAAAAGATAAATATATCTTAACGGAAACTGAGGCCCCTACAGGTTATACGATCAAAATTGCTGAAACTGTCGTAAATGCTGAAGATTTTGGTGAGGACCATAAGGTCACGAAGACTATCATCAATCCAAAAGAGCAGACAACGACAACGACTACTACAACTACTACAACCGAAGAACCTACAACTACTTCAACCACTACAACTGAAGAGCCTACGACCACTTCAACTACAACGACCGAAGAACCTACAACTACTTCAACTACAACAACAACTGAAGAACCTACGACTACTTCAACTACAACAACAACTGAAGAACCTACGACCACTTCAACTACAACTACAACAACTGAAGAGCCTACAACCACTTCAACAACCACTACAACTGAAGAGCCTACAACTACTTCAACTACTACGACCGAAGAGCCTACGACTACTTCAACTACTACAACAACTGAAGAACCTACAACTACAACAACTACAACGACTGAAGAACCTACAACTACAACAACTACAACGACTCCAGAAAAACCAGAAGTACCAAGAGTACCAGGAGATGGAGAAGGTAAATGGCGTCCTCGTACTAAATCATCCACAACTACAACTCCAGAAACACCTACAAATAGTAGTGAAGAAACAACCACACCAGAAAATGGTAGAGGTCACAAAACACTTCTTCCAAGTACAGGTGAAGTTGTCGCAACTGGCCTTGTATTCTCAGGAGTACTTGTCTTATCAGGAGCCGTCATCCTGAAACGCAAGATTTCTAATAACTAATCAGTCACATTTGCGTATCATACAAAAAGGATAGCATCCAATTGGATGCTATCCTTTTTTGTATTTATAACAATCTTTGATACTTTCGCATATCCTATCGTCCTTCGTTACTTCTGCTTCGTCTCATTTGAATGACCAAGTAAGTAATTGAAACAATCGATAGTAACGCACCAAGAATGACTCCTTTTTGTCTAAAGACGAATTCGACCTTATGATTTCCTTTTGAGATCGGAAACGCTAAGAAAGCATTCCAAGCTTTTGACGTTTGAACAAATTTCCCATCCACTTTTACTTTCCATCCATCACTGTATGGAATTGAAGTCATCATATATTTACTATTGTCTGTAATGGATACCTTACCTACAATATGAGTATTTGAGAACTTCGTAACTTTTAATCCTTGTTTCTTCCGATTCTCCAATACTTGTTCAATTTGATCAACATCTGCACGATAAACGCCTGCGTTACTCATATCAATTTGATCTGTTCTAAATCTAAATTCAATAACAGTTTCCTTATTTTCTGTTTGATCTGTTAACTGCCAAATTTGTCTTTGCGTAAATGATTTATTATTTGTTAACCATTTACCATTGAGCAAGACAGAATAGTCTTGTTTATGTGTTAAAGACACAGGAGTGAAAAAGTAATAGGTATAATTTGTACGAGGAGTGATTCTATAGCGAATAATAGCTTCCTTTGAAGAATCCGCTCTCTTGTAGATAGCTTCCCCAGTTTCCTTATTGACCTTTTCTTCAATAACATTTTCTGTTTCAATTGCGTTAAATGCCAAAGGTTTAAAGTACTCAATCGTATCGTTTTTAGCTTTTTGATGCCCCTCCATTGAATTCAGAATAATATTTTGGTTGGCAAAAGCATTATTGACACCAAATTTAATATTTCTCACAAGAACATTTGTACCATATGCAAGCGGGAAAGATTTAGGATTTTTATAGACAACATAACGTTTATCTTCATAGACTTTTTCTGTGAAATAGCGTTTCAAATCGAATCGGTCCGTAAATCGATAAAAGTACATCTTATCTGGATTATCTTCCATCTCTTTTGGATCAAAATTTTTGACACTCATAAAGTAACGTACACCATATAAGGCATCTGTCAATGGGGTTCCATTTGAATACTGGGTTGACGCATTGACTCCAAGATCCCCCATAAAAGCAAAGTGGTCCATGGTGCTTCGTTCCAAACTCGAACTAAACGTACTCAAGCCTGGATAAGAAATCAACGAAGGTACTGTTCTAGAATAACCAAAATCCGAAGCAATTCGATAGAATTTTTGATCTGAATTTTCTTGAATATTATCTGTCACACGTTTGACTGATACAGTCGCATCTGAAAACTTATTAACATTATCATACCCTAGAGTAACTTGTGACAAGTAGGCATTATAACCAAACTCCAAAATCGATACAAGGGAAACAATCACCACAGCAAAACGGGATAGTTTGAAATTCAAGATGAGCAAGACAATCAAATAGGCGATCACTGTGAGACTGACTTGGGTGAGTAGATAACCTGCTTTCAGTAACAGAAAGGCAATCACTATAAAGACCGAAGTTACACCAATTAGAATCATCTTCTCACGCTGACTCTTCTGAGATTTTGTCCAATAGGCGTAAAAACCGAGGCCTCCTAGAACCACCAAAACCAAGAGAGGAAGAAACACATTTTTTGAGAAATAGTTCGTGATTGCTTCTGGTTGTACTTTAGCGATAAAGGTGTAGCTCTTCGATTGAATATAACATACAGAAAGAGCCAACCCGATTCCAATCCCAAGATTCGTCCATTTAGAGACAACTGGTCTTTCCTTCACTGCTTGGTAAGCCAGTAGTAACATGAAGAATGAGAACAACCAAGAAAAACGGAAGAAAAAGCCGGCTGGGTTTTGACCCATGTGCCAGATCTTACTTACAAACTCATTAACGAATGACGTCAAGAAGACAAGAGTAACAATCCCAGCAGCCCATTTCTTAACTTTGGAAACATTCTTAGAGAGGAAGTAGAAAATGAAGCCTAGAAAACCAAGTGCCCCAATATAGATATTTGGTAAGTTTGGTCCTGCAGACCAACCAGACGTCGTATCAAAACCACCAATGACCATCTTAGCAAGAATATCTAAGGGGTTGATTTGGAAAGCAAAAGAGAAGGTCATCCCTCCACCAATCTGTCCCTTACTTTCCAACAGGTTAAAGAAGACAGGTAGCAAAAGGACTGCTGCTGTTCCAATCCCGATAATCGAATAAATGACAGCTTGTAATAAAGGTGAGATATAATTTTTTAGTTTTGTCTTTAGATCACCTTCGACCATCAATCTAGGAGATACATAGAAACAGGCATACAAGGCAACAAAAATCGAAATCATGTAACCCATGTAAAATTGGAGTAAGACAGCTAGTCCCAAGACAAAGGAATAGCGATAGGGAGCTTCTCCGTCTAACAATTGTTCCAAGTACACAATCACAATTGGTAGCATGATCATGGCATCATAGAAAATGACATTCATCTGGTAGGAAACCAACATCCCTGACAAGGCATAAGCTGTCGAGAACAGTGGAACCATCCATTTTCTAGACTCCAAACCTTTGTAACGTTTGATCAAGAGGAATGCAAAGGATAGACCGATTGCCCCGTAGCGGAGCCAAATAGTAAGAAAGACTGCTGCTCCGAAATATTTGAGGGGCATTAGGATATAGATGAGGTTAAAGGGGCTCATTAGATAGTATCCAAGCACCCCAATCATATCTCCACCAAGAGACTTAGTGAAAGAATAACTCAAACTAGATAGGTCTCCCGTCAAGATCGCATTTTTTAGCAAGCCAAAGAAACTGATATATTGCTGACCAAAGTCAACAGCCATCAGACTCTTACTTCCAAACGGGTACATCCCCATGAAAGCCCAAACTACTAACATAATAGTCATTGGGGCTAACGCACTCAAGGCATAGAGAATTTTTTTGGGATTTTTCTTCAAAAACTCTTGCCAGCGCATAAACCAGATTAACATATTCTCTCCTTTATCCAATATTATTTTCTTTTGCTTGTTCGATATTGGTATCCTCAATGATAAAGTGAGGACGACGTTTTACCTCATAATAGATTTTTCCAATATATTCTCCAAGAATACCAATGAAAATCAATTGAACACCACTAAATAGAATGATGGCCGCAATGGTTGTAAAATAACCACTGACATAGTTACTTGCTGATAGTATGTATTTCATCAATTCAAAAACAAGATACAAAAGAGCAAGTCCTAAACAGATGAAACCAAATTGAATACAAACACGAAGGGGACGATCATTAAATGAAACAATCCCTTGAATAGCATAGTTCAATGATTTCTTAAAACCAAACTTACTTTTCCCTGCCTTGCGGATTTCGTTTTTATAAGGTATTACCTTCTCCTTGAATCCAATCCATTCATACAACCCTTTGTTGAAACGATTGTATTCGGGCATCGATACAAAGGCATTTATCGCTTTACGACTTAGCAATCTCAGCTCTGATTTTCCATCTGTCAGTTTAACGTCCATTGAACGGTTTGACAAGAAATAGAAGAGGCGTGCAAAGGTACTTCCAATATAGGACTCCCCCTCTCGCGTTCGTTGCCCACTGACAATATCATATCCTTCATTATATGCCTCTAAAAAGAGGGGAATCAGATAAGGTGGATGTTGGAGATCTCCATCCATAACCATGACAGCATCACCGCTCGCATATTTAAAACCAGCTAATATACCACTTTCACGGCCAAAATTACGACTAAATCGAATATATTTCACGCGTGGATTCTCTTTTGCAATGGCTGTAATTAGTTCATAGGTTTGGTCACTACTGCCATCATCGATATACAGAAGTTCATAGTCCGAGAGTTCCTTTCCCAGCATCTGTTCCAATTGTGCTGACATGGCTTCATGTGTCTGAGAAAGAACCAACTCCTCATTAAACAAAGTAATGAGTATCGAAAGTTTCATCTTTTCCTCCATTTCATTCCTTCCCAAAAAAGAGAGAGCTTTCGCTCTCTCCTTTATACGGAAACTCTTTTTTTATTATTTAGAGATTTTACGTTTTAATACTACTGCACCTGACAAGACAAGTACTCCTGAGAATACAAGGCCAGTTGCTACAACTTCACCAGTACTTGGAAGAAGTGATTTGCGACCTCCACCATTTTCTGGTGTGGTTGCTTCTTCACTACTATTTGTAGGTGTTTCTGGAGTTGTTGTTGTGGTTGATTTACGAGGACCAAAAGTACCATCTCCACCACCTGGGTATTCTGGAGTTGTAGTTGTATCATCTGGAGTTGGTACTTCTGGAGTTGTAGTTGTTGTTGTTGTTTCTTCAGAAGTTACTGTAGTAGCTTCAGTTGTTACTGTAGTTTCTTCTGTTGTTTCAGAAGTTTCTCCTGTAGTAGCTTCAGTTGTTACTGTAGTTTCTTCTGGAGTTGTAGTAGTCGTTGGCGCT
The DNA here is from genome assembly GCF_041026655.1 of Streptococcus sp. CP1998. NCBI lineage: Bacteria > Bacillati > Bacillota > Bacilli > Lactobacillales > Streptococcaceae > Streptococcus > Streptococcus sp. CP1998. Next base: position 1,882,077 of record NZ_CP163380.1, read on the forward strand.
TCTGTTGTTGTTGTAGTTGTGGTTGGCGCTTCAGTCGTTGTTGTAGTTGTGGTTGGCGCTTCTGTTGTTGTTGTGGTTGTTGTTGGTTCTTCTGTTGTTGTAGTAGTTGTAGTTGTTGTTGGTTCTTCAGTTGTTGTTGTAGTTGTGGTTGTTGTTGGTTCTTCTGTTGTTGTAGTAGTTGTAGTTGTTGTTGGTTCTTCAGTTGTTGTTGTAGTTGTGGTTGTTGTTGGTTCTTCTGTTGTTGTTGTAGTTGTAGTTGTTGTTGGTTCTTCAGTTGTTGTTGTAGTTGTGGTTGTTGTTGGTTCTTCTGTTGTTGTAGTTGTGGTTGTTGTTGGCTCTTCAGTCGTTGTTGTAGTTGTGGTTGTTGTTGGCTCTTCAGTCGTTGTTGTAGTTGTGGTTGTTGTTGGCTCTTCAGTCGTTGTTGTAGTTGTAGTTGTTGTTGGCTCTTCAGTCGTTGTTGTAGTGGTTGTTGTTGGTTCTTCTGTTGTTGTTGTAGTTGTGGTTGTTGTTGGTTCTTCTGTTGTTGTTGTAGTTGTGGTTGTTGTTGGTTCTTCTGTTGTTGTTGTAGTTGTAGTTGTTGTTGGTTCTTCTGTTGTTGTTGTAGTTGTGGTTGTTGTTGGTTCTTCTGTTGTTGTTGTAGTTGTGGTTGTTGTTGGCTCTTCTGTTGTTGTAGTTGTGGTTGTTGTAGTGGTTGTGGTTGTTGTTGTAGTTGTTTTTTGGTCTGTAATAGTTTTAGCAACTGGAGCTTTTGGTGTTGTGAATTCACCAGCTTCAACTACAGTATCAGCTGCCAACTCATAACCTTCTGGAGCTTGGATTTCTTTGATGATGTATTTATCACGCAAGATGTTCTTAACAGTGAATTCACCATTAGCATCTGATTCAAACTCACCAATGATATCTTGGTTAGTTTCACGGATAACTTGGAATTTCGCACCTTTAAGTGGAGCACCGTTTTCGCCTACTTTTTTCACTTTAATGCTAAATTCGTAACCGATACCAGCACCACCAGCGATTTGGATGTTGACTCCATTTTTTGAAGGAGGAGCTTGGAACCCGTCACCTGAAAGTTGCGCTTCATTTTTAATTCTTTCCCCATCAACAGCAGTATAGTTTACATCAGCAACATACTCTACTGAGAAGTGATCAGTTTTACCAATGTTACCCAAGTTGATAGTGAATGAAGTATCTGTTGCATTTATTGTATAGTTAGAAGTAACATCTTGTTGGTTTTTAAGTTCCCATTTACCGCCAGCGTATTCCCAAGTACCTTTGAGGATTCTGAAACTTCCTTTACGGTAAGTAATTCCTTTTGATTGAAGTGTATCTGTAAGAACCGCATTTCTGATTTCCATATTTGTTCTGTTAATAGCAATACGGTAACCTAATTCTTTATTGTTGTTACCAGTCCAACCTGATTTAAGGGCTGGGTAAGTTTTACCATCGCCGATAACTTTACTTTCTACCTCACCAGTGAATTTTACATCACCGTTAACAGTAACCTTAACTGGTGCTTTACCATCGTTAGGGAATTTATCTTTGTTAACTGCTGCGTAGAAGAAGAATGAACCTGAAACGTCATTTTTCGTTTCAACGAATTTTGTGAATGTCAAGACAATCTTACCAGTTTTTGCGTCAACTACTGCATCGGCAATCTTTTTACCAGTGATTGTGTCGTTGATTTCAAAATTCTGAGACTTGATGTCGATAGGTGCAGAAATTGTAACTTCTGTCGTATCACCTGCTTTGACACCTTTTCCTTCTAACGCAAATTTTGCGTTAAGACGGAAAGTATCATAGCGGTCGAGTGGCTCTGTTAACTCGCCACCACTGGCATTTTGGATCTTGACCTCCGTGATGACGTCAACATTTTTGGACGTGGCTGCACTTACGTTGGTCGTAAATACGCCGAAAGAAATTATCAATAATGAGAAAATCATTGATAAACTAGCCGCTAACTTTTTCATATTTCCTTTACCTCCTCGGTTTTTCTAATTAGCTTCTCTAAATATAGCACAACATAGTAGAAATAGCAATAGTTCTATTCAATATTTTTTACATTTTTGTGTTAATTTTTTAAAGCGGGCCATTTTCTTGAGAAATACCATCTTTTTCACCTATTTTTCCTTACTTTTATTTTTTGAACAACTGCAATTAATTCAGATTCTCTTGTAACTGTTATGCATCATTCGGATCAACTTTCTTCTATTATAATGATCATGCTTATTTTAATCATTCATGCTTGAACCAGACGTGCGGATACCTTTCGGAGATTTAAGCATCCTTTTATGCTAGCAGCAATGAGCACCTTCCTAACCCTACTGGTCCGCTCTATTCTTCTGATCAAAAAAAACGCACACATCATAAATGTGTGCGCCTTTATAATAGAAGACTTTTAGTCTCAGTCGATGAATGACTTCTCGTTTCTCTTAGAAATTCAACTCTAGCAGAACGGTTTTTAAAGCCTTACTTTACTTCTTTTTCTAACACCAGGACATCCTTGCTAGATAGAGAGCTTTCTTGATAGCCAGCCTCTTTGTAAAGTTTAAGAGTTGCTGTTTCAGAGTAGCCATGTTTTTCATCTTGCATTTCTCTAGGTACGACGACATAGTCAATTTTTGGATCAAGTGCTTTGTTGTTGTGATAGAAGATATCGTACAATTCTTGGTGTTTTCGTAGACCTGGGGTATATCCTCCTGCTGCTAACACAGAAGCATCTGCTGGTATTGAATCCAAAGTGGACTGAAGACCATCAAAATGATCTTTCCGATCATGATAATACTTCATCTCAAAGTTCCAGTTTCGAGTGAAACTATAGAGGATTGTCCCTGAGAAAACTAGGGAAGCAGCAACAAGAGCAAGCAAGACTTTCTCTCCAACCACTCGATGCCTGCTCAATTGGTCTACCGCAAGGATAGCCATGATAAATAGGAGCGTACCCGATCCATAGCTATATTGGAAACCGATGTCAAACTGATATTGCCAGTCCGTCAGTAGGTTGACTGCCAATAAAGGAATCAGGAGGAAGTAGGTAGAGAAACGTCTTTGAACGAGGGGTAGAAAACCTAAAGGGAATAAGATTAAAAAGATATATCCCATTTTCTTGCCCGTGAAAAGACTTCCGATAATATAGAGTGGATTTAGGAAGATATTTTTCAACACCATCGGCAAGCCGTGCTCCCCTTCCAATAATAAGTGTCCGTAACGCGAAACCATGGCTCCTTCACCATATTTAGCTAGAAGGAACAAAGCAAGGCTAAAGTAGAGGACTGGCAAAGCAAGGGTTCCTGCATAGAGCCATTTTTTGAAGGTGGCCGACAAGGTGAAACGTTTTTGGAAAGCAAAATAGAGTCCTAATGCCAGAACGTAGAGTGTCGCGTCCTCTTTGACAAATAGAATCAACAAGACAAATAGAATGGATCTCCAACGCCACTCAGAGATAAGGGCATAGAATAGCCATAAAATCAACGGCGGCAAGAAACAGTTCTCATGCAGGTGGTAAGCACCACTCGTGGTCATTACCGGAGTAAGGAAGAAGAGAGCGATAATGAAAGGATTGAGAAGTTTTGGTAGCTGTAATTTCTTCAAAATGAGGCATAGAGGGATAACAGCTGAGAAGACAATGAGGACTTGCATCACTTCCAAAGTTTCTACATAAGGGAATAACATGTAGAAGGGAAGAATGAGATAATAAATTGGAGAAATGTGGACTGCCATATGTGATAAGGCCTTATCTCTCTCAAGTGTCGTAATCTGAGTAAAGTCCGTTTTCATTCTTTCAAACATCTGGGAAAATATTCCAATGTCGAATGTCGATACTGAATTTGCCTTTACTTTGTAGTACATTACAGCAGACAAGTAGAGGACGTAACAGAGCCCACCAATCAAGGCGACAAGGGTGAGGCGTTTCACCCACACCGCATTGATCTTTTCCACTGCCAATCTATTAATCAACAAACCGATGAGAATGGCAATAAAAACAGAAACTAAGACCGGCCAAATCAACATTGAGAATTTTGATTCAGCAATGTTAAATGAGTGAATCCCTAGGGCATCGTTTTTAAAATCGCTACTCGCTTGGATCAGCAACTTAGGAAATGATAACAAAAGCCCCAAGGGGTAGATCATCGCAAGCCTTACTTTTTCCAAATGGAAGAGTAAGAACAAGGCCACTGATATCATTACCAAGCCCAAAGATAGGAAAAAGGTTGGACTTTTGAGAATGGCCATAAACAAGATTAAAGCTGACAGGATGATATTAGCCTGCCGGATATTTAAAAACTTTTTATATTCAAGAAGGAACCATAGGATTAGGTAACTAACCACCAATCCAATCACTGTAGTAGTGACTCCTACTGCTCCTAACTTAAGAAATAATACTTCAGTCGAAAATCGAAGTAGATTGACTAAAACAACGACTAAATAAGATCCTAATAGTAACCATAGATAATTTATGTTTACGAAATTTTTTATTTTTTTCATTTAAACCTCCCGTAATTACAAAATATTTTACCACAAATTAGTGAGTTTGCCTACCTGAATATAATTGGAGGAGATAAAATTTCCGAGTAGATTATTTTCTTTTAAAATGATTTATAAACCTAATTCTTACCAAATAAGTTTCTATAATCAGATAAAATCGCTTCTTTCACCTCCATGATGAATCCTGTATCACCATCATTAACCACCACTGAGGTAATGACATCATAGAAATTAGTGGAGAATCTTACAATCATTACGACATAGTCACGGGCACTCGCGTTGATATTGTGAAAAGGGAGGAACTCTCAATTTCCAACGTTAACTCCCAGTTCCTTTTTTAGATATTGACGAAATCCTTTGTTTTCAAAGGTTTGAGCTCTACAACCTGTGTAGTGCAAGACCACGATTTCTAGAGTCCCCATCTGTTGCCGAGAGATGACCAAGGATCCAATCATCCCCTCTGTTACGCGCCAGCCGCATAAACTCTACCATTTTGAAAGCAATTCCTGAATGGGATAGATTGATACAAGTTCGAATCCACGAATTTCAGTCATCCTCATTTCTTTTTTCATTACGAGTGATAAACATACAAAAAGCTCCTGGAACAAGGAGCCTTTTACTGAAAAATATATGGAAAATAGTAAACTTTAGCAACTAAAGGTGGGAGATCTTTGTTGATGAGTGTAGTTTGCGTATTTCTCCTAAAAAAACCTAAAGATCTTACAATTCTTGCAAGAGATAGCGAAACAGTTCTAAATTCCCTTTTTCTTCATTGACCAAATATTCTGGATGCCACTGCAAGCCCATAATCCGATGACCGTCTACTGCTTCAATGGCTTCGATAGTCTGATCGCGTGGATCAAAGGCGGTCGCACGGAAATTTGGCGCGAGATCCTTGATACTTTGACGGTGCACGGAATTGATCCGACTGGCCTGTCCAAAGAGTTGCTCCACCACACTACCTTTTTTAGTCTGGATAGAATGAGAAGTCCCAAACGGAAGTCCTTGCCAATGCCCTTCAATCTCTTGGTTGAGTGTCCCTCCAAAAGCTACATTGATCAACTGAACTCCACGGCAAATTCCTAGAACCGGTTTGTTTTGGCGTACTGCTTCCTTCAGTAGGGCTAGCTCAAATTGATCGCGTTCGATATTGTAATCATCGCTCTCGATGGTTTTTTCTTCGCCATAGAGGCTAGGATCGACATTTTGGCCACCACTTAAGATCAATTTGTCAATCGTTTCAACATAGTCCTTAACCAAGGAAGGATCTCCCATCGGAATAACCATAGGAAGCCCACCTGCTTGACGGATCCCTTCTGCAAATTGACTAGACACGGAGGAATGAAGGTTTTTCCCTTCCGGGTCCACCGGACAGAGATTAGCAGATACTCCAACAATTGTTCTACACATATTCATTTCTCCTTCATTTTAATTACTACTTATCTTACCACCCATTCATGATCATGTCTAATATGTATTTTTTAAAACCGTGATAGATTTTATTTATCACCCTCACCTTCCTCACAAAACAATTGATGATCATACAAGTTTTTTTACCTATATTATGTTAAAATAGAGAGGAAAATAGAATCGTCCTTCAAGGCACACATTAGGCCGTTTCGAAGGTGCAAGCGCTAGATTCCTAGCCTTGTTGAAAAAATAGACATAGAAATGGAAGATACAATGGAAAAACAAACCGTTGCAGTATTGGGTCCTGGTTCATGGGGAACAGCCCTTTCACAAGTCCTCAATGATAACGGCCATGAAGTCCGTCTCTGGGGAAATATCCAAGAACAAATAGATGAAATCAATACCGCTCATACCAATCAACGCTATTTCAAAGACATCGTTATTAGCGAAGAGATTACTGCTACGACCGATCTGAAAGCAGCTTTGGACGGTGTGGATGCTATCCTTTTTGTCGTTCCTACCAAGGTGACCCGCTTGGTCGCAAAACAAGTCGCCGAAACACTGGATCACCCTGTCACAGTCATGCACGCTTCTAAAGGGCTCGAGCCTGGTACACACGATCGGATTTCTCAAATCCTTGAAGAAGAAATTCCTGCTTCTCTTCGCAGTGAAGTAGTGGTCGTTTCTGGACCGAGTCACGCAGAGGAGACCATCATACGGGACATCACCCTCATTACAGCAGCTTCAAAAGATTTAGAAGCTGCACGCTATGTTCAAGAACTCTTTAGCAATCACTACTTCCGTCTCTATACCAATACAGATGTTATCGGAGTGGAAACTGCTGGGGCCTTGAAGAATATCATCGCAGTCGGTGCTGGAGCCTTGCACGGTCTTGGTTATGGTGACAATGCCAAAGCAGCCATCATCACACGCGGTCTTGCTGAAATCACGCGTCTTGGCGTTAAGCTCGGAGCTAGCCCATTGACCTATAGCGGTTTGTCTGGAGTCGGTGACTTGATCGTTACCGGAACTTCTGTTCACTCTCGCAACTGGCGAGCCGGGGATGCTCTCGGACGTGGCGAAAAATTGGAAGATATTGAGGCCAACATGGGCATGATCATTGAAGGGATCTCTACGACCAAAGTCGCCCATGAGCTGGCCCAAGAATTGGATGTCTATATGCCGATTACACAGGCCATTTACCAAGTCATCTACGAAGGAAAAGATATCCGCGAAGCTATCCACCACATGATGAGCAACGAATTTAAAGAAGAAAACGAGTGGAAATAAGTCAACCACCCTATCATCAATCCTACCTTTTAGAAAGGAAACTATATGACTAAAGTTAGAAAAGCAGTCATTCCTGCGGCTGGTTTGGGGACACGCTTCCTCCCAGCTACCAAAGCTTTGGCAAAGGAAATGTTGCCAATCGTTGACAAACCTACGATCCAATTCATCGTTGAGGAAGCCCTTAAATCCGGTATTGAAGACATTCTCGTTGTCACTGGTAAATCAAAACGTTCGATCGAAGACCACTTCGACTCAAACTTCGAACTAGAGTATAACCTGAAGGAAAAAGGGAAAGATGATCTTTTAAAACTGGTCGATGAAACTACTGGGATGCGTCTCCACTTCATTCGTCAAAAACATCCTCGTGGACTTGGAGATGCAGTTTTACAAGCTAAAGCTTTTGTTGGAAATGAACCATTCGTCGTGATGCTTGGAGATGACCTCATGGATATCACGGATGATAGAGCCACCACTCTCACCAAGCAATTGATGAATGACTATGACGACACACATGCTTCAACCATTGCAGTCATGAAAGTTCCTCATGAAGATGTTTCTGCTTACGGAGTGATCGCCCCTCAAGGAGAAGGCATCAACGGGCTATACAGTGTTGAAACTTTTGTTGAAAAGCCAGCACCTGAGGAGGCACCGAGCGATCTTGCTATCATCGGGCGTTACCTCTTGACGCCTGAGATCTTTGATATTCTTGAAAATCAAGAACCAGGCGCTGGAAACGAAATTCAATTGACGGATGCGATTGACACCCTCAATAAAACACAACGCGTCTTCGCCCGCGAATTTAAGGGACAGCGCTACGATGTTGGAGACAAGTTTGGCTTTATGAAAACCTCGATCGATTATGCCTTGAAACACCCTCAAGTCAAAAATGATCTTAAACAATATATTATCGAACTCGGAAAAAAATTAGAAGCAGAAAAAACTGTAGACTAATAAAAGGAAGAGAGATTTCATTCTCACTTCCTTTTTTTGTTGCATGTTATAAACTGAATCGTTTAATGGTTTCTACGTTTTTTAATGTTGTATCCAAATCCAAAAAGTGTCAACAGAACTCCGCCTACCATCGTCGCGATTGAAATACTTTGTCCGGTGGATGGCAATTTCTTATCATTTTTCTTTTCTTCAATTTTTGCTGCAGACTTATAAACTACACCATAAGTTGAAAAATGAGAGGTTGTAAATGTTACGGCTGACTTATCTTCATTTAGTTGGAATTGGAAGGATTCTAATTGGCCATTTTCACCGATACCATAAACTGCTTCTACTTCTTTTTGGCTATTTACTGGAATTGTCACAACAGTTGGACTAATTTGATGTATTGGATTGTTTTGGTTCGATAATTGAATATTATATGCCTCGTACTCTTTATCGGCTAGTGCTTTGATATCTTTCAAAACTTCAACAAGGAGACTATAACCACCTTGAGCAAAATCAGGGTTTTGCAAGACGATACCTGTTGCCTGGTCTACCAAAATATATGAATTGGTTGGTAAAACTGGGCGACCAACGGTACTTACGCTATTACTGTTTGTAGGAACAATAGTAGTTGTATTATTTGGTGTTGTTCCTTCCTGGCTTGCCTCGGTACTTGGCTCTGTGCTTGCTGTCGTTTCTTCCTGACTTGCCTCAGTACTTGACTCTGTGCTTGATGTTGTTTCTTCCTGGCTTGCCTCAGTACTTGGCTCTGTGCTTGATGTTGTTTCTTCCTGGCTTGCCTCAGTACTTGGCTCTGTGCTTGATGTCGTTTCTTCCTTGCTTAACTCAGTACTTGGCTCTGTGCTTGCTGTCGTTTCTTCCTTGCTTGACTCAGTACTTGGCTCTGTGCTTGATGTTGTTTCTTCCTGGCTTGACTCAGTACTTGGCTCTGTGCTTGATGTTGTTTCTTCCTTGCTTGACTCAGTACTTGGCTCTGTGCTTGATGTTGTTTCTTCCTGGCTTGACTCAGTACTTGGCTCTGTGCTTGATGTCGTTTCTTCCTGGCTTGACTCAGTACTTGGCTCTGTGCTTGATGTTGTTTCTTCCTTGCTTGCCTCAGTACTTGACTCAGTTGGATCCTTGTAGTCGTCTGGTAAAGATGCACGATATGGATCATCTGTACGACCTGCTTCTTTAAGAGTTGCAGATAATTCAGACTCATATTGCTTGAATTGTTTGAAGAGACGTTCAGAGCGAGCTAAAGCATCCTCAGTTACCTGATCTTCAGTCGCTTTTGCAGCAGCTTCATCAGCTTTCAAGGTCGCATATTTGCTATCACTAACCTTCTGTTCAATGATCAATTGTTCTTCGAGAGCTTTCCAGTGATTTTGAATCGATTTCCCAAAGAGATCTTGATTATTGATGGCCATTTGGTCAATGTGCCAAACTGTCCAATACCATGAATTCGGATCATAGGTAGCAGTTTGAGGTTTGAAAGCCTTATAGGTATCTTTTACATTTCCATAGAATGGAACATAAGGAGTGTTTCGAGATGGTCCCATACCAAGCCATACAGTTCCACCAAATGATTTTGGAAGGTTTGGATTGATTTGATAGACATGGGCATCGATGACGTTTTCGTTTCCTAAAGCATACTTATATTGGTCTTTCCGAACAGTATCGTTGCTACCATCGTCACCTTGTTTCTTAACACCGATTTGATCATCTGGTACAAAGCGTCCATTCAAGTGTTCAAAACGGTTCCGTTGCAAGGCAAAAGCATCTTCTAAGGTATATTTTTTATTTGGATCGGTTGGTGTGCGGAAGAGTTCGTATTCATCATCTTCATAAGTTACTTTTGCATTTGGGTCCAAAAGAGTGATTCCTGCATAAGTACGTGAACGGTCACCTTCGGCATATTTTTCTGGCCCATAAGATTTAGCAATATGAAAGTTCCCATCTTTATCGGTCTTGTAGTTTCCAGATTCTTTGGCTACTTTTTCGACATCTTTCGAAGCGATCACATTTTCCTTGTCATTCAAATCAACATGACCAAGGTAGTAGGTATTTGCGAAGACAGCATATTTGTCTTCTGGGACTTTTACCGCTACATATTGGTGACCGGAAAGAATTTCCATATACCAGGTTTCATTTTGGTCTGCAAAAACGACAACATTTCCTTCTGCTGACCCTTTTTCTTCAATAACTTTAGCTAAAAATTCAACCCCTTCACGAGCAGACTTAACACGTGGTAATACCACGTCCAACATAGCAGCTTCTGGAATCCCATTTTCTGTTAATGGGTCAGTCTTCAAGACTTTTTTGTTTGGAATTGCTGTAACAGTTGAGGTCATAGAGACGCCGGCTTCGTTAAATCCGTGTTCACCAAAAGCACCATTACTACCATCTCCACGAGCAGAGTCATAAGTTGCTGTATATTTCATTTCACTAGTAGCATGTGGATAGGTAAAACCATTGGATTCATCTTCCAGTTGGTCCCCTTCCTTATAATTCTTCGCACCAACAACCACATAGTTCTTGTTGTGCTTGCCACCATTTGGATAGTAAGGGTAGTCTTCTGTCCGACCAAAGAGAGTGGTACCATCCTTAGTCAATTGCCGACCAATGATAAAACCACAACAGGCTTGAACAGCTTGAACTGGTAGGAGCAAAAACGTCATTGCTACCAACGAAAGTTTAAACAACCATTTTTTCATGGCAAATCTCCTTTTTGAATGTCCCTTTTATAAAAAGGGACTACTCCTTATTTTTTATACTCCTAGTCTACCTCTTTTTATTTATTTTTGCAAACGCTTACCAGACTTGTTTTTATTCTATTTTTTCCTAAATTATCTTTCTATTCACTCATTTCTATGAAAATTATATATATTTATTGAGATTTCAAACAATTTTCTGTTAGTTTACGATTGCGCTACATTTTTTAGGAAAAAAGGGAGGCTGGGACAAAAGTCCTAGCCTCTCAATTATTTTTGGATTGTCGAGCAAGACGCAGTGGTTGAGTGGGCTCTACTACGCTGATTTCATCAGCTTTTACAGCCCTACTCAACTTGTGCGGAGGTGGGACGACGAAATCGAATTCTAACGAATTACCGATTTCTGTCCCACTCTCTCTTAAAATAGATTCAAGATTTTACCTAAGAAATAAAGCAAAAGTAAGAGATAAGATAGGGCTGCACTCATCTGATAGGTTCGGTTCATAAAGCGAGCTTCCCCTCTTACTGGAAAGACATAAGCCAACATCACCCCAGCTACTAAGCCACCGATGTGCCCCGCCATACTGATTCTTGGCATGAAGCTAAAGATCAGATTGACCAGAATCAAGCTGGTATAGGACTGACTCAAATGGCGAATATAAGGACTTTGGACAATAAAGCGCAAAGCACCAATGGTCCCAAAAAGTCCAAAGAGGGCTGTAGAAGCACCTGCTGCAATCACATCTGGCGTAAAAATCGCTACAAAGACATTGCCCATCATGCCTGATAAGAGATAAATAGATAAGAAAGCCTTCGATCCAAAGAGATCTTCTGCCAAACGTCCCAAGTAATAGAGGGTGATCATATTGAGCACAAAATGTTCTAGGCCAATATGAACAAAAGTAGCTGTCACTATTCGCCATAACTGGCTAGGATCAGCTCTCACAACCTCTCCAATAATACCACCGCTATAGTAAATAGCAGCACTTGTTTGGTAGTTGGCTCCAAATCGGATAAACATGGAAAGAAAGACTGCCGTTGTCACTAACAATAAGAGGCTAGTCACAGGATAACGACGATCAAAAAGTAACTTCATAGACTAGCACCTCCTGAACTGCCTGATCAAAAGCATCTGGTTGGAACTCCTTCTGCTGGATGGAATAAATCGTACTAACCGTTTTTCCATCAAAATCTGCTAAATAACGATCGTAATAGCCACCACCATAGCCAATTCTGTAGCCTTTTGATTGGAAGACCAAGCCCGGTACATGAATCAGATCAATCTCTGACTGATCCACAAGCTTCTCCGTTTCATTGGGCTCCAGCAAACCAAAGCCTGTCTTTTCCAAAATATTAGGATCGTATTCCACAAATACCATCCGTCCGTGTGGATAGGTACGGGGAACACAGACGCGTTTTCCAAGTTGAAGAGCGGCTTGAATCAAGCTAGCTGTGGAAACTTCATGCTCAAAGGACAGATAGGTCGCAAGGGTCTTTGCCTCCTGAAAGGCTGGAAGCTCCAAGAGGCGTTGAGTAAGCTGTTCATCTGCTTGAGTTTTCACGGATTTTGGCAGCTGTTTCATGGCTGCTATGGTTTCTTTTCGTAGTGTTTTCTTCATTCCCTACTCCTTTTGTCTAGCTTTCATTGTACCATTTTTTATGAAACATCCGAACATTTTGCACACGAGAACATAAAAATTCAACTCCAGACGGAGTTGAATCAATTCCTTATTGGTTGGCCTTCATTTTCAAAAATTTACCAATGTTTTCCACAGCAAAGGGAAGGGCAGCCTCATTTGGGCTCATCTTCGGATGGTGCAGGGCATAAGGGGTATCAATCCCCAACCAGAACATGACGCCAGGAACCTTGCTCAAGAGAAAGCCAAAATCTTCTCCTGTCATCGCTGGCAGGATATCAATCAGGTGTACGTCTTCCTCAGCTGTGAAAAAGTCCATGAGTTCTTTAGCCAATTCTGGTTGGTTTTCCACAGGCAAGTAACCTCCTTGCTTGAGTTCCAGATCCAATTTTACATCAAAAGCAGCTGCTACCCCTTCTGCGATGGCTTTGACTCGTTTTTGAGTCAGAAGGTTCATCTCCATGGTCAAGGTCCGGATGGTCCCATGAAGGAAGGCGGTCTCAGCAATCACATTATTGGTGGTTCCTGCATGCATGGAACCAAAAGTGACCACTGCCCCTTCAATCGGATCGACATTTCGACTCACAACCGATTGGACTTGGGTAATGAAGTAAGAGGCTGCTACTAGCGCATCATTGGCTTCATGTGGAAAGGCGGCATGCCCTCCCTTTCCTGTAAAGGTAATCTTGACTTCACAGGTTCCTGCAAAAAGGGTACCGGTATTGGTCGCAATGTCTCCCACTTTCAAATCAGGGCGTACATGCAGACCATAGAATTCATCAGGGATCCAGTCGCCAAAAGCATTGTCCTTATACATGAGCATCCCACCAGCCTCATTTTCTTCAGCTGGTTGGAAGAGAAAGAGTAGGTTATTTTTTGGTTGCACTTGAACCAGTTGATCCAAAAGCCCAAGGGCCGTCGTCATGTGCATATCATGACCACAAGCATGCATCCGTCCTTCATGCTTAGACGTAAAATCAAGGCCCGTTTGTTCCACAATCGGTAAGCCATCGATATCCGTCCGCCAACCAATAGTTTTTTCGGGTGCAGACCCATGGAGATAAACTAGGATCCCGGTCCGCCAAGTCCGTTGCTCAACAAAATCCTTGCCCGCTGTGATCTCTGCGATTCGCTCTAAGAGGTAGGTTTGGGTTTCAAATTCTTCCAATCCAATTTCAGGGATTTGGTGCAAATCACGTCTGATTTTAATTAAGTCCAATGCCATAGTTGTCTTCTTTCTATTAGAATAGAGGCCTTACGGCCTCTTAGATTAGATACAAAATTATCTTTCGAGACTTTCCTTAGGAGATTACGGACGTCAGCGAACTTCTTCAAAGTTCCATGACTAATTTTTGAGCCTACAGTCTCAAAAATTCCGAACGCCTGAAGCTACTGAGCTGCAGGCGTTTTTATCACAGCGGAAAGTCTCCTTTGTATGCTCAATCGGCTTGTAAAGTAAGTAATTATTTCAATTTTATTTCTGAGCTTATGCGCTTATCACGCAGTAAAAAATAGTTTACTTAAAAGATTAGAAGCCCATTTTCTATCTATTTATTTTTTATTACAAGTTACGCAAAGCGTCTTCCAAGGCTGTTTTTTGTTGTGTTTTTTCGTCAATTTCCTTGATGACGCGAGCTGGAACACCAGCTACAACCACATTTTCAGGGACATCTTGAGTAACGATCGCTCCAGCGGCAACGACTGAACCATTACCAACTTGAACCCCCTCAATCACAACTGCATTGGCACCAACCAAGACATTATCACCAATCCGAACAGGCTCAGCAGAAGCTGGCTCAATGACACCCGCAAGAACGGCCCCCGCACCGATGTGGCTATTTTTACCAACTGTTGCACGACCACCAAGGATAGCCCCCATATCAATCATGGTTCCTGCACCGATTTCAGCGCCAATATTGATGACAGCCCCCATCATCACAACAGCATTGTCTTCGATGGTCACTTGGTCACGGATAATGGCACCTGGTTCGATACGCGCATTCAGGTAGCGCTTATCCAGCAATGGGACAGCTGAATTACGGCCATCTTGTTCTACCACATAATCCTTGTTCTCTGTCAAGTTGGCAAGAAGGGGCTCGATATCTTTCCAGTCACCGAACATAACATTGCCAAGCTTGGTAACAGAAGCGGGAACAGCTGTTGCCAATTCCCCTTCAAAAGTTACTTTCACATTAGTTTTCTTTTCTGCATTTCCAATAAAAGCGATAATTTCTTGTGCAGACATTTTTTGTGCCGTCATAAGATTCTCCATTCATTTCAATTAAAGGTATCCATATTATACCACAATCCTAGGGAGATGAACACTTAAGGCGATGCGGAGGGAGATGAACACTTAAGGCGATGCGGAGGTAGCTGGATCTTCCAGACAGGTCATTTCACTGATGGTCCGATGACTTCCAAAGTGAATCGTAACTTAACGCGCATCAGAAAGTTCATAGTAAAAGATTAAGAAGAACTCTGAGCTCATCATGTGTGACCAGGAAACACGGTTGGGAATTCCGACTGTATTCACAAGATCTGAATAGCTCGTTCCTATTTTAATATTGGAAAAATCCTCTCTATTTAAACCGCCATTTTTATTGGCTAATCGTTCACTGTTTAAGTTCTCAACATCAAGAGAAGATAAACGATTTCCGATGGCATTTAAATTCAAAACTGTTACGGAAGAGGGACAGGTTTTCATCCTATCAGACAGGGAGTCCCATACATTTTTTCTCGGCCCTTGAACTCTTGTTTCTCTCAATGAAACTAGATCAAATCGAGTAGGTTCGACCCTGGTGGACCGAAGCTTCCTTGATATTCATCCCTCGATCTGCCAATGATTTCTCCCTTCTTATACCAACACCAATTTCTTACCTTTTTTCTTCAATTCCATCACTACTTCTGCCTGGCTTGGTATTTGGTAAGTGGCTAGAAAACCTTCTTCTCCATCCAGCAATTCCCCCCAGACTAAGCGTTGTGGAGTTCCCAATTTATTGATTAGATGGGCTAATTCTGTACCTTTATTTTCTTTTTCAGTAGTGATTTCTTTCTCACTGCTTGCCTTCTCGTTTGCATCCAACAAATTCGTCGCATCTACCATCGTCAAGCGATACCCCTGATCTTTCTCTTGTTCAAACCACAAGGTCACACTTTTCTTCCCATGAACTGTTTGCTTAGCTGCATAAGTCAAGACGAGAATGGTTTTATCCCCTTTAGCTGTCTTTGTATAGCGAACTTTTTGAGCTTTTCCCCATTCCGTCACAACAGTTTCCAAGCGTGTTCCCAGTTGCTGACTCTGCTTAAGACGGACTTTCAAATTCGCCACAGCTTCGATGGTCCATTTAAACTGCTTGATTTCTTGTTCCTTGCTGACCAAATTCTGGTAATCCTTTGGCTGGAAATGAGTAAGCGTTTGGTCTTCCTTGGTATCGGTTCCCTGCTCTTGCACCTGGATCCTTGCAATCGCAAGTAACAACCCTAAAACAAAACACAAAAACGGTAGCAAGAGTTCTTTTCGATTCTTTTTCATCCACTCGATCATTTGCTTCACCCCTTCTTCGTCAAACGATACTGACCACTCTGGTCACGTTCAAAGGTCAAAGAGACCAGTCCATCTGTCACCTGATAAGACAAGGCTAAGACTTGCTTGTCCTTTGTAGAGGTCAAACTAAGAGAATTGGGAAGTCCTGATTTGTTCAAGACTTCTTCTACTGACGTTCCCTTTTCCTTTTTTCCATCCAAAGGCTTATAGTCAGTAAAATCTGCCAATTTTAAATTCTTTTTGCTCTGATAGTGAGCCGACTTGGGCGCAAAGCCTTGAATCGAGCTCACATAGAAGGCATCACCCTGCTTCTGAAATTCTATGGTATAGGGATAGAGCCCCTTCACAGGAGTCCCATAACCTAGCTGGACTTGCGCTCCAAAACTCGTATCTTCTTGTGTAAAACTCGCTGCTTTTCCAAATTTTTTAACGAATGCAGATAAAGTCACCCAACTATTTTGTGTCTTTCCTTCTTCCCTTCCAAGCTCCAATGACAGCAAGTCTTCCAACGTCGGGTCTTTGGAAGAAGAAGCAACAAATCGCTGGCTGTCTTCTTGCATTCGAGATAGGCTCAGCAAACGGTCTTTTGGTAAGGTTTTAACCGGATGAATCATAAACACCAAGCAAGCCCCAACGACAAAAGCTAACAAAGCATTTGCAGCTTTTTGTAGGATCCGCTTATGATTTTCTATCCACTGTTTCATTTCTTCCATCCTTTATGCTCTTTCTATTCAAACTCCTTCTATTGTATAGAAAATTAGGGTATTTGTCTTGTCTTATCCGAATTATCCGAAAGAAAGAGGCGCTTGCCTCTTTCTTTTATTCATTAATTTAGTAGCTGTCTTTACTGCTCAAAAGGAAATCTCCATTTGCTTGTCGAATAAAGGTTAAGTCCACATAGTCCCCGTTTTTCTTTTGGAAGTCCATGACCATTTCCACCTTGTCTGAATCATCAGATGAACGAATGCTCATAGCAACACCATCACTGTATTTTCCCAAAAGTTCTTTGTAAGAAGTCCCCCCAGTACCGGTTTCACTATCTCCAACTTTGAATCCATCTGCAAAGTTATCCTCAACCGTAAGATTTTTCCCAAATTGATTAAATTCAAATTTGACAAGCTGTAATTCTTTTCCTTTCTTAGAATAGGTCGCTTTGACCTCTTTATTATATGAGTTATCATCCCAGAATAATTTCAATTCTCCGTTATCAAATTGAACAGAGCTAGCTTTCCCATAAGCATCGACTGTTCCCTCAGGAGTCTCGCCATCATCCTTTCCAGTCAAAAACTGAAGCTGCTCGATATCAGATTGTTTCCAGTTGAAATCTGCTTCCGCACCATCTGCGGTCAATTGATCCAAATCGATATTGGAAGAAGAACCAGAACGGTAGCCTGACCAAGAAGCCTGTTTTCCTGACAAAGAGGTGCTAGGTCTGGCATGACCAATCAAATAGCCACTGACTCCACCGATAAGGAGCCCCACTAATATCCCAAGAGCAAAACGAATAGCCTTCTTGTCTGCAGTATCCATCGGTTTTCCAACAGGAGAAAAAGGAACTTGTGGAATAGGTGTTTCAGGAACAGGTACTGTTTGCGGACCAACTTGTCCAGCTACCATGTTTTGAGGAGCTTGAGGCGCAGGCTGGAATGGAGGAGTAGGTTGGTGGACAGCAATTACATCTGGATTTTCTCCTACAGTCGCTTCATCTGCTTTTGGATGCTCCATAGTTTCTGATATAGCTGGCTCGTTTGCTTCTTCTTTCATTGCTTTCGTCTCCGTCACTGAAAGGCCACTAGCTTCTGGGACTACCAAGTCTTCGGCTTCTTCTTTTGGAACAAAGGCTGGCGCAGCCACATCAAAATGCGGTATCCCATCCACCAGATTGTCGTTTATAAATTTTTCTTGATCTTTCTCTGACATTTCAGGCTCTCCTTTTTATTCTTCTCTTCTACTATAACATAAAACTAACCTAAGACCAACTCCAATCTATATGGACCAAAAAAACGACCTCTTGCGAGATCGTTTTGTCTATTGATTAAAGACGAGCGTTGAGTTCTGCTCCAAGTTCTTCAAATCCTGGTTTACCAAGAAGAGCAAACATATTTTTCTTGTAGGCTTCAACACCTGGTTGGTCAAATGGGTTGATCGCGTTCAAGTAACCTGAAAGGGCGATGGCCAATTCGAAGAAGTAGATGGCATAACCAAGAGTGAAGGCATCTTGCTCAGGAAGAATCACGTACATGTTTGGCACGTCACCGTCAGTATGGGCAAGGAGAACTCCGTCAGTTGCTTTTTTGTTTACGAAGTCAACGTCTTTTCCTTGAAGGTAACCAAGTCCGTCAAGGTCTTCTTCCAAGGTAGGGATGATCACGTTCTTACGTGGTTTGTCAACGCGGACAACTGTTTCAAACATGATACGAGTTCCTTCTTGGATAAATTGACCCAATGAGTGCAAGTCAGTTGAGAAGTTAGCTGAAGTTGGGTAAATACCTTTTTGGTCTTTCCCTTCTGACTCACCAGCCAATTGTTTCCACCATTCTGAGAAGTATTGAAGAGATGGTTCGTAGTTGACCAAGATTTCAGTTGCATAACCTTTACGGTAAAGGATGTTACGAACAGCTGCATATTGGTAAGCTTCATTTTCAGAAAGTTTGTCTGAAGTGTATTCTTTACGGGCTGCATTCGCACCTTCCATAAGGGCTTTGATATCAGCACCTGATGCAGCAATTGGAAGCAATCCAACTGGTGTCAAGACTGAGAAGCGTCCACCGATATCATCTGGAACTACAAATGTTTCCCAACCATTGGCATCTGCTTCCACTTTTACAGCACCTTTGGCACGGTCAGTTGTCGCATAGATCCGTTTGTTGGCTTCTTCTTGACCATATTTCTTCACCAAGAGTTCTTTGAAGACACGGAAAGCGATGGCTGGTTCAGTTGTTGTACCAGATTTAGAAATCACGTTGACTGAGAAGTCTTTGTCTGAAACATACTCTACCAAGTCAGCAAGGTAAGTAGATGAGATTGAATTTCCAGCATAAAGGATTTGTGGAGCTTTGCGTTCTTCTTTTGTTTGCAAGTTTGCAAAGTGGTGGTTCAAGAAGTCAATAGCAGCTTTCGCTCCAAGGTATGATCCACCGATACCGATAACGACCAAAACATCGCTGTCTGATTTGATTTGTTCAGCAGCTTTCAAGATGCGGTCAAATTCTTCACGGTCATAATTTTCAGGAAGGTCCAACCAACCTAGGAAGTCACTACCAGCACCTGTTCCTTTACGGATCAATTCATCAGCTGCAGTCACTTGTGGTTGCATATATTCCACTTCATGTGGGGCAACAAATTTACCCAAAACTTTTGAGTAGTCAAATTTAATATGAGACATGTTATTCCTCCAATATTTCTTCTCCTCTATGATATCGCTTTACAGGGATTTAATCAAGGGAAACCATCCTATAAAACGTTTTCATTTGCTAATTTTTTTATTTTCACAAATCAAGCAACGACGCAATAGCAATCGTTTGCATATTTGCACTATTTTTGGCTGGAAAATTCAAAAAGAAGCTTCTCACGAAACTCTATTTTTTCTCTTTTATTCTTTGAATATAAACGTAATTTCTACATGACTCTGGTGAGTGATAGCCCTCACGTCGCTTCGCTCCTCAGGATCAATATCTCTAAGCTCGGTTGCGCCTTATAGGCTAATTTCATGTTACGCTATAGCCCTCACGTCGCTTCGCTCCTCAGGATCAATATCTCTAAGTTCGGTTGCGCCTTACAGGCTAATTTCATGTTACGCTATAGCCCTCACGTCGCTTTGCTCCTCAGGATCAATATCTCTAAACTCATCTGCGACTTCCAGGCTAATTTCATGTTACGCTATAGTCCTCACGTCGCTTTGCTCCTCAGGATCAATATCTCTAAGTTCGGTTGCGCCTTACTGGCTAATTTCATTTTACGCTATAGCCCTCACGTCGCTTCGCTCCTCAGGATCAATATCTCTAAGCTCGGTTTCGCCTTACAGGCTAATTTCATTTTACGCTATAGCCCTCACGTCGCTTCGCTCCTCAGGATCAATATCTCTAAGTTCGGTTGCGCCTTACTGGCTAATTTCATTTTACGCTATAGCCCTCACGTCGCTTCGCTCCTCAGGATCAATATCTCTAAGCTCGGTTTCGCCTTACAGGCTTACCTCACTAAGAGCTATAGAAAAAAGAGCACACAGTTCACTTCGCTTAGGGCTGCTGGATTCCTCCCCTGACCCGCTTCACGCAGAACTGTTGCTCCGATAGGTATTATATCATAATTTGTTCGATTTGCAAAGGTCCGGTTTTTATTCTTGTGTTTCGGCCTTGGCTGCGAGTTTGGCTTGTTTTTTTCGTTCTCGACCTTGGCGGAAGAAGGTCTGCATGATGGCTGCACATTCTGCTTCCAAGATTCCTGTTTCTACTTCGACTCGGTGATTGAGGCGTTCATCTGCCAAAATGTCGTAGAGACTACCTGCTCCACCGAACTTCTGATTGGTCGCCCCGTAAATCACCTGGGGAATCCGAGCTAGACCAATGGCACCACTACACATGACACAGGGCTCAATCGTGACAAAAAGCGTCGTATCCAGCAGGCGCCAGCTATTTTCACGCTGATTGGCCTCCTCGATCGCCATGATTTCCGCATGCATGACCGCCCGCTGCAGCTCCTCACGCGCATTATGTCCACGCCCGATAATCTGACCATCCTTGACCAAGACACAGCCAATCGGTATTTCATCATTGGCGAGGGCAATCTCCGCCTCCTTCAGGGCTTCCCTCATAAACATCGCTTTTTCCTCTATCGTGTAGTCCATCTCTTCCTTCTTCCTTTTAGTTTCTTTGTTCATTATACCATAGGCAGCTTACGACTCACAAAAAAAGCCGCCGATTGGGCGACTCTTATGGGAGATTATTATGAAAAAGTTTAGGAGGTTTAAACAAAGTTAGGAGGTCTTTGTTTATGCTTCTAGTATAGCTGGCCTATCTTAAATAAAGCTTAAGTTCTCTGAGTATTGATGATTTTGGAAATATCACCACTTAGAATCTCAAAAATATCTGACAAATTGCTGGCTTACTACTATCCGCTTTGTCGCAGAACCAACTATTGTGGCATCGCTCATCCTTTACGTAACTCAAGGATTTGGTCATAGCGCTCTTCTTCATCAATATGATGGGCTATTTCTAGTACCGTGATCGGCAAAGAAAAGATTAGGTCTCTAACCAGACGACTATTTTTTTCGTCCAAAGCTGATGTCACTTCGTCCGCTAATAAAATATCCTTCTCGCGTAAGAGAAAACGAGCCAACTCTAATCTGACACGCTGACCTCCTGAAATGTTTTCACCATTATTATGAATTTCTACATTCAAAATATCCTGAAATTCATCTATTAAGCCAACTTGGTCCAATACCTCCAATAATTCATGGTCCTGAAAAGGCTGACCAAAAGTTAGATTATAGCGGATAGTATCGTTAAACAGGAAGGGATGCTGGCTAATTAAACCGATATTCCCTTGGAAATGACTCGTTATTTGATTTCCATCATACTGAACGAAAATGTCACCCTCATCACATACTTCTTCTCCTAAAATCAAGCGAAAAAGAGTCGTCTTTCCAGACCCGCTCGGTCCTTTGATTAAGACCTTCTGACCTACTGAAATCGTCGCCGTCAAATCAGAAAAAAGCTGACGTTCAGCAAAACTTTTTGAAATATGATTTAAGCGCAACGATTCGAGATTTTCAACAAATTGATCCTTTGTCTCTTCGAAATCAGGTTCTTCCTCGATAATCTTAAACAGGCGGTTCGCAGTCGGCAAGGCACCTTGGAGATTGGCTGCACTGTACATCAGAGTTTGGATCGGTTCTACCAGCATCCCCGCAGCAACATACATAGAGATGAGGCTTGTAATAGAAATAGAATTTCCCTGTAAACTCAAATAAAAGCCTAAAGCAAGAGGAACAACCTGACTAAAAAAGACCATAAATCCATTAAAGAAAAAAATAATATTATGTGTGAAACAAAATCTTTGGATGGCTTTTTGATATTCTCCGTTTAAATCATTCACGCGCTCTTCATTCAGCCTCATGGCCTGATTAATCCGTAAGGTTTGGCTGCCTTGCATACTATCCGAGACAAGCCCATGTAATTTCGTTCTAAGCTTGGACCAGCTGTCTCCCGAATCTTGTAAACGACGATTCATGATGAACTGAGGAATAGGTCTCATAATCGTAAAAATGACAAAAATAAGTCCTAAGAGAAAATTTTGTGAAACAATATAAATGGCTGTAACAAGGGCGACAAATCCCCAACTCACCATAACATTTATATTTTCCAAATAATTATCGCCCACATATTCCATATCTTGAGTTAGCAGACTAACTTTTTCATCATTGGAAAATTTAGGATTCAATATGACTTTCTTAAATAAAAGGGCACGGACACTTTTGTTGATTTCTCTTCGGAATATATTGTGCGAATAGTTTGAAAACAGCATCAGACTATAAATAACAAGATAGACAGACAAACCAAATAAAACAAAATTGAGAATTTTTCCATAAGAAAGGCCGTCTTGATCTAACTTCAAGGCCTTCGTTAAAATCAGAGGTTGCGCCAACACCAAACCACTATTCACAATACGCCCTAAAAAAATAGGAAAAAGATACTTCTTATCAATGTACTTATAAATATTTCTCATAATTATCATCCATCAAAATAGAGGGCTAGCACAACCCTCTTCTCTAATTTATTTAAATGTGTGACTTAACCTACAGTAAATATACACCGATAGAAATATTAAATCAAGCAATATTCAGCAGATTAGAAAAGTTCCAACTTTT
Source organism: Streptococcus sp. CP1998 (assembly GCF_041026655.1). NCBI lineage: Bacteria > Bacillati > Bacillota > Bacilli > Lactobacillales > Streptococcaceae > Streptococcus > Streptococcus sp. CP1998. The sequence goes on from NZ_CP163380.1 coordinate 1,904,952, forward strand.
AATATTTTGGAAAAGGTTATCCTATAAAAGCTGCAATTTCGCCAACTTCTTGAGCAATATAGGTGGCGCCGGCTTCTTCCAATTCTTCCCTGCTTCCAAAGCCATAAAGGACACCGATAGAATCAAGCTTTTGCGCTTGAGCGCCAAGCACATCGTGCTCCCTGTCTCCAATCATGATGGTATGCGCCAAATCTGTAATCCCATTTTGCTCCAAGGCATACTGGATAACATCGCTTTTTTTACTACGTTTTCTATCCATGGTCGCACCAGCGACAAAGTCAAAATAATCATACAAACCAAAGTGTTTGAGAATTTGAATGGAAAATTCTTCAGGCTTTGACGTAGCTACAATCAACTGTTTGCCAGCCTGCTTGAGAGAAGCCAGCAAGTCAGGAACGCCTAGATAGACCTCATTTTCATAAAGGCCTTTTTCGGAAAAATACTCATGATAGTAGTCAATGGCCTTTAAACATTCTTCCTTAGAAAATCCATAAAAGCGCTCAAAAGACTCCTGCAAGGGCGGACCGATGAAAACTCTCAATGCTTTCTTGTCTGGCACTTGAATCCCATATTTTCCTAAGGCATAGGCCACCGAGTTGGTAATCCCTAGTTCTGAATTGGTCAAGGTGCCGTCTAGGTCAAATAAAATCGTTTGATACATTTTTTCCTCTTTCTGCTTTCAAAAAGAGGCTGGGACAAAAGTCCTAGCCTCTCAATTGTCTTTGGATTGTCGAGCAAGACGCAGTGGTTGAGTGGGCTCTACTACGCTGATTTCATCAGCTTTTACAGCCCTACTCAACTGTGCGGAGGTGGGACGATGAAATCGAATTCTAACGAATGACCGATTTCTGTCCCACTCTCTTATCTTCATTTGCTTATAAACTAGACCACACACTTTCAAGGATATTGGTTTGGTCACGATCTGGTCCGACTGAGAAGGTTGAAATGCGCACACCAACTAATTCACCGACACGGCGGACATAGTTGCGGGCATTTTCTGGAAGCTCATCCAAGTGGCGGACACCTGTGATGTCTTCTGACCAGCCTGGTAATTCTTCATAGATTGGTTTGCAACGTTTGAGTTGCTCCAAGCTTGCTGGGTAGTGGTCGATGCGTTCCCCATCCAAGTCGTAGGCTACACAGATTTTCACTGTATCCAAGCCGGACAGAACGTCGATCGAGTTCAAGCTAAGGTTGGTAATTCCTGACACGCGACGGCTATGGCGCATGACAACTGAGTCAAACCAACCAACACGACGAGGACGACCGGTTGTTGTCCCATACTCATGGCCGACTTCACGGATCCGATCACCCACTTCATCGAAGAGTTCCGTAGGGAATGGGCCATCACCAACACGGCTAGTGTAGGCTTTACATACACCGACAACCTTGTCGATCTTGCTTGGGCCGACACCTGATCCGATGGTCACCCCACCTGCGACTGGGTTTGAAGAGGTTACAAATGGATAGGTTCCTTGGTCGATATCCAACATAACCCCTTGGGCTCCTTCAAAGAGCACGCGCTTGCCGTTATCCAAAGCATCGTTCAAGATAACAGAAGTATCGGTTACATATTGTTTGATTTGTTGACCATATTCATAGTATTCTTCAAAGATATCGTCAAATGACAGAGCCTCTGCATCATAGAGTTTGGTAAATTGACGGTTCTTTTCTTCCAAGTTGATGCGAAGACGTTCTGCGAAGACTTCGCGATCCAAGAGATCCGCAATCCGGATTCCCACACGAGCTGCTTTGTCCATGTAGGCTGGGCCAATCCCTTTAATCGTAGTCCCAATTTTGTTGTCTCCTTTAGATTCTTCTTGGAGACGGTCCAATTCAATATGGTAAGGGAGGATGACATGGGCACGGTCAGAGATTCGAAGGCTGTCCGTTGATACTCCTTCGTCATGGAGATAAGCTAACTCTTTAACCAACGATTTAGGGTTGATCACCACGCCGTTTCCGATGACAGAGATCTTTTCAGGGAAGAAGATACCAGAAGGAATCAAGTGCAACTTGAACTTTTTGCCGTCGATTACGATGGTGTGCCCGGCATTGTCCCCACCTTGGTAGCGAGCAATGACTTCTGCATTGGCTGATAGGAAGTCTGTAATCTTCCCTTTTCCTTCATCACCCCATTGGGTTCCTACTACAACAACTGATGTCATAATTCTTTTTCATATACCATAGATAGTATGCTATCTATGCCTTTCTTCAAACTAAGGGCAGGAGTCTCACCTGCAAGTTTGTCTTACACTCTATTATAAGCAATTTTTAATGTTTTTTCAAGATCCACTCGGCTATCGTTTATTTTTCTCCTTTCTTTTTAAACCAACTTCTCTATGAAACTCGTCTTTTACTTGGAAATTGCTTCTTTCTAGAAATAACGTTCGGAATTTTCTTTTCTTCTCGTCCTTCTTCTGAAACGACTGATTTTCAGAATTCTCCTTGTCCCCACTTTGCTTGATTTGTGCTAAAATAGTAGGTATGGACAAAATTATTAAAACTATCTCAGAAAGTGGTGCTTTTCGTGCCTATGTACTAGACAGTACAGAAACTGTACGAACAGCCCAAGAAAAACATCATACACAAGCTAGCTCCACGGTCGCACTTGGCCGTACCCTCATTGCCAGCCAAATCTTGGCGGCAAACGAGAAAGGAGATACTAAAATTACGGTCAAAGTCCTTGGAACTAGCTCACTCGGAGCCATCATCACTGTGGCAGATACCAAGGGAAATGTTAAAGGCTACGTGCAAAATCCTGGAGTGGATATTAAAAAGACTGCGACTGGTGAAGTTCTGGTGGGACCATTTGTCGGAAACGGAGAATTCTTGGTTATCACAGATTATGGTACGGGAAATCCTTATAACTCCATGACCCCTCTTGTAACCGGTGAAATCGGAGAAGACCTGGCCTTTTATCTGACGGAAAGCCAACAAACACCATCTGCAGTTGGACTCAATGTTCTTTTGGATGACGAAGATAAGGTTAAAGTGGCTGGTGGCTTCTTGCTCCAGGTCTTGCCCAATGCTAAGGAAGAAGAAATTGCGCGCTTTGAAAAACGTATCCAAGAAATGCCTGCCATCTCCACACTTTTGGAATCTGAAGACCATATTGAAGCTCTTCTTGCCGCTATCTATGGGGATGAACCTTTCAAACGTCTCTCTGAAGAAGAACTTCGCTTCCAGTGCGACTGTAGCCGTGAGCGTTTCTTGAACGCTTTAGCAAGTCTGCCAGCTAGTGATCTAAAAGAGATGAAAGATGAAGATCACGGTGCAGAGATTACCTGCCAATTTTGCCAAACCCACTACCACTTTGACGAAAATGACTTGGAGGAACTCATTCGTGACAAATCTTAATACGCCATTTATGATCGGGGATGTCGAAATCCCTAACCGTACTGTCCTAGCCCCAATGGCTGGAGTAACCAACTCGGCTTTCCGGACCATTGCAAAAGAACTGGGAGCAGGGCTCGTTGTGATGGAAATGGTCTCTGACAAGGGAATCCAGTACAACAATGAAAAGACACTGCATATGCTCCATATCGATGAAGGCGAAAATCCTGTATCGATCCAACTCTTTGGAAGCGACGAAGACAGCCTCGCACGCGCAGCTGAATTTATCCAAGAAAATACCAAGACCGATATCGTCGATATCAACATGGGCTGCCCGGTAAATAAAATCGTAAAAAACGAGGCCGGTGCTATGTGGCTCAAGGATCCAGATAAGATTTACTCCATCATCAACAAGGTTCAGTCTGTCCTTGATATCCCTCTGACTGTCAAAATGCGGACAGGTTGGTCGGACCCTTCTCTAGCAGTGGAGAATGCTCTCGCTGCTGAAGCCGCAGGTGTCTCTGCCCTCGCCATGCATGGACGAACTCGGGAGCAAATGTATACGGGGCATGCGGATCTTGAGACCCTTCACAAGGTTGCACAGGCCCTAACTAAGATTCCATTTATCGCAAACGGAGATATCCGTACAGTTCAAGACGCCAAACAACGGATCGAAGAAGTCGGTGCCGATGCTGTCATGATTGGTCGCGCTGCTATGGGCAATCCTTATCTCTTCAACCAAATCAATCACTACTTTGAAACAGGAGAAATCCTGCCTGATTTGACCTTCGAAGACAAGATGAAGATTGCTTACGAACACTTGAAACGCTTGATCGATCTCAAAGGTGAGCACATTGCCGTTCGTGAATTCCGTGGCCTTGCCCCTCACTACCTCCGTGGTACCTCAGGTGCAGCCAAACTCCGTGGAGCCATCTCCCAAGCCAGCACCCTGGCAGAGATTGAAGAACTCTTACAATTAAACGCATAGACATACAACAAGAGGCTGGACATAAAGTGTCCAGCCTCTTATATATGATAGTTATAACTGCAAGACGCAGTGGTTGAGTGGGCTCTACTACACTGATTTCATCAGCTTTTACAGCCCTACTCAACTGTGCGGAGGTGGGACGACGAAATCGAATTCTAACGAATGACCGATTTCTGTCCCACTCTCTATTTTTATAAATTCTCTGTTTGCAGTCCGAGTTGTTTGACTCTAGCGGTGTAGTAAGTCATGATCAAAAAGAGGTTGGCTGTGATCAGCCAGATGGACCATTGGTGGATGAAATGCATGAGGATGGCCACGCTAATCGCTCCCGCGACAAAACTTCCAACGACAATCCCGTAATTCATGGCCTGACGCCGATACTCGACCAAATCCCCTTCCCCGCGAATGATTCGGTACAAAGCCGTCAGCATCTTGCGATAATTTCCGGAAGTCATAAAGATCACATAAGGGTGATTTTCGATCAAGCTCCCTGTAAAGGTCAACATCATCATTCCCGTTCCAAAAGCTATAAAGGGAACTTCTACAGGTGGTATGACAGACACCAAGGGAATCAGAAGTGTCACCACAAACAAAGGAATCAACATCTTGGTTCGCCAAAAGGCTGTCTTGCGATATTCTTTGATATGGAGGGCAACTACAAAGCCGATGGAAAAGAATAAAATAGATGAAAAACGCATGATGGTATTTTCGACACGGGGATCGTGCCAATCAGCGATGAGAAGCAGTAGGTTCCCAGTTTGGGTCGCGACTAAACTTCGGTAGTGCATATGGCAAAAGACATCTAGACCTCCACCGATAAAACCAAGTAGAGCTCCCATCAGTCGTGTATTTTGTGGTAAGATGATTTTTTCTTCCATAGTCGTATCCCTTTTGATTTCAATTATTTTTATTATACCACTTTGCACACAAGTGGAGCAGGAAAAATCAAAAAAGCCCTCCATTTACTATAAGTAAAGGAGGACTGGTAGAATAACCCCCTACTCAATCTACTGCTTTAAGCGATAGGTCTTGCGTGGTTTTTTCTTAGGAACCCGCTTGACGCCCACTTCTTCGACGAATTCTCCGAATTTCACGAGGAAGTTATTGCTAACGATGGGACGTCCCGGATTGATCAGATTGACCAATTCGGTTGCTTCATAAACGGTGAAAGGCTCTTCTAACAGATAGAGGAAGGTTGGATTCCAGTCCAAACGCCCCTGAATCCGCTTGATCGATTCTTGAATAATCTGGTAGTGGTCAAAGGCAAAATCAGAAGCAACTAAAGGTTCTCCACCGAGCAAACACTGGGACTTTTTGAAATCGACATCGAGAAAAATGACTTCCTTGGCATCGTCACCCGCATGGGCTAAGTCTACTGCTTCTGCTGGCAGGTAGACCAGATGGGCGATGGTAATGACCCAGCCTCTGGGGTCCCGCCCAGGGGTAGAAACCGTCAAGAGTTGCTCCACCTTATTAACTGGAAGATCGAGCCCGACTTCTTCTTTCACTTCTCGAATGCAAGCATGGGTCGCATCTTCATTCTTGTTCACAAAGCCCCCCACCAAGGCCAGGCGGTGTTGATAAGGGTGGGCCTTGCGGCGAATGGCTAAGAGCTTGAGCTTGTCTTCAACAAAACAGTAAGCCACCATGTCCGCTGTGACACTTGGAGTCTCATAAGTCGGTAAGTCTTGCTCCTTGTACCACTTGAGAAAGTCTGCTTCACTTGCGACCGTCTCAAAATACTCTTTCTCCGTCATTCCTGCTGGAATCAAGAGATTGGTCATTTAGGCCACCTCCTTCTTGAGGGCTTTGGTCCATTGGTACCAGCCCACTAAACTATTGAGCGTGTAAACCCAGTACATCCCTTGAATGTGAAGGCTCTGATCCCACCAGAGATAGATACTAAAGACGTTGGTCGCAATCCAGAAGATCCATTGCTCCCGGTAAAGGCGGGTCATCAGGAGCTGGCCAACCCCATTAGTCGCATCGGTAATACTATCACGGAAAGGGCGAGCGCTATGGATGCTCTGATACGCGAAGCCCATACCGATCCAAATCACAGCACACAAGGCTAAGTAGCGCATCCACTCAATCAAGTTCAATTTCTTGGCTTCAAAGTGAGATTCTTCGGCCTTACCTTGATCATTAATCCGATTAGAGAGCCAGACATAGAGACCGATCGGTTGCATGATGAAGAAATAAAGAGTTGTCAGAACTTCCCCGTAGAAGTTTTTATTGAGGGCTAAAACGAGGTAGATAGCGGAATTCACTGCTCCAAAGAGGTAGTTACTGGCACGTCCTTCGGCAACCAGGATAACACAGACAATGCCTGTCCAAGAGGCAAACAATCCTAGCCAATCATGCTGTCCTGTACGATTGGTCCATTCTAAGAGGAAGGGAACGCTGGAAAGAAGCAGGAGATAAATCCATTGAAAGGCTGTGCGCCCTACAAAAAGGTCCTTCCATAGGAGTTTCATAATATTGACAAAGCCTTGCTTTTTCGCTTCTCGGTGAACATTTCTAAAGTCTTGGATAAAGGTTGTGAATTTTTCAGATAGATTTTTCATAAGCTGCTCCTTAGTCGGCTTGGTAAATGGCATCGATAACGTTCTTGGCTTCTTCGTAGTTGCCGAGGTAGTCTGATGCGAGGAAAGTGGTTGGAATGTTTCCTAGGTACTGCTGGCGCAATTGGTCTAGGTAATTTGAAAAGCTGGTGCGGATCTCTTCATCGGCCATGGTCATGTCTCGGAATCCATCATTGACATAAGAACCGATCGGCTGTACAAATAGGATCAAATCCCATTTTTCTTTGGACAGAATACTGACAAAGAGGTTGTCAAAGGTATCAGTCATGCTGGTATCCTGGCCTTCGACTTCCATATAGTAGTCGTAGTATCCCTTGGTCACCAGGGAATTGGTATCTGCGATGACAAGGCCTCGATTGGCACTACTATCGATGAGCTTGGATGTTTGATCATACTGTCCTAAGAGGAGGTAATAGTAATCTTTTGGTGTGAGCTCATCATCCCGAACATTGTTCTTGATCTGGTATTCACGGGCATACTCAAGACTAACAGGCGCATCGTAAAAGCGAGCCAAGTCCTTTGCAAGGGTTGTTTTCCCGTTGCTGGCACTCCCCATGATCAAGACTTTTTTCGTGAACTGGCGTCGGAAGGGCTGAGCGATGTATTTCCAGTATTTGCTTGGATTTTCCCGGATCATGGTAGCAGAAATCCCGAAGCGACGCTCCTCTAAGTGAACTTCAAATCCTCTCGCTTCCAACTCTTCCCTGTAAGCTTTCTCCCCTACATAAAAGATCAACTCTTCTGTCTCTGTTTGATACTGGATGGTGTCAAGGGCTGTTTGTAACCAAGGTTCCCAACCCAAGGGATAACGAGGAAGTTCCGTCTCATCTAGCTTATAGACTTGAGTCAATTCATCATTTGAGAAGGCCTCACGAATATACCGGAAACGTTTTTGTAAGGTCAAGCCCACTTCTTCGCCTCGGTCCCCTTCATAACCAGATACGATGACACGAACACGATCACACTGACGCTTGGCCCGTTGGATCAGGTCAATATGCCCTTGATGAAGAGGAGCAAAGGTTCCAAAAACCAGGGCAATTCTTTCTTTTTTCATACGAACTCCTTTTTATAATTTTTTATAAATAGATTTTCTTTATGTTTTTATTATAAACTATATTTTATATCTGTCAATAGTTTTTTATAAAAAAATATATTTTTCTTTAAACCAATAAAAAAAGATCTGAAAAGATAAGATGACCCTTTCAAATCTTTCGAATATTATTCACGAGTGAGGGAGTGGCTGACACCGTCTTTAAGAACCGTCACACTGGATACAGAGCCATCTTTTCCAACTACAATATCCAGAGTCGCTGCAGAGCCATCTCCTGCCGAGAGATTAGCATGGTAATGGCCGTCATCCAAGGTATAGTTATAACCGCTGACGCCATAAGCTACGGGTTGACCCCCAGGCAGTTGGATAGTCACTTGACCACCTTTGCCAATAGTCACACCTGTGTCGCGTTTGTCAGACCAATTCCCTCTGCGCGGAGAAGTCCCCTCGCCACGGAATAGACCCCTTGTATTGGGCATTCTCCGTAGCAGAGGATTGTTGCTTAGCATAGGTATGACCTTCTTCTAGGCTTGGCAATTTTCCCTTAGCTGTTTTTGCTGGAGCAGCTACATCTTTTGTTTCCGATGCTCCTGGTGTCTCTGCTTTTGCTGGAGCAGGAGTTTGACTAGCTGCATCCCGGTTGGTCTTGCTACCAACGCTATGGTTTTCTTCTGATTTGCTATCAGAGGACGAAGAGGCAATCGGATCCTTACTAGTAATTACTTTTTTCTTAGAAGAGGAGCTGGTTTGTTTGACTTGACTGGTCTTTGAACTGCTCGCTTCTGAAGTTTTTTCTTCTTTATTCCCGCCACAAGCCCCTAGGAAAAGAGTAGCTGTCAGGGCCAGGGCTGCTAAGGAAATGATTTTTTTGTTTTTCATAACAGAACCTCTATTTGTAATATTTGTAATATTTTGTAACACTATTGTAACACTGCTATGTGAGGCTGTCAATAGTTTCTCAAATAAAAAAGTGAAAGTTGTAAGAAGTTTTAGGTAAGTTCCTACACTTTAGCAGAAAATAAGTCGGACAAACTGTCCAGCTTTTCTTATTTATACACTTCTTGATAGAATTCGATTTTATCCCCTTTTTTGACGGTGGTTTCAGTGGCACCTTTTGGAGCCATTTCACCATTGATCTTGTACATCCAGTAAAGGCCTTTGGATTCATCTTGGCTGTGACCGTCAATCGAGGTGATCAGGCCATTTTTTTCTTCAATCTTGTAGTTGGCTTTGAGCACTTTCATAAGGTTGCTCTCTTCTGCCACTTTCAAGGTTTTTGATTGCGCTTTCTGACCTTCTGGCGTCACACTAATCGTAATCGAAATTTCGTTTTTCTTGGCAACTTCTTTGCTAGAAGCAGTTGTTTGATTGTTTGTACTATGAGACGGAGCGCAACTCGCTAAAAGAAGAGCTGCAAGTAAGGTCATCAAGCTAGAAATGGTTTTTTTCAACATAAAATCTCCTAAAGATTTGATAGATAATGGGATAGAAAATGATCGTCGATAGAGCATGGGCAAGGTTAAAACTAAAACCATTGACCAAAGCATAGGTCCACCAAGGAATATGGTACATCAAGGCATAAACACTATCGATCAAGACCCCATAAGCAAAGGACAGTAGGCCCACAAAAAGGACCTGAAGGACAAAAGGCAACCACTTGTAACTGATGCGCCAAATGACCATCAAACAGCCAAAGGCGACAATCTGAAAGAACACAATCAGGCTCATCCCCAGGAAAAAGGCGGAGACAGACATGGTGATCATCATCACAAGAAAAGCAAAGCTATACCCTTCAAACATCACCAATAGAAAAAAGATGGCCGAAATAGGTTGGACATTTGGAAAAGGGGCAAAAGCCTGACGTAGAGCGACACAAAGGGCCGCCAAAAGCGAAATACGGGTTAATCGCTGAAGCGTCATGACGTCCTCCTAGACAATCTCAAACTTGATCGTTCCAGCTGTCGTTCCAACCTTGATCGTTTGCCCTTCTTGGGCTTGCCCTTTCAGCAATAGCTCTGCTAGTTGATCCTCCACTTCGGTCTGCAAGACACGACGGAGTGGGCGAGCTCCCATTTCTGGATCGTACCCTTTGGTTGCTAGCAACTTGAGCGCTGAAGGCTGGAATTTGAGGGTCATGCCTTGTTCAGCCAAGGTCGCGATGAGCGGTTTGACCATGACTTTCACCACCTGCTGCATGTCCTCGCTTGAGAGACTATGGAAGACCACCTTTTCATCAATCCGGTTGATAAACTCTGGACGATAGGTCTTCTTCAACTCTTCAAACATGCGTTTTTCCATATTGGCTTGGTCAAAGCGAATATCTTTGGCACCAAAGCCAACGGTCTTATCATCCCGAAGGGCTGTTGCTCCCAGGTTTGAGGTCATGATGATAATGGTATTGGAGAAGTCAATCTTCCGGCCTTTGCTATCGGTTAAGACTCCGTCATCCAAGACTTGCAAAAGGACATTGAAAATATCTGGGTGGGCTTTTTCCACCTCATCAAATAAGAGAACTGAATATGGTTTGTTGCGGACTTTCTCGGTCAACTCGCCTCCTTCTTCGTAGCCCACATAGCCTGGAGGAGCTCCGTTGAGGCGACTGGCCGCGAATTTTTCCATGTACTCACTCATATCAAAACGGATGAGGGCCGATTCATCATCAAACAGAACTTCCGCCAAAGCTTTGGCTAACTCTGTTTTTCCGACACCGGTAGGTCCTAGGAACATGAAAGAACCGATCGGACGTTTATTGCTACGGATACCTGATTGATTGCGTCGAATAGCCCGACTGATACTTGAAACGGCTTGGTCTTGACCAATCACGCGCTTGTGCAATTCTGCTTCTAAGTTTAGGTACTTCTTGGCATCGGTTTGGGTCAGTTTTTGAGTTGGAATACCAGATAATTGGCTCAAGGTCACCAAGACATCTTGGTCAGTGACTTCTTTTTTGTAGACAATGGGAGCGGCCTCTACTTCTAAGAGCTGGGCTGCTTTCTTCCACTTGCCATCCATCAAGGCCCGATCCAAGGCGGTCAACTCTTCTTTTACGTGACCATTGGAATCTCGGTTTTGTACAGTAGCTGCCGCTTCATCCAAGAGATCAATGGCTGAATCTGGCAATTGACGGCTGGTCAAATAGCGGTGGGCATATTTGACAGCTGTTTCGATCGCTTCATCGGTAATGGTCACATGATGGTGGTCCTGGTAGGTCTCTTTCAAGCCTTGGAGAATTTGGATGCTATCTGCAACACTTGGCTCTTCAATGGTGACTTTCGCAAAACGCCGAGAAAGGGCTGCATCTTTTTCGATATGCTTTTGGTACTCATCTTGTGTCGTTGCTCCAACTGTACGCAAGGTTCCTCGTGCCAGGGCTGGTTTTAGAATATTGGCTGCGTCTAAGGTCGAATCAATACCGGATCCTGACCCCATAATGGTATGCAGTTCATCGATAAAGAGAATCACGTGACCGTCTTCTTCGATGTCCTGGATGATATTGTTCATCCGTTCTTCAAAGTCCCCACGGAAGCGCGTCCCTGCAACGACATTCATGAGATCCAATTCAAGAACACGCATCTGTGCGATTTCAGCTGGAACATTGCCACTAGCGACCCGCTGGGCCAGACCTAATGCAAGGGCGGTTTTTCCGACCCCTGCCTCTCCCACCAATACAGGATTGTTCTTCGTCTTGCGGCTGAGGATTTGGATCATGCGTGAAATCTCTGCATCCCGACCAATCACAGGCTCAAGCTGGCCTGCACGCGCCATTTCCGTCAAATCACGGGTATAATCTTCAAGACCTCCACTGGTGCTTGGGGGCATGCCCATCATATTTCCCATGGTTTGGCGGTTAGGATTTTGGGCCCGATAAAGGCTCCGAATGGCTTTGATATCATTCTTGTCCCAGCCTGCCTTGTCTTCTAAATTCTTGCGAAGAGAGGCAATAGGAACTCCCTTGTCTTGCTCTGTAAAGGCAAAGCCGGCAAACTCCATGACTTGGCTCGCTAAGGTCCCACGGTCTGCTAGAAGAGAGAGGAGCACATGCTCTGTTCCCAAGGTCTTGGCATGAAGAACCTGGGCAATCTCCCTTGCGTGCTTCATAATGGCTTCCATCCGATAAGAAAATGGGAAGATTTCATACCGATTGTCGCTTTGAAAAGCTTGGCCTGTGATATGCTCCGCTGCATCCTGAAACTCATCGATCTGCATAGGATAATCGTTCAGTACAGAACCTGCCACGCTATAGGGATTATTGGCCATAGCCGTCAAGAGATGCCAAGTATCTAAGGTGTTCCCCTGATAGTGCCCTGCTAGTATTTGGGCCGCTTCTATACTTTCTAACAGTGCTGTTGAATAGTTCATCTAGTCGGTATTTCCTTTTCTATCTACTTGTTGAATGATTTTTTTCAGCATCGTTGCTCGTAGGATGAGAGCATCTCGACCTAGGACCTCATCGGAAGTTGTCGCAAGCAAGAGCTGAGTCTCACGTTTTGTCAATAATTTTTCTTCATAGAGCATCTGGAGGATATCATTAAAGACCTGCTGGCTGATGGCCTCTCCAATATTGGCTGCCAAGCCTTGGAGCATCTGATGGTGATCTGAAAACTGGACCTTGCCAATGCGGATATAGCCACCCCCACCGCGCTTACTTTCTACAATATACCCTCGGCTTTCGGTAAAGCGGGTCTTAATGACATAGTTAATCTGACTGGGTACAACCTGAAAGACATCGGCTAACTCACTTCTTTTGAGCTCTGCCATGCCAGCTTGAGCCAGCAAGGCCTTGATATAAGCTTCAATGCTATCAGATGTGTTCTTATTTGCCATGATGCTCCTTTCTGACTTGTTTTTTTCTAGATGGATGCTCTGCTCTTTGGTCCATAAAAAATGGCCTTGGAGTGTTCCTTCTCATCATTGACCTTATTTGACTATTATACAATTTTTACGGCTGTAAATAAAGCAAAGACTCTATGGAAATAGGAATCTCTTAAGGAAAGGAGAAAAATAAGGGAGTAGGAAAGAACTCCTAAAATTGAAAACGGTTGAAAAAGTTCCCAAAACCTTTTCAATTTTCCCACCCTACATAACTTCAACAGTCTGAGAGACTGTTGAAGATTGAGAATGAAGAAAATATTGTTTCCGCCACCATAGGTCGTCTTTGGAACTTGGAAGGTGTACATAAACTTAGGAAACTTGCTTCGCAAGCCCTATCTGCCACCTCATAAGCAGTACTTTGAGCACTCAATCATTGCGTCATACAGTTATTTCTATCAAACAGTGAAGGCTGGACAGTTTTTGTCCAGCCTTCACTATCATGCATTTTCGGTTCTTGGTCATCCACTGCTTTGCGATTTTTTGGCAGCTAGTCCTCGTTCATCACTTGGACTGTCAGATCTGGAATAAAACCGACCAGGCTTCCCTGATCTGGATGCAACAATTTGACCTTAAAGTCATAGACATCGTTCGCTTTTCCAACAAAATCAAGAGTTGGGACTTGGACGGTTTTTTCCGTTTCGCCGTCTGCGAACTCAAGGGTGACGTTGGTATCTTTGTAGACCTTGCCATGAACCCCTGTTCCTGGTTCTGTGATCAATTTAAGACTGGCACTTCCTTTATAGCCACCTTTTCTCTTGACGACGATTTGCGCTGGGTCGCCTTTTTTAACATCTAGGGTTGGCTGAACAAACTCAAAGAGACCCTTTTCTTGGTTATTGAGGGCATAAATCCCTTCCGTTGCGATCGCATCTCCCTTGCTATTGACCAAGGTCAAGGTGTGAGATCCTGCTGCCAAGTCCGGTGTTTCATAGACCTTTTGGCTACGTTTGCGGGTTGGGCTTTGGGTATTGACCATCGCTAGCTTTTGGCCATCGACATAGATATCCATTTCCCCATGACCAGGGTCGACGGTTGCGACCACATAGGCCTTGGTGCCCTCAAACTGATAGGTTACGGAAGCTCCCTTTTCCTTGGTCCACATAGAGGTGCCTCGAACGCCTTCTCCCTCTTCATTCCATTGGCCATTGGCCCGCTCAGCTGTCCGGTCAGAATAATAGGTCAAACCAAGCGGATAGCCATCGGTTTCTTCAATGCTAGCTGGCGTCTTATAGACAGAGACTCCGTTCAAGATTGGAGTAGCTTGGGCATCGGTGATGGACACCCGGATATAGCGACTATCAACCGGTTGCCCTTTGATCAAACGGCGGTATCCTACGGTTGAGCCAGCCCCATAAGGAACCCATTGGCCATTCACTGCCACATCAATGGTGAAAGCAGAAATCCGTTGGCCTTTCTCGATCGTTTCCTTGAGCTCTACCACATCAAAGTGTTGCTCTTTCCCAAGATCGAGGACAAAAGAACCGTTCTTGGCATCATCAGCGGGGGCCCAACTGGTCTTTTCATCGCCATCTGTCAAACTGCTGGCCTTGTAGAGCGGATTGCATCGTGTCGATTCAGCTTCGACCAAAGCTCCTGCCGCATAGTCCACACTGTAGAGTTGGTCCAAGGTCTGACGGAATTCTTTCAAACGGGTCACATCGGCATCCGCAAATTTCCCATCTTGATTGGGTGGAATATTGAGCAAAAGCGGGGTTCCACGGCCGACCGATTTGAAGTAAATGTCCATCAATTCGCGCAAGGACTTAGGCTCTTGATTGTCATGGTAGAACCAGCCGGAGCGAATAGAGACATCGGCTTCTCCCACTGAGTATTGCTTCCCTTCCGGATCCCCGTGATTGAGGTAGCTATTAGATGGATTGTTGCGGATCTTATCTGGATTGACCTTTTGCCAAACCGGATCTCCGGCAATCCCCTTTTCATTTCCAATCCAACGAACATTGGTCGGCTCAGCAGAGAAGATAGCAATATCCCCTTGGGCCTTGCGAATGGCCTCAAACCACTTGTCAAAGGTATAGGTGACTTTTTGAGCCCCATCGCCACGCGCTCCATCCATCCAGACTTCTACGAACTTACCCTTGTTCCCATATTTTGGATCTTCAAGGATTTCCTTAAGCTGGTTGAGATAGTATTCGTTGTATTGGTCCTCTGTATCCACATGGTAGAGTGGGCTGTGAGCATCCCAAGGCGAGAGGTAGACCCCCATGCCCATGTCATACTTGCTGGCAGAAGCAGAAACCTCGGCTAGGACATCACCTTTTCCATCCTTCCAACCACTTTTGGCAATGGTATGGTCGGTGTATTTGGAAGGGTACAAGAGGAAGCCATCGTGGTGCTTGACAACCATGATCGTCCGTTTAAAGCCAGTATCCTTCAGGATTTTGATCCACTGATCGGTATCCAGATGCTCTGGATAAAAATAATAAGGATCTTCTTGCCCATCTCCCCACTCACGATCGTAGTAAGTATTCATCCCAAAGTGGATGAAAGCCGCTAGTTCTTCGCGGTGGTATTGCATTTGGGCCTTGCTTGGAAGCGGTCCGTAATCCGCAATCTCAGACTCCTCATCTAGAGAAGCGACTGGTTGGGTTGCTTCTGTCCCTTGGCCAACTGTGCGATTTTCTTTCTCACTAGTAGCTGGTGAGGGCTGTTCTGATTCTTCTTGGTGCTCGTTCATAGTTTTCTCCTCCTTTCCTTGATGATCGACATCGCTCGTTTCAACCCGTTCTTCACGTGGTTCACTATTCTCAGCTTATTCCTCTGCGTAACTGGTAGTGACACCTAAAAAACAAGTCGCTACGACTACCGAGCAGACGCCTACTGAGAGTTTACGAATGCCAATCTTATCAAATAATCTTTTTCTCATATTCTATTCCTTTATGTCACCAGGTAAAGAGGGTGGGGCTTCCCCATCCTCCTTCTTTTACCTGTGAACTTTTCACCGTTTTTTGCTAGTTTCTCTAGCTGTTTTACTTGGCCTTATTGGCTCTTTTTTTCTGATCGTCCAGCACAGCACTGGCAAGGCCCGCCGCTAGGATTCCAGCAACGAGGCTTGCGACACTTTCTTCCGTTCCCGTATTTGGTAATCTACCTTCGGAAACTGGAGCAGCTGAAACTGCTGGTGTTTGAGCTGTTTTCTCGACTTCCTTCCCTACTGCATCCGTCCCTTCCTGGCGTACCGCTTTGACCTCAAGAGATGTTTGAGGAGTTGCGGTAGCTACTGGTCCTTCTGAGACATGAGGACGCTCTGGGTCCGGAAGCGGTTGTGGATCTGGTTGTGGCTCTGGCTGTGGCTCTGGTTGTGGAGTGTCTGGAAGTACTTCTTTTGTGCCCACCTCTGTGATTTCTGCCACTGGATCTAGCTCTACAAAGGCATCCAGTTCCTTCCGGCTTTCCACACCATTTTCTTGAGAGACTTCCACCAAGCGCAATTTGCGGCCTTTTTGACCTTCTTGAACCACACGTTTCTCACCTTTTGGAAGTTCCACATTTGGACGTTCTAAGCGTTCAAAGTCCATCTCTTCTGGCTCAATCACCAACTCTGGTTTGGTATGGACCAGATTCTTAACTCCTTCTTCAGGAATGGCCGAGCCTGTAGGTGCTTTTGCGGATAGAGAAAGTTGATATACTTTTTCAAGCTTGCCATCTTCTGAGACAACCTTGACAAGAACCGGAGCATTGGCACTTTTAGCATCGATGACCGTAACGGCTGTTCCATTCTTGCCTTGTGCTGAAACGATTGGATGGTCTCCCTCATACTCTAGATGATAATCTGTCACATCCGGTTTAAAACCTTCTAGGTCTTTGCCATTCACTTGGATCGTGACATCAGTTGTTGCCTGGGCCTCTTCTGTTGGGGCATAGGCACTCAATTCAACGATTCCAATTCCTTTTAGATGTTCATCACGGACCATTCTTAAACGGATGGCTTTGGTTCTGGTTTCGTTGAAGCTGAGGTTAGAGATATAACCAGGTTCAAAGGCATAATCCAAACTATACGGGATTTCTTCCCAGTTAGAGGCCTGGTTAAATGGATGATCTGGAAGATTTTTCAGATTGCCATAATCATCTGGGACATCAAAGTCTGGACCAATGTAGCGTTCAAGAACCGTTTTCGTTGGCAGACCTGTTTCCTGATCTGCAAAAAAGTCGACCGCTACTTTATTGACCAAGCGCTCTGTTACTTGACCATTTTTCTTGAAGATGAGACCAGCAAACACTTCTGTTTGATCCGGCTCTCTCTTCCAGTTGGTCCAACGGTAGTACTCGTTGTAGCCACCATCATTGATGTAATCGATATAGTCGATTTGATTTGGATCGAGATCGTTTGTTTCACTAGCAAATGCTCTGGTATCCTCTGCATTGTAGTCACGGTTCACAGATAGGATTTCTCCTGTCTTTTCGGACACACGGAGGGTCAGCTGAGCTGTCAAATCATAGCCGAGGACTTTTCCTTCTAACGTGAAGCTGCCTTCATGAGAAAGTGCATCAGCTGGGATAGCCTGCCAGTCCACCGTAAGTTCCTTGCGTTCGTAACCTGTGTCCCCTTTGAAGTAGACACCTATGGTAGATGGTAGAACCAGATCTTGACCGACTTTCACAAAGCGGCTACCTGCTTCCACTGCTACTGGAGCAGCTTGTTTCAGTTTTTCTGCATCGCTTGTGAGATGGAGGCGGTATTCTTGTAAGATGGTGCCGTCTTCCGCTTTATGGATGACACGGATTGGCTCCCCTTCATGGACGCTTGGGACAACCGTTGCAAGGCCGTGATGGCTGGCTGTCGCTTCCACTTGTGGATAAGCCCGATCACGCGCATCGATGTAGTAATCGGTCACACTTGGGTTGACACCTGGCAATACATCGCCATTGACGCGAATGGTCACCTGGCTCTTTTCTTCTGCCGCAACCTTATTGGCAAAGATCTGAATCTCTGAAATAGAGCTTCCACGTTTGCCTTCTGGCGTCTTCATACGGATACGAACAGCATAGGTGTAGACTTTATCAAAACTGAAATGATTCATCTTACCAGCTGCTACCGGTTCTTCAACGGTTAGGTTGCTGACTTCTTTCCAGTTAGCTGGATTGTTAAATGGATGGTCTGTTTCGTCTTTAACACGATTTGGATTGTTTGGAACCGTTGGGATTTGTTCCCCTGTATAGTACTCAATCACATACTCACTTGGAGCGCCAACGCCGTGGTCTTCATGGAAACCAACATGGAGGTTGTCCACTGCTCGCTTAGTCAAGATACCAGAATCCCCAAACAAGATACCGACAGAATCTTCCGCATTATCACGGCCCCAGTTGGTCCAACGGTTAGCTGGAGCATCGGTAAAGGAGATGACCTTATCATTGACCTTAGCAACTGGATCCGCATCGTTAGAGTCACTTGCAAAGGCGAGTGGCAAGACTGATCCTGTCCATTGCTCTGCTACATTGGCTCCCTTGACTGTGGTGCTAGAAACACGAATATGAAGACGGGTTGGAAGGTTGGTTCCTTCTACACGACCGGCTAGGACAACTTCTCCTTCTTGGGCCAAGAGTTGCGGATCGACCGCATCCCAGGCCACCTTGGCAGCATAGGTCTTGCCATTGGAGTGATAAGTCCGCACGCTTTCTGGAAGGGCTGGTTTTTCACCAACTGGCGTTGTCGTGCTGACTTCTTCTACAGCGATAATGCCTTCAACCGTTACTTGAGCTTGGGCTTCTTTTTCCACACCCTCTACATGACCTGTGACTGTAAAGCTATGATAATCCTTGACTTGATCTGCGGTTACGGCATCCCAGGTCACACGTTTTTCTTTCGGGAATCCCTTATCATACTCGACCAAGACGGTCTCTGGAAGAGCTGGCAAAACGTTTCGATCGGTGCTGATCCGTACAGGACGCACCTTGACAACTGTCTTTTCTTCTGGATTTGGCGTGATGGTAAAGGTTAATTCCCCTGTTTGTCCTTGGAAGCTAGCTTGTAAATGAATCAATCCTGCTTCCCGTAGTTCCAAACCTTTCTTGCTTGCGACCGCTTTTCCTTGACTACCAGCTCTTGTCTTCACATCGATTTGATCTGCTTTGAAACTTGCCTGGCTACCATCTTGGTAATGGGCAATGACTTCAAGTGGTACCGTTTGGTCTTCCTTGAGTTCCTGTCCTTCTGGCAGACGCAATTCTAGGCGCTGGATCTGTGGACTTTCTTCTTGGAATTGGACAGCATAGGTCTGGACAGCTCCCGTATCCTGAGCAGTCACAAAGATTTGAGCCTTCAAACCATTTTCACGGCTAGCTTGTAGGACCGTCACTTGGGCATTTTCTGCACTTGCTGTGACTTGACCAGGCTCTTGCCCATAAGCCAGCGGACGGAAAATAGTATGATTGCCACTACCAAATTTTGGAAGGGCTACCCCATCTAGCTGCACAGTTGGTTTCTTAGCCTTGCTGACTATTCCACCTGCAACTACTAGCGTCGCTTGGACGGCTTCCCCATTGCCTAGGAGACCTGTCGCCTTCAAGCGAGCACCTGGTGTGGACAACTGATCTTCTTGACCAGCTTCCAAGGTCCATTGATCAACTTCATAGCTAACTGTTCGGCCATCTGTGAAGACCAATTGCACAGTCTTATCCACTGTCGCTAGATCTGCTCCCTGTGGGATTTGTTTGATAACTGGAAGGACTTGCTCCACACCGATCACATCGACCAGAGCTTCGACCGTCCGTCCTTGAACATGACCTGTCACCCGGACTTGGCCAGCACGACTATAGTCTGCTGCATCCCATTCAACGGCTTCTTCTTGGGCCTTGCCATCACTATAAACAACAGATACGTGACTTGGAAGTTCAGGATTTTGTCCCAAGTACACTTGAGTTCGAACCGGTTCGACTCCCAAGACAGAGCGTTCTTCCTGGTCCTTCTTACCAGTAAAGAGGCTGACTTGGTCTGACTGCAAGCGGTCTGAGTCTGCATACAGGGTAAAGGCACCTGCTTGCTCAGTCGATTTGACAATGACAACCCCTTTGCCGTTAAAGGCCCGACGTTGCCATGAGCCATCTTCCTGCGCTTTGTAGCGTTCCCGGCTGGCTTGTTCCCCATTATCGACACCGACAATTTGACCTTGTCCATGCAGATGGAAATGCACCAAGTTATTGGCAGTTGGGACCACACGACCTTCTTCATCAACGATTTCGTAGGTAATATAGCTCAAATCCTTACCGTCCGCTGCAATCGCGTGTTCTTCTTTCAACAAACGAACACCCGCAGGCTTGCCGGCTGTTTCGACTTGATCTTTCGCGATCACTTCTCCTGCTTCGTTGCGCGCAATAGCTTCCACTTTGCCGGGTACATAAGGGACCAACCACTCTAGATAGAGTTCATCCGGATTTGCCCCTTCTTGGTAGGTCCGGCCATCAGCTGTGGTCTTCTTGGTAAAGGTCTTGACTCCTTGTGATTCCCCATTGACAATCAGTTCCACACTGTGGGCATTGGAGAAGGTTCGAACAGGGATCCGTCCTTCTTCATCCATGACACGATTGGCTAATTCTGGATTGTCCCAGTTCCAATGTGGTAAGAGATGGACCATTGGATGTTTCTCGGCCGATACCCATTGACTTTGGTAAAGGTAAAAATCATTCTTCGGAAGGCCGGCAGTATCGACAATACCAAAATAAGAACTTTTCACAGGTGTGTCATTTTGGTTGTGCCATGGGGTTGGCTCACCGATATAGTCGGTACCTGTCCAGATAAATTGACCTGCATAGCCGGCATGATCGCGGTCAAAGGTCCAAGAGGCTGTCGCTGTCCGACCCCAACCAACCCGGTCATTGCCGTAGTCTGATTGTTCATAGTGGCGATCTTCTTGGTTGCTTCCGACCCATTCTCTTTCAGGGTGGTAGTAAGAGCCCCGTGTCCGCGTTGCAGAAGAGGTTTCAGAACCATAAATGAGCCAGTTTGGATGTTTAGCGCGTAGGCTTTCATAGTTGGCCTCTGAATAGTTAAATCCAACCGCATCGAGCTCTGCTGCTACTTTTTCATGGCCTCCTGAGCCATCGCCAAAGCGGAATTTATCAGCTCCCATGGTGACATAGCGGGTTGCATCCACGTCTTTGATGGTCTTGACCAACCGACGAACAGTTGCGACAGATTTGTCTGATCCATCTGCTTCACCGACTTCGTTACCGATTGACCACATCACAATAGAAGGATTGTTCTTACCCCGCTCTACCATGGTCCGTAGATCGTAATCTGACCAAGTATCGCCTTTACGAGCTTCTGGGTGTGTTGCATCCTTTTCAAAGAATCGACCGTAATCGTATTGCTTCTTGCCACCATACCAGGTATCAAAGGCTTCTTCTTGGACCATCAAGCCCAACTCAGCCGCAATTTGCAGAGTTTGTTCACTGGCTGGGTTGTGGGTCGTCCGGATGGCATTGACCCCCATGTCCTTCATCTGTTTGAGACGGCGGTATTCAGCCTTGTAATTTTCCTCAGCTCCAAGTGCCCCGTGGTCATGGTGAAGGGAAACACCGTGGAATTTCGTAGCCGCTCCGTTAAGGAAGAAGCCACCTTCTGGTGTCCAGTTGAGATAGCGATAACCAAAGCGTTCCTTTTGCACATCGACCAATTGCGAATCCCGATAGACCCGTGTATACAAAGTATAAAGGGCTGGGTTATTTGTTTTGACATCCCAGAGGGTTGGTTTTTCAACATGCAGGGTATGAGACAGGTTGATCTCTTGACCTGCTAGAACAGCTTGTGCTTCACTGCGTGTTTTTTCGCTCACCACTTGGCCATTTTGATCGACAATTTCATATTCCGCATAAATACTATGGGCTTGATCATCCTGGTTGACAATGCGACTCTTCACCACTGTATCTACTGCCCCATTTTGCTGTTTTTCCAACTGAGGGGTCGTAATCGTAGTCCCATACTGCGCTAAATGAACCTTGTCCGTTACACTCAGCTTAACATCCCGGTAAATCCCGCTACCAGAATACCAACGGCTACTTGGTTGTTGATTGACCACATGAACGGCGATGGTATTCTCGCTTCCATCCGCATTCAAATAAGAAGTAATATCATAAGAAAAGGCATTGTAGCCATTTGGATAATGACCGACGAATTGTCCGTTTACATAGACTTTGGAATCCATGTAAACCCCGCCAAATTCCAAGCGGACCTTCTTATCTAGATCTTTGTCGTCCAAACGGAAGGTCTTTCGATACCAAGCATCCCCTCCGTTTAATTGCCCCCCTTCATTTTGAGCAGGAGAGTTGTGATCGAAATCAAAGAAAATAGACCAATCATGAGGAAGATCTAATTTTTTCCAATCCTTGACATCCACTTGACGCCCTTCTGCACCAGGAGCTGCATTTAATTTAAAATACCAATCTTTATTAAAATCACGTTCTCGATCTTGCACAATATCCTCCGCTACACGATTTTGATCTGGAGCAGCTGTTGCTTCCGTTCCTGTAGCACGCTCAGATGAAGTAGAAACAGGCTGGCCTTCGCCTTGAGGCGCTGGCTTTTCCTCAGCTCTGGTAGGGGTGATGACAGCTGGAGCTTCTGAAACCCTTGCACCAGCTCCAGGAACTTCCGCTTCTGAATTTTCCGTCACAACACTTGGTGTCTCAATCGAAGTCGGTTCACTTTCGAGGGCTGGCTTTTCTTCCGCATGGACCCTTGAAAGACCCAAGGCAGAAATCCCAATCACAACAGAACAAGCTCCAACTGAGAGCTTACGAATACTAAAAACAGGACGCTTTTCAAAAAAAGACTTTCCCATAAAAACCTCCTCTTAGGATTAACCATTCAATTTGTAAGCGCTTTCTTATGCCTGCGAACGCTTACAGAAAATCACATATTAACTATACCAAAAAAATAGGAGCGATAGGCCTCGATTTCGCTCCAACTATAGTTAGATTAAGAACTCCTTTAATTAGTGGAAATCTCCTACGAAGCAAAAAAATAGAAGCCAACGGCTTCTATTTTTTTTATGATCTTATAATCCTGGTTCTTGACCAAGTTCAGCAGCCACCATCCAAATGTTCTTTTCAAGTTCTGCTTTAGCCCCAACAAAGATATCGTTGGTTACATCGTCGCCTTCAGCGTCAGTAACATCCAAAGCTTTTTGGTAAAGGCCGTCAAGGTAATGGAAGATTTCAAGAACACGAGTCAAGCTTTCTTCTACATTTTTTGTAAATGTTCCACGGCGTTCTTCAATATTGCTGTGTTCCAAAAATTCAGTCATGCTAGAATATGGCGCACCACCAAGAGTGATCAAGCGTTCGCTCACTTCATCCAAGGTTGCATCCAAGCTGTCCATGTATTCGTCCATTTTTGGATGCCATACCATAAAGCCACGTCCACGCATGTACCAGTGTACTTGGTGAAGAGCAATGTGAGCCACGTAGAGATCTGCTACCACTTGGTTCAAGAGGGCTTTTGTTTCTGGAAGAGTTTCTTTATTAGAAGGCGCAAAAGTTGCTACATCAGTAGCTGCTTCATGTTTCATAGTTGTCATGTTATTTCTCCTTTTTATAATGATTCTAATTAACTATGTCTTTATTATATGCTTCCTCCATCAGAAAGTCAAGATAAAAGATTTAAAAAGATCATTCCAAAGCTGGAATTGTTGCCAATTGAAAGAAGATACGATAGAATAAAGAAGACTAATCGAAAGGCATTACCAATGAAATATATATTTACCTTCCTGATCTCTATGGTTCCCCTCGTTGAGTTGCGTGGAGCCATCCCTTTTGCCATTGCAAATGGCATTCCCTTATGGACAGCACTCCTGATCGGAGTGATCGGAAATCTTCTCCCCGTCCCTCTGATCTTCTTTTTCGCCCGCCATATTCTCACCTGGGGCGCAAAAAAACCAGTCTTCGGAGGTTTTTTTAGCTGGTGTCTAAATAAGGGGCATAGAGGCGGACAAAAATTAGAGAAAGCTGCGGGAGATAAAGGTATTTTCTGGGCCTTGTTGCTTTTCGTTGGAATTCCTCTTCCCGGAACTGGAGCCTGGACTGGTGCCCTTGCTGCTTCCATCCTTGACTGGGACTTCAAACGCAGTAGTCTTGCTGTCATGCTAGGGGTAATCCTAGCCGGCCTCATCATGGGAACCCTTTCCCTACTTTTAGGAATCGATACCTTCGCACATTAACCAAAAGACTGAAGCAACGGCTTCAGTTTTTACTTACAAAAAAGAAGTTTCCGTTCCTCTAAGAGTATAGACAAACTGTTTTTTTCAAATCTAATAAATTCTATAAAACAAAAAAATTTATTTATTAGAATTACTCAGTCATCTACTAAAACTTTCCGCTGTGAGAAAAGTGCTAGAAACTATCATGTTTCTAGCACTCGGGAGTTTTGGAAGTAAAACAGTTCGGGGAACTGTTTTAGCATGAGCCTAAAATTTGAAAAGCGAATGGATTCAAAACGAATTGAACACGGGCTGCGGATCGTGTCAAAAAGATAAGTCTTCCTAGAATCTAAAGATTCTGCATCAAACTTCCTATTTTGACTTTATCCGCGAACGCCCTTTGTATCTTAATTTAGTCATGGAACTTCTTTGAAGTTCGCTTACGTCCGTACTCACCTAAGGAAAGTTATTTAGATGAATTTATCTTACAAAAAAGAGGTTTCCTTCGAAACCTCTTTTTTTATTCTTAGTTGTTAAGAGCTGCTGCCATTGTAGCTGCAACTTCTGCTTCAAAGTCATTTGAAGCTTTTTCAATACCTTCACCAACTTCAAAACGAACGAATTCGATAACTGAAGCATTTACTGATTCAAGGTAAGCTTCCACTGTCTTGCTGTCATCCATGATGTACACTTGTGCAAGAAGAGTGTAGGCTTGGTCAACCTTCGTGTTGTCCAAGAAGAAGCGATCCATTTTACCTGGGATGATTTTATCCCAGATTTTTTCTGGTTTACCTTCAGCTGCCAATTCCGCTTTGATATCTTCTTCAGCTTGAGCAACTACTTCATCAGTCAATTGTGCTTTTGAACCGAATTTCAAGTGTGGAAGAGCTGGTTTACCAACCATTGCACGGCTTTCGTTGTCTTGGTCGATGACGTGGTTCAATTGTGCCAATTCATCTTTCACGAATTGCTCATCCAATTCTTTATATGAAAGAACAGTTGGTTTCATTGCAGCGATGTGCATTGAAATTTGTTTAGCAAGTGCCTCGTCTCCACCTTCGATCACAGAGATAACACCGATACGTCCACCGTTGTGTTGGTATGCACCGAAGTGTTGTGCATCTGTTTTTTCAAGCAAAGCAAAACGACGGAATGAAATCTTTTCACCGATTGTAGCTGTTGCAGATACGTATGCAGCTTCAAGAGTTTCACCTGAAGGCATTGTCAAAGCAAGAGCTTCTTCGTTGTTAGCTGGTTTACCTTCAGCGATCACTTTCGCTGTTGCATTTACCAATTCAACGAATTGAGCGTTTTTCGCAACGAAGTCAGTTTCAGCATTCACTTCAACAACTGCTGCAACGTTACCATTGACATAAACACCAGTCAAACCTTCAGCGGCAACACGGTCAGCTTTTTTAGCTGCTTTAGCCATACCTTTTTCGCGAAGCAATTCGATCGCTTTTTCGATATCACCTTCAACTTCAACCAATGCTTTTTTAGCGTCCATGACACCAGCACCAGATTTTTCACGCAATTCTTTTACAAGCTTAGCTGTAATTTCTGCCATTTTTGTTCTCCTATATTTTTTTAATAAAATAAGAGGGTAGGGCTGAGCCCTGCCCTCTTAGGTTTCGTTACGTATTGAATAGAATTAAGCGTTGTCGCCTTCTACAACTTCAACGATTTCTTCGATTGAATCAGCTTGACCTTCAGTAGCTACCAATTCAGCTTCTACTGTTGCAACACTGTCTTCACCTTGACGACCTTCGATAACAGCATCAGCCATTTTCGCAGTGATCAATTTAACAGCGCGGATAGCGTCATCGTTCGCTGGGATGATAACATCGATATCATCTGGGTCAGTGTTTGTGTCGACCATCGCAACAACTGGGATACCCAATTTTTTAGCTTCTTTAACAGCGATTTGTTCTTTATGTGGATCCACAACGTACATTACGTCTGGGATACGGGGCATATCTTCGATACCGCCCAAGAATTTTTCAAGACGAGCGCGTTGTTTGTTCAACAATGCAACTTCTTTCTTAGGAAGAACTTCGAAAGTCCCATCTTCTTCCATGCGTTTGATTTCTTTCAAACGAGCGATACGTTTTTGGATTGTTCCCCAGTTAGTAAGGGTACCACCCAACCAACGGTGGTTGATGAAGTATTGACCTGCACGAACAGCTTCTTCTGCAACAGCATCAGCAGCTTGTTTCTTAGTACCTACGAACAAGATCACTGCATCATTTGCAGCAGCATCACGCATGAAGTCGTATGCTTGGTCTGCATATTTTACAGTTTGTTGCAAGTCGATAACGTGGATTCCGTTACGTTCTGTGAAGATGTATTTAGCCATCTTAGGGTTCCAGCGACGAGTTTGGTGACCAAAGTGTACACCAGCCTCAAGAAGTTGTTTCATTGAAATTACTGCCATGAGTATTTCTCCTTTTTTGTTTTTTTCTCCTCTCTCAGACGTCAACTTGCAACACAACCACAAGGGCAACGGTGCCACAATGGATCCGAGATGAGTATTTGCTGTCTTAGACAACTCTATAAGTATAGCAGAAATCACTAGAATTCGCAAGTTATTTGAGAGATTTTTTCACTATTCTCGATCTACAATAATTTGAAGCAAAAAGTTTTTCTTGACCTATCTTGGTTTTTAGGTTACAATATTATATGTTATGGCGGTATAGCCAAGTGGTAAGGCACGGCTCTGCAAAAGCTTGATCGTCGGTTCAAATCCGTCTACCGCCTTGATAATAAAATTTTTTATCATCTTTTATCTTTTAAAAATTCCCCTAGCAATAGGGGTTTTTTGTTGCACTTCGGGTTCTTTCCTAATGATGGATTTTCTAAAACTCTCCTTTTCTATGCCAAGCACACCTTAAAAAATCCTAACAAATACTCTAATAAACCAAGGTTCCCCTCAAAATGATAAAATCGTAATTGTCCTATCTGCTGCAACTATCAAGTACTTAAAAGTTATTTCCGATCTGAAATAACATCGAAGAAATGAACCCTCCAAGTTTTTCTTGGAGGGTTCTCGCTTTCTTACAATTCAGCAATTTGGTTCAAGTTTACTTCTGCAACCGTATCGTTACCGAACATAGAAATGACCATTTTCACCTTGTTGTTATCAATTTCAGTGATCTTACCAGTATAGTCTGTGAAAGCACCGTCGATGATGCGAACTGTATCGCCCACCTTGACATCCAAATCAAACTCTTGAACGGTTTGACCCATAGAGAGCAAGATGTCATGATTTCTTCTTCCAACAATGGAGTTGGTTTTGAACGGTTCCCGTGGGATCCAACGAAACCAGTAACGTTCGGTGTATTCCGAACAACAAACCAAGCTTCATCTGTCATGACCATTTCTACCAAGACATAACCTGGGAAGCGGTTTTCTTCGATTTCTTTTGTTTTACCGTTTTTCTCAACTTGTACGGTTTGAGTCGGAATCTCTACGCGCAAGATGTTTTCTAACATATTGTAAGTTTGCGCACGTTGCAAAAGATTCTCTTTTACCTTGTTTTCATATCCTGAGTAGGTTTGTAATACAAACCAGCCTTTATCAAAACTGTCCATTTGGGCATCCTTTCTTTCTGTTTAGCCTGCTCGAGCTTTTGTGAACACACTAAAAAAAGCCTCTTGGCTTTCCTTTTCCTAGCTTCATTATACCACATTTTGCAGGAATGCAAAGAGGTTTGCTGATTTATTTTTTAGAAAAGAGCACAAAAGTGGGAGTGCGAAAGAATTCCAAGAAATTTAAAGAGGTTGAAGAGGTTGAAAAGCGAACAAAGACTTAGGATACTTGCTTCGCAAGTTTTATCCGCCACCTCAAAGCAGTGCTTTGAGCAATCAGCCACTGCGTCTTGTAGTTATTCCTATCAAACATCAAAGGCTGGACAGTTTTTGCCCAGCCTCATGGCTTCTTTTCTTAAAAGAAATTGATCATGTGCAATAGGCCACGTGCAATGACTTTGTCGAATAAATAAATCAATGCAACAAAGAAAGCGGTGTACTCAATCACTGAGATAAAGTTTTTCCATCTTTCCTTGCGATTTGGCCAAGTTGTATTTTTTAGTAAGACGAAAATATCTTTAATGAATTTCACAACTCTCTCCTATCGTGTTTCTTTATGGATGGTATATTTGCTGCAATGTTTGCAGAATTTATTAACTTCTAAACGTGTTGGTTTTGGCGTCCCACTCAACTTAATGGAGTAATTGCGTGACCCACAAACCGTACACGCTAGACTTGCTTTTTTTAATGCCATAACGCCTCCGTTCACCTCATTATAGCAAGTTTTCCACGTTTTGACAAGGACAGAAAACCTTCTGTCAAGAAAAAAGTAAATCTAAAGCGTTATCACTCAGGTTTTCACTTCATTTTTGGTAAAATAAAATAAAAGGAGACGAATATGAAAAGTGATAACCTAAAAGAAAGTAGAAATATCGAAGACCGTCGAGGGCAAAGCTACTCCCAGTCTTCCGGTAACAGTAACCTTGGCGGGGGCATTTTACAAATTTTGCTATCGCCCGGAAGCTTCAAGAGTAAAATCATCATCATCCTTCTCATGGTTCTTCTAGGAGGGGGAGCTAGCCTTGGGGGTCTCTTTGGAAATGGGACTTCTTCTCAGCCTTACCAGTCCACCCAAGTCACGCGCACCAACAAGACCCATGTAGACGATGCAGATGCCCAGTTCGTCAGCAAAGTCCTTGGGACAACAGAAGATCATTGGCACAAGGTCTTTCAAGCCGAAGGACGGACCTACCAAGAGCCTAAGCTAGTCTTCTATACCGGACGGACAAAGACAGGCTGTGGGGTTGGGCAAGCATCGGCTGGTCCCTTCTACTGTCCAACCGACAAGAAAATTTATTTGGACATGAGCTTCTATAAGGAATTGACAACTAAATACAAGGCCAGCGGGGACTTTGCCATGGCCTACGTCATCGCCCACGAAGTCGGCCACCACGTACAAAATGAGCTGGGAATCCTTGGCAAATACCATCGTATGCAGCAAGGACTTTCTGAAAAGGAACGAAATGCCATCAGCGTTCGCATCGAGCTGCAAGCCGACTATCTAGCAGGTGTCTGGGCCCGTTCCATTCAAGACCGAAACCTTCTAGATATCGGTGATATCGAAGAAGCCATGAATGCGGCCCATGCGGTCGGTGACGACACTCTCCAGGAGCAAGCTTACGGCTACTCGGTGCCAGATAGCTTTACCCACGGGACCTCAGAGCAACGCATGCGCTGGTTCAAACGGGGCTACCAGTACGGAGATTTGCAACACGGCGATACCTTTAGCTTGTCAGATAGTGAACTTTAAATACAAAACGATTCAGAAGAAGTTCTGAATCGTTTTTTTGATTAGAAACCAAGCCAGCCTTTGAAGGTATCCCAAGCGTTTTTCGCTTTTCCTGGGATATCGGCTTCGTCGATTGCTTTTTTCGCATCATCGACCATATTCGATGCCTTCTCTTTGACATCCTCAAAGAAACCTTTGTCTTCTTTGCTATCTGTTTCTGTCGTTTCTTCTCCGACTGGCGCAATACCATTTTCAGCATAGGAGTTCTTCACCGAGTCAAACTGAGTACCGTCTGTATAAGGCAGGACACTGCTTGCGACATTACGAAAGATCTCCGACGCCGTCCCAGCACTACTATCGGTTAGGTAATGACCTTCATCGGTCGTTGGGAAACCAAGCCATTGACTGATGACAACATCTGGCGTGTAGCCGATTACCCATTGGTCTCCAGAGAGATCCTTGTTAAAGCTGGTCTCTGTCGTACCAGTTTTCCCTGCCATAGTATAACCATATGGTGCAGCGTTGACCCCTGTACCATTACTGAAGGTCCCCAGCATCATATTGGTCATCTTATCCGTTGTGGATCCACTAAGCACCCGTGTTGATTTCTGACTGTGACTCTTGACCACTTGTCCACTTGCATTTTCAATCTTGGTAATGAGATGGGCATCATTCATGACCCCACCATTGGCGAAGGTCCCATAAGCTTGTGCCATCTGCATTGGATTGGTTGTCACACCGGCTCCCAAGGCAACGGCAAGCGACTTGTCCACCTTGTCCATGTTGAGCCCGAATTTTTTCCCGTATTCAAAGACCGTATCGAGACCCAATTCATTCGCCGTTGCTACGGCTGGAAGGTTAAGGGATTCTGCCAAAGCCTGGTACATCGGTACCGTTGGGCTCGACTGGATCCCCGCATAGTTATTAACCTCATAGCTTCCATATTGGGTGGTACTATTGTCCAATTCCTTATTGGTCGACCAACCTTCAGCAACAGCTGGGCTATAGACGACTAAAGGTTTGATGGTTGATCCCGGACTACGGGCAGCCTGGGTAGCGTAGTTGTAGGTACGGAAACCTGGATTTTGATCGCTTCCGACACGCCCTACGAGAGCCCGAACCCCTCCGGTTTTAGGATCGAGGGCGACACTACCAGATTCTGCGCGCGTGCCGTCTTCCGCTACTGGGAAGAGGGCCGTATTGTCATAGATCACCTGCATGCTTGCTTGGTAATTCTGATCCAGCTCGGTGTAGATCCGGTAGCCATTTTTGACAATGTCTTCTTCGGTCAAGCCGTATTTATTGACCGCTTCATTGATAACCGCATCAAAATAGGATGGGTAGCGGTAATCCTCCGACTTGCCTTCATAGGCATCGACCAGCTGGCCATGGATATCGACAGCAGCAGACTGATCAGCTGTTTTCTGGTCAATATAGCCAGCTGCCACCATATTTTGGAGGACAGTATTGCGGCGATTGGTCGCATTCTCTACCGAATAGAGCGGATTATAGATTTCAGGCCCCTTGAGCATACCGGCGAGTACCGCGGACTGATCCAGGCTTAATTGACTAGCTGAAACCCCAAAATACTTCTTGGAAGCATCCTCAATTCCCCAAACCCCATTTCCAAAATAGGCATTGTTGAGGTACATGGTGAGGATCTCTTTTTTACTGTATTTCTTATTGATTTCAAGCGCTAGGAAGAATTCCTTGGCCTTGCGTTCCACCGTCTGATCCTGAGACAGATAAGCATTCTTGGCTAGCTGCTGGGTGATAGTCGAACCACCACCTGAGCGACCCAGGGTCAAAATCGCTAAGAAGAAGCGACCATAGTTGATCCCGTTATTCTTGTAAAAGCTCCGGTCCTCTGTTGCGACCACGGCATTTTGCAGATTCTCACTAATGGCATCGAGTTCGACATAGGTTCCTTTTTGCCCGGTCAAACTTCCCGCCTGGTCCCCATTCTTATCATAGATAATGGTGGTCGCCTTCAGTGCACTCTGCAAATCCTTGACGTTGGTCGTCTTAGCGAGGTAGAAGAGATAGCCCCCTGTCAAGAGGCTAAAGCCTAGCCCAATGATCAGGAGAATCTTGGTCAAATGGAAGCGGCGCCAAAAACGACGGAAGGGGTGCTGAGAGAGGGGCTTGCTTTTGTGCTTGCCTGAGCGACTATAGGTTGGCTCTACTGTCTCTTCCTGTAGTTCTGTTTCTGGCACTTCTTCTGCCACCGCTTTTGGGGGATGATCCTTTCTAAAAAAAGTGATCAGGTTTTCAAATAATTCTTTTATTCTATTCATATCTGTTATTTTAACACCTTATCCTTGTCCTAGCAAGAAAAGATCGCTCATTCCCTTCTCCCATTTAGTTTTCTTTAAGCTTAGATTTTGCTACAATAGGGTCATGAACTATCAATTTACCATCCCACAATCCTTTCCCCAGATGACTGTGAAAGAGCTGCTTGAGGACTACTTCCTCATTCCCCGTAAGATCCGGCATTTTTTACGAACCAAGAAGCACGTCTTGGTCAATGGCGAGACCATCAACTGGCAGAGCCCCGTTCAAAAAGGAGACCAGATCCAGCTGATCTTTGACACAGATGATTACCCTGAAAAAGAGCTCCCAGCCGGAGATCCGAGTCTGGTTGAAGAACTCTATCAGGATGAGCATGTCATCATCGTTAATAAGCCTGAAGGCATGAAAACCCATGCCAATGAGCCGACAGAAATTGCTCTTCTCAACCATGTTTCCAGCTATGTTGGATCCACCTGCTACGTCGTGCACCGCCTAGACAAGGAAACCAGCGGGGCGATTTTATTTGCCAAAAATCCTTTTATCCTGCCCATTCTCAACCGCATTTTGGAAGATAAAAACATCCAACGCGAGTACTGGGCCTTGATCCAAGGTAGCTTAGCACAAAAAACCATCGTCTACAAGGATAAAATCGGACGCGATCGCCACGATCGGCGCAAGCGCCTGGTCGATCCACGCAAGGGGCAGTATGCAGAAACCCAGGTGACGCAACTGAAAAAAATCGGGCGAAACAGCCTGGTCAAATGCCAGCTCAAGACGGGGCGTACCCATCAGATCCGGGTTCATCTATCCCATCATGGGCACCCGATTGTCGGGGATCCTCTCTATAACCCTGCACGCGGAGAACGACTCATGCTCCATGCTCACCGCTTGACCTTTACCAATCCATTAACCCTTGAAACCATCCAAGTCGAAGCCCCTTCCAAGAGTTTTGAAGAAGGGTTGAAAGATTGAAAAAAAGAAGCCATAGGGCTTCTTTGGAGAATGTAAACAAACCGTTGTTATAGACAATCTAATAACTTCCATTAAGACAAAAAATTTTATTGCTTAGAGTTATTCAATCATCTTCTGAAACTTTCCGCCGTGAGAAAAGTGCTAGAAACAATAGTGTTTCTAGCACTCGGAATTATTGAGACCTTAGGCTCAATAATTAGTCATGGAACTTCTTTGAAGTTCGCTGACGTCCGTACTCACCTAAGGAAAGTTTTTAGAATGACTTTGTCTTCATTCAAAAAAGAAGCCACAGGCTTCTTTTTTTATTATTGATAGCGAGGGGTTGCAAATCCACGAATATTGCCATGGCCGATCCGGTAGGTATTGCGACGGACTTGGTTGTTGGAGTTTCCTTCAATGGTATGAATGATCCCATTTGAGACGCTTTCGACAATTCCGATGTGATCCGCAAAGCCGTTATTTGGCTGGCTATTTTGATCCCAGTTAAAGGTGATGATATCCCCTGCTTTTGGTGTAGAGGCACCATTTTCATTCCAAATGCCCAAGCGTTTGAAGATCTGAATGTGACGTTCAACTCCACATTCACGACCAATCAAACCGCTCAAACCTTCCCGCTGGAAGACTGTTGTGACAAAGATATCACACCAATCATCGGTCGTTTTCACTGCATACCCCACTGGAAGTGGTTTGACACTGTTATAATCATTAACCAATTGATGGTGAGTCGGTACCGCCACGAACGCCAACTAGACTAGTCACGCCCGTAAGACACGGTCCCGTTGCCCATTCGGCACACGAGGACTAAAAGCAGTTTGATCTGCTGTTACACGAGGATGGAGGGCTGTTTGACCAAGGTTAAATCCTTCAACACCACCATCGACATAATCTACATAGACGTGAGTGGTGTAGTTTCCCTGTTGATACTGGTGATTGGCTGTAGAAACTTGCACTTCTGTGTGCATACCAGAAGGTGCTGTTGCATACCAGAAAAGATTTTCTTGATGTGCTTTAGACCAGACAGCAACACGGATATTCTTAATCCGGCGTCCCTGAGGCGCTTGATCCACCGTTACCGTATAGGTTCCAGCACCAGAATTAACATTCTTGATCCCTGTTTGTGTCTTTGTCTTAGCATTTCGGAATTCGACTTCTGTAGTCGTTGTTCCAACACCCACACGAGAGCCATCATTTTGGATGTAGTAGAGGTGGATATGGTACTTACCAGTAGAGTTCTTATGATCGCTCGCTTTGATGGATACCTTGTAGTCTCCATTTGATTGGCGAGTCGCTTCATACCAGCGAATATCGTCTTGACCGTCCTTATCAGACCAAGTTGGGACTTGGACTGTTCGCACACCTTTAGGGCTGTAGACATCCTTAATGATGACGTCAAAAGTCCCCGTATCCTTGTTGTTGTTTTGAATAATAAGATTGCCAGTTGGACGAGATTGATTTTTGAAATCAATAAAGGCTTTTTTGACAAACTTGTTTTGACCCTTGGCATCCACATAGAAAACTTGCGCTTCATACTTGCCATCGGCATTTTCGTGATCACTAGCTTTCGCAGTCACTGTGTAGGAACCATCTGCTTGGCGAGTCGGAGTGTACCAGACAATGTCTTTCATGCCATTCGCATGAGACCAGAATGGAATCTTCACTTCCTTATAGCCATCGAAACCTTGAAGATTCTTGGCAGTAATCGTGAAGGTGCCCTCTTTTTCTGATTTTTTTATGGTCAAATCAGCAGATGGTTTGGGAGCTGTATAATCAACAAAGGCCTTTTTCACAAACTTGTTTCGACCTTGGGCGTCCACATAGAAGACTTGCGCCTCATACTTGCCATCAGCGTTTTCGTGGTCATTTGCTTTCGCAGTTACAGTGTATGAACCATCTGCTTGACGCGTCGGAGTGTACCAGACAATGTCTTTCATACCATTGGCATGAGACCAGAATGGAATCTTCACTTCTTTATAACCATCGAATCCTTGGAGATTCTTAGCGGTGATTGTGAAGGTACCCTCTTTTTCTGATTTCGTAATGATCAGATCAGCAGATGGTTTGGGAGCTGTATAATCAATAAAGGCCTTTTTCACAAACTTGTTTTGACCTTGAGCATCTACATAGAAAACTTGCGCCTCGTACTTGCCATCAGCATTTTCGTGAGCACTCGCTTTAGCTGTTACGGTATATGAACCATCTGCTTGACGAGTCGGAGTGTACCAGACAATGTCTTTCATGCCATTGGCATGAGACCAGAATGGAATCTTCACTTCTTTATAACCATCGAATCCTTGGAGATTCTTAGCTGTGATAGTAAAAGTACCTTCTTCTGACTCTGATTTTTTAATATTCAAATCTGCAGAAACCGGAGAATCCTGTTGAGGGACACTCTCATTTCTCGCTTCTACCACCCGTGCCCGTGCGCCATAGGGAGCGCGACTAGCTCCCACAGCAGGTGCTGGATTCTCTGATACAACCTTGTCGCTAGTTCCCTTATCAAAAGACGGGTTATTGCCAACAGTCGGTGTGACAGGTGCTGTCTCTGTTACAACAGATTTTTCTGTCTGAACTGCTTGATCAGTTTTCACCCCATCGGTTGCAATATTCTGAGTTTCTGATACCGTTGTTGTTTTCAAAACGACAGCTGAAGTATTTTCTGAGGTTTGATCGGCTGCGACTTGCTCATCTGCCTTGACCTGTTGTGTCGAAAAGGCTAATAAAACCGCTGCCCCAGCATAAACAATAAGATCTTTCTTTTTCATTTAACTTCCCTTACATTTTTTTATACGGATTCTACCCACATAGTAGTATTATAGCACAAATCGCCAGATCACGAAACAACTTCATTAGAAGATTTTATCCTGTTTTTAAAGAAAACAGAAGGCCAGATTGGCCTTCTGATTAGCTTATGCAAAAATAGAGAAGAAAGGTGCTCCGAGCTTGTTATCCATTGGGTCTTTACTCTTAATAGAGTGGAGATAATTGATCGAATACCAGCCGTTGTTGCCACTATTATATGGATCACGGACATAGGTTCTACCATTATCATAGCCATGCAAGACCAACTCATGGGTATAAGGATCACTGGTGAATTGGCTATTGCCTACCGCAGCAAGTACATGCTTGCCAGCCATGAGGGCTTCTGCAATACCTCCAGCTCCATTAACCAATTGGCTCTTCAAGCCCCAGTCACGAGTGGCAGCTACAATCCCATCAGAATCTGTTCCTGCTTCACCTTTGTTGAATGAATCAGTATTGTTGTAGAGATAATCAGCTACTGTTGTTGGCAAAATAGTTCTACCAAGGATATCTGTGAAAGTCATAGCAAGAGAGGTTGGTACACAACCTGACTGATCGACATTGCTCACACCGTAATATTTCCCAGCCCAACGAGGATCCCGTTGAGAATAATAGGTTGTTCGTGGATTCACCTTTTGATTTCGTGGAGACAAGGCAGTTTGACCGAGGTTAAAGCCTTCAACTCCCCCATCTTTGTAGTCCACATAGACGTGAGTAGTAAAGTTGCCTGCTTCATTACCGTGATTATTAGCAGAGACTGTGATCTCTGTGTGCATACCTGTCGGCGTTGCAGAATACCAGTAAAGATTTTCTTGATGAGCTTTAGACCAAGCGGCGACACGAATGTTCTTAATCTGACGCCCCTGAGGGGCTTGATCTACAGCTACTGTATAAGTCCCGTTCGTTGCATTGACATTCTTGATAGAAACTTGCGTCTTGGTCATGGCATTTCGGAACTCCACGTCTGTAGTCGTGGTACCAATACCAATCCGAGAACCATCATTTTGAATGTAGTAAAGGTGAACATGGTACTTACCAGTAGAGTTCTTGTGATCGCTCGCTTTGATGGATACCTTATAATCTCCGTTCGCTTGACGAGTCGCTTCGTACCAGCGGAGATCATCCTGTCCATCCTTATCCGACCAAGTAGGGACTTGAACAGTCCGTACGCCTTTAGGACTATAGACATCCTTGATGACGACGTCAAAAGTACCCGTATCCTTATTGTTGTTTTGGATCAAGAGAGTGCCGGTTGGACGAGATTGATTTTTGTAATCAATAAAGGCTTTCTTGACAAACTTGTTTTGGCCTTGAGCATCCACATAGAAGACCTGCGCTTCGTACTGACCATCAGCATTTTCGTGGTCACTGGCTTTGGCTGTTACGGTATAAGAACCATCTGCTTGACGAGTCGGAGTGTACCAGATAATGTCTTTCATCCCATTGGCTTGAGACCAGAATGGAATCTTCACTTCTTTGTAGCCATCGAAACCTTGAAGGTTCTTAGCCGTGATGGTGAAGGTACCATCTTTTTCTGATTTTGTAATGATCAGATCAGCAGATGGTTTAGAAGCTGTGTAATCGATAAAGGCCTTTTTCACAAACTTGTTTTTGCCTTGAGCATCTACATAGAAGACCTGTGCTTCGTACTTGCCATCGGTATTTTCGTGGTCACTGGCTTTGGCTGTTACGGTATATGAACCGTCTGCTTGACGAATCGGAGTGTACCAGATGATATCCTTCATCCCATTGGCATGAGACCAGAATGGAATCTTCACTTCTTTGTAGCCTTCGAAACCTTGAAGATTTTTAGCCGTAATGGTAAAGGTACCGTCTTTTTCTGATTTTACAATAGTCAGATCCGCTGCAACAGCGTTGGCCAGTTTTGTCGCTGTATAATCGGTAAAAGCCTTTTTCACAAATTTGTTTTGACCTTGGGCATCTACATAGAAGACTTGCGCTTCGTACTTGCCATCAGCATTTTCATGATCACTGGCTTTGGCTGTTACGGTATAAGAACCATCTGCTTGACGAGTCGGAGTGTACCAGATAATGTCTTTCATCCCATTGGCTTGAGACCAGAATGGAATCTTCACTTCTTTGTAGCCATCGAAACCTTGAAGGTTCTTAGCCGTGATGGTGAAGGTACCGTTTTTTTCTGATTTTACAATAGTCAGATCCGCTGAAACCGGAGTCTGATTTTTCTTTCCAATGGCTACTGTCGTCGTTGTTCCACCCACACCCGTCAATTGTCCATTATTCTGAACATAGTACAGGTGGACATTGTAAAGACCGGTTGAGTTTTTATGGTCCGCTGCTTTTACATTGACGGTATAGGTCCCGTTTGCTTGACGGTTGGCTGTATACCAAACAAGGTCATCTTGACCACCTGTTTCTGACCAGATTGGGACAGAAACTGTTCGAACTCCATTTGGCGCCTTAACATTTGAGATGACAACGTCAAAGCGTCCCGCCATGGTATCGTTATTGACAATGTTAATTTTCCCACTTAAGCTACCTTCTGTCGGGTCTGCGGCAGGTTTTGCGTTCGCTGTGAAGCGACCTGTATAGTCCACACTGTGGTCAAATAGGTGTTTTCCTGGAAGCAATTCCGCTTGAGAAGTGAACTGCCACGCGCCAGCTTTCCCATTGTAACGCAAGCTTTTCGCATCGTTTACAGACAGTTTTGGAGAAGGGTATTGGGCAACCCAGAAATTCTGAAGACCAAATTGAGCGGTGTTGACAGGACCTTTCTTGCGAAGGTTGTTTTCATCCAACCAGCTAGCACTTGTGTAGAACATCAAGTTAGTGTAGCCATTTTTACGCATTTCGTCAGCCCAGGCTTGGGTGTTGCGGTTAATGTTTGGCTGCATCTTGGCATCCTCAAAGTCATTGACCATGAGGGTATTCTTTGGCAAACTCAAACGTTGTGCAGCTGCAATATAGAACCGCGCTTCTGCACGCGCTGCTTCCTCAGAAGTATAGCGTGAGAAGTGGTAGGTCGATACTTGTAGACCCGCAGCTTGTGCATTACGAATTTGGTTCTCCGCATTTGGGTTCTTGTACCAAGTGTCTTCTGTCAATTTGACAACGACACCGCCCACGCCTTTATTAGCTAGGGTACGGTAGTCTCCAATACTAATGTCTCCGTTATGGCTACTCACATCAACGAATGATTTTGGCTGAACCGCCACATCTGTTGAACGACCAGCTGGAGCGTGAGCGCCTGTGTTAAAGAAGGTCGTGCTTCCTGAATCAGACGGAAGAGGAGTTTCTTCTTTCTCAGTAGTCGATGCATCTGTAGCCTTTTCTACAGATGGGGTCCCACTTTCTGAAGCTGCGGCCTTGCTCACAGGTGCCACAGCTGGTTCGGTCACATTTGCTGGTGCTGCATAGTTGCTTGCGACAGGTGCTACTGACTTTTCAGCAACGGCTACTTCTGGCGCTTTTTCAGCTTGGACTTGGTTGCCTTCAGTAGTAGTGGCCTCATTTGAAACCAGCTCATCTGCACTGACTCCCTGAGCAGATACAGCCATCAAGACTGCCGCTCCGGCATAAAAAATAAGATCTTTCTTTTTCATATAAACTTCCCTTTATACAAATTTTATACGTTAATCATTTTACCACACGGTTTCAGCGATGAAAAGTTTCATAAGGTAATTTTTTAAAATTAGTGATATTTTTTTGAAAAACTAAAAAAGAAGTCCGTCTGACTTCTTTTGATCTTATGATAAATGTTTTAAGGCTGTCTTTAAGTAGTGACCATCTCTGATTTCCTGACCAACACGCTTGGCATTGTCCACCAAGGTTTGGTAATCAGCGTCTGAAAGATTGTCGATTGTCTCCTTCAAATCATGGAGCGACTCTACTGCAATCCCACAGCCCTTCTCAAGCACAAAATGAGACAAGGCTGACTGTTTCCAAACCACAAGTGGGAATCCTGAGGCCAAGTACAGTGATGCTTTATGAGAGTTGTTATAGCGAAGGTACTCGCCAAAGACACCACTACAGGTTTCAGCACTATCACCATCCCAGACAAGTCCAAAACCACCCTCAAGGGCCGCAGGAAGCTTATCCGGTAGAAAGGAACCAAAGTAAGTTTCATTCTCTAAAGCTCTACTCTCATCAAAACCAACACCATAGAGATTATAGGCAGGTTCTGCAGGAAGAGCATAGAGATAACCAGCTTTTTCTTGTGCCAAATTACCAGCCACAATAATTGGCTGATTCTTAGTTAGACCAGTCTTCTCTTGGAAATTTGGAATCAAATAGTCGAAAATGCCAAGGCTAACAATCTTATCTTCCGCTATCCCTTTATCCACCAAGATAGATTTCATAACTGGATTGTGAGCGATGATCCCATCAGCTGCTTTGAGAAAACTTGCTTCTTGAAGGTACATCCGAATTCTGTGTTTTAAAGGCAGTGAAGTCATGTTGGCATGGCGAAGCACTTCTAGGTCATGAATCAAAAGATAGACTTTAATCCCTCTTATTTGCG
Organism: Streptococcus sp. CP1998; assembly: GCF_041026655.1. Lineage (NCBI taxonomy): Bacteria > Bacillati > Bacillota > Bacilli > Lactobacillales > Streptococcaceae > Streptococcus > Streptococcus sp. CP1998. The sequence goes on from NZ_CP163380.1 coordinate 1,944,811, forward strand.
CTTTTTTGACCAAATGGGTGGAGAAAAAGCTATGGTGAAGCATTGGAAACTGGATCAACAACTCATCTCCTTGCTTTAGTTGATCCAAGGCTTGTCCAAAAGCTTTTGCCTTATGGCGTTGAGCCGCAAGGGTACTCATCTGATACCAATTGTCGACGGAAAGGACCAAGGGATGATAGCCTTCTTCTTTCACAATACTTTCTACGTCATTGCGTGCTTTATTTCCCGCGTTCTTTGCGTTGACATCATGCAGGAATTCTTCTTTTAAGTAGTATTTCATAGATTATGGTTTCTTTCAATCAAACTCATTTGCTACGACTTCCAAAGCTCGCTCAATAACCACGTGCATGTCGTAGTATTTGTAGTCCGCCAAACGTCCACAGAAGATAACCTTATCATTTTTGGCTGCTTCTTCTTGGTACTTAGCAAACATGGCGTTGTTCTTTTCATCATTGATTGGGTAGTATGGTTCATCCCCACGTTTCCAATCAGCTGGGTATTCACGTGTGATAACTGTCTTAGGTTGTGTACCATACTCGAAGTGCTTGTGCTCAATGATCCGAGTATAAGAAATCTCACGCTCTGTGTAGTTGACCACCGCATTCCCTTGATGGTTTTCCTCATCCAAGACTTCGTGTTCAAAACGCAGGCTACGGTACTCCAACTCACCGTGTTTGTAGTCAAAGTACTGGTCAATCATTCCTGTAAAGACAACTTTATCAGCTGAAGCTTCAAGCTCTTCACGATTGGCAAAGAAATCAACCCCAAGTTCTACTTCTACATCACCCAGCATGTTTTCAATGATGACGTTGTAACCACCGATTGGAATTCCTTGGTAACGGTCATTAAAGTAGTTGTTATCAAAGGTCAAACGAACTGGGAGACGTTTGATGATAAATGGTGGAAGGTCTGTTGCAGAACGTCCCCATTGTTTTTCTGTATAGCCCTTGATCAATTTTTCATAGATATCTGGACCGATCAACTTGATGGCTTGTTCTTCCAGGTTTTTTGGCTCAACATCTTTCATATCAGCCGTTTGATCAGCAATCTTGTCCTTGACTTCTTGAGGAGTCTTGGTTCCCCACATAGCGTAGAAGGTATTCATGTTAAAGGGAAGATTGTAAAGACTGCCCTTATAGTTAGCTACTGGTGAGTTGATATAGTTGTTGAATTCAGCGAACTGGTTGACATAGTCCCACACTTTTTTGTTAGACGTATGGAAAATGTGGGCACCATACTTGTGAACATTGATACCTTCAACCTCTTCACAGTAGATATTCCCACCGATGTGATCCCGCTTGTCAATCACTTTTACTTTTTTACCACGTTTTGTAGCTTCATGTGCGAAGATGGCTCCAGACAAACCAGCACCAACAATCAGATAATCGTACATAGTAGACTCCATTATTTTTCTATTTTAAAATATATCTAAACTCTTAGCCGTTTCGTTAGACTCGTAGCTATAGATTAGACCTTCAAATTCCCCCAATTTCCTCACTATAAGAGAGAGAATTGACCGGCTTTTTCTTGACAACTTCTGTTGCAAAGAGTGTGAACATAAAGATGTTATAAGTCGGTACAAACCAAAATGCTTCAATCATACAGTTAATCGCAATGAGGGACAAAATTGCAACAAATAAATAACGTCCCTTCTTGAATTCATATTTTGAAACAATGACATAAATACCGACTAATAAAGCAACCGGTACGATACCATATGTAAATAGCATCTGAACATAAGACGAATCGACATAATTATAATTGAGGACAGACTCCGTGCTTCCTCCGGATCCGATAAACTGAACCCCTCTTGTTCCAAACCAATTCAAAGGGTATAAATTAAAAGCATTTTTACCTAAGGCTAACCGACCAGTGATGAATTGATTAATTTGGACATAAAGTGGAGATGACCAAGAGAAATGATAGGTTAAATAGATCATTCCGGTTGAAAAAAGGATGACCGAATAGGGTAATAAATGATACAACTTCAGTTTTTTCTCTTTTGTTAAATAGAAAAAGAGAAAAACTAAGACCGAAACCAAAAGCGAGACCGCATTCATACGAGCATCACAGAACTTCATAATAAATAAAGCTAAGAGCACGCCACTCAGAGATCGTAAGCCAATATATCGATCTTTTAGCAAATAGGAGATCGCAACATAGAGGTAGAAACAATGGGCAGCGAAATCTGTTGGATAGATAAAACCAAATGAATTACGGATAACGGCACCGCGACTATATTGTAAATTGGGGACAACCTTTAACAGTGACAATAGAAATACCGTAAGAACAATCGTACCTGCAACAAATACGTAACTCTTTAAAATAACTTTCCTATCTGCATTAACCAGCAAAACCATTAAGAGAGAATAAACTAAAAAATTTAATTTATCTGTCTTAAAATAAACCATGACCGCTACCAACAATAACATAGTAGATAAAATGAGATAATGATAGGGAATCGTAATTTTGTTAAAAAAACGAAGCAACAATAGAGCTACAACCACTATGAGCGAGCTAGCACCAACATGCAAAAAGCCCTTATTTAACATCGTAGTGGATATTGTATTGAAGAAGATCACAATCGAGACGACAACAGCAACTAGTAGATCGTCAAATTTCATTTTTATCATCAATTTACCTGATAAAGAATTTTTAAAGAGAACTTCGTTTTATCCAGATTTGAATGCCTGCTTAGGAAGCGCCTTCGCTATAACATTCCCATCTGAACATCATTGTTGACCTAAAAATTCATATCCTTCCTTTCTACTCTCTACTATTTATTTAAAAATTGTTGTTTTAATTCTTTCACATCTACCACTCTCAGAGATAGGATAGCGATCAGATAAATGATCCCACCAAGCACCGCATACACGAGTACATTCAGGGTAGGGGTGAAATGTAGAAACGGTTTTACAAGTTGCAAGAGGCCATACATCAGAGCAGATGCGAACATAATTTTTGTCATCGCACCGATAATTGGAACTTCCTTGAGGTAATGACGGGTATAGTAGAGTTGAATCAGCCATACTAAGGATTCTGTTAAGACGGATACAATGGCTGCGCCAATAAAACCAAAATGGGGTAAGAAGAGCAGGTTCAACCCGACACTGACGATAGCAGGAATCGTGGTGGACAGCATAAATTCTTTGTTCTTATCATGCGGGATGAGAATTTGAATCCCCATGATATTGGTCCATCCGATGAAGAACATACGGAAGATCATGATAGCGATGGCATAGCGAGCATCTTGGAAATCCTTCCCTAAGAAGAATCGAACAAAGTCATCGTTTACAATCAGCATGCCGGCAATAATCGGGAAAATGACCAAATTATAGATCAAAAAGGACATTTGGTGCATCTTATTGACAGCCTTGTGATCTCCTGAAGCCAAAAGACTCGCCACGCGCGGAAGCATGACACTTCCTAAAGACGTCACAAGGGTCAGCAAAATATTAACCAATTTCAAGGCCTGATCATAAATCCCCACATCCTTTGTAGAGGCGAGAGCCCCCAGCATGGTTCGATCCAAGGTGACATAGAGGGAAATGGCAATCTGCGGTAAAAAGAGCAGAATGACCGGTTTTAAGTGCACCCGTGCATAAGCCAAATCAAAATGGGCTTTCCCAATGAACTCCCGAGCAGGTAGCCACATACTCAGCTGACCTAAGAGCTCAAAGATGGTGAGTAAGAATACATAGAGATACAAATCATTGGCAGATTTGACAAACAAGAAGATGGAGATGACTCCAACCAGTTTGACCGTGATATTCCGAACCGTAATCTTACGGAAGTCCTCTAACCCCTGAAAGAGCCAGGAGATGTCGAGCCCCTTTGAAACCAAACTGAGCCCTAAGATATAGGCCACAGGGTTTTGCATGGAAGGAAGCGCCAAGCACAGCAAGACATAAAGCAGGATGGACACAAAGGTCGCTCCTAACTGAAGGGTATAAATCCCCCAGAAATTCTTTTGGATGTCTTTGCGGTGTCCTGAGATCTCCTTGGTTCCGTAGTTAGCCACTCCTAGCGTCGCCAAAAGGATAAAATAGGTGACGATGGAGTTGAAATAGCCATAGGTCCCTAAGTCATTTGAACTAAAGACCCGTGTCACATAAGGGGTGGTGATAATCGGCAAGATAATCACCAGCAACTGGTAGGAGAGATTATAGGCGTAATTTTTTAGCACTTTCATGATTGGCTACAATCCCCACTTAAAGACCGTTTTAAACGGTGTGATCAAATCTGTCGCAAAAGCTCGGTGAATATCTGGAATGGTTTGAACTTCTCCATCAACGTGAATAATGTTTTTCAAACGGCTTTGGACCCGACGATTAGCCAGCATCTCTACAGCCCGCTCGAAATCTTCACGACCTGAGCGAGAAGACCCTACAAAGGTCAATCCCTTTTCAAGAACATCTCTTGTATTAACTGCGACCCGGTTATCACTAACCCCCATCAACATCACGGTTCCTTGAGGCTTGATATGATCGATAATGTCATTGATGGCTGGTTCACTTCCTTGGCCACCAGTACACTCAAAGGCGTGATCAAACCGTTGATCGTCTGTCAACTCGCTGGTTAAAATGGCCTGATGGATAAAATTAAACAATTGCAGTTTATCACTGTTGCGCCCTACGACTGTAATCTTCAACTCTGGGTAAAGATAGTGCAAAGAAGTCGCAACCACATATGAAAGACTCCCATCTCCTAAAATCAAAACAGACTCTCTTCGTTGATGGGCAATGAGATCAAAGCGATGAATGGCATGCATGGCAACACTACTAAATTCCGCTAAGGCTGTCACAGGGCCCCGAACTTCCTCTGGATAAGCCACTACACGATCCAGTGGCAAGGCAACGACTTCTTGCATAAAACCATTAAAGCCACTAGACAAGAAGTGCGTCCCCTCCAAATAATTTTCAAAGAATACACCCTCTGTTTGATGAGGAGGTTGATTGGGAACCATAGCCACAATCTGTCCTGGTTGATAGGTTCCCGTAGGATCCGCTACCACGATACCAGACGACTCATGGATCAGGGCCATGGGTAATTTCTTTTTAAGCACCTTAGGATCCCGTTTCCCTTGATAGTAACGTTGGTCCGCATGACAAATAGCCATGTAATAAGGGCGTATTAACACCTTGTCTCCACGGCTCATGTCTTCTTCTTGGTATTTGATGGTAATATTTTTCGGCTGGGTCAGCTGAAAGATTTGGTTCAACATATTAATTGTCCTCAATCATACCGCGTGCAATTTTCAAATCTGTAATCGTCGTAATTTTAATATTGGAATATTCCCCTTTAGCAAGAGCAACTTTTTTACCATTGATGACAAAGATCTTGCAGGCATCTGTCAAGACTTCTTTTTGTTGGTCACTTAAATCATGATACAAGGCAAGAAAGTCTTTCATTTTGAAGGTTTGAGGGGTTTGACCCTGATAGAGATATTGGCGCTCTGGGATATCCGTGATAAAGGTATTATCCAAGCTTTGAACAATGGTATCGGTCGCTTCGACCACTGTATCTACAACATCATGGTTCTTGGCCAGTTCAATGTTTTCTTGGATAGTTTTTAGGCTAACAAAAGGACGAACCGAATCATGGGTGACGATAATGTCCTCATCTGTCAAAGGCTGCACCTCATCGATAGCCAGGATGATATTTTCGATGGTAGAGTTGCGGTCACTTCCTCCCTCTACAACCAAGATCCGGTCCTTATAAGAAGACAAGTACTTGTCTACCAGATCTTCCGTATAGGTCACCCAGTCCGGATGAATCCCCAATACAATCTTTTGAATCTCATGGACCAATAAGAACTTCTCAACCGTGTGGATTAAAATAGGACGTCCACCCAAATCCAAAAATTGTTTGGGCATATCCGTAATCCCCATCCGTGAGCCTGTTCCTCCTGCTAAAATCCCTGCATAAATCATCCTAAACCTCCTGATGTTGTCTCTTTTTCCTTCTCTAGAACATGGCTATTTAGCAATCTAGCCTAGTTTTGCTCTCACCTTTTGATACAAATGTGGAGAAAGGAGCAAAAGAAGGTATTTGAGTTTATTTTTTCTTGTAATATGTAAATTGATTAGAATATCTTTCCAATAGCGACGATACTCTTTGCGAATTTTGTTAACCTGATCATACATATGAGAACCCAGCATAGCATGGACCACATGCAAGCCATTAAAGACATAGCGGGCATTGACCGCTTTTTTCATTTCCGGATCATCAGGATAGTCTCTCTCGACATAGGCTCTGTTCCATTCCATGGCCTTGTAGAAATCCAAGAGCCGATCGCTATACTTCGAATTGACTGTACTACCCGCTCTTCGATAGTATTTATAAAGATTAAGATTGCTTACAGCAATCTCCTTACAAGCTGCAATATGCTCATAGGCAATGGCCAAATCTTCATAAATCATTCCTTCTGGATAGGGATGTTGGAGTAAGATCTCTTTCTTGTAGAGTTTTCCTCCTGAATGAGTCCCAACGTGGTGACCATAGAACATTTCTATCAGAGCTGTATGGCGGTCTAATTTCCTAGCGCTCTTTTCATTTAGATCTCCTGAAAAATCTTTGTCCTCATAACTTCTGACTTCAATGACCGGGGTCGATACGAGGTCAACATTATACTGGTCTTTCAATCCCATTAAATATTCAACAGTTCTACGATCATAATAATCATCTGAATCTAGAAGCATGATCCAATCAGCTGTTGCCACTCTTACACCGTTGTTGCGGGCATAAGATATTCCCCCATTTTGAAGATGGAGCACTCGAATACGGTCATCTTCCTGAGCATACTGGTCACAAATTTCTCCTGAACGATCGGTTGATCCATCATCGACCAGGATGATTTCAATATTTGAATAGGTCTGTTGTCTAAGACTACCGACACTATACTGTAAATACTCCTCGACATTATAGACCGGTATGACAATCGAAACCTTTTCCATTATGCTAATCCCTTCATGATAATTTCTACAATCTGTTGACAAGCTGTTCCATCCCCATAAGGATTACTTGCCTGGCTCATCTTCTCGTATTCATCTTGGTCTTCCAGAAGGAGCTTGAAGTTGCGATAGATGTTTTCTTCTTCTGTTCCGACCAATTTCAAAGTCCCTGCAGCCACACCTTCTGGACGCTCTGTCGTATCACGCATGACAAGGACAGGTTTTCCTAAGGAAGGCGCTTCTTCTTGGACGCCACCTGAGTCCGTCAAGATCATATAGCTTTGGTTCATGAAATTATGAAAATCAATCACTTCCAAGGGCTCAATGATTTTCATTCGCTCATTCTCTCCAAAAATCTTGCTAGCCAATTCTCTGACCTTTGGATTTTTGTGGATGGGATAGACCACCTTTACATCTTCAAACTCATCCAAAATCCGGTTGACCGCACGGAACATGTGCTCCATAGGTTCTCCAAGGTTTTCGCGACGGTGGGCCGTCAACATGATGAGCTTGCTCCCTTTTGCCCACTCCAATATAGGGTGGTCGTAGTCTTCTTTTACCGTTGTTTTTAAGGCATCAATAACAGTATTTCCTGTAACGAAAATATTGGTCCGTCCTTCTTTTTGAAGATTCTCTTTTGAAACCTGGGTTGGAGCAAAATTGTAATCTGCCACTATGGAAGTAGCTTGACGGTTAAACTCTTCAGGATATGGGCTTTGAAGATTGTAAGTCCGAAGACCTGCTTCCACATGCCCCACTTTGATGCCCATATAAAAGGCCGCCAAAGCTGTTGCAAAGGTGGTTGTGGTATCCCCATGGACGAGGACAATATCAGGTTTTTCCTCTTCTAATACCGGTTGGATTTTTTCCAAGATAGAGGTCGTAATGGTAAATAATGTTTGATTGGCCTTCATAATGCCTAGATTATAGTCTGGAACAACACGAAAAACGTCTAACACTTGGTCCAGCATTTCCTTGTGCTGCCCCGTTACACAGACTACGGTTTCAATGGTATCGTGTTGTTTGAGTTCATTGACCAAAGGACACATTTTAATGGCTTCTGGACGCGTCCCAAACACCAACATTACTTTTTTCATTTTGAACCCTTCCTCATGAATTGGTAAAAGTTGCGATAGTTGTCTAAAAAGATCGGATAGCTATACTTGCTTTCATAATCTCTCTTTGCTTGAGCAGCTAAAGAGGCTCTTTTCTCAGGATCCCCTGCTAATTGTTTAATTGCTTGAGCTAAGGCTTGCGGATCCTCAGCTGGGACGAGGAGCCCATTCTCAGAATTCACTACTTCGTTCACACCTGGAATATCTGTTGCAATCATGGTTTTGCCGTTCATAAAGGCCTCGATTGCAACCAATCCAAATCCTTCAAAAATCGATGGAAGAACACAAAAGTCAAAGCTATTGATACACTCTACCACGTCGCTCCGATAACCTAAAAAATGAATTCTTTCTTCCAAATCCAGCTCCTTGGTTTGATTTATCAAATCATTTTTCAATTCTCCATCACCGATAAGAAACAAGGATACACTTGGATTTGTCACTAGTGACATAGCTTCGATCAGATAGGGTAACCCTTTTTGTTCGGACAGGCGAGCGATACATCCTATTTTGATACCGTCACACTGAGTAATTTCATTTACTGTATGCTCACTTTGTTTCATTTTTACTCCATTATAAATCACAATAGAGTTTTTTGACCTCACATCATTAAGGATATTTTCCTGGACAGCTTGACTGACAGCAACCGTTCGAGCCTTTCCTAGGGCGAATTTATAAAGTGGTAATTTATCCTTGAAAACATTATGAGCTGTATAGACATGGAGCAAGTTCGGATGGCGCATCTGCAGCAAACGAATATAGAAAGCAGCCATCCGGTGATGGGTGTGGACAAGAGTAATCTCATTTTCTTTGATGATCTTGGAGAGACTAGCAAGGATCTTGAGCACCGTAGCTGGCTGTTTGCTATCGATGTCTAGAATCCGATGGTGTTGAATCCCATTCTCTGCTAGTTTTTCTTCCCACAATCCACCAGTTGATGCGACATGAACCTGATCAAATTCATCCTTGAGGTCTGTCGCCAACTGATAGACAATACGTTCCGCTCCACCGATATCCATGGTCCGCGAAATGTGAAGAATATTATTTTTTTGCTTTCCGTTTTTCATGTACTACTCTCTTAATAAAAGTGGCATTTCCTACAAAATAACGCTTAAAGAGCCGTTTGGGTTCGTTGGCCACACGGAACAACCATTCCAGATTGGCTTTTTGCATCCACATAGGTGCCCGCTTGATATGACCTGAGAGGACATCAAAGCTTCCTCCCACTCCCATAAAGACAGAATTGACGCCATTGTCCATAAACTTCTGGATCAAGTACTCCTTTTTAGGAGAGGTGATGCCGACAAAGACAAAATCTGGCTTCTTCTCACGAATATCTTCTTGAATAGCCTCCTCCTCTTCAGCAGAGAAATAGCCATTGCGATGGCCCACTACTCGGAGATTCTGATAATCCTTTTTAAAGATAGTTAGCATATCTGTCAATACTTCCTCTTTTGCACCGAAGAAGTAGACAGAGTAGCCTTTTTCATTGGCTAAATGGAGCAATTCCTGCATCAAATCAATGCCTGCCACGCGCTCTGGCACAGCATAACCCAAATAGCGCGCTGCGAGAACAACAGAAGCACCATCTGCATTAATGATTTCAGATTCATTGACAATCTTCTTGATGGCCTCATCTGTCGCACATTGATTGAGCTTATCTGCGTTGACTCCCATCAAATGGAGTGGTTTTTTATCTCGTACAAATTCTTCTGTAGCAGCAACGGTTTCTGCCATTGTTAAAGGGTCAATTCTGACCCCCATCATCGTAAAACTTTTCAAGCTTATTCTCCCCACGTGGATTCAAAGTGACCTTTTTGCTCTGATTCTTCTGGCAACTTCATATAATCGCCATAGATCTTTGTCAGATAAGCATCCGGATCAGCATGACCACTGATTTTAATAGTTTCAAAATCAAGGAGTTGTGGCTCCCCAAATACCTCTTTGTAGGCCAATTCTCTCTCGCGATAGGATCCTAAGACATTTCCCACGAGATCACTTGTCTCAAAGTCATATTTTTTAATCGTATTTTGTAACTTTTGATTGATTTTTTCAGTATTTAGTAATTTGTCTAGGTGAAGGATCTTAGAAACCTTCACAATTGAATTTTCAAAGAAACCTCGGTCGCGATTGTGCAATCGATTGATGACAGATATTTTGGAAAGGGCACGGTAATACTTAATTTTATTGGTGTGCAAGAAATAGTGGAAGCCATCTGATGGGTAACCATCTAAAGGAAACACATCGATAAAAGGACTACACACAACCCCACCAAATTCAATTTGAAGCGAGGTATCCATGATGGATGTATTGCCTAAATTATCATCATGGATTCTCAAGATGACATTGCTCGGTAATTCATTTTGGCAAATTTCCAGAAACTTTTCATAGTCTTTTCTAGGCATGCCCAAATCCATATCATCATCCCAAGGGATAAAGCCCTTGTGACGAATAGCTCCCAATAAAGTGCCCCCTAAAGCATAGTATCGAAGATTGTGTTTTGTGCAAATCTCAATATACTTTTCTAATAAGGATAGTTCTCCTAATTGAATCTGTCTAACTTTACTCACAGCCTACTTCGCTCCTTCTTTTCTAAGTACAACCTTCACGGTCTTGAGCAGGATCTGAATATCTCTCCAGATCGTCCAATCATCCATGTATGCAACGTCGAGTTTGACCACTTCGTCAAAGTCTGTAATCTCACTGCGTCCGCTCACTTGCCAAAGGCCTGTAATCCCTGGCTTGAAACTGAGTCTACGTTTTTGGGCTGGCGTATAGTCTTGGTATTCATCTACCGTTGGAGGACGAGTTCCGACTAGACTCATGTCACCGATCAGAACATTGTAAAATTGTGGCAATTCATCAAGACTGGTCTTACGGATAAAGCGTCCGATCGGTGTTACCCGTGGATCGTTTTCCATCTTAAACATCCCACCTGTCATGGTGTTTTGCGCCATCAGATCTTTTTTAATCTCTTCGGCATCCACGCGCATGGAGCGGAATTTATAGAAGTTAAAATACCGTCCGTTCTTTCCGACCCGCTTCTGTACAAAGAAGGCAGGACCGCCATCTTTGCGGATTAGAGGGACCAAAACGATACTCACTAGTCCACAAATCAAGAGGCCAAAGAAAGCTCCTGCAATGTCCAAGAGACGTTTGGCAAATACGTGGCTCGGTTTGTAAAAATTGGTTGAGAAAGTTACGACGCTTAGTCCCCCGACTTCTCGAACCCGTTTATTGCCTAAGGAAGCGAAGTTAAAGGCATTGAGATTGACCGACACATCGATCCCCATACTCTCAAACTCCGAGACGAAGTCACTTATATTATAGTCCTCACTTGGCAGATTGATAAAGACTTCATCCACCACTTCCTTGGTCACAAAGTTCATCATTTGATCCGGCTGCACCACCCTGACACCTGAATGAGCAAAATCCGTATTGTCCATGACAGTGACACCGATTAGATCTCCATGATAGAGGTTGGGTGAATGCAAGATATCAAATACTTTTTCCATCCGACTGGTCGCTGTGATCAAGAAGATCTTTCTCGAACTTTTCCGCCGTGGTGAAACAGATTTCCGGTATCTCTTAAGCAAGAGATCCATGGCATAGACGGCAAAGGTATTAAAAAGAAAGAAGTAGATCATCCCCCGTCGAGAGATAGAAAAGACCCCATCGAGCATAAAAGAGGTAAAGGTGATCCCAACAGCGAAAAATACATTGTATTTCAAGACCTGAAAGAGCTCATCTAGGTAACCCCTACTGTAAAAACGATAGGAGACATTGCTAATGTAAAAGGCTACAAAGTGCAAAAGATAGAGCACCGCGATCGTCTGTGGCGTGTATTCTGCATTCTTAAAAAAGCTCACAATGTAAGCTGAAAATAGGACAGCCAAACTTTGAAAGAGAACAATCGTTAATTTTTCCAGTTCAATTCTTTCTTCTCCCATTTTCCCTCGATCCTATTCTTTACTTTTTCCCATATTCCCCGTAAGATCCATATCCACCATACGAACCATACTCGGTAGCTTTAATGTTAAATTTATTGAGCACTACTCCTAAGAAAGGGGTGCCTGTTTGTTCTAATTGTTCCTTCGCCTTTTGGACAGCCTTGCGTCCATTGGCACCAGATTCCGTGATCAAGACGGTTCCATCACAGCGTTGAGCGATAATCGCCGCATCGATCACGATTCCGATTGGAGGTGTATCGACAATGATGTAGTCAAAATGCTCACGTAGGGCATCCATCATCACGGTGAAGTTCTTACTTTGCAAGAGACCCGTTGGGTTTGGCGCGACCTGTCCAGATTCGATGATATCCAAATTTGGAAAATCAGTAGGATATAAAATTTGGTTCAATTGGCTACGACCAGATAAGAAGTCAGTCAATCCTTGGATCTTATCACGGCTACGGAAAACCCCTGTCATGACAGAGTTCCGGATATCGCAGTCGACTAAGAGAGTCTTATAACCCGCACGCGCAAAGGCAACGGCCAAGTTGGTTGAAGTGGTTGATTTTCCTTCGTTTTCTTGAACAGATGAGACAGCGATGACTTTCAGATTCACACCACTCAATTGGATATTCGTCGCAAGAGCATTGAAATACTCCTCTGCCTTATGGATTTCTTGTAGTTTATTTTTTGAAATTTCTAATGTATTCATGCGTTCCTCGGTCTACAATTTCTTAATATCTGGCACAATACCAAGTAAGGTGAAGCCCATCAATTCTTCGATATCCTCTGGTCTCTTGACACGATCGTCCAAGACTTCTACTACGACCATGAGAACCACCATCAAGCCAGCTCCAGCAATAAAGCCAAGAAGGACATTGCGTCGGATATTTGGTGAAGAAGGTGATTGAGGCACTTCTGCTTCATCCAAAGTCGTAACATCTGACACCTTGGTCACAGAGATGATCTTTGCTGCTACATTTCGAAGGCCATTGGCAATGCGGGTACTTCTTTTGGATCTCCATCCTTAGCCGTGATGGAAAGGATACGAGTATCTGTCGGAACGGATACACTGATCTTTTTCGACAGCTCAGCTGGTGTCAGATCGAGTTTCAATTCTTCGATGGCTTGACTCAATACATTTTGAGAAAGGATGATCTCACGGTAGTCTTTAACCAAGTAAGAACCCGCCTGCAAATCCGAGTTTGTCAAGGCATTGTTGTCTTGGTTTTGACGACTGACCACATAGATCCGGCTAGTACTTTGGTATTCTTTCTTGGCTAAAAAGGCACTATAGCCAAATGCTGCGATGGCAAAGACAAGAGCGACCAAAACGATTGAGAACTTGCGTTTCCATAGGGTCTTCAGCATAGAGAAAACATCAATTTCCACTGCTTGATTTTCTTGATTGTTCATTTCCTAATTACTCCTTCGTGTGGATCTCTCCACCTGTTTCATGGTTAGATTAATTCATCCGCTAACAAGAGTTCTTGATTGCTGACAAAGAGAGCTTGTGCTCTTTGTTCTCCGTATTCTTCCTTGATCAAGCGATAGGCTTCTGCCATATAAGGCGGTCGTTTATCTACATTGTGCATATCACTGGCAACAAAGTGTACCAAGTCTTTTTCTAAGAAGTACCGAGCTCGTTTTTTGAGTTGTTTTTGTTCATCCCCAAAGAGGCGAGGCTTGAGAACACTAGAACTATTGATCTGCATGTAGCAGCCCATGTTAATCATCTCTTGCACGCGCTCCTCATTTTTCTCCAAGCACTTGTAGCGCTCGATATGGGCCACCACTGGTGTCACACCTAGATGGAGCAAGCGGTCCAAAGCGGTATGAATCTCCTTGTAAGGTGTTCCCATGCTGAATTCGATCAGAGCAAAGCGCGTATCTGCCAAACGTGGAATGATCTTTTCTTCCAGTTTTTTCAAGACATCATTGGTAAAGTAGATCTCTGCCCCATAATGAATCGTTAAATCTGGCGCGACCTCTGCCGCAATTTTTTTCACTTCTTGAAAATTTTCAGAAATCTTTTCTTCGGGAGTTTCAAACATCCCCTTGCGGCGATGAGAAGTGGAGATAATGGTCCGTACCCCTTGGCGATAGCTTTCTTCCAATAAGGCACGCGTATCTTCTCTTGTCTTTGGTCCATCATCCACATCAAAGACGATGTGCGAGTGGATATCAATCATTTTTCTTTTCCTTCCATTACTTTTTGAATGGTTTCCTTAGCCTTGGTCAAGCTGGCTTGATCCAACTCCATGACATAGAGGTTGTAACCAGGCATGGCATAAGATGGTAAGTTGGTGCGTCCTTGACCGGTGATCGCTTGAGAAGTCACCTCATAAGAGCCACCCGTTTCTAGCTGGGTATTGATCAAGTTCATCATAGTCGGCAACTGCATGTTGGTTTGGACAGAATTTTGGAGATTTCCGATAATCTCATTGTAGTTGCTTAAAACCTTAGTAGAGGTCAACTTTTTGATAATAGCTGCAATGACTTTTTCTTGGTTTTTCCCACGGTCATTGTCGCCACCTTGAAGAGAGTAGCGTTCGCGAACAAAACCGAGGGCTTGCTCCGAATTCAAATGGACCTTGCCAACTGGGAAATGGAACTTGCCATGAAGGCTCGTGAATTCCTGGTCATTTTCCACATCGATTCCCCCTAGAAGGTCAATCAACTTGAGGAAGGAGGTGAAATTGAGACGAACGTAGTAGTTGAGCTTGATATCATAGAGATTCTCAAGGGTATGGATAGAAGCATCCACTCCGTAGATCCCCGCATGGGTCAACTTATCATTTTGGTTATTACCACCATCTGCAATCGGTACATAGGCATCCCGTGGTGTCGTTGTTAATAGGACTTGCTTGGTCTTCCGATTGACCGTCATGATGATATTGACATCTGAACGAGAAACCGAGGTTACCGGACCATAGGTATCGATCCCGCTGACATAGATGTTAAAGACATCCGCATTGGCAGACACCTTGCTCGTCGCTGCCACTTCTTTTCGGATCTTGTAGGAATAGATTTTCTTCAACTTCTTCGCATAGTCTGCATCTTCTGCGGCAATGGTATCCTCAAAGGTACTGTTGAGGACCATAGCAGAGGCATTCCCTTCCTGCAGTCTCTTATAGGCATCTAGATAAGTCGGTGCATCCACTACAGAAATTTCCTGACCCTTGGTCTTTTTGATGTTATCCAAGAGGGCAGTAAGATTGGCTTCGTTATTGTTGCCCTTTGGTGCCACCACTTCCTTGATTTCTTTGATATCTTTGATGTCACTGTCTTTCTTGACATAGACAGCCATCTCAAACTCTGTATAGTTAGAGTGGCCATTGACATTACTGGTCAGATTCAAAAGCTGTTGACTAGCAAACAAAACTCCTGAACTAGCCAATAAGCCGACAAGAAGCAGGACGAACGTTGTCTTTTTGGCCTGATTTTTGATCACAAACCAAGCTGACAAGAGCAAGAGAAGAGCTAGTAGTACAATCACGAGAATATTAACATAGCGAAAAGCCAAGATGTTATTGGCCAACATGGTATAGGTCGCCCAACTTGCACTCATAAGCAAAAAAATAAGCAATACGGAATTAATGATTCGCAATTGCCCCCACTTATGTTCTGAACGACGGCACCGTCTCCTTTGTGACATAAATACCTCCAATTAGTCCTAATCATATTTATTGTAACATATTTTTATTAAAAAATGCATTAATTATCACCATTTTGTCCATTATAGACATTTATAAAATAAGCGTTTTCTAAAACTAGAGAAATCTCTTGTATACTTATGCAGAGAATCCAAAAAAACCGAGTGCAAAACCCGGTTTTTTGAAGCGATTACAAAAGATCGTCCCGCTTGACCTGCTCAAAACTTTCCCTTCCGTCATTGAGCTTGTCCCAGATGACGACTTTTCCTTCTTTCAATGATTTTTGAACATCAATGATCCGCTGGTTAGAAGAGCCACGAAACTGCAACATGAGGTTGCGTTTGCTCTTATCATAGCGGCCATCAACCAGAATATCAATCAGCGAGAGAAGCTCTAGTTTGTCTGGCGTCTCTAGCATCATTTCTTCCCAAGTGTAGCCAGTCCAAGACCAAATGTCTTTGTCGGGCAACTCTTTCCGAATGCGTTTAACGAGAGGCAAAAGAATTCCAGTATTCAGGAATGGCTCTCCACCAAGCAGGGTCAAGCCCTGGACATAGGGTTGGGCCAGATCAGCCATGATCTGCTCTTCTAACTCTTTGGTATAGGGAATACCTGCATTGAAAGACCAGGTCGCAACATTGTAACAGCCCTCACAGTGAAACATGCAGCCGGCCACATAAAGGGAATTGCGCACCCCTTCGCCATCGACAAAGTTAAAAGCCTTGTAGTCGATGATGCGCCCTTGACTCAGTTCCTCACTCTTCCATTCGCCTGGTTTAGGTGTATTCCATGTCATCCTTCTACTCCACTTCTATCCAATAACGCTCCGTTCCATTTCGAACATCTTCAAATTGGCCGCCATTAGCTAAGATAACCGCTCGACTGGCCGGATTGTCCGTGCTACAAGTCACCAGAGCACGATGGATGTTCTTTTCTTTAGCTACTCGCAGACCTTGACGGAGAGCTTCCTTGGCATAACCCTTGCCTCTTTCAGAGGGACGGATGGAATAGCCAATATGACCAGCATAATTCAGCAATCCCTCATTTAGTCTCAGCCGTAGATTCAAAAAACCTAAAGCATGACCTGATTCATCAAACAATACGAACTGAATTGATGGAACGCGATTTTCAGGCAATCCTATTCCCATTTCTTTATTAAGGTTAGTTTCTAGCCACTCCTCATAATCAAAGTTCTCAGCATCCCAAAAGCCGCCGTCGTGGGCCGACTGGGTCTCTTCGAACTCTGTCATCATGTTTAGAATGGTTTCTTTATCTGCTAATGTTGGTCTACGTAATTCCATCTTTACCTCCCCCATACGAGAAAAGCGAGAGCGGACTCTCACTTTTTTTTATTCTTATTTAAAAATTGTTCTCTCAGGCTGGCTACTCGGTCTTTTTTATTGATTCCACCCTTTGAATGCTTCTCGTGGAATCGTTGAACCTGAGCCTTACCTTTATCATCTAATTGGTATTTTCCCATAATGTCCTTTTCTAATTTGTCACTTGGTGTCCAGCTGATTTGATAGTGGATCCATTCATGTGTTTGACCCGTGCAGCAATTTCCTTGTGACGGCCATTGACCATCGGACGAGCTTGAGGGTTTCCTAGATAACCACAGGTCCGTTTGACCACATCAACCGTTTTCGGATCGCTATTGCCACAGTTTGGACAAGCAAATCCGCGCTCAGTCGGCGTGAAGTCTCCCTCAAAATCACACTTGTAACAACGGTCAATCGGCGTATTGGTTCCGAGATAACCGACCCGGTCATAGGCATAATCCCAAACCGCTTCAAGGGCTTTTGGATTTTGTTGGAGCACAGGGTATTCACAGTAGTGGATAAAACCACCAGACGCCCCAGCTTCTGGATAGACTTTTTCAAAATCCAACTTCTCAAATGGCGTTGGGTTCTTACGAACATCGTAGTGGAAACTATTGGTGTAGTATTCCTTGTCTGTGATATCTGGAACCTTACCAAATTTCTCCGTATCCAGGCGACAGAAGCGGTCTGTCAAGCTTTCTGACGGAGTCGAATAGATAGAGAAGTGGTAATCATACTGGTCAGACCATTCTTCCACGCGCGCTTTCATATCCTTGATGATATCGATCGTGAATTGTTTGGCTTCTGGATTGTGTTCCCAATTTGGACCATAAAAGACGGTTGCAACTTCATAGAGTCCGATATAGCCAAGAGAAACGGTTGCTCTGCGATGACGGAAGAGCTGATCTACCTGGTCATATTTGCCCAAGCGTTTCCCGAAAGCCCCATATTGGTAGAGAATCGGCGCATTGGCTGGTGTCGCTTCTTTGGTGCGTTCCACCCGGTAAACTAAGGCATCTTCAGCGATGTTCATCCGTTCATTAAAGATTTGCCAGAACTTCTCCTTGTCTCCGCCTGATTCCAAGGCAATCCGAGGTAAATTGACCGTCACAACCCCTAGGTTCATCCGACCAGAATTAACTTCCACACCATTCTCGTCCTTCCAACCTTGAAGGAAAGAGCGACATCCCATCGGCACCTTGAAGGAGCCTGTCAACTCGACAATCTTGTCATAAGACAAAACGTCTGGATACATGCGCTTAGTGGCACATTCCAAGGCCAATTGTTTGATATCATAGTTAGGAGTTCCAGGTTCTAGATTGAGCCCCCGCTTGAGGGTAAAGATCAGCTTTGGAAAGATGGCTGTCCGATGTTCCGATCCAAGTCCCTTGATTCTAATTTCCAAAATCGCCTTTTGGATTTCCCGCTCGAAGCGATTGGTTCCAAGACCAAAGCCAAGCGAAGTAAAGGGCGTTTGCCCGTTCGAAGTAAAAAGGGTATTGATTTCATATTCCAGCGATTGCATGGCGTCATAGATATCTTTTTGAGTCTTGCTCCAAGCGTAGTCCTCTTGCTTTTCAGGAAGCACCCACTCCTTGGCATCTGCCAAGTGTTTTTGGTAGTTCTTTTCTGCATAAGGGGCCAAGACTTCATCGATCCGGTCAGCTGAGCAACCCCCGTACTGACTAGAGGCTACATTGGCAATAATCTGCGAGATTTGAGCCGTTGCAGTTTGGATGGATTTAGGACTTTCTACTTCTGCATTCCCAATCTTAAAGCCATTTCTGAGCATGCCCTCAAAATCGATCAAACAGCAGTTGGTCATCGGTGTATAAGGGCTATAGTCCAAATCATGGTAGTGAATATCCCCTTTTTGGTGGGCATTGGCTACGTGTTTAGGCAACATTTTAAGACCAATAGACTTACCGACAATCCCTGCCGTCAAGTCCCGTTGCGTATTAAAGACATCGCTGTCCTTATTGGCATTTTCATTGACGACAGCTTGGTCCTTATTGAGGAGTTTTCCAATCGTAAAGTTGATGTCCGTCGCTTTTGAGCGCTCAAAATCCCGCTGAGTCCGATAAGTAATGTAGCTCTCAGCAATCGCATATTCGTTGGCTTGAAGCAATTCATGTTCGACGACATTTTGGATCTCATAGATCTTCACGCCATTTGGAAAACGTTCCAAGATCTCTGCGATCACACGATCGACAATGGCTTCTAGTTTGGCTTCCATCACTGGAGTGAGAGAAGTCACTTCTTCTGTCGCCTTCAACAAGGCTTTATAAATTTTTTCAACATCGAATTGAACACGGCGGCCATCTCGTTTTTCAACAAAAATATCCGGTACCATTCTCAGTTTTTCTTCTCTCAAGGTGATCATACCAAACATGCCTCTCTTCATTTATTTACATACAAGTTGTATTATACCACTCCAAAAATAAAAATCAATATCTTGTGGTGAAAATTCTAAAAAACTTTCTAAAACACAAGATATTGATTTTCTTAAGAGCGTTGATAGAGTTTGAAATGACTGTATTTCTTCTCAACCAGACGATAATTTTCTTTGAGCAAGTCCTTCATATTGGAGGTCAACTCTACCTGATTATTGACCACAATATACTTCGGTTCAGACCGATCGATTTGTTGGACTACATTGGTCCGATTTTCATTAATTCCCAGATAAGACGTCGGGGTCAATAAGGCCGAAGCTGCCAAACGATCACTTTCTTGATAGATGGTAGCCGTTGTATCCCAAGCATAAATGGTATCTTTCGACTTGGTATGATGTTTAATGTAGCTGGCAATAGCGCTCCGTTCACTCGATTGGCCAGACTGAAGCACGACATCTTGAACCACTGGATTCGCCAACAGATAGACAAGGGCTACTAGCGGTAAGAAAACTTGGCTCGTAAAGTAAGCGGCCCAAACTTCCTTGTTTTTCTTCTTCCGACCACGACGTTCGATACCGTCGTTTTCTTCCCCATCTCGTGAGAACCAGATCGCAAACAAGGGAAGAACAAATGGCAACATTGGCAACAATTGGTAAGCGCCTTGCTCCGGAAGACCAATAGACACGACGAGGACTACCAGGCTACCTGCCCATCCCATAAAGCGGAAGATCCGGCGAGCACTGCTACTTTGCTTAGTAAAGGACATCAAAAAGGCAGAGACTAAACCAAAGGCGAGCGCCAACAATCCGTAATAAATAACATTACTGAAGGTCTGTCCATTCGTGAAATTCAAGGCATTAAAGACATAGGTTACTTGGTTAATGGCATAGCCAAAAGTCTGATTCAAAACAGTGATATAGCCAATTGGATAAAAGACGAGTGAAAAACCAAGGAGAGCTGCTAGCAGTTGATAAAAGCCACGCGCCCATCTCTTCTGCTTGATATTAAAGGCTGTTAATCCAAGGAAGGCCAACAAATAAAACAAGGCACTGGTCATCGGATCAATCAAGAAAGCCACAGCTGCAATCGCACCATAAAGGATAAATCCTTCATCCTTATGATACCCAATCAGATAAGCCAAAATGAAATTCATGCTGGCAAATAGGATTGGAAGGCTAAAGAGAGTCACATAAGTCCCTCCAAAACCAAGGCCTAGCACCAAGAAATAAAAGAGTAACTGGACATTCTTCGCTGTATCTTTATCAGACACCAGCAAGCGCACAACACGATAGAGATAAGTCCCCGCAAAGAAGAGGGCAATCGCTTGGAGGATCATCAAGATCCAATGTCCACCAGCTAAACTTCCCAACCAGTTGATCGCATAATAGAGCAGACCATTGGTTCCGTAAAAATCACCAAACGGTACTTGCCCCTTGGTCATTGCCCAGCCAGCATACAAATTTTGAGATTGTTGATTGGTGGCAAAACGGGTTAAAAATGGCACCCCGACATGCAGTAAACTAATCAAGAGACTCAACACAAGAGGAATCTCCATAGGGACTGGACGCTTCCATTGACGGCGCACAGACCCAGCTACTACATCTGCCTCTAACTCCTCCGTGTTCTCTTCTACGCTAGGTACTTCCGCTTTTGTTGCTTCAACTCCCGCTTTACGCGAACGACGACTCATCCGACTGAGCGGTTGCTCCGTTTCCTGGTCTGATTCTTGTTCAGGTTCTGCTACTAGTTCTGACTTTGCATCACTAATGGGCTCTAATTCCTCCATTGCAACCGGCTCCTCCAAGACTTCTGCCTGCTGGCTATGAGTCGGCTCTTCTTCACGAAAGACTGATTTATCTAGCACTTCGCGAATTTCACGTGTATCCTGAAAACTAACTCCCACGTGAAGCCCTAACTTTTTCGAAGTCATTTCTTGCTCTTTTTCGCTCATTCTTTTTCCTTTTCTTCCATGTTCCTCTGCTTTTTCCTTTTAAAAAAGCTCGCTATCTTTTCTAGTATACCAAATTCTGCCGACCGTGTCAGCCTCTTGCCACATAGTCCTACGAAAAAAGAGTCAGATCTCTTAGCTTCTGACTCTTTCTTCCGTATGCCCACACCTATTACAACATCGGTGCGAACAATTGCATAATTTCCTTGATTAAGCTTTGGTGCCATGTAAAGCGGAAGGTATCCTCTGTAATTTCTTGAGACACTTCAAAGATATGGTCAAAGTCCTCCCGAATCTTTTTCAAGGCAGGCGTCCGATACATCCAGACGGCATTTTCATAGTGATGGACCAAACTGCGGTAATCAAAGTTAATCGACCCTACAACCGCCATTTCATCATCTGCTAACACTTGCTTACTGTGGACAAAACCAGGCGTGTACTCATAGATTTTCACACCAGCATCCATCAAATCCAAGTAAGCCCCACGAGTTACGATTTGGATTAATTTTTTATCCGGAATATGCGGAGTCACGATTCGAACATCCACCCCACGAAGGGCTGCATTGCGGATATCTTCTGTCAAATCATAATCGATGATCAGGTAAGGAGTCGTGATATAGACGTAATCCGTCGCTTGGTTGATCATATTTTGATAAACCGTCTTTCCGACCTGCGACTTGTAAATCGGCTTTGGTCCACTCCCATAGGGAATGTAGAGCCCTTCGCCTTCGACTGCCTTGTTTTCAATATGATAGCGGTCAAAATCCTCGATTTCCCCACGGTTAATGTACCAGTTCATGAGGAACAGTCTCGTTAAGGCCTTAACAGCTCGTCCATCCAAGCGAATCGCACTGTCCTTCCAGTGACCAAACCGCTCAATGTGGTTGATGTACTCGTCTGCCAAATTGACACCACCCGTATAGCCGATCTGCCCATCAATGACCAGAATCTTGCGGTGGTCTCGGTTGTTATAAGCCACTGTTAGACGGGGGATCACCTTGTTAAACTTATGGGCATCAATCCCCATCTTTCGCAACCGTTTGGTATAGTTCCCAGCCAAGGTTGCCATACAGCCGATATCGTCATAAAGGAGTTTGACTTCAACCCCCTCTTTCACTTTCTGCTCTAAAATCTCTAGGATGCTGTTCCACATCAAGCCCTCGTCAATGATGTAAAACTCGATGAAGATAAATTTTTTCGCCGCTCTCAGATCCTCTAGTAGTTGCGCATACATGTCCTCCCCTAGAGGGTAAAAGGTTGACGTCGTCCCATTGTAGAGATCCGCATTGTGATCCATGGATAAAATGGATTTGACCAAGCCATACACTGCCTTGCTTTCTTGCTTGAGCTCCTTACGCAACTGATGACTATTGTCCTCTCGAAACTTCATGGACTCCATATTTTCCAACTGGATCATTTCCTTCTTGGACAAACGCCGCTCTCCAAACATGAGATACAAGAGTGATCCAAAGACAGGAATGACCGCAATCAAGAGCCAGGTAACCTTATTTTCAGGCGGGGTATTTCGATTAACAATAGCTAGAATCGTCGACACATATAAGAGCCCAATGACTCCAACAGATAGCCAATGAGGGAACCATCTATTGAGCCAGAAGAAGGCCGCAAAGGATGCCCATAGTTCAAAGCCCATAAACAAAATACTAAATCCATATTTGGACATTAATAGACGTAATTTTCGAAAGGTCACAGCATCCTCCTTTTTTCTTTCTACTAGTATACCAATTCTTTTTACCCGATGCAACGACCAACCAACCCCCTTCTTGACAAACAAAAAGAGAGTGGGACAGAAATCGGTAATTCGTTAGAATTCGATTTCGTCGTCCCACCTCCGCACAGTTGAGTAGGGCTGTAAAAGCTGATGAAATCAGCGTAGTAGAGCCCACTCAACCACTGCGTCTTGCTCGACAATCTAAAAACAAAAGAGAGGCTAGGACTTTTGTCCCAGCCTCTCTTTTGTTTCGCCCCTTATTGCTTGGTCAAAACGATAATCCCTTGATCATCCTCTGCCTGTTCCAAGTCTTCTAGCGATAACTGATCTCCTTCGATCCGATAGCGATAAGGCTCATCCCCGATACGCATGGATTGATTGACCGAATCAATACTGACCTCTTTGGTTTCTTCTTCGCCATCAGCATCTTGCACCGTAAACGTGCCTTTTTGACCCGTCACAACTAAGAGAATCGTATTTTCCTCGTCCTGTCCTCGATAACTACCATCTATGGACACTCCTTCTTTCTGTTCTTCACTCGCTGAAGTCACAGTCTGTGATGAAGCAGACGTCTGTTTGCTCGAAGTCTGTGTCGCTTTTTCTTGCTGGCTACAAGCAGTCAGGAAAAGGGCTACTGCCAAGGTCAGTATAGACATGATTTTTTTCATTAAGATCGGCTCCTTTCGCCATAACCGTATACTATCTACCACCAGTATACGCCAAGAAAGTCTTTAGGTCAATTGTTTACCCCTCTAATAAAAATGCCCTTACTTCCGCAATAAAATACAAGGATCCTGTCACAAATAAGACTTCATCTGGGGAACTCTGATCCATAAATTCTTTGATATAGGCCTTGTAGTCCGCTACATAGGGCAGGTCTTGTCGGTCGCCTTGTGCCACCACTTCACCGTAATGAAAGGTCGTCAAAATCAATTCAGCTTCTGGCAATCCCGCTTGAAGTGTTTGGAGCATCCCGCTATAATCTTTTCGCTTGAGGGCTCCAAATAAAATTTTCACGCGTTTTCCTGCCAAGCTATTGGCAAACTCGATCAAGCGCAACATAGCATGAGGATTATGGGCGCCATCAAGATACACCTGGTCACCAAACAACTCTAGACGTCCAGGCCACCGCGTCTCTTGTAAGGCCAGTTTGACCTGATCCATATCCACTTCTTGATCTAGCCCCTCCATATAGAGGAGAAAGGCCTCCAGAGCTACTGCAGCATTTTCCCGTTGGTAATCACCCTTCAAGCCCAGAGACGGCAAGACAAGATCCACACTTTCATTCCAAAAACAATCCTGCTCTAAGCCAAAATCTTTCTGGAAGGCGTGGAGATCCACATCCAATTGCTCGGCCCTTTCTTGACAAACAGCTACAGCATCATCCGACAAGGGACCCACCACAGCTTTCTTGCCCTTCTTAAAGATTCCTGCCTTTTGCTGGGCGATTTCCGCAATCGTCCCTCCCAGTGTTTCCTGGTGATCCAGGCCGACCGAAGTGATCACTGCGATCTCTCCCGTCACTACATTGGTGGTATCTAGAAGCCCACCGATACCAACTTCCAACAAGACCACGTCCACAGCTTGTTCCTTAAAATACAAGAGAGCCATGAGGCAGATAATCTCAAAATAAGAGAGTTGGTCCTGGGTTTGAAGCAAGGTCTGCTCCATTTGTTGGACTTCTTGGCCAATCCGAGTAAAATCTTCATCTGAAATCGGCTGATCCCCAATACAAATCCGATCATGGATACTGATCATATGAGGAGAAGTAAAGGTTCCAACCTTCTTTCCGTGAGCCATCAACAATTGACGCAGAAAGGCGATTGTGGATCCCTTCCCATTGGTTCCTGTCACATGAAGGATCGGATAAGCCTTATCCGGCCTCCCTAAAAGGCTCACTGCCTGCTCCATACGATCCAGTCCCGATCGAAAATTCAGACCGATCCGATTATTCATCCATTGCTCAATCTTATTCACATCTTCCTCCTAAAAGAAAAAAGCGACAAAACCTCTTCTGACGTTTGCGCTCCTTTCTTTTGTAGTTATTTCTTTCTCATTTTTACAGCAAGTCCATCGGACTTACCAGCTCTCTCGTATTTCTAGGAGTTGGGCTAAAAACGTCCCCCGGACGTTTTTACTCCTCCATAAAGCTGTTGAAGACTTCTTCGATCATATCCCATTCTGCATCTGAGTCTTCTGAGATTGGTTGAAGGTCGCCTTCTGTTCCGTCTTCGTTTTCTGTAAATGAATATGCTTGGATTTCAACTTCGCCATTTTCATCTTCTTCTGCATTTGCAGGGATCAAAAGAACATAGTTCTTTCCAAATTCTTCTTTGCCATCAATGGTCAAAAGAATTTCAAACAAGGTTTCATTTCCTTGTTCATCCACCAATGTGATTAATTCACGTTCTTCATGGTCGTGGTTATGATCATGTGCCATACTATTCTTCCTCGTTTTCTTTCTAAAAATTGCGATCTAAATAATTTTGTAAAATAAGCTGCGCCGCTAACTTATCAATGACTTTTTTGCGTTTGCTACGGCTAATATCTGCTTGCTCAATCAACATCCGCTCTGCAGCAACTGTCGTCAACCGTTCGTCTTGGTAGTCGACTGGCAAGCCAAACTTTTCAGCAATCATCGTGCCATAAGCCTGACTGGCTTCCACACGCGGTCCGCTGGTGTTGTTCATGTTTTTCGGCAAGCCCACAACAAAACGGTCCACCTTGTATTGAGCTACTAATTCGGCTAAGCGCTCCAAACCGAATTCTCTTTTGTCTTCATCGATTTGGATGATTTCAAGACCCTGAGCTGTAAAACCGAGAGGATCACTCACAGCAACCCCAACGGTCTTTGAGCCAACATCCAATCCCATAATTCTCATTAGAGGTCTATCCCTTGCCCTTTCAAATAATAACGTACCAATTCTTCAACGATTTCATCTCGTTCATATTTACGAATTTGGTTTCGTGCATTATTATAACGAGGTACATAGGCAGGATCACCACTGAGTACGTATCCTACGATTTGATTAATTGGATTGTAGCCTTTTTCATCCAGTGACAAGTAAACATCTTTCAAGGTCTCGCTAATTTCCTTACGATTTGAATCATCAAGATTAAAACGTACTGTTTCATCTGTAAATCCCACAAGAACACCCTCTTTCCTTAGAATATTACTATTATACCATAATCAAGAGTTTTCCACAATGGTCAAGCCCTTGATTTTACAGCTTTTTCAAGCATTTTTGAGCTATTTTATCTAAACTGTTTTTTTATTTTTGCTCACTTGCTCCTGCATTGATGAGATTATCCGTAAATTGGCTCGGTGTCAGCTTCAACAACTCTGGTAAGTGATTGTTTTTGAAGTAAGTCATACCTTCGGCCTTCTTCACATCCATCGCTTCAAAGTTATAGGTGATCGTTACCTTGTATTCATTCTCATTTTCCAAGGTCAAATCAGCTGTGAAGCCAGGAACTGTCAACGCTTCCTTAAAGGCATCATCCTTGTTAAAGGAATCTCTCAATTGCTTTTGCGCTTCCTCAACTCCAACCTGTTGAATCCCTTTTTTCAATTCTTCATTGGTTGCCGTTACATTAATGGTCTCCAACTTTTTGAAAGTATTCCCCACATAGGTGACGATTTGCGTCTGTTGTGTCCCCTTATCATCTGTTGGAAAGACAAAGGTTCTTGTGACCACTTGATTTTCTTCTGCCTTTTGCAAGATACTCTTATTATCCTTTTGTAGCTGTTCTGCTTTCGCTTTGATTGCTTTTTGCTCACTTGAGGTAGGAGTTTTTGATTGCTTTTTTTGACTGCATCCAGCCAAACACAACACAAGCGCACCCAATAAGAAGATTTTCCTTTTCATTTTCCATTCCTTACTAGTTATTGTTTTCTAAAATATTGTATCATAGATTTCGTAAATCGGTGCAGTTAACTACTATCCATTTCTATTTTGAACAAGAAAAAATCAGAAACAAACTGTTTCTGATTTTCAATCGTTTTAAAGGGCTGCACGCATCCGCGCTTCTGCATTTTCTACATTTCGAACTGATCGTGGCAAGAAGGCACGAATATCATCTTCTTTGTAACCCACTTGGAGACGTTTGTCATCTACCAAGATCGGACTTTTAAGAATACGAGGTGTTTCCATGATGATGTCAATGACTTCATTGACACTCAAGTCTTCGATGTCCACTCCTAGACTTTTAGCGTATCGATTTTTTGAAGAGACAATACTTGCCACTCCATTTTCAGTCTTTGTAAGGATATCCAATAATTCTTCTTTGGTGATCCCTTCCTTACCGAGGTTTTGTTCTTTATAAGTTAGCTGGTGAGCGTTGAGCCAAGTCTTTGCTTTTTTACAACTCGTACAACTTGACACTGTATAAATTTTAATCATGCATGCACTCCTTTCGCCACACGATAATACTATCGTATTAAATTATAACACAAAAACCATCAGTCTAGCGACCTATTTTGAAAAAAATTAATCTTCAATTTCAATCGCGTCATCTAAATCTAGAGTTACTTCTTCTACGACAGGAGCTGCTTCTTCAGTTTTATCAAGGGTTTTCACTGCTTCGTCTTCTTCGATCAAACCAAAATGAACCCGAACCTTATGGTCGATTTCGTCAAAAATTTCTGGGTGGTCAGCCAAGAATTTCTTAGCATTTTCAGATCCTTGACCAATTTTTTCGCCGTTATAGGAGTACCACGCACCCGCTTTTTGGATGATATCCAAATCTGTTGCAATCTTCACCAACTCACCTGTACGTGAAATTCCTTCCCCGTACATAATTTCAACCATAGCTTCTTTGAACGGTGGAGCCACCTTGTTCTTCACAACCTTGATCTTAGTTTCCTTACCAACGTTGGTATCTTTTTGGTCCCCAGTCCCCTTGATTTGAGTATTTCCACGAACATCTAGACGGACAGAAGCATAGAATTTAAGGGCACGACCACCAGGTGTGGTTTCAGGGTTCCCAAACATGACCCCAACTTTTTCACGTAATTGGTTGATAAAGATGGCAATGGTCTTCGTCTTATTGATAGAAGCTCCGAGTTTACGCATAGCTTGGCTCATCATCCGCGCTTGCAAACCAACGTGGCTATCTCCGATATCTCCATCGATTTCCGCACGTGGGACCAAGGCCGCAACAGAGTCGACAACCACCAAATCAACCGCACCAGAGTCGATCAATTTACCAGCAATTTCAAGTCCTTGTTCCCCTGAGTCTGGTTGAGACAAGAGAAGTTCGTCGATATTGACCCCAAGAGCTGCTGCATAAGATGGATCCAAGGCATGCTCGGCATCGATAAAGGCAGCAATGCCCCCTTCTTTCTGTGCTTGGGCTACTGCATGGAGGGCAACGGTTGTTTTACCAGATGATTCTGGACCATAGATTTCGATGATCCGACCTTTTGGATAACCACCAGCCCCCAAGGCAATATCAAGCGCCAAGGAACCAGAGCTCATGACTTGTACCTTTTGCTCTGCACGTTCGCCCAAACGCATGATCGATCCCTTACCAAAATCCTTTTCGATCAACTTCAGGGCATCATTGAGCGCTTTTTCACGCTCATCTCCAAATTTTTTAGAGATATCATCTAATTTTTTCTGTTTTTTCGCCATTCTTTTCTCCTATGTTTTTACTATACAGGAAATTCATGCAACTCACCAACGGTTTCCGCCATTTGAAAGGCATATTTCCTATCCATTTTTAGAATTATTCTTCATTTGGCACAAGCTTCATTATACCAAATTTTCACCATTTAATACAGCCAAGCGCACCAAATTAAAGGCATGAAGGACTGCAATTTCGCGGACATCCGCCCGGCTACGTCCAGCGATATTAACTTGGACACTATCCACTCCATTCGGAGTCGCAAGTCCGATAAAGACAGTCCCTGCTGGGTGCCCTTCTAGACTATCTGGCCCCGCAACTCCGGTCAGGCTAACACCATAATCGGATCCTGTTAACTTACGGGCCTGTGAAGCCATGGCTTGAGCTGTAAAATGAGACACCACTCCATGTTGCTCTAACTCTTGAGCTGGAATAGACAACATCTTGCTTTTTTCTTCCAAACTATAGGTGACAAAACCACCCGCGAAGATGCTGGACGCACCTGAAAAATCTGCCAAAGTCGCTTGGAAAAGGCCGGCCGTCAGGCTTTCTGCAGCTGTAATGGTCTTACCAGCCTGTTTCAAAAGATCAAAGGCCACCTTGGCCATCGAATTGTCATCCCCATAACCGTAAAACAACTCTTGCAAGGGTTGATGATCCAGAGTATGACGGGATAAGATTTCCTTTTCTAAGACATCGAGCTTAGCATCCGCTGAGGCTTGATCCTTCGCCTTTGTAGATAGACGCAAGGTTACTTCTCCCGTCTTGGCATAAGGGGCAACCGTCGGATCACTCTGCTTTTCAATGATATCTGCTAGGATCGTAACCAGCTGGCTTTCCCCAATCCCAAAGAAGCGCAAGACTCTTGAAAAAAGCTCTTCCCCTGTTGTCAAATGAGGCACCAATTGTTCATTGACCATGGGTTTTAACTCACTTGGTGGACCAGGTAGAACGACATAGGTCACACCATTGACTTCAATCAAACCTCCAACCGCGAGACCTGTACGGTTTTGAAGGGGGATTGAACCGGCAATCAATTGTGCTTGTCGCTCATTATTGGGCGTCCGGACATAATCAGGGCGACTGGCAAAGAAGGTGTCGAGTTTGGCAAGCGCTGTTGGATCAAAAACCAGTTCTTTCCCTAAAAACTTAGCAAGGGTTTGCTTGGTCAAATCATCCTCTGTTGGCCCAAGTCCACCACATAAAATCACCAAATCACTGCGTTTTGAAGCCGTCTCAATGGTCGAGAAGAGACGACCTTCATTGTCTCCTACCGCCACATGATAATAGACATCAATCCCTAAACTAGCCAATTTTTCAGACAAGAATTGAGCATTGGTGTTCACAATTTGTCCTGTTAGAATTTCTGTTCCAACTGCAATAATTTCCGCCTTCATGGTGCCTCCCACTTATACTATTCGTAATTTTCATTTCATTTTAACACAATTTCCTAAATTATTTAAAAAAGTCGCAACCTGCGACTTTTTATTGTTCCTATTTCCATTCACAATCATTCTCATGGTCATCAACTAGGCCTGCTGCTTGTAGGAAGGATAAAACTGCGACTGGTCCGGTGAACTTAAAACCACGTTTTTTGAGATCCTTGGATAATTTCTCAGATAAAGTCGTCTTAGCTGGTGCTTTACTGTAATCTGAAACATCATTGACGATGGTTTTCCCATCGACAAAAGACCAAAGATAGGCATCAAACGATCCAAATTCTTCCTGGACTTGTAGAAAGGCTTGAGCATTAGCCCGTGTCGCAAAGATCTTGGCACGATTGCGGATAATTGCTGGATTATTCATCAAAACTTCTAGCTCTTCATCCGTCATGTCTGCAACAGCTTGAATTTGGTAACCATGAAAAGCTTGACGGAAGGCCTGGCGTTTATTGAGCACCGTTTCCCAAGATAGGCCAGCCTGATAGGCCTCCATACAGAGCAACTCAAAAAGCGCTTGGTCATCATGGAGAGGTTGGCCCCACTCCTCATCGTGGTAGGCTACATAGAGAGGGTTGTTCATTTTAACCCATCCACAACGTTTTGGCATCCTCTTCTCCTATTTCACCAACATCTTAAGGGCAGACTTGATGTAGTTTTCAGCTGTATCAGAAGTTCCTTCAAAGAATTTCTTGATTTTCTTAAGTTCCGTTGCCTTGTAGCCCAATGCCAACATGGCTTCCATAGCTTCTTCCAGGGCTTGATTTTCTTCTGCAACTTTGGCTTTGGACTGAGCCGGTGCATCTTCTAGATCAAGATTGATCTTACCTTCCAAGTCCAGCACCATCTGTTGGGCTGTTTTCTTGCCGATCTTTGGAAACTTGGTCAAGTAGGTGATGTTCTTGCTTTCGATGGCTTGGACAAGGCCTGCATTGTCATCCGCAGCAATGATGGCCAGAGCTGAGACAGGTCCAATCCCAGAGACTGAGATCAAGTTTAAAAAGAGCTGTTTCTCTTCTTCGGTCGCAAAGCCATAGAGAAGGTGAGCGTCTTCCCGAACCACTTGGTGCAGATAGACGTGCACCTCTTGGTTCATTTTACCAGAGTAGGCATAGGGATTGGCCACATGCAAGAGATAGCCAATTCCAGCTGTTTCTACCACGATGTATTTAGCGGTGATTTTTGTTAAAATTCCTTTAATGTATTCGTACATAATCTTCCTTTATTGTTTGATTAATATTTGCCCAATTCCCGTAAACTGGTGTGATTTTCCTGAATGCGTCGGAACATCTTTTCCATATCTGACTTGGTAAAGTTAACCAAAACCGGACGGCCATGAGGGCAGTTATAAGGGTTGTCACATTGGGACAGTTGATAGATCAGGTCGCGTGCAGAGTAATCGTCCAGCATGTGGTTGGCCTTGATGGAGCGTTTGCAGGACATCATGATGGCCAACTCAGCCCGGTATTTCTTGATGGACACTTCCTTAGTCAAGAGGAGCATGTCACACATCTCATAGATGCCCGACTCGATCTCTTCTTCCTTCATCCAGATCGGATGCTCCCGCAAGATCAACTGGTTAGCTCCGTATTCTTCTAAGTAGACGCCCACTTCCTCTAGGAGGTGTTTGCGCTGTTGTAGGCGGATTAGATCGTCTGCAGGGAACTCAAAGATATAAGGCACTAGCAGTTGTTGCTGACTGCCGTCTACGTCCCCGATGCTCTCCCGGTATTCTTCGTATTTGACCCGCTCTTGGGCCGCGTGCTGGTCAATGATATAAAGGCCCCCATTGCCTTGGGCAAAGAGATAGGTTCCATGCATCTGACCAAAATATTCCAACTCTGGGAAAGTCGAATGTTCTTCCCCATCCAACTTATCATAGGCCTTGTCTAGACTAGCCAGATCCAGCTCTGGGTGATCCAGTTCATCATAAACCACAGCCTTTCTTTCCGCAAACTTGATCGCGCTTGTCGGTTTTTCTACTGGGTTTTCTTGGATTCTAGCTTCAGTAGCAGTCTCATCTGCTAGAGCCCGTTGAGGATCTGCCACCTCTGGTCGAAGCTTGAAATCTTGACTCTCTCGGTCATAATAGAGGCGGTTTTCTTTTAAAGGCAGGGTCGTCTGTACTGGCTTTTCTGTTCGACGAATAGTCGACTTGGCTAGATTTTCTAGAGCATCCGGAATCAGGTCCTGCTCTTTCAAAGCGTTCGCAATCGCTTGGGAAATCAAGGCCATCAGTTCTCGTTCTTTGGAGATACGAACCTCTTGCTTGGTCGGGTGAACATTGACATCGGCTAAGTAAGGGTCGATCTGGATATTAATGATCGCGAGTGGGAAGCGCCCCACCATGAGTTTACTACCGTAGCCATCTAAAATAGCCCGATTGAGCAAGAAATTCTTGATGTAACGGCCGTTGATAAAGAGACTGATGTAATTGCGATTGGCACGAGTCAATTCAGGCAAAGACACAAAGCCCGTCACTTCAAAATCTAGGTCGCGATTTTCAATAGCCACCATCTTCTTAGCAGACGCCAGGCCATAGACACCTGCAATGGCTTGCCGGAGATTACCCGTCCCCGCTGTTTTGGTCATTTCTTTTCCATCATTGATCAAGGTAAAGGCAATCTCAGGATGGGCCAAGCTCAAGCGATTGAGAATATCCACGATATGGGATAGCTCTGCCTGCTGGCTCTTTAAATACTTGAGACGAGCAGGTGTATTAAAAAAGAGATCTTCTACTGTGATCTTGGTCCCGACAGGACTTGTCGCTGGCTCCACTTCCTCAATTTCGCCACCCTTTGCGACTAATTTGGTCCCGTGGGCAGCTCCTTCTTGCGCCGTTAGAAGGGTTAGAATACTGACAGAAGCAATGGAAGGCATGGCCTCACCACGAAAACCAAGCGTTCGAATACGAAAAAGATCCGCTTGACTTTTGATCTTACTGGTCGCATGTCGACGGAGGGCTAAAGCGACCTCATCATGCGCAATTCCTTCCCCATTGTCTGTAATCCGAATCGACTTCAATCCTGCTTCTTCGATTTCAACAACGATCTGGCTAGCTCCAGCATCGATCGAGTTTTCAACCAATTCCTTGACCACGCTTGCAGGTCGTTCAATTACTTCACCTGCCGCAATCTGATTGGCGAGGACTTCTGGCAATTCAATAATCTGTGACATGTCTGCTCCTTTACCTATTTTTTCACCGATACATGTAGCTCTATTATACCACAGATCTACAAGACTCCCTTTCTTAAAAAATAGAGGACAGTCCCATCTTCTTCCTTAAAAACCGCATAGGCAAAGAAAACGACCACATAGACAAATCTCCTTGTCTTCCCTTTGGAAAAAGTGTTTAATAGTAGTGTAAAGAAGGAGCCGGGCTAGCAGACCAACCGACTTTACCCAAAGGAGGGAGAAAATATCTTATGAAAGTAGAAGTACACATTGATTCCCACTTCCAAGAAGAAGCGGTGATGATCACAGCACCTGCACTGTCTGCGCGTGTTGAGAAAATCCGTGACTTTGTGGAAGAATTGGATCAAAAAGGGCGCTTACGTGCCAAAAAGGATGGGGAAGCTTACCTGATCGAAAGCCAGCTATTCCAACGTTTTTACATTGAAAATCGGCAAGTAATTGGTGAGACCATGACAGATCAATTTATTCTGACTGGACCACTCTATCAGCTATCTGAAGACTTGCCGACCTTCTTTCTCAAAATTTCCCAATCTGAAATTATCAACACCCAATCCATCGATCACCTGCACTTTACCGGTGGAGGATCTGTGCAAATCCATCTTAAAAACGGGAGTCTGACCTACTCCTCCCGTCGTTACTTGAAAGCCATTAAGGAGAAATTATCATGCTAAAACAATCTTTTTCTGACGCCCTAAAAGGGATTTTCATCGGGCTCATCTTATCCATCTTCTTTTCCTACCTCTTCTCACCTGAGTTGTACCTTCCCTTAAGCCCCAACTCTGCAGTCGGCCGCTGGATGTTCTTGCATCATGTTCACGGCTCACTGGTCATGCTCTATTGTGCCCTCGTTTGGGGTGCAATTGGGGTCCTCTTTAGCTTCGGAAGTCTTCTCTTTCAAAAAGACTGGAGCCTCTTACGGGCTACTCTGAGCCACTACTTGCTCATGTTGCTTGGCTTTATTCCCCTAGCTACGTTAGCCGGCTGGTTCCCAGCAAGACTCGGATTTTACCTCTCACTCATTGTCGAATTCACCCTCGTTTACGTGATCATCTGGTTGGTCTCCTATCATTTTTATAAAAAACAAGTCCAAGAAATCAATCAAAGCATTGCTAACCACTAAGCAAAAAGATCCTCAGTGCTACGAGGATCTGAAAGTGGAGATAAACTGTTCATTTATACAAATCTAATAAATTCTATAAAAATTATACTCGTTATAGTTATTCAATCATCTACTGAAACTTTCCGCTGTGAGAAAAGTGCCTGAAACACAATTGTTTCAGGCACTCGGAATTATTGAGACCTTAGGCTCAATAATTAGTCTTGGAACTTCGAAGAAGTTCGCTGACGTCCGTACTCACCTAAGGAAAGTTTCTAAGATGACTTTGTCTTCAATAAAAGATCCTCGCTATTACGAGGATCTTCTTTTTACAATTTCTTTTTCAATTCGGCGACTGCCATCATGACTTCCATCGGAGTCATATTGTAGAGATCCAGATTCTTCAATTCTGTGATCACCGTATTTTCTGTCTCCTCCTCAAAGAGGGACATTTGTTCAGCAACCTGCGAAGACACTTCCTTTTTAGGAGTTGCATCCGCAAGCGGTACTTGCTGGGCTTGTCCTTCGAGCTTGGTCAAAATCGCATCCGCCCGCTTCAATAATTCTTCTGGCAAACCAGCGATCTTGGCCACGTGAATCCCATAGGACTTATCCGCTGGGCCGGGTTCAATCTTGTGCAAGAAGGTAACCTGACCATCTCGCTCCAAGGTCGCAACATGAACATTTTCCAAACGGGACAAGGTCTCTGAGAGAGACGTCAACTCATGGTAATGGGTCGCAAACAAGGTTTTGGCTCCGGTCCGATCATGGATATATTCGATGATGGACTGGGCGAGAGCCATCCCATCATAGGTCGCCGTTCCCCGTCCCAACTCATCAAATAAAATCAAGGACTGAGGCGTTGCCTTGCGAATGGCGTGATTGGCTTCCATCATTTCCACCATGAAGGTAGACTGACCCGATACCAGGTCATCAGCAGCTCCGATCCGGGTATAAATCGCATCAAAAATTGGCAATTCAGCCCTTTGCGCTGGAACATAAGAGCCAATTTGGGCAAGAATCACAATGATCGCCAATTGGCGCATATAGGTAGACTTCCCGCTCATATTTGGCCCCGTAATCAGCTGAATGTCCCGTTCTTCATCCATAAAGATGCTATTAGGAATATAGGACTGGGCTCCCATCACTTTCTCAACAACCGGATGGCGGCCTTTGTCGATCGCGATTCGTCGTTCTTCATGAAAGAAGGGACGATTCAACTGTTGCGACTCAGCGACACTGGCTAAACTTTGTAAAACATCAACCGTCGCAATCGCCTGAGCTAACTGTTGCAGACGTTGGATATACTTACCAACTTCTTCACGAATCCGCATAAAAATCGTATATTCCAGATTAGCAGACTTCTCACGCGCCTCTAGCATATCTCCTTCAATGCGTGCCAATTCCTCCGTACCAAAGCGTTCTGAATTTTTCAAGGTCGCCTTGCGGAAAAAGTGAGCAGGAACGTGACTCAATTGAGAATTGGTGACATGGAAATAGTAGCCATCCTTCTTGTTGTAATCGATCTTTAGACCTGTAATGCCGCTGGCTTCGCGCTCCTTGGCCTCAATCTCAGCAATCCAACCAGTACCATCCCGGAGAACAAGACGGTACTGGTCCAATTGGTCGTCAAACCCAGTTCGGATAATATTTCCCTCTGTAATAACAGCAGACGCTTCCGGAGCAATAGCTGAGGTAATCAAGCGGTGCAACTCGGGAAGTTCATCCAAGCGTGCAATCAAGACATCTAAGACCGGATCACCAATCCCCAGTAGAATCGACTTGATCGTCGGCACATGACCCAGAGTATCTCCTAGCTGCAAGAGATCCTTAGGATTGATCTTACCAAAGGAAACCCGACTCGCTAAGCGTTCAATGTCATAGACCCCTTTGAGGCTGTCGGTCAAATCGCTCCGTTCAAAGAAATGATCCATAAAGACCTGAATGATGTCCTGGCGCTCTCGAATCCGTTTCAAATCGACTAAGGGTTTCTGAATCCAGGAGCGCAACAAACGACCTCCCATGGCCGTCTTGGTTTCATCCAAATACCAATACAAGCTACCATGCTTCTTCCCAGTCCGAGCATTCTCTGTCAAATCAAGACTAGCCTTGGTCGCAAAGTCCATCTGCAAGAAATCGCAAATCTCATAATGATGGGCTTTTTTGAGGTGGCTCAATTCCCGCATTTGTGTCTGGTAGACATACTGGAGAAGTTTTCCAGCCGTTTTCTTTTCGAGCTCACTCAACTGATCCCCTAAGAGTTGAACATCGTCGAGCGCCGTCTCTACATGTGACAGCAAGAGATTCATCTGGCTCACAAACACACGCTCTTCCTGTTCTGGCAACTCATAACCCAGGACCACCTCACGCGCACGTAAATTGCGGATTTCTCCACAAACCATGCTAAAGTCATTGAGGGTCGTCACCTGAAACTCTCCTGTCACCAGATCCATATAGGCTAGCCCATAATCATTTCCTGAACGATCCAAAGCAACCAGGAAGTTGTTCTCACTATCTGGCTTGGTCGAATCCACCACTGTCCCCGGCGTAATCACCTGTACGACTTCACGCTTAACGACCCCTTTGGCTTCTTTGGGGTCT
The DNA here is from genome assembly GCF_041026655.1 of Streptococcus sp. CP1998. Taxonomy (NCBI): domain Bacteria; kingdom Bacillati; phylum Bacillota; class Bacilli; order Lactobacillales; family Streptococcaceae; genus Streptococcus; species Streptococcus sp. CP1998. The sequence continues at coordinate 1,981,830 of NZ_CP163380.1, forward strand.
TCCATTTGTTCTGCAATCGCGACCTTATACCCCTGTTCAATGAGAACATCAATATACTGCTGGGCCGAGTGGTAGGGAACACCCGCCATGGGGATCGGATTCTCTGCATTTTTATTCCGTGAGGTTAAGGAAATCTCTAAAATTTGAGCTGCATTCACTGCATCTTCATAAAATAATTCGTAAAAATCTCCCATTCGAAACAGCAAAAAGGCATCCGGATAGTCTTTTTTGATATCTAGATACTGCTGCATTCCAGGGGATATTTTCTCTACTGCCATACTTCTTTATTCCTTACTCTCGCATCATTTTCTGACGCAAGCTCCATAGATGAAAACAGGAGTAGATAGCTCACTATCTTCCTCCTTTTGACATCTCTCTTTCTCTCCAACGGGGCTTGACTACTGCATCATCCCTAAAATTTCATTTTGAATTTCAATGGCTGCATCTTGGTCTCGACAAACAATCAAGAGGGTATTGGCCCCTGCTACTGTTCCCAAAATACGCTCATCTGACATTTCATCTACACCGTTGGCCAAGAGAGCCGCTTCTCCTAGCTCTGTCCGCAAGACCAAGGTGAATTCTGCCCGTGAGACAGACTTGGCATGGCTGGACAGCATAATATAAATCTCTGCCACCTCAGGCTCATTTGGCAAAATATAATACAATTGATCTTTTCGCTTCACCTTGACCAGACCTAGATCCCGCAAATCACGTGAGAGGGTCGTTTGAGTTACTGCAATTCCTTTTGCTTCTAAACGATCCTGAATCTCTTTTTGCGTGGACAGTTTTTCATTTCGAATCATCTGTTGAATCAAAAGGTGTCGTTCTGTCTTTTTCATTGGACCTCCACTTTTGAATAAATATACTTTAAATTATACCAAAAAAATTGAAAATTCGCTCAGAATTGTGTTAAAATAATAGTTAAAAGGACTAAGGAGCTAATATGAACAATAAAGAACTCATTGCTAGTGAATTGGCCAAAGTGATTGACTCTCTTGACCAAGATGCTATTTTAAATTTGCTTGAACAACCAAAATCATCTGATCTTGGTGATATTGCTTTTCCAGCCTTCTCACTTGCAAAAGTGGAACGCAAGGCTCCTCAAGCAATTGCTGCAGACATTGCTGAAAAAATCGACCAAAGCGCCTTCGAAAAAGTTGTTGCAACTGGACCTTACGTGAACTTCTTCTTGGACAAATCTAAGATCTCTGATCAAGTGATCAAATCTGTCATCGAAGCAGGTGCAGACTACGGTCAGCAAGACGAAGGACATGGAGAAAATATTACCATCGACCTTTCAAGTCCAAATATTGCAAAACCTTTCTCAGTTGGACACTTGCGCTCAACCGTTATCGGAGATGCTCTTTCAAACATTTTCCGCAAAATGGGCTACAATACCATTAAAATCAACCACTTGGGAGACTGGGGTAAACAGTTCGGACTCTTAATGGTGGCCTACAAAAAATGGGGTAGCAAGGAAGCTGTCGAAGCTAATCCAATCGACGAATTGTTGAAACTGTATGTTCGCATCAATGCCGAAATTGAACATGATCCAGAACTGGATGAAGAAGGACGTCTCTGGTTCAAGAAATTGGAAGATGGAGATCCAGAAGCAACTGAATTGTGGCAATGGTTCCGTGACGAGAGCTTGGTTGAATTCAACCGTATCTACAAACTCCTCGGTGTTGAATTTGACAGCTTAAACGGAGAAGCCTTCTACAATGACAAGATGGACGAAGCTGTCCAAATCCTTGAAGAAAAAGGCTTGTTGAAAGAGTCTAAAGGGGCTAGCATCGTTGAGTTGGATGATGTCAACCTGCCACCAGCTATGATTAAGAAATCAGACGGTGCCACTCTTTATATCACCCGTGATATCGCAACCGCTATCTACCGTGCACGGACTTACAACTTTGTGAAAAACATCTATGCTGTAGGTCAAGAACAATCTAACCACTTCCGTCAGTTGAAAGCCGTTTTGAAGAAAATGGGATTTGACTGGAGCGATGATATGGTTCACGTTGACTTTGGTTTGGTGACAAAAAACCGCCAAAAATTGTCAACTCGTAAAGGAAATATCATCCTGCTCGAACCAACCCTACAAGAAGCCATCTCTCGTGCCAAAGCTCAGATCGAAGAGAAGAATCCTGAATTGGAAAACAAAGAAGAAGTGGCACATGCAGTCGGTGTTGGTGCGGTTAAATTCTATGACTTGAAGACTGACCGTCGCAACGGGTATGACTTTGACCTTGAAGCCATGGTATCCTTCGAAGGAGAAACTGGACCTTACGTTCAATACGCTTATGCTCGTATCCAATCCATCCTTCGCAAAGCCAACTTCACTCCATCAACAGATGCAACTTACAGCTTGAGCGATCCTGAAAGCTGGGAAATCATCAAGCTTCTACAAGACTTCTCTCGTGTTGTCAAACGTGCCGCTGAAAACTATGACCCATCCTTGATCGCTAAATATGCGATTAACTTGGCTCAAGCCTTCAACAAGTACTATGCTCACACTCGTATCTTGGATGAAAGCCCAGAACGCGATAGCCGTCTTGCTCTTAGCTACTCAACAGCAGTTGTTTTGAAAGAAGCCCTTCGCTTACTTGGTGTCGATGCGCCTGAGAAAATGTAATTTCTTATCTAATTGTTGATCAGTAGAATATCTCTTCTGGGAGTGAGAAAGAACTAAATGCATTTAAACTTAGTTCTTTCTCACTCCTTTTCTCATGTCCAATGCCCTTCATTCTCTACCTTTTCAGATCCTTTATATACAGGAGAAATCTATGAATCAAACCGTTTACATCTTAATCCTCATCAGTTTAGTGGTCCTCTTTTTATTTAACAAGTACGAAAGAGAAAAACTACAACGGCTCTTACAAGAACAACTCTTGAAAGATCAAGCTTTCAAAGATAGCATCAAGGAAAAAATCCAAGAGACCGACAATATCAACGATGTTATCCATGCCATCAACAAAGACTATCGATTAGGGCTCCTACTTGCTAAAGAAATCACAGAAAAATTAAAATAAAGCGTAAAAGAGGAGTCATACAAAACATGACTCCTCTTCTATTCAGTCGCAACAAATAAGAACCAAGCTTAGGCTTGGTTCTTCTGTTTTAAAGATGGTATAAATCTTCTACAATGGCCGCTACTTTTTTAATATCTCCCAACATCCCCCGCATTTCAAAATCGGCTAACATGGGGAAACCAAAGCGTTGGCTGTATTGCTTAGCGGTTAAACAATATTGATTGTTAAAATTCCGATTGCCTGATCCAACCACTCCTAAGCACTTGCTGGCATTGTCTCCATAAGCAATAAAATCTGCGACATCTGTCGTCAAAATTTCCACATCGCCATTGTCAACACCATTTCCACCCTCCAAATAGGTTGGCAAAAAAGTAATAAAAGGATTGGTCATTTCAAAGAAGGGCTGGCCCTCTTTGACCAGGTCTTTCACATGAACTTTCTCGATTTCAAGTTCAGGATGGGCTTCCAGCAAATAGTCACTTAAACGGCGGACAAAACTCTCTGTATTCCCACTCAGACTAATATAAACAAAGGATACTTTCATCTTTTTTCTCCAATCAAGAAGCTCTCTTATCCTTTAAGAGAGCTTTATTCACACTCATCTATTATGCCCTAGCTTGAGCTTTTCTCAAACGCAAGGTTTTATACAAGATAATCCCAAAGAAGAGAAGGTTCAAAGCGGTCAAGAGTAACAAAGCAAGGAATGAAGATGCTAGATATCGTTGACGAAGCGCTGAGTTTGAAAAACTAGCTAATAGTGGACGTCCTGCAAGATAATTATAGCAAGAGAATACTTGGTTTAGCAAAATCTGCCCCAAATAAGTATAATGGGCTGTTAGCAGATCCTCCTTCATAAAGAGGAAATAGAAAGTTGCAAGCAAAGCGATAAGAATCAGCGAAACAAATAAAAAGGCAAGCGGAGACTGATTGGCTTGTGCTGATTTGCCATAATAGGCTAAGTAGTCCGCCTTGTCTTGAGCTGTCGTTAAGCCAAGTTGTTTTGCAAAGTCATCTGTCAATTCAAAGCTCTTTGAAGCTCCAAAGGTTGACACAGCTGATGTTAGGGTTCCAACCGTAGAGAAAAATAACAGGATGTAAAGATAGATAGGTTTCTTTTTCATACAAACTCCTTTTCATTTCTTACAACCTATTATATCGCGATACAGATAGAAAGGCAAGCGCCTCAAACTATGGAAGCACTCGCCTGATCACTGATACGTTCAAATGAAATTCATTTGGAAAATAATGTGTGCAAAAGATGAAAAAGACATCGCAACTGTATAATTGGAATGATTAGAGATATAACGGAGTCCTATAAACTTTCATTCGAACAGGACTAGTATAGCTGATTTTTCTCTATTTCAGTAGATTATTTCTATTCTGCTTCATTTCTACACTATTTGGTCTTTAAAAGCCACGTTCTTTCCTTATCCAAGAACTATTCTGTCCTTTTTCACAACTATTTGGTCATCACTCCATCAAAAAAGCCAGAAGGACTTGCCTTCTGACTTTCTCTATTTAGATGAATGAACGAATGAAATAAGAATTAATCTTCTTTTTTCTTGCGAGCAAGCAATCCAGCTATCGCACCTGCAAGAACAGCTGCAGTTGAGCTTTCTGTACCTGTATTTGGAAGCACAGGTGTTTGTGGTTCCGCAGGTTGTACAGGCTGTTCTGGAACTTCAGGAGTTGGGACTACTGTGTAGCTTTCGATAATATCATCATTTCCTCCGTATGTGTATTCATCCTGGCAGAGAGGAAGTAATGAAAACGCAAGTGGCTTACTAAGAGAATATTTCCCAAAGAAAACAGACTTAGCCACTATCTCTGATGAGGATTCGAACAAGGCTTTATATGATATCAATCACCGACCATGAAAATGTTTAGCTTACAGGACTGCTTGTGAAGCTCTAGAGGATGAGTTCAAGTAAATGTTGCACTTATTCTTGCAATTTATCGTTTTAAAAAATCTCACCGTAGAGGCTAAAATACGCTACTGCCAGTTAACTCTATTGTATTACAATCAACTATTTTAAAATATTTGTTAATTTATTTTACTTTAAAAAATTTAGCAATATAAAACTCCTAACTTTCAGATTCTTCCCTATCATTTATTTGAAAATATCTATAAATATCATTGAAAAAATCCTTTATTTTCAAGATATTTTCACCAACATATTTTTTTTATAAATTTCATCGGAACGCTTTTTAAGAGGAATCATTTTTTTATACCAACAGATTAAAGTTGAAGGTTATAGCAAAAAATTATGTAACATACTCCCCTTCAAGTCTGAAAAAATCAAAAAACAGCACTTTTTACAGAAGTGTCCATTCTCTAAATTTCTTCCCCTTTCTGTTCTCAAATAAGAAGTAATGAAAAAGACCAGGGTCTTAAGAACCTTGGTCTAACAACTAATGATTAGTTTAAGTGCCAGATATCTTCATTGTACTGAGCGATCGTACGGTCAGATGAGAAGAATCCTGCTTTCGCAATGTTAACGATCACTTGATCCAACCATGCATCACGGTCTTCGTAGTCAGCCAACATGCGTTCTTTGGTTACAATGTAGTCTTCCAAGTCAAGAAGGGTCATGAACCAGTCTTTATTGATCAATTCCTTGTGAAGACGAGTCAAGCGTTCCTTGTTACCAACTGCAAGAACGGCATCGCTGATAATGAAGTCTACCAATGGTTTGATAGCTTCACGTTCATAGAAGTCCGCTGATTTGTATGCTGATTTCGCATATAGATCGATTACAGTTTCTGAATCTTCACCGAAGATGTAGATGTTGTCACGTCCAACCAATTCAGCGATTTCCACGTTTGCTCCATCCATAGTACCAAGTGTCAACGCACCATTCAACATGAATTTCATGTTACCAGTACCTGAAGCTTCCTTAGAAGCAAGGGAGATTTGCTCAGAAATATCGCTAGCTGGAATCAAGTAGCTTGCAGCAGTCACGTTGTAGTTTTCTACCATAACGACTTGCAAGTGTGGAGCTACTGCTGGATCGTTTGCAATCACTTCAGACAAGCAAAGGATCAAGTGGATGATATCTTGTGCAATGGTGTAGGCAGGAGCTGCTTTACCACCAAAGAGAACAGTGATTGGACGAGCAGGGATATTTCCAGCTTTGATGTCCAAGTATTTGTGGATCACATACAAAGCGTTCATTTGTTGACGTTTGTATTCGTGAAGACGTTTGATTTGGGTATCAAAGATAGAGTTAGGATTGATTTCCACACCTTGATGGTCTTTCAAGAAACGAGCCAATTTCCGTTTGTTGTGAGACTTGATGTTTTCCAATTTTGCTTTGACTGCATCTTTATCTTCATAAGAAAGAAGGTCTTCCAATTTAGATGCATCATGGTGCCAGTCACGTCCGAGGATCTCATCCAAGTAATGTGACAAGGTTGGGTTGGCATGCATGAGCCAACGACGGAAGGTGATCCCATTTGTTTTGTTGTTGAATTTTTCAGGGTAAATGTCGTAGAAGGCTTTCAACTCAGAATTCTTCAAGATTTCTGTATGAAGTGCTGCTACCCCATTTACGCTAAATCCATAGTGGATATCCATGTGGGCCATGTGTACGCGATCATTCTCATCGATGATTTGAACAGCTGGATCTTTGTATTCAGCGCGAACACGGCGGTCCAATTCTTCAATGATCGGAACTAGGTGAGGGACCACTTCTTGCAAGAACTCAAGTGGCCATTTTTCAAGGGCTTCTGCAAGGATTGTGTGGTTAGTGTAGGCCGTCATGCTGCGAACGATTGAGATGGCTTCATCCATTTCAATACCACGTTCTGTCAAAAGACGGATCAATTCAGGGATGACCATTGATGGGTGAGTATCGTTGATTTGTACAACAGCATAGTCAGCAAGGTCATGCAAGTTGCTTCCTTTTTCGATAGCTTCGTCGATGATCAATTGCGCTCCATTTGATACCATGAAGTATTGTTGGAAGATACGGAGCAATTCCCCTTGACGGTTACTATCATCTGGGTACAAGAAGAGGGTCAAGTTGCGAGCGATATCTGTCTTGTCAAAGTTAATACCATCTTCAATAATAGATGAATCAACTGAATCCAAGTCGAACAAACGCAAACGGTTCTTCGTATCAACCTTATAACCAGGGACATCGATATCATAAAGGGTAGAAGTCAATGTGAACTGTGCAAATGGCACTTTGTAGCTACGACTTGAACGAACGAGCCAGCTTTGGTCAGTCAACCATGCGTTTGGAATGGTTTCTTGTTGGTTGTTTTTAAATACTTGTTGGAACAAACCAAAGTGATAGTTCAAACCAACCCCATCCCCTGTCAAACCAAGGCTTGAGATAGAGTCGATAAAGCAGGCTGCCAAACGTCCCAAACCACCGTTACCAAGTGATGGTTCCAATTCCACTTCTTCTACTTCGATCAAGTCTTTACCAGCATCTGACAATTCTTGTTTGACATCGTCGTAAAGACCCAAGTTGATCAAGTTATTAGACAAGAGTTTACCGATCAAGAACTCAGCTGAGATATAGTAAACTTTTTTCTTACCAGTATTGATTTTCTTTTGAGCACTTGCTTGCTTCGTGTAATTTAGCAAGGCAATGTACAATTCTTCATTTGAACATTCTGCGATTGTTTTTTGATGATGATCAATCACATATTTTTGTAATGATTCCATGTTGAAAGTCTCCTTATATTTCAATAATTTTTTAATAGGGGAAAGATTATTTTTCTGCTTTTTTAACTTCTTTTTTCAAGTCTTTATTTTCACGACGATAGATCGTAGTGAAATCAAGCAATTCTTGCTCGACAGCTGGAGTCAGTTGATCCGCTGTCATTCGCCATGACCAGTTACCACCAAGAGTTGATGGGAAGTTCATCCGAGCTGAACCATCCAACTCGAGCAAGTCTTGCATAGTAGCAATCGCCATGAAGCTGACGGAAGCAAAGACTGTTCGAAGCATCGCATGCGGTACAGATTCGTACTCTTTCCGGTTAGTATAACGAGCAAGGTACTCACGAGTTGGATCGTCGATTTCATTGCGGTACCATCCAAGAACTGTGTTGTTATCATGTGTTCCTGTATACATCACAGAATTGTTTGGTGCCAAGTGAGGGCTATCGATACTTTCATCGTCCGGATTGAAGGCAAATTGAAGAATCTTCATTCCTGGGAAGCCAGTACGTTCACGAAGTTCGATGACTTCATCCGTCATAAAGCCAAGGTCCTCAGCGATGATGTTCAAATCACCGAGCTCTTCCTTCACAGCTGCAAAGAGTTTGTAGCCAGGGCCTTTAACCCATTTACCTGGTGCTGCTGTATCTGATCCAGCAGGAATTTCCCAGTAAGACTCAAAACCACGGAAGTGGTCGATCCGAACGATATCGTAGATCTTGAAGCTTTCACGCAAGCGTTCAATCCACCATTGGTAGCCATCTTTGTCCATTGCTTCCCAGTCATAGATCGGATTACCCCAAAGTTGACCAGTTGCTGAGAATTCATCTGGCGGGCATCCTGCGATGCAAGTCGCTTTCACGTTTTCATCTGTTTTGAAGAGATGAGGGTTTGCCCACATGTCACTTGAATCTTCCGCTACATAGATTGGCATATCTCCGACGATTTCAATGTGATGATCATTGGCATAAGCTTTCAAGGCCAACCATTGTTGGAAGAAGAAGAATTGAGTCACACGATGGTAAGTCAATTGATCCGCCAATTCTTCACGGTATTGAGCCAAAGCTTTTGGTTCACGTGCACGAATAGCTGCATCTGGCCATTCTGTCCAGGCTTTTAAATCAAAGTGTTCTTTGATAGCCATGTATTCTGTAAATAGGTCCAACCAAGAAGCATTGGCTTCGCAAAAGGCTTGGAATTCTTTTTGATCACCTGATTTCAAGAAGTTCGCAACGGCTTTTTCAAGTAGCGGACGACGTTGTTCGAAAACCTTTGCATAATCCACTTGAGTAGGATCTTGACCAAAGTCCACTCCTTTAAGATCTGCTTCTGTCAACAAACCTCGTTCAATCAAAAGATCGAAATCAATAAAATGAGTGTTCCCAGCAAAAGCTGAGAAAGATTGGTATGGAGAATCTCCATAACTAGTTGTACCAAGCGGCAAGATTTGCCAGTAACGTTGCTTGGTCCGAACGAGGAAATCAACAAAATCATATGCTGATTGACCGAATGATCCAATCCCGTATTGTCCAGGAAGGGAAGAAATGTGCATCAAAACACCACTTTGACGTTTTTTCATGGGTTACCACCTCTTTTTATTTCTTTGAAACCTGCGATTCGGTGCACGGTATGGGTATCGTTGCAGAGTCGTATCCAGCTCTCAAGCGGCTCTACTCTTTGTTAAAAATCGAACAGGCGCAACTCAGTTTACGCAATTTTTGCGAAAACGTTTGCGTACCATGTTATTATAAACTTTTTCCCTATTTTCTGCAAGGGATTTCTTAAAAACTTTTTTAACTTTTTTCAGAATGTCCTCACCCCCTTAGTGTATTCTTTCCTTTGGCTAATGTCAACAAATTTGATGTACTTTATAGAAGAAAGTTCGGAATTAAAATATTTTTAAAAAAATTGTTTAAAACTACTTGCAAACGTTTTCGCCTTGTGATATACTTAAGATGTTTTAGGAAAACGTTTGTCTAAAACGGTTTCTAATTATTATCTTTTTTTATTCTTTAGGAGGAATAAATCATGAAACGTACAATTTTACGTAGTGCTGCTGTACTTGGTACAGTTGGTTTTGCCGGCTTCTTACTTGCTGCTTGTAGCAATAGCTCATCAGGTTCTTCTGAGGCAAGTAAAGAAATCAACGTCTATGTAGACAAAGGCTACAAATCTTATGTTGAAGAAGCTGCAAAAGCTTTTGAAAAAGAAAATGGCGTAAAAGTTAAAATCAAGACTGGTGATGCTCTTGAGGGATTGGATAAGCTTTCTCTTGATAACCAATCTAAAAAAGCTCCAGACGTAATGATGGCTCCATACGACCGTGTAGGTGGTCTTGGTAACGATGGTCAATTGGCTGAAGTTACATTAAACAAAGATAGCCATACAGATAAAACAACTGAAGCTCTTGTAACAAACGGTGGTAAAGTTTACGGTGCACCTGCTGTCATCGAAACTTTGGTTCTCTACTATAACAAAAATCTTGTAAGCGAAGCTCCAAAAACATTTGCTGACCTTGAAAATCTTGCAAAAGACAGCAAGTACGATTTTGCTAGCGAACCTGGTAAAACAACTGCTTTCTTAACTGACTGGACAAACTTCTACTATGCTTACGGTTTGCTTTCAGGTAATGGTGGTTATGTATTTGGTAAAGATGGTACAGATCCTAAAGATCTTGGATTGAACAACCAGGGTTCTGTCGACGGTATCGAATACGCAAAAACTTGGTATGCTAAATGGCCAAAAGGTTTGCAAGATACAAAAGGTGCTGCTAACTTCATCCAAACACAATTCCAAGAAGGTAAAACAGCTGCTATCATCGATGGTCCTTGGAAAGCTGCTTCATTGAAAGAAGCTAAAGTAAACTACGGTGTCGCAACGATTCCAACTCTTCCAAACGGAAAACAATACTCTGCCTTTGGTGGTGGTAAAGCTTGGGTTATCCCTGCAGGTGCGAAAAACCTTGATGGTGCTCAAAAATTCATTGACTTCTTGACAAATACTGACCAACAAAAAGCTTTGTTTGACAAGACAAATGAAGTTCCTGCCAACACAGAAGCTCGTAAATATGCGGTTAGCAAAAACGATGAATTGACAACTGCCGTTGTTGATCAATTCAAGAACGCTCAACCAATGCCAAATATCTCAGAAATGAGTGCTGTTTGGGATCCAGCTGCAACTATGCTCTTCGATGCTGTAAGCGGTAAAAAATCTGCTAAAGATGCTGCTGACGATGCAGTGAAATTGATTAAAGAAACCATCGAACAAAAATTCGGTAGCAAATAAGACAGTTTTTAGGTGTGAGTAAGAGGTTGGAGACAAGGTCCCAACCTCTTATGTTCAATTATGAACCTTCTACTAGATCACTGTCAAACTTGTCTTCTTGCTCTCTGGCAAGGACATTATAAGGAGATTTGAATGACTACAGAACAAAACCCTAAAAAGGCTATGTGGCTCTCTTTGATCCCGGGTCTTGGGCAAATTTATAACAAACAAAAAACCAAAGGCTATATTTTTCTTGCCGTAACTGTTCTCTTTCTCGCCTATTTCCTAGGAATCGGAGCTGGAGAATTAGCGAAATTGGTTACACTTGGAACCGTCCGTGGGCAAGATAATTCTCTCTTTATCTTGATTCGTGGCGCCTTCCACTTGATCATTACCATTGTTTACTTCCTATTTTATGTCTTAAATATTAAGGATGCTGGAACCGTTGCAAAACGTATCAACAATGGCATTGCTGTTCCAAAAACTGGAAAAGAAATGGTTCAAGCCATCTATGAAAATGGCTTCCCATATTTATTGATCATTCCTTCATACATTGCTATGACATTTGCGATTATCTTCCCAGTTTTAGTAACTTTGATGATCGCCTTTACCAACTACGACTTCAAACATACCGCTCCAACAACCTTGCTGGATTGGATCGGGTTCCAAAACTTCACTAATATGTGGACCTTGAGTACCTTCCGCTCAGCCTTTACATCTGTTCTTGGCTGGACCTTGATTTGGGCACTCGCAGCTTCTACTCTTCAGATCACACTCGGTATCTTGACCGCTATTGTTGCAAACCAACCATTCGTAAAAGGAAAACGAATTTTTGGGGTTATTTTCTTGCTCCCATGGGCTGTTCCAGCCTTCATCACTATCTTAACTTTCTCAAATATGTTTAACGATAGTGTCGGTGCCATTAATGCACAAGTTATCCCATTGTTTGCGAAGATCTTCCCATTCTTAGATGGCCTTTTGATTCCTTGGAAAACAGATCCTACCTGGACAAAAGTTGCTTTGATTATGATGCAAGGTTGGCTCGGCTTCCCTTACATCTACGTCTTGACTTTAGGGATTCTTCAATCGATTCCAAACGATCTTTACGAAGCTGCTTATATTGATGGTGCCAACGGTTGGCAAAAATTCCATGACATCACTTTCCCAATGATTATGGCTGTTGCAGCTCCAACTTTGATCAGTCAATATACCTTCAACTTTAACAACTTCTCCATTATTTACTTGTTTAATGATGGAGGACCTGGTTCTGTTGGAGGAAACGCTGGATCTACAGATATCTTGATCTCTTGGATCTATAAGTTGACAACCAATACTTCTCCTCAATATTCAATGGCATGACGGTAACCTTGATTATCTCTGTGATTGTGATCTCAATCTCTATGATTGCCTTCAAGAAACTACATGCATTTGATATGGAGGATGTATAAAATGAAAAATTCAGTTCAATTTAAACGCCGCCTCAATCATTTCTTGACTTACCTGTACATGGTGGTTCTTTCAATCGTTATCATTTATCCATTGTTGATTACGGTTCTATCAGCCTTCAAATCAGGGAATGTCAGTGCCTTTACACTTGATTTTAGTGGCAATCTTAATTTTGATAACTTCTCAAAACTTTTCTCTGAAACTCCTTATGGCACTTGGTATATGAACACCTTGGTTATAGCCATTATCACCATGATTGTGCAAACCAGTATCGTTACCTTCGCAGGTTACGCATACAGCCGTTACAATTTCTTGGCGCGTAAACAAAGTTTAGTCTTCTTCTTGATCATTCAAATGGTCCCAACCATGGCAGCCCTCACAGCCTTCTTCGTTATGGCTTTGATGCTGAACGCCTTGAACCAACCTTGGTTCTTGATCTTCCTTTATGTTGGTGGTGGTATCCCAATGAATGCTTGGTTGATGAAGGGATACTTCGATACTGTTCCAATTTCCCTCGATGAATCTGCGAAATTGGATGGAGCTGGACACTTCCGTCGCTTCTGGCAAATCGTCCTTCCTCTTGTTCGTCCAATGATTGCCGTTCAAGCACTTTGGGCTTTCATGGGGCCTTTCGGAGACTATATCTTGTCTAAATTCTTGCTTCGTGACGAAGTGAACTATACGGTAGCCGTTGGTCTTCAAACCTTTATCAGTGACCAAAAAAATCAAAAAATCGCCTTCTTTGCAGCCGGTGCGATTTTGATCGCGGTTCCAATCTGTATCTTATTCTTCTTCCTACAAAAGAACTTTGTTTCAGGCTTGACAGCTGGTGGGGATAAAGGATAAAATAGAACCTTATTTCAAACACATTTTATTTTTAAGTTAAGGGTAGTATGGTGGATGCTTTACTACCCTTCGTTAAGAATAAAATCAATCAAAGAGATTTCTCTTTGCGTTTCTGATACTCTTATGTTTAGAAAGGTCATCTTATGCCCTATCCTTTTAATTATTTCGCAAGTATCTTCAATTTCCGCTCTTCTTTTGCAAACCGCAAAAAACTGAGCTGGTTCCAAATGATTTTTACATCTTTCTTTCTGATCTCTATCACACTAATACCAGTGGCTCTTCAAAATGCTCAACTCAAAACCTATCCTTTGACAACCTTTGTCAGTGATGTGTTTGATCCTTTGTCAACAGACGTGATGAAAGATATCCAAGAACACGTCGTGATCAAAGACCAAGAGCTCACCTATACAGGGACTAACCCTGTACACAAGACTTCAAAAGGACAGGTTGTCTTAGGCCAAGAATCAAAGGCGAGTGAGGGCAAGGAGTTAACACTCCATTTTGATCGCAAACAGTTGATCATCTCAAAAGAAAATAAAGAACTCGCTACAATCTCATACCAGGCTATCAATCAAGAGAGCCTCCGGGATAAAAAAAGCTTCACTCAAGCTATCTCTAGCGATTGGTTCCGTGAAAATCGACTCCCTGTCAGTCTCTTTCTCGTGATTTTCTCTGGCTTCTTATCGACAGTCAATTATTTGATTCTCATCGTAGGGGCATCTTTCTTCCTCTACTTGACACGAAAATCTCGACTCTTTTCACTACAAACTTTCAAGGAATGTTTCAATTGTATTCTGAATTGCTTGGGACTCCCTATTTTACTAAGTGTCCTCATCAGTTTACTATTCCATCAAGTATTTACTACGACGATCATGATCCAAAATGTCTTATTTGTACTCTATCTTGCTATGGTATTTTATAAGACCCACTTCCGTGATCCAGACTATCACCGCTAGGAGGTTTTCTCATGCGTGTTACCATCAAAGATGTGGCGAAACTCGCTGGCGTCGCGCCTTCAACTGTCACGCGCGTCATCCAAAATAAATCCACGATTAGTGATGAAACAAAAAAACGTGTCCGTGAGGCTATGGTCGAACTGGACTATCATCCCAATCTTAATGCTCGTAGTCTTGTCAGTCAATCTAGTCAAGTCATTGCTTTAGTCCTTCCAATCGATAGTGACGTTTTCTACCAGAATCCTTTCTTCCCAACTGTTTTAAGAGGGATTACCCAGATCGCTTCAGACAATGATTATGCCATCCAAATCTGTACGGGGCAAAATGAAGAACGTCGGCTCAACAACCTCAAACAACTCATCTACGGAAATCGTGTAGATGGTTTGATTTTCCTTTATTCCAACCCGAATGACCCCCTCGTTGACTTTGCGATCAAAGACAAGTTCCCCTTCCTCATCCTTGGAAAGGCAGCTTCTCCTTTTGTATCGCTAGTGGATAATGATAATATTAAGGCTGCATTTGATGCGACGGATTATTTCATTCAACAAAACTATCGAAAAATTGCTTTTATCTTGGGAAACAAAGAGCTGTTTGTATCCCAAGACCGCTACGAAGGTTATAAAGAAGCTCTCCAAAAAGCAGGGGTTCCTCTCGATGAAAAACTTGTTCATTTTTCATTTGGTTTTATGTTGGAAGACAATTCTTATCAAATGATGGAGAGCCTTCCCCTAGCAGAGTTAGATGCTATCATGACAACCGATATTCTCGTTGCTGAAGGGGTGCGCCAATACCTATTAGAACACCAGCTGACAATCCCGATTATTTCCTTTGATTCGATCAAGCCACGACTCGATATTGAAGCCTATATTGACATCAATGCGGTGGAACTCGGACGTGAATCTGTTCGGACAATTCTACAAATTATCAAGGATCATAAAGAAGGAAAAACCGTTTGCTACCGTCAATTGATTGACCATACCATTACGAAACTTTAGGAGTCTCTATGTCTTCATTTACTGCTTATTTAGATGACCAAGACCTGATTCGTATCCAAAAAGGAGAGGAGCATATCCTTCCTTTTTATTTGGAAACAAACCAAGGTCGTCTTGCCTTAATCCCTGTCAAAACGTCAAGTGGAGCGACTGATACAGGAGACTATTTCTTAAGCCCTATTCCGCTTGAACTTGGAGAAGAGTACACCATCTACGATGCTGCTGGAAATTCTTCTATTCTCCACTATCGTCAAATTGTTCGCAAACCCATTTTTGATCAAACCTTCACCTATAGTGGAGAAGATCTAGGAAGTTTCTACACATCAAGTCAGACGCAATTTAAATTCTGGGCACCCATTTCGCAAAACGTGACCCTTCATATCGAAGATCAGGTCTATCCAATGAATCGTACGGAAAACGGTGTCTGGGAACTCGTACTCAAAGGGGATTGGGAAGGAGCGGCCTACCACTATGAGTTTCGTGTCAATGGCCTAGAACGTCGGATTCACGATCCCTATGCTCTATCCTCTTTGGCGAACTCTGGAGATAGCTTCGTCATCGACCGGAAGAAGATCACACGTCCTATCACGCGTGCCACTCGTCAATTAGACCCGACAGAAGCGATCATCTACGAGATGAGTGTTCGTGATTTCTCTGTCCAAAAAGAGGCTGGCTTTAAACACCCGGGTAAGTTTAAAGGCTTGACAGAGTCGCCCCAACTCAATGGCCAGGTCCTTGGATTTGATTACCTTCAAAAACTGGGAATTACCCATGTACAGTTACTTCCTGTCTACGATTTCGGTAGTGTCGATGAAGAGGATCAATGGAAAGCCTACAACTGGGGCTATGATCCTGTCCAATACAATGTTCCAGAAGGAAGCTATGCGAGCGATCCTAACGATCCTTATGCGCGAATCCTGGAGCTCCAAGACACCATTGACACCTATCATCAGGCCAATCTGAGTGTCATCATGGATGTAGTCTACAATCACGTCTACAAGGCAGATGAATACGCTTTTGAACAGATCGTTCCTGGTTATTTCTACCGCTATAATGCAGAGGGAGAGCGGACCAATGGAACCTTCTGTGGAAATGACGTGGCAAGTGAACGCTCCATGGTGAGACAGTATATTAAGCAATCCCTCAAACAATGGGTTTCCCTCTACGGCTTTGATGGTTTTCGCTTTGATTTGATGGGAATCCTAGACATTCCAACCATGACAGAGATTGCAGAAGAACTCCGTGAACTCTATCCTAACATCTATCTCTATGGCGAAGGGTGGAAGATGGATACAGGCCTCTCTGAAGAACAGCTCGCTCACCAGTACAACGCGAAACGATTACCGGCCTTTGGCTTTTTCAGTGATAACTTCCGGGATACGGTCAAGAGAATACTTGTAGCCGGTCACCGTCGTGAGAGTCAACATCCTGCAAATGATTTTGCTAACATTCTAACAGCAAATGTCGGGAAGCTAGGACCTGCTCATTTCACCCAACCTCAACAAGCCATTCAGTACGTCGAATGTCATGACAATGCAACTGTTTTTGATTATTTCCAACTTGAAAAGGAAGAGATTCGTCTAGAAGATCGAAAAGCTCTCTCACGCCTCGCGCTTCATTTGGTACTATTATCTCAAGGAGTGCCTTTTATCCTTGCTGGCCAAGAACATTACCGCACAAAAGGGCTCGAAGATAACACCTATAACTTGCCAGATAGTCTCAACCAATTGGACTGGACATCCCTTTCAAAATGCCAAGAAGAAATTGCTTTTCTTGAAGAATTGATTGCTTATCGGAAGTCACAGCCACTCCTTCATTTGAAAAAAGGGCAAGAGATTCGCGACTACTGTGATGTCAAATGGTTGTCTGAACATCATTTGATCTACACGATTGAAAAAAATCGTGAAAAAATAACGATTCTCGTCAATATCGGCGATCAAGAACAGACCTATCAACATCCGAGCGATAGTCAGCTGTTATTTGCCTATCCTCATGCCAATCTAAAAACGCCTATTCCTAAAGGAAAGGAACTTTCTATATCTGCTCATAGTTGGCTCCTTCTCCACGAAACTGAATCAACAAAATAAGGTCACCACAATGTGGTGACCTTATTTTTATTCTTCTGTTTCCACAAAGCGTCCAATGATATGAACGTTTTCTGAAATGGTGATAAAAGCCTGAGGATCAGCGTTTTTCATAATATATTTGAATTCATTAAACTCTGCACGCGTAATAACTGTCAGCAGAACCGCTTTTTCCTGGTGGTTATAGGTTCCTTCTGCATTGTGGATAATAGTCGCTCCACGATGCAATTTTTTATGAATCTTTTCAATAATGGCATCTGGCTGGCTCGTTACGATCATTGCCTGCATTCGTTTTTGCTTGGTAAAGACAGCATCCGTTACTCGACTCGATACGAAGATGGTAATCATAGAGTAAAGAGCATATTTCCAACCAAAAGTCAGACCAGCAATCAACATAATGGTCCCGTTGACCAAAAAAGAGATGCTGCCGACATTCTTTCCTGTCCGTTTTCGAATCGTCAAACTGACAATATCCGTTCCCCCACTGGAAATGTTGTTCCGAAGAGCAAAACCAATCCCTGTTCCCATGACAACCCCACCAAATAGGGCATTCATGATCGGGTCATTGGTCAAAGTTACCACTGGCACGAACTGAATAAAGAGGGAACTCATCGAAACCGTAATAAAGGTAAAGATGGTAAATTTATGGCCAATTTGATACCAAGCCACAATCATCAAAGGGATATTGATGGCATAAAAGGTTAAGGAAACGGGAATCGTAAAGCCAATAAAGCGTTGGCTCAGAACAGATAAAATCTGAGCTAGACCTGTTGCACCGCTGGAGTATACATGTCCTGGTTGAAAGAAGAAGTTGACGGCAATCGCTGATAGAAAACCATACAGCAAGGAAGCTGACACTTTTTCATCGTATTTCTCACGGGAGATGCTCTTCAGCACACGCAATAATTTAATGTTATAAGCTAGTCGCCGCACATGATAGCGAAATAGCTTATGAAAGCGAGTTTTTTTCATTTTCAATCCATCGATTAGAAGAAAAGGAAAATCTTAGAGCAACTGATTCCTAGACGTTCCCTTTTCTCTCTTGTCCTATTCTTGCTCTGCTACTTCTACTTGAAGATTTAACTCATCCAATTGCTTTTCAGAAACGACAGAAGGAGCTTGTGTCATTGGATCTGTCGCCTTGTTATTCTTAGGAAAGGCAATTACTTCCCGAATATTATCCTCACCAGCAAGAAGCATCACGAAGCGGTCCAAGCCAAGCGCCAATCCTCCATGTGGTGGGAAACCGTAATCCATAGCTTCCAACAAGAAACCAAATTGTTCATTCGCAGCTTCTGCTGTAAATCCAAGCGCCTTAAACATCCGTTCTTGCAAGTCTTTATGATTAATCCGTAGGCTTCCTCCACCTAATTCATACCCATTTAAGACGATATCATAGGCAATTGCTCGAACTTTTGAAAGATCGCCTTCCAATTCATGCTCTGTTTCAGCTTGTGGGAGTGTAAATGGATGGTGAGCAGACATATAACGGCCTTCTTCTTCAGACCATTCAAACATTGGCCAATCCACTACCCAAAGGAAGTTGTATTGATTGTTGTCAATCAAGTCAAGTTCTTTCGCAAGACGAACACGCAAAGCACCAAGCGTTGCATTGGCTACTTCAAGAGTATCCGCTACAAAGAGAACTAGATCTTTGTCTTCTAACTGTAAAGCAGCTGTCAAGTCACTTGTCAAGTCTGTCAAGAACTTCGCAACAGGACCGTTCAAAGTACCCTCAGCATATTTCACCCAAGCAAGACCTTTTGCACCGTATTGCTTCGCAACTTCTGTCAATTTATCGATATCTTTACGAGAGTAATGATCTGCTGCACCTTTAACGACAATTGCCTTAACAGCCGGAGCTTCTGAGAAGACTTTGAAATCTACACCCTTGACAAGTTCTGTCAAGTCTTGTAGCAACATTTCAAAACGTGTATCTGGTTTATCTGAACCATACAAGGCCATCGCATCATCATAATTCATCCGTGGGAATGGGAGTGTTACTTCAATTCCCTTGGTTTCTTTCATGACACGTGCAATCAAGCCTTCTGTGATATCCTGGATTTCTTGATCACTCAAGAAAGAAGTTTCCAAGTCGACCTGTGTAAACTCAGGTTGACGGTCTCCCCGTAAATCCTCATCACGGAAACACTTCACGATTTGATAATAGCGATCAAAACCGGCATTCATCAATAATTGTTTTGTAATCTGAGGACTTTGTGGAAGGGCATAGAAATGACCCTTATTGACACGGGAAGGAACCAAGTAGTCACGTGCTCCTTCTGGAGTTGACTTAGAAAGAAACGGTGTTTCCACATCAATAAATTCTAATTCATCCAAGTAATTGCGGATTGAATGGGTTACTTTTGCACGGAGTTTGAGGTTTTCCAACATCTCAGGACGACGAAGGTCTAAGTAGCGGTAACGAAGACGGGTATCATCATTGGCTTCGATTCCGTCCTTGATTTCAAATGGTGTTGTTTTGGCAGTATTGAGAACCGTAATAGCTTCTACCTTGAGTTCTACTGCTCCTGTAGGCAAGTTTGGATTAGCTTGTTCACGAGCTTCCACAAGACCTGTCACTTCTACAACATATTCACTACGGATGCTTTCAGCTGTAGCCATTACTTCTGCACTAACTGTTTCTGGATTGATCACCAATTGCATGATTCCTTCGCGGTCGCGTAGATCGATAAAGATCAAACCACCCAAGTCACGACGACGGCTAACCCATCCTTTCAAGGTAATACGAGTTCCAATGTGTTCTTCACGAACACGTCCAGCATACATTGAACGTTTCATTTCTAATTAATCTCCAAACTAATATTCTTCCTTATATTTTACCATAAAGACCAGCAGAAAGTAGCCTTTAGCTCAACTTTTTCAGTCACCAACTTCTTTAGTTATCGTGGCTCTCTTCTTTCTTTTTGGGATCATCGTAAAGAGTGGGTGCCAGCACCTTCATTAAAGTCGCCGTCCCAAATCGCAAGACAGCTGCTGCTAGTCCAAAAATAGGGGATAGGTAGCGGAAAAAGAAATCTCCCCTAAGTACATAGGTCATGCCACCCACAATAAAAAAGATCACAATTCCTTGAACGATTGCGTAAAACCAAATTTTTTTCACACTATTCTCCTTTTCACAAACCAGCTGACTTATCCACTGTTTTTTATCACTTATCCACAAAAATGTGGATAACTTTCACCTTTTGCCCCCTCAAAAGAAGAAGCGTCGTCAGCATCAGGACTTGCTTTCATCCATTTACAAGGAAGTTTCCCACAACCTGTGGATAACTCTCTTGCTTATTTGTGACTTTCTCGTCACTTTCCTCACAAATCAAGGAGCCAGGATTTGATCCTGCCCCCTTTGATCAAGCATTATTTAAATTCGTCTGGTGTCCCTTTATATTGGGCCCAGTCTTTGCTGAAGAAGCGATCATTTAGATGGTAAGTTGGTGCTTTTTCAGCCTTTGTGACAAAGGGATTGACCGCTTTATCAAAGGCTAGCCAACCATTCCATCCCATATGAATCGTATCTTCCATAAAGTAAGGCTGACCACCATCTTTAGAAAAGTCTGCAATATTGGTGAATCCTTGACTTTCCAATTGGTAACGAATCTTTTGAACAGCCTGTTCATACTTTTCTTGGCTCAAGCCTGTGTATTTCATCCATTTGGCATTAACTGGAGGAATGACAAAGATAACATTGGTCCGAGATTTAGCAAACTGGTCTAGAACCAACTGCAAGTCATTGTACTCAGGAGATTGAACATAGGATTCGTTTTTTTGGAAACCTTTTAGTTTCTTCAACTTCATTTTTAAACGAGTATTGTAAAAATGATTGCTGATTCCAAGGTCGTTGTTATTGGTTTTGACTTTTGCTTCAGCCGTTGCAATTTCTTCCAATTTCTCATATGAGAATTGATCTGGTAAATCTTGTAGACGTTTTTTGACCTTCTTATCGTAATTCCCGTTTGTACGCGTTGCAAGATTACTAAACAAAGCATCTTCGCGTTGGACAAGGTGGGAAACAAGCTGGTTCAAAGACTGATCAAATCTGGAAATTTTCTTTCCTTGAGAAATGTTCGTTACAACACTTTGAAAGGCGACATTTGGATACTGTTGTAACAGACGCTTTGCAGCATACTGGGATGCAGCATCCTGTTGGTGATTGGCAATAAAGCTATTCAACTGATCGCTATTAAAGAATTGTTGAAAGGCAGAGGAATCATAGCCCTTCTTGGTGAACCATTGCGGAGAAACTACATAAACAGCTGTATTGTCCTTGAGTTCTGGCAAAATCTGTTGCATCCCAAAATACTGGTTCAAAGAAGCCGCACCACGTTCTCCTAAAAAGTAGGGTCTGTAATTGCGGTCATATTTTTCAGCCAAAACCGCTGGATGCACCACATCAAAACGCAACCATTCACTGGAGCCGAAATAAGGAACAAAGCGATGCTGTGGATCAGAAAGTGCTTCTTGTTTCTTTGTACGACTCTTGAATCCTTCTGCATTCAGACTTACCGCAGCTTTTTTCTCTTCGGTATAGTTGTGCTTATGATTGATTGGATAAAAGAATAATAAAGCTGCCACCATGAGGAGCGCGCAAAATACGGGCCCTAAAATCAGCCACAAACGCTTAAGCATTCTGAAGCTCCGTTACACCTTCTACGATCTTGTTAGCAGTATTCCAATCATCGCGTCCAAATTCAGATACAGGAACACGGATGCCAAAGCGGTTTTCCAGTTCCACAATCAATTCGACTGTCCCCATACTATCAAGGACACCCGCATCAAAGAGATCCTCATCCATCATGTCTGAGACATCTTCCATAAACAATTCGTCAATAATTTCAATTACTTGTGATTTTACATCCATTTTTCTATTCTCCTTTTATTTCAATTTTGGAAACCATTGTTGATCCAAGAATCCTGAGAAAATCAGGAAGGACAGCATCACTGTGTTAAAGGTGATAAAGATCCCTAAAGCTTTGGTCCAACGATTATCCGGTATAGGATCCAATCCTTTTGCTTTTCTTTCTTTATTGATGGTCTTTTTCTTGCGAATCCAAGCATCATTGATGACCAGTCCAAGCCCATGGAAGAGCCCATAAGCGATGTAGTACCAGGTCACCCCGTGCCAGAAGCCCATAACCAACATATTGATAATATAGGCAACATTTGAGGTGGTAATCCGGCTCTTGAATACTTTATTGCGCATCAATACCATCACGAGACGCATAAAGACAAAATCACGGAACCAGAAAGATAAACTCATATGCCAACGATTCCAGAATTCCTTTAAGTCACGTGATTTAAAGGGACGATCAAAGTTGATGGGACTTTTAATCCCCATCAGATTGGAAGCTGCTAAAGCAAACATCGAATAGCCCGCGAAGTCAAAGAAGAGGTCAAAGCCATAGACATACATGACTCCCAGCGTTCCGATATTGAAGAATCCACCTTGAGACAAGGCATAGGTCTGCACATGACCTAATAATAAGTGGCCAAAAATATGAGCTAGGATAAATTTATAAAGGAAGCCATACATGATATACTTAACAGCTTGCTCCAACATATCCAATAATTCTTCACGCTCAGGAATGGCTTTATAATCCTCATTAAAACGCTTGAAACGATCAATCGGCCCACTTGAGAAGGTCGGCATAAAGAGCATAAAGCGTAAGAATTCCCAGAGTGTGAATTCTTTCAAGACACCATCTCGCATTTCGATGATCATTCCGACAGCTCGGAAGGTTAAATACGAAATCCCTAAAAATCCAAACAAGGATTGGTGCCCATTCTTGATCGCTGGCTCTACCTTAACAAAGATCAGGGGCAAGACAGACAAGAAGGAATGAAGATAGAAAATCCACTTATTGTCCGCTTTCTGACGATAGATCTTGTAAGAATACACAATCAAGATTTGCCAGACTACGTAAAAGAGCAGGGCATAAATTTGCTTGAGATTCGAACCTGTCAGCATCAAAATGATAAAGATCAGACTCACCAGTCCTTCATAGATCGGAAATCTCTTTTTGAAAAAGAGGCCCACAAAGATCGGCAAAAAAGCTAGAATGAGGTAGATAAAATAGATCGGTGTTCCATAGTGTTCTAAATGAGGGAGCTGTTTCAAAAACTCGATCATCGGTTGTTAACCTCGCTAATCAACCCTTTGATGTCGATTTTCCCGTTTGGTGTTAATGGCAGGCTGTCACGATAGAGGAATTTTGAAGGCATCATATAAGACATCATGATGTTTTCTAAATCTTCCTTAATGGCTTTCGTGATATCAATTTCGCGCTCAAATTGTTCTTTGACGCCCTCTTTTAAGATGACATAGGCCAAGAGATTTTGGACTTTGTGATCTTTATTATAGCGCGGCACTGCGACTGCTGAGTCAATATACTTCGATTTGTTCAAGTTTTGAGAGACATCCTCTAGCTCGATACGATAACCGTTAAATTTGATTTGGAAGTCCATCCGTCCACCATAGAGAAGGAGGCCTTCGTCCGTCATGGTTCCGACATCTCCCGTATGGTAGGCTGGAAGACCTTCAAATTCGAAGAAGGCTTCCGCTGTTTTCTCTGGATTATTCATATAACCTTTTGAAACAGCCGGTCCAGACACGATAATCTCCCCTTGCTCTCCATTTGGCAATTTGTTCCCTTCCTCATCAATGATGAAGGTCGGAGAATCTTCTTTGGTATAGCCTATTGGCAAGCGTTTAAGAGTCGCTAACATCTCATCTGTAATAGCAACTGCCGACAAAGCAACTGTTGCTTCTGTTGGCCCGTAAGCATTGATGATGCGCGCATTTGGGAAACGCTCGCGCAATTTCTGAGCGGTTTTAACGGTCAACTCTTCTCCATCAAAGTAGAAATGGGTGATCCCTGGCATCTTTTCAGCATTGAAATCTTCAGACAACATGGCCATATCTGCGAAAGATGGTGTTGAAGTCCAGATAGCAATCGGAAGAGAAAAGATCGTCGCAAAGAGTTGTTTGAAGTCTTGAGTAATGGCTGATGGAAGGGCAAAAAGCGTTCCTCCAAGAGCCAAGGTCGGTGCCCAGTACATGACAGACAAGTCAAAGGAATAGGGCGGTTGCGCCAACATTTGCGGACGCTCTGGCGTTGCAAATTCCTTGTCCGTAATCATCCAGTTGGTAAAGCTGAGCAAGTTATCGTGCGAAATTTGCACCCCTTTTGGTTTCCCAGTTGTCCCTGAGGTAAAGATGATGTAGTAGTTATCATCCCCTTTGACCGGATGTTGCAAGCCATAGGCATTCTGAGCCGCATAAGCTTCACGCACTTGTTCCAAGGACATGATTGGAGCAGCTGGGTTTTCCAATGGAAATTCATTGATGGCAATAATCAAGCTTGGCTCTGCTACTTCAACAATGGCAGACACGCGCTCCAAGGCAGAGTGGCTATCAATTGGGATATAGGCATGGCCAGATTTTGTCAAGGCCACAAAGGTTGCTAACATTTCATATTCTTGTCCACCAAAGACCACTACAGGTGACTTTTCAGGAAGTCCCATTTGGTCGATGTGGGCAGCCAAGCTATCTGAATCAGCCTTCAATTGGCCATAGGTATGCTCCTCACCAAGGACATTGTAAACCGGATAGTCTGGTTGTAGTTGCGCATAACGTTCAATTGTCTCGATCATATCAGTAATTGGTTGGTTTGACACGGTTAGGAGTCTCCTTTTCTAAAATTCGTTGTAGATAAAGCCACCCTGACCTTGACCAAGGTAACTAAAGAAATAAAGTAGGGCTAGGAAAATGGCGAAATACAAGACCGTCTGCCCGATAAATTTATAAAGTGTTTTATGTTTCATAAGTTTCACTCTTCATTTTGATTGTTATTCACTATTTTACCATTTTTTATACCAAGTAAGCAATTTTAAACATAGTGAGAATGTGGTAGAAAACGTTATCATTTCAGATCATTCAAGCCGTTTAACGAAAGCATTTTTTTTTAATCAGTTTTCTGGTTGAAATCCTATTCTATTTCACAGTCCCCTGATGAATCAACTCCAGACACTTGTCCAGATCCACATCTCTCTCGAAATGGCTAGGTGTCCAAGGAATTTCTATATCTGGTAGAACACCCTGATCCGTCATTCCTTTACCTTGATCCACGCTTAAACAGCGAGAAGTGGGAAACATTAAACAAAAATTATCATAATCAACCGTACAACAATTAGAGTAGTCTAGAATTCCGAGAGTTGGTCGACCCACCACCGTTACCTTCTTAAACTGCTTCATCATCTGAACAAAGTTATCCCCAGATGAAGCACAATAAATATCTGATAAGATAAAGATCTGTTCAGGATAGTGGCCACCTCTAACCTCTGGGAAGAATTCCTCGCTTTCTTGCTGATATGTTACATAGCCTTTCCCCCGATGGTGGATCAAATTCTCTTTCATATCTTCAAGCAGCTTAACTGTTTCAGGGCTAATTTCTTCCTGTTGCATCCAGTCCTCAAAGTCTTTCAAGCGCAGGTCAACATTGCGTTCCGTATAGAGAATTTCCATGCCATCATCGTCCCAGTCAAGCGAATCATAGCCCTGATCCTTCTCTAAGGCTAGATGTAATAGAGGGATATATAAAGAGTCTGTCCCTCCGCCGTTCTGTCGGACATCAATGATAAGAAACTTGACTTCCGTCATCATAGGTAAACACTCTTGATATACCCGACTAATGGCTCCTTCATCCATAAAGTTATCCAGACGAAGATAAAGAATCTCATCGTCTAATCGTTTCCAAAAAATCTGATCCTGGATCGGTTCTCGACTGGGTACTACTTTAATGGTCTTTTCTATCCCTTCTCGAAGCAGGGTGACACTCGTTGACTGAGAGACCAAATCTGCCCATTCTCTATAATGTCTTTCTGGGGTCTTGCTGATAAAATAGGCTTTATGAAGAGAAGCTATCTGATCCAAGTCACTTCCATCCAGAGCTAGGATCTGATCTCCTACTTGAAGACCCGTATCTTCATTAGCTTCCTCAACATACAGTTTCTGTCCATTTATTCTCAAAAGGAACCCTTTTTGACTGGCCTTTTTATCTCGAAAGGAAACATGCCCGATCACCCCAAAACTAGCTAGGTAAGCCTTAACTTGATAGAGAAAGGCATCATCTGTCATATCATCTGTAATGTTTTCTCGAAAAGGCTCTGGATCGCATCCTTTTCGATCCTTGCTGGTAGATGAATCATGGGTCATAATAGAGACGACATCTTCAAAAATAGCAGTCTTTTTCATAAAGGATTCCTTCAATTTTTTAGAAACAGTATACCACTTTTTCTTAAAAAGTTCTTAAAACCCTAAAAAACTATCCTCAAAGTAGGATAGCCGTTATAGATTCTTTCTTTTCTTCGCTTTCTTTGTCAGAGCGACATCACAATTTTCAATCTCGCTAATCAATAGATTGGCAAGGCCAAAATCATCGATGTTCGATTTCATATTTACCTCATAGTTCAAGGTCAGTTGTTCTCCAGCTTGGGCCGTTGTGACAGAAATAAAGTCAATTTCTGAACAACTTTGGTCTAACAACTGGCTGATTTGTTCTGCAACAGAATCCTGTTTTGAGACGGTAATAGTCAAATGGCGGCGTCGTTGATAGTCTGCCTTACTCTGTTTGTTCTCTAATACCAGCCACACCCCTAGTAAAGAAAGGGTTGATAAAATCGCCAATAAAAGATAGCCAGATCCAGCTGCCAGTCCTATAATCATAGCTAAGAAAATGGCAATCAACTCTCTAGAACCACTCGTAGCCGAACGAAAACGGATCAAACTAAAGGTC
This sequence comes from Streptococcus sp. CP1998, assembly GCF_041026655.1. Lineage (NCBI taxonomy): Bacteria > Bacillati > Bacillota > Bacilli > Lactobacillales > Streptococcaceae > Streptococcus > Streptococcus sp. CP1998. The sequence goes on from NZ_CP163380.1 coordinate 2,008,931, forward strand.
CCTGCCACTGCAATCGAGGTTCCCAAACTTCCATTGACCAAAAAGATCACTAAGGTCATCATACAAGGAAGCAAGGTCAAACTAATGACAAACTCTCGAGTGTAAAGCGTTCGGTATTTATAGGTCCAAGATAGGGCCATCCCTAGAAAGAGGCTGACCAAAAGGGCCAGCAGTAAGCGCACCGGATCCACCGTTGCTGTAGCATTATTAAAAATAGAATCAAATAGATTAGACATAGGCAGCACCTACCGTTTCTTGAACTGGTCTTGGGGCATAGTCTAAGCCTTGTGACTTATGGTAGGCACAACTGTATTTCGAAAATTTCTGTTTGACCAAACCATACTTCTCTAAAATATCCTTTAACCATTGAGGTTCTTGGCCAGGAGCCTTAATTTCCATGATCACGAAGTCATCCTCTAGTAGAGGTTCTCCTTTCTTCCCATCAAAAAGGCTAACAGCCTGATCTCGAAAGACTAGGTTTTGATCGATTGTCACGCGAATCTTCTGATAAGGATAACCCTGAATGGATTTCTTTTCTTTGAGAGACAAGCGATCGTAGTAAATGAACATCCGCGGTTCCAATCGATGACCATAACGTTTGCGCAATCTCTGAATCTCTTCTACTAAGTCTGGATCTTGTATCTGATGATCTACTTTCCCATCTGTCATCAAGTTGATAATGGCTTGCGAAGTGGCAACTAGACGGAATTTATGGCCAATTCCTTCTTCATCTTTTGACTTCACCTCTAGAAACACTGGACTGTCTGCTTGAGGTTTTTCTATATAAGTCCGCATCCGAATTTTTTCGCGGCTATGTTGTTTGGCAAGAGCATCTTGAATGACATCAAAATTTTCCGTATCAAAATAAATGTTTGAAATGGTTGAGGTTGGGTAATCATCTTCTACGACGTATTCTTTTAAGTCTTTAATCAAGTCCTTCACGTCATCTTTTGCGACGATATATTTTGTTTCGATTCGTTTGAAACTTGTCTCAATTGTTTTTTTCATGTTTCTTCTCCTTTAAGGGGGATCTATTATTTCTAACCTTCAGTCAGTATGAATACGATTTACGTGCTTTCTAGTTTAATGGGACTTTCTTAACTGGTCATTAAGCCAAACTTAAAGAAAACTAAAGTTAAGGTTCCTTTCAGAAAAACTTTAGGAAACTTTCAGCTAGCAACTTTAGACTAGGAGCATATCAATTGAACGAGAGGAAAAGCTTATGAAATCAAACAAATGGAAATTTTTATTAACGGGGGCCGCAACCCTCACCTTACTGACAGCTTGTACCCAGGCGTCATCACAATCAACTACAAAAAGCAATACTGCACAAACAACCGCTACTTCTACTTCAAAAAATAAAACAAACAATTCCAACTATTTTACAGATAAGGACAAGGACAGCTCTTATGATGAAAGCAAAGCCTCTACTGTAAAGCTATCTGGTTCGTCTGCAAGTGTATCAGGTGACGGCGTAGCTGTTTCTGGATCAACTGTGACCATCTCAAAGGCTGGAACCTATATCATCTCTGGTGAATCCGATGGGGTTCAAATCAAGGTCGAAGCAGGTGACTCAGATGATGTTCACATCGTCTTGAAAGGCGTTACCATGACAAACACCAACGCGCCAATTTCTGCTACGAAAGCAGGGCATGTCTACCTGACTCTAGCGGATGGCACGACCAATACCTTGTCTGATTCAAGTTCAAACAATGATGAAGATGCCGATGCAGTGATCTTCTCTAAAGGCGACCTTACCATCAATGGTTCAGGTACGCTCAACATTGATGCCAAGAAGAACAACGGTATCAAGGCCAATGACACTCTCCACATCACTGGTGGAACCTATAAGATCACAGCTGTAGGAGATGCCTTCAACGTCAATGACGAACTCAATATCACTGGTACGACCATGACCATCGATGCAGATGAAGATGCAGTCAAGGTGGATAATGATGAAGATACTTCGGTCGGAACCATGTATCTTTCAGATAACAAAATGACCATCACCGCAGGAGACGACGGAATCCATGCTTCTGGAGATCTGATCATCGATAGTGGAACCTATGAGGTGACAGAGTCTGTCGAAGGTCTCGAAGGAAAATCGATCACCATCAACGGTGGTGATATCACCATCTATGCAACCGATGATGGTGTCAATGCAGCCAATGCTAATGCCAACCAAGATGAAATTTTCTTCACCATGAATGGTGGAACACTCAACGTTGAAGTTGGCCAAGGCGATACCGATCCAATTGATTCGAATGGAAATATCACTGTTACCGGAGGAACCATTAAATTAACGGGTCAATCTGGATTCGACTTTGATGGTACTGCTACCTACACTGGCGGAGACATCTATATCAACGGTGAAAAACAAACGGAAATTGTCAACTCCATGCCTGGAGGCGGTGGGGCTCCAGGCGGTGGCGGACCTCAAGGTGGTGGACCTGGAGGTGGGCATCCATAATAACAAATAAAGGCAGGATTTCTTCCTGACCTTTTTTTGTTACCCTTTTTATGATAGAATAGAAAATCAATCAGCTTATCGAAAGGAACATGATGAAAAAACAAATACTCCCTCTTTTCTTCACACTCTTGCTGTCTCTTCTTTTTCTATCAGCCTGTGTGCCGGATCTTAAGATCAACTTTAAAAAAGAACCAACAACTACCAGTTCAAAAAAGAAAACCTTTAAAAAAAGTAGCTCGAGTCGTTCTAGCCACCCGAGTCGTTCAACTAGTTCAAATAACTCAAGCAACTCCTCTAGCTCTCCTTCAACCACTACACAGCCCTCTTCTGACATCGTCACAACCGAAGGACTCCCTAAAAATGCTCAAGAAGCTCCAAAAGATAAGATTTATGCGACAGGGAATCTAAAAGTGGCCTACTCTAGAAATGGTGATAGTATTTTTGCCCAGACGCCAGATTATGAAGGATATACTCCTGCTCTTGTCCAAAAAATCCTTGGAAAGCCAGAGAAACAAATAACAGAACCTGCTTATATTGCCAAATCTTTTGAAAATACCGAATTAGAAAATATTAAAGATCTCTACCACAAGGGAAAAATCACAGGGGAACAAGCTCACGCCTTTGTAATGGGAGCTGTTGATCTCAAACAAACTTCTAAATTCGGAGTAGACCTCACCATTTACACCTATAAAAACAACACCATCCAACTGGTCTTTAAAAACGAGCAACTTCTCTATATTACACCGAATCCTGATGTTGTCTTCTTTAAATAATGAACATTCTCGCTTAAACAAGCGAGAATTTTTGTTTCACATGAAACAAAAAACTCCCAACACATTCTGTTGGGAGTTCCTGAAGATTAGTCCTCTTCATATTTTTTTGGATTATAGAACCACATTCCTAGCCCTGCAAAAAGAACAATGGTTATCAGAAGAAAGGCCACTTGATTCCCAATTTCTCCTGTCATCGAAATCGTTTGACGAAGACCAGAAACGGTATAACTCATTGGCAAGAATGGATGAATGGCTTGGAAAAAGCCATTTGTCAAAGCAAGAGGATAGGTTCCTGCACTAGAAGCCAATTGCAAGAGCAAGAGGATCAAGGAAAGGAATGCACCGATCTTTCTTTGCCATGTTGTCAAAGCAGTCACGATGGACATGAAGGCCACACTACCAATCACACAAAGGAAGAGCGTAGCCATTTCATGATTGGCTGATAAACCAATTAAGTGAACGGCACCATAGACCAAGACTCCTGCAATCACCGCAATCGTTCCATTGACCTCAAAGCGAGATTTAAACCATGCCCAGCGACTTTCAGGATGACGACCGGATGGTAATTTTGCAAAGATCATGTTGGTTGACAAGGCACAAACAAAGAGAGCTACCGAGATCATATAAGGAGCCATTCCGACACCATTCACAGGGGTATTGTCATGGTCTGTTTTAGACAAAGTGACAGGATCTGCTAAGGTTTTAGCGTTTTCTTTTTCAGTTGTAGCCACATTCAATTGTCCCTTAGCATCGTTTAATCCTTGACTCAAGGTTTGGCTTCCTGTTGCTAATTCACCTAAACCATTTGTCAATGCTTGGCCACCTGCTGCTAATTTGCTAGACCCATCTGAGATTTGATTTGCACCGTCGGCTAGTTTATCAGTCCCAGTCACCAATTGACTTGATTTTTCTGTCAACTGATTGACACCCGTGACAAGTTTGTTGACACCACCTGCCAATTCTGGAGTTTTGCTGTTCAATTGTCCTACACCGTCAGCTAATTTTCCAGCACCGGCAACCAATTCACCCGACTTACCTGTTAATTGAGTCGCGCCTGAAGCCAGTTGATTCATGCCTGATGTCAAGGCAGGCATCTTCCCATTTAACTCACCTAGACCAGAAGCTAATTGATTGCTTCCTGCAAGTAATTCTGATGATTTACTATCTAGTTGACCAATACCTGCTGCTAACTGACTAGCCCCATTTGTTAAAGTACTGCTATTCGTCTGAAGTTGGGTTGCCCCACTAGCAATTTTATCAACACCAGCTGTATAAGCGCCGACCCCTTGACTGATGGTTTGGCTAGCTGGCAACAATTGTCCACTAACTGCGGATTGGATCTTAGACAAGCCACTTGACAAGTCTGTCAAGGTTGAAGAAGCTGTCGGTAAAACTTGATTGGCTGCATTTTGCAGTTGTGTCAAGTTATTTCCTGTATTCAAACTACTTTGGATCGTTTGAATCGTAGTCAAGATCCCTTGAGCCGACGTTTCACTCGAGCTTGGGCTCGATGAGATTGCCGCATTGATTTCAGCTTGTTGGTCAGCTGTCATTGCTTGATAGGCTGCTGTCCCTTGTACACTTGCAAGGGCATTTGCACGATCTGCTTGGGCTGAAGCAAGGATCGCTTGGGCTGAATTCGCAATACTCGTCAATCCAGATGAAAGTTGACTGGTATCTACCGAAGCATTTTGAATCGCTGCATTTAATTGGTTCAAACCAGCTGCCAATTGATCAATCTGAGCGGATTGGCTTGTAGAAGCTTGTAGCTGACTTGATAATGTTTGAATACCTGATTCTAATTGGGAAACCCCATTTCGAAGAGTAGCGGATTGACTACTTAATTGACCTGCGCCCTCTGATAAAGTAGCAACTCCATTTGTATAGGTCACCAAACCATTTGAAAAGTTTGATAGGCCCGAATTCAATTGACGCACGCCATTGGTATAATTCCCAAGACCATCATTGAGGGTCCCCATACCGCTGGTTAATTGACCAACTCCTGAGGCCAACTGAGGGGTTTGACTCGCCATTTGATTGAGACCATTTCCTAATTGATCTACTCCGGTAGCGTAAGCCATCAAGCCTGTATGAAAAGTACCAAACCCATTATTTAATTGATTGACGCCAGATACCAAGTTTGGAAGTTGACCAGCCATTTGATTGAGACCATTTCCTAATTGACCAACACCATCTGTATAGGCTGCTAGACCTGTACGAAGAGTAGTCGCACCATCTGAAAATGCTAAGCTTGAACGAGCCAATGTATTCAAATTAGTAGATAGTGTTTGACCACCATCTTCCAATTTACTTGCACCATCTGCTAATTTAGCACTTCCATCTGCCGCTGTCCCCATACCAGTTTTAAGCGATCCCATTTTAGAAAATAAAGCTGTTGTATAAGTATTGGTCACTTTTTCAGCCACTGACTGCTTCATTTTTGTCATCGCAGTATCGCTCATTTTTCCTGCGATAAAACTATGACCACTGGACGTTTGGTAATCAATGGTCATCTGTTCTGGATGATTGGTTAGAATGGAGCTAGCCTTCTTTGAAAGATCCTCAGGCAGGGTTACAATCATATAATAATCGCCATTTTTGAGACCATCTTTCGCAGCTTTCTCATCTACAAAATGAAAATCAAGTGAGTCATTGTCCTTCAAATTGGACACCATGTCTTTCCCGATTTCCATTTTTTGTCCATTATATGTAGCAGATTGATCCTTATTGACAACCGCTACAGGAAGATCCGAAACCTGGCCATATGGATCCCACATGGAAGATAGAAAAATAATATTATAAAGAGCTGGAATCAACGCAACTCCAATCATGACAATGATAAATGTTGGCTTTTTAAGAATAGCCTTCCATTCTTTCATCATATTTTTGTCTCCTTTTTATACACATTGTCTAAATTTCTGATATAATAGATTATACAGTTTCTAGAAATTTTCACAAGTATAAAATCTTATTTTTAGACACTGTGTATAATTTTGTGCAAAAAGGATGAACAGATGACTGAGAGCAATAAACGATTAAAAACAAAACGAAATATTGAGGAGGCGATGGTTCGACTACTCGAAAAGGAATCATTCGACCAAATCACAACGGTTGAGCTAGCACAAGAATCCGGCATTAGTCGCTCTAGCTTTTATACCCACTATCGAGACAAGTACGACATGATCGAGCGCTACCAACAAGCACTCTTTCACAAGCTTGAATATATTTTTGATAAACACCAAGACGACAAGCGCCAAGCGATTACAGAAGTGTTCGAATTTCTAACCAAGGAGCCACTCTTTGCGGTTCTTCTGACAGAGAATGGAACAAAGGAGATCCAAACCTTCTTACGACATAAATTACAGATTCTTCTGGTTGATAGTCTGCAAGAGCGCTATAGTCATAAATCATTAACAGATATTGAAAGAGTCTACAGTTCTGTCTATCTGACCAATGCCTTCTTCGGAGTCTGTCAAATGTGGGTTTCGCGCGGAAAAAAAGAAAGCCCTCAACAAATGGCTGAATTTTTAATGAAAATGTTACGGTAACAGTCTCTCCTGATCGATCTAGATCAGGAGTTTTTTTATTAGCAGGTTTAGGTTTTAAGAAAACAAAAAACTGTCTCATGTAATGAAACAGCTTTAGGTAGCTTATAACTGAACAAACCCAGAAATCAACCCTTTAAGACAAAACAAAAAGCCCACTGTTGTGGGCTTTCTGTAAGGTATATCTTAAAATTAAAGCATCTTGTTATAGAATTCAACGACAAGTGCTTCGTTGATTTCTGGGTTGATTTCATCGCGTTCTGGAAGGCGAGTCAATGAACCTTCAAGTTTGTCAGCATCGAATGATACGAATGCTGGACGTCCAACTGTAGCTTCAACAGCTTCAAGGATAGCTGGAACTTTAGCTGATTTTTCGCGAACTGAGATCACTTGACCTGGAGTTACACGGTATGAAGGGATATCAACGCGTTTTCCGTCAACAAGGATGTGACCGTGGTTAACGAATTGACGAGCTTGACGACGAGTAGTCGCAAGTCCAAGACGGTAAACAACGTTATCCAAACGACGTTCCAAAAGAAGCATGAAGTTGAAACCGACAGTTCCTTCTTTAATTTTAGTAGCTTGTACGAACAAGTTACGGAATTGTTTTTCACCAAGTCCGTAAGAGAAACGAAGTTTTTGTTTTTCAGCTAATTGCAAACCGTATTCTGACAATTTTGAACGGTTGTTTGGTCCGTGTTGACCTGGTACGTAGTTACGACGTGCCAATTCTTTACCTGTACCTGTAAGTGACAAGCCAAGACGGCGAGATTGTTTCCAAGATGGTCCTGTATAACGTGACATTTGAAATGTCCTCCTATAAAAATAATTTTTGTAGGAAATAACGTTTTAGACAAACCTGATTCGTTCAGAAAGCCTTCGCCCAAACAGCAAAGGTTACTTTTCTAGCTGACTTCCTGTTGACGAGCTTCATTTTGTCCTGCTGTCATTTCGCACAAACTCTATTCTATCACGGAATAGAAACTTTGTAAAGTCCTTCAAAACAATTTCAATGAAATTCAGCCAATAATTCTATGATTCGTTTTTTATATTGCAATTGTTGCCAGTCTCTATCCGTTGCTGGATCCCATTTTAAAGGAAGATCTGCAATAATTTCACCGGGATTATGATTCAAGATATAGATCCGGTCACTCAATGTCAAAGCTTCTTCGATACTATGGGTGATCACTAGAGTGGTGAGACCAAGACGTTCCTTACTGTCTAGATACCAGTGATAAAGATCCTGCCTTGTCAATTCATCTAAGGCACTAAAAGCTTCATCTAATAGGAAGACAGAATGACCCAGAAGATAGGTTCTCAATAGCGCCACCCGTTGCCGCATCCCCCCACTCAGCGCATTGGGATAAAGGTTGGCGATACTTCCCAATTTAAATTCATCTAACAATTTTAGAGCTGTAGATGCCGCCTCTTCCTTAGGAACCTTTTTTAATTGAAGGGGAAGAATAATATTTCCCAATACTGTCTTATGTTCCAACAAAAGATCCTTTTGTAGCATATAGCTGACTTTCCCAAAGGAGATCGGAGCATTATCTACTTCTATGGTACCCTTTTGTAAGGGAAGAATCCCAGCAATTAAATTGAATAAGGTTGATTTCCCTACCCCACTCGGACCTAGAATAGAGACGATTTCTCCTTTTTGCACTTCTAGTGATACATTATTTAAAACTGCTTTATCTCCAAAAGAGAAACTTACATCTTTTACGGTTAAAATATCAGTCACCTACCAATTCGTTTGTGAAACCTTTGTCTTCTAAGTCATTTGAAACCAATCCTTGCTCTTTTGCCCAAGCATAAAAAGCATTCCACCGTTTAGGATCAAACCGCCCCCACTTGTCCTTGTCTGAAGCATATTGACTGGAAAGATATTTTTGAGAAGCTAGAACAAAATCACGCTGATTAGCTAGGGCAGGAGCCTGTTTAATCAAGATATCCGCAGCTTCTTCTGGATGCTCTATAGCATATTGGTAGCCTTTTTTTACCGCTTGAATGAATTTTTTTGCTTCCTCTTTATGTGATTTCAAATAGTCATTGTTAGCAATAATAACAGGCGAATAGTAGTCAAATGCAGGAACAAAATCTTTCATATAGAAGAAATTGGTCTTCATTCCCTTTTGCTCAGCCAAAATTCCATCCCAACCGTGATAAATCCAAGCGGCATCAAAGACCTTATTTTCAATCGGAGTAATGGAATTTGAATCACTATTTGGAACCAATTTTACTTGATTAAAATCAGCCCCCTCTTTTTTCATCATCGATTTGATCATTTCCAACTCAATCGGATCATTCCAGGTACCATACTTCTTACCCACCAAATCTTTTGGACTTGTGATCTCTGCATCTTTTCTTGAAATAATCCCTGACGTATTGTGTTCGACGATAGCTGCAACAGCGGTAATACCCGCACCTTTATCCAATTTCTTGGCCATAGAATCTTGGAAATAAATACCAAATGGAGCTTTCCCATTGATAATCAAATCAGAACTACTGTCTTCCGGAGGAAGTTTTATATCTACATCCAGTCCTGCTTCTTTAAAGTACCCTTTTTCCTTTGCTACATAGAGACCCGTATGATTGGTATTCGGGGTCCAATCTAGAATAAAATCAATCTTTTTCAAACCACTTGACGATTGCTTGACAGAATTTTGACAAGCACTCAAGAAAACAAATCCCAATATTATTGAGAAAAATAAACCTATTGACTTTTTCATTAGCTATACCTCTTTTACATTTTTGTCAATTTAATTTTTACACCATTTACAAGTTTGTCAATCCTTTCTCCATTTTAGAATGTTTTTTTCTAATTGGTCAACGAGAAACATACCGAGTAAACTAATAGCAGAAATCAATACAATGATCGCAAACATCGTATCATACTGAAATAACTTCTTCGATTGGATCATATAGACCCCCAATCCATCAAAACCTCCTAACCATTCTGAAACGACTGTACTGATAAAAGCATAGGAAACGCTCACACGTAACCCTGCAAAAAAATAAGGAAGCGCTGCAGGAATTTTATAATGGACTAAGGTCTGAAAGCGATTGGCTTGCATAATCTGAAACAATCTCAGAATATCTTGATCGCAATGCCGAAAACCATCTAACAGACTGACTACGATGGGAAATACCACCGTAATAATGATCAAAACTAGTTTTGGAAGCATACCATAACCAAACCAAAGAACCAGGATAGGGGCCAAGGCAATCGTCGGAATGGTTTGAATAACAACCATAAAAGGATAGACCAGATCATTCACCCATTGAAAACTATCCATGAGAATCGCAAAGCCAGCAGCAAGAAGAACGCCTATAACAAGCCCGATCAAGGCCACTTGAAGAGTAGACAAACTGTGATGAATCAGGAGAGCTCGATCTCGTACAAAGGCATTCCCAATTTCAAGTGGCGTTGGTAATACAAATTTGGGGAGGATATTTAACAATCCTGCTAACTGCCATAAGACAAGAAGGCTACTAAAACCTGCAAATCCTATCAACTGTTTTGAATATCTTTTTACAAGAGACATCGTAACCTCCTTTCTCACAAATAAAAAACGCCTCCAAAATAGGAGACGGATTGCACAAGGTCACTCATAACGAAAAACACATTTCATTTGTTTCCTACGCTGGCATTACCCAGATCAGGTGCGGTCGAAGCTTACACTTCCTCTCAGACTGTACACAGACTCCCATATGTATTTATTATAATAACTGATTTAGACGATAAAAGCAAGAAATTAATCCAAATAACGAATTAAATTTTTCTCTGTTAAAATATCTGAATAGGTGTAAGACTCCACGTATGTATTGGCCGGTTCACCTGGTAAGCTATTGTCGTTCGTATACTCGATAATAAATAAAGAAGGATAGACCTCAATCAAGCGTCCAAATTTATTTTTTTGACGTTTCCGTCCATTTTCAAGTGTCATTTCAACCACTTGTCCTTCATGGGCCTTGATTTCTTCTTTAATTTTTTTCATTTTTGCAACATCTGTAAATGCATCACTCATCTTATTGATCCTCTCTCTTTGAAATACTTGAGAATTTATTGTATTCCTTTTGGAATATTAATTCGACTGTCCCACGCGCACCTGAACGGTTTTTCTCGATAATCACTTCAACCGTATTATTAGGCATTCCATCTTCTTCCTCTTCACCAGCTCGATCATAATAATCATCACGGTACAAGAAAGCAACAATATCCGCATCCTGTTCAATCGATCCAGATTCACGAATATCAGAAAGAACAGGACGTTTGTCTTGGCGCTGTTCCACACCACGTGATAGCTGACTCAAAGCAATGACGGGAACTTTTAGTTCCTTAGCCAAAATCTTTAACTGACGAGAAATTTCTGAAACTTCCTGTTGACGGTTTTCTCTTCCAGTCCCTGTAATCAGCTGCAGGTAGTCAATCAGAATAAGACCGAGATTCCCTGTTTCCTGCGCTAATTTTCTTGCTCTCGAACGAATCTCAGTGATCCGAATTCCTGGGGTATCATCGATGTAAATACTCGCATTGGCCAAATTTCCTTGAGCAATGGCATATTTCCGCCATTCTTCATCCGTCAATTGACCTGTACGAATCGAATGGGATTCAATCAAGCCTTCAGCTGCTAACATCCGGTCAACCAAACTTTCAGCACCCATTTCTAATGAGAAAATAGCCACTGTCTTATCCAACTTTGTACCGATATTTTGAGCAATATTTAGAGCAAAGGCTGTTTTCCCTACTGCAGGACGAGCCGCTAAAATAATCAACTCTTCCTCATGTAGCCCTGTCGTCATATGGTCCAAATCGCGATAGCCTGTCGCAATACCCGTAATATCAGTGGTTTGAAGCGAGCGGGCTTCCAAGCTACCAAAGTTACTATTCAAGATGTCTCGAATATTTTTAAATCCACTACGATTTGCGTTTTCACTAACATCAATCAGAGCTTTTTCAGCACCCGCAATGATTTCATCTGAAGGACTTGCACCATCATAAGCTTGATTAATACTTTCCGTTAATCGAGAGATCAATCGACGTAAGACAGCTTTTTCGGCAACAATCTTCGCGTAATACTCTGCGTTAGCTGAAGTTGGTACCGAATTAATGACTTCTACCAAATAGGAGAGACCGCCAATATTTTGGAGATCCCCCTGACTATCTAAAATATTTCGAACAGTCGTCGCATCAATCGCATCCCCGCGGTCAGCTAGATCGATCATGGCTTTAAAAATCAAACGGTGCGAGTACTTAAAGAAGTCACCAGGCTCGATATATTCACGAACAAAGACCAATTTCCCCTCATCAATAAAGATGGCCCCCAACACTGATTGTTCAGCTTGGATATCCTGAGGTTGTGTTCGTAATTCCTCTAACTCAGCCATAAAATAACCTTTCTATCGATCGTGTTTACCCTTCGTTTACACAAATATTAATCACACCTGTAACATCTTGATAAATTTTTACAGGAACGTCAATCAAACCTGTTGAACGAATTGGAGAGGAAACTTGGATATGACGTTTATCAATTTTAATGCCAAATTGTTTCTCAAGCTCTTCTGCAATCTTTTTATTGGTAATAGAGCCGAAAGTACGGCCATCTGGCCCAATTTTTTCAGTGAATTGAACAACAGTTGCTTCTTCTTCTAATTTTGCTTTAATCTTTTGCGCTTCCGCTAACAATTCAGCATGCGCTTTTTCTTCTGACTTTTGCTTTCCACGAAGTTCACCGATTGCTTGGGCATTGGCTTCTTTCGCAAGATTTTTCTTGATCAAAAAGTTTTGTGCATAACCAGTAGGCACTTCTTTAATTTCGCCTTTTTTACCTTTACCTTTTACATCCGCTAAGAAAATAACTTTCATTCTACATTCTCCTTTTCCATAGTTACTTCGCTTTCAATAGTCTCAATCAGTTGTTGACGAATACTCATCAAATCTTGACCCTCAATTTGAGAGGCCGCCGAGTTGAAATGACCTCCTCCACCAAGCTGTTCCATGATACGCTGTACATTGACTTTGCTTCGACTTCGTGCAGAGATTGAGACAGTTCCACTTTGATTACAAGCAATGACAAAGGTTGCTTCCACCTCAGACATGGCAAGCATACTATCAGCAGCCTTACTAATGGTTACTGAATCATAGGCTTTAGTTGTATTAGCACAAGCTACGATGATATGCGGAAAAATCTTTTCACCAGTCAAGATCAGTTCGTTCACTTCGCGGTACTCATCAAACTGAATAGCAGAGATCTCCTGGATGGCTACACTATCACTACCTCTTGAACGAAGATAACTCGCCACATCAAAGGTCCGACTTGTAACACGAGTGGAGAAGTTCTTAGTATCCAGCATGATTCCAGCCATCAAGACACTAGCTTGAATCTTCGTCAACCGATTTTTCTTCGACTTCTGGAACTGAATCAGTTCACTAACCAATTCGCTCGCACTACTTGCTCCACTTTCAATATAGGTGATCAGAACATTTTCAGGGAAATCATCATCCCGACGGTGATGGTCAATGACAATAATCTGTTGAAATTCCTGATAAAACTCTTTTGAAAGAGTCAAGGCTGTCTTAGAATGGTCAACCATAATTAACAAAGAGCGATCCGTCACCATTTGCATGGCTTCCTCTAGGGTAAGGATTTTCGTTACCTGCTCTTCTTCTAGTTTCGCAATTGCTCTTGAAATATCACTAGCCATTGCATGCGGGTCATAGACCACATAAGAGGAAGCCAAAATATTGCTAGAGAAAAACTGCATTCCCACAGACGCTCCTAAAGCATCCATATCCAAGTTTCTATGTCCAACAATGAAGACTTGATCAACGGATTTAATCTTATCCGAAATAGCTGTCATCATAGCGCGTGTGCGAGTCCGAGTCCGCTTCACAGCCGAAGCTGTTCCCCCACCAAAGAAAATAGGGTTTTTCTGTTCATCATTTTCTTTGACTACTGCTTGATCCCCACCACGAACTTCCGCAAGGTTTAGGTTCAAGAGAGCCACTTTACCAATCTCATCATGCTCTCCATCACCGTACGAGAATCCCATACTTAAGGTAATAGGTAGCTCACGATTTTTAGCTTCTTCACGGAATTGATCGATAACTGAAAATTTTGATTCCATCAACTGTTCTAAGACCGTGTAGTCTGTAAACAAATAGAAACGATCCATCCCCACACGTCTGTAAAACATATGGTAATGAGCTGTAAACTCTTCTACAAAGTTGGCAATAAAACTATTGATATTGCTAATATCAGAGTCTGAAATGACATCTTCTAGATCATCATAGTTATCAACAGAAATAATACCGATAACAGGACGAGTTGTCACCAATCCCACAGTTGCTTCATACTCACTTGAAACATCAAAAAAGTAAACAACACTAGACGTCTGATCAAAGTAAACAGAATATTTCTTATCGGCTACAGTGACATAATGACCTTTATCCTCGAACAGAGTATTGAGTAACTTTTTCAATGATTCAACATCAAAGTCCCCATCATCTGTTGAAAAAATCAATTCAGCATAAGGGTTGAACCACTCTACTTCATTTGACTCTTCATTAATTTTGATAACTCCAACAGGCATTTTATCAAGGAGGGATGCTAATCCGCTTTCTGCCTGATGGTTAACATATTGTATTTGTTCTAATTCATCTAACTCTGAAATTTGTAACTGGTATTCAAATAAAGCAATCAATCCAGCTAAGACTAAAAAAATTGCAACGAGAGTTACATAGCCTTTGCCAAAGATTCTTAAAAAAATTGCTAAAATTGCAAATGAAATAAAACCAATTAATACATAATGGATGAACGATAAACGAAATTTTTTCATCATAAACCTCTTCTCGGAATTATACCATAAATAGAGGTAAAAAGCGAGGTTTCTCTCTATATTACAGAGAAGATCGACCCGTAAAAAGCTCTTCCTCTGCTTCACTACTTTGTAAACATCATTTACAACTTTGTAAATAGCAACAACAGATTTCAATCCATAAAATTGAGGCTGAAACATCATCTCAGCCCCATTTGATTAGTGGTTTGCTTTGTTTTTGGAGATGCTCCGCGATTTACCTTCCAAGTAAACCATTAAAATAGAGATATCCGCTGGATTGACACCTGAGATACGACTTGCTTGACCAATCGTTTCTGGATTAATTAATTTAAATTTTTGACGCGCTTCGGTTGCAATAGAGTCAATATCATCCCAGTCAATATTCGCAGGAATTCGTTTTTCTTCCATACGCTTCATTTTTTCGACTTGGTCCATTGCTTTTGAAATATAGCCTTCATATTTAATTTCAGTTTCAATCAATTCAATGATTTTATCATCCAGTTCTTCAGCTGCAGGACCGATAAATTCTACCACATCTTGGTAAGAGACTTCTGGTCGTCTCAAGAATTCTTTAGCAGTGACAGCATCTGTCAATGGTTTAAAGCCCATTGCAGCAACCTTCTCATTGGTTTCCTTTACAGGCTTTAACTTAATGCTATCTAAACGCTTCATCTCGTTTTCAAACTGATACTTCTTAGTTTCGAAACGTTGCCAACGTTCATCATCTACCAATCCAATTGCTCGTCCCATTTCTGTCAAGCGCATATCGGCATTATCATGACGCAAAATCAAACGGTATTCTGCACGGCTTGTTAACAAACGATACGGTTCGATCGTTCCCTTTGTTACCAAATCATCGATCATGACCCCAATATAACCATCACTGCGTTTCAAAATGAGTTCCGGTTTTCCTTGGATTTTTAGAGCCGCATTGATCCCTGCAATAATCCCTTGACCAGCTGCCTCCTCATAGCCAGACGTTCCATTAGTTTGGCCAGCTGTAAAGAGACCTGAAATTTTCTTGGTTTCCAAAGTTGCGCGCAATTGATGAGGCAAAACCATATCATACTCAATCGCATAACCCGTTCGCATCATTTCTGCCTTCTCAAGTCCCTTAATAGAATGGACGAGATCCCGTTGAACATCCTCTGGTAAACTCGTTGACAGCCCTTGAACATAGACTTCTTCTGTATTTCGTCCCTCAGGTTCTAAGAATAGTTGATGACGCTCTTTGTCAGCAAAACGGACAATTTTATCCTCAATGGACGGA
Source organism: Streptococcus sp. CP1998 (assembly GCF_041026655.1). Lineage (NCBI taxonomy): Bacteria > Bacillati > Bacillota > Bacilli > Lactobacillales > Streptococcaceae > Streptococcus > Streptococcus sp. CP1998. The sequence goes on from NZ_CP163380.1 coordinate 2,024,828, forward strand.
CAATAGCGAGGACCCACTCCCTTTACAACCCCTGTAAACATAGGTGCCCGGTGCAAATTATTCTGGATAATTTCATGGCTATGCCCATTGGTATAAGTCAACCAACAAGGAACCTGATCCTTTACATAATCTTCATCACGCGATGTATAAGAAAAGTGATTTGGTGTTTCATCTCCTGGCTGAATCTCTGTCACATCGTAGTTGATAGAGGAAGCCTTGACACGTGGAGGGGTTCCTGTCTTGAAACGACCGATTTCGAGACCCAGTTCCTTGAGATTGTCAGCTAGGTTAATCGAAGCTAGGCTGTGGTTTGGTCCTGATGAGTACTTGAGGTCTCCGATGATGATTTCCCCACGGAGTGCAGTCCCTGTTGTCACGATAACAGCCTTGGCAGCATACTCTTGATGAGTCGCTGTACGAACACCGACAACCTTGCTATCTTCCACCAAAATCTCATCAATCATAGTTTGACGAAGAGTGAGATTTTCTTGATTCTCAACTGTCTTACGCATTTCTTTTGAGTAAAGTTCTTTGTCTGCTTGAGCCCGAAGTGCACGAACCGCAGGACCTTTACCAGTATTGAGCATTTTCATTTGGATGTAGGTCTTGTCGATGTTCTTCGCCATTTCACCACCGAGGGCATCGACTTCACGCACGACAATCCCCTTAGCAGAACCACCAATAGAGGGATTACAAGGCATAAAAGCCAGCATTTCAATGTTAATAGTCGCAAGTAAGACCTTACAACCCATACGGCTAGCAGCTAGGGAGGCTTCTACTCCCGCATGCCCCGCACCGATTACAATGATATCGTATTCTTCAATAAAATTATAAGTCATTTTTTCTCCTATTTCTCAAGATGGATGTGTCGTAATTTTCCGTCCCATTCTGGTAGGGCTGATTTTAAAAAGGCTGGTTTCAGGTCAACAGTATATAAATCATCGAAAGCAATCCAACGGCAAGGTAATTGCTTTGTATCTTCCTGCATGACCAAAGGTGCATCTTCTAGCAAGTCCACTAAATAATGAAATTCAATGTTATGGTAGTGGATTCCAGCTTGTTCAAAGTGATTTTCAACCACGAAAGCTAACGGACCTGCTGTAGATGTGACACCAAGTTCCTCTTTGACTTCCCGAACCACCGCATCTTCTGTAGTTTCATTGACTTGAATAGCACCTCCGATTGTATAACAGCCGTCCTCATCTTCTATGACGAACAAGCGGTTATCTTTTACAATCAAAGCAGTCGCTCTCACACCAAAAACAGTAGAACCTATTTTCGTCCGAAAATCCTGTTGCTTCATTTTACTTCCTTTCGAAATCACACAAAAATAGTCAAAACTCTGAGAAGTGCAGGACAAAAAAGCCTGCAACATCCATGAGCTTTGACCATCATTTCTATTGCTTTTATTATTGTAGCAAATTGAGAAAATTTGTCAATCTAAATATACTGACAAACTTTTCCATCCCGATAAGCATTGTCAATCAAGCCACCGCCTAGACACTCTTCACCGTCGTAAAAAACAACAGCTTGTCCTGGTGTAATGGCTCGTTGAGGTTCTGCAAAAATCACTTCTGCCTTGTCACCTTTAACGTGTACAGTCACCTTGGAATCCGGTTGACGGTAGCGGAACTTAGCTGTACACTCTAATGTAAACTCTTCTGGCATATCTCGTGTAAAGTGAACTTGACTAGCCTGTAAACTTGTTGACATCAATGCTTCATGGTAGAAGCCTTGACCGACATAAAGAATATTTTGACTGAGGTCTTTACCAACTACAAACCATGGAGCATTGTCTCCACCTTGTTGGCCACCAATTCCAAGTCCACCCCGTTGACCGATTGTGTAATACATCAAACCAGCATGTTCGCCCATATCTCGTCCATCGATGGTCATCATTCGACCTGGTTGGGCAGGAAGGTAGTTCCCTAGAAATTCTTTGAAATTCTTTTCTCCAATAAAGCAAATTCCAGTTGAGTCTTTCTTTTTAGCTGTTGCCAATCCAGCTTCTTCAGCTAGACGGCGGACCTCAGGCTTTTCCAAATATCCCAATGGGAACATGGTTTTTTGAAGTTGTTCTTGTGACAGTTGGCTTAAGAAATAAGTTTGGTCCTTACCGTTGTCAACGCCACGTAACATATGAACAATGCCGTCCTCATCACGCGCCACGCGCGCATAGTGCCCTGTCGCTACATAATCGGCACCGAGTGTCATGGCATAATCTAAGAAGGCCTTAAATTTGATTTCCTTATTACACATGACATCCGGATTTGGTGTTCGACCAGCTCGGTATTCGGCAAGAAAATATTCAAAGACACGATCCCAGTATTCTTTCTCAAAGTTGACAGAATAGTAAGGAATGCCAATTTGGTCTGCAACCGCTGCTACATCTTTGTAATCTTCTGTAGCTGTACAGACGCCATTTTCGTCTGTGTCGTCCCAGTTTTTCATGAAGATGCCGATGACATCGTAACCCTGTTGCTTTAATAATAAAGCTGTTACAGATGAATCCACACCACCACTCATACCAACGACAACACGTGTTTTCGAGTTATCACTCATAGATTTCTCCCATCTTTTCGTTTCTCACGATTGAAGGTCGTGGTTTGCTTCAACGATTGAAGGTCGTTTTGAGCAGTTACCATTTTAACACGCTTTATATTAGAAAACAAGCATCTTACTATTCTTTTTGTTGATCAGGATCGATGGGTTTACAGGTCTGTAAATATAAAAAGAGTCCTATTCAAGAACTCTTTTCATACGAATTTAATACCATCCATTTGCCAACCAGAAATTTTTAGCTGCTGACCATGATCCATAACGGCTGACAACATATTGATTGGCCACTTTTTCTTGGTTTGCAGGTGATAAATCACCATTCAAATAAGTGATAGTCAATTGGTAACGACCATAATATTGGCCATTTTGTGCTGTATAACTACCACTTGACTCTTTTTGGGCAATCCATTCCTTAGCAGCTGCATCTTCCGCACTCAAGCCATCTGAAGCAGAGACAGTAGTTGTTGCTTGTGTAGTATCAGTTTTACTAGCAGGAGCTTGCTCCGTGGTTTTCTGCGTTGTATTTGCATCTTCAATCTCAAGAACTTGACCAACTGAGATGAGATTCACGTTACTAATCTTATTTTTCTTAGCAATTGCATTAACCGTTGTGTTCTTCTCTTTAGCAATAGCTGATAAAGTATCACCTGATTTTACAGTATAAGAATCTGCATGCGCTACAATTGGAAGGAAAAGGCCTGCAAGTAAACTAAGTCCAATAATTCGTTTCATCATTTGTTTTTTATTCATTATTCTGTACTCCTTTATTGGTATACCTCTATACTACACAAGAAATATTTCATATTTATTGAAATAATGTGTCAAATATTTCAGTCAGATGTTAGAAATACTAAAATTCCAGGATAATATAAATGCTTTAAGCCCCCTTTAAGATTTCTCAGATATTTCGGGAAAAATAGAAGAAATCATCAGCCATATCTGATATAATGAAGTAAAGTGATCACAAAGGAGCAGAGCATGAACTCTTTAAAATTCCAATCAGTTTTTGATATTATTGGACCTGTGATGATTGGCCCATCCAGTAGTCACACTGCAGGTGCTGTTCGAATTGGTAAAATTGTTTCTTCTATATTTGGAGAGGAGCCAAAAGAAGTTGAGTTTCAATTATTTAATTCCTTCGCCAAAACCTATCGTGGTCATGGAACAGATTTAGCCTTAGTAGCGGGCATCTTAGGAATGGACACAGATGATCCTAGAATCCCAGATAGTCTAAAAATTGCACATGAACGAGGTATTCGGATTGTTTGGTCTATTCAAAAAGAAAGCAATGCTCCTCACCCAAACACAACGACTATTACTGTAAAAAATGACCATAAAACGATTTCTGTCACTGGAATCTCAATTGGGGGTGGGAACATACAGGTTACTGAATTAAATGGCTTTGCCATCTCGCTAAATATGAATACTCCAACCATTATCATTGTTCACCAAGACGTCCCTGGAATGATCGCTCATGTGACAGAAGCTCTTTCTCGCTATGATATTAATATTGCACAAATGAATGTGACGCGGGAAAAAGCTGGAGAAAAAGCGATTATGATTATAGAAGTTGACTCCAGGAGTTGTGAAGCAGCTATCGAAGATATCCGTAAAATCCCTCATCTTCATAATGTCAACTTTTTCAAATAAGGAGTTCATATGTTTTATTCAATTGTAGACCTCGTAGAACAAGCAAGCACGCAATACGAAGGAAACGTTGCAGAGTTAATGATTGCAACTGAATTTGAACTAACTGGTCGTGAACGAGAAGAAGTCCTACGATTAATGACCCGTAATTTAGAAGTGATGATTGATTCTGTAAGGTTAGGGTTAAATGAAAACCACTCTCGTAGTGGGTTAACCGGTGGGGATGCCGCAAAATTAGATCGCTATATCAAATCAGGAAAAACGTTATCTGACTTGACAGTCCTAACCGCAGCGAAGAATGCTATTGCTGTCAACGAACACAATGCTAAAATGGGACTGGTCTGTGCAACACCCACTGCAGGATCTGCTGGTCGCCTTCCCGCAGTTCTCACTGCAACAACCCAAAAATTAGGGTTAAACCGTCAGCAACAATTAGATTTTCTACTGACAGCTGGAGCTTTTGGTTTAGTCATCGCCAATAATGCTTCTATTTCAGGTGCAGAAGGTGGTTGTCAAGCAGAAGTCGGTTCTGCTTCAGCTATGAGTGCGGCTGCATTGACACTAGCTGCCGGGGGAACTCCTTATCAAGCGAGTCAGGCAGTCTGTTTTGTCATCAAAAACATGCTTGGCCTCATTTGTGATCCAGTAGCAGGACTCGTGGAAGTTCCATGTGTCAAACGAAACGCAATGGGAGCCAGCTATGCCTTCATTGCTGCTGATATGGCCTTAGCAGGCATTGAATCAAAAATACCTGTTGATGAAGTTATTGACGCCATGTATCAAGTTGGTTCCAGTCTTCCAACTGCCTTTAGAGAAACAGCTGAAGGAGGATTGGCAGCAACACCAACCGGTCGAAGATTACAAAAAGAGATATTTGGAGAATAACATGCAAGCCTTATTTTTTGACTTAGATGGGACATTAGTAGACAGTTCTAATGGAATTATAGAAAGTTTTCAATATACATTTGATACTTTAAAGGTTTCTCAACCTGATCTTGAAACTATTCGAAGTTTTATGGGACCACCTTTGATTTCTAGTTTTGAAGCCACCCTTCCTGAAGCTTTGGTGGATCAAGCAGTGACTATCTATCGCCAGTATTATCATGAAAAAGGTCAGTACAAATCAACTCTGTTTCCTCAGATAGTAGAAGCTTTGAAAGCATTACAAGACAAAAACATTCCTCTTTATGTAACTACTTCAAAACATGAACCAGTTGCTTTACAGATGTGTCAAGAATTAGGTATCGCTAAATACTTTAAAGGAATTTATGGATCAAATTCAGATCGTATCCACAAAGCCGATGTTATTCAATACGCCTTGTCAATCAATGGCCTTCCAAAAGAAGAGACCGTTATTATTGGAGATACAAAATTTGACCTCATTGGAGGTCAAACAGTCGGTATAAAAACCATGGCAGTTACTTGGGGTTTTGGAGATCTTGAAGAGCTACTGCTTTACTCACCAGATTTTATTTGTCATTCTCCACTTGATATCCTTGAGACATTAAAAAAATAGGTTTACAAATTTGTAAACCTATTTTTTTAATAACCCCAAGCTGACAAACCTTGTGAGCTGTATGCATTATATGCTGCCTGGATTTGATCATCAACCGTTGCAGTTGAACCCCAACCTGGCATTGTTTGGAACAAACCACTTGCACCAGAAGCATTTGCTGCATTTACTTGACCATTTGATTCACGGGCAATGATTGCTTCCCACGTAGAGGCAGGTACGCCAGTCATCTCAGCCATACGAGCAGCCGCATAAGATCCTTGTTCTCCAGCAGTATTACCATTTGATAGAACAATTCCACCATTTGTTGATTGTGCAGAAGTAACTGCAGCATTCGCAGCATAAGTTGTTTGTTTTTGAGCAGTTTGTGCTGCTACAGGTGCTGTAGGTGCACTTTCAGCAGTTTTTGCTTGCTCTTGTGGAGCAACTTTATCAATCATAGATTTCGAACGCTCACCTAACTCAATAATTTGTCCTGCATAGATCAAATCTTCATTGGTCAAATTGTTAGATGCAATAATATTTTCTACTGAAGTGTTATTTTCTAGTGCAATTTTTGATAGAGTATCTCCAGACTTCACTTCGTAAGTTTTAGCATTCACTGTAGCAATACCAGAAATGAAAAGTGATGCTGCTGAAAGTAGGGAAGTGACTGTCCATTGGAACTTTTTACTGTTCATGAATTCTATTCTCCTTTCGAACATAATTCTATCATACACACAAAATGTTACAGTTTATTGTAGAATATATTACAAATGTTACAAGAATATGTGAATTTAATGTAAAAAGCGCTTTGTATAGCGCTTTTTCCTTATTTTTGAACCAATACAACTAGCTCTATCCATTTTTTAGATAAAAAACTATCAACATGAGACACAGAATAACGAGCAATGCCAGGCTATCTTTTACTCCCCACTGCAGAGTCCGATAGCGTGTTCGTCCCTCACCGCCTTTGTACCCTCTCGCTTCCATCGCAATTGCTAATGCATCTGCGCGTTTAAAACTTGAGGCAAACAAAGGAATGAGGATCGGAATAAAGGAACGGATCCTTTTTAATAGATTTCCTTCACCAAAATCAACACCACGCGCCCTTTGCGCATTCATGATTCGATTCGTATCATCTACTAAGGTTGGAACAAAGCGCAAACTCATAGATAGCATTAACCCAATCTCATGAGCCGGAACCTTAATAATTTTTAGTGGTGTAAGGATCTTTTCAACAGCATCTGCTAAACTCAATGGTGTCGTCGTCACGGTTAAAATCGTCGAATAAAAAATGATTAAAATAAATCTACAAAATATGATGGTGGCTTGCATCAATCCTTGGTCGGTTAATTTAAAAAACCACCATTGATACAAAATAGTTCCTTGAGAGGTCGCAAATAATTGAAAAATAGTTGTAAAAGCAATGATAAAAATCATTGATTTTAAGCCTTTAATATAAAAACTAACCGAAATCCTCGTTAGATACATTAAAACAAAAATAAAACCAAAGAGAAGAACATTTGTCTGGATATTATTTGCCCAAAACAGAAGAAATATGAATAAAAACATTGAGAGCAACTTCCCACGAGGATCCAGTTGGTGGATAATGGAGTTTCCAGGAATATACCTTCCTAAAATCATATTATTCATGAAGTAACAGCTCCTTAAGTTCCTCAATTTTGATTGGTAGTCTGTCCAGAGGAAGTCCTCTTCGTTTCAATTGAAGAGCAAAATTCGTAATTTGTGGGACTCCTAATTGAAGTTTTTGTAAATACTCAACCTGTTGAAACACTTCCCTTGGGGATCCGTTTAGGACAAGTTTTCCCGCTTCTAAAGCAAATACGGTATCAGCAAAATTTGCTACATCATCCATCGTATGAGTTACCAGAACTAGGGTCATCCCATTTTTATGTAATGTCTCAAACAACACCATCAATTCCTTTCTTCCAGCAGGATCTAGCCCTGCTGTCGGCTCGTCCAATACTAAAATCTCTGGTTCGATAGCTAAAATACCCGCGATCGCAACCCGTCTCATCTGTCCACCAGATAGTTCAAATGGACTTTTATCATAGATAGACTCTTCTAAACCAACGATCGCTAATTTTTCTTTGGCTATTTCCTCCGCTTTATCCTTAGGTACCCCAAAATTTTGTGGTCCAAAGGCTACATCAGCTAGAACGGTTTCTGCAAACAGCTGACTTTCTGGAAATTGAAAAACCAAACCGACTTTTTTTCTCAGGTACTTCATTTCTTTTGGCTCAGAATGATTATCTAAAACAAAATCTTCAAATTGAATCGTTCCTTTAGTCGGACGCAGTAAACCATTTAGTAATTGCAACAAAGTAGATTTGCCACTACCAGTATGCCCGATAATGGCTGTATAAGATCCATCTTTTATTTCCAAACTAATATCAGAAAGCGCCTGCCCTTCAAAAGGACTTCCCTCTTGATAAGTATAATAGACATTCTTTAAAGAGATTCCCATAGTTGGTCTAATAACTCACTTTCTGTTAGATAATCCTGTTTTAGCGGAAAATGCGAGCTGAGAGATTCTTGAACCTGCTTACTAAAAGGCTTATCTAGTCCAATCTCATTGAGATCATTTCTTGAAAACAATTCCCGTGGCGTCATAGAAGACTCTAGTTTTCCTTTTTGAAACACGAGTGTTCGATCACTTAAGGCAATTTCGGTTAAATCATGGGTAATGGAGATAATTGTTAATTGAAATTTTTTCTGAAGTTCTCTCATTACCGCCATTAGATCCTCTCTGCCTTCTGGATCTAACATACTAGTTGCTTCATCAAGGATAATAATAGTTGGTCTCAAGGCGATAATACCTGCTATGGCCACCCGTTGCTTTTGACCACCTGACAAACGAGATGGTTCGCGATCTTTAAACTCCAGCATACCAACTTGCTCAATAGCCTTCTCTACTCGTTGAAGCATTTCTTCCCGTGGAATTCCTTGATTTTCTAAACCAAAGGCAACATCATCTTCTACTGTTGCACCAACAAATTGGTTATCAGGATTCTGAAATACAATCCCAATTTTACTACGGATTTCCCATATGGTTTCACGAGTCAGTTGTTTTCCATCAATGTAAATCTCACCAGACTCAGCTTCCAAAAGACCATCAATCAGGCGTACAACTGTAGATTTCCCACTACCATTGTGTCCAACAATCGAAAGCCACTCTCCTTGTTTCACGTGAAACGAAACCGTGTCAATTTGATACTCTTCTACTGTTTTATCGTATCGAAAGGATACATTTTTTAGCTCAATCATCTGTTTCATTTATTTAAATGTGTCTTTAAAGAGATAGCTACTTCCCTTAAAGTAGTCGTAACCAGAATAAATTGTAAAAATCAATGCAATATAAAGCAACACTTGCCCTGGAAGAGTCCAATGGCAAAGCAAAAAGATAATGGCAAACATTTGGCTAAATGTTTTAATTTTTCCAGGCATGGCTGCAGCAAGAACTGTACCACCTGTCTCAACAAGTAGAAGACGCAAACCAGTAACAGCTAACTCACGACAAATAATAACGGCTACAATCCAAGCAGGAACCATTTTTAATTCAATCATCATGATAAAGGCTGACATGACCAATAATTTATCTGCCATTGGATCGGCAAATTTACCAAAATTACTAACTACATTCCATTTTCGTGCAAGAAAGCCATCTAAATAATCTGTAATACTAGCAATTGCAAAAATAACTGCTGCTACAATATGTCCTAAGTAAGAATGACTTAAACTTAAAATGGCAATAAAAATAGGAATCATCACAACCCGAATTAATGTCAATGCATTAGGAATATTTTCTTTTTTCATACTTCCTCCAAAAAATAAACTATCTTTACATCTATTTTACAGATGCTGTAAATTCATAAAAATATACGATATAAATCACAAAGCCAAGAATGGCAAAACTCACTAGTAGATAATATAGGATTGGTAACCAGCTCGCTTTCTGTCTTAATTTTCTTGAATGAAGCTCTTCGTCATCTACAAGTATTTCTTCATCAAATAACAATTCTTTTCCTTCGCGAAAAGCTGTCAATAGAATGGACTCATCTAATCCCAAAGCCCATGCTAACTTTTTAAGATAGATCTGAGCGTAAAAGGGACTCGGTAATAGATCAAACTCATCGTTTTCCAACGCTTCTATATAAGGAATTTCAATAGCTGTCTTATTTGACACATCCTGTAAACTTAAGTGTAAATTTACTCTTGACAATCTTAACACTTGACCAATCGTTCTCTTCTTCATGTTTTCCCTTCTTGATACATTGTTTACTACTTTTGAAAAATCATATAGTCAACCATCTCAGCCTGGTCGATGAACTGACGCCCTAATTTGATGATATCTTGTAAACTAATACCTTGTAAAATCTTTGGAAGATCATAAGAAGTGCTACCGTCTGAAAAATATTCAAACTGAGTGGCACTATACTCAAGCGAATTTAAACCTTGTAAGAAATCACCAAACATTTCGCTTTTAATCGTATCCAAATGTTCCTGATTCACATCTGGATCCTTCTCGAATTGTTTGATCGCGGACCTAAATTGATGAGATAAGGACACCGGTTCTTGAGTATCCATTGTCAAAATAACGAAATGAAATAATTCCTCAACCTCGACTTCAAGTGTCAATGAGTTGTCAATTTTCCCAGCTTCGTATAAACTTTGAAACCGTTGCGAAGTCCAACCAAACATCATCGAAAATAGTAATTTCAACATCAATTTATAACGAAATATTTCCTCTTCCTTAATGATATCATTTCCTCGAATTCCAATTGCCAACTTAGGAGTAGCAACTTCCATTCTACAAGATTGATTCAATCTTACTTCATTTTTTTCTACAGGAAAACGTTCTAACTCCACAGATGGATGAGGAGGAACTAGATCATGTTTTTTTACTACTTGCAATACTTCATCAACATCAAAGTTTCCGATCACTAATAAGTGCATTTGAGAGGGATGATAGAATAGATCAAAGTTTTCACGGAGATTATCTATTGTAATGTCAGAAATAGACTCCCTAGTCCCAGCAATATCATCTGCTAACGGCGTTCCAGGATATAAATTTTCTAACGCACCAAAAAATAATCGATAGTCTGGACTATCTTGGTACATTCCAATTTCTTGTTGAATGATTTCTCTTTCCTTAGATACAGATTTTTCTGTAAAGGAAACCTTTGAAACCATCTCCAATAGCAATTGAATATTTTCAGGGACTTTTGAAGTTGTTGAAAAAAGATAACTTGTCTTTGTAAAGCTTGTAAAGGCATTACTTTCCGATCCTAAATGAACGAATTTTTTTAAATAATCTTGACCATTTTCATCTTCAAATACTTTGTGTTCTAGGAAATGAGCAATTCCTGCAGGATATTGCCTTTCATCACCATTCACTAGAATTCGTGTATCCACTGAGCCAAACTTAGTTGTGATTATTCCATAGGTTTCATAATAATCTTCTTTGGGAATTAAATGAATAGTCAACCCATTTGACAAGCGTGTAAAGTAAACTTGCTCACCAACCGATTCATAATATTTTTCTTTAATTTTCAATCTTTACACTACTTTCCTTCCATAAAATAAACAGACTGTAAATTAATTGTTTTTGCCACTTCAATAATTTCTTCTCTACTAACCTTATCGATGGATTCTAACCACTCTTCTAAAGAAAGCACTTTCGTTCCTAGGATCGTTTTCAGATATTCCCTTTCAATCAAGGTATTTTGCCGATCCTGTGCTAATAAGGTCGTATTCACCAACATTTCTTTTGTCAATTGAAGCTCTGACTCTGTAAACTTGCCTCGTTTTAAATCATTCAACTGTCTCATAATCAAGGTCATTACTTTCGTACGAGATTCCTTATCAATGCCTGCAAAAACTCTCATGAAGCCTGTAAAAATATCAAAATGGCTTGAGATGGTATAAGCAAGGCCTTCTTTCTCACGAATTATTTGAAAAAGTCTCGAATGTGAGAAAGCTCCCAGCATCCCATTTAATATAACTAGTGGGATATGGAGAGATTCTCCATACTGGGTAGAAAAATGATAACCTAATTCTAAAATAGATTGTTGGTTTTGTTTTTGCTCTAACTTTTCTCTAACAACATTTGTAAAAGGTTGCTGATAGGTGACAGACAAATTGTTATCACGTGGCTTGAATTCAAACTGGTTCACTCGATCCACAATAGCGAGCTCATTAAAGTCACCTATGAAAAAGAAGTCAATGTTATCTAATTGGAGCATCTGATGAAACTGTTCAAGAGAACTTTGAGCTGTTTCTTGTCTCACTAAATCAACTTTCCCCAATCTTGACATCCCGATTGTTTCGTCTTCAAAAAATAGTTGATTCAATTGCCCATGTGCATAATAATAAGGCTCTTCAATTTCTGACTCCAAATCGGAAATCGTATTTTTCTTTTCAACATCAAATGTATCACTGTCAAAGTGATCTTCTACTACCAAAGGTGAAAAGAAGATAGTTTCTATAATGTCCAAAACCTCATCAGTAAGAACATTTTTCTTGCTCAAAAAGTCATCGCGCACAAAGGAAATATTCAAATCAACATAATGAACACGCCCCCTCTTAGAGACTGAGGTTGACAATTCTACCCCGTATAGACTCGCTAATTTTTCACGGAATAATTGTGAAGTTGGATATTTTTGATTTGCAGTTTCCATCATACAGGCTACTAAAACACGCGCAGCCACGGTATTTTCATCTAATGGCGATGAAAAACGGACCTTAATTTTATTGGTTTTAAATTTTTTTGATTGAAGAAAGTGAAGATTCACGCCCTTTACTAATTCCATTTTCATCCTCGTTCTACTCAATAGTAACTTTCATTATAACACGAAATCACACTAAAATCCTAATTCAAACTGTGAAAAAGCTCCTCAAATCACTCAACATTCTCTACCCTAGAAAAACTAAAAATATGGTATAATAACACGCAAAGAGGTGAACTATGAATTACAAATTATTTGATGATTTTATTACATTACAAGCAATCTTAAAAGAACTCGGTATTATACAGAGTGGTGGTGAAATCAAAGCTTTTCTTCAAGAAAAAGAAGTCTTTGTTAATGGTGAATTAGAACAACGGAGAGGTCGTAAACTTCGTGTCAATGATCAAATTGACATCCCTGAACTGAGCATGACTATCACCATTCTTGAACCTTCTCAAGAAGAAATAGAGGAGCATCTTAAAGAGAAGGAAGAAAAGGAACGTGTTGCTAAACTTGTCAAGCAACTCAATCAACAACAAAAGAAACAACCGACAAAAATTAACAAAAAAGAAAAAGCGATTCGCTTTCCTGGTATCTCCTAATGTGGTTAAAACAGTTATCCATTCAACATTTTCGTAATTATCAAGAACTTGAAGTCGAATTTCATCCTGGATTAAATATTTTCTTAGGTCAAAATGCTCAGGGGAAGACCAATATTCTCGAATCAATTTATTTTCTAGCTTTAACCAGAAGTCATCGAACACGAAATGATAGAGATCTCATCTATTTTGAATCCACCGATTTTAAAGTTTCTGGTCAATTACAAAGAGAAACTGGTCCCCTTCCATTAGAAATTTCCTTGACACCAAAAGGTCGGATAACTAAGGTAAATCATTTGAAACAAGCCAAATTATCGAACTATATTGGCCATATGAATGTTGTCCTTTTCGCACCCGAAGATTTGCAACTGATCAAAGGATCACCTGCAGGCCGTCGAAAGTTTATTGACATTGAATTAGGTCAGATGAAACCTCTCTACTTATCCGACTTATCTCAATACAACCATGTACTGAAACAAAGAAATAGTTATCTAAAAAATTCGGAAAAAATTGATGCTACATTTTTGGAGGTCTTAGATTCACAACTAGCTAGTTTTGGAAGTCGCGTCATCCATCATCGGCTTGAGTTTGTTAAAAAATTAGAAGCTAAAGCAAAAGAAAAACACACTGGACTTTCTGACAACAAAGAAGACCTATCAATTCAATATCAGTCAACTGTTTTTTCTGAAGAAGAAAATGATATAGAGGAGCAGTTTCTCTCTATGTTGGGAAAAAACCGTCAGAAGGATATTTTTAGGAAAACAACAAGCATTGGACCACACAGGGATGATTTAGCATTTTTTATCAATAATATGAATGCTACCTTTGGTAGTCAAGGCCAGCATCGAAGTGTTGTTCTCTCTCTAAAATTAGCAGAAATTGAATTGATGGAAGAAATCACAAGAGAAAAGCCTATTTTATTACTTGACGATGTCATGAGCGAACTTGACAATTATCGTCAACTTCAACTACTTGAAACCATCTCTAATAATATTCAAACATTTATTACAACAACCACTCTCGATCATTTAAAAGAACTGCCTGAAGAGTTGAAAATTTTCACTGTTCAAGCTGGTCATATCAAAACAGCATCTTGACAGTATTGTCAAGATGCTGTTATTTTTGTTTACAAATGTGTAAATTTATTGTGCTGAGTAGTTAGGAGCCTCGTTTGTGATTTGCACATCATGAGGATGGCTTTCTTTCAATCCTGCACCACTCATTTCAACAAATTGTGCATGATCATGTAAATCTTGAATGGTTGCTGCACCAACATAACCCATACCTGAACGAATACCACCGATCATTTGGAAGACCATATCTGCTACAGAACCTTTATAAGCAACGCGTCCTTCAATTCCTTCAGGAACCAATTTATTGGCTTCATTGACAGATCCTTGGAAGTAACGGTCGCTAGAACCTTTCTTCATTGCTGCAATAGATCCCATACCACGGTATGTTTTAAATTTACGACCTTGGAAGATTTCTGTTTCACCTGGTGCTTCATCTGTACCTGCAAGCATTGAGCCAAGCATAACCGCATTTCCACCAGCTGCGAGTGCTTTGACAATATCTCCTGAATACTTGATACCACCATCAGCAATGATCGTTTTTCCATATTCACGAGCTACAGCGGCTGCATCATAAATGGCAGTCACTTGAGGAACACCAACCCCTGCAACAACACGAGTTGTACAGATTGATCCTGGACCAATTCCGACCTTAACTACGTCTACCCCTGCATCAAATAATGCACGAGCACCTTCAGCGGTTGCAATATTTCCTGCAATCAAGGTACGATCTGGGAAGTGAGCACGAATTTCTGCAATCTTACGAAGAACACCCGCAGAATGTCCATGAGCAGTATCGATGACAATAGCATCTGCACCAGCTTCAAAAAGAGCTTCTGCACGTTCAAAAGTATCTGAAGTAACCCCTACGGCACCAGCCACAAGCAAACGACCAAATTCATCCTTAGCCGCATTTGGAAACTCAATAACTTTTTCAATATCTTTGATTGTAATCAAGCCAGAAAGACGACCATTTTCATCTACCAATGGTAATTTTTCAATACGGTGCTCTTGTAGAATGCGTTCAGCTGTTTCCAAATCGGTTCCAACCGGTGCAGTTACCAAGTTTTCACTTGTCATATGATTTGAAATGGGTTGATTGTAATCAGAAATAAAACGCAAATCCCGGTTTGTAAGAATACCAACTAATTTACGATTTTCAAGTGTTTCAACAACAGGAACACCACTGATTCGGTATCGTCCCATCAACTCATCTGCTTCTGCAATTGTATGAGACGGAGTCAAATAGAACGGATCAATGATAACTCCATTTTCAGAGCGTTTTACTTTGCGTACTTCATCTGCCTGTTGCTCAATTGACATGTTTTTATGGATCACACCAAGTCCACCAGCACGTGCCATAGCAATTGCCATTTGACTTTCAGTCACTGTGTCCATGGCAGCAGTAATGATTGGGATATTCAAGCGTAAATTACTTGCTAATTGTGTACTTAAATCTGCATCATTAGGCAATACGTGACTTTCTGCTGGAATCAAAAGCACGTCATCGAATGTAAACCCTTTTTTTAAAAACTTTGTGTCCCAATTAGACATTAGCTGGATCCTCTTTTCTTTTTATTTGAGCAAGGCTCGAATTTTTATTGTTAATATCATACCATTCTATGGCAATTTGTCAATCATTTATTGGTAAATTATCAATGAACAGTAAGAAATGTTCGCTTTTAATGAAGTCGTTTTATTTTTTAAAATAGGTAATTCCCATCGCAGATTTTACTTCATCCAGTGTTTGAGCTGCTACATTTCGAGCGCGCTCACTTCCTTTTTCAAGAATAGAGTAGACCTCACCCATATCCTTTGCAAACTCAAGTCGTCTTTCACGAATTGGTCTTAATTCACGATCTAAAATTTCTAAAAGATATCGTTTGGTCTTTACATCACCAAGTCCACCACGTTGATAATGTTCTTTCATTTCTGCAATTTCAGCTGCATCTTCTGGACGGCCAAATACATCCAGGTAATGAAATACCATATTGCCTTCGATTTTTCCTGGATCCTCTACTTTAATATGATCAGGATCAGTATACATACTCATCACTTTTTTCTTTAAAGTATCTGCATCATCAGCTAGGTAAATGCCATTATTCAACGATTTAGACATTTTAGCATTTCCGTCTAAACCAGGTAAGCGCCCTGCTGCTTCATTTTCAGGATAAATTCCTTCTGGTTCGACCAAAGTATCTGTGTTGTATGCATGATTAAAGGAACGAACAATCTCACGAGTTTGCTCAATCATTGGCTTTTGATCATTTCCTACTGGAACAAAATTCGCTTTAAATGCTGTAATATCGGCTGCTTGTGAAATAGGGTATACCAAAAATCCTGTTGGAATACTCTCACCAAAACCTTTTTGAGAAATCTCAGTTTTTACAGTTGGGTTTCTTTCAAGTCGCGCCAAAGATACAAGATTCATGTAGTACATAGTCAATTCTGCTAATTCAGGAATCTGACTTTGAATGAAAATCGTAACTTTTTCAGGATCTAGTCCAGCTGCCAGATAATCCAAAGCTACATTTCCAATAGATTCTACAATCGTTTTTGGATCTTTTGCATGGTCTGTCAAAGCTTGCTGGTCTGCTAGGAAAACAAACATATTATACTCGTCTTTATTTTGTAGCAAGACGCGATTTTTTAAAGAACCTACATAGTGGCCAATATGGAGTTTTCCTGTTGGTCTATCTCCTGTCAAAATGATGGGTTTTGTCATACTCTTCTCCTTAATCGTTATCCCTATCATTATAGCACTTTCTAGTTGAAAATGTTAGTCTATCGTCTATGTTTGTACCGAATTAATGCTTTACTATTCTGTAAACTTAATTGACACATCTGTAAAAAACAGATTGACAGTAAAAAAGTTGAATTTTCCCCTATTTTCTAGTAAAATGAAGACATTATAGAAAGAGGAGAATATCATTGCTTACAGTATCAGACGTCTCACTACGTTTTAGTGATCGAAAATTGTTTGACGATGTCAATATCAACTTTACAGAAGGAAATACATACGGTCTCATCGGTGCCAACGGTGCTGGAAAGTCAACCTTTTTAAAAATTTTAGCTGGAGATATTGAACCAACAACTGGCCATATTTCTCTTGGCCCTGATGAACGTTTGTCTGTTTTGCGTCAAAATCACTTTGACTATGAAGACGAACGGGTCATTGATGTTGTCATTATGGGAAATGAAAAGCTCTACAACATTATGAAAGAAAAAGATGCTATCTACATGAAAGAAGATTTCTCTGATGAAGATGGTGTCCGTGCAGCTGAACTTGAAGGTGAATTTGCCGAACTTGGTGGATGGGAAGCAGAAAGTGAAGCATCTCAATTGCTTCAAAATCTAAATATTTCAGAAGACCTTCATTACCAAACTATGAGCGAGTTAGCCAACGGAGATAAAGTAAAAGTTCTCCTAGCTAAAGCCCTTTTTGGTAAACCAGATGTCCTTCTTTTGGACGAGCCGACCAATGGATTGGATATCCAATCCATTACCTGGTTAGAAGATTTTCTGATTGATTTTGAAAATACAGTTATCGTTGTATCCCATGACCGCCACTTTTTGAATAAAGTCTGCACTCATATGGCGGATCTCGACTTTGGAAAAATCAAACTTTACGTCGGAAACTATGATTTCTGGAAAGAATCTTCTGAACTTGCAGCAAAATTACAAGCAGATAGAAATGCAAAAGCTGAAGAAAAAATTAAACAATTACAAGAGTTTGTCGCACGTTTCTCAGCCAACGCTTCAAAATCAAAACAAGCAACTTCGCGTAAAAAAATGCTTGACAAGATTGAACTTGAAGAAATTGTTCCATCTAGTCGGAAGTACCCATTTATCAACTTTAAGGCAGAACGAGAAATTGGTAACGATCTCTTGACAGTTGAAAATCTTTCTGTCAAGATTGATGGAGAAACCATCCTTGACAATATCAGCTTTATCTTACGTCCTGGTGACAAAACCGCCCTTATCGGACAGAACGATATTCAAACGACCGCTTTGATCCGTGCATTGATGGATGATATTGAATATGAAGGAACCGTCAAGTGGGGAGTTACAACTAGTCGATCTTATCTACCAAAAGACAACAGCCGAGATTTTGCAGGTGGTGAAAGTATTCTTGATTGGCTTCGTCAATTTGCAAATAAAGAAGAAGATGACAATACTTTCCTTCGTGGTTTCTTAGGACGTATGCTCTTTTCGGGTGACGAAGTTAACAAGTCTGTCAATGTCTTGTCAGGGGGAGAAAAAGTTCGTGTCATGTTGTCTAAACTGATGCTCCTCAAGTCAAACGTTCTTGTACTGGATGATCCAACCAATCACTTGGATTTGGAGTCTATTTCAAGTTTGAATGATGGATTGAAGAATTTTAAAGAATCGATTATCTTTGCCAGCCATGACCACGAATTCATTCAAACACTCGCCAACCATATTATCGTTCTTTCAAAAAACGGCGTAATCGATCGTATTGATGAAACCTATGATGAGTTTCTTGAAAATGAAGAAGTTCAAGCAAAAGTGAAAGAACTTTGGAGTCAATCATAAAAATAAAGAGCCCTGAAATAATGATTTCAGGCTCTTTCAGTAGAAATATATGAATAAAACAAAGCTAAAAACATCTCTTTTTATAGTATCTTCTTTCCTGATTCCAGCTATCATGATGTTCTTTATTTACCTCTCACAGGGAATCTACTGGAACAGTGATACATCCCCCTTATTAGGAGATGGTTATCATCAGTATGTCATTTTTGATACCACACTTCGAAATATTTTACACGGGACAGATAGCCTATTTTACAGTTTTCAAAGTGGATTAGGCATTAATTTCTATGCACTCAGTAGCTATTATCTAGGAAGTTTCTTTTCTCCTCTTGTCTACTTCTTTAATGCACAATCCATGCCAGATGCTGTTTACCTCATCACTCTTCTTAAATTTGGAGCTATTGGGTTAAGCACTTATATTAGTTTACATGGAATGTTTTCTAAAATTCCTAGATCTCTGGTTCTTACCCTTTCAACCTCATTTGCTCTTATGAGCTTTGCTATTAGCCAAATTGAAATCAAAACTTGGCTAGATGTTTTTATCCTAGCACCATTAATTCTTTATGGATTCAAAAAACTCATTTACAATGAGGGAGAGATTCTCTACTTTATCAGCTTAACCAGCTTGTTTATCCAAAATTATTATTTTGGGTTTATGATGTCTATTTTTCTCATTTTATGGTACTTGACACAACTGTCATGGGACATCAAAGAAATTGGAAAACGCTTCTTTCATTTTGTGATTGTATCTCTTTTATCAGTTATAACAAGCCTTGTGATGTTATATCCAACCTTCTTAGATTTACGCACTCATGGAGAAAGTTTTTCAAAGGTTGACAGTATCTTTACAGAAAAAAGTTGGTATCTTGACGTATTTGCAAAAAATTTCATTGGAAGTTTTGACACTACTAAATATGGATCAATTCCAATGATCTACGTGGGATTATTTCCACTGCTACTAGCAATCACCTTCTTCTTTGTAAAGTCGATCAAGTTTTACGTGAAACTTTCTTATTTTATACTCTTGACCATTCTTATTTTGAGTTTTCGTTTTCAATTATTAGATCTCCTTTGGCAAGGTATGCACGCGCCAAATATGTTTCTTCATCGATACTCTTGGATCTTTTCTTTGACGATTATTCTGATGGCAGGAGAAGTACTAAATCGAATAGAGGAGATCACTTGGATTCGTTTTAGTCTTGCTAATTTCCTCCTTATTCTAGGATTTGGAGCAACTGTCCTTTACAGCAGTCACTATAAATTTTTAGATGCTGTCAATTTCATTGTTACTTTTGAATTTTTAATTGCCTTCTATTTAGTCTGTTTAGGATTTATCTTAAAAAAAATACCGCCTAGACTTTTCTATCTTTCGATCCTGTTTTTCTCCATCTTTGAATTATCGGTGAATAGTTATTATCAAATGGAAGGAATTGCGAATGAATGGGTCTTTGCTTCTCGGTCGTCCTACGAACGCGACTTAAAAGCCATCCAATCCTTAGTAAGAGGGAAGACAGACTCTAATTATCGGACTGAGATTCTACAGCCACAAACGGGCAATGATAGCATGAAATATGGTTATAATGGAATTTCTCAATTTTCATCCGTACGAAATACGGATGCTAGCTCAACATTGGACAAACTTGGGTTTAAATCTGAAGGAACCAACCTCAATCTTCGATACCAAAACAATTCTATTTTAATGGATAGTCTATTTGGTGTTCGCTATAATTTAAGCCAACAACCTGTTAAAAAATTTGGATTTAAAGAGATTACAACCAAAAATGGAATCTCACTTTTAGAAAACGAATATGCCTTACCTATCGCCTTTCTGTCAGCAACACCTTATAAAAATATTTCCTTTACGAATTTGACACTGGATAATCAAACACGATTCATCCATCAAATCACGGATGAAAAATATAAATTTTATAAGAAATTAAATATTCTCTCGCCTACTTCACAAAACACTACATCTTCGTTGCAAACTGCAAAAATTGAAGAAGATAGTCATCTATCCTACGCAAGTATTCAATTTGAAGTAACAGTTCCTGACCATAGCCAACTATATGTTAATGTTCCAAATTTACAATTTTCAAATGATGATCGGAAAGATATTGAAATCAGCTACAATGGACAAACCCAACGCTATACTATCGATAACGCCTTTCCATTCTTTTCGATTGGTCATTTTGACACAGAGGAAACGGTTACTATTCGTATGAGTTTTCCAGAAAATTCGACGGTCTCCTTTGATACACCAGAATTTTTTGCTCTGGATCTTGACCAATATACACAAGCTATCACCACTATTCGTCAACAAGAAGTTGCTATTCACAAAAAGAAAAACAATTTGGTTGCAGTCTATAACGCAAATAGAGACACTACCCTTATTTTTACACTCCCTTATGATAAAGGCTGGTCAGCTAAACAAAATGGAAAACCTATCCAAATTCATCGCATCCAGAAAGGATTGATGGGAGTTCGTGTTTCAAAAGGATCCGGAACAGTCACCTTAACATTTGTTCCCCAAGGCTTCATTGAAGGACTCATTGCCTTTTTCGTTGGAATCATTCTCTTTTTCCTCTACGAATGGAGACAAATAAAAAGACGAAAAAGCTAAGGAACATGAATATCGTTCACTTATAAATAAAAGGCTAGGATAATTGCCATCCTAGCCTTTTTTCAAAACAACAAAAAAACACCCAAATGGGTGTTATACTAGCTCCGCCAGTAGGACTCGAACCTACGACATCATGATTAACAGTCATGCGCTACTACCAACTGAGCTATGGCGGAATGAGATATAGTCCGTACGGGATTCGAACCCGTGTTACCGCCGTGAAAAGGCGGTGTCTTAACCCCTTGACCAACGGACCATATATTCATTTACAGAACATATTTCATTATATCAAAATTTAACTAATTGTCAAGCACTAAATTCTAAATTTTGCTCTTCAATTAATTTTTTGACACGTTTGATATTGCTTCTTGAGATTGGACAAGAATACCCTTCTTTCAACAACAACTGTTTTCTTTTCTTATCCATCCCAACGATCATACTTCTATTTACGATATAAGATTGATGGGGACTGAAATATCTCTCCTCCACATCTTTCTCCAAGACATCTGATAAACTTCCCGCAATTTCTTTTTGAAAATTTTTCCCAACTAAGTTTAATTTATAAGCCGAACCAACAGTCTCAATATAAAGAATATCCTTAAATGGAATTTTTATCTTTTTATCCTTAAAGTCATACTCAAAATAATCTGTCAAATCATCATTTCCAATTTGAATAGTTGTTAGATACTCAATACACTCCTTTATTTTTAATCTAAATAAATCTTCATTCAAATTTTTATCAATAAAATCCAAGGCAGATACTTTATAACGATAGGTAATAGAAGCGAATTCTGATTTTGTAGTAATAAAAACAATAATGGCATAAGGATTTGTTTCTCGTATTTTTTTAGCAATTTCTAGCCCACAATATTCATTGTCTTGGATATGAATATCTAGAAAATATAATTGGTGGATATCCGAATGTTGGATATAATTTTCAAATTCCGTAAGTTTACCGGTAGAAATCACTTCAAGTTTAATTTCTAATTCTTTAGCAATTTCTACAATATGTTTTTCTACCCGTATCTGTTGAGAGAGCTCATCTTCTAATAAAAAAATCTTCATTCTTGTTCATATCCTCCAATCTTCAAAACTTGTAAAAAACGATTTCCTTGCAATTCTGTTTCTAAAAACATCGTTCCATAATTTGCTAAGATTTTTCTCACATTATTTAATCCTAGTCCTCTATTTTCTCCTTTTGTCGAATAGCCTTCCTCATATATTTTTCTGATATCAAAAGTGATTTCATTTGTTGTATTATGAATCACTAAGTAAACAATTTTTGAAATAGAGAAAATAGCAACATGAACTTTCTTTTCTTCCGCTTCTTTTGAAGCTTCCAAAGCGTTTGTCACTAGAATCCCAACGATTCTCACGATATCTAATAAATCAACTGGTAGTTGCTCGATTGGTTCACTCGTTTCAAAGGTCATTTCTACCCCAGCATCTCTAGCATCCAACCAGCCACGAATCAAAATACTTCGTAATGCAGAATCTCTGATATTGACCAAGTTAAATCCTGATAATTCTTCTGTATTTATCTTTTTATAACCTTCTTCTAATACTTCTCTATGGATTCTCTGTATTTCTGAAATATTTTTTTCCTCAATAGCTAATGACATAGAAATAACTAAATTTCCCAAATCATGACGAAATCCCCTAACAATAGAATAGAGACTTTGAATTTCAGCCATATAGCGACTCATTTGTTGCTCAGAAAATTCTTTATACTCCAGTGCTAAATTTTTACGATACTGATCTCGCTCGATTTTCATATGGAATAAGCTGACTACAAAAAAGAAAAAACAAATCGTTGCCAACATACTCCCAAAATTTTTAAATTGCGCTTGTTCACTAATCCATAAAGCAAAATTAATCACTACAAAGATGGTGAAATAGACGCAGATGACTCTCTTTAAATATTTTTCAAATTCTTTCTCATAAAAAGGAGTGAAATCAAATTCAAATAAGTCAATTAACTTCAAAATGATTCCTAAAGAAACCAAACGAATACATATATTATAAACAATCGAGTGAGCTGCTACAAAAGCATCCCCTAACACTGAAGAGACAATTATCGTCAGAAAAGTTGCTGTTCCTTCAACCGCTAAATAAGTAAAAAAAGAATAAAAAATGGTGCACAAGTAATTCATCCGATTAGCATAATGATAATAAGGATATAAATAAACCGGCCATAAGAGCATATTTAAATCAGAGAGTCGAATATTTGAAACTAGAGTCACATCTAAAAATACTAAGAGACTTTCAAAAAGAAGAACAAAGGTGCTCAGCAGAAAGATAAATGAAAATTGATGTTCCTGATAGATTTTTTCGTCCACTAATGCAAACGTCAGAACAATGATCCCTCCTAAGAGAAAAGACAATACTAATGACTGAATCACACAAACTCTCCTACTTTTTTTCTATTTTATTATATTCTAGTATTATTAGAAAAAATAAAATTTTTATATACAAAAAATTATAATATAAAATAGACTAAAATTAAAGGGGATGGGTGAAATTGTAATGTTTTTAACGATTTTGTTACATGATTGAAAACTATTTTACATAATTCCCACAATCTGCACTTTGCACTATATAGGGATTATTAGATCTTTTTTAAAATATTTCTAATAAATGATTTCATTTTTATTAATCAATAGTAATATATAGAAAAATTAATAGATAATGAAAATTTATACATTTTTTACAAAAAGAAAAGACACAGCAAAAACTGCATCTTTCATTTGATCCCAGCAGGATTCGAACCTGCGACCGTTCGCTTAGAAGGCGAATGCTCTATCCAGCTGAGCTATGAGACCGAACTTACTTCATTTTAGCAGAAAAAGGAAGGAGCGTCAAGGTTATTTATGGTAGGGACTCCCCTGTTGAATCATGAAAGCACGATAGATTTGTTCCACCAACACTAATTTCATCAACTGATGAGGAAGCGTTAATTGACCAAAGCTCATCAATAGATTTCCTCTTTTTTTCACTTCAGTAGACAGACCAAGACTGCCTCCAATAACAAAAGTAAGGTTTGAATAACCAGATGTCATAATCTGATCAATCGTTTGACTAAATTTCT
Source organism: Streptococcus sp. CP1998 (assembly GCF_041026655.1). Lineage (NCBI taxonomy): Bacteria > Bacillati > Bacillota > Bacilli > Lactobacillales > Streptococcaceae > Streptococcus > Streptococcus sp. CP1998. The sequence continues at coordinate 2,049,209 of NZ_CP163380.1, forward strand.
CTGAAGGAAATTGTTTGCCTTCAATAGCCAATACAATCACATATTCCTTATCTGAAATTTTAGAGAGAATTCGTTCCCCCTCTTTTTCAAGGATTTGTTGATTTTCGAGTTGACTGGCACGATCTGGAGTTTTTTCATCAACTAACTCAACCTGTTCTACTTTTGCAAATCGACCAAGCCTTTTAATATACTCCGCGATCCCATCTTTTAAGTATTTTTCTTTTAATTTTCCAACGGTTATCAATTTAATTTTCATTCCCCTATTGTAGCATAATTCTTCAATTCCACAAATAATCCACAGCTATAGAAAGAAAAGCTATTCTATAAAGTCCTTTTTAAAGCCATTTCTCAACTAAACTCTACAGGTTATCCACAAATTGTGGATAACTTTAGTTATTTAAGATATAATTAAGAAAGTTTTTCTATACTCTAGATAATTTGATACCCTTAGGAGGAAAATATGAAATCTTCATCTAATTTACTGAAAAAAGTTGGAAGCATAGCCCTCATTTTTGTTGTGGGTTTTCTAGGTGGGATTCTTGGAACCTTTTTAACCTTACAAACATCTCATTCTTCTACTTCAAATACTGAAAGTAAGCAAGTCCACTCAACCACTGTTAAAACAGCTTATAAAAATACGACCTCAACTAGTGAAGCCGTCGATAAAGTGAAAAATGCTGTTGTTTCTGTAATTACTTATTCTGATTCTTCGAATCAAGGATTGTTTGAAAAAGAAGAAAACTCTGACTCACAAATTTCTAGTGAAGGTTCTGGAGTCATTTATAAAAAAGAAGGAAAATATGCCTACCTTGTTACCAATACCCATGTCATTAATGGTGCTAAAAAAGTAGATATTCTTTTAGCAGATGGTAATAAAGTCCCTGGAGAAGTAGTTGGATCAGATATCTATTCTGATATTGCAGTAGTTCGCATTAGTGCGGATAAAGCAAAGGCAGTAGCTGAATTCGGAGATTCAAACCAATTAACGGTTGGTGAGACTGCGATTGCGATCGGTAGCCCTCTTGGAACAGATTATGCTAATTCTGTTACCCAAGGGATTATTTCCAGCCAAGGCCGCAATGTGAAATTGAAAGCCGATAATGGACAAAATATCTCTACACGTGCCTTACAAACAGATGCAGCCATCAACCCAGGGAATTCTGGAGGTCCATTAATCAATATTCAAGGACAAGTCATTGGAATTACCTCAAGTAAAATTTCAAATAACGGACAAACTTCAGTAGAAGGAATGGGATTTGCAATTCCTGCAAATGATGTTGTCAATATTATCAAGCAACTAGAAGAAAAAGGAAAAGTGGTTCGACCAGCTCTTGGAATCCAAATGATGGATTTATCCAATCTTTCAACTTCTGATTTAAGCCAATTAAAACTTCCTGAAAAAATCTCTGGAGGGGTACTGGTTCGTTCAACACTTGAAAATATGCCTGCTTCAGATAAATTGCAACGCTACGATGTCATCACAAAGATTGATGATACAGATATCGAGTCAACTGCAGATTTACAATCTGCCCTTTATTCTCACCAAATCAATGATACGATCAAGGTCACATTCTATCGTGATGGAAAACAACAAACAACTTCTATCAAGTTGACAAAATCAACTGAGGATCTAAGCGATTAACTTTCACTTTCTTGACATACTTGTAAACACACCTTTACTAATTTGTAAAGGTGTGTTATTCTATTCATAAGATGGAAAAATTAGAAAAGATAGCAGTAAAGGACATTCGAACCAATCCTTTCCAACCAAGAAAAGTATTTGATCAAGAAAAATTAGAAGAACTGGCTCAGTCAATCAAAGAAAATGGCTTAATTCAACCCATTATTGTCAGAAAATCTCCAATAATTGGTTTTGAATTGCTTGCAGGTGAAAGACGGTTTAGAGCTTCAAAAATTGCTGGATTAGAGCTTGTTCCTGCGATTATTAAAGAGTTAACGGATCAAGAAATGATGCGACAAGCCATTATTGAAAATCTTCAACGAGAAGATCTAAATCCAATTGAAGAAGCTATCTCCTACCAGAAGCTAGTTGATCATGGATATAAGCACGACCAAATCGCTCAATTTATGGGGAAATCTAGACCCTATATTAGCAATATGCTTCGCTTGTTACATCTAGCTCCCTCTGTTCAAGAAGCGGTCATTCAAAATGACATTTCTTCGGCTCACGCGCGTGTTCTCATTCCTCTTGATGAAGAAGAGCAGCGCTTTTGGTTGGAGCGAATCAAACAGGATCATTTAAATGTTCGAACATTAGAAAACAAGATCAGTTCAAAAAGAAAACAGAAAAATAAAAAAATAAAAGAAAGTTTCCTACTAGAAGAGGAACAACGATTGAAAAAAATATTGGGAACAGAAGTGACGATACACTCCTCTTCGCAAAATAAAGGAACTATCCAAATTTCTTTTTCAAGTCTCGATGAATACCAACGAATTATCAACAGCCTAAAATAAGGCTGTTATTTTTATTTTTGTATTGACAAGTTTTTCCACCATAAAAATCTTTTGAAAATAGCAGAATAATAAGCATATTCTCTAGTTATCCCCACTTTGTGGATAACTTTTAAAAACAATGTGGATTTAAATCCACAACTTGTGGAAAAGTTTAAAAATATATTTTTATTCCTTGAAATTTAGCCTGTGGAAAACTATTGTCATTTGTGGTAGAATAGGAGTAAGTATGATTTGATACAATTCAAGAAAAGGAGGGAAGTCTGATA